>NZ_JCALCS010000029.1:0-270 GCF_059812465.1 Mycobacterium sp. NGS54 | reverse complement strand
ATCCGGGGTGATGCCGTAAGAACCGAGCACCTCGGCCAGCGAGACCATCATCGTGAACAGCACCGGCTGCACCACATCCACCCGATCCAGCGACGGCGCCCCCGACTCCTGCAACAACACCTCACGCACCGACCAGCCGGTGAACGGGCGCAACGCCTCATCGCAGTCATCAACCATCGCCGCGAACACCGGATGGCGTTCATACAACTCGCGGCCCATGCCCGGGTACTGCCCACCCTGACCCGGCAGCACGAACACCGTCTTGCCGCG
>NZ_JCALCS010000028.1:0-397 GCF_059812465.1 Mycobacterium sp. NGS54 | reverse complement strand
CTACTACTACTGGTTCGCCGGGAAGCGCCTGCTGGAGCGCCCTCTCGACGAAATGCTGGAAAGCGGGTCGCCCGACTTCCCGTTTTGTCTGTGCTGGGCCAACGAGAGCTGGAGCCGGCGCTGGGACGGCAGCGAGCACGAGGTGCTGATGGAGCAGAAGCACAGCCCGGAGCTCGACCTGGAGTTCGCCAGGAGCGTGCTGCCCTATTTCCGCGATCCTCGCTATATCTGCGTCGACGGCAAGCCGATGCTGATCGTCTACCGGCCGAACATCATCCCCGATCTGTCGGCCACGCTGCTGCGTTGGCGCGAACTCTTCCGCGAGGAAGGCATCGGCGAGGTCCACCTGGTCTCGGCGATGACCTTCGGATACGAGCGCGGCGTCGAAGATGGCTTC
>NZ_JCALCS010000027.1:0-403 GCF_059812465.1 Mycobacterium sp. NGS54 | reverse complement strand
CAGGTTCGCACCGGTCTGCAGCGCCCCGTTGATCTCGGCGCTAAGCGCACCCAGGGACAGCGTCAGCGAGGGCAGGCCAGGGAACGTAAACGGCGGGAGGCCCGGCAATGTGATGCTGCCCGACAACAACGCACTCAGCAATGCGTTGAGCTCGCCACCGAGCGCACCCAGGGACAGCGTGATCGCCGGCAGGCCCGGGAAGGTGAACGGCGGCAGGCCCGGCAAGGTCAGGCTGCCCGACAACAACGCATTCAGGCCGGCGGTGAGGTTGGTGCTGAGGCTGGCCGCCAGGTTGTTGAGCCCGGCCCCGAAGTTGGCCGCCAGGGTCTCACCGGTCTGGATCAACCCGCTCAGGTTCGCACCCAGGTTCAAGCTGCCGTTCAGCGCCGCGTTCAACGACGCA
>NZ_JCALCS010000026.1:0-420 GCF_059812465.1 Mycobacterium sp. NGS54 | reverse complement strand
CGGCAACTTCGCGGCCGGGCTGAACGGGGCGCTGCAGACCGGTGCGAACCTGGCGGCGAACTTCCTGGCCTCGTTGCCGGGTCTGCCGGCGCTGACGATCCCGAACCTGGGTGCGTTGGGTGTCGAGCTATCGGCGGCGTTGAATGGGTTGGGCGCCAACCTGAGTGCGTCGTTGAACGCGGCGCTGAATGGCAGCTTGAACCTGGGTGCGAACCTCAACGGGTTGATCCAGACCGGTGAGAACCTGGCGGGCAACTTCGCCGCGGGGCTGAACAACTTGGCCGCCAACTTCGGGGCGGGTATCAGCGGGGCTCTTCAGACCGGTGAAACGTTGGCGGCCAACTTCTTAGCGTCGTTGCCGGGTCTGCCGGCGCTGACGATCCCGAACCTGGGTTCGTTGGGTGTGGAGCTGTCGGCGGC
>NZ_JCALCS010000025.1:0-556 GCF_059812465.1 Mycobacterium sp. NGS54 | reverse complement strand
GCGTCATAGCAGAACACGCCGGTCACGCTGGCATCCGCGATGCCGGTGAAGGCCACGCCGTCATTCAATTCAACCCGGATCTTGGAAAAGGGGCGGAGGCGCTCGCGTGAGAATTCGATGTTGTCGGGAAGCACGTCCATGCAGACCAGCGAGCGGACGAGGTTGTCGTAATTCCGGCCGATCATCTCTCCGTGACGACCGTGACCGCAAGCGAGTTCGACGAGCGTCTCCAGGTCCAGGCGTTGGAACAGCGTCAGGAAAGGGCTGTTCTCGCCCCAGAAGATGTGGATCCACTGTTCGGCGTCCGCGTAGTACGGCGAGCCCTTCCACACCTCGGCTTCCTTCTGCGCCACGGCCTTGACGTCTTTCATCCGCTGATGCCTCCTGCGATATCTGTGGCGGGGATCCTACACGCGTCGCCGCCGTGGCTGGGCGGCGACGAAGAACTCGCGTGCCGTCCGCTGCGTACCGGGGAGCGAGTCGAACGCCTGCGATTCGGTCTCTGGTTTCTTCCGCGTTCTCGAAAAGCCACGCCTCCAATTCGTCGGCTGTTCCG
>NZ_JCALCS010000024.1:0-657 GCF_059812465.1 Mycobacterium sp. NGS54 | reverse complement strand
CCCCGATGAGGCGATCCCCGACGGGCTGGTGCTGACCCAGCCCTGGCCGGCCACCAGCGCCGAGAAGATCCGCGGCATCCCCGAGCGGGTCATCTACTACCAATTCCGCCACGACCGTGCCCGCCGCACGCTGCGCGGTATCGACGAGCAGATCCGCAATGCCGAACGCGCCGTCGAGGGCCACGTTCCGGTCAAACGCAACCGCTACATCCAGCTCACCGGCGCCGCGAAGTCGGTCAACCACACGTTAAAAGCCAAGACTCGAGCGCTGGCAGGCTGGAAAGGGCTACACCACCAACCTCACCAGCGCGTCCTCGACGTTCGTCATCGACGCCTACCACCAGTTGTGGCACATCGAGAAGTCCTTCCGGATGTCAAACACGACCTGCAAGCACGCCCGATCTATCACCACCAGCGCGATTCCATCGAAGCCCACCTGAGCATCGTGGTCGCCGCGATGGCCATCAGCCACTACATCGAGGCCCAAACCGGCTGGAGCATCAAGAAATTCGTACGCACCGCCCGCCGCTACCGGACCGTCAAAATTCAGGCAGGCAACCAAACCATCACCGCCGCCGACCCGCTACCCCACGACCTCCGCACCGCCCCGGTCAAAATCCGCACCGACAATGCGCACTAATTTGAGACAAGTCGGGA
>NZ_JCALCS010000023.1:0-703 GCF_059812465.1 Mycobacterium sp. NGS54 | reverse complement strand
GGATGTGGTCGAGGCGCACGGTACCGGCACGACGTTGGGGGATCCGATCGAGGCGGGTGCGTTGATCGCGACTTATGGGGCGGCGCGCAGCGCGGAGCGTCCGTTGTGGGTGGGGTCGATCAAGTCGAACATCGGTCATACCCAGGCGGCGGCGGGGGTGGCGGGGTTGATCAAGATGATCGAGGCGCTCAATCACGACAGTTTGCCGCCGACGTTGAACGTGGATCGGCCCAGCCCGCATGTGGATTGGTCGGCGGGTACGGTGCGGCTGCTCACCGAACCGGTGCCGTGGCCGGTCACCGATCATCCCCGCACGGCGGCGGTGTCGTCGTTCGGGATCAGCGGCACCAACGCCCACGTGATCCTGCAACAGGCCCCCGTCGCGCCGGTTGAGCAGGCCGAAGAACCCGCTGAGGGTGTGGAGTTCGGGTTGCGGGTGTGGCCGGTGTCGGCGCGCACGCCGGCGGCGGTGCGCGCGCAGGCCGACCGGCTGCACCAGCACCTGCTCGGTCACCCGGAGCTGGATCTCGCCGACGTGGCCTACAGTCTGGCCACCACCCGTGCCCATCACCCGTATCGGGCGGTGATCACGGCCGCGCCGGAGGGTGTTGACGCGCGCGAGGATCTGTTGGCCGCGTTGGATGCGCTGCGCGAAGGGCACCCGCACCCGCGGCTGATACAGCATCATTTCCTGACCCATCTG
>NZ_JCALCS010000022.1:0-916 GCF_059812465.1 Mycobacterium sp. NGS54 | reverse complement strand
AATGAGCGGGTCGCACGCGGCGGCGCTGGCCGGCGATGCCGCCGGCGCGGTCGATCCGGCGAAATTCGTCAGCGCGGCCGCTCCCGCCATGAAGGGCCTGGGCGGCGGTGGTGCGGGCCTGGGCGGCGCGGCCGCGCAACTGGGTAAGTCGCGGTTGGTCGGGGCCATGTCGGTGCCGCCGACGTGGCAGGGGTCGACGCCGGCGCGGATGGCCAGCGCGGCGATGTCGGGGCTGGGCGGGGAGATGCCCGCCGCGGCGGCCGCCGCCGGGTCGCCGACGGGCGGCGGCATGCCCTTCATGCCGATGCCGATGGGCGGCATGGGCGCCGGCGCCGGCATGCCCGGCGGGATGATGGGCCGCGGCGGGGCCAGCCCCCACGTGGTCCAGGCGCGACCCAGCGTGGTGCCGCGCGTCGGAGTCGGATAGGGCGGGGGTGATACGGCGGGGTTTGGACGTTGGGCGCCGTGGCGGCGCTTAATCGAAACATTTTGTTGATGAAAGGAGCAGTGTGGTGGCTACACGATTTATGACCGACCCGCACGCAATGCGGGCGATGGCAGGGCGTTTCGACGTGCATGCGCAGACGGTTTCGGATGAGGCACGTCGGATGTGGGCCTCGTCGCAGAACATTTCCGGCGCCAGCTGGAGTGGGGCCGCCGAGGCGACGTCCTACAACACGATGGGACAGATGAACCAGGCGTTCCACAACATTGTGAACATGCTGCAGGGCGTGCGTGACGGGCTGATCCGCGACGCCAATAACTACGAGCAGCAAGAGCAGGCTTCGCAGCAGATTCTGAGCAGTTAGCGGCATTTAGGGCGTTAGGAGATTGAGCGATGACGATTAATTACCAGTTCGGAGACGTCGACGCGCACGGCGCGTTGATTCGCGCCCAGGCGGCGTCGCTGGAGGCG
>NZ_JCALCS010000021.1:0-1260 GCF_059812465.1 Mycobacterium sp. NGS54 | reverse complement strand
CTTGGGTTCTAGGGGTGATTGCAACAGCCGCCTAACTGGAGGTTGTTGTGTATCTGAAGGCCTATCCCTGGGTTGTCCGTCAGTTCTGGGATCACATCCGCGACGGGATGTCGCCCGCTGATGCCGGCGCGGCCGTCGGCGTGTCGGTCCACAGCGGGCGCCACTGGTTTGCTGATGCTGGCGGGGTGAGACCGAAATTTCCTGACGACGGACCGCGTAAGCGGCCGCGGTTGACCCTGGGCGAGCGTGTGATCATCGATGTGGGCGTCAAGATGGGCAAGTCTATCCGCAAGATCGCCGATGAGCTGGATCGGGCGCCGTCGACGATCATGCGCGAGATTGGGCGAAATGCGTTCTGCTATGGGCGATATAGGGAACGCTACCGGTTCGGCGCGCCAAGGAAAGGCGGCCGCGACGCCAAGCCGCGCTATAACGCCGCGGGGGCGCAGGCACGCGCCCAGGAGCGAGCGCGCCGGCCGCAACCGGGCAAGTTGGCCGTCAATGAGAAGTTGCATGATGAGGTGCAGGCTCGGTTACTGGACAAGCACAGTCCCGAGCAAATCGCCACGCGGTTGTGTATGGATTTCCCCGACGATGCGGAGATGCGGGTGTCCCACGAGACCATCTACCAGTCGATCTACGTGCAGGGTAGAGGCAATCTACGCCGTGAACTGCATCAATGCCTGCGCACCGGGCGGGCTTTGCGCAAACCGCAACGACGTGCCGATGCACGCCGGCCCCGCATCCGCGACATGGTCAACATCAGCGAACGCCCACCAGAGGTCGAGGACCGCGCCGTGCCCGGACATTGGGAGGGCGACCTGATTGTGGGTGCCGAAGGTAAGTCGGCGATCGGCACCCTGGTCGAACGGGCTACCCGGTTCGTGCTGCTGCTGCACCTACCCAACGATCATGGGGCATTGGCGGTGCAGGAGGCGATCGTGGCGAAAATGGCTGAGCTGCCGGCGATTCTGCGCAAGACCCTCACTTGGGATCAGGGCGTCGAGATGGCCAACCACGCCGCCATCGCCGCGGCCACCGAGCTGGACATCTACTTCTGTGATCCGCACTCACCCTGGCAGCGCGGCACCAACGAAAACACCAACGGGCTGCTGCGCCAATACTTTGCTAAAGGCACAGACCTATCGGTCTTCCCAGCCGACTACCTCGACTACGTCGCCATGCAACTCAACACCCGACCCCGCAAGACACTGGGATGGAAGAAACCCACCGAAGCCCTCGACGAACTACTCTCAGACC
>NZ_JCALCS010000020.1:0-1658 GCF_059812465.1 Mycobacterium sp. NGS54 | reverse complement strand
TAGTTGTTCGCGTCGCGGATCAGCCCGTCACGCACACCGTGCAGCATGTTCACGATGTTGCGGAAAGCCTGATTCATCTGACCCATCGTGTCGTAGGACGTCGCCTGCGCCTGGCCACTCCAGCCCGCACCGGCGATGTTCATCGACGACGCCCACATCTTGCGGGCCTCATCCTCAACGGTCTGCGCGTGGACCTCAAACCGGCCCGCCATCGCCCGCATCTCATGCGGGTCAGTCATAAAGCGTGTTGCCATGTTGCCTTTTCTCCTTCTGGATGAATTTCTTGCCTTGTGATACAGGTCGGCCGTCGTAACTGGCTGTTACGCGGCATGAAAGCCGATGGCCCGATACTCCCTGTCTCTCAGCCGGCTGCTGGAGAAGTCGGTATCACGCCGGTAGTCCGCGGCAAGTCGAAGCGAGGTTCCGCCTCGCCCTGCCACTCGCTCCATTCGGCCCATTCGTTCCACTCGTCCATGCCCTCTGCGGTGGCCTCGGGGTTTTGCCCGTCGGTCCCCGTGTTGCCGGCATCGGCGCCCTCTTCCGGCTCCGGTGCCCAATGGTCATAGTCATCCGGCGGTACGGCTACACCCCACTTCAGGGGAACCGATAGGCCGCCGAGCATGCCGGACTCACCACGCTTCGCCGCTACCGCATCGTCCGGCAGCGGTGAACCAAGAGGCAATAGCATGCTGCCCCCTTCCACAGCCGTCTCCGTACATTCCTCACCCGGTGGTGAACAAACCATCACCGAGTACTTCGCATCGTAAGTCAATCCGACGCACAATGCCCGTGTTTGTTGGATTTCGCTCCTTTTAGAACAGGTGCGCGAAGATCGGCGAACCGGTGGCCGGATCCCGGCCGGCGCGGCCGGCGGCAGCGCGCCCCGCCCGTCGCCCCGGAAGTCGTTGCCACACAACATCTTTTCGCGGCGGGCCGCGGTGCCGGGGGCACCGGCTCGCACGCCCGGACGCCGGCCGCGCGGTTTCGGGGTTGGAATCGACCGCGGGTATGGCATCCGACAGGGGATTGACGCCCTAACGGCGGATCCCAAAATCGCGTTCGGAACGCATTCGGGCGGGTTTTTAAGCGTGCCGCGACGACAAAAATCGGTTCACCGGCGAGTAAACATGCCGAAGGCGCGAGCAACACCCATTTCCCCCAGGTGTCGCCCGCGCCCTTGGTGGCTGATTAGGACCAGCTAGACGCGTATTCCGACGGCCTATCCGACGCCGGTACGCGGTACCACGCTGGGCCGCTGCTGGATGACGTGCGTCGGGCTGGCCCCGCCGCGGCCCATCATCCCGCCGGGCATGCCCGCGCCGGCACCCATGCCGCCGCCCATCGGCATCGGCATCATCGGCATGCCGCCGCCCATCGGCGCACCCGCCGCCGCGGCGGCCGCACCGGGCATCTCGCTGCCCAGGCCCGACATCGCGGCGCTGACCATCCGCGAGGGGGCCGACCCCTGCCAGTTCGGGGGCACCGACATCGCCCCGACTAGCCGGGCCTTGCCCAGGCCGGCCTCGGCGCCACCCAGGCCGCCGATCCCGCCGAGCCCCTTGCCCATGCCCGCCGGAGCGGCGCTGCTGACAAACTTCGCCGGATCGGCCGCGCCGGCGACATGGCCGGCCAGCGCCGCCGAATTTGACGCGCCCATG
>NZ_JCALCS010000002.1:0-863993 GCF_059812465.1 Mycobacterium sp. NGS54 | reverse complement strand
GCGTCTGCTCGCGCGGGAAAGCTCAGCCGTTCAGCGGCTTGAGCCGGATCGGCGTGGACTTCAACAGCCCCAGCGGGTCCACATACTCCGCGCGCGAGGCCGGGCCCCACATCGCGCCCCAGTGCAGGCACGCCGCGGCCCGGCAGCCGGCATGCCCGGCCACCAGCGAACCGATCACGGACTCCGCCGTCACCGCCTGACCCAGCCGCACCATCGCCCGGACCGGCTCGTAGCTGGTGCGCAGGCCGCCCGGATGGGCCAGCGACACCACCGGCCGCCCGGCCAGCTCCCCGGCGAACACCACGGTCGCCGCGCCGGCGGCATACACCGGCTGACCGGGGGAGCCGGGCAGGTCAACGCCCCGATGCCCGGGATTCCAGTCGGGCGAGGGCGCGTCGAACCCGCGGGCAACGGCCGGCGCCGGGCGCAGCGGCCAGTCCAGCCGCACGTCGTCGGCCCGCGCCGGCGCCGCGCACAGCAGTATCAGGATCAGGAGCATCGCCCGCCGCACCAGGCGAGTACAGAGCGGCCCGCGTGACCCCGCCAGTCACCGCTGTGGAAAAAGCACCTGCTGAGACGGTGTAAACTCCTGGTCGCAGCTCGTTAGCGGGCTGACTTCGCGCGCCTGCAACCAACCGATTGCCGTGCGGTCCCGGCTCGGGCTTTTCCGAGGCGGGTGCGGCATTCCGCAGGCGCCAGGGCCCGGCCTCACCCGATGCCGGGCGACAACCGACAACAAAGGAATGGCGGCAATGGCTGTCGTAACCATGAAGCAGCTGCTCGACAGCGGCACCCACTTCGGGCATCAGACCCGTCGCTGGAACCCCAAGATGAAGCGGTTCATCTTCACCGACCGCAACGGCATCTACATCATCGACCTGCAGCAGACGCTGACCTTCATCGACAAGGCGTACGAGTTCGTCAAGGAGACCGTCGCCCACGGTGGGTCGGTGCTGTTCGTCGGCACCAAGAAGCAGGCGCAGGAATCGGTCGCGGCCGAGGCCACCCGCGTCGGCATGCCCTACGTGAACCAGCGCTGGCTGGGCGGCATGCTCACCAACTTCTCCACGGTGCACAAGCGGCTGCAGCGCCTCAAGGAGCTCGAGGCGATGGAGCAGACCGGCGGCTTCGAGGGCCGCACCAAGAAGGAGATCCTGGGCCTGACCCGGGAGAAGAACAAGCTGGAGCGCAGCCTCGGCGGCATCCGCGACATGAACAAGGTGCCGTCGGCGATCTGGGTCGTCGACACCAACAAGGAGCACATCGCCGTCGGCGAGGCCCGCAAGCTGGGCATCCCCGTCATCGCGATCCTGGACACCAACTGCGACCCCGACGAGGTCGACTACCCGATCCCGGGCAACGACGACGCGATCCGCTCGGCCGCGCTGCTGACCAAGGTGATCGCCTCCGCGGTCGCCGAGGGCCTGCAGGCCCGCGCCGGCCTGGGCCGCGGCGACGGCAAGCCCGAGGCGGAGTCCGCCGAGCCGCTCGCCGAATGGGAGCAGGAGCTGCTGGCCTCCGCGACGACGACGGCCACCACCGGCGCCCCCACCGACGCGGGCGCAACCGAATCGACACCCACGGAAGGCTGAAATGGCGAATTTCACCGCTGCCGACGTCAAGCGGCTTCGGGAGCTGACCGGCGCCGGCATGTTGGACTGCAAGAACGCGCTGGCCGAGACTGACGGCGACTTCGACAAGGCCGTCGAGGCGCTGCGGATCAAGGGCGCCAAGGACGTCGGCAAGCGCGCCGAGCGGGCGACGGCCGAAGGCCTGGTCGCGGCCAAGGGCGGCGCGCTCATCGAGCTCAACTCCGAGACCGACTTCGTCGCCAAGAACGCCGAGTTCCAGAAGTTGGCCAACGACGTGGTGGCCGCCGCGGCGTCCGCCCGGGCCACCGACGTCGACGCCCTGAAGGCGGCCAGCGCCGGCGCGACGACGGTCGAGCAGGCCATCGCCGACCTGTCGGCCAAGATCGGCGAGAAGCTCGAGCTGCGCCGGGTCGCGTTCTTCGACGGCACCGTCGAGGCCTACCTGCACAAGCGCGCGGCGGACCTGCCGCCCGCGGTCGGCGTGCTGGTCGAGTACAGCGGCGCCGACGGCCAGGAGGCCGCGCATGCCGTCGCGCTGCAGATCGCCGCGCTCAAGGCGCGCTACCTGTCCCGCGACGACGTTCCCGAGGACGTCGTGGCCAGCGAGCGGCGCATCGCCGAGGAGACCGCCAAGGCCGAGGGCAAGCCGGAGCAGGCGCTGCCCAAGATCGTCGAGGGCCGGCTCAACGGCTTCTTCAAGGACGCGGTGCTGCTCGAGCAGCCGTCGGTGTCCGACAACAAGAAGACGGTCAAGGCCCTGCTCGACGAGGCCGGCGTCACGGTGACGCGGTTCGTTCGCTTCGAGGTGGGCCAGGCCTAGCGCCAAAGCGCGAGCGGCTAGCGTCGTGTCATGCGACGCGTGCACGCTTTCGGCGACGATGCCCTCGGTGACCTCGATGCGGTCGGCCTGGCCGACGCCTTAAGGGCCGGCTCGGTCGGCAGAGCCGAGGTCACCGAGGCCGCCATCGCCCGCACCGAGGCCGTCGACCCGGCCCTCAACGGCCTGGCGTACGCGGCGTTCGACCAGGCGCGCGCCGCCGCGTCGGCGGCCCCGCCGGACGGATTCTTCAGTGGCGTCCCGACGTTCGTCAAGGACAACATCGACATCGCGGGTCAGCCGACGATGCACGGCACCGACGCGTGGCGGCCGTGGAACGCCACCTCTGACGGCGAGTTCACCCGGGTGTTCCTCGCCACCGGGCTGGCACCCGTGGGCAAGACGCAGTTGTCGGAGTTCGGCTTCAGCGCGTCCGCCGAACACCCGCGGCTGGGCCCGGTCCGCAACCCGTGGGACACCGACTACAGCGCGGGCGCGTCGTCGTCGGGATCCGGCGCGTTCGTCGCCGCGGGCGTGGTGCCGATCGCGCACGCCAACGACGGTGGCGGGTCGATCCGCATCCCGGCGGCCTGCAACGGGCTGGTCGGGCTGAAGCCGTCGCGCGGCCGGTTGCCGCTGGACCCGCACCTGCGCCGGATGCCCGTGGGCGTCGTCGCCAACGGCGTGGTGACGCGGTCGGTGCGCGACACGGCGGCGTTCTACCGCGAGGCCGAGCGCGCCTGGCGCAACCACAAGCTGGCGCCGGTCGGCGACGTGACCGGGCCCGGCCGGCAGCGGCTGCGGATTGCCGTGCTGACCCGGTCGGTGCAACGGGAGAGCAGTCCGCAGGTGCGCGAGCTGACGCTCAAGTCGGCGGCGCTCCTCGAGGAGCTGGGCCACCGTGTCGAACACATCGAAGAGCCGCCGGTGGCCGCGAGCTTCGTCGACGACTTCGTGCTGTATTGGGGTTTCCTGGCGCTGGCGCAGGTCCGCGGCGGCCCACGGATGTTCGGCAAGACGTTCGACCGCACGCGGCTCGACAGCCTGACCCTGGGCCTGGAGCGGCACTGCACCCGCAATCTCCACCGGCTCCCGCTGGCGATCCTGCGGCTGCGCCGGGCCCGGCGGCGCACCGCGCGGTTCTTCGGCACCCACGACGCGGTGCTCACCCCCACCCTGGCCGACGAGACGCCCCGCATCGGGCACCTGGCACCCACCGACTACCACCAGGTCATCGACCGGCTGATCGACTGGGTCTCGTTCACCCCGCTGCAAAACGTCACCGGCGAGCCCGCGATCTCGCTGCCGCTGGCGCAGTCGGCCGACGGCATGCCGGTGGGCATGATGCTCTCGGCCGACATCGGGCAGGAATCGCTGCTGCTGGAGCTGGCCTACGAGCTCGAAGAGGCCCGGCCGTGGGCCCGCATCCAGGCCGCCGGCTAGTCCGATCCGAGCCTTTCCAGCATGCGCTTGAACTCGCGCTGCTGCGCTTCGGTCAGCTTGCTCAGGATCCGGGCGTCGGCGGTCCGGACCGCGGCTTCCGCGCGCTTGAGCAGCGCCCGGCCCCGAACCGTCAGCGTGGCCGGTAACGCACGACCCGAGGAGACCGACGCCGGCCGTTCCACCGCGCCCACGTCCTGCAACCCGCGTAGCACGGTGTTCATCGCCTGCGGCGTGACGTTGGTGTGCCGCGCCAGCTCCGCGCTGGACATGCCCGGGTGCATCGAAAGGATGCGCAGGCAAACGAATTCGGGCAGCGTCAAGCCCAGCGGACCCAGCACCGCGGAAACCTCCGGCCGCAGCACGGCCCCCACCCGGTACAGCAGGTAACCGAGCGGAGCGTTTTCAACCTGACCACCCATGTCAGCGATCTTGACATATCCCGGGCGCTCGGCCGCGCACGTCGGCCGGTGCGGCCCGGCGGTGATTTTCCCGGCCGCTATGGGGTAACCCACGCTCATGGGCGATGCAACGGAAGTTACCGAACGGGTGGCCGAGCGCGCGCGGCGGGAAGCCGAGGCGTACCGCGGAGACAATCCCCGACCGCTGGAGGGCTACTCGGTGGTCCTGGGCATCTACGGCCTGCTGGTCGCGCTCGCGGGCGTCGTCGCCGCGGCCACCGGCCGAAGGTTGCCGGAGCGCTGGAGCCTGCAGGATCTCGCCACCGTCACCGTCGGCACCCACAAGTTGTCGCGCACGATCTCCAAGGACGCGGTGACCAGCCCGCTGCGCGCGCCCTTCGCGCACTACGCGGGGTCGGGCGGCCCGGCCGAGGTGATGGAGGACACCCGGCACGGCAGCGCGCTGCGCCACAGCCTCGGCGAGCTGTTGACCTGCCCCTTCTGCCTCGACATGTGGGTTGCCACCGCCTTCGTCATCGGGCTGGTTTTCGCGCCGAGGCCGACCCGCATGATCGCGGGCACCTTCACCGCCCTGGCGGGCGCCGACTTCCTGCAGCTCGCCTACGCCAAGGCGCAGCAGCTGACCGAGGGCTGACAGGAGGAGGTTCGATGCCTAAGACGACGAAGGGCGGCGCGGCGAAGCAGGGCGAACTGCCGAGCACGCTGCGGCGTTCCAACGCCAAAGCGCAACGCACGTTCGCGAAAACCCACGACTCGGCGGCCGACGAATACGGCGACGAACAGCGCGCCCACCGGGTGGCCTACTCGGCGCTCAAGCACAGCTTCGAAAAGGTCGGCGATCACTGGGAGCCCAAGGACCAGAAGGGTCCGTCGGACGAGCTGGCCGAGGGCGGCGGGCCGCGCAACACCGGCCGCTCGGCCGAAGGGGTGGACGCCAACGCCAGCAAGAAGCACCTGCTTGACGTGGCGCGCCGGCTCGACGTGCGCGGCCGGTCGACGATGAATAAGCCGGAGCTGGTCGAGGCGATCAAGGAGGAGAACCGGCGGCAGGGCGGCCGCTGAGAGCGCGAGCCGCCGTTGCGGCCGTCATCGAACGCAGCGCGGACTATATCGGCTGGTTGTTCGCCGCCCTCGCGGGCGTGCTGGCAACGCAACTGCGCTGAGCGCAGGAACACGTCGCGGGGTAACGATCACAGGCCCACAAGCATTTAGGAGTTCTGATTCTCAACCAGTTATGGCACGCATTCTTCGACGGGTGGCAGCCCGCCGCGTGGGCCGCCGTCAAGGGTGTCGCGCTATTCGTGACCGCCGCGGCCGCCTTCCGCGTCACCGAGCGCCGCACGATCGCGGAGTTCACGCCGTTCGACTGGGTGACCGCCGTAGCTGTGGGCGCGATCATCGGCCGAACGGCAACCGCGCCAAATACCTCGTGGCTCACCGGCACCGCCGCCCTGATTGCGTTGATACTGGCCCACGCCGCCGTGGCGCGAATGCGATTCTTCGGTTGGTTTCGGCGTCTCGTCGATCCGCCCGTCCGAATATTGATCCGCGACGGGCAAGTACAGGTAGCCAACCTGCGCCGATGCCGCCTGACGAGAGAGGATCTGGATGCGGCGCTGCGAAGGCAGGGCTACGACGACACCGGTCGCGTGCATCTGGCGCTCTTTGAGGCCGAGGGTGCCATCTCCATCCTGCAGAGACCGCCGGGCGACGGATGACGGGCTATCACGTTTAGGCCGACATTCGCTGGGCATCCGAGTGCCATGGTCGCGTCTACCACTACCAGCCAACTCCGAAAGTGCCTCAACGACGTGGACTTTCCGGCCAACAAACAAGATCTGCTCGACGCCGCCGGTCGCAACGGCTGCGACGGCGAAACCGTCCGCGCGCTGCGCGGGATCCCGCCCGAGACCTACACGAACATCGGCCAAGTCGCGTCCTCGGTGACCATCGTCGACGAAAACCGGGGCTCCTGAACGCGGTTCGCGCGCTAAAGAATCGGCCGGCCGCCGGTCACCGCCACCCGCGCTCCAGAGATGTAGCTGGCGTCGTCCGAGGCCAGCAGCACGTAGATGGGGGCCAGCTCGGCCGGCTGCCCGGCGCGCCCGAGCGGCACGTTCTCCCCGAAGGATTCCACGCTGTCCGGGGGCATCGTCGACGGGATCAGCGGCGTCCAGATCGGGCCCGGGGCGACACTGTTGACACGGATTCCCTTGTCGCCCAACAGCTGTGCCAGGCTGGCCGAAAAGTTGGCGATGGCCGCCTTCGTCGCCGCGTAGGGCGCCAGGGTGGGGTTGGGGTTATCGGAGTTGACCGAGGAACTCCCGATGATCGACGAGCCGGGGCGCATGTGGGGCAGCGCCGCCTTGGCGAGGTAGAAGTAGGCGCCGACGTTGAGCCGGAAGGTGTAGTCCCATTCCTCGTCGCCGATCTCTTCGAGGTCCTTGTGCATCATCTGGTAGGCGGCGTTGTTGACGAGGATGTCGACCCCGCCGAATTCTTTGACCGCCCGGTCGACCACCGCGCGGCAGTGCGCCGGGTCGGACAGGTCGCCGGGGACCAGCACACACCTGCGTCCCGCGTCTTCGACGTAGCGGGCGACGTCGCGCGCGTCGTCGTCCTCGTTGAGGTAGGAGACGAGCACGTCGGCACCTTCGCGGGCGAACGCGATGGCGACGGCGCGGCCAATGCCGCTGTCGCCGCCGGTGACGATCGCCTTTTTGCCCGTGAGCTTTCCCGAACCCCGGTAGCTGTTTTCGCCGCAATCCGGAATGGGCTTCATTTGCGCCTGGATGCCCGGAACGGTTTGTTGCTGAGCCGGAAAGGCCATTGCCACTTCCCCTTTCGTGATTCGGGTGACTTTTGCGATTGGAGGCGGTGGCCCCTCGGATAGGCAGGTGAGCTCTAGCTGCGGCTACCCGGTACGGCCGCAATTAATCACCGACGACGGCAACCACTGATGCCCGTGTGAATTCTGGGGCGCGAAAAAGGATCGGCGCGATTCGTTCGGGTTTAGCGGCGGGACCAATGGGTTATGCGAAACCCAGTGCGGTTATCGCCCTGCGTGGGTGTTCGACACGAAAGGAAAACCATGAAGGTCACCAGAACAGCCGTCAAGAGTGCTATTGCTGCCGGCGGCATCGCGGCTGCCGGCGTTTTGGCAGCTGCAACCGCTTCCGCGGCGCCCAACATCCAGGGGTTCGGCATCAGCGAGCAACTCGTCGACGGGCCGATGATCACCAATTACACGGTGAGCAATTTGCAGCCCAGCAACGTCACGATCCCCGGCTACACGCCGAAGGGGACGCTCTACCAGGCGGACATCACCGCTCGGTCGGATGCTGGACTCGTCACCCCGATGGTCAAGGACTTCAGCGCCCGCGGGCCCAACGGTCAGACCTACAAGCTGATCGACAAGGCCGGGGCTCCGGGCAGCCTTAACCCGGCGCCGATCCCGCAGGGCCAGGAATCGACCGGCACCCTGTACTTCGACGTGACCGGCGCGCCGCCGAACGGCGTCGTCTACAACGACGGGTTGCAGGACATCCTGATGTGGACGTCGAACGTGCCCGGCGGCTCCTCGCCTGGCGTGCCGCCGAACGCGAGCCCGGCACCTGGCCAACCGCCGGCCCCGGCGCCGCACACCTGATCCGGTTGCAAGCATCTCCCCGCGCTACCCCGATAGCGCGGGGAGATTTGCGTAGACGGGAATCCCGCGCGGCCGAATCGGGTACCCGAAACCCATGAGTAACCCCGATCACAGACCAGCGGAAGTACGTGCGCAGGCCAAGCTCCACGCCAGGCGGGCGCGGGTAACGATGGACGAGCGGCGCAGCAAGCAGGACGGCGGGATCAGCGGCTGGCTGGCCAAGCGCGCCGGCGAGTGGGACCTGAGCGGGCAGGACGAGACCACGCTGCAGCGCCAGAAGTTCTTCTGGAATGTGCTGGTGGACTACTGGTTCCGGATGGAGATCGACGGCTGGGAGAACATCCCCGAGCCGCCGGCTCTGTTGGTGGGCATCCACTCGGGCGCCCCGTTCGTCTGGGACGCCTGGACCGTCGGGCTGCAATGGTGGCGGCGGTTCGGCCAGGACCGCCCGCTGCACGGCACGGCGCACGACGCGTTGATGGCGATCCCGCTCTTCGGGCGGTACTTCCGCTGCATGGGCGTGCTGCCCGCCGCGCCGGACGCGATCGCCACGGCGCTGGCCGAGGGTCGTGACGTGGCGCTGTGGCCCGGCGGGGAAGTGGACTCGCTGCGCCCGTGGAGCGAGCGCGATTGCGCAAACCTGGCCGGGCGAAAGGGATTCGTGAAAATGGCCATTCGCGCCGGCGTGCCGATCGTGCCGATCGCGACCGTCGGCGGCGCGGACGCGATGCCGGTGCTGATCCGCGGTGACCGGCTGTCCAAGGCGCTGGGGCTCGATCGCGTGCTTCGGCTCAAGGTGTTCCCGCTGGCGGTCTCGCTGCCGTGGGGGATCGCCCCGGCCGCGCTGCCGCAGCTGCCGCTGCCGGCCAAGATCAGGACCCGCTTCATGCCCGCCGTCGAGCTCGACCACGATCCCGCGCGCGCCGAGGACGACGACTACGTCGAGGCGAGGTACCACGAGGTCGAGGACGCCATCCAGGAAGGCATGGACGCTCTGGCCCGCAAGCGGGCGCTCCCGCTGTTTGCCTGATTGGTTCGCGAAAGCCGCTGCGCGGCAGCGCTACTGCGCGATGGGATCGGTGGCGGGCCGCGCCGTCGACGTCCAGACCGGCGTGAGCGTCGAGCCGCTGAGAATCCATTCCGGTTGCGGCGGCGTGGCCGCCATGTAGCCGACACCGCGGACGGTGTCGATCATCGCTTCGTGTTCCGGACCGAGCTTGGCGCGCAGGCGCCGCACGTGAACGTCGACCGTGCGGACGCGGCCGTTGCAGTCATAACCCCATACCTCGTGCATCAGCCGGGTGCGCGTGAACGCTCGGCCGGCATGCTGCACAAGGAAATTCAGCAACTTGAACTCGGTGAGCGTCAAGCCCAGGTCCCGGCCGTTCATCGAGGCCGTGAAGCTGGCCGGGTGCAGCAGCAGGTCGCCGAACTTCAGGCTGCCGGCCATCGCGCTGCGCCGGCGCGAGATCGCCAGCCGCAGCCGGGCCTGCAGTTCGTCGGCTCCGGCGGCGGGCAACAGCACGTCGTCAAAGTGCCAGTCCACGTCCACCGCCATGAAGGCCGCCGGCGCCACCACGGCCACCACCGCGATGGACGGCGCGTCGGCCGTCAGGCGACGGCAGGCATCCCGGGCCGCGTCGAGGTCCGTGCGTGCGTCGATGATCGCGACGTCGGCGCTCCCGTAATGCCCGTCGATATGGCCGGTGAGGGGGGCACGCCGCACCGTTTGCGTGAACGACCTCAGGGTAGGCAAGGCCGATTCGAAATCGTCTGCCTCGGTGAGCAGTAAAACTTCCAACGACATCTCCAAATTCGTGAGTTTGTCATCGCCCCCCACCCGTAGGCACCTCACGGTGAGATGTCTGCCAGCGCAGCGCTGAGTACCCCGTTCAGAGCAAAACCAAGCAAAGTTTATTGTGCGTGTGCGCAGGATCAATACTCTGGCCCGGGAAAGTCAATGGGTCCGGCCCGTTTTCACGGACCGGACCCATCGCAGCGACAAGCTACTGGTTGGCCTTCTGGCGCTCCTCGGCCGCCTCGGCGCCGCCGCGAGCGGCCTCCGCCTGCGCTTCCTTCTTCGCCGCGTCGCGCTGGGCTTCGGCCTTGTCCTGCTGGGCCTCGCCCTCGCGCGTGAGGTCATCCCGACCGGTCACCGCGCCGACTGCTTCCTTCGCCTTGCCCTTGACGTCCTCGACGACGCCCTTAACGGCTTCGGCAGGTCCCGAATTGTGGTCCGCCATGGATCTGTTCCTCCTCATTGGCGTACGTGGTTGAGCACTTCCCGCTCAACGCCGACCGCGCATGCGGTCGGCCCCGTCACACGGCGAGGCATGGTCCTTATTCTCAAGACCGTCGGTTCGCCCCCCGCGTTGGTGCGGATTCCCCGCCCCGCCGACCCCTCAAACCTCCGACACTGGAAGGAAAGCGAATTCACGCGAATCGCCAACTGCGCAGATAATGCACCCCGCCGGCGCAACATTGTGCTGCGATGAGGCAGGATGTGAAATGCCGTTCCGGATGAGTTCGCCCCGGGATGGCACTCTCATGCGAGGAGTCTGATGACGGAGCCGACGAACGGGGCTTCCGGCCAGCCGGAGAGCCGATCCAAGTATTCGAGAGTCCTGCTCAAGCTCGGCGGTGAAATGTTCGGCGGCGGCCAGGTCGGCCTGGACCCCGACGTGGTGGCGCAGGTCGCCCGCCAGATCGCCGAGGTGGTCCGCGGCGGCGTGCAGGTCGCGGTGGTGATCGGCGGGGGCAACTTCTTCCGCGGCGCGCAGCTTCAGCAGCGCGGCATGGAGCGCACCCGGTCGGACTACATGGGCATGCTCGGCACCGTCATGAACAGCCTCGCCCTGCAGGACTTCCTGGAAAAAGAGGGCATCGTCACGCGGGTCCAGACCGCGATCACCATGGGTCAGGTCGCCGAGCCGTACCTGCCGCTGCGCGCCGTGCGCCACCTGGAGAAGGGCCGGGTGGTGATCTTCGGGGCCGGCATGGGCCTGCCGTACTTCTCCACGGACACCACGGCCGCGCAGCGGGCGCTGGAGATCGGCGCCGAGGTTGTCTTGATGGCCAAGGCGGTCGACGGCGTGTTCTCCGCCGACCCGCGGCACCACCCCGAGGCCGAGCTGATCACCGCGATCAGCCATCGCGAGGTCATCGACCGCGGGCTGCGCGTGGCCGATGCCACGGCCTTCAGCCTGTGCATGGACAATGGCATGCCGATTCTGGTGTTCAACCTGCTGACCAATGGGAATATCGCTCGTGCGGTCGCTGGTGAGAAGATCGGAACGCTGGTTACGACCTGAGCACCACTGAGGGGAAGACGCGATGATTGACGAAGCTCTCTTCGACGCGGAAGAGAAGATGGAGAAGGCCGTATCCGTAGCCCGCGACGACCTGTCAACCATCCGAACCGGCCGCGCCAACCCGGGCATGTTCAACCGGATCGTCATCGACTACTACGGCACCAACACGCCCATCACGCAGCTGGCCAGCATCAACGTCCCCGAGGCGCGGCTCGTCGTCATCAAGCCCTACGAGGCCAGCCAGCTGCACGCCATCGAGACGGCGATCCGCAACTCCGACCTGGGCGTCAACCCCACCAACGACGGCACCCTGATCCGGGTGGCCGTGCCGCAGCTGACCGAGGAACGCCGCAGGGAGCTGGTCAAGCAGGCCAAGCACAAGGGCGAGGAGGCCCGCGTGTCGGTGCGCAACATCCGTCGCAAGGCGATGGAGGAGCTGCACCGGATCCGCAAGGACGGCGAAGCCGGCGAGGACGAGGTCGGCCGGGCGGAAAAGGATTTGGACAAGACCACCCATCAGTACACAACCCAGATCGATGAGTTGGTCAAGCACAAAGAAGGCGAGCTGCTGGAGGTCTAGCGGCCGCTCAGCAATCATGTCCGTGGCAACAACCGGCGCAGGCAACCCGCCCGACGAGTCCCCGCGTCCGCCCAAGAACCCCGAGCCGCGGCCGGCCCAGAAGACGTCACGGGCGGGACGCGACCTGCGCGCCGCGATCGCGGTGGGCGTCAGCATCGGCGCCGTTCTGGTCGTGACGCTGCTCTTCGCCCCGCGCTTCTGGGTGCTCTACTGCGCCGGGGCCATCCTGGTCGCCAGCCACGAGGTGGTGCGCCGGCTGCGCGAGGCCGGATACGTCATCCCGCTCATCCCGCTGCTGATCGGCGGGCAGGTGACGGTCTGGCTGACGTGGCCGTTCCATGCCGCCGGCGCGCTGGCCGGCTTCGCGGGGACCGTGGTGGCCTGCAACGTCTGGCGGCTGTTCATGCAGGACAACAGCCACCGGCCCGAGCCGTTCGCCGGATCCCCGTCGGCGAACTACCTGCGCGACGCGTCCGCCACCGTCTTCCTGGCCGCCTGGGTCCCGCTGTTCGCCTCCTTCGCCGCGCTGCTGGTGTACCCGAAGGACGGCGCCGGACGGGTGTTCTGCCTGATGATCACCGTCGTCGCGTCCGACGTGGGCGGCTACGCCGTGGGGGTGCTGCTGGGCAAGCACCCGATGGTCCCGGCGATCAGCCCGAAGAAGTCCTGGGAGGGGCTGGCCGGATCGCTGTTCTTCGGCATCACCGCGGCGATCCTGACCGCGACCCTGCTGGCCGAGAAGCCGCTGTGGATCGGCGCGTTGCTGGGTGTGGTCCTCGTGCTGAGCTGCACGCTGGGCGACCTGGTGGAGTCGCAGGTCAAGCGCGACCTCGGCATCAAGGACATGGGCCGGCTGCTGCCCGGCCACGGCGGCCTGATGGATCGCCTCGACGGGGTCCTCCCGTCGGCCGTCGCGGCCTGGATCGTGCTGACCCTGGTTCCCTAGTGGCGATCGCAAGCGCGGCGTAGCCGGGCGCAGCGGGTCGCCACCATCGGACTAATCCGGCGATACTGGACACGTCATGGTCCAACAACTGGTGTTCACCGAGCCGCGCCCGAGTAGGCCGCCGCGGCACCTCGCCGACCTCGACGCCGCCGGCCGCGCGTCGGCCGTCGCCGAGCTCGGCCTGCCCGCCTTTCGCGCCAAGCAGCTCGCGCACCAGTACTACGGCCGGCTGATCGCCGATCCCCGGCAGATGACCGACCTCCCGGCGGCCGTGCGCGAGGCGATCGCCGAGGCGATGTTCCCCAACCTGCTGACGGCGGCCACCGAAGTCACCTGCGACGCGGGGCAGACGCGAAAGACGTTGTGGCGGGCCCTCGATGGCGCGACCGTCGAGTCGGTGCTGATGCGCTACCCGGACCGCAACACGGTGTGCATCTCGTCACAGGCCGGCTGCGGCATGGCCTGCCCGTTCTGCGCCACCGGCCAGGGCGGCCTGACCAGGAACCTGTCCACCGCCGAGATCCTCGAGCAGGTGCGCGCCGGCGCCGCGGCGCTGCGCGACGAGTTCGGTGACCGGCTGTCGAACGTGGTTTTCATGGGCATGGGGGAGCCGCTGGCGAACTACAACCGGGTGCTGGCCGCGGTCCGGCGCATCACCGAGGCGCCGCCGCAGGGTTTCGGCATTTCGGCGCGCTCGGTGACGGTGTCGACGGTCGGCCTGGTGCCCGCGATCCGCAAACTCGCCGACGAACGGCTCGGGGTCACCCTGGCGCTGTCGTTGCACGCGCCCGACGACGAGCTGCGCGACACGCTCGTCCCGGTCAACAACCGGTGGAAGATCGCCGAGGCCCTCGACGCGGCCCGCTATTACGGCGACGTGACCGGCCGGCGGGTCTCGGTCGAGTACGCGCTGATCCGCGACGTCAACGACCAGCCCTGGCGGGCGGACCTGCTGGGTAAGCGGCTGCACGGCGCGCTCGGCCCGCTGGTGCACGTAAACCTGATCCCGCTGAACCCAACGCCGGGCAGTGACTGGGACGCGAGCCCGAAGGCGGTCGAGCGCGAGTTCGTGCGGCGCGTCCGGGCCGTCGGGGTTTCCTGCACGGTGCGGGATACACGGGGGCGTGAGATCAGCGCCGCGTGCGGACAGCTGGCCGCCGACGGCGGGTAGCTGGCGATCTGAACCCGGAGGGCACCCGCCACGTCTGTTAAGGCATAACCAGCAAACGAGGTGACGCCATGAGGTTCTTGACTCCGTTCAAGTTGTTCGCCGCGGCGCTTTTCGCCGCCGCCCTGATCTTCGGGCTCGCCGACGCGCCGCGTTCCGCGGCCGCCGACGACCGTCTGCAATTCACCGCGACCACGCTCAGCGGTGCGCCGTTCAACGGCGCCAGCCTGCAGGGCAAACCGGCGGTGCTGTGGTTCTGGACGCCGTGGTGTCCGTTCTGCAACGCCGAGGCCCCCGGTGTCAGCCAGGTGGCCGCGGCCAACCCCGGCGTCACCTTCGTCGGCGTCGCGGCGCACTCGGACGTGGGGGCGATGCAGAACTTCGTCTCCAAGTACGGCCTGAATTTCACCAACCTCAACGACGCCAACGGCTCGATCTGGGCCCGCTACAACGTCCCCTGGCAGCCGGCCTACGTCTTCTACCGGGCCGACGGCAGCTCGACATTCGTCAACAACCCCACCTCGGCGATGCCCCAGGACGAGCTGGCCGCCCGGGTGGCCGCGCTGCGCTGATCCCGTGGATCGAGGTCTGGTCGGTCTGGCGTTCGCCGCCGGACTGGTCGCCGCGCTGAACCCGTGCGGGTTCGCCATGCTGCCCGCGTACCTGCTCCTCGTGGTGCGCGGCCGGTCGGCGACCAACCCCATCGGCGCGGTGGGCCGCGCCTTCGCGGCCACCGTGGGGATGGCGCTCGGCTTCCTGACGGTGTTCGGCTTGTTCGGCGCGCTGACCATATCGGCGGCCTCGACCGTGCAGCGATACCTGCCCTACGGGACCGTGGTCATCGGCATTGTGCTTGTCGCGCTCGGGGTTTGGCTGCTCTCGGGTCGGGAGCTGACGGCGCTGACCCCCCGGCAACTGGGCCCGCGCTGGGCCCCGACCGTGCGGCTCGGCTCCATGTACTCCTACGGCGTCAGCTATGCGATCGCGTCGCTGTCGTGCACCATCGGGCCGTTCCTGGCCGTCACCGCCGCCGGCTTGCGGGGCGGGTCCCCGGCCACGGGCGTCTCGGTCTACCTCGCCTACGTCGCGGGGCTGACGCTGGTGGTGGGCGCCCTCGCCGTCGCGGCGGCGACGGCGAGCTCGGCGCTGGCCGACCGGCTGCGGCGGGTGCTGCCGTTGGTCAACCGGATCGGTGGGGCGCTGCTCGTGCTCGTCGGCTCGTACGTCGGCTATTACGGCGTGTACGAGCTGCGCCTGTTCAACACGAATGCCAACCCCGACGACGCGGTGATCCGCTCCGCCGGCCGCGTGCAGGGCGCGCTGGCCGGCTGGGTGCACCAGCACGGCCTCCTGCCCTGGGCGGTGGCCCTGTCGGTCATCGTGGTCGGTGCGGCCGCGGCCGCCTGGCGACGGCGGGTCCGGAGCCGACACCATCGCGACACTTGCTACGACATCAAAATGATGTCACCATGACACCATAGATCTGCAACCGTACGTCGACGCCGTCCGCCAGGACTTACTCGCGGCCGCGGCGGCGGCCGGCTCGGAAGCGCAGGAGCTGGCCGGGCGGCTGACCGCGCCGCTGGACGCGGCGATGCGGCTGGCGCTGCTGGAAGCGCTGTCGGCCGCCGCCGAGGAGATCACCGGCGAGCTGGCTCCCGGGTCCGTCGAGGTCCGGCTGCGCGGCCGCGACCCCGAGTTCATCGTCAGCGGCTTGGAAGACGAGCCGCCCGACGATCGCGCCTTCGTCGCGCAATACGACGACGACGGCGGCACCTGGCGGGTCACGCTGCGCCTCCCGGAGGGGCTGCGGTCGGCGGTCGAGTCGGCCGCCCGCCGCGACGGCGCCTCGTTGAACGCCTGGCTGGTGCGTGCGGCCGCCATGGCCAGCCATGGCGACGGTCAGGCGTCCGCCAAGGGCCACTCCGGCCGAACCTCCGGCCACCGCGTCACCGGCTGGGTGCGCTGACACCACCGAACACACCGTCCATCGAAGGAGATCAGAATGCCGACGTTCGCCACCCCCGAGCCGATCGCCGTGAGCATCGAGGCCAGGAACGGTTCGATCCGGCTCGTGGCTGCCGACCGAGCCGACACCGTCGTCGAGGTGCGGCCCCGCGACGAATCGCGCAGCGCCGACGTCTCCGCCGCGGAGCACACGCGCGTGGACTTCCGCGACGGCAAGCTCATCGTTTCCGGCGCCAAGCGCGGGATGACACCTTTCCGGGACGCCGCCGTCGACATCGACATCGCGCTGCCCGCACGCTCGCGGCTGCACGCGTCGCTGGCGTCGGCCGACCTGCGTGCCGAGGGCGAGTTCGGCGACGTTCGGGTCGCGTCGGCCAGCGGCAGCGCCGAGGTGGACTCGGTGACGGGAAAGTTCAAGGCCACCACCGCATCCGGGTCCATCAGCGTGCGCGCGGTGTCCGGCGGCGCGTCGATCGCCACCGCGTCGGGCGACGTGACGGTCGGGGACCTGGACGGCGATTTGAAGTTCAAGGCCGCCAGCGGCTCGCTGCGCGTCGACCGGCTGAGCGGCTATGTGAAGTCGCGGACCGCATCGGGGTCGGTTGACGTCGCGGCCGCCGTCCGGGGCGGGGTTTCGGCCCACGCCAGCAGCGGCGAGGTCACGGTCGGCATCGCCGAGGGCACGGCGGTCCGGCTGGACATCGTTACCGGATCGGGCGTCCTCAGCAGCGAGCTGGAGCCATCCGACGGCCCGCAACAGGGCGACGAAAAGTTCGCCCTAACCGTGCGCAGCGGTTCGGGTGACGTGAGCATTCACCGGACGAAGACGGCGGACGCTACCTGATCCAGCCGCGGCGGCGGCCCCAGAGATCGCGCACCAGCACGACGAGGGTGAGGGCGGCGAAGCCGATCAAAAACCAGTTCTCGACGTGGCCGACGTGGTTCCCCCACATCATCGCCAGCAGGAATATGACGGCGAACACCCCGACCGCGTGCCAGGTGCGGACGTTGATCTTGCTCCACCCCCAGGCCGCCGACGGCACCTCGGCGACGTCGACGCCGTTGTAGTGCTCCACCTCGGTACTGGCCACGGCGAATCCTCTTTCCTGTCGGCTGCTCCCGTGGAGATTCTGGCACACCCGCTGCGAGAGCGTGGGGGGCACAATGAGTGGGTGACTAACGCGACCGCCGGGGGCCGCCTGCGCGTGCTGGTGCTGGGCAGCACCGGCTCGATCGGCACCCAGGCGCTGGAGGTCATCGCGGCCAACCCCGACCGCTTCGAGGTGGTCGGGCTGGCCGCCGGGGGCGCCAACCCCGAGGCCCTCGCGCGTCAGCGCGCCGAGACCGGGGTCACCAACGTCGCCGTCGCCGACGAGCGTGCGGCACAGCAGCTCGGGGACGTCGCGTACAGCGGCCCGGACGCGGCGACCCGGCTGGTCCAGGAGACCGACGCTGACGTCGTCCTCAACGCCCTGGTCGGGGCGCTGGGCCTGCGGCCCACGCTGGCGGCGCTCGACTCGGGGGCCAGGCTGGCGCTGGCCAACAAGGAATCGCTGATCGCCGGGGGGCCGCTGGTGTTGCGGGCGGCGCGGCCGGGCCAGCTCGTGCCCGTCGACTCCGAGCACTCGGCGCTGGCGCAGTGCCTACGCGGTGGCGCCCCAGAGGAGGTCGCCAGGCTGGTGCTGACCGCGTCGGGCGGGCCGTTTCGCGGCTGGGCCGCCGCCGACCTCGAGGCCGTCACGCCCGAGCAGGCGGGCGCCCACCCGACCTGGTCGATGGGCCCGATGAACACGCTGAACTCGGCGTCGCTGGTCAACAAGGGGCTCGAGCTCATCGAAACCCACCTGTTGTTCGGCGTTCCCTACGACCGCATCGACGTCGTCGTGCACCCCCAGTCGATTGTTCATTCGATGGTCACCTTCGTCGACGGCTCGACGATCGCCCAGGCCAGCCCCCCGGACATGAAGCTGCCCATTTCCCTGGCCCTGGGCTGGCCGGACCGGGTGCCGGGCGCCGCCCCCGCCTGCGACTTCAGCACCGCCTCTAGCTGGGAATTCGAGCCGCTGGACAACGACGTTTTCCCCGCCGTCGAGCTGGCCCGGCACGCCGGTCAGACCGGCGGCTGCATGACCGCCGTCTACAACGCGGCCAACGAGGAGGCCGCCGAGGCCTTCCTGAACGGCAGGATCGGATTCCCCGCGATCGTCAAAACCATCGCCGACGTGCTGCACGCCGCCGACCGATGGTCCGTTTCACCCGCTACCGTGGATGAGGTACTGGACGCGCAGCGCTGGGCACGTGAGCGAGCGCAGCGCGCTGTCAGAAAGGTTCTAGCAACCCGATGATGTTCGCAATCGGCATTGTGCTGTTCGCGCTCGCCATCCTGATCTCGGTGGCCCTGCACGAGTGCGGCCACATGTGGGTCGCGCGCGGCACCGGCATGAAGGTGCGCCGCTATTTCGTCGGCTTCGGGCCCACGCTGTGGTCGACCCGGCGCGGGGAGATCGAGTACGGCATCAAGGCCGTTCCGCTGGGCGGCTTCTGCGATATCGCCGGGATGACCCCGGTCGAGGACCTCGAGCCCGACGAGGCCGACCGCGCGATGTACAAGCAGGCCACCTGGAAGCGGGTGGCGACGCTGTTCGCGGGCCCGGGCATGAACTTCGTCATCTGCCTGGTCCTGATTTACGGCATCGCCCTGGTCTGGGGGCTGCCCAACCTGCACCCGCCGACCAAGGCCATCGTCGGCGAAACCGCTTGCGTCGCACCGGAAACCGCCCCGGGCAAGCTCGGCAACTGCACCGGGGCCGGTCCGGCGGCGACCGCGGGGATCCGCCCCGGCGACGTCGTGGTCAAGGTCGGCGACACCCCGGTGTCCACCTTCGAGGACATGGCCGCCGCGGTGCGCAAGCTGCACGGCACGGTTCCCGTCGTCGTCGAGCGCGACGGCACCACCATCACCACGTACGTCGACGTGACCCCGACCCAGCGCTTCCTGACCAAGGGCGCCAAGGGCCAGCCGGAGGCCTCCACGGTTGGCGCCATCGGCGTCGGCACGGTCCGGGTCGCGCCGACGCACTACAACGTCCTGTCGGCGATCCCGGCCACCTTCGCGTTCGCCGGCGACCTGACCGTCGAGGTGGGCAAGGCGCTGGTGACCATCCCGACGAAGGTCGGTGCGCTGGTGCACGCCATCGGCGGCGGCCAGCGCGACCCCGGAACCCCGATGAGCGTCGTCGGCGCCAGCATCATCGGCGGCGACACCGTCGACCACGGGCTGTGGGTGGCGTTCTGGTTCTTCCTGGCGCAGCTGAATCTCATCCTGGGCGCCATCAACCTGGTGCCGCTGCTGCCCTTCGACGGCGGCCACATCGCCATCGCGGTGTTCGAGAAGATCCGCAACCTGATCCGCTCGGCCCGCGGCATGGTCGCGGCCGCGCCGGTGAACTACCTCAAGCTGATGCCCGCCACGTACGTGGTGTTGGTGTTCGTGGTCGGCTACATGCTGCTGACCGTGACCGCCGACCTCGTCAACCCGATCAGGCTGTTCCAGTGACCAGCCTGGGCATGCCGGACGCCCCGCCGCCCACGCTGGCACCGCGGCGCAAGACGCGGCAACTGATGGTCCGCGACGTCGGCGTCGGCAGCGACCACCCGATCTCGGTGCAGTCGATGTGCACCACCAAGACGCACGACGTCAACACGACGCTGCAGCAGATCGCGGAGCTGACCGCCGCCGGCTGCGACATCGTCCGGGTCGCGTGCCCGCGCCAGGAGGACGCCGACGCGCTGGCCGAGATCGCGCGGCACAGCCAGATCCCGGTGATCGCCGACATCCACTTCCAGCCGAAGTACATCTTCGCCGCCATCGACGCCGGCTGCGCCGCGGTGCGGGTGAACCCGGGCAACATCAAGGAATTCGACGGCCGCGTCGGCGAGGTCGCCAAGGCCGCGGCGGCGGCCGGCATCCCGATCCGCATCGGCGTCAACGCCGGCTCGCTGGACAAGCGGTTCATGGAGAAGTACGGCAAGGCCACCCCCGAGGCGCTGGTCGAGTCCGCGCTGTGGGAGGCCTCGCTGTTCGAGGAGCACGGCTTCGGCGACATCAAGATCAGCGTCAAGCACAACGATCCCGTCGTGATGGTCGCCGCCTACGAACAGCTGGCCGCGCAATGCGACTACCCGCTGCACCTCGGTGTCACCGAGGCCGGCCCGGCCTTCCAGGGCACCATCAAGTCGGCGGTCGCGTTCGGCGCCCTGCTGTCGCGGGGGATCGGCGACACCATCCGGGTGTCGCTGTCCGCGCCGCCGGTCGAGGAGGTCAAGGTCGGCATCCAGATCCTCGAATCGCTGAACCTGCGGCCCCGCGGGCTCGAGATCGTGTCCTGCCCCTCGTGCGGGCGCGCGCAGGTCGACGTCTACACGCTGGCCAACGCGGTCACCGCCGGCCTGGACGGGCTCGACGTCCCGCTGCGGGTCGCCGTGATGGGCTGCGTCGTCAACGGTCCGGGCGAGGCCCGCGAGGCCGACCTGGGCGTCGCGTCGGGAAATGGCAAGGGACAGATCTTCGTTCGCGGCGAGGTGATCAAGACCGTGCCCGAGGCCCAGATCGTCGAGACGCTGATCGAGGAGGCCATGCGGTTGGCCTCCGAAATGGAAACGGGTCACGGACCGGGAACAGAATCGAGCGGTTCGCCGATTGTGACCGTAAGCTGATAGGGGCCCGCGCCCAGCTCTGATCTTCAGTTCGCACCACAGAGAGTTCCCCCGATGTCGGCTCCGCCCATCTTTCGCCTTGTCGGCGAGCGGCGGGTGTCCGTGGTGCGTGACGCCGGCGCGGTCTGGCGGGTGCTGGGCGACGACCCGGTGGGCTCGTGCATGGTCGCGGCCCGGGTGGCCGACCATGGCATCGAGCCCAATGCGATCGGCGGCGAACTGTGGACGCGCCGCGGCCCCGACGAATCGCTGTGCTTCGCCGGCGCCAACCTCATCCCGTTGCGCGGCGGACCGGCCGACCTGAACGCCTTCGCCGACGAGGCGATGAGCGCCACGCGGCGCTGTTCCTCGCTGGTCGGCAGGGCCCACTTGGTGATGCCGATGTGGGAGCGCCTCGAGTCGGCCTGGGGCCCGGCGCGCGACGTGCGTGACGACCAGCCGCTGATGGCGCTGACCAGCCACCCGAACTGCGACATCGACCCCGGCGTTCGGCAGGTGCGGCCGGACGAGCTGGACGCCTACCTGGTGGCCGCGGTCGACATGTTCATCGGCGAGGTCGGCGTCGACCCGCGGCTCGGCGACGGCGGGCGCGGCTACCGCCGGCGGGTGGCCAGCCTGATCGCGGCCGGCCGGGCCTGGGCCCGCTTCGAGCACGGGCAGGTGATCTTCAAGGCCGAAGTCGGGTCGCAGTCGCCGGGCGTCGGTCAGATCCAAGGGGTTTGGGTGCACCCGGAGTGGCGCGGCCAGGGGCTGGGCACGGCGGGCACCGCGACGGTGGCCGCCGTGATCGTGGCTACCGGGCGGGTCGCCAGCCTGTACGTGAACAGCTTCAACGCCGTCGCCCGCGCCGCGTACGCGCGGGTGGGCTTCGCCGAAGTCGGCACCTTCGCGACGGTCCTGCTGGACTGAGGTCCTTCTCCCGCGAGCGTGCGTCACTCTGGCGTGACGCTCGACGCCGAACGTCGCTCTGACGTGACGCTCGGCAGCCCAATCCGCGCATAACGGTCAGGTCTCGGTGTGTCGACGCTTGTTGGCGGCCCAGCATTCATAACATCTGTACCGATGGTCACAAAAACCCCACTGGTATCGGCCGCGACGAGCCTGCTGCTCGTCGCGTCGGTCGGCCTGTCCGGCTGCACCCCGCGGCCCGAAGGCCCGGGCCCGGCCGCCGAAAAGTTCTTCGGCGCCTTGGCAATCGGGGACACCGCGACGGCCGCGCAGCTCGCCGACAACCCCAACGAGGCCCGCGAGGCGCTCAACGCGGCCTGGTCCGGTCTGCAGGCCACCCACCTGGACGCGCAGGTCCTCAGCTCGAAGTACGCCGAGGACACCGGCACCGTCGACTACCGCTTCACCTGGCACCTGCCCAAGAACCGGACCTGGAGCTACGACGGCCAGCTGAAGATGGCCCGCGACGAGGGGCGCTGGGAGGTCCGCTGGACCCCGACCGACCTGCATCCGCGGCTGGGCGAGCATCAGACGTTCGCGTTGCGGGCCGATCAGCCGCGGCGCGCGTCGGTCAACGAACTCGGCGGCAGCGACGTGCTGGCGCCGGGCTACCGCTATCACTACACGCTGGACGCCGCCGCGGCCGGACCGCCGCAGTCGCTGAGCTTCACCACCCACACGATCGTCGAGGTGCTGCGGCCGTTCAACGACACGTTGACCGACCCACAGCTGCTCGCCGAGCGGGCCAGCTCGACGACTAACCAGGTGGACCTCGGCGTCACGCTGCTTCCCGCCGACAACGACAAGGTCTTTCCCGCGATCGGCCGGCTGCCCGGCATCGTCGTCACGCCACAGCCCGAAATGCTGCCCACCGACCCGCATTTCGCGCCGGCCGTCATTGGCGAGGTGAAAAAAGCCGTGACGGACCAGCTGGACGGCCAGGCGGGCTGGCGGGTGGTCAGCGTCAACCAGAACAACGTCGACGTCGCCGTGCTGCACGAGGTCGAGGGGTTGCCGGCGCCGTCGGTGTCGATCACGCTCGACCGGGTCGTGCAGAACGCCGCGCAGCGCGCCGTGGACAACAAGGGCGGCAAGGCGATGATCGTCGCGATCAAGCCGTCGACGGGGGAGATCCTCGCGATCGCGCAGAACAAGGGCGCCGACGCCGACGGCCTGCCGGCCACCAACGGCCTGTTCCCGCCCGGGTCGACGTTCAAGATGATCACGGCGGGCGCGGCGATCGACCGCGACATGGCCACGCCCAACTCGATGCTGGGTTGCCCGGGCCACATCGACATCGGGCATCGCACCATCCCCAACTACGGCGGCTTCGACCTGGGCGTGGTGTCCATGTCGCGCGCGTTCGCCAGTTCGTGCAACACCACGTTCGCCGAGCTGAGCAGCAGGATGCCGCCCCGCGGCCTGACCCAGACGGCCACCCGCTACGGCATCGGACTCGACTACACCGTCGACGGCCTCACCACCGTGACCGGGTCCGTGCCGCCGACGGTGGACCTGGCCGAGCGCACCGAGGACGGCTTCGGCCAGGGCAAGGTGCTGGCGAGCCCGTTCGGGATGGCCCTGGTGGCGGCCACGGTCGCGGCCGGCAAAACCCCGGTGCCGCAGCTGATCGCCGGGCGCCCGACGACGGTCGAGGGCCCGAACGTCCCAGACACCCCGATCAGCCCGAAGATGGTCGACGCGCTGCGGCCGATGATGCGGCTGGTGGTGACCAACGGGACCGCCAAGGAGATCAACGGCTGCGGCGAGATCTACGGGAAGACCGGTGAGGCCGAGTTCCCGGGCGGATCGCACTCCTGGTTCGCCGGGTACCGCGGCGATCTCGCCTTCGCCGCGCTGATCGTCGGGGGCGGCAGCTCGGAGTGGGCCGTTCGGATGACGAAATTCATGTTCGAGTCCATGCCGCCGGGCTACCTGGCCTGAACTGCCCGGCCCCCGGGGGCACCCAACAGCGGTAAATTGCGAACATGACCGATACCGGCGGGGACATGCTGGCGCTCCGGGTCTCCGACGCCGACCGGAACGGCACGATGCGGCGGCTGCACAACGCCGTCGCGCTCGGCCTGATCGACATCGACGAGTTCGAGCAGCGCTCCACCCAGGTGTCCTACGCGCGCACCCGAAGCGAGCTGGACGGGCTGGTCGGTGACCTGCCCGGGCCCGGCGCGTTCGTCTCGTCCGCGGCCGACCGGGTGGAGCTGCGCGGCTGGGCCGGCTCGCTCAAGCGCCACGGCGAGTGGACCGTGCCGACCCGGCTGGCGCTGGTGCGCCGGCTCGGCTCGGTGCACCTCGACCTCACCCGGGCCCGATTCGCCGGGCCGGTGGTGATCATCGAGCTGGACATGCGGTTCGGGTCGGTGGAGGTGCGGTTGCCCGACGGCGCCAGCGCGTCGATCGACGACGTCGAGGTCTACGTGGGCAGCGCCAGCGACCGTCGCAAAGGCGCGCCGGGCGAGGGCACGCCGCATGTCGTGTTGACGGGCCGGGTGGTGTGCGGGTCGCTGATCATCCGCGGGCCGCGGCGCTCGTTGCTGCGCCGCCGCTCCGGTTGATCGGCTTTGCGTGTGAACTGACGGCGTTACGTGTGAATTGGCGGCGGCGATTGTGAAGCCGTGGCGGCCGACCCTCACACTCAAAGCAGTGATTCACACGCGCGATGTGCGCGCGTTCATCGCCCCGCCACGTTCAGCAGGATCTTGCCGCCACGGAGGAGATGCTGCACCGCGTCCTGGATCTGCTCGAGGGGGTACGCGCCCGCTACCGGGACCACGAGGGTGCCGTCGGCCACCAGCGGTGCCGCCTCACGGATGACAGGCCGCACCTGGTCGCGGTAGTCGAAATCGCCGACAAAGAATCCCCGGACCGTGAGGTGCTTGGCGACCAGTGTCGAGGTGTCGACCCACATGGGTTCGTCCCTGGCCCAGGAATAGCTGACCAACGATCCACCGTCGGACAGCAAGCCGAGCAGCCGCGCCACCCCTGGACCACCGACGGCGTCCACCGCCAGCGCCACCCGCGCGTCGCCGATGATTGCTCGAACATCGCCGACCGCATCGGGGCCGTCGTCGTGGACCACGTCGGCCCCGGCTGCTGTGAGCTCGGCGAACGTCGACTCGTCGCGGGCCAGGTTGATCGTCCTGAGTCCACGGCGGTGGGCCAGCGCGATCAATGACCGCCCCACACCGGAGTTCGCGGCGTTCTGAACCACCCAGTCACCGGGCTGCAGGGGGGTGCATTCACTGAGCATCAAGCCTGCCGTCGGGGGGTTGCTGCCCAGCATCGAGTACTGCTCGATGTCGCCGTCGGCCGGCAGTGCGAACAGGCCGTCGGCGGGCACCACGAGCCGCTCACGCCACGCACCCGAATACAGGGGTAGCACGACCAGATCGCCGACCCGCAGGCCGTCGACCTCGGCGCCCGTGGCAAGCACGCGCGCGACCCCCTCTGCGCCTGGTATGTGGGGTAGAGGGGGTCGCGCCAGCATGCCGGTGACGACGAGTAGGTCGTGCTTGTTCAACGGCGAGTACTCAACGCTGACCAGCACCTCATGCGGTCCCGGTGGCGGCGGCTCCTCGATGTCGACGACGCGGAGCACCTGTGCGGGGTCACCGAACCGGTCAATTTGGATGGCGCGCATGACAATTCCTCTCACTGGGCTGGTCAAATTTTGGCAGCGGTTATCGACGACTTTCGGCGTCGCTGCGGGCCTCGATGGCCTTGACGCTGTGGACGAACGGCTTCTTCAACACGTTGCGGCCGCCCGTCGCGAGGAGGAGCGCCAACACGCGGCCCTTGAAGGACTTGCCCTCGCGGACGATGACGACGTCCACATCCGTGGTGCCGTCGGGACGCCGGCTGAGGGTGTAGACGTAACCCGACGCGCCACCCCAGGTGTTCGAGTCGGTGGTGGTCAGCACGACGCGGTTGGGGTCGGACCAGTCGTAATGCAGGCGCTCCCAGATGCCGCCCGAACCCTCGGTGACGTCGGCGTCACGCTCGCCCAGGCGGTGCACTTCGAGGTCGCTCTCGGCGCTGTTCGGGAAGATCTCCGAACGGCCCGGTCCGAAATCGGTGAGCCCGGCGACGAACTGCGCAGGGGTGGAGGTTGTTGACTGGTGAAAGTGAAGAGTCGTCATGGCGCTCCTTGATTGATGGTGTGGGTATTTCGTTTCACCGGAAGCGTTTCGCCGGTAATGCCAATTCCGGGTAGGGGGTCCGCAAGGCAACCTTGTTGATCCTGGGGTTGCGAGGAACAGTCTTAAGATCAGGCAATGTCGACGACGGCTGGCGCGCTGGGTGATTTTCTGCGCGCACGTCGCGAACAAATCGGCCCAGAGGATGTCGGGCTTCATGCCGGACCTCGCAGGCGTGTCCCGGGATTGCGCCGCGAGGAATTGGCGATGCTCGCCGGGATCAGCGCCGACTACTACCTGCGGCTCGAGCAAGGCCGTGACCGGCGCCCGTCCGCACAGGTGCTCGATGCGCTAGCCCGGGCGCTGCGACTGGACATCAGCGCCACCGAACATCTGCATCGGCTTGCGGGCTTGCGGTCGGCGCACAACCCTCGACCCGTTGCAGAGACGGCGGTTGACGGTCTGGATCAACTGATCGACCAGATCTCGCTTCCCGCGATCGTCACCAACCGATACCAGGATGTGTTGGCCGCCAATGCAATTGCGTGTGCATTGTCTCCGGGATTCGCCCCCGGCGAAAACTTCTTGCGATGGCGGCTGCTGGCGCCAGCTGCTCGCGACTTCTTCGTCGACTGGGACGAGGCAACTGAGGTCGCGGTGAGTGGTCTGCGGGAATCCGTGGCCGGTGATGTGGGCGATCCCCGCTTGCGCGCCCTGGTCGACGAGCTCTCGGCGGCCAGCGACCGATTCCGCGAACTCTGGGCACGCGCGGACGTCGGATACCGCACCGGCATCCTGCACATCCGCCATCCCGTGGCGGGTGATCTCTACCTTCGCCGCACGAGGCTCAGCATCCCCGACTCCGACACTCAGGTGTTCATTTACCACCCCGAGCCGGGCAGTGATTCGGCAAAAGCGCTCGCCGCACTCGCGGCCTCATAACCCGAACACCAGCAGCGGTTTGCCCCCGTGTGCGGGGGCCTCGGCCAAATGGACGGCCTCGCCGAACTTTTCGACGGGGATGGGCTGGCCCTCCGGCACCCGCAGCACGCCGCTGTCGGCGAGCTGAACTGTCCGGTTGATCGTTGCGGCTATCCGATCCGTCGGGGTTTCGGTCAACCAGCGGAACAGCCAGAACCCCCGAACTGTCTTGGTTTCGTAGATCAGTGAGCGCGCGAAGATCGGGACGGTGAGTTTGTCGGGATCGGTCTGGCGATGCGTGGACAGCGCGCCGTAGACGATTAGCTCACCGCGCGGCGCCAGCGCGCGCGACACGTCCGCACCCACCTGACCGCTGACACAGTCGATCGCCTTGGACACGCGGTCGTGGCCCGCTATGTCGGCCACCCGCTCGCGCAGGTCCTCATCCTCGGTGCAGATCACCGCGGTGCCCCCTGCCGCGAGGATCTCCCCGACCGCGGATCGACGGCGAACCACGTTGAGCGTCTTGAAGCCGACGTGCACTCCGAGTTGGATGACCGACCGGCCCACGATTGAACCGGCCGCGGTCTGAAGCAGCCATTCACCCGGTTGAACATCGAGCTCATCGCCGGTCAAGATCACCGCGGTGAGCGGATTACCGAGAATCTGAGCGGCCGTGGAATTGCTCATGCCCGCAGGAACGGGCACGACCCGCGAGGCGTCGGCGATAACGTACTCCTGCCACGTGCCCGTCACTCCGACCGTCATGACGCGCTGTCCGACGGTCAGACCATCCGCACCGCCACCGAGTTCGTCGATCACACCGACGGATTCGATTCCGGGCACCGCGGGGAAATTCGGGGTGAATCCGTACCGGCCGCGGATGGTATGCAGATCGCTGGCCTCGACGGGTACCGCTGACACCCGGATGCGGACCTGGCCGGGACCGGGCTCCGGAATCGGGCGGGTCTGCAGGTTCAGGACCTCGGACGGTTCGCCAACCCTGTCGGCGACGACAGACCGCATCGCTCGCATCGTTCTGGCGCTCCTTCGGTCGATCAGCGTGGCCGAATACAGCCGCACTAGCGGGTAATGCTGCCACCGCGGCGCGGTTTCTGAGGGCCTGGTGAACCCGCCGAGGCCGTTCATCGCGTGAGCTGACGGGTTTCCGTGTGAACTGGCGGCGGCGATTGTGAAGCTGTGGCGCCCTGCGCTCCCACTCAAAGCCGCTGACGCGCACGCGCCGCGCCGCGCGAACGCCTATTAAGCTGGCCTGCATGCCAGCTCGCACCGCGCTTTCCCCCGGGGTGATATCACCGACTCTGCCGGTTCCCGGGCGCATCCCCCGTCCCGAGTATGTCGGCAAGCCGACCGCCCGGGAGGGCAGCGAGCCGTGGGTGCAGACGCCCGAGGTGATCGAGAAGATGCGCGTCGCCGGCCGGATCGCGGCGGGCGCCCTGGCCGAGGCGGGCAAGGCGGTCGCGCCCGGGGTGACGACCGACGAGCTCGACCGGATCGCCCACGAGTACATGATCGACAACGGCGCCTACCCGTCGACGCTGGGCTACAAGGGCTTCCCGAAGTCGTGCTGCACGTCGCTCAATGAGGTCATCTGCCACGGCATCCCCGACTCGACGGTGATCGAGGACGGCGACATCGTCAACATCGACGTCACCGCCTACATCGACGGGGTGCACGGCGACACCAACGCGACGTTCCTGGCCGGCGACGTCGCGCAAGAGCACCGGCTGCTCGTGGAGCGAACCCACGAGGCGACGATGCGCGCGATCAACGCCGTCAAACCGGGCCGCGCGCTCTCGGTGGTCGGCCGCGTCATCCAGTCGTACGCAAACCGGTTCGGGTACAACGTGGTTCGTGACTTCACCGGGCACGGCATCGGCACCACCTTTCACAACGGTTTGGTGGTGCTGCACTACGACCAGCCCTCGGTGGCGACGGTCATCCAGCCGGGAATGACGTTCACCATCGAGCCGATGATCAACCTCGGCGCCCTGGACTACGAGATCTGGGATGACGGCTGGACGGTGGTGACCAAGGACCGCAAGTGGACCGCCCAGTTCGAGCACACGCTGCTGGTCACCGACACCGGCGCCGAGATCCTCACTTGTCTCTAGCGCGAGCAGACACAGAATCGCACTGTTTCCGCCCGGAAAGTGCGATTCTGCGTCTGGTCGCCACAGAAAAGTGAGCGGGGCTCTGCTGGTCGCCGGCACCAGCTCCGACGCCGGTAAATCGGTGGTGGTGGCGGGCCTGTGCCGGTTGTTGGCGCGCAAGGGGATTCGGGTGGCGCCGTTCAAGGCCCAGAACATGTCCAACAACTCGGTGGTCACCGTCGAAGGCGGCGAGATCGGCCGCGCCCAGGCGATCCAGGCACGCGCGGCGGGGCTGGAGCCCAGCGTGCGGTTCAACCCGATCCTGCTCAAACCGGGCGGTGATCGGACGTCGCAGCTGGTGATCCGCGGTCAGGTCGCCGAGTCGGTCACCGCGGCCTGCTATTTCGAGCACCGCGACCGGCTGGCCGGCATCGTCGCCGACGAATTGTCCAGCCTGCGAGACGAATTCGACGCGGTGATCTGCGAGGGCGCCGGCTCGCCGGCCGAGATCAACCTGCGGTCCACGGATTTGGCCAATATGGGGTTGGCCCGGGCCGCGAACCTGCCGGTGATCCTGGTCGGTGACATCGATCGCGGCGGCCTGTTGGCGCACCTGTTCGGGACGGTCGCGGTGCTCGAGCCCGACGACCAGGCGCTGATCGCCGGCTTCGTGGTCAACAAGTTCCGCGGCGACCCCGCGCTCCTGGAACCCGGCCTGCAGCAGCTGCAGGCGATGACCGGCCGCCCGACCTACGGGGTGCTGCCCTACGCCGAGGAGCTCTGGCTGGACGCCGAGGACTCGCTGTCGGTGGTCGCGAACCGCGTCGTCGGCAGGCCCGCGCCGCCGCGCGGCGACCAGTGGCTGCGGGTTTCGGCGATCCGGCTGCCCCGCATCTCCAACTCCACCGACGTCGAGGCCCTGGCCTGCGAGCCCGGCGTGCTGGTGCGCTGGATCACCGATCCCGCCGACGTGGCCGACACCGACGTGATCGTGGTTCCGGGCAGCAAGGCGACCGTCGCCGACCTGTCGTGGCTGCGGGAGCGCGGCCTGGCCGGCGCGATCGTCGACCACGCCCGGGCCGGCAAGCCGGTGCTGGGCATCTGCGGCGGGTTCCAGATGCTGTGCCGCCGCATCGAGGATCCGGTCGAATCCGGCGCGGGCGAGGTCGCCGGCCTGGGCCTGCTGGACGCCGACATCGTCTTCGGCCAGGCCAAGGTCCTGCGGCGCTGGCAGCGGCCGCTCTCCGGATACGAAATTCATCACGGGCGGCTCGCGCGCTGCGCCGAGGAGACCTGGTTCGCACAGGACGCCGAACCCCAGGGTGTCGTGCGCGGCGCGGTCTACGGCACCCACTGGCACGGCCTGCTCGACAACGACGACTTCCGCCGGGGGTGGCTCTCCCGGGTCGCCGACGCGGCCGGCCGCGGCGGGTTCGTCGTCGCCGACACCGACGTCGCCGCGCGCCGCGACGCCCAACTCGACGCGATCGCGGACCTGCTGGCCGCCCATCTGGACGTCGACGCGGTCCTCGGGCTGCTCGACGGGCCGCCGCCGCGACCGCCGATAACCAGCGCGTTACGCCAGTAGGTGAGGAGGAAACCTCGCGCACGCTGGCCTTTGACAGGTAACGTGCGTGGGTGCACTCGATGATGACCACGCTCGACGGATTCCCCGTCCCGGTGTCGGTAGCCGGGCCGGACAAGGGCGTCGTCGTCGTCATCCTCGGAGACCAGCAGCGTTCGCCGGTCGCCTATGACGCGGTGTGCGAGCGGCTGCACACCGCCTCGCTGCGGACGGTCGTCATCGGCCTCGATCCACGGCTGACCGCGAAATCGGTGGTCGGCATCCTCGACTCGCTGGGCATCCGCTGGGCCGTCGTCTTCGGCGACCGCGCCGGCGGCGAGCTCGCCTGGGAACTGGCGGCCACCCGGTTGGGCCGGTTCGTCGGCCTGGTCGTGATCGACCGCGGCCATCCGCGGGTGGCCGACCCCAAGGGCGTGGTGCTCGACGAGCACTGCCCGCCCGTGGAAATCGGCACCACCGTGTTGGTCAGCTCCGCGGCCGCCAAGGCGGTGGCCGACGCGAGCCAGCGGTACGTCTACGCCGAATACCGCGTGGTCGACCTGGGCCGGCGCACCGTGCAGGAGTCGACGGCGCAGCTGGCCGCCGAGATCGTCTTGCGCACCAGCACGTGGTAGCGCCGTCCGCCATGCTCACGTTGGCCGCGCTGGAAGAGCTGGTGGGAAGCGGCGCGGTGGACACCGTGATCGTGGCGTTCGCCGACATGCAGGGCAGGCTGGTCGGCAAACGCGTGTCGGCCCGGCTCTTCGCCGAGGAAATAGCCGCGCACGGCGCCGAGTGCTGCAGCTATCTGCTCGCCGTCGACGTCGACATGAACACCGTCTCCGGCTACGCGATGTCGAGCTGGGAAACCGGCTACGGGGACATGGTGATGACCCCGGATCTGGCCACGCTGCGCCTGGTTCCGTGGCTGCCCGGCACCGCCCTGGTGATCGCCGATCTCGGCTGGGCCGACGGCGGCGAGGTCGCCGTCGCGCCGCGGGCGATCCTGCGCCGCCAGCTCGGCCGGCTGGGCGAGCGCGGGCTGGCCGCCGACATCGCCACCGAGCTGGAGTTCATCGTGTTCGACGAGCCGTACCGTCAGGCCTGGGCGAGCGGGTATCGCGGGCTGACGCCGGCCAGCGACTACAACATCGACTACGCGATGCTGGCGTCGTCGCGGATGGAGCCGCTGCTGCGCGACATCCGGCTGGGGATGGAGGGCGCGGGCCTGCGCTTCGAGGCGGTCAAGGGCGAATGCAACCGGGGCCAGCAGGAAATCGGGTTCCGCTACGACGAGGCGATGGTCACGTGCGATAACCACACCGTCTACAAGAACGGTGCCAAGGAGATCGCCGACCAGCACGGAAAGAGCCTGACCTTCATGGCGAAATACGATGAGCGGGAAGGGAACAGCTGCCACATTCACCTGTCGCTGCGCGACCGGGACGGCCCTGAAAAAGGCAAAGCGGTGTTCGACGACGCCACCCGCCCGCACGGAATGTCGGCGACGTTCTGCGGTTTCCTCGCGGGACTGTTGGCCACCCTGCGCGAACTGACACTGTTCTACGCGCCAAACATCAACTCCTACAAGCGATTCGCCGACGGCAGCTTCGCGCCCACCGCGATCGCGTGGGGCCTGGACAACCGCACCTGCGCCCTGCGGGTCGTCGGCCACGGGCGCAACATCCGGGTCGAATGCCGGGTTCCCGGCGGCGACGTCAACCCCTACCTCGCTGCGGCGGCGCTGATCGCCGGCGGGCTGTACGGTATGGAACGGGGCCTTGAGCCGCCCGCGCCCTACGTCGGGAACGCCTACGACGCAACCGACGTCGAGCGACTGCCCGCCACGCTCGCCGAGGCGGCGGCGCTCTTCGAAGGCTCGGCGCTCGCGCGGGAGGTCTTCGGCGACGACGTCGTCGCGCATTACCTGAACAACGCACGCGTGGAGGTGGCGGCGTTCAACGCGGCGGTCACGGACTGGGAGAGGATGCGAGGGTTTGAACGCCTCTGAGTCGGACGGTGGCGACCCGCTGCGCCCGGCTACGCCGCGCTTGCGATCGCCACGTAGGCCCGTGATCGGCCTGACCAGTTACCTGGAGCAGGTGCGGACGGGGATATGGGACGTCGCCGCCGGTTACCTGCCGGCCGATTACTTCGAGGGCGTCGTCATGGCCGGTGGCATCGCCGTGCTGCTGCCGCCGCAGCCGGTGGACCTCGAGGTCGCCGACCGGCTGCTCGAGCGCCTGGACGCGCTGGTGATCACCGGGGGCTATGACCTCGACCCCGCGCACTACGACCAGGAACCCCATCCGGCCACCGACGCGCCACGCGGCGACCGCGACGCCTGGGAGCTCGCGCTGCTGCGCGGCGCGCTGGACCGCGGGCTTCCCGTGCTCGGCATCTGCCGCGGCGCGCAGCTGCTCAACGTCGCGTTCGGCGGCACCCTGCACCAGCATCTGCCCGACGTCCTCGGCCACCACGGCCACCGGGCCGGCAACGGCGTGTTCAGCCGGTTGCCGGTCCGCACCGTCGCGGGCACGCGCCTGGCCGCGTTGATCGGCGAGTGCGTCGACGCGCCCTGCTACCACCACCAGGCCATCGACAAGGTCGGTGACGGCCTGGTGGTGAGCGCCATGGACCCCGACGGCGTGGTCGAGGCCGTCGAGGTGCCGGGCCAGGCGTTCGGGCTTGCGGTGCAATGGCATCCGGAGAAATCGCTCGACGACCTGCGGCTGTTCAAGGCGGTGGTCGAGGCCGCGCGGTCGCACGCGGTCACCCGATGACGGCGACGCAACTGGTCAACCCGGCGACCGAGGAAGTGCTGCGGTCGGTCGACCTGCTCGACGCCGCCGCGGTCGACGACGCGGTGCAGCGCGCCCGGGCGGCCCAGCGGCGCTGGGCGCGGTTGGCGCCGGCGGGGCGCGCGGCGGCCCTGCGCGCGTTCGCCGCCGTCGTCGACGCCCACGTCGACGAGCTCGCCGCCCTCGAGGTGGCCAACTCGGGGCACCCGATCGCGTCGGCGGAATGGGAGGCCGGCCATGTCCGCGACGTGTTGACGTTCTATTCGGGTAGCCCGGAACGCCTGTCCGGCAAGCAGATTCCCGTCGCCGACGGGCTCGACATCACCTTCAACGAACCGCTGGGTGTGGTCGGCGTGATCACGCCGTGGAACTTCCCGATGCCGATCGCGGCGTGGAGCATCGCCCCCGCGCTGGCCGCCGGCAACGCCGTGTTGGTCAAGCCCGCTGAGTGGACGCCGCTGACCACAATGCGGCTGGGAGAGCTGGCGGTCGAGGCGGGACTCGACGCGGACCTGCTGCAGGTGCTGCCCGGGAAGGGTGCCGTGGTGGGGGAGCGGTTCGTCACCCACGCGGGAGTGCGCAAGGTGGTGTTCACCGGCTCCACCGAGGTGGGCAAGCGCGTCATGGCGGGCGCGGCCGCGCACGTCAAGCGGGTGACGCTGGAACTGGGCGGCAAGAGCGCCAACATCGTCTTCGCCGACTGCGACCTGGAGCGCGCGGCGGCGACCGCGCCCGCCGGGGTGTTCGACAACGCCGGGCAGGACTGCTGCGCGCGCAGCCGGATCCTGGTGCAGCGCAGCGTGTATGACCGGTTCATGGAGTTGCTCGAGCCCGCGGTGCGGGCCGTCACGGTCGGGGACCCCGCTTCCCGGGACACCGAGATGGGGCCCCTGGTGTCCGGCGCGCACCGCGACAGGGTCGCCTCCTACGTGCCCGACGACGCCCCCGTCGCCTTCCGCGGCGTGGCGCCGTCCGGCCCCGGATTCTGGTTTCCGCCAACGGTTCTCACCCCGCAGCGCACCGACCGCGCCGTCACCGAGGAGATCTTCGGCCCGGTCGTCACCGTGTTGGCCTTCGACGACGAGCACGACGCCGTCGCGCTGGCCAACGACACCGACTACGGGCTCTCAGGATCCATCTGGACCGACGACCTATCCCGCGCCTTGCGGGTGTCGCGGGCGATCGAGTCCGGCAACCTGTCGGTGAACTCGCACTCGTCGGTCCGGTACAGCACGCCGTTCGGCGGTTTCAAGCAGTCCGGGCTGGGCCGCGAGCTGGGCCCCGACGCGCCATTGCATTTCACCGAGACCAAGAACGTCTTCATCGCCGTCAAGGAGGGCTCGTGATGGACCTGTCACAGCGGCTGGCGGGCCGGGTGGCCGTGATCACCGGCGGTGCCGGCGGCATCGGGTTGGCCGCGGCGCGCCGGATGCGCGCGGAGGGCGCGAGCATCGTGGTGGGTGACGTCGACCGCGACGCCGGCGCGGCGGCCGCCGAGGAGCTGTCGGGTTTGTTCGTGCCCACTGATGTTTCGGACGAAGACGCGGTCAACGCGCTGTTCGACGCCGCGGCCGAGGCCTACGGCTGGGTCGACATCGCGTTCAACAACGCCGGCATCTCACCACCGGACGACGACCTGATCGAGAACACCGAACTTCCGGCGTGGCAACGGGTCCAGGACGTCAACCTCAAATCGGTGTACCTGTGTTGCCGGGCCGCGCTGCGGCACATGGTGCCCTTCGGCAGGGGCTCGATCATCAACACGGCGTCGTTCGTCGCGGTGCTGGGATCGGCCACCTCGCAGATCTCCTACACCGCGTCCAAGGGCGGGGTACTGGCGATGTCGCGGGAATTGGGCGTGCAGTACGCCCGGCAGGGCATCCGCGTCAACGCGCTGTGCCCGGGACCGGTCAACACCCCGCTGCTGCAAGAGCTTTTCGCCAAGGACCCCGAACGGGCGGCGCGCCGGCTGGTGCACGTGCCGCTGGGCCGATTCGCCGAACCGGACGAAATCGCCGCCGCGGTCGCGTTTTTGGCCAGCGACGACGCATCGTTCATCACCGCGTCGACGTTCCTGGTCGACGGCGGCATCAGCTCCGCCTACGTCACCCCGCTCTGACAGCCGGGTGCCGGTGCCGCGCCGTCGCGGTTGCCCACGCCGGTGGCACGCAGAGCCCCCCGATCGCCGCCCCGCGTCCGAAACTGCCGGCGGGGCCGACGCGGGCCGGCTTCGTGAACAGCCAGCGCAATGCCGCCGCCTTGTTGAGGATGTTGAGCTGCCTGATCGCGGCGCCCGACGGCGCGCACAGCGAACTCAGCCTGGACAGCGACGGGGTGACCGCAGACAGCGTCGCCTCGAGCGAGGTCAGCGGCGACGCCGAAAACGCCTGCAGCGCTTGGGGAATAGCGGACATCACCCGATCGCCGGCCGACACGACGTCCGGCGCGGAGCGCAGCGCCCACGTGCCGGCGGTCGTGCCCCGGCAACCTGGCGGCGAGGTGAACGGGGCCAGTGTGGCCGCGGCGGCCGCGGCGCGGGCGTAGGCGTACATGGCGTCGGCGTCGCGGGCCCACATGCGCTCGTACTCGGCGTCGACGTTTGCGATTGCCGGGCCGGCCTGCCCGAGGTGGTTCCGCCGGGCCAGCGAGCGTCGCCGGGCGCGGTTGGCGGTGATCGCCCGTGGCGGAACCATCGCCGCCAGCGCCGAGTGGTGGGCGCTCGCCGCCGCCGCGGCCTGGGCACCCGCCCGCTCGGCCCGCGCCGCGGTGGCGGCGAGCCAATCTACGTAGGGCGCCGCGCCTTCCGTCGTCGGCGCCTGCGCCGCCGCCGCATGCAGCCCCTCGGCCAGCCGCTCCCAGGCCGTGGCCGCCGCCGCCATCGATCCCGCGCCGGGGCCCGAATGCACCAGCCCCGAGTTGATTTCCGGCGGTAGCTTCGCGAAATCCATTACAACCCCTGCACCCGAAAGCATCGAATCTTCCTTGAGATACGCCCAGGGGTTACAGCCCGGGCGCACAGTGTCCCGACGGTAGTGCCGCATGCTGGGTCAACGGCGGGAGCGAGCTGTGAGAACGCTCCAAACCCGACACGAAACGAAGGCTGAAAACGCGCGCTTTCATTTCCGCGTGACTGCGACGTAAAGTTGACATAACGCGATGCGGTCGGGGCGACGCGGACCTGCTAGCGAAATATCACAAGGGAACGAAAGTTGTACGCGGCCACCTGCCGCCACTGCGGCAGGGAAATTGTCCAGCACCCTTCGGGCGTTTGGATTCCCCGGGATGGCTCCTCGAAAAGTGATCCCAACGGCGTCTATTGCCTGGAGTCGGCCGGCGAGTGCCCCCGAATGTCGCACGAACCGATGCCCCCCGAATTGGTGGGGGCGCCTCGATGGCTGGTCCCGGACAGATCCCGAGTTGGCGCCACGGCGGGTGTGGACGCCGGCTCGCCGCCCCGGCGTATCCGCGCGCCGCGGCTCCGTGAGATGGTCCGGATGGGTCTGCGGCGCGCCCTCGTTCGGCTGAGCGACCTGGCGCGGTTTCGCATGGCCTGGTGGTGACGGCTCAGAAAACGATCAGCGGGATCGCCATCTCGGCCGGGGTGGCCCCGCCGTGAAAGCCGATGAGGCGCGCGATTTCCGGGGGCTCGTGGGCGGTGGCCAGGACGGCGGTGTCGCCGGTGCAGACGACGACGACGTCGCCGATCCGCGCCAGGTGCGCCGGGTCGACCGGCCCGAACATGCCGGTGGCCACCGCCTGATCGCGGCCGTAGACGTGTGCCCGGTCGTCGAGCACCTCGGCCCAGGTCGCCCGCACGTCGGCGGCGGCGCCCGGCTCGGTGTGCAGGTAGCGCACCCGCGGCTCGCCGGCGACCACGCGCACCCCGTCGCCCAGCCGCGGGTCGGCGTCGAGGTCGACCCGGGCGTCCGGGGGGACGTTGAGGCCGCCGTGGTCGGCGGTCACCAGCAGCGCCGCGTTCGGCGGCAGGGCCTCGACCAGCCGGGTCAGCAGCGCGTCGACGCGCGCCGCCGCCTCGTGCCACCGTTCGGAGCCGATGCCGAACAGGTGGGCCGCGGTGTCCAGGTCGGCGGTGTAGCCGTACACCAGCCCGGGCGCCGCGTTCAGCTCGCCCGCCAGCTCCGCGGCGTAGTCGTCCGCCGGCTGCGTCGGGCGGAACTGGGCGCCGCGATAGGCCGCGTCCGTCAGCCCGCTGCCCGTGAAGGCCGCGGGCAGCACGGCGCGTGCGGCGATGCCGGACCGCCGCAGGCGCCCGAACCAGGTGGGCAGCGGCTGCCATTGGTCGTGCGGCGGATCGTCGCGCCACACGATGTGAGTCAGCACCCGCTCGGTGCCGGGCACGTTGAGGGTGAAACCAAGGATGCCGTGCTCGCCGGGACGGGCCCCGGTCCCCAGGGACACCAGGCTGCTCGGCGTGGTCGACGGGAAGGTACACGTCAGTTCGGCAAGCCGCCCCTTCTCGCCGGTGAGCACCGCGGCCAGCAGCGGCGCATTCCCGGCCAGCTGTGGCAGCAGGTGCCAGCCGAGCCCGTCGACCAGCACGACCGCGACGCGATCGACGGCGCCGACGGATTCCGCGAGGCCCAAGCGGTCGGCCCCGTCGGGGGCGCCGAGCAGGGCGGCCGCGGCCGGCAGCACGTCGCAGATCGAACCCTGCATCGGGCCAGTCTGGCACGAGCCAGACGTTCCTAGTTGGCGCGGCGCACGTTCTCCGCAACTACCGCCGAACCGTCCCAACGCAGCTCGGCCGTCATCTTCACGGTCGCACAACACATTCCGTCATTCGGACCGGTGGTCATCCACGTCACATGCGCGACGCGGCCCGAGATGGACAGATCGGTCACGATTTCCCTGCCGCCGTGGGTGAGGTCGCCGAGGTCGATTCCACCGAGCCGCCTGGGCCCGGTGGTGGAGAGCTGCGGGCCCGCGGTATAGAGCTGCACGGTCTCCGGCCACCCGACCCCACCGGCATTGCAGTGGATGACCATGGCGGCGTCGCCGCCGCCCCCCGTCAGGTCGCCAAACGCCACCTTGTAGGCGGCGGTGTCGTAATTCAGCGCGATCCCGACGTTTCCGGGATGCCCCTCCTGTTTCGGCAACTGCCCGTTTCTCAGTTGGCCCGGATCGTGCTCGCACAGCGCCGGCACGGGCGCGCGCTGCAGGTATTCGAATGTGACCGCGCCGGTCACGGGCGACGTCGTCGCCGGACCCGCCGTGGACGTCACCGTTGCGGGCGCCGTTGTGTGCGCACAGGCTGCCACAACGGTCGCCGCGGCGATCAGGGCGAGCTTGGTGAGGGCCCGCGGGCGGTAGGAGAGTGTGGTCATGTGCAAAGAGTCCGGCGGACGCCTTGCCTAATCCTTGCGCGATTCTTGCCTAGACGTGCGTCAGCCGCTGACTGGTCACCCGCAGCTGACGATCGGTGCTGTCGGCGAGCGCGCGAACCTGCTCCGGTGAGACCCGGCCGCATAGCCGGCCCCAGTGCACCGCGACCTCGTCGCCGACGGCGACGTCGGGCACGGCGCTGTAGCCGTCGGCCCAGACGTCGAGCGGGCGGACCGCGGGCTCGGACAGCGATAGCGCCCGGCCGTCCCAGAGCAGCTTGCGGCACAGCACCTCGACGTCGTCGCCATCGCGGGAAACGACTGTGCCCCAGGTGATCCGGCAGTTGTCCAGGACGCTCAGCGGGTGTTCATCCATCCCGCGGCCGAGGAACCGGGTCCACGGGTACACCCCGAACACGTGGAAGCAGTGGTTGGCGGCGGCCTCGTGGGCCAGCCCGGGCGTGAGGTGTGACCAGTACCGGCCCGCTTGCGGGCCGATGATCGCCAGCAGCGCGTCGAAGAAGTCTTGCGGGTCGAGGCCGGCTCCGAGACCACCGCCGAGCCAATAGGATTCGACCAGCCGATAGTCCAGCGGGTCGGCGATGCCGGTCAGTTCGGAGAGCACCCGCAGGTAGGGCCACGCCCCGGAAAACCCCGTCGCCGCGCGGCGCACCTCGTCGACGGAACCGTCGCGCAGGGTCGCCCCCAGCGGGGGACCGCAGTAGCCCAGGGCGTTGGGGGCGTACGCGTACCGGGCGAACATCTCGGCACCGGCGATATCGGTCAAGCGCGCCCCACCAGCTTCACCGCGTCGCGATGCATGCGGCCGAAGTTGTAGTAGGCGGCACACGCCCCCTCGGGGGAGACCATGCAGGTGCCGATCGGCGTCTCCGGTGTGCACGCGGTGCCGAAAACCTTGCACTCCCAGGGCTTGAGCACGCCCTTGAGGACCTCGCCGCACTGGCAGGCCTTGGGGTCGGCGACGCGCACGCCGGGCATCGCGAAGCGCAGCTCGGCGTCGAATTCCGCGAAGTCGTCGTGCAGCCGCAGCGCGCTTTGCGAGATGAACCCCAGCCCGCGCCATTCGAAGTGCGGGCGCAGCGCGAACACCTTGCCCATCAGCGTCAGCGCCGCGGGGTTGCCGCCCTCGGGCACCACGCGCTTGTACTGGTTTTCCACCTCGCAGCGGCCCTCGCGGATCTGGGTCAGCAGCATCGCGACCGCCGCCAGGATGTCCAGCGGCTCGAAACCGGCCACCACCAACGGCTTTCGGTATACCTCGGGCACGAACCGGTAGGGGCGGTTGCCCACCACCGTCGACACGTGCCCGGGGCCGATGAAACCCGACAGCCGCAGATCGGGCGATTCGAGGATGGCCTTGATCGGCGGCACGATCGTGACGTGGTTGCAAAAGACGCTGAAGTTGGCCAGGCCCATATCCCGGGCGCGCACCAGCGTCACGGCGGTCGAGGGCGCGGTGGTCTCGAAGCCGATGGCGAAGAACACCACCTGTTTGTCGGGGTTGTCGACGGCGATCTTCAGCGCGTCCAGCGGCGAGTAGACGAACCGCACGTCCGCGCCGCGGGCCTTGGCGTCCAGCAGGCTGCCGGCCGACCCGGGCACCCGCATCATGTCGCCGAAACAGGTGAAGATCACGTCGGGCTGGGCCGCCAGCCACATCGCGTCGTCGATGCGGCCCATGGGGATCACGCAGACCGGGCAACCCGGGCCGTGCACCAGTTCCACATTGTCGGGCAGCAGGTGTTCGATGCCGTGCCGGTAGATCGTGTGTGTGTGCCCGCCGCACACCTCCATGAACTTGAACTGTTCACGGCCACTGGCCAGGCGCTCGATGGCGCCCAACAGCTTGCGGGCCGCGGCCGGGTCACGGAACTCGTCAACGAATTTCATCTGCGTACCCCTCTTAAATGATGGCCGACGAGTCGAAGGCTTCCATTTCGGTGGTATAGGCCTCGCCGAGTTTCTGGATAGCGGCCAGGGTGAGCAGCGCCTCGCTCTCGTCGATCTTGGCCATGGCGAAACCGACGTGGACCAGGACCCAGTCGTCGGGCTCGGGCATGTCGTCCTCCAGCAGGCGCACGCTGATCGTGCGCTGCACGCCGCTGACGTCCACCTTCGCCAGATAGTTTGCCGGGTCGGTGATTTCGACGATCCGGCCCGGAATCCCAAGACACATGGCCAGCTCCTTTCAGCAAATCCTCGGCAGCGGGTCCCCGACGAGCATGTCGACGATCCGCGTTCCGCCGAACCCGGTGCGCAGCACCACGGTTTCGGCGGGTTCGGCGACGATCTCCCCGACCTCGGCCGCGTCGGCGCCCAGGGGATGGGACCGCAGCGCGGCCAGCCCGGCGTCGGCCTCCGCCGGGGCGACGACCGCGACGAACTTGCCCTCGTTGGCCACGTACAAGGGGTCGATGCCGAGCAGCTCGCACGCGCCATTGACCATGGGCCGCACCGGAAGTCGCTCCTCTTCCAGCAGCACCCCGAGGCCGCACGCCTGGGCGAGCTCGTTGCACACGGTGCCGACCCCGCCGCGGGTCGCGTCGCGCATCCACCGGGTGGACGGGGCGGCGGCCAGCAGCAGCTCCACCAGCGGGCTGACCGACGCGGTGTCGGAGGCGATGTCGGCCTCGATCGCGAGGTCGCCGCGGGCGAGCATGACGGCCATCCCGTGGTCGCCCATCGACCCGGACAGCAGCACCTTGTCGCCGGTGCGCACCGACTCGGCCGACAGCGAGCGCCCCTCGGGAATCACGCCCGCCCCGGTGGTGGTGATGAACAACCCGTCGGCCGCGCCCTTGGGCACCACCTTGGTGTCGCCGGTGACGATCTGCACGCCCGCCACCGCGGCCGCGGCCGCCATGTCGGCGACGATCTCCTTCAACTCGGCGATTCCGAAGCCCTCTTCGATCACGAACGCCGCCGAGATCCAGGCCGGCACGGCGCCGGCCATCGCGAGGTCGTTGCAGGTGCCGTGGACGGCGAGCTCGCCGATCGACCCGCCGGGAAAACGCCTGGGCTGCACCACGAACGAGTCCGTCGACATCGCCAGGCGCTCGCCGCCGGGCAGCGTCAGGACCGCGCCGTCGCCGAGGGACTCCAGCAGTGGGTTGCGGAACGCCTCCAGGAACACCGCGTCCACCAGCGCGGCCGAGGCCTTGCCGCCGGCGCCGTGGGCCAGCGTCACGTGGTCGTCGAGCAACCGGGGGCGGCGCCTGCGGAACGACTCGATCCGCTCGATCACCTCGCCCTCGCCGAAGCGGGGCCCCGACGAAAGGTATTCGCCCGTGCTCATGCCGCGCCCCGACCCTGATCGCCGAGATGTTCATGCACGCTCAACCACAGCTGGTAGCCCAGCAACGCCTGCGATTCCTGAATGCGGTGCACGCTCTGCGAGCGAACCACGAAGCAGGCGTCCACGTTCGGGTCGTGGGCGAAGGCGCCGCCGTCGTAGCCGGCGAAACCGATGGTGTACAGGCCGCGCCGGCGGCCCTCGGCCAGCGCCGCAAGCAGGTTGGGCGAGCCGCCGCTGGTCGACATGGCGATCGCGATGTCGCCGGCCTTCGCCCGCGCGATCAATTGGCGGGCGAACACCAACTCGAAACCGACGTCGTTGCCCAGCGCGGTCAGGATTGCCTGGTCGGCGGTCAACGGCCACGCGGGCAGCGGCTTGCCGATCGGCGGCCGGGCGAACAGCCTCGCCAAAGTCGTGGAATCGGTGCAACTGCCGCCGTTTCCGCAGGTGAACAACCGGCCGCCCGTCCCGAACCGGCGCGCCATCTCGGTGGCGGCCGCCTCCAGCAGGTCGGCGTTGGCCTCCAGGGTCGAGCGCCGCAGCGCCAGGCTCTCCGCCGCCTTGGCCTGCGCCGACGCGGCCAGGTCGGCCAGCAGCGACTTGGGGTCGTCCTCCTGCGCATCGATGAACGGGTACAGGAAGTTGGTGGGTTCGTCCTGGCTCATGAGCCGTCCTCCTCGCCGACGCGGCTGATCGCCATGCCCGCGTGCACCAGCACCAGCTCGCCGGCCGCGACCGGATCGACGAGCGTGGTGATCACGTCCTCGACGCCCCGCGCGGTGCGCACCGGCGCCTGCCCGCCGTCCGACGGGCCGACGACCTCGCCCAGGCGTCCCTCGTCGCTGCACGTCACGCAAACATCGTCCGTACATTCGTCTTTCAGCAATCCCGGGTGCTCGAAACACACGTGGGTCAGCTCCCACAGCAGGTGGTAGAAGAGCACGAAGCCGCCCGTCGCGGGCACCCGCGGATCGGGGTCGTCGAGCCACAGCACGTGATCCGCCATTCCGGCCGTCGGCCGCTCGCCGCTGCCGATCCAGATCGTGGTCGCGCCCCACGCGGGACTTCGGCGCATCACCGAGCGCACCTGCGCGTCGTCGGCTCCGGAGACCGCGACCACGATGTCGCCGGGCCGCACCGACACCCGCACCAGGCCAACCAGGTCGGGGCCGGTCAGCGCGACCGCGGGCAGCGCCCGCTTGCCCACGATCACGGGATGCACGAACTCGACCGCGATGTGCAGCGCGTGCGGTTCCCACGACGGCGCGATGGACCACATGGTCGCCCCCGCGGCGAACCGCTTGGCCAGCGTGAATGCGGTGGCGGCCAGGTCCTCGGCCAATTCCGCGCCCAGGCCGCGGTCGATCGCGGTGGTGGTCATCATCGATCATCTTCTTTCGAACCCATCAGCATCGAGATCGCGGCCTGACCCAGCGCCAGCCCGCCGTCGTTGGGCGGAACGGTGTGATGGGTCAGCACCTCGAACCCGTTGCGCTGCAGGCGCGTGCGGCACGCGCGCAACAGCAGCACGTTCTGGAAGACCCCGCCGGTGAGCCCCACCAGCCGGACCTCGCCCGCCACGTGGCGCACGACCTTGGCGACGGCGTCCGCGAGCGCCTCGTGGAAGGCGGCGGCCAGCAGCGCGGGCCGGGTGCCGGCGTAGAGGGCCGCCACCATCGTCTGCACCATGGTCGTCGGATCGACCACCCCGTCGGCCCGCACGGCCAGCGGCAGCGACGGCCCCTGATCGCCCAGGGCCGACTCCGCGAGCGCCTCGAGCTCGATGGCGGCCTGGCCCTCGTAGTCGATCCGGTGCCGCACCCCGAGCAGCGAGGCGACCGCGTCGAACAGCCGGCCCACGCTCGAGCACGGCACGCACCCGACGCCGCTGTCCAACTGCGAACGGGTCAGCCGCAATTCGTCCTCGGTCGCGGCGGCGACCGGCGCCAGGTCCGGGGTCCAGTCGATGCCGGCCGCCCACAACTGGGACAGCGCCATCCGCCACGGGTTGCGCACCGCGGCGTCGCCGCCCGGCAGCGGCACCGGCAGCAGGTGGCCGGCCCGAACGAACCGGTGGCTGTCGGTCCCGAGGGCGAGAATCTCACCGCCCCAGATGGTTTGGTAGCAGCCATACCCGGTCCCGTCGAACGAGACACCGATGACGGGCTGCCCGATACGGCCGTGCTCGGCCAGCAGCGAGACGACGTGCGCGTGGTGGTGCTGGACGAGATCCAGCGGTCGCTCGCCGGCGTGGCGCTCCGCCCAGTCCCGGGTGTGATACCCGGGATGCAGGTCGGCGGCCAATCGCGCGGGCTCGCCGCGCATCCCGGTGAGCTGACCGACCGCGCGCTCGAACGCCCGCAGCGTCTCCCAGGTGGCCATGTCGCCGACGTGACCGGACAGGTAGGCGCGCGAGCCGTCGGTGAGGCAGAAGGTGTTCTTCAGCTCCCCCCCCACCGCGAGCACAGCGGGACCCGGCCGCCCGAGGTCGACCGGCAGCGGCGCGTAACCGCGGGACCGGCGGATCGGCAACTCCCGAGCCCCTTTTTCGTCCCTGACCACGCGCACCACCGAGTCGTCGCACGGGATGTGGATCGGCCGGTCGTGGTCGAGGACCGCGTCGCACAGCGCTCCAAGCCGTTCGGCGGCATCCTCATCGGTGAAGCAGATGGGCTCGTCGGAGCGGTTGGCGCTGGTGAGCACCAGCGCGTCGGGGACCCGTCCGGCGGCGCCGGGGATGGGCGCCAGCAGCAGGTGATGGATCGGGGAGTAGGGCAGCATCAGCCCGAGCAGCGGGCTGCCGGGCGCGACGGCGTCGGCGACGGGCGCTACATCGCGGCGGCGCAGCAGCACGATCGGGCGGGCGGGGCTGGACAACACCGCGGCCTCGTCGGCGTCGATGTGCGCGCAGCGGCGCGCCACATCGAGGTCGCGGACCAGCATGGCGAACGGCTTGGCGCCCCGCGCCTTTCGGGCCCGCAGCGCCCCGACCGCCGTGTCGTCGTCGACCGCGCAGGCCAGGTGGTACCCGCCGATCCCCTTGACGGCGACGACGGCGCCGGCCGCCAGGGCCCGTTGGGCGGCCGCCAGCGCGGCGTCCGATCCGGTCACCTCACCGGCCACCGACGAAAACCGTAGCGACGGGCCGCAATCGGGGCAGGCGATCGGCTGCGCGTGGAACCGGCGGTCCGCCGGATCGTGGTATTCGGCCGCGCACCGTTCGCACATGGCGAAGGTCGACATGGTGGTCGCCGGGCGGTCGTAGGGCAACGCGCGGATGATGGTGAACCGCGGCCCGCAGTTGGTGCACGTCACGAAGGGATGGCGGTAACGCCGGTCGCGCGGGTCGAACAGCTCGCGCACGCAGTCGTCGCACGCCGCGATGTCGGGCGGGATGGGCGTCTTAAAAGTGCGCTCGCCGGTGACCGTCCGGCTTTCGACGATCCGGAACTCGGGGTCACCCCCGGGGTCGGCGACCAGGTCGGTGACGGTCACGCTGCCGATGCGCGCCAGCGGTGGCGCCTCGGCGCGCAGCCGGCGCCCGAATTCGTCGACGCTGGCGCGGTCGCCCTGCACCTCGAGGAACACCGCGCCGGAATCGTTGCCGACGAATCCGGCCAGGCCGAGCTCGCTGGCGATGCGGTGGACGAAGGGACGGAAGCCAACCCCCTGGACAACACCGGTCACGGTGAAGCGCTGCCGGACTCGAGCGCAAGAGGGATCGGCCCGCAGCATCAGGGGGGATTGGGTCATCTCAACCGCCCTCCGGGCGGGTTGTCGGGTCGGTGCGGCCCCTGCCCATCAGCTCGAGGCCGGCCATCGCCTCCTCCGCGCCGGCGCGGTCGGTCTTCTCCACCGCGAAGCCCATGTGGATGATTATCCAGTCGCCGGGCGCGAACGTCTCCTCCGGCAGCATTCCGACGTTGACCCGGCGCTCCTCACCGGTGACGTCGACCAGCGCGAGCTGCCCCTCGTAGCCGTCCAACATCCGGATCACCTGACCCGGGATCCCCAGGCACATCAGCGGTCCGCCCGCGTCGCGGTCTGCAGCGCGGCCACGATCTCCTGGACAGCACGCGCGGCGCGGGGGACGGCCTTGGCCACGGGCTCGGTGAGGCCGATGCCTTCCTCGACGCTGCCCGCCTCGCAGCCGACGACCACCGTGTACGGCGGGCTGCCGCCGAGGGCCCGCAGGCTGGTGAACACCGCCGCCGGATCCATGCTGTGGGCGTCCAAACCCGTTGCCCCCGAGGACTCTTCGCAGTCCGCCTGGAACACGTGCAGCGTGCCGGGGCTGCCGCGGCTGGGCACGGCGTCGACGAGGACCAACGAATCCCACTCCTCGAGCAGGTCGTAGGCCAGGTGCATGCCGCGGATGCCGTAGTCGATGACCCGGACGCAGGAATTGCCGCCCGCGTCGTCCTGCGGGACCTCGGCGTTGCGGACCACTTCCGAGCCGAAACCGTCGTCCCCCAGGAAAATGTTGCCGATCCCGGCCACCAGGATGCGCGTTGTCATCGGTTCCCCCGGGTTGGCTACATCCGCCTCAGCTTCAGGTAGCGGCGGGCGTCGGGCAGCGATATCAGTCCGAGCGTGACTGCGATCGCGGCCACCAACGCGAGGATGGCGATGAATATCCAGCCCAAGACTTCCATTTCGAACTCCTTTCAGGGATTTGCGGTTTGTCCGGCTTCGAGCGGCTCGACCTCGTCGGGGGAGAAATACAGGTAGCGGCCGTACCAGTCGTGCAGCTCGGCGGCGGGGTCGTCGTCGACGACGACCGCGACGTGCTTGTTGCCCTCCACGTCCTCGTGCACCGAGGTCACGCGGGCGGTCTTGCCGGCGACGAAGATGTCCTGCGCGTCGGCGTTGCGCGCCGGCCGCAGCCGGACCCGGCTGCCGCGCGCGACCCGCACACCGTTCACCAGGACCGCGTCGACTTCGGGGCGAACGGCGGTGTCGGCCAGCGGGTCCCACCAGTCGACGCCCTCGGGGACCTCGGGCACCAGCCCGGACAGGGCGTGCGGGTCGCGCAGCACCCCGTGCAGGCGCGCCATCGCGTCGGGTGACATGGCGTCGCACTGGTCGATGATCTGCGCGGCCCGCGGATCGGTGGCCCGGGCCTGGGCCTTCTCCTCGTCGGTCATCGTCATCACGCGCAGGGTGAGGATCTCGTCGATCTCGGTGCAGTCGTACAGCGCCGTGTTGCTCTGTTCGGCGACCTCGGGGTGGTCGTAGAGGATGATCGGCGAGATCAGGAGGATGTCGCGGGTACCGGCGGGGCCCGCCAGCACGGGGAAGCAGCGGTGCTGGCGGCAGCGCGCCGCCGCCGCGACGGCGCTCGGCGGCGGCTCGAGCAGCGAAACGAATTGACCGCCAACGACTTCGGCGATGAGGTGGGTGCCGATCATGGACCGCGCGATCGCATCGGTTTTGTCGGCCGCGGCCGCGCCGACGTTGGCCACCCGCACCGAGACGCGGCGCAGGTCGCCGTCCGGTTCGCTGGCGACCGTCAGCTCACCGCGCACCTCGCGTCGCTCACGGACCAGCCGCCCCCCGGCGAGCAGTTCGACGTCCGTGGCGGCCTTCGCCGCGACCGGCAGCGTGCGCGGCGGACCGTCCAACTCGAGCGGGCCGAAGGACAGTTCGCACTCGACCGCCTCGTCCCAGGTCAGCCACGACCCGGCCGCGGTGGTCAGCTCGTCGACCGGTTCGAATGCGCCGTGGGCGAATTCGCGCTCGGCCCCGCGGTGCTGCAACTGCAGGAACCGGACCACCAGGGTCAGCGCCTGGGAACCGTCGACCAGGAACTGCGCCGCCAGGGTGTCGTCTTCGCCCAGGCCCGCCTCCGCGGCGCCGGGCGGACCCAAAACGCCGAACTGCCAGCGCGACTGGTTCTTGCTCGACGTGCCGCGGTACGGGTAGAGCAGGTAGCCCTCGTACAGCACCGCGTCGGCGACGGCGCGGGCCCGGTCCCAGGCGGAGGTCATTTGGCCTCCTCCCGGTCGACACCCAACAGCGTGGTGACCGCGTGGTCGAGGTCGAGCATCCCCTGCGCCGACTTGTAGGCCGCCAGCGCCGCGATGGTTTCGTGGCTCAGGCGCACCCAGCCGGTGTTCGGATAGTGCTGCTCGATCAGGTCGCGCCAGACAGCGACCGGCATGTCGTAGCGATACTCGCAGTCCCACGGCACCTGCTGGACCGAGAACCCGCGTTCGGATTTGACGAAAATGGTTCCGCTGAAAAGGAACTGGAGGGGCAGGGCGCCGTCGCGCAGCGCGTGCAGGTACTTGGCGGCGGCGACCTCGAAGTCGTAGGTGCAGTCCAGCGGGAGCGCGACCGTCGTGTTGCCGGCGAAGCCCGGCACCATCGCGGTGGCGTGCTGCCAGAGGAAGGTGCGCTGGGTGGCGGCCCAGCGTTCGCGGGGCCCGAACAGGTCGAGCAGCCCGGCCGCCTCCGCCTCCGAGTAGGAGCGGCGCAGCGGTTCGATGCGGACCTGGCAGCGCAGGGCGATCGCGTGCACCGGGTCGTCACCGCTTGCGGCGACGCTGACCCGTGCGGTCAGCACCGGGCTCACCGAGTACGGTTCGGGCGCCACGTCGAGGACCGCGAAGTTCACGTCCACGTGCTCTCCGCTCATGGTGGCGTCTCCACCGCGCGCGCGGCGACCCGCGAAAAGAAGTCGTCGATGAAGGCGCGAGCCTCCTGGCCGCCGTCGAACCCGCGCCACAGCATGCGCAGGCGCCCGACGAACTCGTAGCAGGCGTCGATGGGCACGAGATAGCTTTGCGGCTCGGCGGTTTCGGCATCATCCGCGCCGTTCTCCGGGACGCGGACCAGCAGCGCCTCGACGTCGTCGGTCAGCAGGGCCACCCGCGGATCGGCGCCGCCGATGGCCTTCCAGGCCGCAAGGTCGAGTTCGGATTCGGTCGCCCCGGCCGGGCCGGGGTAGAAGGCGACGGTGCGCCCCAGCGCGGAGTTGGTGAAGAAGAAGGCGACGCCGACGGGAATCTGCAGCGCCTCCCACGCGCGGCGATCCAGTGCGAAGCCTCCAAAAGCCAGATACCGGTCCGGCACCGCCCGGTAGCGCAGTTCGGCGGTGCGGTCGGTGAACAGCAGATAACAGGCCCGGCATACGCACATCAGCTGCCGGGCGGCCACATTCACAACGTGCTGGTGCTCGTCGGGGATCGTCTCCGCGCACATCTCGCACCGCTCGTCCGCCGGCTCGGGAGCCGCGCGGTCGCTGCGGATGCGGGCCAGAACGTCATACGGGCTCGTCATGCGCGCGCTCCCAGCGGTTCGGCCAGCGCCACCGAGGGCACCCCGTCGCGGGGCAACAGGGGGAGCGGCTCGAGGTGGGTTCCATCGGGGCCGGCGCCCGCGTGCACGACGTCGAACTGCGTGCCGCAGCGCGGGCAACCGAGCTGCGTCTCGTTCAGTCGCGCGCCCGCCAACGAGTCATCACACACCGGGCAATGGTCGCGGTAGGCCAGCGGCAGGTCGCCGACCCTGCACACCAGCAGCGCGGTGCCGGCGACCCGGAACCCCGCGACGTCGCCGGGCTCCAGCTCGGCCACCTCGGGAAGCGGGTGCCAGTTGCCGGCCCCGTTCGACGCGTTCGAACGGAGGTGCGCCATCAGCGATTCCGTCGGGATCACGGCCGCGTTGCTCGCCGGCTCGGCCGTCACCACCTCGATCGACGAGATCTCCGGCGCGGCGGCCCGGACCGCGTCCTCGACGGCCAGCTCCAGCGTCACGGCCGACGAGGGGCAGCTCTTGCAACTCCCCTTGAACGCCAGCCGCACCACGATTTCTCCCGTCGCTCCGACGGGAACAACCTCCAGCAGGTCGACGTCGCCGCCGTGCGACCCGAGGTAGGGCCGCACCCGGTCGAGCGCGTCGGACACCCGCCGGTGCGCGTCGTGCGGGTGCAGGCCGTGGACGAGCAGCAGGCTGGCCACCAGGTCGTCGGTGGCCAGCCGCTCGGCGAAACCGGCGTCGCCGGCTCGCACGATCCGTTCGAGGGCGGCCCCGTAGAGCCCGACCACCTCGCGGACCAACTGCTGCGCGCGCTCGTGGGCGGCCGCCCCACCCGCCGCGCAGGAATCCAGGAGTGTCTGGATCCGATCGCCCGCTGCGCGCCACTGCGTGTCGTTATCGGGGTTCGGGCGATCCGCCATGCGTCACTCCCCGACAGGCGATTGGGTCGGCGTGTGCAGTCTCTCCAGGGTCTTGCCCTTCCCGAGGTACATGTGCACGCCGCAGGGCAGGCACGGGTCGAAGCTGCGCACCGTGCGCATCACGTCGATGCCCTTGAAGGTGTCCCGGCCGTTCTCCTCGAAGATCGGCTGACCCTGCACCGCGTCCTCGTACGGGCCCGGCGTCCCGTAGCTGTCGCGCGGGTTGGCGTTCCACGGGGTGGGCGGGTACGGATGGTAATTCGCGATCTTGCCGTCCCGGATCACCATGTGGTGGCTGAGCACGCCGCGCACCGCCTCGGTGAAGCCGCAACCGATGGCCTCGTCGGGCACCTCGAACTTCTCCCACGTCTTGGTTCGTCCCGCGCGGATTTCCGCCAGCGCCTTCTCGGCGAAGTGCAGCGCGCATGCGGCGGCGTAGGCCTGGAAGTAGGTGCGGGCCCGGTCGCGTTCGATCGTGTTGCTGCCGTACTTGGGCACCTTCCACTCGAACTCGACGGGGCCCTTCAGCGCGGTCTTCGGCAGGTTGATCTTGACGCTGTTGCCGGTCGCCTTGACGTAGCCGATGTCGACCAGGCCGGCGAGCGCCGTTGCCCACAGCCGGGCCAGCGGTCCGCCGCCGGTGTCGAGCGCCAGGTGGTCGGTGCCGTCGAACCAGCGCGGGGACATCACCCAGCTGTACTTGCCGCCCTCCATGTCCCGCTTCTGCGGATGCGGGTTGGTGTGCTGGTTCCACGGGTGGCGCCGGTCCACCGCGTTGCCCAGCGGGTCGGTCTTGACGAACATCTCCTGGTCGGTCCAGTCGTCGTAATACGAACTGCCCAAGAGGATCCGGATGCCGAGGTTGATGTCCACCAGCGAGTGGGTGACGAGTTTGCCGTCGACCACCACGCCCGGGGTGACGAACATCGCGTTGCCCCAACGCTCCATGTCCTTGTAGGCGAAGTTGCACACCTCGGGGTCCTGGAACGAGCCCCAGCAGCCGAGCAGCGTGCGTCGCAGCCCGACCTTCTCGTAACCGGGCAACGCCTCGTAGAAGAAGTCGAACAGGTCGTCGTGCATCGGCACGACCTTCTTCATGAACTCGACGTAGCGCATCAGCCGCGTCATGTAGTCCGTCATCAGCTGGATGGTCGCGACGGTGCCGATGCCGCCGGGGTACAGCGTGGACGGGTGCACGTGGCGACCCTCCATGAGGCAGAACATCTCTCGTGTCCAGCGACTGACCTGCAGCGCCTCGCGGTAGAACTCGCCGCTGAACGGGTTGAGCGACCGCATGATGTCGGCGATCGTCCGGTACCCGTGCGCGTCGGCGTGCGGCGCCTGGGTCTTCTCCGCCAGCGAGAGCACGCTTGGGTTGGTCTCGGCGACCATCTTCTCGCAGAAGTCCACCCCGACCAGGTTCTCCTGGAAGATGTTGTGGTCGAACATGTACTCGGCGGCCTCGCCGAGGTTGATCAGCCACTCGCCCAGGTGCGGTGGTTTGACCCCGTACGCCATGTTCTGCGTGTAGCACGAACAGGTGGCGTGGTTGTCGCCGCAGATGCCGCAGATGCGGCTGGTGATGAAGTGGGCGTCGCGGGGGTCCTTGCCCTTCATGAAGATCGAGTAGCCGCGGAAGATCGACGAGGTGCTGTGGCACTCGACGACTTCCTTGTTCTCGAAATCGATCTTGGTGTAGATGCCGAGGCTGCCCACGATCCGGGTGATGGGGTCCCAGGCCATCTCGACGAGCTGGCCCGGTTCCCGCTTGGCGGTGCTCGGCTCGGGAACGATAGTTGTCATCGAAGTCTCTCCAGGTGCAGTGAGAAGAAGGCGTGCCGCGACCTACCAGGTGCGGCGCGCCCCGGTGGTGAGTTGGTCGCCGTTGTGGCGCCACTTCGGCTCTTTGTCGACGGTGCGCCCCGTGATGCCCCGAAGATTGCGGATCACGCTGCCGTACAACCCGACCGCGGTGCTGGACAGCTTGCCGCCCGGCGGCTCGTCCATGAACGGCATGAACTTGTCCGGGAACCCCGGCATGGTGCATCCGATGCAGATGCCGCCGACGTTCGGGCAGCCGCCGACGCCGTTGATCCACCCGCGCTTGGGCACGTTGCACTTCACCACCGGGCCCCAACAGCCAAGCTTCACAATGCATTTCGGGGAGCCGTATTCGGTGGCGAAATCGCCCTGCTCGTAGTAGCCGGCGCGGTCGCACCCCTCGTGCACGGTGTTGCCGAACAGCCACTTGGGGCGCAGCGCGTCGTCGAGCGGGATCATCGGCGCCTGACCGGTCGCCATGTAGAGCAGGTAGGTCAGCGTCTCGGACAGGTTGTCCGGGTGGATCGGGCAGCCCGGGACGCAGACGATCGGGATGCCGGCCTTGCTCTTCCAGTCCCAGCCGAGGTAGTCGGGCACGCCCATCGCTCCTGTCGGGTTGCCGGCCATCGCGTGGATGCCGCCGTAGGTGGCGCAGGTCCCGACCGCGACCACCGCGGTGGCTTTCGGCGCCAGCCGGTCCAGCCACTCGCTGGTGGTCATGGGCTGGCCGGTGGCCGGGTCGTTGCCGAACCCGCACCAGTACCCTTCATCCTTGATCTTCTCGTTGGGGATGGACCCCTCGACGACGAGCACGAACGGCTCGAGCTCGCCGCGATCGGCTCTGAAGAACCACTCGAGGAAGTCGTCGGCCCCTCCGTTCGGGCCGCACTCGAAATCGATCAGGGGCCAGTGCACCGCGACCTTGGGTAAGCCCGGGAGCGCGCCGAGGGCTATTTCCTCGACGCTGGGCTGGGTGGCGGCAGTCAACGCCACCGAATCGCCGTCGCAACTGAGGCCCGCGTTAATCCATAGAACATGGATCAATGTTTCTTCTGCTTTGACTGCCGCTTCTGTTGGCATGCTGCAGCTTTCCGGAGCCGGGCTGAAACGCTCCTGCGCTGCCGGAGTCGACCGTCGGCCCACTTGCGCAGCGCTGATTTTGGGTCTACTCCCGCCTCAGACGGTTGTCAACGGTCCAGAGTTTGCCGGCGAATATACAGACGTTCTATTGGCCCGTCGGTTCACCGATCGGTGTTGCCCGGCAGGCGATTTCGCCCGCGGACCGCGCGGCCGGCCAACCCGTGAGCAAGCCTAACGAAGGGCCGGAAAATCCCCGCGGTCTTGCAAGCGATTGGCAAGATCACTCGTCGGGGTTCGCCGCGAATCGCCGTAGCCAGCCGAACCAGGCGCCCATGCCGGCGCCGGTGCGCGCGCTGACCGGCAGGACCTCGGCCGTGGCGTTGACCTCGCGAATGTGCGAGATGTACGAGTCGACGTCGACGTCCAGGTAGGGCACCAGATCAATCTTGTTGAGCAGCACCACGTCCACCGATCGGAACATCACCGGATACTTCAGCGGCTTGTCCTCGCCCTCGGTCACGGAGTACACCATGGCCTTGGCGTGCTCGCCGACGTCGAATTCCGCCGGGCAGACCAGGTTGCCGACGTTCTCGATGATCACCAGGTCCAGGCCGGGCAGGTCCAGGCCGGGCAGGGCGCGGTTGACCATGGGCGCGTCGAGGTGACACTCGCCGCCAAACCCATTACTTGTGTTGAGCAGTGACACCTGGGCGCCGCGCCCCCTGAGCTTGGCCGCGTCCAGGTCGGTGGCGATGTCGCCCTCGATGACGCCGATCGCGAATTCGCCGGCCAGCTCGTCGAGCGTGGACTGCAGCACGGTCGTCTTGCCCGATCCCGGGGAGCTCATCAGGTTCAGCGTGCGGATCCCGTGGCTCTCGAACGCCGCCCGGTTGGCCTCGGCGAGGGTGTCGTTCTCGGCGAAGATGGCCTCCAGCACGTCGATGCGCTGCTTGCCCGTCTGGTAGCGACTGTGGTCCCCGTGCTCGTGATCGGGATGCTCGTGATCGGGATGGTCGTGGTCGTGGGTGTGCACGGTTCCGTCGTCGTGCCGGTGAAATCTGCCCATTGTCAAATCCGTTCGGGTGGAGCGTTTTTCACGAGACGTCCAAGGACGTCACCAGGAACTCGTTGCCGTGCAGCACCTCGACATCGGGGCTGTCGCACTGCGGGCACCAGATCGACCAGGCCGACGTGATCTCCGATTCGCGGCCGCACGACCGGCAGTGCACCTCGGCGCCGACGCATTCGAGTTCCAGCTCGGCGTCCGGCATGTCCTCGGAATCCCGGACCAGCGTCCAGCAGAACGACAGCGACTCCGGCACCACCTGGCGAAGGGCGCCGATGCGCACCCGCACCACCTCGACGTGCCGGCCCCCGGCGTGGGTCTTCACCAGACCGGCGATGGCCTCGCACAGCGACAGCTCGTGCATGGCACTTTTCTACACCTGAATGGGGCAAACCGCGGCGGGTGTCGACGCCCGGTCATGCGTCAGCCCCGGGCCGAACCCCACTTTTCCTCGAAGCGCGCGTACCGCCACACCAGCAGGGCGACCGCCCAGGTGAGCACGAAGACGCCGACCACGGCGAAGCCGACGGCGTTGAGGTCGAGGCCGCTGATCCAGTTCCAGAACCCGCCCCGCCAGCCCAGCTGGCCGGCGAACAGACCGAGCAGTTCGACGGTCCCGATCAGCAGCGCGACCGCGACCGACAGCCCGGTGATGGTGATGTTGTAGTAGATCTTGCGCAGCGGGCTGGCGAAGGCCCAGCCGTAGGCGAAGTTCATGAACGATCCGTCGATCGTGTCCAGCAGGCACATGCCGGCGGTGAACAGCACGGGCAGGCACAGGATGGCGTACCACGGCAGGCCGGCCGCGGCGCTGGTGCCCGCCAGCACCAGCAGCGCGATCTCGGTGGCGGTGTCGAAGCCCAGCCCGAACAGCAGCCCGACCGGGTAGAGGTGCCAGGACTTGGTGATCGATCGGGTGACGCGGCCGAGGAACCGGTTGATCAGCCCGCGGTTCTGCAGCTGCCGCTCGAGTTCGGTCTCGTCGTAGCGACCGCGGCGCAGGCGCGCGAACACCCGCAGGATGCCGACCAGCACGACGACGTTGAGGGCCGCGATCAGGTAGAGGAACACGCCCGAGACGCTGGTGCCGATCAGGCCGGTGTAGTGATGCAGCGCCGAGGAGCCGTCCTCGACCGGTCCCAGCGCCGCCCTCACCCCGGTCGCCAGTAGCAGGGCCAGCGCGAAGACCACGGTGGAATGGCCGAGCGAGAAGAAGAAGCCGACGGCAAGCGGGCGCTGCCCGTCGCTCATCAGCTTGCGGGTGGTGTTGTCGATGGCGGCGATGTGGTCGGCGTCGAAGGCGTGGCGCATGCCCAGGGCGTAGGCCGTCAGCCCGACACCGATGCCAAAAGCCTTGCCCCCCACGCTGAGTCGGGCCGGATCGACGAGCAGCACCAGGGTGCCCCAGCCAATCAGGTGCAGCGCGGCGATCACCGCCAGCATCGACCCCAGCCGCCACCACTCCGCCGGCGCCAAGGCGCTTCGAAGCTTGCTGACCACCATCACGACACTAGGAGGGGCCGTGAGCCAAGTGCAAGTGGATTGCAGGAGTCGCGGGCCAAAACTGGCAATCCCGGGTGCCGGCCGCGACACTGGGAAGATGACGCCCAAGGCCGCGAAACAGGCCACCGCGCTGGACCCGGCCGTCACCGAACGGATCGGTGACCTGCTTCGGGCCCACGGGCTGCGGCGGATGGCGTCGCGGATCCAGGTGTTGGCGGTGCTCGAGCCCGTCAACGGGCACCTGCCGGTGGCGGAGATCCACCAGCGGGTGCGCGCGTCCCTGCCGCCCGGCAGCCAGCCGCCCGACGTGGCGACCATTTACCGCACGGTGACGACGCTGGTCGATCAGGGGGTACTGCACGCGCTGACCCTCGAGGGCGGCGTGACCACCTACGGCCTGGCCACCGCGCCCCACCACCACGCGGTGTGCACGCGGTGCGGCTCGATCATCGAGGTGCCCGCCCGGCAGCTGAGCTCGGCGCTGGAGCACGCGATGGCGGGCAGCTCCTTCGCGCTGTCGGAGGCGGCCGGCCTGACGCTGCACGGGCTGTGCCCGCGGTGCCAGAGCTCAGCCCAGACCCAATAGCGCGTTTTCGACCACCTCGGGCAGCGCCGGATGAATCCAGTACTGGCCGCGCGCCATCTCCGCGGCGGTCAGCCCGAAGCTCATCGCCTGGATCAGCGGCTGGATGATCGACGACGCCTGGTGGCCCATGATGTGGGCGCCCAGCAGGCATCCGCTGTTGCGCTCGGCGATGAGTTTGACGATGCCGGTGGTGTCCTCCATCGCCCAGCCGTAGGCGACGTCCGCGTAGTCCTGCACGGCGACGGAGATGTCGAATCCGCGTGCGATGGCCTGGTTTTCGGTGAGGCCGACGGTCGCCAGCTGGGGATCGGTGAACACCGCCGACGGCACGAACCGGTGGTCGGTCACGGCCATCGACTCGGTGTCGTCCCAGTCGCACAGCAGGTTGTGCTGCACGACGCGGGCCTCGTGGTTGGCGACGTGCTTGAGCTGGTAGGGCGACGAGACGTCGCCGAGCGCGAAAACGCCTCGCGCCGAGGTTCTTTGGTATTCGTCGACCACCACCTGGCCGTTCTGGACGTCGATGCCGGCCTGTTCGGCGTCCAGCAGGTCGCCGTTGGGCAACCGGCCGGTCGCCACCAGCAGCAGGTCGGCGTTCAGGGTGGAGCCGTCGTCGAGCTCCAGGGAGACGCCGGAGCCGCGGTTGGCCGCGCGCGCGACCATGCGGTGGGTGCGCAGCTCCCATTTGCGCGCGGCGATGCGGGTAAACCGTCTGCAGATGGTGTCGTCGAAGTGCCGCAGCAGCGTGGAACCCCGGACGACCAGGGTGACTCGCACCCCGAGCGCGGAAAAGACGTGCGCGAATTCCGTTGCCACGAAGCCGCTTCCGATGATCACCAGGTGCTCGGGCAGCTCGGGGATGCGCATGATGGTGTCGCTGGTGTGGTAGTGCACGTCGGAGGCGAGGATGGTCGAGGGGATCACCGGCCGCGAGCCCGCCGCGATCACCACCTGATCGGCGGTGAATTCCTCGCCCGCGTCGGTGCGCAACAGGTATCGCCCGTCGGGCTGGACCGGCCGGAACCGGGTGTGCCGTTCGTAGAGGTCGACATTGGGCAGCGAGCGCCGGTATTCCTCGCCGCTCATCGAGATGGGGTCGATGCGCCCGAAGACACGCGAGACGATCTCGTCCCAGCGCACCTGATCGATGCGCGCGTCGATGCCATAGCGGGCCGCGCCCCGGATCCCCGCGGCGACCTCGGCGGCGTAGACGAACATCTTCGTCGGGATGCATCCGACGTTGAGGCAGGTGCCCCCGAAGGTGCCCTGCTCGCAGATCGCGGCGCGCTTGCCCGCGTAGCGATCGTCGAGAATGGTGTTGCCCGAACCGGTTCCGATGATGGCGATGTCGTACGTTTCCATGCCCGGTCCGTCACCCCTTCTCCGAGGGTGCCGACGCGTCGGCGTTTTCTTTGCTGAGGTAGTGGTCCAGCCACGCGTCCAGTTCGCGATACGCCCTCCGGCGCGCGGGGTTGAGCGACAGGAACACGTCGTGTTTGGCGTCGGGCACCGGGACGATGGTGGTGCGATTGCCGACGCAGCCGGCCCACTTGGCGATCTGGGTGACGTCGAGGACCGCGTCGCCGGTTTGCATGGACGCCGGGTCGCTGGTTTCGGCCACGGTGTGGTCGGAACGCAGGATCAGGTTGGGCACGCCGACGTCCAGGCCGCGGTGCAGCCGGGCCTGGCCACGGCGGATGGCGTGCAACCAGCCGAGGGTGATGGGGAAGCCGCCCAGCGGCTTCCACTGCAGGTTGTAGTCGAACTCGCCGTGATAGTCGCGGTGCAGGGTGGTGCCGTAGCCGCCCTCGGTCGACCCGCGGACCACGCCCTTGGACCGCACCCGGGACAGGCCGGCGATCAGCGCCGAGGTCGCCGAGTGGCGCAGCACCGCGGGGCCGTGCAGGTCGAGGAACGGGCTGTTGAGCACCGCGCCGCCGACGCCGCCGTGCGCGGCCGGGTCGCGCCGGCGCAACCGGTCCAGCCACAACGGCACGATGAGCCCGCCGGAGGAATGGCCGTAGACCAGCACCTTGGCTCGCCGGCCGGACGGGTCGGGCGCGCGGATGACGGCCAGGGCGTGCGCGAGTTCGGCGTCGTAGTGGGCCAGGTCGGTGATGAAATGCGGGGTCTGGCCATCGCGGCGCGAGCGGCCGCACTTCTGTAGGTCCAGCGCGTAGAAGGCAAAGCCGTGGTCGGCGAAGCGGTCGGCCAACTCGGTGTGGAAGAAGTAGTCGGTGTAGCCGTGTACGGCCAGGACGGCGTGCCGCGCTCCGGTGGGCTCGCCGCGCCGGATCAGCGTTGCCACGATCTCGCCCTCGCCGGCGGGGTCGGGTCCGAGCGGGATCGTGTGCTGCCAATAGCCGGGCAGCACGTCGGGCACCCAGCCAGTCACGAGGCCAGCTTAAAGGTTTTGCTGGTGACGGGTGGCCGCACGTCGTAAGTGCCCGGAGGGCGCCGGGATAACCTGGGACGGTGTCAGGCCGAGGCGCAACCGCGCGCACCGATGTCGCGCTGGTGGGCGCCGGCGTCATGAGTGCCACGCTGGGGGCGTTGCTGCGGCGGCTGGAGCCGGGCTGGGACATCACCCTGATCGAGCGGCTGGACGCCGTCGCCGCCGAGAGCAGCAGCCCCTGGAACAACGCCGGCACCGGGCACTCCGCGCTGTGCGAGCTGAACTACACACCGGAGAACCCCGACGGCTCCATCGACATCACCAAAGCGGTCCGCATCAACGAGCAGTTCCAGGTGACCCGCCAGTTCTGGGCGTACGCGATCGAGAACGGCATCCTGACCGACCGCGGCTTCCTCAACCCGGTCCCGCACGCCAGCTTCGTGCGCGGCGCGCGGCGCGTGGACTACCTGCGGCGGCGGCAGCGCGCGCTGGCGCACAATCCCCTGTTCGCGCGCACCGAATTGATCGACGACGCGGGTGAGTTCGCGCGGCGGCTGCCGTTCATGGCCGCCAAGCGCGACTTCTCCGAGCCGACCGCGCTGAACTGGGCCGCCGACGGCACCGACGTCGACTTCGGTGCGCTGTCCCGCCAACTCGTCGGCTATTGCGTGCGGGGCGGGGCCACGGCGCTGTTCGGCCACGAGGTCCGCAACCTGACCCGCCAATCCGACGGCAGCTGGACGCTGCTGGTCCGCAACCGCCGCACGGGCGAAAAGCGCCGGCTGAACGCCAAATTCGTGTTCGTCGGCGCGGGCGGGGACGCGCTGCCGCTGTTGCAGAAGTCGGGTATCAAGGAGGTCAGGGGCTACGCCGGCTTTCCGATCGGCGGCCGGTTCCTGCGCACGGACAACCCGGCGCTCACCGCCGCGCACCGCGCCAAGGTGTACGGGACCCCGGCGCCGGGCGCGCCGCCGCTGGGCGCGCTGCATCTCGACCTGCGGTTCGTCAACGGCAAGTCGTGGCTGGTGTTCGGGCCGTACGCCGGCTGGTCGCCGAAGTTCCTGAAACACGGCCACTTCACCGACCTCCCGCGCTCGATCAAGCCGGACAACCTGCTGTCGATGCTCGGCGTCGGGGTCACCCAGCTGCCGCTGGTCAACTACCTGATCGGCCAGCTGCGGCTCTCCGAGCCCGACCGCGTGCGCGCGCTGCGCGAATTCGCCCCCACCGCAACGGATTCGGACTGGGAGCTGACGGTCGCCGGCCAGCGGGTTCAGGTGATCCGCCGCGACAGGCGCCGGGGCGGGGCGCTCGACTTCAACACCACCGTGCTCAGCGCCGGCGACGGCAGCATCGCCGGCCTGCTGGGGGGTTCCCCGGGGGCGTCCACCGCGGTGCCGGCCATGCTCGACGTGCTGGCGCGCTGCTTCGCCGACCGGTACGCCTCGTGGCTGCCGACGCTCAAGGAGATGGTGCCGTCGCTCGGGACGGAGCTGTCCCGCGAGCCCGCGCTGTTCGACGACGTCTGGGCGTGGGGCACCAAGGCGCTGGGGCTGGCGGCGTTATGACTGAAACGCTGCGCCGCTCCTGGTCCAAAGACCTTGACGCCCGGACCCTTTACGAGCTGCTCAAGCTGCGGGTGGAGGTGTTCGTCGTCGAGCAGGCCTGCCCGTACCCGGAGCTCGACGGGCGCGACCTGCTCGCCGAAACCCGGCACTTCTGGCTTGAGACGCCCGACGGCGAGGTGATCTGCACGCTGCGGTTGATGGAGGAGCACGCGGGAGGCGAGAAGGCGTTCCGGATCGGCCGGCTGTGCACCAAACGCAGCGCCCGCGGCCAGGGGCACACCACCCGGCTGCTGCGCGCCGCGCTCGCCGAGGTCGGCGACTACCCGTGCCGGATCGACGCGCAGACATACCTGTCCGACATGTACGCCCAGCACGGATTCGTCCGTGCCGGCGACGATTTCGTCGACGACGGCATCCCACACGTGCCCATGCTCAAGCCCTCCCGCTCCGGCCTGGCGGAGCAGCCGTGAGGCCCTATCCGTTCAGCGCGATCGTCGGGCACGACCAACTGCGGCTCGCCCTGCTGCTGTGTGCCGTGCGCCCGGAGATCGGCGGCGCGCTCATCCGCGGGGAGAAGGGTACGGCCAAGTCGACGGCCGTGCGCGGGCTGGCCGGGCTGCTGTCCGCCGCGACCGGAAACGGATCGGCGGGGCTGGTCGAAATGCCGCTCGGCGCAACCGAAGACCGGGTGATCGGATCGCTGGACCTGCAGCGGGTGCTGCGCGACGGAGAGCACGCGTTTTCCCCGGGGCTGCTGGCCCGCGCCCACGGCGGCGTGCTCTACGTCGACGAGGTCAACCTGTTGCACGACCACCTCGTCGACGTGCTGCTCGACGCCGCGGCGATGGGGCGGGTGCACATCGAGCGCGACGGCGTCTCCCACTCGCACGAGGCGCGCTTCGTGTTGATCGGCACCATGAACCCGGAGGAGGGCGAGCTGCGCCCGCAGCTGCTGGACCGGTTCGGCCTCACCGTCGACGTGCGCGCGTCGCGCGACGTCGACGTGCGTACGCAGGTGATCCGGCAGCGGATGGCCTACGAGGCCGATCCGGACGCGTTCGCCGCGCGTTACGCAGACGCGGACGCGGAGCTGGCCCGCAGGATCGCCACGGCGCGGGCCCTGGTCGACGAGGTGGCCTTGCCGGACAACGAATTACGGCGCATCGCGGCGCTGTGCGCGGCGTTCGACGTCGACGGCATGCGGGCCGACCTGGTGGTGGCCCGCACGGCCGTCGCGCACGCCGCGTGGCGCGGCGCCAGGACCGTCGAGGAGCAGGACATCCGGGTGGCGGCCGAGCTGGCGTTGCCGCACCGCCGCCGCCGCGACCCGTTCGACGATCCCGGCATCGATCGCGACCAGCTGGACGAGGCATTGGCGCAAGCCGGAACCGAGGACCCCGAGCCCGATCCCGATCCGCCGGGTGGCGGAGAGGCCGCGGATGCGCCCGAACCGCAACATGATTCGAAGCCGCAGCGGGCGCCGTCGACGAAGCCGAGCGCGCCGCCGTCGGCGACCTTTCGCGCCCGGGCGCTGAGCGTTCCCGGCGTCGGCGAGGGCGCGCCGGGCCGGCGGTCGCGGGCGCGCAACGCCTCCGGCTCCGTGGTGGCCGCCGCCGGCGGCAGCGAGACCGGCGCGCACGGCCTGCACCTGTTCGCGACCCTGCTGGCCGCCGCCGAGCGCGCCGGGGCGGGTCCGCTGCGGCCGGAGCCGGGAGACGTGCGCCGCGCCATCCGCGAGGGGCGCGAAGGCAACCTGGTGATCTTCGTCGTCGACGCTTCGGGCTCGATGGCCGCCCGGGATCGCATGGCCGCCGTGAGCGGCGCCACCCTGTCGCTGCTGCGCGACGCCTACCAGCGCCGGGACAAGGTCGCGGTGATCACCTTCCGTCAGACCGAAGCGCGGCTGTTGCTCCCGCCGACGTCGTCGGCGCACATCGCCGGGCGGCGACTGGCCCGCTTCGACACCGGCGGCAAGACCCCGCTCGCCGAGGGCCTGCTGGCCGCGCGCGAGCTGATCGTCCGGGAGAAGGCGCGCGACCGCGCGCGGCGCCCGCTGGTGGTCGTACTCACCGACGGCCGGGCCACCGCCGGGCCGGACCCGTTGGGGCGCAGCCGGATCGCGGCGGCCCGGCTGCTCGCCGAAGGCACCGCCGCGGTGGTCGTCGACTGCGAGACGTCGTACGTGCGGCTGGGGCTGGCCGGCCAGCTCGCCGATCGGCTCGGCGCGCCGGCGGTGCGGCTGGAGCACTTGCGCGCCGACCATCTCACGCGCGCCGTGCGCGGCGCGGCCTGAGCGAGGACAAGCGCCCATGCCACAGGGAAAACCGCTCGAAGTGCCCGACGACGGCCTGACCACCCGGGCGCGGCGCAACACGCCCGTGCTGGCGGTGCACACCGGTGCGGGCAAGGGGAAGTCGACGGCCGCATTCGGAATGGCGTTGCGGGCGTGGAACGCCGGCCTGCGCGTGGCCGTGTTCCAGTTCGTCAAGAGCGCGAAATGGAAGGTCGGCGAGGAGGCGGCCTTCGCCCGGCTCGGCGAACTCCACGACTCCGACGGCGCCGGCGGAGCCGTCGAATGGCACAAGATGGGCGCGGGCTGGTCCTGGACGCGCAAGGCGGGCAGCGACATCGACCACGCGGCGGCCGCGGCCGACGGGTGGGCCGAGATCGCGCGCCGGCTGGCCGCGCAGCGCCACGACTTCTACGTGCTGGACGAATTCACCTACCCGCTCAAGTGGGGCTGGGTCGACACCGGCGACGTGGTCGACGTCCTGCTGGCCAGGCCGGGCCACCAGCACGTGGTGATCACCGGGCGCGACGCCCCGCAACGGCTGGTCGACGCCGCCGACCTGGTCACCGAGATGGCCAAGGTCAAGCACCCGATGGACGCGGGGCGCAAGGGGCAGAAGGGCATCGAGTGGTGAGCGTCCCCGCGGTGGTCATCGCCGCGCCCGCATCGGGAAGTGGAAAGACCACCGTCGCAACGGGTTTGATAGGGGCCCTGCGAACGGCGGGCCATGCCGTCGCGCCGTTCAAGGTCGGCCCGGACTTCATCGACCCGGGCTACCACGGCCTGGCCGCCGGGCGCCCCGGCCGCAACCTGGATCCGGTGCTGGTGGGGGAGCGGCTCATCGGCCCGCTCTACGCGCACGGCGCCGCCGGCGCGGACATCGCGGTGGTCGAGGGCGTGATGGGGCTCTTCGACGGGCGCATCGGAACGACGGCCCCCGCGGCGGGCTCCACCGCGCACGTCGCCGGCCTGCTGGGCGCCCCGGTGATTCTGGTGGTCGACGCGCGGGGCCAGAGTCACAGCATCGCCGCGCTGCTGCACGGGTTTTCGACCTTCGACGCTGCCACCCGCGTCACCGGCGTGATCCTCAACCGGGTCGGATCGGCCCGGCACGAGCAGGTGCTGCGGCAGGCCTGCGAGCAGGCCGGGGTGCCGGTGCTGGGCGCCATCCCGCGCACCGCCGAATTGGAGCTGCCCACAAGGTATCTCGGTCTCGTCACGGCCGTGGAGTATGGGCGCCGCGCGCACGACGCGGTGGAGGCGATGACCGCCCTGATCGCCCGCCACGTCGATCTGGCCGCCGTGGTGGCGGTCGCCCGCTGCGGCTGCGCCGACGAGCCGTGGGACCCGGTCGCGGCGGTGGGGGAGAGGGCGCCGGTGCGCGCGACCGTCGCCATGGCGGCCGGGAGGGCCTTCAGCTTCGGCTATGCCGAGCACGCGGAGCTGCTGCGCGCCGCCGGCGCCGACGTCGCCGAGTTCGACCCGCTCGTCGACGCGTTGCCCGCCGGCGCCGACGCGGTCCTGTTGCCCGGCGGCTTTCCCGAACAGTTCACCGCGGAGCTGTCCGCCAACGACGTTGTCCGCCGCCAGATCAACGAGCTGGCCGCCGCCGGCGCGCCCGTGCACGCCGAATGCGCCGGGCTGATCTATCTGGCCGCCGAGCTCGACGGGCACCCGATGTGCGGGGTCCTGGCCGGGTCGGCACGGTTCACGCCGAACCTCACGCTGGCCTATCGCGAGGCCGTCGCCGTGGCCGATTCGCCGCTGTATTCCGTCGGCGAGCGAGTGGTCGGGCACGAATTCCACCGCACCGCAGTCACTTTCGCCCGGAGCTACCAGCCGGCGTGGGTGTACCGGGGCGGCGACGCGGACCCCGTCTCCGACGGCGCCGTGCACGCCGGTGTGCACGCGTCGTACCTGCACACCCACCCGGCCGCGGCGCCGGGCGCCGTGGCGCGCTTCGTCGCGCACGCGGGCCGGCCGTCGCACACCCCTTAGGCTTGCCGGGTGACCGACAACGCCTACCTGGCCGGGCTGCGGCTGGCCGGCAAGAAGGTCGTCGTCGTCGGCGGCGGGACCGTCGCCCAGCGCCGGTTGCCCCTGCTCATCGCCAGCGGCGCGGAGGTGCACGTCATCACGCGCACCGCCACCCCGGCCGTCGAGGCGATGAGCGGAATCGTGCTGTCGGTGCGCGAATACCGCGACGGCGACCTCGACGGCGCCTGGTACGCGATCGCGGCCACCGACGACGCCCGGGTGAACGCGGCCGTCGTCGCCGAGGCCGAACGCAGCCAGATCTTCTGCGTCCGGGCCGACGTCGCCGTCGAGGGAACCGCGGTGACCCCGGCGACCTTCAGCTACGCCGGGTTGTCGGTGGGGGTGCTGGCCGGCGGCGAGCACCGCCGGTCCGCGGCCATCCGGTCGGCCATCCGGGAGGCGCTGCAGCAGGGGGTCATCACGCTGGAAGACCCGGAGAGCTCCGACGTGGTGCGCGGCGGGGTGGCGCTGGTCGGGGGCGGGCCCGGCGACCCCGAACTGATCACCGTGCGCGGGCGGCGGCTGCTCGCCCAGGCCGACGTCGTGGTCGCCGACCGGCTGGCGCCGCCGGAACTGCTCGCGGAGCTGCCGCCGCACGTGGAGGTCATCGACGCCGCCAAGATCCCGTACGGGCGCGCGATGGCCCAGGACGCGATCAACGACGTCATGATCGAGCGGGCCCGGTCCGGGAGCTTCGTCGTCCGCCTCAAGGGCGGGGACCCCTTCGTGTTCGCGCGCGGATATGAGGAGGTGCTGGCGTGCGCCGAGGCCGGGATCCCGGTGACCGTGGTGCCGGGTGTGACAAGTGCCATAGGCGTGCCCGCCCTGGCGGGCGTTCCGGTGACGCACCGGGCGATAAATCACGAGTTCGTGGTGGTCAGCGGCCACGTTGCGCCGGGCCACCCCGAATCGTTAGTGAATTGGGATGCTTTGGCCGCGATGCGGGGCACCATCGTTTTGCTGATGGCCGTCGAACGCATCGAGCTGTTCGTCGATGTGCTGATAAAGGGCGGCCGACCTGCACAGACGCCGGTGCTGGTGGTGCAGCACGGGACAACCGCAGCTCAGCACACGTTGCGGGCCACCCTGGCCGACACGCCGGACAAGATCCGCGCCGAGGGGATCCGACCTCCCGCGATCATCGTGATCGGGGCCGTAGTGGGCCTGAGCGGCGTTCGGCGTTTAAAAGATTCTTAAGATTACTGTAAGGTAACCCGTTATGACGGCTCTCAACGACGCAGAGCGCGCGGCCCAAAATTGGACGTCCGCACGCCCCGATCGTCCGGCCCCGGTGCGCGCTACGCCGCCGGCGGAGACCGCCTCCTCACGTATCGGCAGGTATTCGCCCGCGTGGCTGCCTTCGTGGCGTTTCATCGCGGCCGTGATCGCGATCGGCGGCATGCAGCTGCTGGCGACCATGGACAGCACCGTCGCGATCGTCGCGCTTCCTAAGATCCAGAACGAGCTGAGCCTCTCCGACGCCAGCCGTAGCTGGGTGATCACCGCGTACGTGCTGACGTTCGGCGGGCTGATGCTGCTGGGTGGGCGCCTCGGCGACACGATCGGGCGCAAGCGCACGTTCATCGTCGGCGTCGCGCTGTTCACCATCTCCTCCGTGCTGTGCGCGGTCGCCTGGGACGAGGCGACCATGGTCATCGCCCGGCTGCTGCAGGGCATCGGGTCGGCCATCGCGTCGCCGACCGGTCTGGCGCTGGTGGCGACCACGTTCCCCAAGGGGCCGGCGCGCAACGCCGCGACGGCCGTGTTCGCCGCGATGACCGCGATCGGCTCCGTGATGGGCCTGGTGGTCGGCGGCGCGCTCACCGAGGTCTCGTGGCGGCTGGCGTTCCTGGTGAACGTGCCGATCGGGCTGGCGATGATCTACCTGGCCCGCACCGCCCTGCGCGAAACCAACCGCGAGCGGATGAAGCTCGACGCCACCGGCGCCATCCTGGCCACGCTGGCCTGCACCGCCGCCGTGTTCGCCTTCTCGATGGGTCCGGCGAAGGGCTGGATCTCGACCACCACCATCGGCTCGGGCGCGGTCGCGATGGCGGCGGCGCTCGCCTTCGTCATGGTGGAACGCACCGCCGAGAATCCCGTCGTCCCGTTCAAGCTGTTCCGCGACCGCAACCGGCTGGTCACGTTCGTCGCGATCTTTCTGGCCGGCGGCGTCATGTTCAGCCTGACGGTGTGCATCGGCCTGTACGTGCAGGACATCCTGGGGTACAGCGCGCTGCGCGCCGGCGTCGGCTTCATCCCGTTCGTCATCGCGATGGGCATCGGCCTGGGCATCTCGTCGCAGCTGGTGTCGCGGTTCTCCCCGCGCGTGCTGACGATCGGCGGCGGACTTCTGCTTTTCTGGGCGATGATCTACGGCTCGTTTTTCATGCATCGGGGCGTGCCCTACTTCCCCAACCTGGTGGTGCCCATCGTCGTGGGCGGCATCGGCATCGGCATGGCCGTCGTCCCGCTGACCCTGTCGGCGATCGCCGGCGTCGGGTTCGACCAGATCGGCCCGGTTTCGGCTATGACGCTGATGCTGCAGAGCCTGGGCGGCCCGCTGGTGCTGGCCGTCATCCAGGCCGTGATCACCTCCCGCACGCTGTACCTGGGCGGCACCACCGGCCCGGTGAAGTTCATGAACGACGCGCAACTGCGGGCCCTGGACCACGGCTATACCTACGGCCTGCTGTGGCTGGCCGGGGCGGCGATCTTCGTCGGTGCGGCGGCGCTGTTCATCGGCTACACGCCGCAGCAGGTCGCCCACGCGCAAGAGGTCAAGGACGCGCTCGACGCCGGCGAGATCTAGCTCGCCTGACCTGTCGCGAGCGTGCGGTTAGCGACGGGCCCACTCGGGAATTGCGTCGGCAGTTGCACTTTCGCACCGATTTTCCGCAGCCACTCGGCCGCCGCTAGGCTTGCCCGCTGTGATCACCCGGATGTCCGAGCTGTTCCTGCGCACCCTGCGCGACGACCCCGCCGACGCCGAAGTGCCCAGCCACAAGCTGCTCATTCGGGCGGGCTACGTGCGGCCCGTCGCGCCCGGGCTGTACAGCTGGCTGCCCCTGGGGCTGCGGGTGCTGCGCAGGATCGAGCGGATCGTGCGCGACGAGATGAACGCGATCGGCGGCCAGGAGATCCTGTTCCCGGCGCTGCTGCCGCGCGCACCGTACGAGACGACCAACCGGTGGACCGAATACGGCGACGGGGTGTTTCGGCTGCAGGACCGCCGCGGCAACGACTACCTGCTGGGGCCCACGCACGAGGAGCTCTTCGCGCTGACGGTCAAGGGCGAGTACAGCTCCTACAAGGACTTTCCGCTGCTGCTGTTCCAAATCCAGAACAAGTACCGCGACGAGGCCCGCCCTCGGGCCGGCATCCTGCGCGTCCGGGAGTTCCTGATGAAGGACTCCTACTCGTTCGACATCGACGACGCCGGGCTCAAGGCCGCCTACCACGCGCACCGGGAGGCCTACCAGCGCATCTTCCAGAAGCTGCGGGTGCGCTACGTCATCGTGTCCGCGGTCTCCGGCGCGATGGGCGGCAGCGCGTCGGAGGAGTTCCTGGCGGAGAGCCCGGTCGGCGAGGACACCTTCGTGCGCTGCCTGGAGTCCGGCTACGCGGCCAACGTCGAGGCCGTGGTCACCGCCCGCCCGGAGGCGCGCCCGATCGGCGGGCTGCCCGAGGCGGTGGTCCACGACACCGGCGACACCCCGACGATCGCCACCCTGGTCGAGTGGGCCAACACGGCGGGCCTGGGCCGCGAGGTCACCGCGGCCGACACCCTGAAGAACGTGCTGCTCAAGGTCCGCCAGCCGGGCGGCGAGTGGGAGCTGCTGGCCATCGGGGTGCCCGGGGACCGGGAGGTCGACGACAAGAGGCTGGGCGCGGCGCTGGAACCGGCCGACTACGCATTGCTCGACGACGCGGACTTCGCCAAGTACCCGTTCCTGGTGAAGGGCTATATCGGGCCGAAAGCGTTGCGCGACAACGGCGTTCGTTACCTTGTCGACCCGCGGGTGGTGGACGGCACCAGCTGGATCACCGGGGCCGACGAGCCCGGCCGGCACGTCGTCGGGCTGGTGGCTGGCCGGGACTTCACGGCCGACGGCACCATCGAGGCCGCCGAGGTGCGCGACGGCGACCCGTCCCCGGACGGGGCCGGCCCGCTGGTGTCCGCCCGGGGCATCGAGATCGGGCACATCTTCCAGCTCGGCCGCAAGTACACCGACGCCTTCACCGTCGACGTCCTCGGTGAGGACGGCAAGCCGGTGCGCCTGACCATGGGCTCCTACGGCCTGGGCGTGTCGCGGATGGTGGCCGTCATCGCCGAGCAGCACCACGACGAGCTGGGCCTGCGCTGGCCTTCGGCAGTCGCGCCGTTCGACGTGCACCTGGTCATCGCCAACAAGGACGCCGAGGCCCGCGCCGGGGCGACCGCGCTGGCCGCCGACCTGGACCGGCTGGGCATCGAGGTGCTGCTCGACGACCGCCAGGCGTCGCCCGGGGTCAAGTTCAAGGACGCCGAGCTGCTGGGGGTGCCGCGGATCGTCGTGGTGGGGCGGGGCTGGGCCGACGGCAAGGTCGAGCTGCGGGATCGCTTCGACGGGCAGACCCGCGAGCTGACCGTGGGCGCCTCGCTGGCCACCGACATCGTGGCGGCCCTGAACGGGTAAGCGCCCGCTAGTCGTTGCCGCCCGGGAAGCTCGTCGTGATGGGCCACGCGCCCAGCACCCGGTTCCACCGGGCGCCCATGACCGTGCTCTGCGTCAGGGCGTTCGCGGCGAACGCGCGGTCATCCGCCGTCTCCGCGTGCTCGATCACCGCGCGCCACGCCGTCGCGCAGTCGTTCTCCATCCGGGCCGCCAGCCGCGCCGCGTCCGCCGGGCTGCCCACCAGCATCGGCAGCTGGTAGCCGGCCGCGGCGACCGGCGCGGTGACCTTGCGCGCGGCCAGCATCGCGATGACGTCGTCGCGGCGCTGGCGGTGCTCGCCCAGGGCCTGCACCACCATGTCGTTGACGCTGGGCGGTGACAGCGCGGACACGATGCCGTAGCCGTAGATCGTCGAGTGTTCGATGGCCAGCGCGTCGCACAGCGCCGCGTTGTCGGCGTCTTTGCCCGACGTCATATCGACGGTCCCCCGGGCACCAGCGCCACGGTCGCGGATGCTGTGCACGACGCGGCGATCGACGCCAGCAGCCCGGCCCGATAACCCGACTCGGTCGTCACCAGCCGGCTGGCACTCTCCGCGGACGCGCGCAGCGAATTGATCACGTCGGGCACCGGCGGCGGCGGCGGTGGCGGGCCCGGCGGCTCGGCGGGGGTGGGGCTGGGGCTGGTGCCCGTCGTCTCGCTCCCCGACGGGGCGAGCTTGCCGGCCGCCCGGGAGATCTCGGTGGACAGCGCGCGGGCGTGCGCGGCGCGCTGGGTCGCGACCACGGTCAGCGCCGCCGCGACCTGGGGGGCGAGACCCACGGCCGTGGCCGCGGCGCCGGCCAGCGCGCTGTCTTTGCGGGCCTGGTCCAGCGGCCCCACCAGGTTTTCGGCGGCGGGCGGTTTGGGCTGCGACTCGCCGCAAGCGGACGCGACCACCCCGAGCGCGGCAAGGGCCGCGGCGCCGGCGAGCACACCCCGCCGGTTGGTGACCGGTCCTCCGCTAGGCACAGCAACATCCTGCCATTGCGTGAAGGGGGGCAGGTCCAAGGACCGTGACCACGCGCGATCACGCCGTCATCGGCGATTCCTGGCGTATCGTTGATAGCTGACTCGCACCGGAAACCACCCGGAAACCACCCGGGTGGCGACATCCGCCAGATGACCGGACAACTCAAGATGAGGAGCTCGCCGTGACCACCGGGCTACCTTTGCAGACGCAGGTGATCGAGCTACTCGACGCAGAATTCGCGCGCGCCGGTTACGAAATCGAAGACGTGGTCGTCGACACCCGCGCGCGCCCGCCGCGGATAACCGTGATCGCCGATGGCGACGACCCCCTCGACCTCGACACGATCGCCACCCTGTCGCGTTCGGCCTCGGCTTTGCTCGACGGCTCGGACCTTCTCGACGCCATCCGCGACCGCTACGTGCTGGAGGTCAGTTCGCCCGGCGTCGACCGCCCGCTGACCAGCGAGAAGCATTTCCGCCGCGCCCGCGGCCGCAAGGTGGAGGTCGTGTTGTCCGACGGATCGCAGCTGACCGCGCGCGTCGGCGAGACCCGGGATGGCACCGTCGCGGTGGTGGTTCGCACGGGCCGGGACTGGACGGTGCGCGAGGTCCCGCTCGCCGAGATCGTAAAAGCCGTTGTGCAGGTTGAGTTTTCACCGCCAGCCCAGGCGGAGCTGGAATTGGCGACTGGGCCGTTCGGGGGTCGGCCGACTAGGACGGAGGCCGGAGCATGAACATCGACATGGGCGCACTGCACGCGATCGAGGTGGACCGGGGCATCTCGGTCAACGAACTGCTCGAGACCATCAAATCCGCGCTGCTCACCGCCTACCGGCACACCCAAGGCCACCAGAACGAGGCCCGCATCGAGATCGACCGCAAGACCGGCGTCGTCAAGGTGATGGCCCGCGAGACCGACGAGGACGGCAACGTCATCAGCGAATGGGACGACACCCCCGAGGGTTTCGGCCGCATCGCCGCGACGACCGCGCGCCAGGTGATGCTGCAGCGGTTCCGGGACGCCGAAAACGAGCGCACCTACGGCGAGTTCTCCACCCGCGAGGGGGAGATCGTGGCCGGGGTGATCCAGCGCGACAGCCGGGCCAACGCGCGTGGGCTGGTCGTGGTGCGGATGGGCACCGAGACCAAGGCATCCGAGGGCGTGATCCCGGCGGCCGAACAGGTCCCCGGCGAGAGCTACGAGCACGGCAACCGGGTCCGCTGCTATGTCGTCGGCGTGACGCGCGGGTCCCGCGAGCCGCTGATCACGCTGTCGCGCACCCACCCCAACCTGGTCCGCAAGCTGTTTTCGCTGGAGGTCCCCGAAATCGCCGACGGGTCGGTGGAGATCGTGGCGGTGGCCCGGGAGGCGGGGCACCGCTCCAAGATCGCGGTGCGCTCGAACGTCCCCGGCCTGAACGCCAAGGGCGCCTGCATCGGCCCGATGGGCCAGCGGGTCCGCAACGTGATGAGCGAGCTCTCCGGAGAGAAGATCGACATCATCGACTACGACGACGACCCGGCCCGGTTCGTCGCCAACGCGCTGTCGCCGGCCAAGGTGGTCTCCGTGTCGGTCATCGACCAGACCGCCCGGGCCGCCCGCGTTGTTGTGCCCGACTTCCAGCTGTCGCTGGCCATCGGCAAGGAGGGCCAGAACGCGCGGTTGGCCGCCCGACTCACCGGCTGGCGCATCGACATTCGCGGGGATTCGCCGGGGCACGCCGAGAGCCAGGCCGAACACGGCGCCGGTCACCCCGTGGCGCACGATCACTGACCTGACGTAACGGGCCTGTGCGGGCGGTTCGGGCCATCGCTGAAGTGACGCTAGACTGAGCCGTGATCCAGCGCGAGCCTTCGGCTCCTCACACGCGGGCGCACAGAAGCACTGATGGACCGGTGCGGACGTGTGTGGGGTGCCGAAAGCGAGAGCTGGCCGCCGAACTGCTTCGCGTGGTGGCTGTGCCGACGGGGAACGGCGCATACGCCGCGATCGTTGACGACAGGAGTAGCCTGCCGGGGCGGGGTGCATGGCTGCATCCCGTGCCACAGTGCGTTCAACAGGCGATTCGGCGGCGGGCTTTCACCAGAGCGTTGCGCATCACCGGTCCACTGGACACATCCGCGGTGGTCGAGCACTTGGCAGTGCGCGACTCGCCCGGCAACAGAAGAGGCAGCAAAGAACATGAGCACACCGTGAAGTCCCGATGACAATGCGTCATAGCTAAACCCGAGGCGCGGCCCGCTGCTGTCGCCTCATAGACAGGAGATGTAGTGGCAGGTAAGGCCCGCGTACACGAGTTGGCCAAGGAACTCGGTGTCACCAGCAAGGAAGTGCTCGCCCGGCTGAATGAGCAGGGCGAATTCGTTAAATCCGCATCGTCGACGGTAGAGGCGCCGGTGGCTCGCCGGCTGCGCGAGTCCTTCGGCGGCAGCAAGCAGGCCGCCACCAAGGCGCCCGCCAAGGCCCCCGACAAGTCGCTCGACCAGGCCCTCGACAAGGCGATCAGCAAGCCCGCGCCGAACGGCGAGGCGACCGCCGCGCCCCCCAAGCCCGCCGCCGGCGGGACCACGGCGGCCGCCCCGGCCGCGACCGCCGAAGCGCCCCCGGCGCCCCCGCGGCCCCAGCCCGGGCAACCGGCGGCCCCGGCCCCCGCGCAGCCGGCCGGCCAACCGGCCCCGCAGCCCGGCATGACACCGGGCCCGCGGCCTGGCCCGATTCCGAAGCCGCGCGCCCCGCGCGTCGGCAACAACCCGTTCTCGTCGGCGCAACCCGTCGACCGGCCCATCCCGCGCCCGCAGGCCCCCCGTCCCGGGGCGGCCCGGCCGGGCGCGCCGCGACCGGGCGCTTCGCCCGGCAGCATGCCGCCCCGGCCCGGTGGCGCCGCGGGGCAGGGCCGCCCGGCCCGGCCCGGCGCCCCGCGACCGGGCGGCGGCCGGCCCGGTGGGCCCGGCGGCCGCTCCGACGGCGGCGGCGGTAACTACCGCGGCGGTGGCGGCGGCGTCGGCGCCCCACCCGGGGGCGGCGGCGGCTTCAGGGGTCGTCCCGGCGGCGGCGGTGGCGGCGGTGGCCGTCCCGGTCAGCGCGGCGGCGCGGCCGGCGCGTTCGGCCGCCCGGGCGGCGCGCCGCGGCGCGGTCGCAAGTCGAAGCGGGCGAAACGCGCCGAATACGAAAACATGCAGGCGCCGGTCGTCGGGGGCGTGCGGTTGCCGCACGGCAACGGCGAGACCATCCGGCTGGCCCGCGGCGCATCGCTCTCCGACTTCGCCGACAAGATCAACGCCAACCCGGCGGCCCTGGTGCAGGCGCTGTTCAACCTCGGCGAGATGGTGACGGCCACCCAGTCGGTCGGCGACGAGACGCTCGAGCTGCTCGGCAGCGAGATGAACTACGTCGTGCAGGTCGTCAGCCCCGAGGACGAGGACCGCGAGCTGCTGGAGTCCTTCGATCTGACCTACGGCGAGGACGAGGGCGGCGAGGAGGACCTGCAGACCCGGCCGCCGGTGGTGACCGTCATGGGTCACGTCGACCACGGTAAAACCCGGCTGCTGGACACCATCCGTAAGGCCAATGTCCGCGAGGGCGAGGCCGGCGGCATCACCCAGCACATCGGTGCCTACCAGGTCGGAGTCGACTTCGAGGGCACCGAGCGGCTGATCACCTTCATCGACACCCCGGGTCACGAGGCGTTCACCGCCATGCGTGCCCGCGGCGCCAAGGCGACCGACATCGCGATCCTGGTCGTCGCCGCCGACGACGGCGTGATGCCGCAGACGGTAGAGGCCATCAACCACGCGCAGGCCGCCGATGTGCCGATCGTGGTGGCGGTCAACAAGATCGACAAGGAGGGCGCCGACCCGGCCAAGATCCGCGGGCAGCTCACCGAATTCGGTTTGGTGGCAGAGGATTTCGGTGGCGACACGATGTTCGTGGACATCTCCGCCAAGCAGGGCACCAACATCGAGGCGCTGGAAGAGGCGGTGCTGCTGACCGCGGACGCCGCCCTGGACCTGCGAGCCAACCCCGACATGGAGGCCCAGGGTGTGGCGATCGAGGCGCACCTGGACCGCGGTCGCGGGCCGGTTGCCACCGTGCTGATTCAGCGCGGCACGCTGCGCGTCGGCGACTCGATCGTCGCCGGCGACGCCTACGGCCGCGTGCGCCGCATGGTCGACGAGCACGGCGAGGACGTCCACGAGGCGTTGCCGTCGCGGCCGGTGCAGGTCATCGGCTTCACGTCGGTGCCCGGCGCCGGTGACAACCTGTTGGTCGTCGACGAGGACCGCATCGCGCGCCAGATCGCCGACCGGCGCAGCGCCCGCAAGCGCAACGCCCTGGCGGCGCGGACCCGCAAGCGGATCAGCCTGGACGATCTGGATGCCGCGCTGAAGGAAACCAGCCAGCTGAACCTGATCCTCAAGGGCGACAACGCCGGTACGGTCGAGGCGCTGGAAGAGGCCCTGATGGGCATCGAGGTCGACGACGAGGTGGCGCTGCGCGTCATCGACCGCGGCGTCGGTGGCATCACCGAGACCAACGTGAACCTGGCGTCGGCGTCGGACGCGATCATCATCGGCTTCAACGTGCGCGCCGAGGGCAAGGCGACTGAGCTGGCCAACCGCGAGGGCGTGGAGATCCGCTACTACTCGGTGATCTACCAGGCGATCGACGAGATCGAGAAGGCCCTGCGCGGCATGCTCAAGCCGATCTACGAGGAGAACCAGCTGGGTCGCGCCGAGATCCGGGCGATCTTCCGGTCCTCGAAGGTCGGCATCATCGCCGGCTGCATGATCAGCTCGGGTGTGGTGCGCCGCAACGCGAAGGCCCGGCTGTTGCGGGACAACATCGTGGTCACCGACAACCTCACCATCACCTCGCTGCGCCGGGAGAAGGATGACGTGACCGAGGTCCGCGAGGGCTTCGAATGCGGTATGACGCTGGGCTATTCCGACATCAAGGAAGGCGACATCATCGAGTCCTACGAGCTGGTCCAGAAGGAACGCGCCTGATGGCCGACCCCGCAAGGGCGCGCCGGCTGGCCAAACGGATTTTCACGATCGTCGCCTCGGCGATCGAGTTTGAGATCAAGGATCCGGGCCTGGACGGGGTGACGATCGTCGACGCCAAGGTGACCGCCGACCTGCACGATGCGACGGTGTTCTACACGGTGATGGGCCGCACGCTCGACGACGAGCCCGACTACGCCGCCGCGGCCGCGGCGCTGGAGCGGGCCAAGGGCGCGCTGCGCACCAGGGTCGGGGCCGGCACCGGCGTGCGCTTCACGCCGACGCTGACGTTCACCCGCGACACGACCGCCGACAGCGTGCAGCGGATGGAGGAATTGCTGGAGCGTGCCCGCGCCGCGGACGCCGATCTGGCGCGGGTTCGTTCGGGTGCCAAGCCGGCCGGGGAGGCCGATCCATACCGGGTGAGCGGGGCTGGGGACGCGAGCGACGGGAATGCCGGTGACGACGATCGACCCGAAGACTGACCTGGCCGGTGCCCCGCGGGGCGCCCAGGGGTTGTCGGTGGACGCCGCCGGCGCCGTCGAGCTGCTGTCGGGCGCCGCGACGATCGCGGTGATCGCCCACGTCCACCCCGACGCCGACACCATCGGCGCGGGGCTGGCGCTGGCGCTGGTGCTGGACCGGTGCGGCAAGCGCGTCGAGGTCAGTTTCGCCGCGCCGGCGTCGCTGCCCGAGTCGCTGGCTTCGTTGCCCGGTTGTCGGCTGCTGGTCCGCCCGGACGAGCTGCGCCGCGACGTCGATCTGGTTGTGACCGTTGACGTTCCGAGCGTCAAGCGGCTCGGCGAGTTGAGCGACCTGGCCGGCCCGGGCCGCCGGTCGCTGGTCATCGACCACCACGCCTCCAACGACCGGTTCGGCAGCGCCAACTTCATCGACGTGTCGGCCGATTCCACCACGATGATGGTCGCCGACATCCTCGACGCGTGGGGCGAGCCGATCGACCGGGACGTCGCGCACTGCATCTACGCGGGCCTGACGACCGACACCGGATCATTCCGCTGGGCCAGCGCCCGGGCGCTTCGGCTGGCGGCCAGGCTGGTCGACCTCGGCGTCGACAACGCCGCGATCAGCCGGACGCTGATGGACACCCACCCGTTCGGGTGGCTGCCGCTGCTCTCGCGGGTGCTGGGCTCGGCGCAGCTGGTGCCGGACGCCGTTGGCGGTCGCGGGCTGGTGTACGCGGTCGTCGAGCATCGGGACTGGATCACTTCGCGCGCCGAGGAAGTCGAGAGCATCGTCGACATCGTGCGCACCACGCAGCAGGCGGAGGTGGCGGCGGTCTTCAAGGAGGTCGACCCGCAGCACTGGTCGGTGTCGATGCGGGCCAAGGCCCAGGTGGATCTGGCGGCGGTCGCCTCGGAGTTCGGCGGCGGTGGCCACCGGCTGGCCGCCGGCTATTCGACCGTCGGCTCGATCGACGACGCCGTGGCGTCGCTGCGCGCGGCGCTCGGCTAGTTCTTTAGAAGGCCCAGCTGCCCGACGGCTGTAGCACGAAGCCGTGGTCCCCGCTGGTGGTGTCCAGGCAGGCGACGACGTTGCCGGCGTCGACGGCGCATGTCACGTTGAGGTACGTCAGTTTCGCGCCCGCGGCCAGCGGTTTGCCGCCCGACGTCAGCGCGGGCGGGTTGCCGTCGCACCCGCTGTAGGTCATGCGGCTCAGTTCGTAGCCCGGCCCCTTGAAGTTCACCGCGCCGACGACGCAATCGCCCGGTTTCGAGTGGCCGCCACCGGGAAACGGGACGTCGTCCATCCCGGGGGCGTCGCCGCTGCACTTGATGTCCTGCGACGGTTGGGGAGCGGGCGCCGGCCCGCCGTAGAAGTCGCAGACCAGGGTCGGCGTGGCGGAAAAGCTGATGCGGGGCGCCCCGCCCTGGGCGGGCGTGACGTAGCCGTCCGCGGGGACCGCGATGAATCTGGTCAGGTCGGGAAATCGCGGCGGCGGCTCGGCCGTCGCATGCGGAGCGGACGCGATCGCGGACGCCGCCACCAGAGTGAGGGCCCCCAACGTGACACCGCCGGCGCGCATCGCTTCCCCCTACCGCACCTGGGCCCGCCCGCGTTGCAGCACCGCGTCGCGGTTGGCGGCGATGTCGTCGCCGCTGGTGCGGAACTGCCGGGCGGCCGTGGCCTCCAGCCACAGCCCGGTGCTGGTGTGCGTGTCGTCGATCCGGTGGTAGGAGGCCAGCAACGCGCGCACCGCGTTCTGGTTGTTGCCGACGATCGAGGCGGCCACCTGGCGGGCTGTGGGCATCAGCCGGTCGTGCGGCACCACCTCGGTCACCAGGCCGGCGCGCAGCGCGTCGGCGGCGGACAGGTAATCCCCGGTCAGGCTCATGCGCCGGGCCAGGCCGACGCCCACCTTCTGGGGTAGCCGCACGCTCAGTCCCCAGGTGGGCAGCAGGCCGACGCGGGCGTGCGTGTCGGCGAAGCGGGCCTGCTCGGAGGCGATCAGGACGTCGCAGTACAGGGCCAGCTCCAGCCCGCCGGTGACCGCGGCGCCGTTGATCGCGCCGATCACCGGCTTGGTCAGTGGTGGCCAGCGCGGCGAGATGTCGGGCAGCGCCGACTCGCTGCCCAGCTCCTTGAGGTCCAGCCCCGCGCAGAACACCGGGTCGGCGCCGGTGACGATGACGACGTCGACGCCGTCGTCGGTCTCGGCGTCGGCCAGGGCGCCGAAGAAGCGGTCCCGCAGCGCCGAGGACAGCGCGTTGCGCGCCTGTGGGCGGTTGAGGGTCAGGGTGCGCACCCGCTCGTCGGTTTCGATCAGCAGGACGTCTGTCATGTGTTCACCGTAGTCAGCCGGGATCGCCGCGCCTCGCCGAGCCTGCGCTGAGAGCGTCGCTGCGCCGAAAATCTCGATCTGACCGCAGTCTCGATGCACCGAACGCAGGCTCGACGGCGCGTTTATCGTGGAGACCATGTGCCGGAACATCACCGAACTGCGGGGCCTGCAGCCGGAGGCCACGCCGGAGGAAGTCGCGGCGGCCGCGCGCCAGTACGTGCGCAAGGTCAGCGGTATCACCCGCCCGTCGGCCGCCAACGCCGACGCGTTCGAGGCCGCGGTCGCCGAGGTCACCGAGACGACGGCGCGACTGCTGGCGGCCCTGCCGCCGCGGCGCCAACCACCGAAGACCGTGCCGCCGCTGCGCCGGCCCGAGGTGGTGGCCCGCCTCGCAGGCGCCAAATGACGCCGGCGCTCAAGGAGTGGGGCGCGGTGGTGCACGCGCTGCTCGACGGCCGGCAGCGGGTGTTGCTGCGCAAGGGCGGCATCGGCGAAAAGCGGTTCGAGCTCGCGGCCCGCGAGTTCCTGCTGTTCCCGACCATCGCGCATAGCCACGCCCAGCGCGTCCGGCCCGAGCACCTCGACCTGCTGGACGCCGGGGCGGCCGACAGCACCGACGAGCACCTGGTGCTGCGCGCCGCGGCGAAAGTCGTTGCCGCGCAGGAGGTTAACCGACCGGATGGGCTCGACGCGATCGAGGACCTGCACATCTGGACGGCCGAGTCGGTGCGCGAGGATCGGCTGGACTTCCGGCCGAAGCACAAGCTGGCGGTGCTGGTGGTGTCGGTGATCCCGCTGGCCGAGCCGGTGCGCATCCCGCGGGCCCCCGAGTACGGCGGCTGCACCAGCTGGGCGCAGCTGCCGCTGGCCGACGTCCGCCTGGCCGCGCCGGTGCACGACGACGCCGCGCTAGACCTGGTCGCCCTCCGGGTCCGCGACGCGGTTGGTTAGCGGATCGGCGGGGCCGACGGGAAGCAGCAGCCGGGACCGCACGTAGTGCACGGCGTGGGTGGCCGGAGTGGACTGCAGGCCCGTCAACAACGGTTCGGCGGTGCCGAGGTTGCGCGCAAAGCGCGGAAACCAGCTGCCCGCGATCAGGACGCGGATGCGCGAGCCGGCGCGAAAGCGATGGGCGATCCCGTCGAGTTCCACCCGCACGAGCTCGGTCCCGGCGGCGGCGTCCGCGGCGCCCAACCGCCGGTAGCCGTCGCTGACGTTGCGGGAGCGGCCCTTGGCGTCGACCTCGCTCACCCGGACGAACAGGTCGACATGCGGATTGTCGGAGCTGTGCGCCAGCTCCACCACCGGGTTCCCGTAGGCGTACAGGTCGTGGGTGAGTGTGAGGCTCGTGAAGGCGAGGACGTCGTCGCGCGCGGCGAGGCGGCTGTCGTCGCGGTAGCCCCCGTTCGTGGACAGCAGCGGGCCGCCGGTGGTGGGCGTCGGGTCGGCGGGGTCGTAGCGAAACGTGGCCGGTGCCAACCCATTTGGGGTCGGCGCCGTCTCGCCGAGGTGTCCGCCGGGCCGCAGGTACAGCGACCGTTCGGTGGTGGCGGGCGGCCAGTCGGGCAGGTGGCGCCACGCCTGGCCCTTGTCCGCGCCGGTGACGCAGACGTGCACGCTGCTCGGCCGGCGCGAGGCCTCGCCGCCCAGATGGGTGTCCAGCCAGTCCAGCGTCTCCCGCGCGCTGATCGGGAGCGCCTTGCCGAGCAACTGGGTGTGTGTCCAGGGGCCGACGGTCAACGCGACGTCCACGTCGCGGCCGCGCAGGTGGGCGTACTGCTGCAGTGTCTGCCGGATGAAGATATCCTGCCAGCCGCCGATGAGCAGCACCGGCACCCGCGCGCGGTCCAGCGCGTCGGTGAACCGCCGGGCGTCCCAGAACGCGTCGTCCTGCTCGTGGTGTTCGATCCACGACTCGAACCACGGCGCGCCCTCGCCGAGCATCGCCCGGGCCGCGGTGCCCAGGGGCAGCGCACCTGCCGCCTCGGCCACCTTGCGCCGGGCCTGCAGCTGGCGCAGCGCCATCTTGGCTCGTCCCGGGTCCTCCTGGTGAGCGACCAGTTCGCTCCAGCCCAGGAAGTCGTTGACGGCGAAGGAGCCGGTGCCCCACACGGAGGCGTTGAAGTCGTGCGGGCCCGCGGTGATGACGGCCGCGGCCAGCTCCGGCGGCGGATCCTGCAGCAGCGCCCACTGGGTGAAGCCCAGATAGGACACGCCGACGGTGCCGAAGCGGCCGGTGAACCACGGCTGTTCGCGCAGCCAGACGACCGTGTCGGCGCCGTCGGCGGCCTCGTTGACCATCGGGTCGAATTCCCCGCCCGACCCGTACGTGCCGCGCACGCTCTGCAGCACGACGTGATAGCCGCGAGCGGCGTGCAGCCGCGCGTAGGCGTGCGAGAACGGAAACCCCCGCCCATAGGGTCCGCGGACGAGCAGGGTGCCCGCGGGGCTGGGGGTGGTGGGGGCGTAGTGGTCGGCGGCCAGCGTGACCCCGTCGCGCATCGGCACGTCGACGCGCTCCACGGTGTACTCGGTGGTCGCCCGCCGCACGCCCAACAGCCGGCCCAGCGCGGCGTCGCCGACCCGTCCCAGCGTGCGGGGTTTGGGCTGCGCGGCGCGGGTCGAGGTGGTGCTCACCGGCCCAACACTAGGTTTTTTCGGGGCGCCGGGCGACGTAATCAGAACTTGTAGTACGGCGCCAGGTCGTTGGCGCGCTGCAGATTGGTGGACATGCACTCCACCTCCGGGTTGGAGTACACCGTCGAGAAGTACAGCGCCTGCTGCAGCACCCCGTAGCTGGTCTTGAACGCGACCATGCACGAGTAGAACCAGAAGCTGTTGTGATAGGTCGGCTTCATCACCCAATACTGCGCCGCGCGGTGCCCCGCAATCGTGGTCTCGATGGCGTCGGGCGGCAGGGATTGTTCGTAGGTGCGCCAGATGATCGGCTCGACGGCCACCTGGTAGTTGCCCGCGTCGAAGTGGCAGCGTAGCCCGTCCTCGTGTTCGGGCGGCGTGAACCCCAGCCCGAGCCGCTGCACGACGTCGAACGGGATGTCCTCGCACGCGTCGAACGGGCGCGGGTCGGTGGTGGCCACGATGGGACTCTTCATGGTGGTCTCCATCGGCTGGGCCGTCGACCGCAGCTCGACACGCCCACCGCCGCTCGGTCCGGGCGGGGCGCTTTGCCAGCCCACGACCAGCGCCGTGGCCAGCGCGCCCAGCGCTCCGATCAACCGCAGCCTGGCGATCACCGACATCTCCTACCCTCCCTTGCCGGGAGTGTAGAGCCCCCGCAGTGAAAAGAGAACACGTTCTAATCCCGCGGGCAAGGGCCCGGCGGAAACCGGCTCATCGCGCAGGGTTCGTTAGGCTGGTTAGTCGTGGCGAGCCGGGAATCGACTCATGGTGCGCAGCCGACGCTGTGGGCCGTTTCCGACCTGCACACCGGTCACCTCGGCAACAAGCCGGTCACCGAATCGCTGTACCCGTCGTCGCCGGACGACTGGCTGATCGTCGCCGGCGACGTCGCCGAACGCACCGACGACATCCGCTGGGCGCTTGACGTGCTGCGCCGGCGGTTCGCCAAGGTGATCTGGGTGCCCGGCAACCACGAGCTGTGGACCACCACCCGCGATCCCATGCAGATCTTCGGCAAGGCGCGCTACGACTACCTGGTCAACATGTGCGACGAGATGGGCGTGATCACCCCGGAGCATCCGTTCCCGGTGTGGACCGAGCGCGGCGGCCCGGCCACGATCGTGCCGATGTTTCTGCTGTACGACTACACCTTCTTGCCGGAGGGGGCGACGAGCAAAGCCGAGGGCATGGCGATCGCGCGGCAGCGCAACGTGGTGGCCACCGACGAGTTCCTGCTCTCGTCCGAGCCATACGCCACCCGCGAGGCCTGGTGCCGCGAGCGGCTGGCCGCCACCCGCGCCCGCCTCGAACAGCTGGACTGGATGACACCGACCGTCCTGGTGAACCACTTTCCGTTGGTGCGCGACCCCTGCGACGCGTTGTTCTACCCGGAGTTCTCGCTGTGGTGCGGAACCACCAAGACCGCCGACTGGCACACCCGCTACAACGCGATCTGCTCGGTGTACGGGCACCTGCACATTCCGCGCACCACCTGGTACGACGACGTGCGCTTCGAGGAGGTGTCGGTGGGCTACCCGCGCGAGTGGCGCCGCCGCAAGCCCTACAGCTGGCTGCGCCAGGTGCTGCCGGATCCCCAGTACGCGCCGGGCTATCTCAACGACTTCGGCGGTCACTTCGTGATCACCCCCGAGATGCGCCGCCAGGCCCAGCAATTCCGGGAACGAGTGCGGCAGCGGCAATCTCGATGACGGGCCGCACGCTGGTGGCGTCGGTATTGCCCGGCACCGCATCGGAGGATCTCGCGTATTCGGAGGTGTATTCCGACCCGCCGGGCCTGAGCCCGCTGCCCGAGGAGGAGCCGCTGATCGCCAAGTCGGTCGCCAAGCGGCGCAACGAGTTCATCACCGTGCGGCACTGCGCCCGCGTCGCGATGGGTGAGCTCGGCGTGCCGCCGGTGCCGATCCTCAAGGGCGACAAGGGACAACCGTGCTGGCCCGACGGGGTGGTCGGCAGCCTCACCCACTGCACGGGCTATCGCGGGGCGGTGGTGGGGCGCGCCGGCGCGGTGCGCTCGGTGGGCATCGACGCCGAACCGCACGACGTGCTGCCCGACGGCGTGCTGGGCGCGATCGCCCTCGAGGACGAACGCCAGGAGATCGCCGCGCTGCCCGCGGGCCTGCATTGGGACCGGATCCTGTTCTGTGCCAAGGAAGCGACCTACAAGGCGTGGTTCCCGCTGACCGAGCGCTGGTTGGGTTTCGAGGACGCCCACATCGTGTTCGACGTCGATCCGCCCGGAACCACTGGCGTGTTCGTCTCCAAGATCCTGATCGACGGCGCCGCGCTGTCGGGTCCGCCGCTGACCGCGCTGCGGGGCCGCTGGTCGGTCGAGCGCGGGCTGGTGCTGACCGGCATCGTGCTATGAGCACGAGTTCTGGAATCGTCGTCGTCGACAAACCGGCCGGGATCACCAGCCACGACGTCGTGGGGCGCTGTCGGCGTATCTTCTGCACCCGCCGGGTGGGGCACGCGGGGACGCTGGACCCGATGGCCACCGGGGTGCTGGTGATCGGCGTCGAGCGGGCCACCAAGATCCTCGGCCTGCTCACCGGGGCGTCGAAGTCGTACGCCGCCACCATCCGCCTCGGGCAGACCACCTCCACCGAGGACGCCGAAGGCGAAGTGCTGCAAACGGTTTCGGCCGGGCACGTGACGGACGACGAAATCGCCGCCGCGGTCGCCGCGCTGCGCGGGGACATCGAACAGGTCCCGTCGGCGGTCAGCGCGATCAAGGTGGACGGCCGTCGCGCCTATCGGCTGATCCGCGAGGGTCATGCGGTCGAGCTCGCGGCGCGGCCGGTGCGCATCGACCGATTCGAGGTACGGGCCGTGCGCCGCCACGGCGAGCTCGCCGACGTCGACGTCGAGGTCGACTGCTCCTCGGGGACGTACATCCGCGCGCTGGCGCGCGATCTCGGCGCCGCGCTGGGCGTGGGCGGGCACCTGACGGTGTTGCGGCGCACCCGCGTCGGGCGTTTCGGGCTGGACCAGGCGCGCTCGCTCGACGACCTGGCCGAGGCGCCCCGGCTGACGCTGACCCTGGACGAGGCGTGCCTGCTGTTGTTTGTCCGCCGCGACCTGTCCGCCGAGGAGGCCCTGGCGGCCAGCAACGGCCGGTCCCTCGCGCCGGCCGGCCTCGACGGCGTCTACGCCGCGACCGACGCCGACGGCCGGGTGGTCGCGCTGCTGCGCGACGAGGGGAGCGGGACCAAGTCCGTCGTGGTGATCCGTCCCTCGACGCTGTCGCGGTAGGTTCGTACGAATGAGCGAAGACAGGGTCCGCGTGCGCATCGGGGACGGTGGCGTAGCGACGGTGACGATGGTGCGCGCCGACAAGCACAATGCGCTTGACCACGCCATGTTCGAGGGCTTGATGAACGCGGCAGCGCAACTGGCGGAAGACAAATCGGTGCGCGCGGTCGTGCTGCACGGCGAGGGGAAGAGCTTCTGCTCGGGCCTGGACGTCGGCAGCTTCATGTCTGGACAGGGTGGCACCGGCGTTCTCCTGGAACGCGACGGCGACCGGGTGGCCAACTTCGCCCAACGCGTGGCCTACGACTGGTCCCTGGTGCCGGCGCCGGTCATCGCCGCGATCCACGGGAACTGCTTCGGCGGCGGCCTGCAGATCGCGCTGGGCGCCGACATCCGGATCGCCGCGCCGGACGCGAAGCTGTCCATCATGGAGGTCAAGTGGGGGCTGGTCCCGGACATGGGCATCACGCAGACACTGCCGCGGCTCGTCCCCATCGACGTGGCCAAGGAGCTGACCTTCACCGGCCGCATCGTGTCGGGCAGCGACGCTTTGGCGCTCGGGCTGGTCACGCGAAACAGTGACGATCCGCTGGGATCGGCGCTGGCACTCGCGGACGAGATCGCGCGCAAATCTCCCGATGCCGTCCGCGCTGCCAAGCGCCTCTACGACGAAACGTGGGTCGCCAACGACGCCGCGGCCGCCCTCAAACGCGAATCCGAGCTGCAAGTCGGGCTGATCGGCAAGCCCAATCAGATTGCCGCCGTGGTGGCCGGAATGTCGCGCGAGGACCCAGTCTTCGTCGACCCCGCGTGACGTCGGGCGCCCCGGCAGCGACGGGGGTTCCAGCGACCGAGTTCACCCGGCTAAGCTCCGGACTAGACGGGTGTCAATTCGCCCCACACCTCCGGAAGGCGCGCAGAAATGTCCAACAAGGTTTATGTCGTCGGCGTCGGCATGACGAAGTTCGAGAAGCCGGGCCGCCGCGAGGGCTGGGACTACCCGGACATGGCCAGGGAGTCGGGCACCAACGCGCTGGCCGACGCCGGCGTCGACTACCGCGACGTGCAGCAGGGCTACGTCGGTTACGTGGCCGGCGACTCGACGTCGGGCCAGCGGGCGCTCTACGAGCTGGGCATGACCGGCATCCCGATCGTCAACGTCAACAACAACTGCTCGACCGGCTCGACGGCGCTTTTCCTGGCGGCGCAGGCCATCCGCGGCGGGATCGTCGACTGCGCGATCGCGCTCGGCTTCGAGAAGATGCAGCCCGGCGCGCTGAGCGGCGGCGCCCAGGACCGCGAATCGCCGATGGGCAGGCACGTCAAGGCGATGGCCGAGATCGACGAGTTCGCGATGCCCGTCGCGCCGTGGATGTTCGGCGCCGCCGGCCGCGAGCACATGCGGCAATACGGCACCACCGCGGAGCACTTCGCCAAGATCGGCTACAAGAACCACAAGCACTCCGTGAACAACCCGTACGCGCAATTCCAGGAGTCCTACACGCTGGACGACATCCTGGCGGCGCGGATGATCTCCGACCCGCTCACCAAGCTGCAGTGCTCGCCGACCTCGGACGGCTCGGGCGCGGCGATCCTGGCCTCGGAGCGCTACGTCGACCAGCACGGGCTGGCCGGCCAGGCGGTCGAGATCGTCGGCCAGGCGATGACCACCGACTTCGCGTCCACGTTCGACGGCAGCGCCAAGAACCTCATCGGCCATGACATGAATGTGCAAGCCGCGCAACGCGTTTACGACCAGGCCGGGCTGGGTCCCGAGGACTTCCAGGTGATCGAGCTGCACGACTGCTTCTCGGCCAACGAGCTGCTGCTCTACGAAGCCCTCGGCCTGTGCGGGGAGGGCGAGGCGCCCAAGCTGATCGACAACGGCGACACCACCTACGGCGGACGCTGGGTGGTCAACCCGTCGGGCGGCCTGATCTCCAAGGGACACCCGCTGGGCGCCACCGGGCTGGCGCAGTGCGCCGAGCTGACCTGGCAGCTGCGCGGCACCGCCGACAAGCGTCAGGTCGAGGGCGTCGACGCGGCCCTGCAGCACAACATCGGGCTGGGCGGCGCCGCCGTCGTCACGGCCTATCAGCGCGCCGAACGCTGAACCGTGATCGAGTGGTCCGACACCGACCTCATGGTTCGGGATGCGGTTCGTCAGTTCATCGACAAGGAGATCCGCCCGCATCTGGACGAACTGGAAACGGGCGCGCTGTCGCCGTATCCGATCGCCCGGAAGCTGTTCAGCCAGTTCGGTCTTGACGCGATGGCCGCCGAGTCGGTCAAGTCGATGCTGGAGCGCGAGCGCGCCCGCGAAGCGGGCCAGGCGCCCGACGAAAAGTCCGACGGCGCGGGGGGTTTCGGTGGCGGCGCGCAGGCGTCGATGCTGGCGGTGCTGGTGTCGGAGCTGGCCCGGGTGAGCATCGGGCTGCTCAGCACCGCGTCGGTCAGCATCGGCCTGGGCGCGGCGACCATCATGAGCCGCGGCACGCTGGCCCAGAAGGAACGCTGGCTGCCCGACCTGATGACGCTGAAAAAGATTGCGGCGTGGGCCATTACCGAGCCGGACTCCGGGTCCGACGCGTTCGGCGGCATGAAGACGTCGGTCAAGCGGGACGGCGAGGACTACATCCTCAACGGCCAGAAGACGTTCATCACCAACGGGCCCTGCGCCGACGTCCTGGTGGTCTACGCCAAGCTGGACGACGGCTCCGACACCGACCGGCGCAACCGGCCGGTGTTGATCTTCGTGCTGGACGCGGGGATGCCGGGCCTGACGCAGGGCAAGCCGTTCAAGAAGATGGGCATGATGTCCTCGCCGACGGGCGAGTTGTTCTTCGACAACGTGCGGCTGACCCCCGATCGCCTGCTCGGCGAGAACGGGCGCCAGGCCGACGGCGACGGCCGCGAAAGCGCCCGCGACAATTTCGCCGCCGAGCGGATCGGGATCGCGATGATGGCGCTGGGCATCATCAACGAATGCCACCGGCTCTGCGTGGATTACGCCAAGACCCGCACGCTGTGGGGCAAGAACATCGGGCAGTTCCAGCTGATCCAGCTCAAGTTGGCCAAGATGGAGATCGCCCGAATGAACGTGCAGAACATGGTCTTTCACACCATCGAGCGCCAACAGGCGGGCAAACCGCTCTCGCTGGCCGAGGCGTCGGCGATCAAGCTGTACTCGTCGGAGGCGGCCACCGACGTCGCGATGGAGGCCGTGCAGCTGTTCGGCGGCAACGGCTACATGGCCGAATACCGCGTGGAACAGCTGGCCCGCGACGCGAAGTCGCTGATGATCTACGCCGGCAGCAACGAGGTGCAGGTCACCCACATCGCCAAGGGACTGTTGACGAGTTAGGCGACCACCCAGATCGCCCGGGCCGCCGGGCTGCCCAGGTCGACCGTGCACTCGGCGCCGTCGGCGGCCTCGATCGCGACGGAGATCATGCCGGCGAATTCGCGGCGGGTCAGCACCCGCAGCCGCGAGTCGAGGTGGATCCCGACGTCGGTGAAGTAGCGCAGCATCTCCGGGTCCGCGTCGGAGATGCGGGCCACCGTCCCGGTGTCCCCGTCGCCGCACGCCCACAGCTGGCGGGCCGGTGGGGTGGGGACCTGCCCGTCGGAGGCCGGGATCGGGTCGCCGTGCGGGTCGCGCTGGGGGTAGCCCAGCTTGGCGTCGATGCGGGCCACCAGGCGATCCGACACGGCGTGCTCGAGCACCTCGGCCTCGTCGTGCACCTCGTCCCAGCCGTAGCCGAGCTCGTTGACCAGGAAGGTCTCCAGCAACCGGTGCCGGCGCACCACCTCGAGGGCCGCGCGGCGCCCGGCCTCGGTCAGCGTCACGGCGCCGTACTTCTCGTGGTCGACGAGGCCCTGCTCGGCCAGTTTGCGGATCGACTCCGACGCGGTGCTGGCCGACACCCCGATCCGGTCGGCCAGCATCTTGGTGCTGACTTTCGCGGGGCCCCCTTCCACGGACCACTCCTGGGCATTCCAGATGACCTTCAGGTAGTCCTGGCCGACCGCGGTGATGCCGCCTGGCTCGTCGTCAGCCCTCACAAGCAGAAAGTTTAGGCAACCCACGCCTAATCTGGCGTGCCTCGCCAAGATCTCGCGCCCCATGTCCGCGCCCGGCATCGTAGGCTTGCGGTCGTGCAGCGGTGGCGCGGCCAAGACGAGATTCCCACGGACTGGGGCAGATGCGTGGTCACCATCGGGGTGTTCGACGGTGTGCATCGCGGCCACGCCGAGCTGATCGCGCACGCGGTGAAGGCCGCCCGCGCGCGCAACGTGCCGACGGTGCTGATGACGTTCGACCCGCACCCGATGGAAGTGGTGTATCCCGGCAGCCACCCCGCGCAGCTGACGACGCTGACCCGGCGCGCGGAGCTGGTCGAGGAGCTGGGCATCGATGTCTTTCTGGTGATGCCGTTCACCACGGACTTCATGAAGCTCACCCCGGAGCGCTACGTCCACGAGCTGCTGGTGGAGAACCTGCACGTGGTGGAGGTCGTGGTCGGGGAGAACTTCACCTTCGGGAAGAAGGCGGCCGGCACGGTCGCCACCCTGCGCAAGGCCGGCGAGCGGTTCGGCTTCGCCGTGGAGTCGATGTCGCTGCTGTCCGAGCACCACAGCAACGAGACCGTGACGTTCTCGTCCACCTACATCCGGTCCTGTGTGGACGCCGGCGACATGGTGGCGGCGACGGAGGCGCTGGGCCGCCCGCACCGGGTCGAGGGCGTCGTCGTGCGCGGCGAGGGCCGGGGGGCGGAGCTGGGCTTTCCCACCGCGAACGTCGCGCCGCCGATGTATTCGGCCATCCCCGCCGACGGCGTCTACGCGGCGTGGTTCACCGTGCTCGGGCACGGGCCGGTCACCGGCACCGTCGTTCCGGGGGAGCGCTACCAGGCCGCGGTGTCCATCGGCACCAACCCCACCTTCTCGGGGCGCACCCGCACCGTCGAGGCGTTCGTCCTGGACACCACCGCCGACCTGTACGGGCAACATGTGGCCCTGGACTTCGTCGCGCGCATCCGCGGACAGCGCAAGTTCGACACGGTGAAGGGCCTCGTCGCCGCGATGGGCGACGACACCGAGCGGGCGCGCGGCCTACTGCCCCCCGACTAGCCCCGCCCGACGATTCGGAGCGGGCGCCGGCCCGCTGCTAAACTGCCTGACGACATCGGCGCGCGCTGCGGTTCGCGGTGGCCGCGCTGAAGAATCCAAATCGCGGACCGATTGATGGAGATAGTTTCGTGGCGCTTACTGCCGAGCAGAAAAAAGAAATCCTGGGCTCCTACGGCCTGCACGACACCGACACCGGGTCCCCGGAGGCCCAGGTCGCCCTACTGACCCGGCGGATCGCCGACCTGACCGAGCACCTCAAGGTGCACAAGCACGACCACCACTCGCGGCGCGGACTGCTGCTGCTGGTGGGCCGCCGCCGCCGGCTGCTCAAGTACGTCTCCCAGATCGACGTCGAGCGCTACCGCTCGCTCGTCGAGCGCCTGGGCCTGCGTCGCTGACGCCTGGCAAATCCCGGCGCCCGCTGGCCGGCTGAGTTCGCCCGTGTAGAGTGGGAGCGTTCTGGGCCGGTTCGGCCCGAGCAAACGGTGCGGTTTGCGCAGATCCGCGTAAGCCGTTCCAGCAAGTCACAAGGGAGCAGCCCGGTCTGCATCGGGCGGTCTTCGGTAGTGGCTGCCGGGCTCTCCGGATCTGGGGCAGGTCGGCCGCTTCGATCGATGGCCGTAGCCGCATTCAGACTTCTTCCTTTCAGGGAAGCTCTCGGGTTACTCGCGCGTGACGACGCGAAACAGCTGAATACCCAGAGAGGTCATACGGACACCCATGTCTGTAGCTGAAATCGACGAAGGCGTCTTCGAGGCGACCGCCACCATCGACAACGGGAGCTTCGGCACCCGCACCATCCGTTTCGAGACCGGCAGGCTGGCCCAGCAGGCCGCCGGAGCCGTGGTCGCATACCTGGACGACGAGAACATGCTGCTCTCGGCGACCACCGCCAGCAAGAGTCCCAAGGAACACTTCGACTTCTTCCCGCTGACGGTCGACGTCGAGGAGCGGATGTACGCCGCCGGGCGCATCCCCGGCTCGTTCTTCCGCCGCGAGGGCCGCCCCTCCACCGACGCGATCCTGACCTGCCGGCTCATCGACCGCCCGCTGCGGCCGTCGTTCGTGTCGGGGCTGCGCAACGAGATCCAGGTCGTGGTGACGATCATGAGCCTGGACCCCAACGACCTGTACGACGTGCTGGCGATCAACGCCGCGTCGGCCTCCACCCAGATAAGCGGGCTGCCATTCTCCGGCCCCATCGGGGGCGTGCGGGTGGCGCTGATCGACGGCACCTGGGTCGCCTTCCCGACGGTCGAGCAGCTCGAGCGGGCCGTGTTCGACATGGTGGTGGCCGGCCGCAAGGTCGACGGGGACGTCGCGATCATGATGGTCGAGGCCGAGGCCACCGACAAGGTCATCGAATTGGTCGAGGGTGGCGCCCAGGCGCCGACGGAAACCGTTGTGGCCGAAGGCCTGGAGGCCGCCAAGCCGTTCATCGACGCGCTGTGCACCGCCCAGCAGGAGCTGGCCGACGCGGCCGCCAAGCCCGTCGGCGAGTACCCGACGTTCCCGGACTACCAGGAAGACGTCTACTACTCGGTCGCCTCGGTGGCCACCGACGAGCTGGCCAAGGCGCTGACCATCGGCGGCAAGGCCGAGCGTGACGCGCGCACCGACGAGCTGAAGGCCGAGGTGGCAGCGCGGCTCGCCGAGACCTACGAGGGCCGCGAAAAGGAGGTCAGCGCCGCGTTCCGCTCGCTGACCAAGAAGCTGGTGCGCCAGCGCATCCTGACCGACCACTTCCGCATCGACGGCCGGGGCATCACCGACATCCGCGCGCTGTCGGCCGAGGTCGCCGTGGTGCCGCGGGCGCACGGCAGCGCGCTGTTCGAGCGCGGCGAGACCCAGATCCTGGGCGTGACCACGCTGGACATGGTCAAGATGGCCCAGCAGATCGACTCGCTGGGGCCGGAAACGTCCAAGCGCTACATGCATCACTACAACTTCCCGCCGTATTCGACCGGCGAGACCGGCCGGGTGGGCTCGCCCAAGCGGCGCGAGATCGGGCACGGCGCGCTGGCCGAGCGGGCCCTGATCCCGGTGCTGCCCAGCGTCGAGGAGTTCCCGTACGCCATCCGGCAGGTGTCCGAGGCCCTGGGCTCCAACGGCTCGACCTCAATGGGGTCGGTCTGCGCGTCCACGCTGGCGCTGCTCAACGCCGGGGTGCCGCTCAAGGCGCCGGTGGCCGGCATCGCGATGGGCCTGGTCTCCGATGACGTCGAGGTGGACGGCAAGACGGAGCGCCGCTTCGTCACGCTGACCGACATCCTCGGCGCCGAGGACGCGTTCGGCGACATGGACTTCAAGTGCGCCGGCACCAAGGACTACGTCACCGCGCTGCAGCTGGACACCAAGCTGGACGGCATCCCGTCGCAGGTGCTGGCGGGCGCGCTGGCGCAGGCCAAGGACGCGCGCCTGACCATCCTCGAGGTGATGGCCGAGGCCATCGACGCGCCCGACGAGATGAGTCCCTATGCGCCGCGGGTGACCACCATCAAGGTCCCGGTGGACAAGATCGGCGAGGTCATCGGCCCCAAGGGCAAGGTCATCAACGCCATCACCGAGGAGACCGGCGCGCAGATCTCCATCGAGGACGACGGCACCGTGTTCGTCGGCGCCACCGACGGGCCCTCGGCGCAGGCCGCGATCGACCGGATCAACGCCATCGCCAACCCGCAGCTGCCGACGGTGGGCGAGCGCTTCCTCGGAACCGTGGTCAAGACAACCGATTTCGGGGCGTTCGTGTCGCTGCTGCCCGGGCGTGACGGCCTGGTGCACATCTCGAAGCTCGGCAGGGGCAAGCGCATCGCGAAGGTCGAGGACGTCGTGAACGTCGGCGACAAGCTGCGGGTCGAGATCGCCGACATCGACAAGCGCGGCAAGATCTCGCTGGTCCTGGTGGACGAAGAGGAAGCCGCGGAGACGCCGTCCGCCGCGCCCGCTCCTGCCGATGCCGCCACGGCAAGCAGCTAACCCCCCGGCGTCGCTGCGTCGGGGAACGCAGATCGCCGCGGTGAACCCGGACCACAAGGCCGTCCGCCGCACCACGCTCCCGGGCGGCCTGCGGGTGGTCACCGAGCACCTGCCCGCCGTGCGCTCCGCGTCGGTCGGGGTCTGGGTCGGCGTCGGGTCGCGCGACGAGGGCTCCACCGTGGCCGGGGCGGCGCACTTCCTCGAGCACCTGCTGTTCAAGTCGACCCCCACCCGCACGGCCGTCGACATCGCCCAGGCGATGGACGCCGTCGGGGGCGAGCTGAACGCGTTCACCGCCAGGGAGCACACCTGCTACTACGCGCACGTGCTCGACAGCGACCTGGAGCTGGCGATCGACCTGGTCGCCGACGTGGTGCTCAACGGTCGCTGCGCCGCCGAGGACGTGGAGCTGGAACGCGACGTCGTCCTCGAGGAGATCGCCATGCGCGACGACGACCCCGAGGACGCGCTGGGCGACATCTTCCTGTCGGCGCTCTTCGGCGACCACCCGGTGGGCCGGCCCGTGATCGGCACCGCGCGTTCGGTTTCGGCGATGACGCGGGACCAACTGCACTCGTTCCACGTGCGGCGCTACACCCCCGAACGGATGGTCGTCGCCGTCGCCGGCAACGTCGATCACGACCAGGTGGTGGCGTTGGTACGCGAGCATTTCGGGCCGCACCTGGTCCGGGGGCGGCAGCCGATCGCCCCGCGCAAGGGCGCCGGGCGGGTCACCGGACAACCCGGGCTGACGCTGGTCAACCGGGATGCCGAACAGACCCACGTGTCGCTGGGCGTCCGCACGCCCGGGCGCAGCTGGGAGCATCGCTGGGCGCTGTCGGTGCTGCACACCGCGCTGGGCGGCGGCCTGAGCTCCAGGCTGTTCCAGGAGGTCCGGGAGCTGCGCGGGCTGGCCTATTCGGTCTACTCGGCGGTGGACATCTTCGCCGACAGCGGCTCGCTGTCCGTGTACGCCGCGTGCCTGCCCGAGCGTTTCCCCGACGTCATGCGGGTGACCAGCGAGGTGCTCGAAAAGGTGGCGCGCGACGGCATCACCGAGGCGGAATGCCGCATCGCCAAGGGGTCCCTGCGGGGCGGGCTGGTCCTCGGGCTGGAGGACTCCGGCTCCCGGATGAGCCGCATCGGCCGCAGCGAGCTGAACTACGGCAAACACCGCAGCATCGAACACACCCTGCAACAGATCGACGGGGTGACGGTCGACGAGGTCAACGCGGTCGCCCGCCGCCTGCTGGGCAAGCGGTACGGCGCCGCCGTCCTGGGCCCGTACGCGTCGAAACGATCGCTGCCCCAACAACTTCGGGCGATGGTACATTAGCGCCGTGGTTCTGGGCTTTTGGGATATCGCGGTGCCCATCGTGGGCGCGCCGATGGCGGGCGGCCCTGGCACCCCCGCGCTGGCCGCCGCGGTGTCCAACGCCGGTGGGCTCGGTTTCATCCCCGCCGCGTACGTGAGCGCCGAGCGGTTGGCCGAGGACATCGCCGCCGCGCGCGCCATGACGACGGGTCCGCTCGGAGTGAACCTGTTGGTGCCGCAGCCCAGCGTCGCCGACTGGGTCGCGCTGGACTATTACGCCGAGGAACTCGAAAACATCGCCGATCACTACCAGTGCGAGGTCGGCAGGCCCGAGTTCGGTGACGACGACGACTGGGAGCGCAAGCTCGAGGTGGTGTCCGACGTCCACCCCGAGCTGGTGTCGTTCACCTTCGGCGTGCCGCCGCCCGACGTGATCCGGCGGTTGAGCGCGCAGGGGTTGTTGGTGATGGTCACGGTGACGTCGCTATACGAGGCGGGGATCGCCGTCGCCGCGGGCGCGGACAGCCTGGTGGTCCAGGGGCCCGACGCCGGCGGGCACCGTGGCACCTTCGCCCCTGACATGGAACCGGGTACCGAATCGCTGCACCAGCTGATCGATCGGATCCACCGCGCGCACCGCGACGTCCCGATCATCGCGGCGGGCGGGCTGGGCACCGCCGAGGCCGTCGCCGGCGTGCTGCGCAGGGGAGCCGTGGCCGCGCAGGTCGGCACCGCGCTGCTGCTTTCCGACGAGGCCGGCACCAGCCAGGCGCATCGCACCGCCATGAAGAATCAGCTTTTCGGCAAGACCATCGTCTCGCGCGCGTTCTCGGGCCGCTACGCGCGCAGCCTGGAAAACGACTTCATCCGGCGCCTGGACACCGTGGCCCCGCTCGGCTACCCCGAGGTCAACCAGATGACGTTGCCGATCCGGGAGGCGGCGGCCCAGCGGGAGGACCCGGACGGGATGACCCTCTGGGCGGGAACGTCGTTCGACGAGGCCCGCCCCGGGCCGGTGGCCGACATCGTCGCCGGCCTGAACTGCTAAGTGGCGAGTGCGGTTGCCACGTCGGTGTGCGGCAAGCCCAGGTCGGTGGCCACCCGTTCGGACAGCAGCAGCCCGTCGTGCGTCGAAAGCCCTTTGGCCAGAGCGGGATCCGACCGGCACGCCGCCCGCCAGCCGGCCTCCGCGAGCCTGAGCACGTAGGGCATCGTGGCGTTGGTCAGCGCGACGGTGGACGTCTTGGGCACCGCGCTGGGCATGTTCGCCACGCAGTAGAACACGGTGTCGTGCACGGCGAACGTCGGGTCGTCGTGCGTGGTGGGCCGCGAATCCTCGAAGCAGCCGCCCTGGTCGATTGAGATGTCCACCAGCACAGCCCCCGGCTTCATCTGCGCGACAAGGGAATTCGAGATGAGGGTGGGCGCCTTGGCGCCGGGCACCAGCACGGCGCCGATCACCAGGTCGGCGCGCTTGACGGCCCCCTCGAGCTCCAACGCCGACGAGTAGCGGGTGCCGACGCGGCCGGCGAACTCCGCGTCGAGCAGCCGGAGCTTGGCGATGTTGACGTCGAAAACCATGACGGTCGCGCCCATGCCGCCCGCCACCCGGGCGGCGTTGTAGCCGGCCGTGCCGGCCCCGATCACCACCACGTCGGCCGGCTTGACGCCCGGCACCCCACCCATCAGCACGCCGCGCCCGCCCTGGGTGCGCATCAGGTGGTAGGCGCCGACCTGAGCGGAGAGCCGGCCGGCGACCTCGCTCATCGGGGCCAGCAGGGGCAGCGCGCCGTCGGCGGTCTGGACGGTCTCGTAGGCGATCGAGGTCGCTCCGGCGGCCAACAGGGCGTCGGTGCAGGCGCGCGACGCGGCCAGATGCAGGTATGTGAACAGGACCTGGCCGCGGCGCAACAGGCCGTACTCGGCCGGTATCGGCTCCTTGACCTTCAGCAGCAGGTCGGCGCCGGCCCACACCTGCTCGGCGGTGCCGGCCAGTTCGGCGCCCGCGGCCTTGAACTCCGCGTCGGGGATGGCCGAGCCTTCGCCCGCGCCGGCCTGGACGAGCACCTCGTGGCCGCGGCGGGTGAGTTCCGCGACGCCGGCGGGGGTGATGGCCACCCTGAACTCGTTGGTCTTGGTCTCGGTCGGGACGCCGACTCGCATGCGTCAAGTGTGGAGAAAGTTCGCGAAGGCCGCAAACGCCCGCGAACAGCGCCAATACCCTATGGGGTATAGTGAGGCAAGTCGTAACGTGACCCGACAGGACAGGGGCAGAGCTGATGACTCAAGCGCGGAACCGGGGCCCCACGACGGTGACGATCTGGCTCGACCCCGTGTGTCCATTTTCCTGGAACACCGCCAGGTGGCTGAAGGACCTCGCCGGCGAACTGGAGTTGGCGATCGATTGGCGACTGATGAGTCTGGCGGTGCTCAATGAGGGCCGCGAGCTGCCGGCGCCGCAGCAGGCGCGGATGCGTGACTCCCGGCGAATCGGCCGGCTGATGGCCGCAATCGGGCGCACACACGGTGCCGAGGCCATGGCCGCGGCGTATTTCGCCTTCGGCGAGCGCTACCTTGAACGCTCCGAGGCGCTCGACGACAACCTGGTGGCGGAGGTGTTGGACGTGGTGGGCTGCCACGACATCGACGCCGACGTCATATCGGATACCGCCCAGGATGACGAGGTGCGGCGCAGCCATCAGGCCGGACAGGACGCGCTCGGGGAGAGCGGGGGCAGTCCGATCATGCAAATCGACGGGCGGACCTTCTTCGGACCCGTGCTGTCCGGGCCACCGGCGCCGGAGATGAGACAAGCGCTCTTCGATGCGGTTGCCACGCTGGCCGCCGTTCCCCAATTCAGCCAGTTGCAGCGACCGCGCACAACGGGGTAGCCGGGTCGCGCGGGGAAAAATCCGAAGGTGCTCGCCGCCGCGCGGTGGCAGCCATCGCGTACTACGCCGTCCTCGGGTCCGGCGGTGGATTCAAGCCCGGCGTCGGGCGATGACAGCGGCGGCGCTCGTCATCCTCGGTTTTGCGGTTGTGCTATACGGGTTCTCCTGAGGCGAAACGTGCTTATGATCGGCGGATGGACGACCAGCAGGGTAGCTGGCGATGGTGACGCGCGACCCCTCCGTGGCCGTCGTCGGCGCGGGCATGTCCGGCCTGTGCGTGGCAATCGCGTTGCTGCGCAACGGCATTCGCGATGTCACCATCTACGAGAAGGCCGACGAGGTGGGCGGCACCTGGCGCGAAAACACCTATCCGGGCCTGACCTGTGACGTGCCGTCGCGGGTGTACCAGTACACCTTCGCCACCAAGCCCGACTGGTCGCACATGTTCTCGCCGGGCGGCGAGATCCAGGCCTACTTCCGGGGCGTGGCCAACCAATTCGGGCTGCGGGACCGGATCCGGTTCGGCACCGAGATCGTCAGCGCCCGGTTCGAAAACGACCGCTGGGCGCTGCGCACCGACGCCGGCGAGGAGTCGACCGTCGACTTCCTGATCTCGGCGACGGGCGTGCTGCACCATCCCCGGATGCCGTCGATCCCCGGGCTGGACGACTTCGGCGGCCACGCGTTTCACTCCGCGCGTTGGGATCACACGGTCGAGCTGTCGGGCCGGCGAATCGCGGTGATCGGCAACGGATCCACCGGCGTGCAGCTGGTCTGCGGGCTGGCCGGCGTGGCGGGCAAGGTGGTGCTGTTCCAGCGCACCGCGCAGTGGATCGTCCCGATGCCCAACCCGCAATACTCCCGGTTCGCCAGCTTCACCCACCGGGCCGCGCCGTGGCTCGACCGGTTGGCGTATCGGGCGTACAGCGTCATCTTCGACACTTTCGCGGTGGCGCTGACCAAGGCGGGCCTGCGGCGCAAGGCGATGGGGGCGCTGTGCCGCGCCAGCCTGCGCCAGGTGCGCGACCCCGAGTTGCGCGCGGCGCTGACGCCCGACTACCAGCCGATGTGCAAGCGGCTGGTGGTCTCGGGCGGGTTCTACCGCGCGATGCAGCGCGACGATGTCGAGCTGGTGACGGCCGGCATCGACCACGTCGAACGGCGGGGCATCGTGACCGACGACGGCAACCTGCACGAGGTGGACGTCATCGTGCTGTGCACCGGGTTCGACACGCACGCGTTCTTCCGGCCGATGCGCCTGACCGGCCGCGACGGCATCGCCGCCGACGACGTCTGGCGCGACGGGCCACGCGCCCACCGAACCGTGGCGATGCCCGGTTTTCCCAACTTCTTCATGATGCTGGGCCCGCACAGCCCGGTGGGCAACCACTCGCTCACCGCCGTCGCCGAACACCAGGCCGATCACATCCTGCGCTGGATCGAGCGTTGGCGCCGAGGCGAATTCGACACCATCGAGCCGTCGGCCTCGGCGACCGAGCGTTACAACGCGCAGCTGCGGGCCGCGATGCCGGACACCGTGTGGACCACCGGCTGTGACAGCTGGTACCTGAACAAGGACGGGGTACCCGAGGTCTGGCCGTTCACGCCGGCCAAGCACCGGGCGATGCTGGCCAAGGCGGATCTGCGAGAGTACGAACTGCGCAGGCACGTGGCCGCGCGCTGAGGGGAGGGGCCGGCGATGTTAACCGTCGAGGACCAGGCAGCGGGTCCGCACTGTGGTCGCCGCGGGGCGGCGCTGGACCACGAGCGCCTGGTCCTCGAGGCGCGCGACGTCGAGTTCGACTGGTCGAAGCTGCCGTTCCACTACGTGCCCGGCGAGCCGTTCGCCACCCACGTCCTCAACGTCCTGCACCTGCTGCTGCCCGCCGGCGAGGAGTTTTTCGTCGACGTGTTCAAGCAGGCGCTGCCGCTGATCAAGGACGACCAGCTGCGCCTCGACGTGCAGGGCTTCATCGGCCAGGAGGCCATGCATTCGCAGGCGCACTCGAAAGTGCTCGCCCACTTCGCCGCGCAGGGCGTCGACCTCACCCCGTACACCGACCAGATCAGGTGGCTGTTCGAGAAGCTGCTCGGGCCCAAGCCGGGGTGGGGCCGGCGACGCCGGCACAGCTGGCTGCTGGAGCAGATCTCGATCGTGTCGGCGGTCGAGCACTACACCGCCATCCTGGGCGAGTGGGTGCTCGGCGCGCCCGCCCACGACGCCATCGGCACCGACCCGGTGATGCTGGACATGCTGCGCTGGCACGGCGCCGAGGAAGTCGAGCACAAGGCCGTCGCCTTCGACACCATGAAGCACCTGCGCGCGGGATACCTGCGACGGGTGCGCGCCCAACTGGTCGTGACGCCGGCCATGCTGCTGTTCTGGGTCCGCGGGGTCCGCTTCCTGTACTCGGTGGACCCGCACCTGCCGCCGGGTACCAAGCCGCACTGGTGGGAGTACATCCGCGCGGCGCGTCGGGGTCTGGTGCCCGGGCCGCTGCGCTTCGTGCGGGTGGTCGGCGACTACTACCGGCCGGGTTTCCACCCGTCGCAGCTGGGCGGGCTGGAGCTGGCCGTCGACTACCTGGCGCTCTCGCCCGCCGCGCGGGCGTCGCGCTGACCGATGGCCGCAACCTCGCGCGTCACCGCATCCGACGGCGTCACCCTGGCGGTCCACCGCTACACCGAGATCGACCCGGCACGCCCGACCATCCTCGCGATTCACGGCTGGCCCGACAACCATCACCTGTGGGACGGCGTGGCCTCCGAGCTGGAGAAGCGTGGCCGCTACAACGTGGTGGCCTACGACGTCCGCGGCGCGGGCGAATCATCGCGCCCCACAAGGCGATCCGGCTACGCCTTTCCCCAACTGGTGTCCGACATCGGCGCGGTGATCGACAGCCTGGGCGTCGGGCCCGTGCACCTGCTGGCCCACGACTGGGGATCGATCCAGGCCTGGCCGGCCGTCACCGACGACGACATGATGGCCAAAGTCGCGTCGTTCACGTCGATTTCGGGCCCGCACCTGCGCTACGCGGGCAGGTTCCTGCGCTCGGCGCGAACTCCCCGGGCCGTCGGTCAGGTCGCCCGGCAGCTGCTGGGCTCGACGTACATCGCGTTCTTCCTGTGCCCCGTCGTGCCCGAGCTGGCGTTCCGTTCGCGGGTCGGCGTGAAAGTCCATGAGGCCCTTGAGCGCATCGGCCGGTCGAGCACCCGCAGCCGGCGCGAGCGGCCGCCGCGGTCCATCGCCGACTACGTGAACGGGCTGGGCCTGTACCGCGCCAACATGCCCGGGCCGATGCTGCGGCCGGGCGCGCAGCTGCCGAAGACCACCGTCGCGGTCCAGGTTGTGGTGCCGCGCAAGGACATCTTCGTGACGCCCGCGCTGCAACGGTTCACCGGCGCGATTCCCGAAAACGGCCGGGTGATCGGTATCGAGGGCGGGCACTGGGTGGTGACGTCGCGCCCCGAGGTGATCGCCCGGCTGACCGCCGAGTGGGTCGAGGAGACCGTCGCCGGCGCGGCCGGCGGATCGGTGGTGCGCGGCGGACCGCGCGAGGTCGGCGGCAAGCTCGCGCTGGTCACCGGGGCGGGCGCGGGCATCGGCCGGGCCACCGCGGTGGAACTGGCCCGTCGCGGCGCGGCCAAGGTGGTGATCGCCGACCGCGACCTGGCCGCCGCCCACGACAGCGCCGACGCCGTGCGCGCCGCGTGCGCCGAGGCGGCGGTGTACCAGGTCGACGTCAGCGACGAACCCGCGATGAACGCCCTTGCCGCGCAAGTGCTTGACGAGCACGGCGTGGTCGACATCCTGGTGAATAACGCCGGCATCGGGATGGCGGGCCGGTTCCTGGAGACGAGCTCGGCGAACTGGGAAGACATCATGGGCGTCAACGTCCGCGGCGTCATCTGCGGCTGCAGGGCGTTCGCGGCGCAGATGGTCGAGCGTGGCGAGGGCGGCGCGATCATCAACGTGGCGTCGGCGGCGGCGTTCGTCCCGTCGAAATCCATGGTCGCCTACGGCACCACGAAGGCGGCGGTGCTGGCGTTCAGCGAATCGCTGCGGGCCGACCTCGCCGACGAGGGCATCTCGGTCACGGCCGTGTGCCCCGGGTTCGTCAACACCAACATCGCCAAGAGCACCGTCTACGCCGGCATGACCGCCGAACAACAGGAGCGCGCCCGGGAGAAGGCCGACGCGGCCTACCGGCGGCGCAACTACACACCGGAGGCGGCGGCCAAGGCGATCGTCAGGGCCATCGAGACCGGCCCGGCCGTCGTCCCGATCGCCGCCGAATCCCGGATCGGCTACGCGCTGCGGCGCATCAGCCCGTCGGCGCTGCGCCTGTTCGCCCGCTACGATATTCGCCAGAATTAGGGATTGCGCCGTGCCGGAAAGCATTTGGGGAAGCAGGCCGGCCGACCTGTACGGTCGGCGCGACCGCGACCGGCTCGGCACCATGCTGTGGGGCGTCCGCCTGTGGTTCGGGGGATTCGCCGCTGTCTCGCGGTGGAAGCCGTCGCGGGTAAAGCCGGTGCCGCGGGTCCTGCGCGCGGTGATCACCAAGCGCGAACTCGTCGCCCCCGACGTGGTGGCGCTGACGCTGGCCGACCCGGACGGCGGCTTGTTGCCGTCGTGGACGCCCGGTGGGCACATCGATGTGCAATTGCCCTCGGGCCGGCGCCGGCAGTACTCGCTGTGCGGCCCGCCCGGGCGCCGCACCGACTACCGCATCGCCGTGCGCCGGATTCCCGATGGCGGAGGCGGTTCCATCGAGATGCATGACGTTTTCAAGGTGGGGGACACGTGCGTGTTCGAGGGCCCGCGCAACGCGTTCTATCTCGGCACCGCCGAACGCGACGCATTGTTCGTCATCGGCGGCATCGGGGTGACGCCCATCCTGCCGATGATGCGAGCCGCGTCGCAGCGTGGAATCGATTGGCGCGCAATCTATGCCGGAAGAAGCCGCGAGTACATGCCGTTTCTCGACGAGGTGATTTCGGTGGACCCGGATCGCGTGACCGTCTGGGCCGACGACGAGCACGGCCGCTTCGCCGGCGTCGACGACCTGCTGGCCGGCGCCGGCCCGACGACGGCGGTGTACGTCTGCGGGCCGACGCCCATGCTGGAGGCGGTGCGCGCGGCGCGAAACGAATTCGCCGACGCCCCTTTGCATTACGAGCGGTTCAGCCCGCCGCCGGTGGTCGACGGGCGTCCGTTCGAGTTGGAGCTGGCGCGGTCGCGGCGGCTCGTCAGCGTTCCGGCGAACCGCTCGGCGCTGGACGTCATGCGCGATCTCGATCCGACCACCCCGTACTCGTGCCAGCAGGGCTTCTGCGGGACGTGCAAGGTCAAAGTGCTTGGCGGGCAGGTCGATCACCGCGGCCGTGTGGCGGTCGGTGACGACGAAATGGTGGTCTGCGTGTCGCGGGCAAGGGGCGACCGGCTGGTCATCGACGCGTGAGCCGGTAGCCCACGTGGGCCACCTTGATGCCGGGCAGCGGCTCCCAGTCGAGGGTGCGGCCGTCGAGGAGAAAGTTGTTCTTCTCGTAGAAGCGGCGCGCCTTGTCGTTCTGCACCGCGGCCCACAGGATCACGTCGCCGCACGGGTGCGCGCTCAGGATTTCGTCGAGCAGGCGGCCGCCGATGCCGTGCCGCTGGCTGTCGTCCGCGATGTACAGCGCGTCGATCTGGACGGCGCCGCGTTCGTCGGGATCCGGGCCGAAGATGGCGACGCCCAGTGGCCGGCCCCCGGACTCGGCGACCCACATCCGCCAGCCCTCGCGATTCAGCGAGTGGGGGTAGATCTCGGCGACCCAGCGCTTCGGCGGACCCAGGATGTCCAGCAGCGGCGGCGTCAGTATTCCGGCCCAGGATTGTCGCCACACCGGGTAGTGCATGTCCGCGACGTCGGCGAAATCGTCCGGCGTGGCTTCGCGGATCCGGATGTCGAGGGCCTCCACACGTCAAGGCTAAGGGTCAAAGCCGGGGGTCGAGGCTAGGGCGTCGCTCCAGGTAGGCGGCCAGCGCGTTCGTCAGGCCCCGCCGGGCCATGTCGAGGTCCGCGTACGAGCCGAGCTGGCGCTCCGACACCAGGCCGCGCATCGCGCCGGGGATCAGCGCGGCCACCTCCCGCACCCGGTCCGGGTCGACGTCCAGGCCGACGAAGGCGTTCTGGCACGTCTCGAGCCAGCTCTTGCCCCAGGAGAACAGCTCGGCGGCCGTGCGCGGGTAGAGGCGTTCCAGCTCGCGCGGGTCGCGGGGGAGCGCGGCCCGCAGGTTTTCGATGGCGCGCGAATCCGCCGACGCCAGACCGCGATACAGCGTGTCGATGATGGCGCCGACGCGCTCGCGCAGCGGAGCGTCGGGTTGCACCGGCCCCGAGAAGGTGGCGGCGCGCCGCTCGGCGGTGCGGTGCAGCACGGCGGCCCAGAAGCCGTCGGTGTCGCCGAACTGGTACTGCACCGCGCCCCAGGTGGCGCCGATGTCCTTGGCGATGCGATTGGCCGACACCGACCCCGGCTCGCCCGAGGCCAGCGACTTCAGCGCCGCCTCGAGCATGCTCTCGCGGGTCGCGCTGCCCCGCCGGTTGGGGCGCCGCCCGGCGACCTGGCTTTCGGTCACCCGCCTAGCCTAACATTTTCATAGAGGGTACGATGATTCTATGGCTAAGCCGCCGCTGTCGATGAAGCCGACCGGATGGTTCCAGGTCGCCTGGTCCGACGAGATCGCCGTCGGCGATGTGCACAAGATGAAGTACTTCGACCAGGAGATGGTCGCGTGGCGCGCCGAGTCCGGCCGCCTCACCGTGATGAACGCCTACTGCGAGCACCTCGGCGCGCACCTCGGTTACGGCGGCAAGGTCGTCGGCGAGGTGCTGCAGTGTCCGTTCCACGGCTGGCAGTGGAACACCGAGGGGCGCAACGTCTGCATCCCGTACCAGGATCGGCCCAACCGCGGCAGGCGAATCCGCACCTACCCCGTGGTGGAGCGCAACCAGTCGGTCTACATCTGGCACGACGTCGAGCACCGCGAACCCTACTTCGACGCGCCCGACGTGTTCGCCTCGTTCGACGACGGCCGCAGCACGGACGACTACTACCCGCAGCAGCGGCTGTATCGCCCGGGCCTGGAGCTGCACCCGCAGTACGTGCTCGAAAACGGGGTGGACTTCGCGCATTTCAAGTTTGTCCACAACACGCCGATCGTGCCGGTGTTCACCCGGCACGACTTCGCCGACGCGGTGTCCTTCGTCGACTTCACCATTACCTTCGAGGGCGACGACGGTCAGCGGATCGAGGACGTCAACAGCGGCGTCGAGGCCATCAACGGCGGTTTGGGCGTCGCGGTGACCAAGAGCTGGGGGATGGTCGACAACCGCACCATCTCGGCCGTCACCCCCGTCGACGAATCCACCTCCGACGTCCGGTTCATGGTCTACATCGGGCGGGCGCCGGGCAAGGATCCGGCGCGCGCCGAGCTGAGGGCGACCGAATTCGGCCGGGAAGTGATCCGGCAGTTCGAGCAGGACATCGAGATCTGGCAGCACCAGCGCTACTCCGACCCGCCCGCACTGGCCCCCGACGAATACGAGGGCTTCACCGCGATCCGCAAGTGGGCCAAGCAGTTCTATCAGGAAGGCCAAGCCAAATGAATGCACCGATCCGCGTCTTCCAGGTGGCCACCGGAAACGTCGGTTCCGAGATGATCAGGCGGATCGCCGGGGAACCGGACCTGGAACTCATTGGACTGCACTGCTATTCGCCGGAGAAGATCGGGCGCGATGCCGGCGAGCTCGCGGGCATCGCGCCCAACGGCGTGACGGCCACCGGCACCGTCGAGGAGATCATCGCCGCCAAGCCGGACGTGCTGACGTTTCACGGCGTCTTCCCCGACGAGGATCTTTACGTCAAAGTGCTTGAGGCGGGGATCAATATCGTCACAACGGCCGATTGGATCACCGGCTGGCACCGCGACACGAACCACCCGCACCCGTCGGGCAAGCCGGTGACCCGGCTGCTGGCCGAGGCCGCCGAGTTGGGCGGCGCGACGTTCTACGGCACCGGCATGAACCCGGGCCTGAACCAGATCCTGGGCGTGGTGTGCTCGGCCGACGTGGCCGAGATCGAGAACGTCACCACCATCGAGTCCGTCGACGTGTCGTGTCACCACTCCAAGGACACCTGGCTCGAGGTGGGCTACGGCCAGCCGGTCGACGACCCCGAGATCCCGTCGAAGCTGGAGAAGTACACCCGCGTCTTCGCCGACAGCGTGCTGATGATGGCCGACTGCTTCGACGTCACCCTCGACGAGGTGAAGTTCAGCTACGAGCTGGGCGCCTGCACCAAGGACGTAGACCTGGGCTGGTACACGCTGCCCAAGGGCTCGCTGGGCGGCAACTACCTCAAGTACCAGGGCATGGTGGACGGGGTGCCCCGAGTCGAGACGCACCTGGAGTGGCAGATGACCCCGCACACCGACCCGAGCTGGAACATCAAGGGCTGCTACATCACTCAGATCAAGGGCGACCCGTGCGTCTACAACAAGCACATGATCTTCCCCAGGCCCGGTGTGGACCTGTCCAATCCGGACAACTTCGCCTCGATCGGCATGACCGTGACCGGCATGCCCGCGCTGTACGCGATCAAGTCGGTGGTGGCGGCGCGCCCGGGGCTGATCACCAGCGCCGACCTGCCGCTGCGCGGCTTCGCGGGGCGGTTCAAGAAGTAGCCGGCACACCTCGGCCGGAAACGCCATCGAACCCATGTTCGAATGCTTTGCCGCGGTATTGCCGCCGACAACGGAGAAAGCGGTCTGTGTGGATGAAAGCTGAACTGTGGATAATCCAAAGTTCAACGAGGCCCGATTAATAGTTCGGGCACAGATCTGCCACCGCATAATTGACGAGTTCGTTCGCTTGATCGGGAGTGAGCCCGGTAGCGCCAAGCCGGGCATCGGAGCGTTGCAGCGCCATGGTCTTCAGCGTGGCGGGAGAAACGCCATAGGAAACTTGGGTGCACAACTTCTGACCCACCTGCAAGAGTGCGGCATCACCGCCGTCGACGTCGCGGATGCCGGCGTTATGCAGGTCTTTGAGATAGGACGACGCGTCAGCCTGAGCCGGGCCGGCCCAGGCGAGCCCGGCGAGCAGAAGTGCGCCACTGACTGCCCCCAAGCGCATAAATCGACCCCTATGCCTTTTCGCCGTCATAGCTTCATCTCCTCTAACTAGCGAGGGAATTGGAAAAAGCGCCACCATTGAATGCGCGGCCGAAATCATTGGCACCATCGGCAGCGACGCTGTGATTACGGTAGCGCGTACGGCTGTGAAACAGCTTCGGAACTTGTCAGAGAAGACTGGTTAAAATTGTCGCGCAAATTCGCGGCATGCGGTCGTCACAGCCCGGACGACGCGAACCCACGAGAAGTTAGGAGCTCGGGCACAGATCGCGCTGGGCCCAATAAACGAGGAGGTCCGCCTGGGCCGGGTTCAGCCCATTGGGGCCCAGGTCGGTGTCGGACTTCTGTAGCGCCATGGCCTGCAGCTGCGCGGGAGGAACGCCGTACGACAATTGCTGGCACAATCTCTGACCCGTCATCAGCAGCGCCGGATCACCGCCGGCGAAGTCCTGGATCCCGGCGTTGTGCAGGTCGTTGAGGTAGGAGATCGGGTCGGCCTGAGCCGGGCCGGCGCAGACGAGACCGGCGACAAGAAGTGGGCTGCCGATTACCGCCAGGCCCATGAATCGGCCAGAACGCCGCCGTGCCGCCATAGTTCCGTCTCCTTTGCTTGAAGCGAACCGATCGAGTGCTCAATTATCTTGGAGCAATTTCCAGAAACGCGCTAGCGGATCGGCGACGATTCAATGACATCGGCATGTCCAAATGCCTAACATCGCACTCGGTCGATCCGGCTGAACCCGGAGTCTAGGGTGAAAGCCATGCGGGTAGGCGTGCTGGGGGCGAAGGGCAAAGTCGGGTCGACGATGGTGGCGGCCGTGCAGGCCGCCGAGGATCTGGTCCTGTCGGCGGAGGTGGACGCCGGTGATCCGCTGAGCCTGCTGACCGAGGGCGACACCGAGGTGGTCATTGACTTCACCCACCCGGACGTGGTGATGGGCAACCTAGAGTTCCTGATCGGCAACGGAATTCACGCGGTGGTCGGTACCACGGGCTTCACCCAGGAGCGCCTGGACCAAGTGCAGTCGTGGCTCGGCGACAACGACACGTCGGTGCTGATCGCGCCGAACTTCGCGATCGGGGCCGTGCTGTCGATGCATTTCGCCAAGCAGGCCGCGCCGTTCTTCGACTCGGCCGAGGTCATCGAGCTGCACCACCCGCACAAGGCCGACGCCCCGTCGGGCACCGCGGCCCGCACCGCGAAACTGATCGCCGAGGCCCGAAAGGGCCTGCCGCCCAACCCCGATGCCACCAGTACCAGCCTGCCCGGGGCGCGCGGCGCGGACGTCGAAGGCATACCGGTGCATTCGGTGCGGCTGGCCGGGCTGGTCGCCCATCAGGAGATCCTGTTCGGCACCGAGGGGGAGACGCTGACCATCCGCCACGACAGCCTGGACCGCACGTCGTTCGTGCCGGGCGTGCTGCTGGCCGTGCGGCGCATCAAGGAACGCCCCGGCCTCACGGTGGGCCTCGAGCCCCTGCTGAACCTCACATGACCGGACGGACGCTGTACGTCCAGCTGCTCATCGCGTTCTTGTGCGTGGCGATGCTGGTGTACTTCGTGCTGCTGGGCCGCCTGGCCTTCGCGATGATCGGGTCGGGCCGGGCCGCCGCGGTGGGCCTGGGCGCGGCGCTGCTGATCATGCCGGTCATCGGGCTGTGGGCGATGATCGCCACGCTGCGCGCCGGGTTCGCCCATCAGCGGCTCGCCCGCCTGATCGCCGCGGACGGAATGGAACTCGACACCCGCACCCTGCCGCGGCGGCCATCGGGCCGCATCGAGCGGGACGCGGCCGACGCGCTGTTCGCCACGGTGCGCACCGAGGTCGAGGCCGATCCCGACGACTGGCGGCGCTGGTACCGGCTGGCCCGGGCCTACGACTATGCGGGCGACCGCCGCCGCGCGCGGGAGGCCATGAAGACCGCGTTGGAACTGCACCGGGCGCTGCAGGCCGCCCAATGAGCAAGAAATTGCTGATCGTGCACCACACGCCGTCCCCGCACACGCAGGAGATGTTCGAGGCGGTGCTCTCCGGCGCCACCGACCCCGAGATCGAAGGCGTCGAGGTCATCCGGCGGCCCGCGCTCACCCTCGCGCCCGCCGACGTGCTCGAAGCCGACGGCTACCTGCTCGGAACCCCGGCGAATCTGGGTTACATGAGCGGCGCCCTCAAGCATTATTTGGACGAATACCCGCTTAGTAGATATAGGGCGAGCTAGTGGCCCGTCTGCTGATCATCCACCACACTCCAAGTCCGCACTGCCAGGAGCTGTTTGAGGCGGTTGTGGCCGGGGCCACCGACCCTGAGATTGAGGGAGTCGAGGTGATTCGCCGTCCAGCGCTTACGGTTTCGCCGGTCGAAATGTTGGAAGCCGACGGCTACCTATTGGGCAGCCCGGCCAACCTCGGCTATATCAGCGGCGCTCTCAAGCTGGCGTTCGACCAGTCGTACTACCAGATTCTCGACTCCACCCGTGGGCGGCCGTTCGGGCTGTGGCTGCACGGCAACGAGGGCACCGAAGGGGCCAAGCGCGCGGTGGACGGGATCACCGCCGGGCTGGGCTGGGTGAAGGTGGCGGACTACCTGGTGGTTTCGGGTAAGCCGACCAAGGCCGACGTTGAGGGTTGCTGGAATCTGGGCGCGACGGTCGCCGCAACACTAATGGGAAAACCTGACGTCTAGTGACCGCTACCGCTAATACGTCCGAGGAGTCGTGGACGCCGCGCCGCGCCTCATGCGGTGCAGCGAGCCCGGCACGGGTGCTGCTCGCCCCGATGGTTCGAGTCCACCCGGGGGAGCCAGGTCAAGGCGTTCTTTGGCCGTGGCGCACCACATTTGCGCAACATCAGCACTTGGCCCGTGCGAAACGGGGTAGAGGTTGAGCGGTCCGGATCGGCCGATCCCGGAGCTTCCGCAGCTCCGGGTTGATCAGCGCCAATCATTAAGCGCATCGTGGTTGCTTCGCCTTGCCGGCGAGGCCGGATACGACGTTTCGCAGATGAGTCTGTCGATGAACCCGTTCATCATTGGCCCGCAAGACGGCGTTAATTTCAACATCACTGTGACGCCGGCGGATTCAGGCCCGTGGATCACCGCCGTCGCAAGCGACCTAAGCCGCCAGGACGACATCGACAAGCTCGTTCACCGGGCCGGCGAGCTGGCTTCCCGCGACTTGAAATCTGAAGACGATTTCGGTGGTCGCGTTTGGTATCACTGTCGGCTTGTGGGTGAACAGTTCGGGCTTGCAGACCCCATGTTCCAGTCACGAATTCAGGAGAGGATGCACCTGGCAACCCGCATCCTGGATTGGCGGCGTCTCGGCTGGGATGTGCTGCTCAACTTCAGCGAAGATGTGCCCGAGGGCGGGATGCCAGAGCAACTGATGGCCCTAAATCTTCCGGCGCCCATAGTCGACGTCTATATCGCTATCCCGGGCCCCATCCACGGGCCGTTCACCAGTCCCGCCGCGCACGCTATCGCAGAGGTTGTCGCAGCGATTTGCACATTCGCGCTCGGCCGCCCGGTGAACCTGCCGCCCACCGTTTGGCCTGTCCAGGCCACCCGGCCCGACATGCTTGCAGAACTGGATACCCGCCAGGCGGACCAGAACCTTGGAACGTTGGCGCGTCACGGCATAGCTCTCGATAGGCTTCATCTGGCTGTCGAGGACAGGCAGAGTTGGGACCGCTTCCGGGGTGCATTACTGACTTTCGATTCGGCTCTTCGCCAGCAGCGCGAGCAAGTCGCCATGATCCTGTATGTCGTTGCTGCCGAGTGCCTGACCAACCCGTTTCAACCGTGGAAGACAGAGCGTCTGACGGCGCGGTTCATCGAGTTTTTTGACGAGTTGATGCCTGATTTCCTCGACGAGATGGTCCAGCACGGCAACTTCGAGCAGGCCTTTAACATCCTTCGAGGAACCAAGTTGCCGCGCACGCTGCGGCGCAAGCTGCTCGGCAGGCTGTACACCTTCCGGTCGGAACCCGTCCACGAAGGTCTAGCGATGGCGTATGAGGGTATGTCATTTTCTGGCTTGGCAGGCCAACGACGGATGTTGGCTTCGTGGTTCGCGGAATGGGTGATTCTCCACTACATCGAGTCTCCCCGGACCAGCTTGATCGGCCACCCCGCCACGGCGGCCGGCGAAGGGGGTTCGAACGCCTGACCCTGCCAGTGTGAAACGGCGTCTGCTGTTCCGTGTCGCGATGTCTAATACGGTCAGATCCGTGCAGGCCAGCGAAGGGTCGCGATAGAGCTCCATCCAATACGTGTTAACTCGTGATCGAAGCGTTGGGACACCGGTAGGACAGATCGAACGCCCGTTCGGCATTAGCGATCGTTGGACGGGTACTAGCCGCTAGGCTCGATCCGTGCCGAGCGATTCCGAGCCAAACGACACCACCGAGGTAACGGAAGTCGACGACGTCGACGAGACCGACGCTGTTGCCCCATCGGCGAGTCCTGTGGTCTATTTCGGCACCGAGTTCGACGTCCATGGCCTCGTTAGAAGGTACAACCAACGAGCAATCGTGGTCCCGACGTTCGATCCCGAAGAGACTTTGCCGGATCCGAAGGCTGAGCCTTTCCAGCGGGGACGAGTCTGGCGGCGACCTCAGCAAGACCGCTTCTTGGAGTCATTGTTGCTCGGCTTTCCTGTGCCGGGGATTTTTCTGGTCGAGCAACCGGGGAAAAAGTACTTGGTCTTGGATGGCCAACAACGGCTCACTACGTTGGCAGCGTTCTACGCTGGGAAATTTCGTCTCGAAGCCGTGGAAAACGCTTTACGCGGCCTCACATACGAAACGTTGCCGGACGACCTTCGAAGGACGCTCGACGACACATTTATCCAAGCCATCATTATTCGTGCACCTCAGTCCGTTCAGGACTATGAGAGCGTTTACCAGATTTTCGAACGCTTGAATTCCGGTGGTACCAACCTCACACCACATGAAATTCGCGTGGCACTCTACGGTGGAGAGCTTGTGGAAACAATTCGAAGCCTAAACAACGACGAAAGCTGGCGTGAATTATACGGCCGGCGGAGTCAACGCCTTAAAGATCAAGAATTGATCTTGCGCATTATCGCGTTGTACGTCAATTCAAGCAGTTACTACTCTCCTTTGAAGACTTTTCTAAACGACTTCCTTGGCGAGCATCGGAATGGCGATAGTGTCGACTTAGCGGCAATATCCGCTCTATTCAAGGCCGCCGCTGCCGCACTAAACTTCGCTATTGGTCGCCGGGCTTTCCGCTTGGGCACGCAAGTCAATGCAGCAATACTCGATTCAGTTTTCGTCGCGGTGATGGGCCGAATCCAGAACAGCCCGAAAGTAGAGATTGACAAGCCTGCATGGGAAGAGGCTTACAACAACCTACTTAACAGTGACCGATTTATTGACGCTGTCACAAAGGCGACTGCCAACGAAGAGTCGGTTTTCGTGCGACTGGAAGAAGCGCGCGCAGCTTTCTCTGCGATATGACCGGTCGTAGGTACGTCGATCGACGTGCAGCAATCCGAGCTCATCTGCGCGAAATTGACGAGATTGTTCTTTACGCTGATCAAGAGGACGACCTGATTGTCCGAGGTTACCTCAATCGGTTGGCCGTCATTCGGCTGAGCGGATTTATTGAGAAGAGCGTTGAGCACATGGTGAACGGATACCTTGAAGAAAATTCATCGCACCGAGTTTTGCGTTACAGCCAGCGTCAGGCAGCAAGAATCACCAATATGAACCCCGCGAAGCTTGAGCAACTCCTCGGCAGTTTCGATCCTTCGTGGGAAGCCGATTTACACACTTTCCTTGAGATAGACGAAAATCGACAGACTTTGGGAAACCTAATTGGTGCCCGTCACACTCTGGCTCATGGCGGGAGCACCTCAGTTTCGAGCGCGCTATTGCGCACCTATCACAAAATTGCCGACGAGGTCATTGAATTATTAATTGAACGCTTCTTACCGCTCCCTTCAAAGAGATAGCCAGCTCAGGTAACGAAAAGGATCCCGTCCAGCCTTGACGCCCGAGCGCGGTTCGCGTTCCTTTCTAAGTCGATCCGTACGCCGGGCCGAGTGTTCGTACATCGACGTGCAGGCGGCGTGTGGCTCATCCGCCGATTCGCCGCGTCATCCACGCCGGCGGCGCCGGCATCCGGCCCTCGCGGGCGCGGCGGGCAGCGTCGATAGGGCTGACGAAATGCACCTGGTGACCGCCGGAATGGCTCAGAACGTCGAAAGCGACCACGGCCGCCGCGACTCTGTCCGGTTGGTGCTGGCCGGCCTGCCAGGTGACGGCCTGGCGCTCGAACTCGGGCAGGTGCCCGGCGATCCGGCACCGGCCGGTTTCCAGCGCCGCCAGCAGCCCGGTCGAGCGCGCCGCCGCGTCGCCCTTGCCGCGGTCGGTGCCTTTCGGCGGCCAGCCGGCGACGCGAACCGGACGGTTGAGCCGGTACTTGGGCAGCGCCTCAGTGACCAGGCGGGTGTAGGTGGCCCTGGCGCTGAATGCCTCGATGCTGATCTCGCTGGCTCCCACATCACCGGCCAGCTCGACGGCCCGGCGCGCCCACTGATCAGAAGTGAAATGACCGGACATGTCCGCAATCAGGGCGATCACGCCGTCGGCGCCCAGGCTGGCGGCGATGATGCCGGTCTCGTCACCCTCACCGGAATCAGCCGGGTCGACGCCGACGACGATCTTGACGGCCCCCGACGGCGCCGCCGGCAGACGCCAATCGTCCAGCCAATGCCGTTTGATCAAGCCACCCTCCGGCGTGGCGGGCGTGCCGAGGTACATCGCCGCCCAGGCCCGAGATCCCACCTCCGACTCGATCTCGCGGAACTGAGCGGCGGTGCGGCCCACGGCGGATGTCATGGCCACGCCGCTTCGCTCCCGGCACAGTGCATCAGGCACCCCCGCGGTGCTGATGGCCGGGATGTTCACACAACGCCATCGGCTGCCGGGCTCGGCCAGCAACGACCCGGCGATGTCTTCCAGGTGCCATCTCGTGAGAACTAGGATCGCCGAGCCGCCCGGCATTAGCCGGGTCATCAGGCTGGCCTTGAACTCGGCCGTGAGTCGCCGCCGGTAGGCGTCGCTATCGGCCTCCTGAGCGCCCTTCACGGGGTCGTCGACGACTAAGATGTTGGCGCCGAATCCTGTTGTGCTGGAAAGGATTCCGCCCGCCAACATGCCGCCACGATGACGGTTGACTAGCCAGTGGCCCACTGCCTGCTTGTCCGGTGCCAGTTCGATACCGACGACGTCGGGATTCTCGGAGATCAACCGCCGGGCAGCGGCCGAATGAGACTCCGCGAGCAGGTCGCCGTAAGACTTCAGGATCAGTTCGGTGTTGGGGCTGCGGGACAGCAACCACACCGGGAACACCTGCGAGGTGAGCACCGACTTACCGGTGCGCGGCGGCATCGTCACGATCAACCGCGAATCTGGTGTCTCCACGGCGCGCACCAGCTCGTCGGACAGCAACTTGATCGCGGGGGTCACCACGTAGCCAGGGATCAACCGCCGGGCCAATTCGGCCGGCGATTCTGGGCGCCGCCGCTGGCGCGCCGTGACCAGGGCGCCGGCGGCCGTCAGCGCGGCGATGGGATCGTGGGTCAGTGTCTCGGTCACGCAGCTCTCCTCCGATGTTTCGGGTCGAGGCCGACACACGACGCGGGCCAGTCAGAGCAGGTCCACTGGTGACCGCAGCGGGCGCACTGGTAGTGACAGGTCAGATACCGGCCGCCGAGCCAGGTCACCAAAATCGGTGACGTGAGGCTCGCCGAGCGAACCCGGCTATCGGCATGGTGCCCGAGCGGATTGCACCGCGGGCAGTGGTCGGACATCCAAACATCACTGGCGGCGGGTTCGAGCTTCTGGGCGGACATTTCAACGGTGCTCCTCGGGTTTTCGTCGTTGTTCTTTTGGTCGTGATCTCCGGTCAGCCGCCGCCCCGAGGTCATCGCGGCGCTGACCGTGAGCTTTTACGCGGGCACGCGCTGCTGTTTCTTCGTGGCGAGCGGCGGCACTTGCCGGCCCCAGCCGCTGCGGATGCTGGCCAACTGGACGCTGGTCGGGCCGCCGCCGTCGGTGACGCCGAGCGCCGCCAGAACGCCCTCCTCGAAGACCTCGCCGGTGCCGTGGAGCTGTTGGGCCACACGGACCACGGCGGGCCAACACCTTTCGAGCAGCGGCGTGATACCGGCGCCCAGGTGCGTACCACCGGCGGCGGTCAATGCCCTGAAGTCCTTGCAGCCGCCGGCGTCCCATAGCGCAAACAGCTCGCGCATCGTGGGTCGTCGCCCGCCTGCCCGCCACCGTGCTTCCGACCAGGGTCCGGCGTAGGCGGTCAAAGCCTCGGAGCCGGGGGGCATCTCGGGCTCGAACGTCGTCAAACCCTGAGTGCCGAGCACTTTGCTCTGCACGACGATGGCGTTGCGAAGCTGCGCGCTGAGAACTACGCCGCTGACACAGTGGCCTGCCTCGTGGATGCACAGCTCAAGGTGTTCGCGCTCGCGTGGGGTGATGGTGTCGGCAAGCGTCATGCCGGGTTTAGTCATGGCTTGTCCTTTCAAATCGGTTTAGGTGACCGACGCCGGGACAGGGCGCGGCACATAGCGCGGTCCACCACCGTCCCGACGCCGATCACTACCCAGAGTGACAAGTTGCTTGTGGGCTAGCCGATCTCGCTCTTTTCGGTCCTTGGCTTCGGCCTTGGCGGCGCCCTCATCGAGGTAGGCGTTCAGGCAGCCTCGACAGGTCCATCCGTGGACACTGCCGGCGTAATAGAGCACCGGCCCGCCGCAAACTCGGCAGGTTGGGGCGTCGTTGTCGGTGTCGGCCTCGGTGTCGAAGCGCTCAGCGGCGGCGACGGTCATAGCGTGACCGGCGTGTACGGCACCAAGCCCGCCGCCTTCAGGCTGGCCGCGAAGCCGGAGTCCGACTGAGCGACATCGACGTCCCCGCTGTCGGTCACCGCGGAGAACCCTCCGGCGGGCACGAAAGCGTCAATCACGGGTGTGCCATCGGCGTTTGGCATTGGTGTTCTCTCCTTCTAGGTGATCGTGACGGAGGCGATCAGGTGCTCGTAACCGACCAGGACCGTGCGCTCGGCGATGGCCGCGAAAACGTCTTTGTGCACAGTGTCGAGGGCCGTGCGCACCGTCGCGTCGTCCCGCCACCCGAACGGTTGGCTAGTCGCGATGATCATGTCGTCCAGGCCATCGACATAGCCGCCGCCGATGACCCAGAAATGTCCCAACGGACTGACCCATCGCGTGCCCTGTTCGTTGAAGATCCCCAGCTCGGCCGCCGCCCACTGCGCGCCCACATGGAAGAACCCCTGCGTGTTGGTCAAGGCCATTTGGGCTTCCAGGTAGCCGACGGCCAACCTGAGCGAGGCGGCCGTCTGGGCCGCTCCAGGAAGATCGGCAGCATCGAGCTTGAGCCGGGCAGCGAACTCGCGCTCGACACCGACCGACTCTTCAAGGGCAAGGATCTGGGCCGCGCGGGCGGTGATCTCCTCGCGGCTGGCCGCGGTCAGGTCACATTCGTCGTAGGCCCACACCGTGATCGGCGAGAAGGGCTCAAGGATGTCTGGCCGGGTGCCGAACTTGGTTTCGGTCTGGGAGGCGATGCTGTCGCCGTCGATCTGGACGTCGTGACGCTTAGAGAAGTGCAACACCCAAGTACCGGCCGCGGGCGACGTGACGCCGACGGTCTCACCGGAAAGGCTGGACAGGCCGGTCAGGTCCGTTCGCACGGTGTCGGCCGTGGCGTCGTGGGCGATGTCGCTGGCCGTGTCGCCGTCCACGCTGACCGACCAGGTGTCACTGCCGGAGCTGGTCACGGTGACGACCTCGCCGCACCATCCGCCGCCCCACACGCCGAAAGCGTTCTCGCCGCCGTAGTTGTTTCCGCGGACCCTGACGCCGTTCATGAACCGGAGGTCGGGGTCGGGCTGCCAGTCGCCGACCGCCGCGTACAGGCCGGTCGCCAACGGATTCTGCGACGGCGTCGGGAAATCGACCGGCAACAGGTTGCTGGTCGCGATCGAAACGTCATAGTTGATGCTCACAAGTCGATTCCCATCGCTTGGAGTTCCGCGCGCGGGTCAACCGGCTTGGGCAGCGCCGGCGGCGGTGGGTTGCTCTCCGCCCAGGCGACTTTGCGTTCCAGGTCGAGTGCGGCGCGGTCAACGGTCTCGCGCAGCAGCTTCTCTAGGCGAGCTGAGTGGACCTGAGCGACCTTGAGGCCGTCGGCTGCCGTCGCCATCTGGACCAGGGCGTGTGCCCAGCTACCGGAATCAATCGCCGCCGCGTCGATCACCGGCGCGGCGGGCCTGGTGGCCAGCAGTTCAGCGGCCCGCCGCTGCTTGGTGGGATCGGCCCAGGTCAGCAACCCGGCCACGAAATCGTGTGCGGCGTCGGCGTAATTGGCGACCAGGCGCGCAAACCGGGCAGCGGTCGGCGGCGCGTTCACCCGCCCGTCATCGCGGGCGGCCAGGGCAGCGATGCGCTGCGCCAGCGGCCCGGCGACGTCCATGATTTCCCGGCTGGCGCTGAACGACTCGCTCAGTCGCTCGGTGACCAGCCGTTTGCGCCGCCGCTCGCGCCACTGCTCTTGCAAGAACGTGGGCACGGTCTCGGGTTGCCTGCGCAGCCGGCCGGCATACGTGCGGTTGAGCGCGCTGATTGCCGACGGGCGCACCGGGAAAGTCATCGGGCCACCGCCGCTGGCTCGGAGGGCTCGGCGTCGTCCGCGTGCTTGTCGATTGCGTCGAGCAGCGACTCAGCCTCATCGGCCGGGATGCCCATCTCGATGAGAGATGTGCGGTTCCGCCACCAGTCCAGCGCCGCTTTGGCCTCCTCGACGCGGGGACCGGAGGTCTCACCGCGGCTGGCCCATGCGCCGAGCTGGCCGCGCCAGGACTTCCAGCTGAGGTCACGGGGATGCTGCGCGGCGTTGGTGGCGGCTGTCATGTGCTCAGACTAGCTGGTCTCGGTGCAAGTAACTTGCCGAGATAGCAAGGGGCACAGGGTAATTCCCCTCCTTTGTCGGGATAGTCGAGGTCTCAACGTGGGAATCATCACGCAGAGGCGACGCAACCCCGGCGTGAATTGGGCCGGAGTCGCGGGCGTGTCGGGTCAGGCGGATTTGGCGCGTTCGGCGAGCACGCGATACATGGTGGGCGTACTCACCTTCAGCGTCTCCGCGATCATCGGCACGGGCTCACCGCTGGCGCGCAGCTGCTCGGCCTGGCGGATCTGGTCGGCGGTGAGCTTCGACGGGCGCCCAATCGGCAGGCCGCGTGTCTTGCGTGATGCCTTGGCTGCTGCCCGGCGCTCCCGGCCAAGCTCAAGTTCCAGTTCGGCCAGTGACGCCAGCACCCCGGCAACCATGCGCCCAGTGGCGTTCGACGTGTCGATGCCCTCACGCAGAGACCGGAGGATGATCTGGCGCTCGCCAAGGTCGCGGATCGTGGTCATTACCTCGGCGGCGTTGCGTCCCAGGCGATCGATGCCGACGACCACGATGGTGTCGCCAGGCCGGGCGTAATCGAGGACGGCGGCCAGGCCCGGCCGCTGCTCCTTGGTGGACGTGCCGGTGAGCTTGTCGCTGTAGACCCTGGCCGCGTCTACTCCGGCGCCAGTGAGCGCGTCGGTCTGGGCGTCGAGGGATTGGTGGCCGGTGCTGACTCGGGCATAGCCGAGCAGCTGGCCGGTGGTGGCGGGGGCAGCAGTGGTGGTCATGCCCCTAATCTTATATCGAAACTCTGACCTCCACAATTTCGATAAGAGAGAACTTTCGATAATTCTGGCCTGGTGCTATGCAGGTCGAGGTGATACCGCGCAGCGGTCTATCAAAACTAAAGTTTCGAGACTGGGGTTCAGCCAACGAAGCCGTTCTTGGCGGCGGGCCATCCCCGGAAAGGGTCATACTCACCCGGTCGAGGCTCAGGCAGAAGCTGGGCCACGGGCGCCGGCTCAACGTCGGGCTCGGTGTAAGTCTCAACGTCAGGCTCAGCTTCGGGGTCCGCCGCTTCGGGGCTGAGTGCCACGCTGGGCAACGAAACGGGCTCGGGCGCAACCTGGTCGTCAGGGTCGGGATGGCTCAGCGAATCACCGGCTCGATGACGCTCCACGGCCAGCCATTCGGACAGCTCGTCGGCGGGGATGCCACCGGCGGCCAGGACACCGCGCGCGATCTCGACGTGGAGCGGCCAGACCGGATCGTCCGGCCCGATCACCTGACCGGCCAGCTCGCGCAGCTCCGTCACGGCCTGGCGCTCTAGGTCGGCCGGGCTCAGCTTGCCGTCGGCGACGTCGCGGGCGACCGAAGCCGCCGCCTTGATGGCGTCCTCGGTGGTCATGATGGTCATCGGGTGATCTCCTCAATTTCGGCGTCGATGATGTTGCCGCCGCCGATGGCGGCCTGCGGTTGGCGCTGGGCGGCCAGGGCCAAAAGCTCGGCCTCCATCCGATCGATGATCGCGGCCGGGTCGGTGGACACGTTGATGTCGACTTGCTGGGCGACGGGGACGTGCAAGCCGTTGATCTTGGCGTCCTTGTCGATGTTGTCGGCAATGGCGCGGGCGTAGGACACCACGGCCTGATGATCGCCCTGTTGCTTCGCTTCGGCCAGGCCGGCGAACATGATCGACTTCGTGATCCGCAGCCCGTCGGCAGCCGTCCGGCGGGCTGCGGCGGGATTGTCGGCAGGCTCGGACTCCGCCAGGCGGGCCACCGCCAACTGTGCCGCCCGCCGTGAGCGGAAGCCCTCGGAGTCGGCGATCTGCTGCCATGTCTTCCCGGCGCCGCGCAGCCACCGCGCGCGCTCGGCGCGGCGCCGGGAGTCTTCTCGGCTCATCACTGGTCCCGGTCGTGCCATGTGGCCATTGTGGGGTAATTGCGTGCAGCGGCCAGGTCGGCGGGCGCGGGCCGGTCGGAGAGGGTGCCGCCGCTCTCACTCATGTCAGGCCCAGCCGGTCAGCCGGCGCGCCGGTGAGGATGCCGCCGCTCTCGTTGGGTTCCCCCTCCCCCCGTTCCCCCTATTTACATAGGGGGGGAGAACAACGTGGGTATGGATGGGCAGAAGTTGGGTTACCCCTTGGGTCATGGTTGGGTCACTGCCCCCGACCTGGTCAAACTCACTTGGGTTATCCCTTGGGTCATGGTTGGGTACCCGCCCGCCTGATGGGTCGGTGACCCAAGGGTGACCCAAGTGGACGCAATCGGACTGAAAACGCCCTGAGCTGCGGATTCACTCGAAGGACCCAACCATGACCCAACTTGCGAGCACGCCAGGTTGGGTCATGGTTGGGTCACTGGCGCTGAGCTGCGGAAACGCGTGATTCCGCCTGTAGAAAGCCCCCACGCAGGTGATCACGGCGCCGGTTGCGCATCCATGTCATCGGTGCCCGGCGTCGTCGGTGTCCGTGAACACGTTCATGTCGGCGGGATCAAGCGGCGGGTACTCGTCGGGCTGGTAGAACACGTTCTTGAGGTAGTCGCGCTTGGCGACGACCAGTTTCCCGTGTGCCACTAGCAGCTTCACCGCTTCATCGGCGGTGTTGAAGCTGCATACCTTGTGCACCTTGCGCACTTTGCCCCTGGTAGTTCGCTCCTCGCCGATGATCTCGCTCGCGGCCAGCGCCAGCGCCCTCTGGGTTTTCCCCTCGCCTTGGATGCAGTGTTCCTGGGCGAGCGCGTAAATGGGCTTGACGTAGGCGGACCCTCTGCCGGTCCACTTCTCCATGGGCGCCTCGGGGTCGAACGTGGTGGGGTCGGAACCGGGCGCCAACACCAGAGAGTCCCCGCCGCCTTCGAGCACGACCTTGACCACGTTGAACCGGTACGGTCCTTCGACCGCGTCGTCTTTCATCTTGCCGACCTCGATCGTCACCTCCATCGACGTCGGGTTGTCACGCAACGCGATCAGTTGGACATCAACCGCGTTCAGCCACGCCACCGAACCGCGTGCGTTGCGCGGATCGACCTTAGTGGTGTGGTGCAGCACCAGCACCGCGGCGCCCGTGCGCCGGATGAATGTGTCGATGTGGGCGACGGCGCGCCCTTGATCGGTGGCGGAGTTCTCTTCCAGCCCGACCGTGCACCGCGCCTGGGTGTCGAACACCACGAGGCCCGCGTGGTGCTCTTCCGCTTTGGCCGCCACGTCATCCATGTCGCGTTGTGAGCCGAGCTGCGCCGCACCATGCAGCACGGTGAAGTTCCTTTTCACGAGCGCCGGGTCAACCTTGCGCTTGACGCACCACGCGTGGACCCGTTTGGAGATGCCGCGAACACCCTCGCCGACGACGTAGAGCACGTGGACCGGATCGCCTGTCGCGAACCGGTCGCTTCCCGCGAACGGCGTGCCCGTCGCCAGCGACAGCGCCATGTCGAGCGCGATGAAACTCTTGAGCGACTGGGACATGCCGACAAGGTGGATCAGCGACGCGGCCGGCAACAGCTTGTCCACCAGCCACTCAGTGCCCGGCAGGCTGTCCAGCTCATCGATGGTGCGCCACCGCTTATTCACCGGATTGCGGTGTGCGACACCGCCTGACTTGTGGCTGTCCCGCGCCGCGGCAAGCTCGGCCAGCGCAGCGCTCTGATCGTCCTTGCTCGCCGGCTTGAGCTCGAACAGGGTCTCGATCGCCACCTCGTGCTGCCGCACCAGCTCGTCCGCGGTCACCAGGTAGTTGTGTTCTTCCCATCCGTGCCGCCGCGCGCCGGCCCCCATGTTCCACGTGTCGCGGTTGCGCTGCTCGATCCGCTTGCGGACGTCGTCGGCGACCTCGGGACCGCAGACCTTCTCCACCTCGTCCAGCGCGTACAGCCGGCGGCGAGGAATTGACTTCTTCGCTTTGTCGGCTTTGTTGAAAGCGGTCAGCACCCGCAGGTACCGCGCTTCCAGCTCGGCACCGATCACGTTCGGGTCGGTGGCACCGCTCTCGTCGGCGAGCTTGGCGACCTCCGCGCGCGTGAACGTCACCGGCGACTTTCCTTTGTCCCAGACCTCGCGAGGAACCGCCGTGAGGCTTTCGAACGTCATGCCCCGCGACACGGACATGTCGTATTTGCGGTAGGACCTGACCAGCCGCTGCCACATGTCGGGATCGTGTTCGAAGACGGATGTGTCCGCATCGACCCCGAGCTTGTCGGCCCATCGTGTCCCGTCCGCCCACGGCGAGGGCGAGTTCGGCGAGCCCGAACCTTGGCCGGGGAACGCCACGGCGGCCCGCGCGTGACCGTTGGGGCTGGCCTTGGCCTCATCACGGGCGGTGCGGCTGCCGGGTTTCGGACTCGTATTCATGTGTTCCTCTTTTTTGGTCGAGAAGGGGACAGACTCTCGGTGGAGTCGTCGTTGAGGTGATGCCGTTGGGCAGCGCGTCGAGGCCAAGACGCAGCCCGGCGGCATCGCTGCATTTACGGGTCACTCACGTTGCGCGCCTATGGGTTTCGTCTCGACCGTGCCCTTGGTCGGTGCGGGACAGCGCCAGCAGCAGCTCCCCGGCGCGGCGTAGGTCGTCAGGAGAGAACTTCGCGACCTGGGCGGCCACCCAGGCCGGATCGACTGGCGAGTCGTCGACGACGGTAGAAACCAGGCCGCGCTCGGCCTTGAAGGCCTTGTAAGCTGCGGCATCGACCAGGTAGCGGCGGTTGAACTTGGCTGCTGGCAGCTCACCGGATCTGATCAGACCCCAAACCTTCGCGGTCTGGCATCTCAGATCAGCGGCAATCTCCTCAGGCGTGAGGGTGCGCGGTTGAAAGGTGGTTGCGGACATCGTGCGAAATCTCCGATTCGATTCGGTCGATTTCGCACGAGTCCCTGAGCCGGGCTGCCCTGCGCCACCCTCTGGTTATCGTGCGTGGGCGCCTCTTACTGCCGCGCCACTCCTGGCTGTAGCGTGCCGCCCGCCGAGCCCATCTGGGGCCGACGTTTTGGCGCCCCCAGCTCCTGCAGGGCCTGCTCATTGCCGAGGGTCGACGCCAAATTTAACTCAGCACCGGTGTGCGCCGCCAGTTACCGTTGCTAAGTTTTGTCCTTAGAGACAAGCCCGTCAAAGTCGGGTAAGTCCAACGGATTTCGTAGATCAGCGCGGAGTGAGCGCCCGGCTGTCGATGAGGATGCCATCCTCTTTGGCGTGCCACCGGCTCGCGACCCGATCCACCTTGATGGTCATTACCGCGCGGATGAACTCGCGCTTGCGTGTCAGCGGAAGCCGGCGCCACATCGCCACCGGGTCCGGAGCGGTGGCCAGCTCCCGCACCACCGGCTCGGTGAACGTGGGAGCCGTGGATTTTTCCAGCTCGGCGATGCGCTCGGCCAGCCGCGTCGCAACCCGAGCGCCGACATCGGCGGGCATCTTCATCTCGGTGATTTGGTCCTCAACGGCTTCTAGTTGGCGCTTGAGTTCTTCCAGGTCGGCCTTGGCGGTGGAGTCGGGCTCGGCGGGCGGGGCAGCTAGTGCCGCCAGCGCCTCGGGTGTGCTGAGGATGCCCTCGACCACCGACAGCACGACGGCATCGACTTGGCCCAGATTGCGCCCCACGCAACCCTTCCGGCACTTGTAGACCTCATACAGGGAGCCGTCCTTTTTGCGTCCGGCCTTGCCCCGCCAGATTTTGTCCTCGCACACCGCGCAGCTGGCGAGGCCCGACAACAGGTGCACCGGCTCAGGCCCGCGGGGCCCGGTCTTACGGGCGGCGAACAGCGCCACCAGATCGTCGTGCTGCTCGGGCGTGAGGATCGGCTGCCAGGTGCCCTCCTTGACGATCTTTTGTGGGCCGCGTTTGCCGTTGACCTTCGCGCTCTGAGTGCGGTAACCGGCGTTGGTGGCGTTGAGCAGGATGCGCCGGAGCTTCGCGTCGTTCCAATGGGGCTGCGGGTCTTTGTCTGCGATCCAGCGGACTACCGACGCGAGGCTGTGGCCGTCGAGCACCCGCCGCGCCGCCTCAGCGACCAGGGGAGCGCGAGCCGGGTCGGGTATGCGGCCGGCGGCCTTGCCGGTCTCGGGGTCACGAACGATCTTGTAGCCGTACGGAACTCGACCGTGAGGCTTGCCCGCCGCCAGGTTGGCGCGGTGAGAGCGAACGATACGCTTGCGGATGTCCTCGGCTTCGCGCTCGGCGATCAGAGCGTCGAGGCCGGTGGTGAATCGGTCGTCGCCGTCGTCCATGTCAAACAGCCGGCCGGAGTAGGAGAGCTGCACCCCGCGGTCGGAGCACAGCCGTCGCAGGTCAACGTAGTGGTCCAGCGACCGGCCCGCCCGGCTGGCTTCCCAGACCACCAGCACGTCGCCCGGCTGCAGGATCGTCCTCAGCCGCTCGTATTCGGGCCGGTCTTTGGTGGCGAAACGGGTTGCGGAGCGGTCGTTGTCGGTCAGCACGTCGGCCACGGGCCAGCCTCGCCGCTCACACTCGGCCCGGCACTCAGCCTCTTGCTCGGCGACGGAGCGCCCTTTGGCCCGGTCGGATGACACTCGCGCGTAGATGACTGCACGGGTGACCTGCGGTGATAGCGTCGTGGTCATAATAAGAGAATATACAACACTCAAGCACGCGTTCGACGTCTGCTACTACCCGTGCCTCGACTCGACGCGGGGGCGACCGTTCGGCGTGTACCTGCACGGCAACGAGGGCACCGAGGGCGCCGAGCGGGGCATCGAGGCCATCACCACCGGATTGGGTTGGACGAAAGTGGCTGAAACCGTGGTAGTTTCGGGCAAACCCAGCAAGACCGACCTGGAAGCGTGCTGGGAACTGGGCGCGACGGTCGCCGCTCAGCTGATGGGATGAGCGACTGATAGGTCGGGCTGGAATGCCTCCGCCGGCTGGACCAGAGCCAGGGCCGTGCTGGAGCCGATCGGGCCGTGCCGGTCGAACAGGGTGGCGGTTCCGGTGGCCACACCGGCGGTGCCGTAATGGCTTTGGGCCGCCAACCCCAGGAACTCGCCGTCCGGCAGGCGGCTCGCGGTGACGGTGTAGTCGGCGTTGATATAGCGCAAACCGCCGGTGCCCCAATGGGTGAGCGAGCTCGTGATGTCGCCCACGAACCCCAGGCGGGCGAACGGCGTGAGCGGGTAGCCCTGCACCATCGGGCGAAACAGCCGCGTCCACGCGAACTTCTGGGAATGGGCCTGTTCCCACTCGCCCGCCGCGATGCCGGGGCTGCCCGCACGCGTAGCCCCGTAGCCCCAGATCAGGAACGGCATGTCGGCCGGGGAGCCGTCGGCGTCGGCCGGAAGCGGCGGCATCTCGACCGGGCCGGACCACACCTGACCCTCGGGATGCTCGCCCCGCCGCAGGAACAGCCCGCTGGCCCGCGCGACGACTCGCCCGTTCTGCACCAGCGCGGCGTCGACGAGTTTGATGCGCCGGCCTTCCCGCTGCACCGACGTCTCGATCCGCACCGGTTCGGGCAAAACCGGGCGCAGCAGGTCGACCGTGAGGCGCGCGGGCTGAAGCTCGGAATCGATGCCGGATTGCTCGATTCCGAACGCCAGCAGGCCGCCGACGTTTTGACCGCCCAGCGCCGTGCCCCACGGTCCCCGCGCCAGCGGGCTCGGCAGATAGGAGTCGCCATCGACAGCGAAGAACGCCTCGGGCATGATGGCGGAATCCTCGATCGTCACCGCTATCACGATAGGGCAGGAGGATATAGGGACCGGGCATGCCTCCAGTGATCGAAATTCCGCGCACGCACAACCCATTCCCGACGACCGGCGTGTCCCGCGGCGCCGACGGTATCCCGCGCTACGAACGCCTGCCCGCCACCCTGCTGGACATGCTCGCCGAACAGGTCGACAACCGCCCGAACAGCGAGGCCGTCGTCGAACTCGGCGCCGGCCGATTGACCTACCGGCAGCTGTGGGACCGCGCGGCGCGGGTGGCCGGCGGGCTGCGGGCGGACGGCCTGAGCCCGGGCGATCGCGTCGCGGTGCGTTACCCGGCCGGCATCGATTGGGTGCTCGCGTTCTGGGGCACCGTGATGGCCGGTGGCGTTGTGGTCGCGGTCAATACGCGCTCCGCGCAACCCGAGGTCGAATTCGTCCGGTCCGACTCGGGCGCCCGGATCGATCTCGCGCCGCACGCGCCACTGCCCGACGGCAACCCCCACGTGACCCACGGCCTCGGCCACACGGATATCGCCGCGCTGTTCTACACCTCGGGCACCACCGGCCACCCGAAGGGCGTGCCGACCACCCACGAGGCGTTCGTCACCAACACCGAGAACGCGATCCGCTGCCTCGACCAGCCGAGAGACCTCGGCGAGGGAATGCGCACGCTCATCTCGGTGCCGCTGTTCCATGTAACCGGCTGCAACTCACAGCTTTTGGCCGCCGCCCGGCTCGGGGGCGCGTCGGTGATCATGCCCGCGCTCAACCTCGACGAATTGATTGCGACGCTGGCCGCCGAACGCATCTCCGTCATGGTGACCGTGCCGGCGATCTACGCCCTGATGTTGCGGCACAAGGCCTTTGCCGACGCCGACGTGTCCGGTGTGCGCTGGGTCGGCTACGGGGGCGCACCCATCGCGCCGTCGTTGGTGGGAGCGGTGAAGGAGGCGTTCCCCCACGCCACCGTGTTCAACGGGTACGGCATGACCGAGACCGCGTCGCTGATGACCGTCCTGCCGGACCGCGACGCCGTCGAGCACGCCGACTCCGTGGGGTACGCCGTGCCCTCGGTGGACCTCGGCCTGGTCCCGTTCGGCGGTGACGAGCCCGGCGTCGGCGAGTTGGTCACGCGCGGCGCCAACGTCACCGCGGGCTACTGGAATCGCCCGGAGGCCGACAGGGGCACGTTCGCGGACGGCTGGCTGCACACCGGCGACGTCGTTCGCGTCGATGACGCCGGGCGGGTGCACATCGTCGATCGGCTCAAGGACATCATCAACCGGGGCGGCGAGAACGTCTCCAGCGTCGAGGTCGAGGCGGCGCTGTTGTCGGCGCCCAACGTCGCCGACGCCTGTGTGCTGGCGGTGCCCGACGACGTGATGGGCGAGAAGGTCGGCGCCGTCCTCTTCTCCGGCGAGGGCGGGATCGACGTGCGCGCCGTGCTCGAACACTGCCGCGGCCGGCTGGCCGACTACAAGATCCCGCAATACGTCACCGTGGTAGCCGAAGCGCTGCCCCGCAACGCCGGCGGCAAACTGCTCAAAGGCAAGCTGCGCGGCGAGGTGGAATGGGGCGACCCGCTCCGATGAGCTCCGCCCTGCTGATCGCCAACCGCGGCGAGATCGCCCTTCGGATCATCCGCACGGCAACGGAACTGGGCATCCGGACGGTAGCGGTCTACGCCGAAGACGACGCCGAGAGCCCCCACGTGCACGCGGCCGACGAGGCGATCGGCCTGCCGGGCGCCGGGCCGGCGGCCTACCTCAATCAGGCCGAACTGCTCGCGGCGGCCAAGCAGTCCGGCGCCGAGCTGATCCACCCGGGTTACGGGTTCCTGTCCGAGAACGCCGAATTCGCGCGCGCCTGTTCGGCCGCCGGATACACGTTCGTCGGACCGGGCGCCGACGTGCTCGAGCTGGTCGGCGACAAGTCGTCGGCCCGCGCCGCCGCGACCGCCGCCGGCGTGCCGGTGCTGCCCGCCACCGACGGACCCAGCAGCGTCGAGGACGTCAAGGCATTCTTCGCCGAGCGGGACGGCGCCGTCATGATCAAGGCCCTCGCCGGCGGCGGTGGCCGGGGAATGCGGAAGGTGCGTAGCGCCGACGAGATCGAGCACGCCTACCAACAGTGCGCCGCGGAAGCGCAACTCGGCTTCGCCGATCCCGCGCTGTTCGCCGAGGCCGTCCTCGACGCCGCGCGGCACATCGAGGTGCAGGTCGTGGGCGCGGTGGCCGGGCACCAGACGCGCGCGCTGGCCCTCGGCGACCGCGACTGCAGCATCCAGCGGCGCTACCAGAAGCTGCTCGAAATCGCGCCGGCCCAAGGGCTTTCGGACGCGCGGCGGCGCTCCCTGCACCAGGCCGCCGTCCGGCTGTGCGCCCGGGTGGGCCTGCGCGGGGTTGCCACCGTCGAATTCCTGGTCGCCGGTGACCAGTTCGTCTTCCTCGAGGTCAACCCGCGCATCCAGGTCGAGCACCCGGTGACCGAGGAAACCACCGGGGTGGACCTGGTGGCCGTTCAGCTGGCCATCGCCGGCGGCGCGTCGTACTACGAACTCGGGCTCCCGGCCGGAGTCGCCTCGGACGGAAGCGAAGTGATCGGCGAGCCGGCCGCCCGCCGCGGCATCGCGATCCAGGCGCGGGTCAACATGGAGACCTTCGCCGCCGACGGCTCGGTGATGCCCGCGGCGGGCACGTTGACGGTGTTCTCGCCGCCGAGCGGCCCCGGGGTGCGCGTCGACACCTACGGCCGGGCGGGCCTGGTCACCAGCCCGCGCTACGACTCGCTGCTGGCCAAGGTCATCACCCACGTGCGCGGAACGTCGTGGCCGGCGGCGGTGCGCAAGGCCCGCACCGCCCTGGGTGAATTCGGCGTCGAGGGCGTGCGCACCAACATCGGGTTCCTGCAAGAGCTGTTGAGCGACAGCGCGATCCAGTCCGGCTGGGTGACGACGGACTTCCTCGACGAGAGGCTTCCCGAACTGGCCGCCGCCGCGCTGTCCCACCCGCAGGACGTCCGCGCCGCGCCGGTCGAGCTCTACCCCGGCGAGGAAGCCCTGCGCGCCCAACTCGCCGGCACGATCGTGGAGGTGGCCGCGGAGGGGGAGGCCTTCGGCGCCGGCGCCCCGCTCGTCGTCCTCGAGGCGATGAAGATGCAACATGTGCTCGCCGCACCCGACGCGTTGCGGACGGTCCGGAACCTGGTGGCGCCGGGCCAGGTCGTCGGAACCGGCGATCCGCTGCTGGTCTTCACCCGCACGGACACCGAGGCTGACAGCGAATCCTTTTCGGCCGCACTCGATCTCGACCGGTTCCGCGCCGACCTCGACGAGGTCAACCACCGGCACCTGCTCACCCGCGACGAGGGCCGCGACGCGGCCGTCGCCAAGCGGCACGCGCGCGGCCGGCGCACCGCCCGCGAGAACATCGCCGACCTGGTCGACCCGGGCACCTTCGTCGAATACGGTGCGCTGGCCATCGCCGCGCAACGCAGCCGGCGCTCCGAGGAGGACCTGATCGCCAACACACCGGCCGACGGGCTCGTCGCCGGCCTGGCCAGGATCGGGGGCGCCGAGGCGGTCGTGGTGTCGTACGACTACACGGTGCTCGCCGGTACGCAGGGCATGCGCAATCACGCCAAGACCGACCGGGTCTTCGAGCTGGCCACCCGAAAACGCCTGCCGGTGGTGCTGTTTGCCGAGGGCGGCGGGGGTCGGCCCGGCGACACCGATGTCGGCGGCGCCGCCGGGCTGGACGTGCCGACCTTCCGGATGCTGGCCGCGCTGAGCGGGCGGGTGCCGCTGGTGTCGGTCGTCTCCGGGCGCTGCTTCGCCGGCAACGCCGCGCTGGCCGGGGTGTGCGACGTGATCATCGCGACCCCCGACGCCAACATCGGGATGGGCGGCCCGGCCATGATCGAGGGCGGCGGCCTCGGGGTGTATCGGCCGGAGGCGATCGGCCCGATCGACGTGCAGCGGCACAACGGCGTGGTCAGCGTGGTCGCCCGCGACGAGGCGCACGCCGTCGTACTGGCCAAGCGGTACCTGTCCTACTTCCAGGGCCGTAACCAGGAATGGGCGGCGCCGGATCCGCGGCTGGCCCGACATGTGGTCCCGGAGAACCGATTACGCGCCTACGACGTGCACCGCGCGATCGAGTCGATCGTAGACGTGGGCTCCGCGCTGGAGCTGCGCCCCGACTACGGCGTCGGGATCGTCACCGCGCTGGTTCGCGTCGAGGGGGTGGCATACGGGCTGATCGCCAACAGCACGCATCACCTCGGCGGCGCGATCGACGCGGAAGCGGCCGACAAGGCGGGCGACTTCCTCACGCTGTGCGAGTCGTTCCGGCTGCCGGTGATCTCGCTGTGCGACACCCCCGGATTCATGGTCGGGCCCGACGCGGAGAAGGAGGCCGCGGTGCGCCGCTTCGGCCGGATGTTCGTGCTGGGCGCGAGATTGACCGTGCCACTGGGAATGATCATCCTGCGCAAGGGATATGGGCTGGGCGCGATGGCGATGGCCGGTGGTTCCTTCCGCGCGCCGCAGTTCACCGTGGCCTGGCCGACCGGTGAGATCGGCGGCATGGGGCTGGAAGGGGCCGTGCGGCTCGGGTTCAGCAAGGAGCTCGCGGCCCAGCCGGACCCACTACAACGACAGCAGCTGTTCGACAAGCTCGTCGCGGCGGCCTACCAACACGGCAAAGCGCTGAGGTCGGCCACCACGTTCGAGCTCGACGACGTCATCGACCCGGCAGACTCCCGGGCCTGGATCACCAGGCTGCCGGGAGGCTGAGGGTCCTAGGGGTTATCCGTGGCCGGAGCCGCAGCCGACGCCCGGCAGGCATCCGGTGCCGCCCGGCACGCCGCCGGGGCCGGCGAACTGGCCGCCCGAGCCGCAACCGACGCCCGGCACGCAACCCTGCCCGCCGGGTCCGCCGCCGGGCCCCTGGTTCTGGCCGCCCGACCCGCAATTGCCGTTGGCGTCGCAGCCGCCGCCGCCCGGGTCGTCCTTGAAGACGACGTGCGTCTGGACCGGAGCATTCGCGGCCGGACCAGCGGCAAAAGCGTCGGCGGAGGCCGCCGGTGCGGCGGCGATCGCCGCGGCGACCGCCCCGGCCACGACCAGTGGTTTCATGAGAGTTAGTTTCGCTAACATGCGACTCGCATACCACGTGCACACGTGTACAAAACATCGCTGACGAAAATTATTGACGCAGCCGACAGAAGGCACACGATGACCTCACTGGATTTGACCGGACGGACCGCGATCATCACCGGCGCCTCGCGCGGAATCGGGCTGGCGATCGCCCAACACCTGGCCGCCGCCGGCGCCGACGTGGTGCTCACCGCCCGCAAGCAGGAGGCGGCCGACGAGGCCGCGGCGCAGGTCGGCGAGAAGGCCGTCGGCGTCGGCGCGCACGCCGTCGACGAGGACGCCGCGCGGCGCTGCGTCGACCTCACGTGCGAGCGCTTCGGCCGGGTCGACATCCTGGTCAACAACGCAGGAACGAATCCGGCGTACGGTCCGCTGATCGAGCAGGACCACGCCCGCTTCACCAAGATCTTCGACGTCAACCTGTGGGCGCCGCTGCTGTGGACCTCGCTCGTGGTCAAGGCGTGGATGGGGGAGCACGGCGGGTCGATCGTCAACACCGCCTCGATCGGCGGGCTGCACCAATCCCCGGCGATGGGCATGTACAACGCCACCAAGGCCGCGTTGATCCACGTGACCAAGCAACTGGCGCTGGAACTTTCGCCGCGCGTCCGGGTCAACGCCATCGCGCCCGGTGTGGTGCGCACCAGGCTGGCCGAGGCGCTGTGGAAGGACCACGAGGATCCGCTGGCCGCGACGATCGCGCTCGGGCGCATCGGCGAGCCGGCCGACGTGGCGGGCGCCGTCGCCTTCCTGGTCTCGGACGCGGCGAGCTGGATCACCGGCGAGACGATGGTGATCGACGGCGGACTGCTGCTCGGCCCCGCCCAGGGATACCAGGCCCAATGAGCACCACCGACGTCACGGCGGACCTGACGGCGCGGGTCCAGGCGCTGCTCGACGAGCACGACCCGGCCACCACCGAACCACGGGAATTCCTTGGCGCGCAGTACGACGCGGGCCTGGCCTGGGTCCACCTGCCGCAGGGTTTCGGCGGCCTGGGCCTGCCGCGCGACGCGCAGCAGCTGGTCGACGCGCGGCTTGCCGCCGCCGGTGCGCCGGTGGGCGGCACCGTCAAGAACTACATCGGCATGGGCATGGCGGCGCCGACGATCGCGGCGTTCGGGACCGACGAACAGAAACGAAAGTTCCTGCGCCCGTTGTTCACCGGCGAACAGATCTACTGCCAGCTGTTCAGCGAGCCCGGCGCGGGCTCGGACCTGGCCGGGGTGTCCACCCGTGCGGTCCGCGACGGGGACGACTGGATCGTCAACGGACAGAAGGTGTGGACGTCGCAGGCACAGCACGCGGACATGGCCATCCTGGTCGCACGCACCGACCCGTCGGTGCCCAAACACGCCGGCCTGACGTACTTCCTGTGCGACGTGACCCAACCCGGAGTCGATATCCGGCCGCTGCGCCAGATCACCGGCGAGGCGGAGTTCAACGAGGTCTTCCTCACCGACGTGCGGGTGCCGGACGCGAATCGGCTCGGCCCGGAGGGCGGCGGCTGGCGCGTCGCCACCACCACGCTCAACAACGAGCGGGTCGCCATCGGCACGCGCGCCGGGATGCCGCGGGAGGGCGGTCACATCGGCAAGGTCACCGCGGCCTGGCGGCACGAGCCGGCGCTGCGCAACGCCGCCATGCACGACGAGCTGATGCGGCTGTGGGTCGACGCCGAGGCCCTGCGGCTGACGGGTGAGCGGTCGCGCCAGCAGGCCAGCACCGGGCAGCCCGGACCGGAGGGCGCGGGCATGAAGGTGGCCTTCGCCCGGCTTGCCCAGGCGATCTCGGGGTTCGAGATCGAGCTGCACGGCGAGGCGGGCCTGCGCTACGACGACTGGACCATGCGCCGACCGGAGACGGTGGACCTGGTCGGCCGCGAGCCCGGATACCGGTACTTGCGGGCGCGGGGCAACTCGATCGAGGGCGGCACGTCGGAAATCCTGCGCAACACCATCTCCGAACGAATCCTCGGCCTGCCGGGCGAACACCGGGTGGACAAGGACGTCGCGTGGAAGGACCTGCCGCGGTGAGCGATCTCCTGTATTCCGACACCGAGGAGGCGTTGCGCGACAGCGTTCGTCACCTGTTCGCCGACCGCTGCCCGCCCGAATCGGTGGCCAAAGCGTACGACCCGGTGCCACAAGACTTTTCGGACCTCTGGCGGACGCTGGCCACCGACCTCGGCGTGGCCGGACTGCTGGTGCCCGAATCCCTGGGCGGCGCCGGCGCGTCGGCGCGCGAGGCCGCCGTCGTCATGGAGGAGATCGGGCGCGCGGTGGCGCCGGTGCCGTTCCTGTCCAGCGCGGTGCTCGCCACCGTCGCGCTGCTGCGCGCCGGCGACACCAAGACGGTGGCGGCGCTGGCCCGCGGCGAGCACACCGCGGCGCTGGTGGTGCCGCTGTCCACCGCGCCGGGCGATCCGGTGGCGGGCGTGAGCGTCGGCGGCGACGGCCTGACCGGGCTGGTCGGCAGCGTCGCGGGCGCCGCCGAGGCCGACGTGCTGGTGGTGCCGGCGGCCGGTTCCGACGGGCTCGAGCTGCACACCGTGCCGCGCACCGCGGCGGGCGTGGAGGTTTCGCCGGTGCTGGCCCTGGACATGACGAGACCGCTCGCGAGCGTGCGCTTTTCGGGCGCCACGTCGTCACGGCTCGGGCCGGCGGACGCCGCGGTGGCCGAAGCGCTTGCGAGCGGGGCGGCGCTGCTCGCGTCCGAACAACACGGCGTGGCCCAGTGGTGTTTCGACACCACGCTGGCGTATGTCAAGCAGCGCAAGCAGTTCGGCCGCGCGATCGGGTCCTACCAGGCGATCAAGCACCGGCTGGCGGACCTCTGGTTCGAGGTCGGCACGGCGACGGCGGTGGCGAGGCACGCCGCCGACACGTGCGCCAGCGGCGATGACGACGCCGCCACCGCAGCCTCGCTCGCGCAGGCCTACTGCAGCGGCGTCGCCGTGCACGCCGCCGAGGAGTGCGTGCAGCTGCACGGCGGCATCGGAATGACCTGGGAGTATCCGGCGCACCTATATCTCAAGCGCGCCAAGAGCGATCAGTTGGCGCTCGGCACGGCGTATCGTCACCGCGCCCTGTTGGCGAAGTTGGTGAACCTGCCGTCGTCGTGACTCCGGCCATCGCTGGTGAGCCACAGCTCCTCGGTGCGGTCGTGAAAGGTGACCAGCGCGACGGTGTCGTCGCGGCGGCGCATCGCCGACTTGCTCATGCTGGCCCACACCGAGTGTCCGTCCCGGTGCCGCAATTCGACGAGTCGCTTGGCTCCCGTGCCGACCAGCGCGACCCAGTGGTCGTCGGCCGGTAGGCGGTAGAAGACGTCTTCGAAGATCATCGACGCGAGTTCGTCGGGCGCGTAGCCCACCATGTCGCAGAACGAGCTGTTGGCGAACAGGATGGCCCCCATGCGGTCGACCGCCAGGGCCGGAGCCGGTAGCCGGTCCAGCACGACCAACGCCGGCATCCGATGAAGTTCGTCGATCGGCAATTGCCCGGGCGGCCTCGGGCGTCGGCGCTCTCTGCGTGGAAGGCCGGCGGCTGGGGGAATCTCCGCGAGCATGGACCCTCCCGTCGTCGCTCTGACGCCAAACGCGTTGACAGCAAATAGTATGGTAAGCCCCACTAGTTGTCTACATTTCGCTGGCGGTATTAGCTATTAGTCACATGCACAATTAATTAATGCGTTGGTTACCAGCTATCGACGGAGTTTTGCTGGTGCAATTTATTAGCTGCAGTTCCCACGGATCCGTCAGTGCATGAGGAATAGTGTCAATCCAGCAAACTCTCTAGCTCGCCTTCGCTAACGTCGTTGACGGGCACGGCATCGTCGCCGCGGTGCGGCAGCAACTGTCCTGCCGGGGACATCGCTAACTCCGGCCTCCGCGCTCGCCGAGGCTCGAGGCGGGTTATGTTCAGGGCGATCGAAGATATGTTTTCGCTCGGCAAAGACCTCCCGCGCATATGTTTGGCTCGCCGTGTCCGGCGCTGCTGCACAATCGGTTCCCGAGTCACCGCCGGCGGAAATGGGGATAGCGAATGCGTGTGTTGCTGTCGACATACGACTCGCGCGGGGGCGTCGAGCCGCTGCTGGGCCTCGCGGTGCAACTGCGGGCACTCGGCGCCGAGGTCCGCATCTGCGCGCCGCCCGACGACGAGTTCGCCGAGCGGGCGGCCGGTTTCGGCGTGCCGCTGGTGGCGTTCGGTGAATCGGTGCGCGCCATGACGTGCGCGGCCGGGCCCGTGCCCGAGGCGTACCTGCGGCGGCACTTCGACGAGTTGATCGCCGCGCAGTTCGACACCGTCGCGGGCGCGGCCCAGGGGTGTGATGCGCTGGTGGCCGCGGGCCTGCTGCCGGCCGCGGCCGGCGCCCGGTCGGCGGCCGAAAAGCTGGGCATCCATTACGTTTACGCGAGCTATCACCCGACCAACCTGCCGTCACCGCACCACCGGCCGCCCTCGTTCTGGAACTGGCCGCTGCCGCCGGGCGCGGTCGACCACCGGACGCTGTGGGACCTGGACGCCCAGAACGTGAATGCGCTTTTCGGCCCGACACTCAACCGGCACCGGGCCGCGGCCGGCCTGCCCCCGGTGCGCGACGTCCGTGGCCACGCCCTCACCGACCGCCCGTGGCTGGCGGCGGACCCGACGCTCGGGCCGTGGCAGGAGCCGACGGACCTCGACGTCGTCCACACCGGCGCGTGGATGCTGCGGGACACCCGCCCGCTCCCGGCCGAGCTGGTCGAGTTCCTGGACGCCGGCACGCCGCCGGTGTACGTGGGCTTCGGCAGCATGCCCCTGCGCGGCCCGGCGGACATCGCGCTTGCCGCCGTCGAGGCGATCCGCGCGCAGGGCCGGCGCGCGGTGGTCGCCCGGGGCTGGGCGGGCCTGGCACCGATCGACGACGGGGACGACTGCTTTGCCGTCGGCGAGGTCAATCAGCAATCGCTGTTCGGGCGCGTGGCGGCCGTCGTGCACCACGGCGGCGCGGGCACCACGACCACGGCCGCCGGCGCGGGCGCCCCTCAGTTGGTGGTGCCGCAGGGCGCCGACCAGTTGTATTGGGCCCAACGGGTGGGCGAACTGGGCATCGGCACCGCGCACGTGGGAACGGTGCCCACCGCCGAGTCGCTGTCGGCGGCGCTCGAGCCGGTGCTGGCGCCCGAGGTCCGCGCGCGAGCGGGCGCCGTGGCCCGCACGATCCGCACCGACGGGGCCGCGGTGGCGGCGACCCTGCTGCTGGAGACGATCAGCCGGGAAGGGGCCGCCAGCCTATCGCGGTAGCGCCGATCCGAAGACCTCCGTCATCGCCGCCCAGTGCCGCTCGGCGGCGGCGGGGTCGTACGGAGGGTTGTCCGGGACCGCGAACCCGTGGGCGGCCGAATACCACTCGATGGTGTGGGCCACGCCCGCCGCCGTCAGCGCCTTGTCGAGCTGCTCGGCGTGATCGGCGGTGAAGGATGCGTCGTTTTCGGCGCCGCCCACATACACCGTCGCGGTCATTTGGTCGGCCAGCAGGTGCGGGCTGTCCGCGCCGTCGGTCACCAGCCCGCCGCCGTGGAAGGAGGCGGCGGCGGCGACGCGGTCCGGCAGGCGGCCGGCCACCACCAACGACGTCCGCCCGCCCATGCAGTATCCGCACACGCCGAACCGGTCCCCGGATACCTCGGGACGGCCGGCCAGGTAGTCGAAGAACGCGCCGGCGTCGGCGGCCATCTTGTCCGGCGTGATGCCGCCGATCATCCCGAAAAGGCGCCTGCGTTCCTGCTCGTCGGTGAAGACGGTGGCCATGTCGAATGGGGCCCAGTCGCCGCTGCGGTAGTACACGTCGGGAAGCAAGACCGCGTAGCCGAATCCGGCGAGCTTGGCGGCCATCTCGTCGAAAGTGTCTCGCACGCCGCCGGCGTCGCAGTACATGACAATTCCTGGCCAGGGACCGGGCCCCTGGCCATCGGGGCCCTCGGGGGTGAACAGTCCGACCGGGCAGGAGCCGTCGGGGGTGCTGACGCTGTCGGTGATCTTCGGCATGGGATCCGTTCTACTCCCCGTCCCGCGAGGTAGATTGGCCGCGTGCCGATCGCCACCCCCTACGAGGACCTGCTGCGCGTGGTGCTCGAGCGGGGCGCGGCCAAGTCCGATCGCACCGGCACCGGCACCCGCAGCCTGTTCGGCCAACAGATCCGCTATGACCTGTCGGCCGGATTTCCGCTGCTGACCACCAAGAAGGTGCACTTCAAATCGGTGGTCTACGAGCTGCTGTGGTTCTTGCGCGGCGACTCCAACGTCGCCTGGCTGCAGGAGCACGGCGTCACCATCTGGGACGAATGGGCAAGCGAGACAGGCGATCTCGGGCCCATCTACGGCGTGCAGTGGCGGTCCTGGCCGACGCCGACCGGCGAGCACGTCGACCAGATCAGCGCGGCACTGGAATTGCTGCGCAGCGACCCGGATTCCCGGCGCATCATCGTCTCGGCGTGGAACGTGGGCGAAATCCCGCGGATGGCGCTGCCGCCGTGCCACGCGTTCTTCCAGTTCTATGTGGCCGACGGGCGGCTGAGCTGCCAGCTCTACCAGCGCAGCGCCGACCTGTTCCTCGGGGTCCCGTTCAACATCGCCAGCTACGCACTGCTCACCCACATGATGGCCGCCCAGGCCGGCCTCGGGGTCGGCGAGTTCGTGTGGACCGGGGGCGACTGCCACATCTACGACAACCACGTCGAACAGGTGCGGACCCAGCTCGGTCGCGAGCCGCGGCCCTACCCGGAACTCGCCCTGGCGCATAGGGATTCGATCTTCGACTACACCTTCGAAGACGTCGTCGTGAAGAACTACGATCCGCATCCGGCGATCAAAGCTCCCGTCGCGGTATGACGCGCGTATGACACGCGTCGGCCTGGTCTGGGCTCAGTCGACGTCCGGCGTCATCGGGCGCGGCGGGGACATCCCATGGCGGGTGCCCGAGGACCTGGCCCGCTTCAAAGAGGTGACCATGGGCCACACGGTGGTGATGGGCCGTCGGACCTGGGAGTCGCTGCCGGCGCGGGTGCGGCCCCTGCCGGGCCGGCGAAACGTCGTCCTGTCCCGGCGGCCCGATTACGTTGCCGAAGGAGCCGAGGTGCTCGATTCGCTGGAGGCGGCGCTCACCGAGCCGGTGGCGTGGGTGATCGGCGGCGAGCAGATCTATTTGCTCGGGCTGCCGCTGGCCGACCGCTGCGAGGTCACCGAGGTCGAAATCGACCTGCCGCGCGACGACGGCGACGCGCTGGCCCCGGTGCTCGACGAGTCGTGGTTGGGCGTGACGGGGGACTGGCAGGTCAGCCGCACGGGGCTGCGCTACCGGTTTCACACGTACCGTCGTCTGTGAGGGGTCACGCCGGCGGCGCCGCCCGCGTGACAGGCCGAGCCTGACATACTCGGTACTCGGGGTCGGTCTCACGGGTCTAGGAAAAAGCATGTCCAGCAAGGGGGGATTTTCAGTGATAACCGAACCCGCGAAGACGTTTCCGCGTGTGTTCAGGGGCTACGATTCGGCGGCGGTTGACGCGTCCATCGAGGCGCTGACCGCCAAGCAGCAGCTGCTGCTCAACGACGTCAGGAGCCTGGAGGCGCGGCTGACGCAGGCCGGCGACGAAGCGGCGGCACTGCGCAAGGAGGTCGCCGTCCTCACCGACACCTCGCCCTCGCCCCACGCGGTGCAACTGCGGATGGCCAACATGCTGCGGCGCACGGTCGACGAGGTTTCCCAGCTGCAGGCCGAGGCGCGGGCCGAGGCGGACGCGCTGATCGCGTCGGCGGAGGCCGAGGCCGAGGCTTCCCGCCGGGAGCACGAGGAGCGGATGGCGCAGCTGACCGCGCGGCGCGAAGCCCTCGAGGCGGAGTACGACGAAAAGAAGAAGAAGCTCGAGGCCGAACTGGCCGGCATGCGTGACGAAACCGAACGCGCGATCGAGCAGGCCTGGCGCGATGCCCGGCGGGAGGCCGATCACTATCGCGAGCAGGCCCGTCGGTCCGCGGACGAGGCCAGCCAGCAGCGAATCAAGATCCTGGAGCAACTGGAGCGGGTCTACCGCGATCTGGAGCCCGTCCCCGCGGCTCTGGCGGCGGCCCACCAAGAACAGAAGGATCTGCCGGAGGCGAGCGTCGTCGTGCCGCTGGGCGAGAAGGTCGGCGCGCGGTAAACGCCCGCTAGCGGTGCCGCGAAGGGTGGCCAAAACGCGGTATTCTCGGCGCCGTGCCGATCGGGAAACGCAAGCTGACCGCCGCCCAGGCTCGGCGCTTAGCCGTTGCGGCACAAGGGTTTAGCGAGCCGCGGCCCAGCGGCCCGGTCACCCGCACGCAGCTGAAGAGCCTGATCTCGAGAATCCAAGTGCTGCAACTGGATTCGGTGTCGGTGGCGGTGCGCGCCCACTACGCGCCGGTGTTCAGCCGGCTCGGGCCCTACGACCGCGACGTGCTGGACCGCGCCGCCTGGTCGCATTCGGCGCGCTCGCCGCGGCTGCTCGTAGAGTACTGGGCCCACGAGGCCGCGCTGATGGCCGTCGACGACTGGCCGCTGCTGCGCTGGCGCATGCGCCAATACACCCACGGCCGCTGGGGCACCCACATCGTCAAGGCCAATCCCCAACTCGCCGAGGACATCCTCGCCGCGGTCGCCGAGCTTGGGCCCAGCACCGCCGGGCAGATCGAGGCGCATCTGGCGGCCGAGCCGCGCCGGAAAAAGGGAACCTGGTGGACCCGCAGCGACACCAAGTGGGTCGCCGAGGCGCTGTTCGCCGCCGGCGCGCTCACCACCGCCACCCGGGTGGGCTTCGCCCGCCACTACGACCTGGTGGAGCGGGTGCTGCCGCACCGCGTGCTGGCCCGCGAGGTCGACGACGACGAGGCCGTCCGCGAGCTCACGCTGCGGGCGGCCGGCGCGCTGGGGGTGGGCACCGAGGCCGACATCCGCGACTACTTCCGGCTGTCGGCGCAGCAGGTCAAGCCCGCGATCGCCGACCTGCTGGCCGCCGGCGAGATCGAGCGGGTCGACGTCGACGGCTGGTCCGCCCCGGCGTACCTGCGGGCGGGCCGGACGGTGCCGCGCTCCGACCGCGGCACCGCGCTGTTGTGCCCGTTCGACCCGTTGATCTTCTTTCGGCCCCGCGTCGAGCGGCTGTTCAACTTCCATTACCGCATCGAGATCTACACCCCGGCCGCCAAACGCCGGTACGGCTACTACGTGTGGCCGCTGCTGATGGACGGCCGGCTGGTGGCGCGCGTCGACCTCAAGGCCGACCGGGCCACCGACTCCCTGCGGGTGCTGGGCGCGTTCGCCGAGCCCGACGCGCCTCGCGCCGCGGTCGCTGACGCGCTGGCCGGCGAACTGGCAGCGATGGCGTCCTGGTTGGGGCTGGGCGGGGTCAGCGTTTCCGGCCGCGGCGACCTGGCGGGCGAACTGCGCGCGGCGGCCAAGCGGGCCGGCTGATGAAGGCGCTCAAGGACACGCTCTGGAAGGCCGCCGAAAAACTGCGCGGGTCGGTCTCGGCCGGCGAGTACAAGGACGTGATCCTGGGCCTGGTGTTCCTGCAGCACGTCGCCGGCTCGCAGTGGCGCTCCCTGGTGGACAACGCGAAATCCCCGGACATCGGCCGGCTCGCCGACGACGCGATGGAGGCCGCGGGGCTGGCGCGGCGCTACGCAGACCTCGACCCGCGCCGGCTCGGGGAACTGGTGGGCCTGCTCGACCGCGCGCGGGACGGCCGGCCCGCGCGGGACCTGCCGGGCGATGTGTACGAATACTTCCTGGGCAACTTCGCCCGCTCGGAGGGGAAGCGCGGCGGCGAATTCTTCACCCCGCCCAGCGTGGTGCGGCTGATCGTCGAGGTGCTCGAACCGTCCAGCGGCCGGGTGTACGACCCGTGCTGCGGTTCGGGCGGAATGTTCGTGCGCACCGAGCAATTCGTCGCCGAGCACGACGGCGATCCCGCGAAAGTCGCCGTCTACGGCCAGGAGAGCATCGAGCAGACCTGGCGGATGGCCAAGATGAACCTCGCCGTGCACGGCATCGACGACGCGGGCCTCGCCCGGGGCGACACGTTCGTTCGTGACCAGCACGCCGGCGTGCAGATGGACTACGTGATGGCCAATCCACCGTTCAACATCAAGGATTGGGCCCGTGACGAACGGGACCCGCGCTGGCGCTTCGGCGTTCCGCCCGCCACCAACGCGAACTACGCCTGGATCCAGCACATCCTGTCCAAGCTGGCCCCCGGGGGGAAGGCCGGCGTGGTGATGGCCAACGGCTCGATGTCGTCGAACACGCTCGGGGAGGGCGACATTCGGGCGCGGATCGTCCAGGCGGACCTGGTGTCGTGCATGGTGGCGCTGCCCGCGCAGCTGTTCCGCAGCACCGGAATTCCGGTGTGCCTGTGGTTCTTCGCGCTCGACAAGGCCGACCGCGCAGGCCAGGTGCTGTTCATCGACGCCCGCGGCCTCGGCTACCTGGTGGACCGCACCGAGCGCGTGCTGACCGACGACGAGATCGTCCGCATCGGCGACACCTACCACGCGTGGTGCGGATCGGAATCCGCCGCCGCCAAAGGTCTTGCCTACCAAGATATTCCGGGTTTCTGCAAGTCGGCGTCGCTGGACGACGTCCGGGCCGCGGGCTACGCGCTGACGCCGGGACGCTACGTGGGCGCGCCCGCGGCCGACGAGGACGCGGAGCCGCTCGACGCCAGGATCGCCCGGCTGACCGGCGACCTGGTGGCGGCGCTCGACGAGTCCGCGCGGCTGGAGCGGGTGGTGCGCGAGCAGTTGGGGCGCCTGCGGTGATGGCGACGCTGGGCGACCACCTCGACTTCAGCAACGGGACCAGCGCGCCGGCCCGAACCCCGCACGGCCGCTTCCGCGTGTACGGCGCCAACGGGGTGATCGGCTATGCGGCGCAATGCAATGCGGCCGGTCCGCTGATCGTGCTCGGGCGCGTCGGATCGTATTGCGGCAGCCTGCGGTACTGCGATTCCGACGTCTGGGTCACCGACAACGCGCTGGTGTGCCGGGCCAAGGACCCGGCGGAGACGCGGTATTGGTATTACGCGCTGCACACCTGCGGCCTCAACGGGCGCCGGGCCGGATCGGGACAGCCGCTGCTCAACCAGACGATCCTGCGTGAGGTGCCCGTCTCGACCGTCGCGGCGCCGCAGCGCCGCCGGATCGCCGGGCTGCTCGGCGCCGTCGACGACAAGATCGCCGCCAACGAACGCGTGATCGCCGCCGCCGAAGGCCTGATGCTCGCCACCGTGGAATCGGTCGGCGAACGCGTGCCGCTCGCCGACCTGGCCGGCCGGTCGACGGAATCACTCGGCCCGCCCGCGTTCGACGACGTGGTCGCCCACTTCAGCCTGCCGGCGTTCGACGACGGCGCGAAACCCCGGCTCGTCGCCGGGGAATGCGTGAAGAGCGCCAAGCTCGTCCTGGCGGAGCCGTGCGTCTTGGTCGCGAAGCTGAACCCCCGGATTCCGCGCGTCTGGAACGTGCCGGCCCTGCCCTGGCAAATGGCTTTGGCCAGCACGGAGTTCGTCGTGCTGCGGCCCGTCGGCGTCGACACGTCGGCGCTGTGGGCTGTGCTGCGGCAACCCGACGTCATCGCGACGTTGCAGCGGCGGGCCGCCGGGACGTCGGGCAGCCACCAGCGCGTCCAACCGAGCGAGCTGCTCCAAGTGCCGGTCCGCGACGTCCGGCGCCTGGCGCCCGCGGCTGCTGGAACGATCACCGGCCTTGGCGCGCTGTGTCACGCGCGCCGCACGGAATCCGTGCGGTTGGCCGCGTTCCGCGACGCCCTGCTGCCGCTGCTGATATCGGGCGAGCTCGCGATTGCCCCGCTCTAGCGCCGAAACTGTGCTCAGCGCGCCCGATCGGGCCCAAAACACGCGCTGAGCGCAGACCCGGCGCGCCCAGCGATAAGGTGGGCGCCGTGGCCGAGACCGCGCCGCTGCGCGTGCAACTGATCGCCAAGACGGAGTTCCTGGCGCCGCCGGACGTGCCCTGGACCACCGACGCGGACGGCGGCCCCGCGCTCACCGAATTCGCCGGCCGAGCCTGCTATCAGAGCTGGTCGAAGCCCAACCCCAAGACGGCCACCAACGCGGGCTACATCGGGCACATCATCGACGTCGGGCACTTTTCGGTGCTCGAGCACGCCAGCGTGTCGTTCTACATCACCGGCATCTCGCGATCCTGCACCCACGAGCTGATCCGGCACCGGCACTTTTCCTACTCGCAGCTGTCGCAACGCTATGTGCCGGAGGGGGAATCGCGCGTCGTCGTCCCGCCGGGCATGGACGACGACCCCGAACTGCAGCAGATCCTGACCGCCGCCGCCGACGCCAGCCGCGCCACCTACGCCGAGCTGCTGGCCAAGTTGGAGGCCAAGTTCGCCGACCAGCCCAGCGCGATCCTGCGCCGCAAGCAGGCGCGCCAGGCCGCCCGGGCGGTGCTGCCCAACGCCACCGAGACCCGCATCGTCGTGACCGGCAACTATCGCGCGTGGCGGCACTTCATCGCCATGCGCGCCAGCGAGCACGCCGACGTGGAAATCCGGCGCCTGGCCATCGAGTGCCTGCGCCAGCTGGTCGGGGTGGCGCCCGCGGTGTTCGCCGACTTCGAGGTCTCCACCCTGGCCGACGGCACCGAGGTCGCCACCAGCCCGCTCGCGACCGAGGCCTGACCGCGCGGCGGCTAATTGCGTTTGGTACCGCCAGGTAACCTGAAGACCGTGAGCACCGTCGGATTCGACGCCCCCGCCCGGTTGGGAACGCTGCTGACCGCGATGGTGACGCCGTTCGCCGCCGACGGCGCCCTGGACACCGCCGCCGCCGCGCAGCTGGCAAACCACCTGGTGGACGCGGGGTGCGACGGCCTGGTGGTCTCCGGGACCACCGGCGAGTCGCCGACCACCACCGACGACGAGAAACTCGAGCTGTTGCGCGTCGTGCTGGAGGCGGTGGGCGACCGGGCCCGCGTCGTCGCCGGCGCCGGCACCTATGACACGGCTCACAGCGTCCGGCTGGCCAAGGCCTGCGCGGCCGAGGGCGCCCACGCGTTACTGGTCGTCACGCCGTACTACTCGAAGCCGCCGCAGAGCGGGCTGATCGCGCACTTCACCGCTGTCGCCGACGCGACCGAGCTTCCGGTGCTGCTCTACGACATCCCGCCCCGCTCGGTGATACCGATCCAGACCGAGACCATCCACGCGCTGGCCTCGCATCCGAACATCGTCGGGATCAAGGACGCCAAGGCCGACCTGCACAGCGGCGGCCAGATCATCGCCGAAACCGGGCTGGCCTACTACTCCGGCGACGACGCGCTGAACCTGCCGTGGCTGGCCATGGGCGCCACCGGCTTCATCAGCGTGATCTCGCACGTGGCCGCCGGACAGCTGCGGGAGTTGTTGTCCGCCTTCGGCTCCGGCGACATGGCGACCGCCCGCAAGATCAACGTTGGCCTCGCCCCGCTGTGCAACGCCATGGCCCGCCTCGGCGGGGTGACCATGTCCAAGGCGGGTCTGCGCCTGCAGGGCATCGACGTCGGTGATCCCCGGCTGCCGCAGATGCCGGCCACGGCGGACCAGATCGCGGCGCTGGCCGCCGACATGCGCGCGGCCTCGGTGCTCAGGTGAATCGGACGTGAACGAGGAACTCGCCCCACCGGGTCCCCTGGCTCCGGGCGGGTTGCGGGTCACCGCATTGGGCGGCATCAGCGAAATCGGCCGCAACATGACGGTTTTCGAGCACCTGGGCCGGCTGCTGATCATCGACTGCGGGGTGATGTTCCCCACCCACGACGAGCCCGGCGTCGACCTGATCCTGCCCGACCTGCGCCACATCGAGGACCGCCTCGAGGACATCGAGGCGCTGGTGCTCACCCACGCGCACGAGGACCACATCGGGGCGATCCCGTTCCTGCTCAGGCTGCGCCCCGACATCCCGGTCGTCGGTTCGAAGTTCACCCTGGCGCTGGTCGCCGCCAAATGCCGCGAGCACCGCATCAAGCCGGTCTTCGTCGAGGTCAGCGAGGGGCAGCGCAGCACGCACGGCGTATTCCAGTGCCAATACTTCGCCGTCAACCACTCCATCCCCGACGCCCTGGCCATCGCCGTGCACACCGGCGCCGGGACCGTGCTGCACACCGGCGACATCAAGCTCGACCAGCTGCCGCTCGACGGCCGGCCCACCGACCTGCCCGGTATGTCCCGGCTGGGCGACGCGGGCGTGGACCTGTTCCTGTGCGACTCGACGAACTCGGAGATCCCGGGTGTCGGCCCCTCGGAGAGCGAGGTGGGCCCGACGCTGCACCGGCTGATCCGGGGCGCCGACGGCCGGGTGATCGTGGCGTGCTTCGCCTCCAACGTGGACCGGGTGCAGCAGATCATCGACGCCGCAGTGGCTTTGGGCCGGCGGGTGTCGTTCGTCGGGCGCTCGATGGTGCGCAACATGGGCATCGCCCGCGAGCTGGGTTTCCTGCGCGTGGACGATTCCGACCTGATCGACATCTCCGCCGCCGAGATGATGGCGCCCGAGCGGGTGGTGCTGATCACCACCGGCACCCAGGGCGAACCGATGTCGGCGCTGTCCCGGATGTCGCGCGGCGAGCACCGCAGCATCACCCTGACGTCCGAGGACCTGGTGATCCTGTCGTCGTCGCTGATTCCCGGTAACGAGGAGGCGGTGTACGGCGTCATCGACGAGCTGGCCAAGATCGGCGCCCGCGTCGTCACCAACCAGCAAGTGCGCGTTCATGTTTCCGGTCACGCGTACTCGGGCGAGCTGCTCTTCCTCTACAACGGCGTGCGGCCGCGCAACGTGATGCCGGTGCACGGCACCTGGCGGATGCTGCGCGCCAACGCCAAGCTGGCGGCGCGCGCAGGGGTGCCCGAGGACTCGATCCTGTTGGCGGAGAACGGCGTCAGCGTCGACCTGATGGCCGGCAAGGCCACGATCTCCGGCGCCGTGCCGGTGGGCAAGATGTTCGTCGACGGGTTGATCACCGGCGACGTCGGCGACATCACCCTGGGCGAGCGGCTCATCCTGTCGTCGGGGTTCGTCGCGGTGATCGTGGTGGTGCAGCGCGGCACCGGGCGTCTCGCCGCTGTGCCGCAACTGCTTTCGCGCGGCTTCTCCGAAGACCCCAAGGCGCTCGAGCCCGCGGTGCGCAAGGTCGAGGCGGAGCTGGAGGCGCTGGCCGCCGACAACGTGACCGACCCGGTTCGCATCGCCCAGGGCGTGCGCCGCACGGTCGGCAAGTGGGTCGGCGAGACCTACCGCCGCCAGCCGATGATCGTGCCGACGGTCATCGAGGTCTAAAGCTTCTCCGCGTACGCCGACCATTCCAGCTGCGAGGCCCCGAGCTCGCGCCCGGCGGGCCGCACGTAGCGCGCCACCAGCTCGTCGGGACCGGCCTGCTCCACCAGCCGCCAGCCGTATTCGCCGATGAACCCGGCGACCTCGTCGGGCTCCAGGCCGAAGTGCCACAGCTGGTGACGCTCGCGGACGTTGCGGTACAGCGTGCGGGTGCCGTACCGGTTGCGGCCGTCGATGAAGTCCCGCCGGACATAGGTGAACACGAGCCGGCTGCCCGGCGCGGCGGCGCGCAGCCCCTCCAGGGTTCGCCGGACCCCGTCCTCGGTGAGGTACTGGGTGACGCCCTCCCAGACGAAGAAGGCCCGGTAATCGGTGCGGTAGCCGTGCTCGGCCAACGAGGTGAGCAGGTCGTCGCGCTCGAAGTCCAGCGCCACCAACCGAACCGACAGCGGCGGCTCGCCGAGCGCCCGACGCACCGTCTTGGCCTTGCGCGCGATGTTGACCGGCAGGTCCACCTCGAAGACCGGGATGCGGGCCCGCCGGGACAGCCGGTAGGCCAGCGTGTCCAGCCCGGCCCCGAGGATCCCCACGGCGTCGATATCGTCGCGCGCCCCCGAGATCTTGTCGTCGATGAAGCGCTTGCGGCAGGCCAGATTCGCCCATAGCCCGGGGCCGGTGAACTCCGACCCGCGGATCATCAGCCGGCGCGCCGGACCCCACCGCGTGGTGCCGGCGAGCAGTCGCAACGGGCCCGGCAGGAACAGTTCCGCGAGGTCGTCGTCCACCAGGCGACGCCCGGGCGGCTCGTTGTGCTCGACGGCGGCCAACACCATCGGGCCGAACGCCGTCTGCGCCGCGGGATTTCGCGCCATGGGCTACTTGTTCAAGAAGCCCGCATCGACGGGCAGCGTGACGCCGGTGATGTAGCGGGCCTGGTCGGAGACCAGCCACGCCACCGCGTTGGCGATGTCCTCGGCCTGCAGCACTTCCACCGGCAGCGCGTTGCCCAGGCTGCGCGGCTGGTCGGTCTGGGCGGCCATCTTGGCGAGCCACTCCCGGGTGAACTCGTTGTTGATCATCGGGGTTTCGACGCCGGTCGGGTGGATCGAGTTCACCCGGATGTTTTGGCCCGCAAGCAGATTCGCGTATACCCGCATCAACCCGACCACGCCGTGCTTGGCGGCGGCATAGCCGACGGAGCCGGCGTCGGGACTGCCCACCCCGGCCAGCCCGGCGGCCGAACTGATCAGCACGATCGACCCGCCGCCGCCCTGTTTGACCATGGTCGGTATCGCGACCTTGATCGTGTTGTACACGCCGGTGAGGTTGACGTCGATGACGTCGCGCCAGCCGTCGTCGCCGGATGCCATCGGCGCGATCCCGGCGTTGGCCACGACGATGTCCAGCCGGCCGAACTCGTCGATGCCGGCCCGCACCGCGGCCGAAAGCGATTCCCGGTCGCGGACATCGGCCTGCTTGGCCACGATGCGGGCGCCGGTGTCCTCGACGAGTTTGACGGTGGCCGCCAGGTCCTCGGGGGTGGCGAGGGGATACGGCACGCTGGCGATCTGCTCGCACAGGTCGACGGCGATGATGTCCGCGCCCTCGGAGCCCAGCCGGACCGCGTGCGCGCGGCCCTGGCCGCGGGCGGCCCCGGTGATCAGCGCGACTTTTCCTTGAAGCGGGCCGGGACCACTCACGCGCGCAGCTGCCCCTTCTCCGGGTCGCCCGCGGGGACCGGCTGCAGCATCTTGATGTCCGGCGCCCCGGCGAGGTGCTCGCCGGCCGCCGCGAACAACTTGGTGATCGCCGGGGCGGTGCTGTGCGTCTTGAGGGCCTCGTCGTCGGCCCACTGCTCGACGAAGACGAAGGTCTCGCCGGCCTGGTGCAGGGAGTAGAGCTGGCAGCCGGGCTCCTCGTGCACTTCCGAGACCGCGGTGGTCAGGATGTCGCGGACGGTGTCGACCGATTCGGGTTTGACGGTCATGGTGGCGACGACGACGACGGGCATGCTCGGGCCTCCTGGGCGCTTGAGGGGTGGGTGACGGCATGACGTACGTCACCGCCAGCCACCCTACCCACGACCGATCCCATGCATCCCTGGCCGGGCGGCGGTTACCAGTGTGGCGGGTGGTGTAGATGAGGTATTTGCGACTACCCTGAGCCCCATGCCAAGTAAGACCGCCGCCCGCTCCGGAGCCCGAACGAGCAGGTCAAAGGCCACTTCGCGGGGGAGGTCACGAAGTGCGCGCCCGGCAGCGCCCCGCAAGAAGGCCAGCAGGCCCGCCAAACGCCGCAATCAGTCGTTGCTGGTGGCCACGGGGCTGACCTGCGGCCGCGCCATGCGCGCCACCTGGCTGATGGCGGCCCGGGGCACCGGCGGCGCGGCGCGCTCCATCGGGCGGGCCCGCGACATCGATCCCGGACACCGCCGCGACGGGATCGCGCTGGTGCTGCTCGGCGTCTCCGTCGTGGTCGCCGCGAGCTCCTGGTTCCACGCCGCCCGGCCGGTCGGCGCGTGGGTCGACACGCTGCTGCGGACCTTCATCGGCTCGGGCGTGCTGGCGCTGCCGGTGGTCGCCGCCGCGGTGGCGGTGACGCTGATGCGGACCCAGCCCAACCCCGACGCGCGGCCGCGGCTCATCCTGGGCGGCAGCCTGCTGGCCCTCTCGGCGCTCGGCCTGCGCCACCTGTGGTCCGGTTCGCCGGAAGACCCCGAATTGCGCCGCCGCGCGGCGGGATTCATCGGTTTCGCCATCGGCGGGCCGCTGTCGGACGGGCTGACGCCCTTTATCGCCGCGCCGCTGTTGTTCATCGGCTTCATGTTCGGGCTGCTGTTGCTGACCGGCACCACGATCCGCGAGGTGCCCGACGTGGTGCGCGGCATGTTCGGCGGCCGGCTGCTCGGCGACGACGACGTCGCCTACGACTACGCGGACGAGTTCGACGACGAGGTCGACAGCGACCGGACCCGCGACGACTTCTCCGACGGCTACTACGACGAGTCCCCCGAACCGGAGCCGCAGGCGTGGCCGTCGGCCGCCGCCGCGCCGGCCGCCGCCGACGAGCCGATCGCGGACGACACGCCCACCATCCCGGAACCCGGACGAAGCCGTCGTCGCACCAAGAAGCCGGAACCGCTGGTCGTGGACCGGGTGGTCGAGGGACCGTACACGCTGCCGGCGCTGAGCCTGCTGATCGCCGGCGACCCGCCCAAGAAGCGCAGCGCCGCCAACAACCTGATGGCCGACGCCATCAGCGAGGTGCTCAACCAGTTCAAGGTCGACGCCGCGGTCACCGGCTGCACCCGCGGACCCACCGTCACCCGCTACGAGGTCGAGCTGGGCCCCGGCGTGAAGGTGGAGAAGATCACCGCGCTGCAGAAGAACATCGCCTACGCGGTGGCCACCGAGAGCGTCCGGATGCTGGCCCCGATCCCCGGCAAGTCCGCCGTCGGCATCGAGGTGCCCAACACCGACCGGGAGATGGTGCGGCTGGCCGACGTGCTCACCGATCCGTCCACCCGGCGCGACCATCACCCGCTGGTGATCGGGCTGGGCAAGGACATCGAGGGCGAGATGATCTCGGCCAACCTGGCCAAGATGCCGCACCTGCTGGTCGCCGGCTCCACCGGATCCGGCAAGTCCAGCTTCGTGAACTCCATGCTGGTGTCGCTGCTCACCCGGGCCACCCCCGAGGAGGTCAGGATGATCCTGATCGACCCGAAGATGGTGGAACTCACGCCGTACGAAGGCATTCCGCACCTGATCACCCCGATCATCACCCAGCCGAAGAAGGCGGCGGCCGCGCTGGCGTGGCTGGTCGAGGAGATGGAGCAGCGCTACCAGGACATGCAGGCCTCCCGGGTGCGCCACATCGACGACTTCAACGCGAAGGTGCGCTCCGGCGCGATCACGGCCCCTCTCGGCAGCCAGCGCGAATACCGGCCCTACCCATACGTCGTGGCGATCGTCGACGAGCTGGCCGACCTGATGATGACCGCGCCGCGCGACGTCGAGGACGCCATCGTGCGGATCACCCAGAAGGCCCGCGCCGCGGGCATCCACCTGGTGCTGGCCACCCAGCGCCCGTCCGTCGACGTCGTCACCGGCCTGATCAAAACCAACGTGCCGTCGCGGCTGGCGTTCGCGACGTCGTCGCTCACCGACAGCCGGGTGATCCTGGACCAGGCCGGCGCGGAGAAGCTGATCGGCATGGGCGACGCCCTGTTCCTGCCGATGGGCGCCAACAAGACGGTCCGGCTGCAGGGCGCCTTCATCACCGACGACGAGATCCACGCCGTCGTCAGCGCCTGCAAGGACCAGGCCGAACCCGAATACACCGAGGGTGTCACCACCGCCAAGACCACCAGCGAGCGCACCGACGTCGACCCCGACATCGGCGACGACATGGACCTGTTCCTGCAGGCCGTCGAGCTCGTGGTGTCCAGCCAGTTCGGCTCCACCTCGATGCTGCAGCGCAAGCTGCGCGTCGGCTTCGCCAAGGCCGGCCGGCTGATGGACCTGATGGAGACCCGCGGCATCGTCGGGCCGTCCGAGGGCTCCAAGGCGCGCGACGTGCTCGTCAAGCCCGACGAGCTGGCCGGGACGCTGGCGTTGATTCGCGGAGGCAGCGACGCCGACGGCGGCGACCCCGGCGAGTAGCCCTCAAAGCACCCGCAGCATCCGGGAGTTGCCCAGGATGTTGGGTTTGACGTAGCTCAGGTCCAGGAACTCGGCGACACCGATGTCGTAGGAGCGGCACATCTCCTCGTACACCTCGGCGGTGACGGGCGTGCCCTCGATCTCCGTGAAGCCGTGCCGGCCGAAGAACTCGGTCTCGAAGGTCAGCACGAACAGCCGCTCCAGCTGCAGCTCGCGGGCGACCTCGAGCAGCCGGTCGACGATCGCGTGGCCGATGCCCTGGCCGGTCACCGCCGGGTCCACGGCGACGGTGCGGATCTCGCCGAGGTCCGACCACAGCACGTGCAGCGCCCCGCAGCCGACCACCTTGCCGGCGGGGTCTTCGGCGACCCAGAACTCCTGGACGGCCTCGTAGAGCGTCACCAGGTTCTTTTCCAGCAGGATGCGCCCGGCGTAGGTGTCGACGAGGTGTTTGATGGCGGGAACGTCCGACGTTCGCGCGCGCCGGACCACGGGCAAGCGGTCGCGTGAGCTTTCGGTCACGGGTAACAGTATCGGCAACGGCGAAGGGCGCGCTGGTCAACCGCTATTCTTATGCCGTGTCGGCACAGCCTGAAACGTCCGGAATGGCTGGCCGTGCCCGCATCGCCAACCTCGCCAACGTCCTGACCCTGCTGCGGCTGGTGCTGGTTCCCATTTTCCTGTTCGCGTTGTTCACCGGGGACGGCCACCAAATCGTCGGGCGCATAGTCGCTTTCGTGATTTTCGCGGTCGCTTGCCTGACCGACCGGTTCGACGGCCTGCTGGCCCGCAACTACGGAATGGCGACCGAGTTCGGCGCCTTCGTCGATCCGATCGCGGACAAGGCCCTGATCGGGTCGGCGCTGATCGCGCTGTCGATGCTGGGCGACCTGCCGTGGTGGGTCACGGTGGTGATCATGGCCCGCGAGGTGGCGGTCACGCTGCTGCGGCTGGCCGTGATCCGCCGCGGGGTCATCCCGGCGAGCTGGGGCGGCAAGCTCAAGACGGTGGTCCAGGCGCTGGCGATCGGCCTGTTCGTGCTCCCGCTGACGGGGCCGTTCCGGGTGGCGGCGGCGGTGGTGATGGGCATCGCGATCGTGCTCACGGTGGTCACCGGCATCGACTACGTGGCCGGGACGATCAGGACCGTCAGGCGAGTTCGCGAGACGACCGGCTGAACGGGAACCAGGCCACCCCTGCCCGCGTTGACCCTTATGAGCGCCTGCCGAATGGGTCTTTTTTCGTGCCGGGCAGGGCTGACTGGACGAAGGAGGGCGGGATGCCGCCATTGATGCGCGAGGTCATCGGCGACGTGTTGCGCCGGGCCAGGACGTCGCAGGGCCGCACGCTGCGGGAGGTGTCTGATTCGGCGCGGGTGAGCCTCGGATACCTGTCGGAGGTGGAGCGCGGCCGCAAGGAGCCGTCCAGCGAGCTACTCAACGCGATCTGCGACGCCCTTGAAGTCCCGCTGTCGGCGGTCCTGACCGGGGCAGGGGAGCGGATGGCGACCGAGGAACGCGCGGCTTACAGCGCGGCGACCGCCGGCGCCAGCGGCGCCACCATCGACGCCAGCACCAAGGTCGTCATTCCGCCGGTGGCCTCGCTGGCCGTGGCCTAGGCCCGAACGCGCCACGGGGGCCGATCCCGCGTCAGGGGTGGGGCGATCGTCGCCGACCCACTAAATTGAGCGGCAGGGCGCTTGCCCGGCATACGAGAAGCGAAGGTGGAGCTGACTGATGGCCAATCCGTTCGTCAAGGCGTGGAAATATCTCATGGCGCTGTTCAACGCCAAGATTGACGAGCACGCCGACCCCAAAGTGCAGATCCAGCAGGCCATCGAGGAGGCGCAGCGCCAGCACCAGGCGCTGACCCAGCAGGCGGCGCAGGTGATCGGTAACCAGCGCCAGCTCGAGATGCGGCTCAACCGGCAGCTGGCCGACATCGAGAAGCTGCAGGTCAATGTGCGCCAGGCGCTGACGCTGGCCGACCAGGCCACCGCCGCGGGCGATGCCGCCAAGGCCACCGAGTACAACAACGCCGCCGAGGCGTTCGCGGCGCAGCTGGTGACCGCCGAGCAGAGCGTTGAGGACCTCAAGACGCTGCACGACCAGGCGTTGTCCGCCGCGGCCCAGGCCAAGAAGGCCGTCGAACAGAACTCGATGGTGCTGCAGCAGAAGATCGCCGAGCGCACCAAGCTGCTCAGCCAGCTCGAGCAGGCCAAGATGCAGGAGCAGGTCAGCGCGTCGCTGCGGTCGATGAGCGAGATCGCCGCCCCGGGCACCACCCCGAACCTCGACGAGGTCCGCGAGAAGATCGAACGCCGCTACGCCAACGCGATCGGGTCGGCCGAACTCGCCCAGGGGTCCGTGCAGGGCCGCATGCTCGAGGTCGAGCAGGCCGGCATTCAGATGGCCGGCCATTCCCGGCTCGAGCAGATCCGCGCGTCGATGCGCGGCGACGCCCTGCCGGCCGGTGGGACGCCCGCCGCCGGGGCCACTCCGGCGCCCGCCGAGACCGCCGGCAGCCAGGTCGCCGAGAAACCCTTTGGTCAGTAACGCCTTGGACGGTTCGCGATGGCGGTGAAAGCGACGCAGCGCGCGCCATGGCGGGCGGTGGTGCAGCGCGGATTGGACACCGCCGCCGACGTTTCCGGCTTCGTGGCCCAAAAGATCAGCGCCGCAAGCGATCCGCGGGCCCGGCTGCTGCGCCGCCGTCGGCGGGCGCTGCGCTGGGGCGTGATTTTCGGCGTCGGCTGCCTGTTTTGGATCGTGGTGACCGGGGTGCTGGCGGCGTGGGGCTGGTTCGTGTTGCTGCTGCAGATCACCGGCGCCATCGCGGTGGTGCTGGCGATCCCGGCGACGCTGCTGCTGCTCCGCTACCGCTGGCTGCGCGCGGAGCCGCTGCCGGCGCAGCGGCCCGCCAACACCCGCCGGCTGCCGCCGCCCGGTTCCGCCGCCCGGCCCGCGATGTACGCGCTGGGCGCCTCCGAGCGGGGGTTCTTCTCGCTGCTGGGGGTGATCGAGCGCGGCGCCATGCTGCCGGCCGACGAGATCGGTGATTTGACCGCCGCGGCCCGCAAGACGTCGGCGGCGATGGCGGCCACCGCTGCCGAGGTGGTGTCGATGGAGCGGGCGGCGCAGTACGCCGAGTCGTCGCAGCCGTACCTGGCGCCCACCATCAACGCGTACACCGCGCAGCTGAGCGCCGGCGTGCGCCAGTACAACGAAATGGTCACCGCCGCAGCGCAATTGGTGTCGTCGGCGAACGGCGACACCGGGGCCGCCCCGACGCGGCAGCGCTACCGCGACGAGCTGGTGGGCGCGACCGATCGCCTGCTCGGGTGGGCGCAGGCGTTCGACGAGCTGGGCGGGTTGCCCCGGCGCTAGTCGGGTCGCGGTCCGTAGCGGTCGATGTACGCCTGGTGGATGTGGGCGTCGCGCTTGCGAGCCAGCTCGTCGACGAGCTCGGGGTCCAGGCCGTGCACCGCCAGCATGTGACGGCGCCACACCTTGTTGAGCGCGTGCGAAAAGTACACGAACGGAATGAGAATCGGCAGCGTCATGCTCAGGTGGACGTCCAGCGTCGTCGGGATCAACCAGAACGGCGCCAGCACCAGGACCGCCGGAATCGCGACGCGAAGCATCATCCGGCGGGTTGCGCCCTTGCCGGCCAAGTCGTTTCGTACCCAGTCGCGCATGGAATCGGGCAGCCGCGCGCCCGCGCAATACCGGACGAGTTGCCACGCGTTCGGCCTGCTGCGGGCCGCGCCGTCACCCATCGTCAGAACGAGGCCTTCAGCGAGGGCACGACCAGCGCCGCCACGCCACGCAGCGTCGCCTTGAACATGTCGAAGAAGTCGAAGTAGTCCCGCCACAGCGTGATTCGCCCGTCGTGCACCTCGAAGACGCCGCAGACCCAGAACTGCAGCCGCAGCGGGCCGACGATCAGCGCGTCGGTGCGTTCGGTGAGCACCGCGGCGCCGTCGGCGGCGATGCGGTGGATCTTGACCTCGAACGCCCCGCGGCCCTCCATCGCGCGGAACAGCTTGATCGCCCGGGCGCGGCCGCGGATCGTCGGCAGGCCGACGTTCTCGTAGACGAGGTTGTCGTCCAGCGCGGCCTCGGCGGCCTCCAGGTCCGAATCTTGAAGCGCGTTCAGGAAACCCTCGACCGTGCGGGTGTTCGCGACGCCTGTGTCAGTCAGCTCGGTCATGGCCGCCAGCCTATGCGACCGCGGTTATGCGTGGCGGCCCGGCGCTGTGGCAGGGTGGGGTCGATGCGCATCGCCGTCGTTGCCGGGCCGGATCCCGGGCACTCGTTCCCCGCGATCGCGCTGTGCCAACGGTTCGCCGAGGCGGGCGACGAGCCCGTCCTGTTCACCGGCGCGGAATGGACCGGCGCCGCCCACGCGGCCGGCATCGAGGCCGCCGAGTTGGACGGGCTGACGGCCACCGACGAGGACCTCGACGCCGGGGCCCGAATCCACCGGCGCGCGGCGCGGATGGCCGTGCTCAACGTGCCGGCGCTGCGCGAGCTGGCGCCCGACCTGGTGGTCTCGGACGTCATCACCGCGGGCGGCGGGATGGCCGCCGAGCTGTTGGGGATCCCGTGGATCGAGCTCGACCCGCATCCGCTGTACCTGCCGTCGAAGGGCTTGCCGCCGATCGGCAGCGGGCTCGCGCCCGGCACCGGATTTCGCGGCCGGCTGCGCGACGCGACCATGCGGGCGCTGACGGGGCGGTCCTGGCGCGCCGGCATCAAGCAGCGCGCCGCCGCCCGGCTCGAGATCGGGCTGCCCGCCGTCGACCCCGGCCCCCTGCGGCGCCTCATCGCCACGCTGCCGGCGCTGGAGGTGCCGCGTCCGGACTGGCCGGAGGAAGCCGTCGTCGTGGGGCCGTTGCACTTCGAGCCCACCGACCGGGTGCTCGAGGTCCCGCCCGGCAAAGGGCCGGTGGTGGTGGTCGCGCCGTCGACCGCGTCGACCGGCACGTCGGGCCTGGCCGAAACCGCGCTGGAATGCCTGAGACCCGGGGAGACGCTGCCCGCGGGATCGCGCCTGGTGGTCTCGCGGCTGGGCGGGGCCCAGTTGACGCTGCCGCCGTACGCGGTGGCCGGACTGGGGCGCCAGTCGGACCTGTTGACGCACGCCGACCTGATGATCTGCGGCGGCGGCCACGGGATCGTGGCCAAGACGCTGCTGGCCGGCGTGCCGCTGGTCGTCGTCCCCGGCGGCGGGGACCAGTGGGAGATGGCCAACCGGGTGGTGCGCCAGGGGAGCGGACGGCTGATCCGGCCGCTGACCGCCGACGCGCTGGTCGCCGCGGTCGGCGAGGTGCTGTCGTCGCCCGGCTACCGCGAGGCGGCGCGGCAGGCCGCAGCCGGTGTCGCCGACGTCGCCGACCCGGTGCGGGTGTGCCACCAGGCGCTGGCGCTTGCCGGGTAGCGGCTCTGGGTATGTTGGCGGGCGTGCGGCTGACGGAGTTCAACGAGCGGGTTGTGTTGCGGTTCGGGTCCACCTACGGGGCGTCGGTGCTGGCGGATCACGTGCTGACCGGGTTCGGCGGCCGCACCGCCGCCCAGGCGATCGAGGACGGGGTCGACCCGCGCGACGTCTGGCGCGCCCTGTGCGTCGACTTCGACGTGCCGCGCGACCAGTGGTGAGCTAACCATCGAGTGTGAGCTGGTGGCTTTGAGTGTGCGCCGGTGGCGCGATCCGGGCATTTTTACCGCCCTGGACGCACAGTCAAAGCCCTGAGTGCACACTCATTTCCGCCCGGTCCGCCGGTCCCGCCGAAACACGCAATCGCCGCACACGGACCGCCCCGGCACCCGGTAGAACAGGCAGCAGCTGTGGCGCCGGAACCCGAGATGCGGGCCGCTGACCACACCGGAGCCGGCCAGCATGCCGCTGTCCAGCAGCGACTCCGTCATCGCGACGATCGAGGGCCGCAGGTCCGGGCGTGCGACGAGCAGCGCCCGGGACGCCCCGACCAACGCGGACGCGATGTTGCCGGCCAGCAGCGCGGGCGCCAGCTTGACGCGCAGTCCCGCGGCGAACGGGTTCATGTGCCCTTTGACCACCACGCGATACAGCGACTTCGCCGACGGGCGGTCGACCGCCCGGCCGATGGGCTCGGGGATCCGCAGCTGCGCCCCGTCATCGGAGCGCTGCAGGTCCTTGAGGTCCGGGACGACGCCGTGGCCCAGCGCGCACGCCAGCACGGGCGACCACAACCGGGTGGCGTGGCCGAGGTGCACCAGCGAGGCGGCGATCCGCAGGTCCGACGTGTGGTACCGCCGCGCGGTGGCGTCGATCAGATCGGCGAAACCGTCGGCGTAGGACTGCCCGACCGGATGCCACCCGGCCGCGTCACCACCGACCGTGAACGTGAAAAACCTTTTGTAGGAAGATATTTCGGCCAGCTCAGCAGAAATGTCCATGCGCAACCAATCCTCTTAAGGGGAAATCCGCCCCGGTTCTGGTGAGGAAGCGCTGACGGTGAGTATCTGGCTCTCGGGTCGGGGCATGCCCGTCCCGGTCACAGTGGCGGGACCGCACCGGATTCGCACCGGTTTCCTCAGGTTGTCAGCCCCGTCAGCGCCTTTCGGTAGCAAATGTTGCCACACGCCGTTCGCCGCGCCCGGCGTGTCTCCTTGAATCGAACACGTGTTCGGCTACTGTGGTGAGCGTTCGGAGACTTGTCGGACCCCGCGCCTAGGGTCACGGCCAACCGACCGATACCGGTCACCGACACACCGACGATAGGAAGAGGCATCATGGCGCAAGCCCCCGACCGCGAGAAGGCCCTCGAGCTGGCGATGGCCCAGATCGAGAAGAGCTACGGCAAAGGTTCGGTGATGCGTCTCGGCGACGAGACGCGTCAACCGATCTCGATCATCCCGACCGGATCCATCGCACTGGACGTGGCCCTGGGCATCGGCGGCCTGCCCCGGGGCCGGGTGGTGGAGATCTACGGCCCGGAGTCCTCGGGTAAAACCACCGTCGCACTGCACGCCGTGGCAAACGCCCAGGCCGCCGGCGGCGTCGCGGCGTTCATCGACGCCGAGCACGCGCTGGACCCGGATTACGCCAAGAAGCTCGGCGTCGACACCGATTCGCTGCTGGTCAGCCAGCCCGACACCGGGGAGCAGGCCCTGGAGATCGCCGACATGCTGATCCGCTCCGGCGCGCTGGACATCCTGGTCATCGACTCGGTGGCCGCGCTGGTGCCGCGCGCGGAGCTCGAAGGCGAGATGGGCGACAGCCATGTCGGCCTGCAGGCCCGGCTGATGAGCCAGGCGCTGCGGAAAATGACCGGCGCGCTCAACAACTCGGGAACCACCGCGATCTTCATCAATCAGCTCCGCGAGAAGATCGGTGTGATGTTCGGCAGCCCCGAAACCACCACGGGCGGAAAGGCTTTGAAGTTCTACGCGTCGGTGCGCATGGATGTGCGCCGCATCGAGACGCTCAAGGACGGCACCGACGCGGTCGGTAACCGCACCCGGGTCAAGGTCGTCAAGAACAAGGTGGCGCCGCCGTTCAAGCAGGCCGAGTTCGACATCCTCTACGGCAGGGGCATCAGCCGGGAGGGCTCGCTGATCGACATGGGCGTGGACCAGGGCTTCATCCGCAAGTCCGGTTCATGGTTCACCTACGAGGGCGAACAGCTCGGCCAGGGCAAGGAGAACGTCCGAAACTTCTTGGTGGAGAACGGCGACATCGCCAACGAGATCGAAAAGAAGATCAAGGAAAAGCTCGGCATTGGTGCGGTGGTGACCGATGACCCCTCCGGCGATGTCCTCCCCGCTCCCGTCGACTTCTGAACCCTCCCGCGAGGAGCAGGCGCGGGCGTTGTGCCTGCGCCTGCTCACCACGAGATCGCGCACCCGCGCCGAGCTGTCCGGTCAGCTGTCCAAACGCGGATACCCCGACGACGTGCGGGAGCGCGTGCTCGACCGGCTGGCCGCGGTGGGGCTGGTCGACGACGCCGACTTCGCTGCGCAGTGGGTGCAGTCCCGGCACGCCCACGCGGGAAAGAGCAGGCGCGCCCTGGCCGCCGAGCTGCGCACCAAGGGCGTCGACAACGAGGTGATCAGCACCGCGCTGGGCGGGATCGACGCCGGCGCCGAGCGGGACCGCGCCGAGCAGCTAGTGCGGGCCAAGCTGCGGCGGGAGACGCTGCGCGACGACGACGCGCGGCTGAGTCGCCGGCTGGTGGGGATGCTGGCCCGCCGCGGCTACGCCCAGAACCTGGCGTGCGAGGTCGTGCTCGCCGAACTGGCCGCCGAGCGGGAGCGCAGGCGCGTCTAGCTGCGGGTTAATTCCGTACGCCCCGGTCGCCGTACCATGGCCCCGTGACGTCGACGCTGGCCCCCGCGCGCACCTACCAGGTGCGCACCTACGGCTGCCAGATGAACGTCCACGACTCCGAGCGGCTGGCGGGCCTGCTGGAGGCCGCCGGCTACCGGCGGGCGGCCGACGGTGCCGACGCCGACGTGGTGGTCTTCAACACCTGCGCCGTGCGGGAGAACGCCGACAACAAGCTGTACGGCAACCTCAGCCACCTGGCGCCGCGAAAGCGCGGCAACCCCGACATGCAGATTGCCGTCGGGGGCTGCCTGGCCCAAAAGGACCGCGACGCGCTGCTGCGCAAGGCGCCCTGGGTGGACGTCGTCTTCGGCACGCACAACATCGGGTCGCTGCCGACGCTGCTCGACCGCGCCCGCCACAACAAGGTGGCGCAGGTGGAGATCGCCGAGACGCTGCAGCAGTTCCCGTCGTCGCTGCCCAGCGCCCGCGAATCCGCCTACGCCGCTTGGGTTTCCATCTCCGTCGGATGCAACAACACCTGCACCTTCTGCATCGTGCCGTCGCTGCGCGGCAAGGAGGTCGACCGCAGCCCGGCCGACATCCTCGCCGAGGTGCAATCGCTGGTGGACGACGGCGTGCTCGAAATCACCCTGCTGGGCCAGAACGTCAACGCCTACGGCGTTTCCTTCGCCGACCCGACGCTGCCCCGCGATCGCGGCGCCTTCGCCGAGTTGCTGCGGGCCTGCGGGCGCATCGACGGGCTGGAGCGCGTGCGGTTCACCTCGCCGCACCCGGCCGAGTTCACCGACGACGTCATCGAGGCGATGGCGCAGACACCCAACGTGTGTCCGGCCCTGCACATGCCGCTGCAGTCGGGATCCGACCGGGTGCTGCGCGCGATGCGCCGGTCGTACCGCGCCGATCGGTACCTGGGCATCATCGAGCGCGTTCGGGCGGCCATGCCTCACGCGGCGATCACCACGGACCTGATCGTCGGGTTTCCCGGCGAGACCGAAGAGGACTTCACCGCCACCCTCGACGTCGTGCGCCAGGCCCGCTTCGCGGCGGCGTTCACCTTCCAGTACTCCAAGCGGCCCGGCACCCCCGCCGCCGAGTTCGACGGGCAGCTACCGAAAGCCGTTGTGCAGGAACGCTACGAGCGGCTGGTCGAGGTGCAGGAGCAGATCTCACTGGAGGGCAACCGCGCGCTGATCGGGCAGACCGTCGAATTGCTGGTCGCCACCGGCGAAGGGCGCAAGGACGCCCGCACGGCGCGCATGACCGGCCGCGCGCGCGACGGCCGACTGGTGCACTTCGCGTCGAACGATGCGGTGCGCCCCGGCGACATCGTCACCGCGGAAGTCACCGGGGCCGCGCCCCACCACCTCATCGCCGACGACGGCATCCTGGCCCACCGCCGCACCCGGGCCGGCGACGCCCACGCCGCCGGCCGGCGCCCGCGCACGATCGGCCTGGGCATGCCGGCCGTCGGGCCCGGCTCCGAACCGCTCGAACCCCTGGGATGCACCCGATGAAGAAAGAACACACCGACATCGACGCGCTGCGGACGGAAATCGAGGCGGCCGAACGCCGGGTGGCCGGCGAGATCGAGCCCGGCCCAAGGACTTTGGTGGTCGCGATCCTGGTCTTCGTGCTGCTGGGCTCGTTCATCCTGCCGCACACCGGGCACGTGCGTGGATGGGACGTGCTGTTCTCCAGCCACGGCGCCGGCGCCGCCGCGGTGGCCCTGCCGTCGCGCGTGTTCGCCTGGCTGGCGCTGGTGTTCGGCGTGGGCTTTTCGATGCTGGCGCTGATGACGCGGCGCTGGGCGCTGGCGTGGATCGCGCTGGCGGGCTCGGCGATCGCGTCCGGCGCGGGCCTGTTGGCCGTCTGGTCGCGCCAGACCGTCACCGCCGGGCATCCCGGCCCGGGTGTGGGGTTGATCGTCGCGTGGATCACCGTGATGGTGTTGACGTTTCACTGGGCCCGGTTGGTCTGGGCGCGCACAATCGTGCACCTGGCCGCCGAGGAGCAGCGGCGCCGGGTCGGCGCCGAGCAGCAGTCGATGACCCTGCTGGACACCCTCGACAAGGCCGACGACCCCGACACCGGGACGCCGCCGAAGCCCGCGGGCTAGGACCGGCGCGTCAGCGCCTCGGCGGCCGCGTCGGCCCACTGCCGCCACTGTTCGGCGTTGGCCCTGGCCTCGTCGGCCTCCTTGGTCCGCCCGGCCGCCGCGGCCTTCTGGGCCTGCTGTTCGTATTGCTCGGCGCGGGTGCGGAACTGTTCGGCGCGGGCCTGCGCCTGCGGGTCGGACCAATCCGCGTCGCCGGCGTCGCGCACCTTCTTCTCCACCGCGCGCAGGCGGCGCTCCAGCTCGGCGGAGCGTTCCCGCGGCACCTTTCCGATGGCGTCCCACTTGTCGGCGATGGACCGCAGCGCCGCCCGGGCCGCGTCGAGGTTGCCGGTGTCGATCTTCTCCGCCTCGGCCAGCAGCGCCTCCTTGGCGGTGGCGTTGGCGCGGAATTCGGCATCCTTTTCCGCCGTCGCGGCATTGCGGGCGGTGAAGAAGCAGTCCTGGGCCGCCTTGAAGCGCCGCCACAGGGCATCGTCGACTTCCCTGGTCGCCCGCCCGGCCGCCTTCCACTCGATGAGCAGCTTGCGGAACTCGGCGCTGGTAGCGGTCCAGTCCGTCGAATCGGACAGCTCCTCGGCGCGCTCGCAGAGCCGCTCCTTGGACTGCCGGACCCCCGACCGCTCCCGGTCCAGCTCGGCGAAATGGGATCCGCGCCGCCGGTTGAAGGTGTCCCGCGCGGCCGAATAGCGCTTCCACAGCGCGTCGTCGACCTTGCGGTCCAGGCCGGTGATCGTCTTCCACTCGTCGAGGATGGCGCGCAGCCGGTCGCCGGCGGCCTTCCACTGCGTCGCGTTGGCGGCCAGGTCCTCGGCCTCGGCGGCCAGGGCCTCCTTGCGGGCGGTCTGGGCGGCCCGGTGCTCCTCGCGCTTCGAGCGGCCCTCGGCGATGGTCACGTCGGCGTGCTCGACGAGGCCGGCCAACCGGGCCGCGAGCCCGTCGACGTCGCCCAGGACGCTCGCGGTCGGCAAGTTCTCGGACAGCGTGGACGCGTGCGCCCTGATCTTGCGGGCGTCCCCGCTGCCCGACGCCAGCCGCTCCTCCATCAGGGTGACCTCGGTGGCCAGGTCGTCGAAGCGCCGGCCGAAGTGGGCGAAGGCGGCCTCGCGGTCGCCGGCCTGCCAGGAGCCGACGATGCGCTCGCCGGCCGCGCTGATGAGCCAGACGGTGCCGTCGTCGTCGACGCGCCCGAACCGGTGCGGATCGCTGGCCGGATGAGCAGCCACCGCGGCGGGCCGCGGCCCCGTGCTCACCGGCCGGGGTCCGGGACGCGGACCCGGGCGCGGCACCGGCTTGGGTGAGGCGTTGCTGCTGGGCTCTTCGGAGGTCATGCGCTCGTCACCAACCCTTCTGCAACCTTCGCGCGGTGGTGTGCCGCGCGCCTGCCGCGCGTGGCGGCTCCCTGACGCTCTTGACCGGTTCCAACAGTATTCAAGCAGCTTGGCGGGCGAAGCGCGCCTACTGTTTTGGCGCCGCCCGGTCATCGCCCGCGTCGGCCAGCTTCCCAAGTGCCGCCGCGGGCCCGCGCACCACCCCCTCGGGCGGGGGATAACGGTTCGATTCCACCGGCGCTGCGGTCATTTGGCGGCGGCGCCCGGACCGGTACCGTGACCCCAAGCCGATGTCGTTATCGCGACGGCCCAAGCGGTGCAACGACGGATCGCCGGGGTTCGTTGGGGTCGAGACCCCGGCGTGCCCCACTACAGTGGTCGTTGAACTGTTAGGGAACGGCACGTGTACATACAGCTTTCGGGCGGAACGCTGGTGAGGGGTCCCCATGACGAAAGTTGACGTCGCCGCGCTGATCGCGTTGTGCGCCGCGCTGGCCTCGGCGGTCGGCGATGTGATCCGGCAGCGATCCGCGCACGAGATCACCGACGAGGAGGTCGGCCACCTCGAGCTGTTCCGCATGTCGTTGCGCGACAAGCGGTGGTGGCTCGGCGGCCTGGCGGCGATCACCAACTACAGCCTGCAGGCCGGCGCGCTGGCCTGGGGGTCGGTGGTCCTCGTGACGTCGCTGCAGGTGACCGCGCTGCTGTTCGCGCTGCCGATCTACGCGCGCCTGACCAAACAACGCGTGACCCGCTGGGAGTGGGTCTGGGCGATGGTGCTGGCCGCGGCGTTGGCGGTGGTGATCATCGTCGGGGACCCGACGGCCGGCAACCAGCGGGCGCCGCTGTCGACGTGGCTCATCGTGGCCGCGGTGATGGGCCCCACGCTGGTGGCGTGCGTGCTGGCGGCGCGGGTCTTCAGGGGGCGTCCGGTCGCGGCGGTGCTATTGGCCGTGGTCGCGGGTTCCTCGCTGGCGCTGTTCGCGGTGCTGACCAAGGGCGTCGTCGAGGTGGCCGAGGAGGGCCCGGGCGCGGTGCTGACCGCGCCGGAGTTCTATCCGTGGCTGGCAACCGCCCTGTGCGGAATGGTGTTTCAGCAGTCCGCCTTCCGCGCGGGCGCGCTGACGGCGTCGTTGCCGACGATGACGGTGTGTAAGCCGGTGGTGGCGGGCGTGCTCGGGGTCACGGTGCTCGGCGAGACGCTGTACACCGAGGGCCCCGCCGCGTTCGTGCTGGTGTCGGCGGTGGCGTTGGTGATCATCGCGACGGTCGCCCTGGCACGGGGGGAGGCCGCCTCGATCGCGGCGGAGGCCGGGCGAGACGTCGTCGAGGCGCAAGAGGCGCTGGCCGCGCACGACGCCCCGCCGCCGGCGGCGGAGAGCAGCCCGACGGTCACATAACACCTCGTTAGTGTGGTGGCGTGCTGAGCGCCATCGCGATCGTTCCCGCTGCGCCGGTGCTCGTTCCCGAGCTGGCCGGAGCGGCCGCCGCCGAGGTGGCCGACCTGACCGCGGCGGCGCTGGCCGCGGCCGCGTTGTTGCCACCGCGCTGGGTCGCCATCGGAACCGGCCGGGCCGACGAGGTCGCCGGCCCCGAATCCAGCGGCACCTTCGCCGGCTTCGGTGTGGACGTGCCGGTGCGGCTGTCCCCGCAGGCGCACCGGCCCGCCGACTTGCCCGCGTGCGCGCTGCTGGCCGGCTGGGTGCGTGGCCAGGCCCGGCCCGACGCCGCCGCGCAGGTTCGCGTCTACCGCCACGACCACGACGCCGACACCGCGCTGGCCCGAGGCGCGCAGCTGCGCGCGGAGATCGACCGGGACCCCGATCCCGTCGGCGTCCTGGTGGTGGCCGACGGCGCGAACACGCTGACACCGGCCGCCCCCGGCGGCCATCACCCGGAGGACGCCGCCGCGCAACTGGCCCTGGACGACGCGCTGGCCAACGGCGACGCCGCCGCGCTGGCCGGGCTGCCGCCGCAAATCCTCGGGCGGGTCGCGTTCGGAGTGTTGGCCGGCCTCACCGATGCGGGGCCGCGGTCGGCCAAAGAGCTCTACCGGGGTGCGCCCTACGGCGTGGGCTATTTCGCCGGTTTCTGGCAGCCATGAGCCGGCCGCTCGCGATCCTCGGGCCCACCGGGACCGGCAAGTCGCAGCTGGGCTTGGACGTCGCCGAGCGGGTCGGCGGCGAGATCGTGAACGCCGACGCCATGCAGCTGTACCGCGGCATGGACATCGGCACCGCCAAGCTGCCCGCCGAGGAGCGCCGCGGAATTCCCCACCATCAGCTCGACGTCCTGCACGTCACCGAGACGGCCACCGTCGCGCGCTATCAGCGCGACGCCGCCGCGGACATCGAGGCGATCGCCGCCCGGGGCGCGGTCCCGGTGATCGTCGGCGGCTCGATGCTCTACCTGCAATCCCTGCTCGACGACTGGTCGTTCCCTGCGACCGATCCCGAGGTGCGGGCCCGGTGGGAACGCCGGCTCGCCGAGGTGGGGGTGGGGGAGCTGCACGCGGAGCTGGCCCGCCGCGACCCGGCGGCGGCCGCGGCGATCCTGCCGACCGACGGCCGGCGCACCGTGCGCGCCCTGGAGGTCGTCGAGCTCACCGGGCAGCCGTTTGCCGCCTCGGCGCCGCGCATCGGCTCCCCGCGCTGGGACACCGCAATCATCGGATTAGATTGCGAAACAACGCTTCTGGACGAGAGATTGGCCCGCCGCACCGACGCGATGTTCGAGCGGGGCCTGGTCGACGAGGTCCGCGGCCTGCTGGGCGACGGCCTGCGCGACGGGGTCACCGCCTCGCGCGCCCTGGGCTATGCGCAGGTGCTGGCGGCGCTCGACGCCGGCGGCTCAGAAGAACAGCTGCGCGACGCGCGCGAGCAGACGTTCGTGGGCACCCGGCGCTACGTGCGACGGCAGCGGTCCTGGTTCCGCCGGGACCACCGGGTGCATTGGCTGGACGCCGCGGACCGCCAAGCCCTCATCGACGCCGCGTTGCGCGCCTGGCGGCAAGTACCCTGATCTTCGTGTACTTCGCCAAGGGCCACGGCACGCAGAACGACTTCCTGCTGCTGCCCGACCTCGATGCCGGGCTGACGCTGTCCGCCGCCCGGGTGGCCGCGCTCTGCGACCGGCGCCGCGGGCTGGGCGCCGACGGGGTGCTGCGCATCACCACCGCGGGCGCCGCGCTGGCGGCCGACGTGCTCGAGCGCCTGCCCGACGGCGTCGCCGCCGGCGACTGGTACATGGACTACCGCAACGCCGACGGATCGACCGCGCAGATGTGCGGCAACGGGGTACGGGTGTTCGCGCACTACCTGCGGGCCGCCGGCCTGGAATCCCGCGACGAGTTCGTCGTCGGGTCGCTGGCCGGCGCGCGCCCGGTCACCCTGCATCACGCGGGCGACACGAACGCCGATGTGACCGTCGACATGGGCAAGGCCAACCGGCTCGGTGCCGGCGAGGCCGTCATCGGCGGCCGGCGGTTCTCGGGCCTGGCGGTCGACGTCGGCAACCCGCACCTGGCCTGCGTCGACCCGCAGCTCGACGCCGACGCGCTGGCCGCGCTCGACGTCGGCGCGCCGGTGCAGTTCGACCGCGCCCAGTTCCCCGACGGGGTCAACGTCGAGGTCCTCACCGCGCCCGTCGGGGGACTCGTCCAGATGCGCGTCCACGAGCGCGGGGTGGGCGAGACCCGCTCGTGCGGCACCGGCACGGTCGCGGCCGCCGTCGCCGCGCTGGCCGACTGCGGCGACGACACCGGGACGCTCACCGTGCGGGTGCCCGGCGGCGACGTCGTCGTCACCGTCACCGACGCCACCAGCTACTTGCGCGGCCCGTCGGTGCTGGTGGCCCGCGGCGAGATCAGCGAGGAATGGTGGCGCGCCCAGGCGCGTTAAACCAGGTGCGCCGCACCGATTTAGCGGGCACTATTGCTAATTGCCTATGACGAATCCAGAAACTCCCTTTCACGATCAGCCGGATCTCGAGCCCAGTGCGGGCGAACTCGCCCTCGAAGACCGATCGGCGCTGCGCCGGGTCGCCGGGCTGTCCACCGAACTCGCCGACGTCTCCGAGGTCGAGTACCGCCAGTTGCGCCTCGAGCGCGTCGTGTTGGTCGGCGTGTGGACCGAGGGCAGCGCCGCCGACAACCAGGCCAGCATGGCCGAGCTGGCGGCGCTGGCCGAGACCGCCGGCTCGCAGGTGCTCGAGGGCCTGATTCAGCGCCGCGACCGGCCCGACCCGTCGACCTACATCGGGTCCGGCAAGGCCGCCGAGCTGCGCGAGGTGGTCCTGGCGACCGGCGCCGACACCGTCATCTGCGACGGCGAGCTGTCTCCGGCGCAGCTGACGGCGCTGGAAAAGGCCGTCAAGGTCAAGGTCATCGATCGCACCGCGCTGATCCTGGACATCTTCGCCCAGCACGCCACCAGCCGGGAGGGCAAAGCCCAGGTGTCGCTGGCCCAGATGGAGTACATGCTGCCCCGGCTGCGCGGCTGGGGTGAGTCGATGTCACGGCAGGCCGGCGGCCGCGCCGGCGGCAGCGGCGGCGGCGTGGGGCTGCGCGGTCCCGGTGAGACCAAGATCGAGACCGACCGCCGCCGCATCCGCGAACGGATGAGCAAGCTGCGCCGCGAGATCAAGGACATGAAGCAGGCCCGCGACACCCAGCGCAGCCGCCGGCTGGCGAGCGACGTCCCGTCGATCGCCATCGTCGGATACACCAACGCCGGCAAATCCAGCCTGCTCAACGCGCTGACCGGGGCCGGGGTGCTGGTGCAGGACGCGCTGTTCGCCACCCTCGAACCCACCACCCGGCGCGCCGAACTGGCGGACGGCCGGCCCGCGGTGCTCACGGACACCGTCGGCTTCGTTCGGCACCTGCCCACCCAGCTGGTCGAGGCGTTCCGCTCCACCCTGGAGGAGGTCGTCGACGCCGACCTGCTGGTGCATGTGGTGGACGGGTCCGACGTCAACCCGATCGCCCAGATCAACGCGGTCCGCCAGGTGATCTCGGAAGTCGTCGCCGACCATCATGGCGACACGCCGCCCGAGCTGCTGGTGGTCAACAAGGTGGACGCCGCGAGCGACCTGACGCTGGCCAAGCTCCGGCACGCGCTGCCCGGGGCGGTGTTCGTGTCCGCGCACACCGGCGAGGGCATCGATGACCTGCGGCGGCGGATGACCGAACTGGCGGCCCCCACCGACACCGCCGTCGACGTCGTGATCCCGTACGACCGCGGCGACCTGGTCGCCCGGCTGCACGCCGGCGGGCGCGTCCAGCAGGAGGAGCACAACGCCGACGGCACCCGCATCCGCGCCCGCGTTCCCGTCGCGCTGGCCGCCAGCCTGCGCGAGTTCTCCGCCGACTAGCCCGCCACCTGCGCGCCGAGACCGCACCCGGCGCCGACCAACCGGCTGGTTGGTATATCTTGGGCGGCAGAGTCCCATCGGAGGTCAGCGGAGGTCATCCATGAGCGGTGCCATCAAGTACGAGCGCACTCTTTTCGAGCCCGAGCACGATTTGTTCCGAGAGTCCTATCGCGCGTTCCTCGATCGCCACGTGGCGCCCTACCACGACGAATGGGAGAAGGCGAAGATCGTCGACCGCGGCGTGTGGCTCGAGGCCGGCAAGCAGGGCTTCCTGGGGATGGCCGTGCCCGAGGAATACGGCGGCGGCGGCAACCCCGACTTCCGCTACAACACGATCATCACCGAGGAGACCACCCTCGGGCGCTACAGCGGGATCGGCTTCGGGCTACACAACGACATCATCGCGCCGTACCTGCTGAAGCTGGCCAACGAAGAGCAGAAGCAGCGCTGGCTGCCCAAGTTCTGCACCGGGGAGATGATCACGGCGATCGCGATGACCGAGCCGGGAACGGGCAGCGACCTGCAGGGCATCAAGACCCGCGCGGTCAAGCAGGGCGATCACTACGTGCTGAACGGGTCAAAGACGTTCATTACCAACGGGATCAACTCCGACCTGGTGATCGTGGTCGCCCAGACCGATCCCGAGAAGGGCGCGCAAGGTTTCAGCCTGCTGGCCGTCGAGCGCGGCATGGAGGGCTTCGAACGGGGCCGCCACCTGGACAAGATCGGCCTGGACGCGCAGGACACCGCCGAGCTGTCGTTCAGCGACGTCAAGGTGCCGGCCGAGAACCTGCTCGGCGAGGAGGGCATGGGGTTCATCTACCTCATGCAGAACCTGCCGCAGGAACGGATCAACATCGCGGTCATGGCCGCGGCGGCGATGGAAGGCGTGCTGGAGCAGACGCTGCAATACACCAAGGAGCGCAAGGCCTTTGGCAAGCCCATCGGCAGTTTCCAGAACAGCCGGTTCCTGCTCGCCGAGCTGGCCACCGAGGCCACCGTGGTGCGCATCATGGTCGACGAATTCGTCCGCCTGCACCTGGACGGGAAGCTGACGGCCGAGCAGGCCGCGATGGCCAAGTGGTATTCCACCGAGAAGCAGGTGCACCTGATAGACCGCTGCCTGCAGCTGCACGGCGGCTACGGCTACATGCGCGAATATCCCGTCGCCCGAGCCTATCTCGACGCGCGGGTGCAGACGATCTACGGCGGCACGACCGAGATCATGAAGGAGATCATCGGCCGCAGCCTCGGCGTCTGAGCAATCCGGTTGCCGCGCAAGGACTACAGGCGCGGGCACCGGGTTGGCCCCGACGAATGGCTCAATTGGTCTATTGGCCGGGTAGATTGACCACCAGCTAATGGCCTCACGTACCGTCGGCACATGTGTTTCTCGTATACCGAGTGCGTAGTCACACATCGCCACGCGGGCGATCCCGGCGCCGGAAGCCGTGGTCGGTCGCGGTACGGGCATGGTCTCGCATCATTTCGACATCGGCGCGGTCTCCGTTTTCGCAATTTTTGTAATTTGACTTCGCATTTCTCCCCGGCAAGGGCAAAGTTATGCGAGCCCGGCGAAAACGCGGTGCGTCACGGGTCCGCAGGTGCGGCAGGGCCAGGTATACGGGCCTGGGAGGCTTGGTGAACGGGCAGAGAGGTCGAATGCGCAAGCTGATCGGGCGCGCGCTGGTCGGCGTGGCGACCATGGTGACGGCGGCCGCACTGCTGGCCCCCGCCGCTTCGGCGTCTCCTATCGGCGACGCGGAGGCCGCCATGATGGCCGCCTGGGAGAAGGCCGGCGGCGACACCTCACCGCTCGGCCCCCGCAAGGGCGACGTGTACCCCGCCGGCGACGGATTCGCGCTGGACTTCGACGGCGGCAAGATGTTCTACACCACCGACACCGGCGCCAAGTTCGTTTACGGGCCCATCCTGGACAAATACGAGTCGCTCGGCGGCCCCGCCGGCAGCGATCTGGGATTCCCCACTATCAACGAGGTGCCCGGCCTGGCCGGACCGGACAGCCGCGTGGCCACCTTCTCCGCCAGCGACAAGCCGGTGATCTTCTGGACGTCCGACCACGGCGCGTTCGTGGTGCGCGGCGCGCTGAACGCCGCCTGGGACAAGCTCGGCAGCTCCGGCGGCGTGCTCGGGGCGCCGGTCGGCGACGAAAGCTACGCCGGTGAGGTCACCTCCCAGAAGTTCAGCGGCGGCGAGATCTCCTGGAACCGGAAGTCCAAGGAGTTCACCACCAACCCGGCGGCGCTGGCCGACCAGCTCAAGGGCCTGCAGGTGGCCATCGATCCCAACGCGGCCATCAACATGGCCTGGCGCGCGGCCGGCGGGGCCGGTGGCCCGCTGGGCGCCAAGCAGGGCGGGTCGTATCCGATCGGCGGTGACGGGGTCGCCCAGAACTTCGCCGGCGGCAAGGTGTTCTTCAACCCGGCCACCGGCGCGAACGCACTCGAGACCGACATCCTCGCCAAGTACGAGTCGCTGGGCGGCCCGGCCGGCAGCGACCTCGGTTTCCCCACCGCCAACGAGGCCGACGGCGGCATCGGGCCGTCCAGCCGGATCGCCACGTTCGCCGCCGCCGATCGGCCGGTGATCTTCTGGACCTCCGATCACGGCGCGTTCGTCGTGCGCGGCGCGATGAAGGCCGCGTGGGACAAGCTGCGCGGGCCCAGCGGCAAGCTGGGCGCCCCGGTCGGCGACCAGGCGGTGGACGGCGACGTGATTTCGCAGCAGTTCACCGGCGGCAAGATCTCCTGGAACCGGGCGAAGAACTCCTTCGCCACCGACCCGTCGAACCTGGCCCCCTTGCTGTCCGGCCTGCAGGTGTCCGGGCAGAACCAGCCGAGCACCGTGGCGATGCCCTCGCACGCCAAGAAGTTCACCTGGCAGTGGTGGTGGCTGCTCGCCGCGATCCCGGTGCTGGTGCTGATCCTGCTGGCGGTGCTGCTGGCCTTCGCCTGGCGCCGGCGTCGGCGTCGGCGCCGCGCCGGCGACACCGCAACCTACGAGTCCGAGCGCGACTTGGTCGCCGCCGGCTACGAGGCCCCCGCCGACGGGCACTGGGGCCACGACGACGCCGAGCTTTCCCCCGACTACGCCCCGCTCGGCGCGGAGTCACCCGAGCATGAGCCGCCGGACGACGCCGGGCCGGCGCCGCGAGTCAGCTGGACGCGCCTGGCTGACGCCGGGGCCTTCGAGGAGGACGAGGACCCCGACGCGGTGGACACCGATTCCATCCCGCTCGTCTCGGGAGCCGGGCTGGCGGAGGCCGGCTACGACGACGTCCCCGAGGCGGAGGCCGGTTACCCCGAAGTCGCCGGTGAGGATGCCGACTACCCGGGCACCGAATACGTGACCGGCTACGAGGAGGACGAGTACGCCGACCCCGGCTATCCGGACGTCGCGGTTCCGCGCACCCCTCCGGAGGCCGCGTACATCGGCGACGTGCCGGTCGCCGGGGAACCGGACACCGACTACCTGGAGGCCGAACCCGAGGATGTCGACGCCGCCGACGCCGCGGCGGCCGCGGAGGCGCTAGCCGCCGGCGCGGGCGCCCGAGCCGGGCGCCACCACGCGGAGACGGACGAGGAGGAGCCGCCGGAATCGGCCCCCGACGCGGCCGTAGGGGCGCCAGCCGCGCCCGTCGTCGGCGGCCGCCCGACGATCCACCTGCCGCTGGACGATCCTTACCAGGCGCCGGACGGTTACCCGATCAAGGCCAGCGCCCGTTCCGGGCTGTATTACACCCCGGGCAGCGCGCTCTACCACGACACGCTGGCCGAAATCTGGTTGGCCAGTGAGGAAGTCGCGCAGACCAACGGCTTCATCAAGGCCGACTGAGCAGGTCGCTAGACCTTGCGGATCACCGTGACGACCTTGCCGAGCACGGTCGCGTCGTTGCCCGGTATCGGATCGAACGCCGGGTTGTGCGGCATCAGCCACACCTGACCGCCCGCGCGCTTGAACGTCTTCACGGTGGCCTCGCCGTCGATCATGGCGGCGACGATGTCACCGTTGTCGGCGACGTGCTGCTGGCGCACCACCACCCAGTCGCCGTCGCAGATCGCGGCCTCGACCATCGAGTCGCCCACCACCTTGAGCAGGAACAGCGTGCCCTCGCCGACCAGCTCACGGGGCAGCGGGAAGACGTCCTCGACGGCCTCCTCGGCGAGGATCGGCCCACCGGCCGCGATGCGCCCAAGCACCGGGACGTAACTGGGTTCGGGCAACGCGTCCGAACCGGCGACGTCGGTGACGGGCGCCGCCTCGGTGGTCTCCTCGCTGCCGCGCACGTCCACGGCCCGCGGCCGGTTCGGGTCGCGGCGCAGGTAGCCCTTGCGCTCCAGGGTGCGCAGCTGGTGGGCCACCGACGACGTCGACGTCAGGCCGACGGCGTCGCCGATTTCCCTGATGCTCGGCGGGTAGCCGCGGCTGGTGACCGACTCGCGGATGACGTTCAGGATGGTGCGCTGCCGTTCGGTCAGCGATGAATCAACGGATGAGCCGATCGAGGGAGTGTCGTTGCTGTCGCTCATGCACCGAATGTAGCGGGAGGGCGGCCAAGAATCAAACATGTGTTCGACTGGCGTGTCGCCGGGGGTCGAAAGACCCTTAGGGCAGGGGCGTCAAGACCCTATAGCTGCTGAATCACATGCGTGTAACTTTCGCGAGGAATGGGTACCTGTGCTGCATGTCAGAGGTCGCGCATCCGAATTTGTCGGTGGTGCGGTCTAGCGTTTTGCTTGCTCGACACGCTTCGCTCAAATGTTCGGATATCGAACACACGAGCGATATAGTCGAACACACGAGCGAGAACAACCTGACCGGAGGAACGCAAGATGACAATCACCTACACCGTCTCGCCGCGTACCAGCAGCGTTCGGCGCCCGGTCAACGGACCGGTGCCGGCGCTTCGTCCCGGCCGGGACGGCCTGACCCGTTCCCGCCGCCCCGGCCCGGCGAGGCCGGCGGGCGCGCCGCTGCGCTACCACGGCACCGGCGTCGCGATGTCGGTCGCCCCGCACCGCCGGCGTCCCGTCACGTTGGCGACGACGCTGGGGCTGGCGCTGGTCGCCGGGGTCATCACGCTGTGGCTGGGCCTGGTCGCCAACTTCGGGCAGGCGGTCAACGGCGACTCGCCGGGATCGGCCGCCGCGGTGCCCGATCGGTTGGCCGTCGTGCGGGTTGAGCCCGGCGAGTCGCTGCAGGACGTCGCTCACCGGGTGGCGCCCGACGCGCCGGCCCGCCAGGTCGCCGATCGCATCCGCGAGCTCAACGACCTGAACTCGCCCGCGCTGGCCGCGGGCCAGACGCTGATCGCACCGGTCGGCTGAGCCCGCGAAGCGGGTACGCTCGGAGTGTTCTGCGGGCCCGCAGGTGAGCACGGCGAAGGAGCGGTCATGCACTGTCCGTTCTGCCGCCATCCGGATTCCCGGGTGATCGACTCGCGGGAAACCGATGAGGGCCAGGCGATCCGGCGCCGCCGGTCGTGCCCCGAGTGCGGGCGGCGCTTCACCACCGTCGAGACGGCGGTGTTGGCCGTGGTCAAACGCAGCGGCGTCACTGAGCCCTTCAGTAGGGAGAAGGTGGTCAGCGGCGTTCGGCGGGCCTGCCAGGGCCGCCAGGTCGACGACGACGCGCTGAATCTGCTTGCCCAGCAAGTCGAAGACACGGTGCGCGCCGCCGGGTCGCCGGAGGTGCCCAGCCACGAGGTCGGCCTGGCCATCCTCGGCCCGCTGCGCGACCTCGACGAGGTGGCTTACCTGCGGTTCGCCTCGGTGTACCGGTCGTTTTCGTCCGCCGAGGACTTCGAGCGCGAGATCGAGGCGCTGCGCGCGCACCGCAACGCGCCGACGGATCCGGAGCCGGCCACTCGCTAGGCTAGCGGTCATGCCGCCTGACTTGCATCCCGATCTGGAGGCGCTGGCACCGCTGCTGGGGACCTGGGCCGGCCGCGGCTCAGGCTTCTACCCGACCATCCAGCCGTTCGAGTATGTCGAGGAAGTCGTGTTCGCCCACGTCGGCAAGCCGTTCCTGACCTACTCGCAAAAGACCAAGGCGGTGGCCGACGGCAGGCCCTTGCACGGCGAAACGGGATATTTCCGCGTGCCCCGCCCGGGCGCCGTCGAGCTGATCGTCGCCCACCCGAACGGCATCACCGAGATCGAGACCGGCACGTACACGCTGACCGGCGGCCGCATCGACGTGGAGCTGTCCAGCACCGCGATCGGGCTGGCCCCGAGCGCCAAAGAAGTGACCGCCCTTGGCCGTTCGCTGCGCATCGACGGCGACGAGCTGTCCTACACGCTGCGCATGGGTGGCGTGGGACAACCCCTGCAGGACCACCTGGTGGCCGTGCTGCACCGCCAGCCCTGAACTCAATCGACCTGTCGGACGCCGTCGTTGACGACGCGCCCGGCCACCCCGACCCAGCCCTCCGCGTTCCACGCGGTTTCGATGACCGAGCCCTTGCCCTGGGTGATGCGCAGGTCGCGGCTGAGGTAGTCGGTGAGCCGCATCGCCGCCGAGCCGGTCGCCTCGTCCTCCGGCACGCCGAGGTTCGCGAAGAACCCGCGCGTGCGCAAAGCCCCGGCGGCTTGATCGACCCACGCCCACAGGTAGTGCGCGGCGTCGTCCGGAAAATCCGCGGGGTCGGCGGCGAGAACGTCGTCGGCCGAATCGAATTCGTGGATCGCCACTTCCGGCGCCCATTCCGAGCGGGCGCTGACGCCGATCACGTCGTCCCGGTAGCTCACCTGCACGAGCCCCGCCGGCACCTGCAGCGTCTTGATCGGCCAACCGTTGTCGTGTAGCCACCACGCCGCGCCGACGGTCGGGTGCCCGGCGAACGGCAGCTCGGCGCGCGGCGTGAAGATCCGCATGTGCGCGGTGGCCGAGCCGGCGGCCGGGAGATCGATGAATACCGTTTCGGCGTAGCCCAATTGGGTCGCCAGCCGCTGCCGGTCCGCCGGTGCCACCCGAGCGCCCGAGCGTTCCAAGACCACACCGAGCCGGTTACCGAAATTCCCGTCCGAGTCGGTGAAGACGCGCAACACCGTCACGTCGATGCCCATGTCCCGACTGTACGGCCCGGGTCAAAGGGATTATCAGGTGGCGCTGCGTTCGTCGGAGCCCATGGCGTTCAGGACGGCGACGCGGGTGTCGGCCGGGCCGGTGACCGTGTTCGCGCCGCCCCCGGTGCGGAGCAACTGGCGAAGGGCGCCCTGGTCGTATTGGGAGGGCTCGGTGGTGTCGATGAAGCGCTCGACGACATCGATGAAGCGCGCCGGGTCGTCGTGGAACGGAAAGTGGCCCGAGCCTTCGAAAATCTCGAGCCGGGAGCCGGGCATCGCCGCGTGCGCCATCCAGGCGTGCCGGACTGGGACCACCACATCCTTGGTGCCCCAGACGATCTGCACGGGGATGGCCTCGGTCAAATAACATCGATCCAGCATCGTCACGATCTGCCCGCGCCAGTCCACCACCGCCCGCAGGGTGCGGCTGAACGCCGCCGAGGCCGTCGGCTCCGGCAGGTCGTCGAGGATGCGCAGCACGTTGGGCAGGTCGTGGCCCAGCGCGGTCGACCCGATCGCCAGCCCCGCCAGCTTCCCCGCCAGCTGAACCGCCGGTAGCACCAGGGGCAACCGCAACAGCGCCAGCGCCTCGCTGCCCATCGGCAACGACGCCAGCCGGAAGACGACGTTGACATCCTTGGTGACGCCGCCCGCGGCGACCAGGATCAGCCGGTCGACCAAATGCGGGAACTGGTAGGCGAATTGCATGGCCACCCCGCCGCCCAGCGAATGGCCGATGATCGTCACCCGCTCGATGTCGAGCACGGACAGCAGGTCGCGCATCCCGTTCGCGTAGGCGGCCGCCGAGTAGTCGGCGCGCGGTTTGTCGGATTTGCCGTGGCCCAGCAGGTCGGGGGCGATGACCGTGAATCGCTGTGCGAGCTTGGCCTGCACCGTGTTCCAGGTGGTGGAGTTGTCGCCGATGCCGTGGAGCAGCAAGATCGCCGGCCCGGAACCGGCGATCCGGTAGGCCCGCTGGTAGCCGTGGATGGTGCGGAACTCGAGCGTGGGCGCGGTGACTTCACGCACTGGGCGAAGGTTGCTCTTGCGCTTCCGCTCGGTCATCTCCGCCAACCTTGGTGTCGGCCCGGGCTATGGGCGTTTCGAAACCTCACGCCTGGTCGTCGTCGTTCTTCTTCTCCGCCTGCTGGGCAAGGAATCGCTCGAACTCTGCGCCAAGCTCGTCGCCGCTGGGGAGATCCTCGTCGTGGGTTAGTAACGATCTGTTCTCCTGAGCGTCGATGAACGCATCGTACTGGCGCTCGAGCGCGGCCACCACTTGAGCCACCTCCGCGCTCGCCTGCACCTGCTCGTCGATCTTGGCGCGAATCTCCGCCGCGGCCTCGGTCAGCGCCGACAGCGGAAGCTCCAGCGATCCGCTCTTGGCCACCTGCTCGAGCAGCGCCTGCGCGGCGGCCGGATAGTCGGTCTGCGTCAGGTAGTGCGGGACGTGCACGGTGAAGCCGACGACCTCGTGCCCGTGTTGGGCCATCCGATATTCCAGCAGGTTGGACGCGCTGCCGGGGACCTGGATCTCCGAGATCCACGGCTGGAAATCGGCGATCAGTTCCTTGTCGTTGGAATGCGCCGTCATCGTGATCGGCCGCGTGTGCGGGACCGCCATCGGGACGGTGCCCAGGCCGATCGTGCGCCGCACGCCCAGCCGGTCGGCCAGCAGGCGCACCGCGGTGATGAAACGCTCCCACTTCAGGTCCGGTTCCATGCCGGCCAGCAGCAGAAACGGGGTGCCGACGCTGTCGCGCAGGGCGTACAGGCTCAGCTCCGGGTCGTCGTAGTTGGTGAAGTGATCGGTCTTGAACGTCATCAGCGGCCGCCGCGAGCGGTAATCCAGCAATTCGTCGATCGCGAACGACGCGACCAGCTCGGTGTCCAGCGCGGCCTTCAGGTGGGTGGCGGCCAGCCGTATCGCGTGGCCGGCGTCGGAGAAACCCTCCAAGGCGTGCACCAAAACCGGGCCACGGCCGTCGGCCGCCGACAACTGGGGCGCCGGGAATTCCAGCTCGTACATGCCGGACTGTCCAGGCTGGTCGTACTTGTCGCCGTGGTTTTGATCGTGGGCCATCGGGTTCCTCCTTTCGGGGGCTTTTCCAGCATGCCCTGACCAGTGTCCCCCGAATCGGCGGGCACCAACAATGCAACAGCTAACACCCTGCAGTCTTCACCCCGGAACTCGCCAACCCGCGAACCGGATCCGCATGTCGGCCGGCAAACACGGCGGCGCGCGGGGAAGGGATGTGGTCTGCTCGACACCCCGTGGTCAGGCATGATGGACACGAAATGCGCATACGGACGCTGTTGCTGTGCTCGGGGGTCGGCCTGCTGACGTTGTTGACGTCGTGCACCCGGCCGGCCGAGCCTGCGGCGCGCCCGGTCGTGTCCGTTCCCGTGGCCACCGGGCCGCTGGTCCAGCGGCTCAGCCAGCCCCAGCAGAAGGCGGTCGCGGGTCCGGTGGACCCGGACCGGCGGGTCGGCGCGATCTTCATCAACGACGGCCCCCTGCACGTCTGCACGGGTTCCGTCATCCATTCGGCCACCGGCAATCTGATGATCACCGCGGCGCACTGCCTGGCCGGTGCCGCCAAGATGACCTTCGTTCCCGGCCTCGCCGGTGACGGCGCGCCCGCTCCCACCGATGTGTGGAAGGCCGACGCCGTCTACCTCGACCCGCGCTGGATCGCCGGCAAGGATCCGCACGCGGACTACGCGATCGCGCGGGTCAGCAACAACGCCGGCGCCTCGGTCGAGTCGTACGTCGGGCTGGCGCTGACGCTGGGCGTCGCGCCGCCTCCCGGTAGCCGTGTCACCGTGCTCGGGTACGCGGCCGGGGTGGGCGGCTCGCCGATCGGCTGCCAGGCCAGCACGTCGCTCAACGACACCGGTTTTCCGTCGCTGGCGTGCGAGGGGCTGGTGGACGGCACCAGCGGCGCGCCGTGGGTGAGCGGCACCACGCTCACCGGCCTGATCGGCGGTTTCGAGCGCGGCGGGTGCGCGGCGAACGTGTCGTACTCGGCGCCGTTCGACGCCCAAACCGCGCAATTGCTGGCCCGCGCCGAGGCCGGCGGCCCCGGCGACCGGGTGCCGGGCGACCTCGACGACAGCTGTTAGATCAGCGGCGGAACTGGGACAGCGCGCGCATCTTGTTGGTCACGTCCAGCGCGGCCACCTTGTAGGCCTCCGAGAACGTCGGATAGTTGAACACCGCGTCGACCAGGTAGTCGACCGTTCCGCCGCAGCCCATCACGGCCTGCCCGATGTGCACCATCTCGGTGGCGCTGGTGCCGAAGATGTGCACCCCGAGCAGCTTGCGGTCGTCGGTCGACACCAGCAGCTTGAGCATGCCGTACGAGTCGCCGGCGATCTGGCCGCGGGCCAGCTCCTTGTACCGCGCCACCCCCACCTCGTAGGGGATCGAGTTCTTGGTCAGCTCCACCTCGGTGGCCCCGACGTAGGAGATCTCGGGGATCGAGTAGATGCCGATGGGCTGCAGGTCGGTGATGCCGTCGCAGGCTTCCCCGAACGCGTGGTAGGCGGCCAGCCGGCCCTGTTCCATCGAGGTCGCGGCCAGGGCGGGGAATCCGATGACGTCGCCCACGGCGTAGATGTGCTCGACCTTGGTCCGGAACTTGTCGTCGACCCAGATCCGGCCCCGCCCCTCGACCTCGAGGCCCGCGTTTTGCAGGTCCAGGTGATCGGTCTGGCCCTGGCGCCCGGCGGAGTACATGACGGTCTCGGCGGGAATCTGCTTGCCGCTGGCCAGCGTGGTGACCGTGCCCGCGGCCCCGACGTCGACGGCGGTGACCTCCTCGCCGAACCGGAACGTCACCGCCAGGTCGCGCAGGTGGAATTTGAGCGCCTCGACCACCTCGGGGTCGCAGAAGTCCAGCATGTCGTCGCGCTTTTCGACGACCGTGACCTTGGTGCCCAGGGCGGCGAACATGGACGCGTACTCGATGCCGATCACGCCGGCGCCGACGACGACCATCGAGCCCGGCAGCGTCTTGAGATCGAGGATCCCGTCGGAGTCGAGCACCCGGTCCTCGTCGAACTCGACGCCGGACGGCCGCGCCGGCCGGGTGCCGGTGGCGATGACGATGTATTCGCCGCTGACAGTGGTCATCTCGCGGCGGCCCGGGTCCTCCACGACGACGGTGTGCGGGTCGACGAAGCGGCCGTGACCGACCAGCAGGTCGATCCGGTTGCGCATCAACTGGTTGCGCACCACGTCGACTTCCTTGCCGATCACGTGCTGCGTGCGCGCCAGCAGGTCGGCCGGGGTGATCCGGTCCTTGACGCGGTAGCTGGCCCCGTAGAGCTCGCGCTGGTTCATCCCGGTGAGGTAAAGCACCGCCTCGCGCAACGTCTTTGACGGGATCGTGCCCGTGTTGACGCAGACACCGCCAAGCATTCGGCCGCGTTCGATGATGGCGACCGATTTGCCTAGCTTGGCCGAGGCGATGGCGGCCTTCTGGCCGCCCGGTCCCGAACCGATGACGACGATGTCGTACTCCTGCATCGAACCCATGGCATAGACGATAAGGCCCACAGTCCAGACTTTCTCCACAGACGAGCGGCGCGATCCCGTTGCGCGGGCACGCTGTGACGGTGCCGGCGGTCAGCGTTGGTGCCCATGACGACGCATCAACCTGATTTCAAGCTCAATCGCCCCGGAGCGCTGATCGCCGCGCTACCGGCCGTTCTCGGCTTCGTTCCGGAGAATTCATTGGTCCTGGTGTCCCTGGAACAGGGCGAACTGGGATCGGTGATGCGGGTCGATCTCTCTCAGCATCTCGTCGAGCGCGTCGGGCACCTGGCCGAGGTCGCCGGCGCGGCGCGGCCGGAGGCGGCGATCGCGGTGATCGTCGACGCGGACGGCGCGCATTGTCCGAGCTGCAACGAGGAATACCGGCTGTTGTGCGGGGAGCTCGCAGAGGCGTTGGCGCAGCGGGGGATTCAACTGTATGCCGCGCACGTGGTGGATCGGGTGGCCCGGGGCGGGCGCTGGCAATGCGTGGACGGCTGCGGCGCCGGCGGCCCGGTCGACGACCCCTCCGCGTCGCCGTTGGCCGCGGCGGCGGTGCTGGACGGCCGGCGACTCTACGCCCGGCGCGCCGACCTGCAGGCCGTCATCGCGCCCGACGCGGCGCGCAGCGCCGGGTTGGCCGACGCGGTCCGGCGACAGGCGGCCAAGCGGGAGGCGGCGCAGCGCGACGATCCCGTGGCCTGTGCCCGCCGTGACGTGCGCCGCGCCATGGCGGTCGCGCGGCGCGTCGCCGCCGGCGAGATGCCGTCGCGCGCCCAGCTCGCGGCGTTGGGCTGCGCGCTGAGCGATGTGCAGGTGCGCGACACGCTGTATGCCCTGGCGGTCGGCGAGCGGGCGGACGAGGCCGAGTCGCTGTGGGCGCTGCTGGCCCGCTGCCTGCCGCCGCCCTGGCGCGTCGAGGCGCTGGTGCTGCTCGCGTTCAGCGCGTACGTCCGCGGCGACGGCCCGCTCGCCGGTGTGTCGCTGGAGGCCGCGCTGCGTTGCGACCCCGGCCACCGGATGGCGGGCATGCTGGATCAGGCGTTGCAGTCCGGGATGAAGCCGAGCGACATCCGGGACCTGGCGGCCACCGGCTACCGGCTGGCCAAGCAGCTGGGCGTGCGGCTGCCGCCGCGACGGGCGTTCGGGCGCCGGGCGGGCTAGTGGCGGGTCACCACCATCGGGCTAGGCGCTCAGACCTTCTCGACTTTGACGGCGTGCGCCATCTCGTGCGGCAGGGTGACGTTCTCGTGGCCCGGGATGAGGATGGTGACCCCGCCGCCGGACGGGCTGGTCTCGACGGTGACGCGTGCGTTGGGAACCACGCCGGCGTCCTTGAGGCGGGTGATCAGATCGATGTCGCCCTGGACGTGTTCGGTGAGTTGCCGGACGACCACCGCCACCGGCGATCCGGCGGGCAGCTCGGTCAACCGGACGAGACTGACCCCGTCGGCGCCGGAGTCGGGTCCCACGCCCAGGTCCAGCAGGCCCGGAATCGGGTTGCCGAACGGGGAGGTGGTCGGGTTGTTGAGCACCTTCACGAGCCGCCGTTCGACCTCCTCGCTCATCACGTGCTCCCAGCGGCACGCCTCGGCGTGCACCTCTTCCCAGGGGACGCCGATGACGTCGACGAGCAATCGTTCGGCGAGGCGGTGCTTGCGCATCACGGCGATGGCCAGCGCCCGGCCCTTGTCGGTGAGTTCCAGGTGGCGGTCGCCGGCGACGTGGAGCAATCCGTCGCGCTCCATGCGGGACACGGTCTGGCTGACGGTCGGACCGCTTTGTTCGAGGCGTTCGGCGATCCGGGCGCGCAGCGGCGTCACGCCCTCTTCCTCCAGGTCGTAGATGGTCCGCAGGTACATCTCGGTGGTATCAACCAGCTCGTTCATCCAGCACCCTCCATTGACGCTGAGTCTACTTGGCCAGCTGCACGAATGGGTCCAACGCCTCTTGCGGATGTCCCCGGCAAGCAGTATGCCCGCCGCTCCCGCGACGGGCATACCGACTTGCTATTAGCTCTGGGGGTATCAGCTGGCGTACGACCGAAGCCGATCGGCGCGCTCGCCGTTGCGCAGCTTGGACATCACGTCACGCTCGATCTGGCGGACCCGCTCGCGGGACAGCCCGAACAGCTTGCCGATCTGATCCAGCGTGCGCGGCTGGCCGTCATCCAGGCCGAAGCGCAGCCGGATGACCTGGTGCTCGCGCTCGTCGAGAGTGGCCAGCACACTGCGGATGTCGGTGTGCAGCAGCTCGGCGATCACCGCGTTCTCCGCGGACATCGCCTCGGCGTCCTCGATGAAGTCGCCCAGCGGGGCCTCTTCCTCGGAGCCGACGGGCATGTCCAGGCTCACCGGGTCGCGGCTGTGCTCGAGCAGGTCGTTGATCTTCTCGACCGGGATGCCGGATTCGGCGGCGAGCTCCTCGTCGGTGGCCTCACGTCCCAGGTTCTGGTGCATCTCCCGCTTGATCCGCGCCAGCTTGTTGACCTGCTCGACGAGGTGGACCGGCAGCCGGATGGTGCGGCTCTGGTCGGCCATGCCGCGGGTGATGGCCTGGCGGATCCACCAGGTGGCGTAGGTGGAGAACTTGAATCCCTTTGTGTAGTCGAACTTCTCCATTGCGCGGATCAGACCCAGGTTGCCCTCCTGGATGAGGTCCAGCAGCGGCATCCCCCGACCCGTGTAGCGCTTGGCCAGCGAAACCACCAGGCGCAGGTTCGCTTCCAGCAGGTGGCGGCGCGCCGCCTGGCCATCGCGCGCGACGGCCTCCAGGTCCCGTTTGCGGTTCTCGCCAAGGCGCTTACGAGTCTCCAGCAGATGCTCGGCGTACAGGCCGGCCTCGATTCGCTTGGCCAGCTCGACCTCGCCCGCCGCGTTCAGCAGCGCCGTCTTACCGATGCCATTGAGATACACGCGCACCAGGTCCGCTGCGGGGCTTTGAGCATCCAGATCGCCGTCGATCCTGCTTGTGCTGGCGTTCGCCATAGCGACCTCCCGTTCGGCTTTGCACTGTCAAGAAGTCCAACGATGGATCCGCCCTGGGAGTTCCCGCCAAGTTGCGATCTCACACGCCTTGACGTGCACAGATGTGCCGACGACCTGAGAATGTCCTGAGAAGTGCGCCGCGCGGACGCTTAGCCGGAACCGTCGCGGCGCGGTCGCCGCGGCTCGAGCGCGGGGTGCTCCGCCGTCGGGAACAGGGGAGTGCGCCGCCGCTCCTGCTCGAACCGCCTGGGCTCATCCTTGCGGCGCGGCGGCCGGTCGTTGGCGATCAGCACCGCCATCCACGGCAACGGCACCGAGGCCGCCACGATGAGCAGCGAGATCAATCCGTTGTGCCAGGCACCGTACGCGACCGCGGCCAGGATGAGCGCCGGAATCCGAAACGCCATCAGGGTCAGGTATTTCCGCACCCGGGCGCGATGCTCCTCCTCGTACGAGGGTGCGGCCGAGGTGATCAAGACGGGGCGGCTGGTGTCGTCGAAGCCGTCGAACCCTGGCTCTTCGCCGCGCTTCATATGTCCACTGTCCCACAACCAACCGATTCCGGTACCGGCGAGTCAGGGGGCACAATGTGAGGCATGCAGACCCAGACGATCGAACGCACCGAGACCGACGAACGCGTCGACGACGGGACCGGCAGCGATACCCCGAAGTACTTCCACTACGTCAAGAAGGACAAGATCGCCGAGAGCGCGGTCATGGGCAACCACGTGGTGGCCCTGTGCGGCGAGGTGTTTCCCGTCACGCGGGCGGCCAAGCCCGGCTCCCCGGTCTGCCCGGAGTGCAAGCGGATCTACGAGCACCTCAAGAAGGACTGATCAGGCCGGCGGCTCGGCCGTCGCCACGTCGGGCGGCGTTACCCGCGCCGCGGGCAAATCCGCAATCCGCTTCGGTCCGGGCCGGCGGGTCAGCAGCCAGTTGCGCAGCCGATGGGCATGGGTCCTCGGCGCGGGGAACTCCTCCTGGATGGCGGCGTTGAGCTCGGCCCCGAGCATGATCGCGAAACCGCCGAAGAACGCGAACAGCAGAAACGCGATCGGCGTCGACAGCGCGCCGTACGTGTAGCCGGTGCTGGTGATCCACCTCAGGTAAAAGCGCAGGCCCAGCGTCGCGATCAGGAACACCGCCGTGGCCAGGATGGCGCCCAGCACCAGCCGATGACTCGGCAGCGGCACCGGCAGCGCCACCCGGTACAGCAGCATGATCCCGATCATCAGGCCCAGGATCAGCGCCGGGTAGTAGCCGTAGCGCAGGACGTTGGACAGGCCGACCGGGATGTGTTCGCTGACCTTGCGCGGTCCCACCACCATCACCGGCGCGGCCACGACCGCGAACACCAGCATCACCATGTAGAGGAACAGCGAGAAGAAACGCTGCCGCACCGGGTGTCGCAGCGGGGTCTGGTCGTGGGCCTCCACCACGGCGTCGACGAACGACGAGATCGCCGACGATCCGGCCCACAGCGAGATCAAGAAACCGAGCGACACCACCTCGCCGCGCGCGTTGGCGGTGATGTCGCGGATGGTGGGCTCGATGATCTCGTTGACGACGCTCGGCGAGAAGAAGCTGTGCGCGGTGGAGATAATGCTTTTCTCGATCGCGGACAGCGTGTCCTTCCCGAACAGCGGCGCGACGTAGGCCAGGCTGCCGAGCATTCCCAACAGCAGGGGCGGTGTGGAAAGCGCCGACCAGAATCCCGCCTGGGCCGACTCGGAGAAAATGGAGTCGTCCCAGCTTTTGGCCAGGGCTCTAAGGCTGATTTGCCAGACATGGTGGCGGGACGGCCGTGCGGCTTGGACGCTCATACCGGTCCAGCATTACCGATGACCGCCCGCGCAGCCCACATTGCCCAGGGGTGAGTTCGGCTGGACTAGCTTTCGCTGACCTCCAGCACGGCGTCCTGCTCGGTCAGCTTCGACTGGTGCTGGTTCGCGTGGTGCTGGCAGAAGAGAAGCTCAAGTCCGGAAGGCAGCTTGGCGCGGACTCGAGCAGCGGCACCGCAGCGGTCGCAGCGGTCCGCTCTGGTGAGCTCGGGACTGGTCAGAGTTGCGTGCATGGCTTCTCCGTTCTCGTTCATTCACTGTCTCAGACGTGTGGCGTTTTCGCCTTGTTCCCCGATCGTTGTCGGGTGTGTCGTTTCTCACGGGTTTTAAGCTGACCGACTGTGACCGTCCCCGCCGGCGTCCTGGTGCACCTGTGCGGCCGCGAGGAGTGGTCCCGCGCCCGCGATCGAGGGGGGATTTCGCCCGACGCGCCGGGCCCGGACGGGTCGGTGTTCGTCCATCTGTCGGTGCCCGAGCAGGTGCATCTGCCGGCCAACCGGCTCTACCGCGGCCGCGACGACCTGGTCCTGCTGCAGATCGACCCGGCCCGGCTGGGCTCGCCGGTGCGCTGGGAGCCCGGGGTGGCGACGGATCCGGAGTCCATGCTGTTCCCGCATCTGTACGGGCCACTGCCGGTCGGGGCTGTGATCGCGGTCACCGCCTATCCGCCCGGGCCCGACGGCACCTTCGCGCCGGTCGCGCGGCCTGCCGGTTCGACGTAGGCGTCGGCCTCGATCTCCACCAGCAGCTCGGGCGCGATCAGCGCCGAAACCTCGACCATGGTCGCCACCGGACGGATCTCGCCGAAGACCTGTGCGTGCACCGACGCGACCTCACGCCAGCGCGAAATGTCGGTCAGGTAGACGCGGGTGCGCACCACGTCGGTGAGCGCGGCGCCCGCCTGCCCCAGCGCAATCTCGATGCGCCGCAGAGCGTCTCGGGCCTGGGCGGCGACGTCACCGGCCGGTCCGGTGCCGGTCGTTCCGGCCACCGCCACGTGCGGCCCGACGCGCACCGCGCGCGAATACCCGACCGCCGACTCGAACTCGGAGCCGGACGACACGATTGTGCGGTTGGTTGGCATGCGGTCACGGTACGCGCGATTGGCTTGGCCACCAAAGGCTTTACGCGCGCAACCGCCGGTGGTAGGTGTGCTGTGTGGGAAAAGCGGTCGCGGATGAGCAACAGGGCCCGGTGACCCGGGTCAACATCGGCACGCCGAACGTCGGAATCCGCATGGCGCAAGCATTTTCGATCACCGCGCGAAATTCCGCGGGCGCGACCGTGCACGGGTTAGGAGTGATCAGATGACGCCCGGCATCTCGGAGGACGCGCTCGTCGCGCAGGAGGCTCGCTTCGCGCGGGCGTTCGCCGCCCACGATCTGTCGTCGGCGCGGGACCTCTACCAGCCCGACGTGGTGTACGTGAGCCCGACGGTGCGCCTCTTCGACTGGCCCGAACGAATCGACGGCGTCGAGCGCACGCTCGAGTTCATCGGGCTCACCATTCGCGACTGCGCGGAAATCCATTACGAGGCAATCGATTACGCCATCACGCCCGGCGCGGACGCCGCGTTTGTGTTGGTGCGGTTCGACTGGACCGTGGGCGACGAACGGCTGCGCTCGACGTACGCGGTCCGCTACCGCTACCGCGACGGCCGGATAGCCCGCCAGGAGTTGTACTACGACCCCAGCGGTGCGCTGGAGCGACTCCGTCCGAACCGCGATTAACCGGTGACGGCCGATATAGCATTCCGCCATGATGCGTGTCGCGATCGTGGGTGGGGGCGCCGCCGGTGTGCTCGCCGCGGTTCAGCTGCGCCGCAGTAAACCCGACGCGCAGATCACGCTGATCGACGCGTCGGGCCGTCCCGGCACCGGTGCGGCGTACGGCACCGACGACCCGACCCACTTGTTGAACGTGCCCGCCCAGCGCATGTCCGCCTGGCCGGACGATCCCGATCACTTTTGCCGCTGGCTCGACGAGCGGGCCGTCACGCCGGTCGAGGGCTTCGCGCCGCGCCTCGCGTACGGCCGCTACCTGCGAGAACAGCTCGCGACCGCCGACGTGCGGATCGAGATCGCCGAGGTCGTCGGGTTGGAGCCGGGCGCGCCCACGCACGTCAAGCTGAACGACGGGCGTTCGCTGCCCGCCGATGCCGTCGTGCTCGCGACCGGGCGGCCCGCGGGCGGCATGCCCGAGTCGCTGGAACGTGCCTTCGCCCCGGTGTTGGCCTTGGGCGCGGACTCGGCCGCCGACGGCAGGGTCGTGGTGGATCCGTGGGCGCCCGGCGCGCTCGCCGCCCTCGGTGCGCGCCGTCCCGCGAGCGTCTTGGTGGTCGGGTCGGGACTCACGGCCGTCGACGTCGCGCTGCACCTCATCGCGCGCGGCGCCGCCGTCACGTTGCTGTCGCGTCACGGGGCGCTCCCGCGGCGATTCCGCGACACCGGGCCGCCGACGGAAGTGCCGAACCTCGACGCGCTCGGCGCCGAGGTCTCGCTCGACGAGTTGCGCGCCGCGCTTGGCGCGGATCTCGCGCACGCGCGCGAAACCGGTTGCGACTGGCGACAAGTGGTCGACGCGGTGCGGCCGCGCACAGTGCGGCTGTGGCGATCGTTGGGGTGGGAGGACCAACGCCGGTTCCTGCGTGAGGACTTGCGCGGTTGGGAGGTCCTGCGCCATCGCATGCCGCCCACGATCGCCGCCGCGATCTACGCCGCGATCAACAACGGCCAACTGATCATCGACGCGGGCGACGTCGCCGACGTCTCGCTGCGCGGCGACGGCGTTGAACTGGTCGTGACGACAAGTTGGCGTTCGGTGCGCCGCCGCGGTGACGCAGTCGTCGTCGCCACGGGCGCGGCGTGGGATCGGCGCTCCCTGCAACGCTCCCCGCTCTGGGCGAACCTGTTGGGCACCAACGTCGCGTCGCCGCACCCGTCCGGCGTCGGAGTGCGCCTCGACCCCGACGGCCACCTCATCGACGGGGCCGGGGCGACGGTCCCGGGCATCGTGTGCCTGGGCTCGATCCGCCAGGGCGAGGAGTGGGAGACCACCGCGATCCCCGAAATCCGAGCCCAGGCGGCCGCCATCGGGCAGCTGCTCGCCGGCGACACCCGCGACCGTCCGGTCCGGGCACCCCGTCTGATCAGGGCCGCGCCCCAATTGGTTGGCGCGCAGGCCTTGTACGCGGAGGGGGTGCGTCGCCTGCTCGCGGTCCAGGACGGCGCGTCGGCGGCCTTCGCCGCCGCGGTCGCCGAGGATCCTCGCCACGCGCGTGCGCACGTCGCCCTCGCGATGATCGCCACCGAACGGCCCGACCGCGCGGGCGGTCCCGACGCGGTCACCGGCCACCTCGCCCGGGCGCGCGCGGCGCTCGCCCACGGCAGCGACGAGGACCGCAGCCACGTCGAAGCCATCGCCACGTGGTGCGAGAAAGGCAACGCCGCGGGCACCGACGCACTCATCGATCACCTCGACCGCGTGCCGGACGACGCGGTCGCGTTGCTCGTGCTGGCGCCGTCGATCGCGTTCGCGGGCGCCGGCGACGCGTTGCCGGACGCGTGGCAGTACGTCGAGCGCTTCACCGGCGTGCACGGCGAGGCGCCGTGGTATCTCGGCTTGCGCGCCTACGGGCGGACGGAGCAGGGCCTCTGGTATGACGCGGCCGATTTGGCCGACGCCGCGCTCGAACTAGATCCGGGCAACGGCAACGCCGCGCACGCGCTGTCCCACGTGCACTACGAGACCGACGCGCACGGCGCCGGGTTGAAGTGGCTGACGGCCTGGATCGCGGGCGAGGGTCGCACCCAGCGCTATGTCCCGCACTTTCAGTGGCACGCTGCGCTGCACGAGCTGGCGATGGGCGACGCGGCCGCCGCGGCGCGCCGGTACGCCGCGTTTCTCGCGCCGCCGCACTCCAAGGACGTTCGTTGTCTCGTCGACGCCGGTTCGCTGGCATGGCGCGCGCGCCTGCATCCGGACTGGGTTACCCCGCCCGACCCGATGGCGGTGCTCGCCGAGGCCGGCTCGCTCGCGTACTCGCCGCAGACGCCGTTCATCGCGTTTCACGCGCTGCTGGTGCTGGCCGCCGCGAACGACCCGGCCGCGATCCGCGCGATCGACGTTCCGGGCGCGACCGACGCGCAGGCAACGACCCTGCGCCTCATCGGCGAAGGCCTGATCGCCTTGACCGAGGGCGAGCCACGCGCCGCGCTCGACTATCTCCTGGAATCGCTGCCCGGGCTCCCGTCGATCGGGGGTAGCCGGGTGCAGCAAGAAGTGGTGCTCGAAACGGCGTTGGCCGCGATGCTCCAGCTCGGTGCGCCGGGTCAAGCGGCGCGCTTGTTGTCGCGGCATCGCGCCGCGCCCGGCCCGCCGGTGACCCGTGGTGCCGTCAACTAGTCGAGGTAGTCGCGCAACACCTGGGAACGGCTGGGGTGGCGCAGTTTTGACATCGTCTTGGACTCGATCTGGCGGATGCGCTCGCGGGTCACGCCGTACACCTGCCCGATCTCGTCCAGGGTGCGCGGCTGGCCGTCGGTGAGCCCGAAGCGCAGCCGTACTACGCCGGCTTCGCGCTCGGACAGCGTCTCCAGCACCGACTGCAGCTGGTCCTGCAGCAGCGTGAACGACACCGCGTCGACGGCCACCACCGCCTCGCTGTCCTCGATGAAGTCGCCGAGCTGGCTGTCGCCCTCGTCGCCGATGGTCTGGTCCAGCGAAATCGGCTCGCGCGCGTATTGCTGGATCTCGAGCACCTTCTCGGGCGTGATGTCCATCTCCTTGGCCAGCTCTTCGGGCGTGGGCTCGCGGCCCAGGTCCTGAAGCAGCTCGCGCTGGATGCGGCCCAGCTTGTTGATCACCTCGACCATGTGGACCGGGATGCGGATGGTGCGCGCCTGGTCGGCCATCGCCCGGGTGATCGCCTGGCGGATCCACCACGTGGCGTAGGTGGAGAACTTGTATCCCTTTGTGTAGTCGAACTTCTCGACCGCGCGGATGAGGCCCAGGTTGCCTTCCTGGATGAGGTCGAGGAACGCCATCCCGCGGCCCGTGTAGCGCTTGGCCAGCGACACCACCAGGCGCAGGTTCGCTTCCAGCAGATGGTTTTTCGCGCGGTCGCCGTCGCGGCAGATCCACATCATGTCGCGACGCTGGGCGGCGGGCAGCTTGTCGCCGCGCTCGGCGTGCTCGGTCATCAGCTGCGTGGCGTACAGGCCGGCCTCGATCCGCTTCGCGAGCTCGACCTCTTCCTCCGCGTTGAGCAGCGCCACCTTGCCGATCTGCTTGAGGTAGGCGCGAACCGAGTCCGCGGAGGCGGTGAGTTCGGCGTCCTTGCGGGCCTGCCGCAGCGCCTCGGATTCGTCCTCGTCCCAGACGAAATCGCCGGAAGCCTTGTCCTTTTCGGAGGGCTCGGCGATCTCCTCCTCGGCGGGGGCGGCCTTGGTCTTCGCGGCGGGCGCGGCCGCGGCGTCCTCGCCCTCCTCGGGGTCGTCCGCCTCGATGTCGGCGTCTTCGCCGTCGGCGGCTTCGTCGACCTCGAGGTCGTCGAGATTCAGGTCGATGTCCAGGTCCTCACCGGGCTCGACCTCGAGATCCGGCTCGGCGTCGAGATCCTCGACCTCCACCTGGGCGCCGTCGGTGTCGAGCTCGTCGGCACCCGGGCCGGCCTTGGACGCCGCCTTCGTGCCGCGGCCGGCCGGCGCCTTGGCGCCCTTGGCCGCGGAGCGGGTTTTCTTTGGGGCCTCGGCGGCCGCTTCAGCCTCGTGGCCCCGGGCGGATTTGGTGGCCCCCGGCGCGGCCTTGGCGGCCCGCTTGGCCGGGGCGGCGGCGCCGTTGGCGGCCTTCGCCGGCGGTCGCTTGGCGGGGGACGACGGAGACTTCGTGGCGGTGCGTTTCACCGGCTCATCGGTCGCCGGGCTTGCCTTGGTCGCTGCCACGTACACCCCTTCGGTCGGACGCACTTTCGGTGGGTCTGGGCATGGTTAACCGAAAGTGTCTGCTATGTCGAATGTCGGCGTTGGAGATCAGCGTGAGTGCTCGCACGCTTTCAGTCGGGCGGTCGCCGAGCACCATTGTAACGACAGCGCGCGCTCCCACCGGCCTACCGGGCAAAATTCAGTGCGTCACGTCCGAGGTCGAGGCCATCGCCGCGCCCACGATGCCGGCGGTGTTTTGCAGGGCTGCGGCCACCACCGGGGTGCGATTTTGCAGCAGCGGCAGCCATTTGTCGGCCTTGCGGCTGATGCCGCCGCCCGCGATGAACAAATCCGGCCAGATCGCGTTCTCGATGGCCACCAGCACCCGTGTGACCTGCTGGGTCCACTTTTCGTAGCTCCAGCCGTTGCGCTCCTTGACCGACGACGCCGCCCGCTGCTCGGCCTCCTTGCCGCCCACCTCGAGGTGGCCGAACTCGGTGTTGGGAATCAGGATCCCGTTGTGGATGAGAGCCGACCCGATACCCGTCCCGAAGGTCAGCAACACGACCACCCCGGCCTTGTCCCGGCCCGCCCCGTAGTGCTGCTCGGCCAGCCCGGCGGCATCGGCGTCGTTGAGGATCGTGACGTCCTGGCCGTTCAGTTCGGCGCTGATGATGTCCCGGGCGTTGGTGCCGATCCATGACTTGTCGACGTTGGCCGCCGTCTGGACGACGCCGTGGGTGACGACGCCGGGATAGGTCACCCCCAGGGGCCCGGTCCAGCCGAACCCGTTGACGACCTCGGCGATGGCCTTGGCGACCGCCGGCGGCGTCGCCGGTTGCGGGGTCAGCACCTTGATGCGTTCGCCGATCAGCAGCCCGGTGTCCATGTCGACGATGCCGCCCTTGATGCCGCTGCCGCCGACGTCGACGCCGAAGCCCCGGCGCTGCGGCTTGCCGGTGGCCGCGTCGGGTGGCGCGCCAGTGATCGAGTCGGTGCTGGTCATCGAAACTCCTCGGCGAGACTTGGCCTGTCCGATCACCTTAGCTCCACGGATACCCCGGCTGGGGGTCTGCGCGCGGCCGTGGCGTCTGTGATGCGATGGCTGGGTGACGCAAGGCAATGACGAGCGGGCCGAGCCCGGGCAGCTGCGTTCGGTGGCGGAAAAGTTGGCCGCCGAGGCCGCCGAGTTCGTCCGTCGCCGCCGCGCCGAGGTGTTCGGGCCGTCGGCGCCCGGCGGGTCCGGGGCGGGCAGCGGCGCGGTGCGGTCGAAGACCACCCCGACCGATCCGGTGACCGTCGTCGACACCGAGACCGAGCGGCTGCTGCGGGATCGCTTGGCGCAGCGGCGGCCCGGGGACCCGATCCTCGGGGAGGAGGGCGGCGGGCCCGCCGATGCCGCGCCGCCCGGCACGGTCACCTGGGTGCTCGATCCCATCGACGGCACAGTGAATTTCGTCTACGGCATCCCCGCCTACGCGGTGTCGGTGGGCGCGCAGATCGACGGCGTGTCGGTGGCGGGGGCGGTCGCCGACGTCGTCGCCGGGCGCGTCTACTCCGCGGCGACCGGCCTTGGCGCGCACGTCACCGATGGCGGCGAGACGCGCCCGCTGCGCTGCTCCGCCGTCGGCGAGTTGTCGATGGCGTTGCTGGGCACCGGGTTTGGCTATTCGCGGCGGCGCCGGGCCAGCCAGGCGGCGCTACTAGCGCACATTTTGCCGGCGGTGCGCGACGTGCGCCGCATCGGTTCGGCGGCGCTGGACTTGTGCATGGTCGCGGCGGGCCGGCTGGACGCCTTCTACGAGCACGGGCTGCAGGTGTGGGACCGCGCGGCGGGCGCGCTGATCGCGGCCGAGGCGGGCGCCCGCGTCCTGGTGCCGGAGCCCAACGGCGCGGAGGCACTGGTGGTGGCCGCCGCCCCCGGAATCGCCGACGAGCTGCTGGCCGCGTTGGAACGTTGCGGCGGCCTGGCGCCGCTGCCGGACTGAAGGGATCAGCAGCTGCTGGCGTGAATCTTTTGCAGCAGTGCGGGATCCGACGGCTCGGTGGCGCCCGGGCGCAGGCTGGCCAGCACCGCGTCGATGTTGTCGTTGTGGGCCAGCGCGCCGAACTCGGTGCCGAGGGACAGGTCGACGGAGTCGTCGGCGCGGTTGTCGTTGAACAGCTCGGCGCACGGCGCCACCAGCCACACCGCGGCCGCGCTCGCCTGTCCGGCGGTGCCGAAGCGGATCTGGCCCACGCAGTTGAGCCGGGTGCCGGCGTAGAGGGGGTCGTTGGCGGCGGTCGGCTGGGCGAAGCCCAGGTCCTTCATCGCGCCGGCGACGTCACCGGCCTGGCCGCCGCGGCCGCTGGCGTTGAGGACGCGGACCTTGGTGTCGCCGAGCTTGGCCGGGTTGACGTCGGCCATGGCGCTGCGTGACACCTGCTCCCCGAGTTGGGGCGCCGCCGACCCGGGCGGCTGCGGCGGCGGGTTGCACACCACGGCCTCGTGCACCTTCGCCGGTCGCGTCAGCGCCACCGTCCACACCACGGCGGTGGCCACCACCAGCAGCGCCACCACGACGATGGCGGGCCGGGGGTTGCGGCGCCGAAAGGGACGTCCATGCTTGTCAAAAGCGGTACCCTCGGTGATTTGCGCGACCACAGGGGAACTCTAACTGCACCGTTTAGGACTCAAGACAAGGGTCAATCCGGGGTTGTGACGTAAATCACACGTTAATGGCACGTGATACGGGCACGAATCGTTTGGTGGATGCGTTCGACGCTGGTACAAAGCGTTGCTTGAGGTACGAGAGGGCTGCGAGGGGACGAGACGATGCCTACCGACTATGACGCTCCGAGGCGCACCGAGACAGACGACGTTTCGGAAGACTCGCTGGAGGAGCTCAAAGCGCGACGGAACGAGGCGGCCTCGGCCGTGGTCGACGTCGACGAATCCGAATCCGCCGAATCTTTCGAGCTTCCCGGCGCCGACCTGTCCGGTGAGGAGCTGTCCGTACGCGTCATTCCGAAGCAGGCCGACGAGTTCACCTGCTCGAGCTGCTTTCTGGTTCAACACCGCAGCCGTCTCGCCAGCGAGAAGAACGGCGTGATGATCTGTACCGACTGCGCAGCCTGATCGGTCAGCTACGCAATGCCGACAGCACCCGCTCCGGGTGACGGCAGCTCACCAGCCAGTACGGCGTCGGATCGTCTGGGTCATCGAGGACCACCAGAACCATCGGGCCGACCCATGCCCGGTGCAGCACGAAGGCCGCCGGATCGAGCTGCCGGCCGAGGGCTGCGGATTTCGCCGCGGGGGCGATCTGCGCGGAGCGGGCGATCACGTTGACCGGCAGGTGCGCCTCGCCGGCCCACAGTTCGACGCCGCCCGGGGCGGCGGGGTCCGCGGTGACACGGATCTCGACCCGGCCCAGCCACAGCAGGGTCCCGGCCGCGACCACGAACAGCGTTGCGTACGGCAGCCAGTCGGGCAGGGACCGAACCCCGAGGTTGACTTCGAACGCGATGAGCGCCGCCAGCCCGAACGCCAGTGGCCACCACCACCATGGCACCCAAAGTCGTTCGCGATATCGCACACTGTGCGGCGCGACGCGCGTGGCAGACACGCGGTCAAGGGTAGTCTGTGGCCCCGTGTCGACCAGTCTGGCCATCGTCCGCCTTGATCCCGAGCTTCCGCTGCCCAGCCGCGCCCACCACGGCGACGCCGGCGTCGATCTGTACAGCGCGGAAGACGTGAAGCTCGACCCCGGGCAGCGCGCGTTGGTGCGAACGGGCGTGGCCGTCGCCATTCCGTTCGGCATGGTGGGCTTGGTGCACCCACGCTCCGGATTGGCTGCGCGGGTTGGGCTTTCGATCGTCAACAGCCCGGGTACCATCGACGCCGGCTATCGCGGCGAGGTCAAGGTCGCGCTGATCAATCTCGACCCTGCCGAGCCGATCATGGTGCACCGCGGCGACCGGATCGCCCAATTGCTGGTGCAGCGGGTCGAATTGGTCGAGCTGGTCGAGGTGTCGTCGTTCGACGAGGCCGGGCTGGCCGAAACATCCCGTGGCGACGGTGGCCACGGTTCCTCCGGCGGACATGCGAGTTTGTGATGGCAGCTAGAAGATCAGACAACGACGAGTCGGCGGCCCAGGCGGACGTCGTCGCCGAGCCGGTCGACGAACAGTTCGAGGAAGAGCTCGAGGGCCCGTTCGACATCGACGACTTCGACGACCCCGCGGTCGCCGAGCTGGCCCGCCTCGACCTGGGTTCGGTGCTCATTCCCATGCCGGAGGCCGGCCAGCTGCAGGTCGAGCTGACCGAGACCGGCGTGCCCAGCGCGGTGTGGGTCGTCACGGCCAACGGCCGGTTCACGATCGCCGCCTACGCGGCCCCGAAGACGGGCGGGCTGTGGCGCGAGGTGGCCGGTGAGCTGGCCGAGTCGCTGCGCAAGGACTCGGCGAAGGTCAGCATCAAGGACGGCCCGTGGGGCCGGGAGGTGGTCGGCACCGCCTCGGGCGTGGTGCGCTTCATCGGGGTCGACGGCTACCGCTGGATGATCCGCTGTGTCGTCAACGGTTCGCACGAGACCATGGAAGCGCTGGAGCAAGAGGCACGAACGGCGTTGGCGGACACCGTGGTTCGCCGCGGCGACACACCGCTGCCGGTGCGGACCCCGTTGCCCGTGCAGCTGCCCGAGCCGATGGCCGAACAGCTGCGGGCGGCCGCCGCCGCGCAGCAGCAGCAGGCCCAGGAGCAGCCGCAGCCGTCCGACGAACCGGCCGCGCGCCGCAGCGCCGAGGGCTCGGCGATGCAGCAGCTGCGCACGACGACCGGCGGGTAAGGCTTAGTGGCGATCGCAAGCGCGGCGTAGCCGGGCGAAGCGGGTCGCCACCATCCGACTACAGGCTGGCCAGCGCGGCCAGGCAGGCGGCGCCCAGCGCGGCGGTGTCCGTGCCCATCTGATCCAGCGTCACGGTCCACAGGGCCGCGCGCGGCGCCGCGGCCACCCAGTCGACGGCCACCTGCAGCGGGTGGATCGGGTCGTCGATCGCCGCGGCCACCGCCAGCGGCGTGGTCAGCCGGGCCAGGTCGGCGCAACTGGGCGCGACGTAGGCCGCCGCCTCGTCCATGGCGTCGGGCAATTGCGGCCATTGGGCGCGCCACGACCGGGTCAGCTCGTCGGCCAACCACGGCGGACTGGACGCCCGCATCTGCGCCGTCGTCGCCGCCAATCCGTCGGCCCGCAGCTGCGCCGCCGAATGCCGCGCCGCCAGCGCCGCCGGCGCGTCGTCCGGGGCGCCCGCCCAGGCGGGCAGCGCGGCCAGCACGGCGACCGTGCGCCCGGGATGGGCGAGCGCCCACGCGGTCGCCACGGCCGCGCCGATCGAGACACCGCCGACGCCGATCGGGCCGTCCCGGGCGGCGTCGTCCAGCGCGCGCAGGTAGCCCTCGACCAATCCCTGCGGGCGCGGCGGCGGGGCCACCAGCGTTGCGCCGATCTCGCGCAACGGGCCGGAAAACGCCCGGTGGACGTAGTCGTCGTCGGAGCCGGTTCCGGGCAACAACACCGTCGCGACACCGCGCAGATCGACAGTCACCCTTCGATATTGCCCGGCCGTCACAGAGCGTCCAACATCACGTTTCGTTCGGTTGGCGCCGGGGAACCAAGAGGTCTACGGTGTCCGTTGGCATAGAGAAGCGCCGAGGCTTTATCACCACTGTCAGGAGGGGCCATGGGGGCCCAAGGGTATCTACGCCGGCTCACCCGTCGATTGACGGAGGACCCGGAGCAACGTGACTCCGAAGAGCTGTCGGGCGAAGTCGACAGCGCCGGCGCGCAGCGTGCGATCGATTGCGAGCGTGGCCAGGAGGTCACCATGATCGGCACGTTGCGCAGCGTGGAAACGAACGGCAAGGGTTGTTCCGGCGGGGTCCGCGCGGAACTGTTCGACGGCACCGACACGGTCGCCCTGGTGTGGTTGGGGCAACGCCGCATCCCCGGCATCGACTCCGGCCGCACGCTTCGGGTGCGGGGCCGGCTGGGCAAGCTCGAGAACGGGACCAAGGCCATCTACAACCCGCACTACGAAATTCAGCGGTGACCCTTTCCAGCGAACGCTTGCTGGACCAGGTCGGCGGGGTGAGCGGCGTCATCTACTCGTCGCTGCCGGTGGTCGTATTCGTGGCGGTGTCCAGCCTTTCCGGCTTGTTGGCCGCCATCGCGTCAGCGCTCGGCGTGGCGGTACTGGTGTTGGTGTGGCGGCTCATCCGGCGGGAATCGACCCAGCCGGCGTTTTCGGGGTTCTTCGGCGTCGCCATCTGCGCGCTGATCGCCTACCTGGTGGGGCAGTCCAAGGGCTATTTCCTGCTGGGCATCTGGATGTCGTTGTTGTGGGCGGTGGCTTTCGCGGGCTCGGTGCTGATCCGCCGGCCTCTCGTCGGCTACGCGTGGAGCTGGGCCACCGGCCGTGACCGGGGCTGGCGCGCCGTGTCGCGGGCCGTGTACGCGTTCGACATCGCCACGCTGTGCTGGACTCTGGTGTTCGCGGCGCGCTTCGTGGTCCAGCGGCTGCTCTACGACGCCGACCAGACCGGTTGGCTCGGGGTGGCGCGGATCGCGATGGGCTGGCCGCTGACGGTGCTGGCCGCGCTGGCGACGTACGCGGCGATCAAGGCCGCGCAGCGTGCCCTGCCGGCCCGTGAGGAAGCCGAGACCGCGGTCGACTGACCAGTCGCGCGGGGAGCGCGCGTTGAGTGTGAATCGTGGGCATTGTGTGTGAGCCCTGGGCGCAAAAATCGGCGAAATCCCGCCCTGAACGCACGCCGAAAACCGCCACGGCACACGCAAAGCGCGGAAACCTGGCCGACTAGTCGCCCGGCGCCGCTTCCGGCAGCAGCAACTTCTGCAGGTCCTCCTCGGCCTCGGTGACCGCGACGAAGAGCAGTTCGTCGCCGCCCTCGAGCGGCTCGTCGGCTTCCGGCACGATGACCCGCGGGCCGCGCAGGATCGTCACCAGCGCCACGTCGCGCGGCAGCTGCAGCCGGCGCACCGGCTTGCCGCCCCACGGCGTGTCGTCGGGCAGGGTGATCTCGACCAGGTTGGCCTGACCCCGGCGGAATTCCATGAGCCGCACCAGATCACCGACGGCCACGGCCTCCTCGATCAGCGACGCCAGCATCCGCGGCGTGGACACCGCCACGTCCACGCCCCAGGCGTCGGTGAACAGCCATTCGTTGCGCGGGTCGTTGACCCGGGCCACCACCCGTGGCACGGCGAACTCCGTCTTGGCCAACAGGGACAGCACCACGTTGACCTTGTCATCGCCGGTCGCGGCGACGACGACGTCGAAATCCTCCAGGTGCACCGACTGCAGCAGGCTCAGTTCGCAGGCGTCGCCGAGGCGCCAGTGCGCGGCCGGGATCGCGTCGACGTCGACGTGCTCGGGGTTGCGTTCGATCAGCGTCACGTCGTGGTTGTTCTCTAACAGTTCGCGGGTGACCGACCGGCCGACCGCGCCGGCTCCGGCGACTGCCACTTTCATTTGTGGGCTCCCGCGTCGAGGTCCTCACTGGGGGGCAGCGCCGCGATGGCCACCGCCTCGGCCGCGCGACCGGAAATCGCCGCGAGGTAAACCTGATCGCCGGCCTGGATGACGGTCTTCGGCTCGGGCAGCACCCCGGTGCCGAACCGGATCAGGAACGCGACCCGGCCGCCGGTGGCCTGCTCGAGCTCGGTGGCCCGGTGCCCCACCCAGTCCTCGTGCAACTCGACCTCGGCGACGGCGACCGTGCCGGTCGGGTCACGCCACTTGGTCATCTCGCCTTCCCGGGTGAGCAGGTGGAGCAGGCGGTCGGTGGTCCAGGGCACGGTGGCGATCGTCGGGATGCCGAGGCGCTCGTAGACCTCGGCGCGCTTGGCGTCGTAGATGCGGGCGACGACGCGCTGGACGCCGAACGTCTCCCGGGCCAGCCGGGCCGAGATGATGTTGGAGTTGTCCCCGGAGGACACCGCGGCGAATGCGTCGGCCCCCTCGACGCCCGCGCTCAGCAGCACGTCGCGGTCGAAGCCCTGGCCCAGCACCCGCTCGCCCGCGAACTCGGGGCTGAGCCGGTTGAAGGCGGTGCTGTCGCGGTCGATCACCGCCACGTCGTGGCCGATCCGGGACAGGCCGTCGGCCAGCGAAGAGCCCACCCGGCCGCAACCCATCACAACCACGCGCACTTGAGGTCCTCTCGGCTGGGTCCCGCCCGTCGGAGAACATTGTTGCCTACGAAACGCTAGCAAGCTCTGGTGGGCTTACTCTTGGCTCTCGTGTCCAAACTTTCGACCGCTGCACGCCGGTTGCTCATCGGCCGGCCGTTTCGCAGCGACCGGCTGAGTCACACACTGCTGCCCAAGCGGATCGCCTTGCCGGTGTTCGCCTCCGACGCGCTGTCCTCGGTGGCCTACGCCCCCGAGGAAATCTTCCTGATGCTCTCGGTTGCCGGCCTGTCCGCGTATGCGCTGGCGCCGTGGATCGGTCTCGCCGTGGCCGCAGTCATGCTGGTCGTGGTGGCCAGCTACCGGCAGAACGTGCACGCCTACCCGTCGGGCGGGGGCGACTACGAGGTGGTCACCACCAACCTCGGCGACACCGCCGGCCTGGTGGTCGCCAGTGCCCTATTGGTGGATTACGTTCTCACCGTTGCCGTTTCGACCGCCTCAGCGATGTCCAACATCGGCTCGGCCATCCCGATCGTGGCCGAACACAAAGTGTGGTTCTGCGTGGCGGCCATCCTGTTGGTGATGGCGATGAACCTGCGCGGCGTCCGCGAGTCCGGATTGGCATTCGCCATTCCGACCTACGCGTTCATCGTCGGTTTGACTGTCATGATCGGCTGGGGACTGTTCCGGGCTTTCGTACTCGGTGATCCGCTGCGGGCCGAATCAGCGGGTTTCCAGATGCATGCCGAGCACGGCCAGATCATCGGTTTCGCCTTGGCGTTCCTAGTGGCGCGGTCGTTCTCCTCGGGCTGCGCGGCGCTGACCGGTGTGGAGGCGATCAGTAACGGGGTGCCGGCGTTTCAGAAACCCAAGTCGCGCAACGCCGCCACCACACTGCTGATGCTCGGCGCAATCGCGGTGAGCCTGTTTATGGGCATGATCCTGCTGGCCAAGAAGACTGGTGTCCAAGTCGTCGACGATCCCGCCAGGCAGCTGGCGGGAACGCCGCCGCACTATTACCAGAAGACTCTCGTCGCGCAGCTCGCGCAGGTGGTGTTCGGGAGCTTTCACATCGGCTTCCTGCTGATCGCGGCTGTGACCGCGCTGATTCTGGTGCTGGCGGCCAACACCGCATTCAATGGATTCCCGGTGCTTGGGTCGATCCTGGCGCAGCACAGCTACCTGCCGCGCCAGTTGCACACGCGCGGAGACAGGTTGGCGTTCTCCAACGGAATCCTGTTCCTGTCCGGGGCCGCCCTGCTGGCGATCATCGCGTTCCGCGCCGAGCTCAGCGCGCTGATCCAGCTTTACATCGTCGGCGTGTTCATTTCTTTCACGCTGAGCCAGATCGGCATGGTCCGCCATTGGACCCGGCTGCTGCGCACCGAGACCGACCCGCGTGCGCGGCGCAAGATGATGCGCTCCCGGGTGGTCAATACGGTCGGATTGATCGCCACCGGCGCGGTGTTGTTGGTCGTTTTGGTGACCAAGTTTGTCGCCGGCGCCTGGATCGCGCTCTTCGCGATGAGTTTGCTCTTCATCATCATGAAGCTGATCCGCAAGCACTACCACACCGTCAGCCGGGAGCTGGAGGAGCAGGAGGCCGCCCAGCACGACGTCGTCCTGCCCAGCCGCAACCACGCGCTGGTGCTGGTGTCCAAGCTGCACCTGCCGACGCTGCGCGCGCTGGCCTACGCGCGCGCCACCCGCCCGGACACGCTCGAGGCCCTGACGGTCAGCGTCGACGACGCGGAAACCCGCGACCTGGTGCACAGGTGGGAGGAAAGCGATATCAGTGTGCCGCTCAAGGTCATCGCCTCGCCGTATCGCGAAATCACCCGCCCGATACTGGATTACGTCAAACGGATCAGCAAGGACTCCCCGCGCACCGTGGTGACGGTGTTCATCCCCGAGTACGTGGTGGGCCACTGGTGGGAGCAGGTGCTGCACAACCAGAGCGCGCTGCGGCTCAAGGGCCGGTTGCTGTTCATGCCCAACGTTATGGTGACTTCCGTTCCGTGGCAATTGAATTCGTCGGAGCGGCTCAAGGCCCTCCAGCCGCACGCGGCACCCGGCGACGCCCGACGCGGAATCTTCGACTGAGCACTGCGTTGAAGCCCAACACACTGACGCTGGTGACCGGCGCCCCGGCCAACGGGGGCAGTTGCGTGGCGCACCACGAGGGCCGGGTGGTGTTCGTCCGCTACGCACTGCCCGGCGAACGGGTGCGGGCGCGCGTCACCGCCGAGCGCGGATCCTATTGGCACGCAGAGGCAGTCGAGGTGATCGAGCCGTCGGCCGATCGGGTCGAGTCGATGTGCCCCATCGCCGGGGTCGGCGGCGCCGGTTGCTGCGACCTGGCGTTCGCCGCGCCGGCGGCAGCCCGCGGGCTCAAGGCGCACGTGGTGGCCAATCAGTTGCAGCGGCTGGGCGGCCACCAATGGAGCGGCGCGGAGGCGGGCGCCGAGCCGCTGTCGGACTGCGGCCCCAGCGGTTGGCGCACCCGGGTCCGGCTGGACGTGGGCGCGGATCGCCGGCCCGGCTTCCACCGGTACCACAGCGACGAGCTGGTGTCCGACCTGCGCTGCGCGCAGCTACCGCCGGGGATGCTGGACGGGCTGGCTCATGATTCGTCCGGTGCCGATTGGCCCGCGGGCGCGCAGCTGCACGTGGCCGTCGACGACGACGGCCAGCGCCACGTGGTGCGCACCCTTCGCCAGGGCGGGCAGACCGCGACCGCGGTCTCGGAGGGTGGCTACGAGGCGGTGCAGCGGGTGGGCGGGCGCACCTGGCGGGTGCCGGTCACCGCGTTCTGGCAGGCGCACCGGGACGCGGCCGAGGTCTACAGCGCCCTGATCGCGGACTGGGCGCAACCCGCCGCTGGCATGACTGTCTGGGACCTCTACGGCGGCGCCGGCGTGTTCGCCGCCGTGCTCGCCGATGCGGTGGGGGAGTCGGGGCGCGTCATGACCGTCGACACCTCGCGCTCGGCGACGCGGGCCGCGCGAACCGCGCTGGGCGACCTGCCGCAGGTCGACGTCGTCACCGACTCGGTCCGCCGGGCGCTGACCACGCGGGGCGCGAGCGTCTCGAAAGCCGACGTCGCGGTGCTGGATCCGCCGCGGGCCGGCGCCGGGCGCGAGGTCATCGACCTGCTGGCCGCGGCCGGGGTCCCGCGCGTCGTTCACATCGGCTGCGAGGCAGCGTCTTTCGCGCGCGATATCGGCCTCTACCGCGGCCACGGCTATGCCGTCGAGCAGATCAGGGTGTTCGACGCGTTCCCGCTGACCCACCACACCGAGAGCGTGGCGCTGCTGACGCGTTAATTTTCCGCATCGAGACTGCGCTCAGAGCGTGCCGCACGGCGTTTCGGGCGATCTGCACGCAGTCTCGGCGGGGGCCCGGGCTCAGGCCAGCACGAAATACCGCAGCCACAGGTACAGCCCGGACAGCGCGGCCGAGATCGCCGTGACGATCGCGCCCTTGCGGGTGAATTCCCAAAACGAGATGGGATTGTCGGCGCGCGCGGCGAGCCCGAGCACGATGACGTTGGCGCTGGCGCCGACGGCGGTCAGGTTGCCGCCGAAATCGGTACCGATCGCAAGCGCCCACCACAGCACCCCGGGGTTGACGTGGTCTCCCAGCGCCGGCACCAGGTCGGCGACGATGGGGGCCATCGTCGCGGCGTACGGCACGTTGTTGACGACGCCGCTGATGACGAGCGACGCAACCAGAATCACCATGGTGGCCAACAGGGTGTTGCCGCCGGTCGCGGTGATCGCCAGGTGCGCCAGCTGCTTGACGACGCCCGTCTTCACCAGCGCGCCGACCATGACGAACAGGCCGGCGAAAAACAGCAGTGTCTCCCACTCGACGTTGGACAGGTAGTCGGAATGTTCCAGCCGCGACACCACGATCAGGATGCCGGCGCCCAGCAGCGCGACGATGGACGGTTCCATGTGCAGCGCCGAGTGGCCGATGAACGCCGCGAACACCGCCACCAACACCACCCCGCAGGCGATGAGCAGCCGGCGATCGCGAATCGCCTCCTTCTCTTCCAGCGACATGACGTCGGCGACCCGCTCGGGGTCGACGGCGAACGAACCGCGAAACAGCCGCGGCAGCAACGCGATCAGGACGGCCATCACGATGATCACGATCGGCGCCAGGTGGATGAGGAAGTCGTTGAAGCTCAGGCCGGCCTTGCTGGCGATGATGATATTCGGCGGGTCGCCGATCAGGGTCGCCGTGCCGCCGATGTTCGACGCGAACGCCTCGGCCATCAGGAACGGCGCCGCGTTGATCGCCAGCCGGTCACACACCAGCAGAGTCACCGGGGCGATCAGCAGCACCGTGGTGACGTTGTCGAGCAGGGCCGACGCGATCGCGGTCACCAGCACCAGCAGGATCATCACGCGCAGCGGGGAGCCGCGGGCCCGCTTGGCCGACCAGATCGCGACGTACTCGAACACACCGGTTTGCCGCAGCACGCTGACGATGATCATCATGCCCAGCAGCAAAAAGATGACGTCCCAATCGATTCCGGTCTCGTGGGAGTAGAAGACGTCGTCGGAGTTGATGATCGGCATCGCGACGACGATCGCGGCGCCGGTGAGCGCGACCAGGGTCTTGTTGACGCGGTCGCTGGCGATCAGCACGTAGGCGACGACGAACACGACGACCGCGACGACGCTCATCGAATGTCCTGTGTGCTCAAGGTTTCAGTGTTTGAGTGCGGCGGCCAATAGACGCGATGCGGTGATGACGCCGACCAGTGTCTCGTCTTTGACCACGGCGATCAGCGGGCTGCGCAGCCGGGCCATCATGGCGGCCACCTCGATGATCGTGTCGTCCGCGTGCGCCCACGGCACATCGGTCAGGTGGTCGGGCAACATGTCCCCGACCGTCTTCCCGCCCAGCTTGTCGGCGGCCCGGTCGGCCATGGACTCGTTGAGCACGCCGGCCAGTGACGGGTCGTCCTGCACGTATTTCGGGACGATGAACCGCACCACCTGGGAGGCCGGCAGCACCGCGGAGGGCTTGCCGGACGCGTCGGTGACGACGATCCCGGGCAGCCTGTGCTCGGCGAGCAGGCGGGCGGCGTCGATGGCGTCGGAGTCGACCGTCACGACCGGGAAGTCCTCGGCGAGTTCCGCGGCGCGCATAGGGCAAACAATAGTCGGGTAGTGATCCGGCCGTGCCTGCGTAGACTGACGGGATGCTGGAACAGATCCGCGGGCCCGCTGATCTGCAGTACCTCTCCCAACAGCAGCTCCGCGACCTGGCAGCCGAGATTCGCCAGTTCCTGATCCACAAGGTCGCTGCGACCGGGGGGCATCTCGGGCCCAACCTCGGCGTCGTCGAGCTGACGCTGGCGCTGCACCGCGTATTCGACTCGCCGCACGACCCGATCATCTTCGATACCGGCCACCAGGCCTACGTGCACAAGATGCTGACCGGGCGCGCCAGCGACTTCGAGAGCCTGCGCAAAAAAGGCGGGCTGTCGGGGTACCCGTCGCGCGCCGAGAGCGAACACGACTGGGTCGAGTCCAGCCACGCCAGCGCCGCGCTGTCGTACGCCGACGGCCTGGCCAAGGCGTTCGAGCTGAGCGGGCACCGCAACCGGCACGTGGTGGCCGTCGTCGGCGACGGCGCGCTCACCGGCGGCATGTGCTGGGAGGCGCTGAACAACATCGCCGCCTCGCACCGCCCGGTGATCATCGTCGTCAACGACAACGGCCGCAGCTACGCGCCCACCATCGGCGGCGTCGCCGACCACCTGGCTTCGCTGCGGCTGCAGCCCGCCTACGAGCAGGTGCTGGAAAAGGGCCGCGAGGTCGTGCGCTCCATGCCGCTGTTCGGCAAGATCGCCTACCGCTTCATGCACAGCGTCAAGGCGGGCATCAAGGACTCGCTGTCGCCGCAGCTGATGTTCACCGATCTGGGACTGAAGTACGTCGGCCCGGTCGACGGCCACGACGAACACGCCGTCGAGATGGCGCTGCGGCACGCCCGCGGCTTCGGGCGACCGGTGATCGTGCACGTCGTCACGCGCAAGGGCATGGGGTACGCGCCGGCCGAGGACGACGAGGCCGAGCAGATGCACTCGTGCGGCGTGATCGACCCGGCCACCGGCCAGGCCACCAAGATCGCCGGCCCGGGCTGGACGGCGACCTTCTCCGACGCGCTCATCGGCTACGCCCGCAAGCGCCGCGACATCGTGGCGATCACCGCGGCGATGCCCGGCCCCACCGGGCTGACGGCGTTCGGCCAGCAGTTCCCGGATCGCCTGTTCGACGTCGGCATCGCCGAGCAGCACGCGATGACGTCGGCGGCCGGCCTGGCGATGGGTGGCATGCACCCGGTGGTGGCCATCTACTCGACGTTCCTCAACCGCGCCTTCGACCAGATCATGATGGACGTGGCGCTGCACAAGCTGCCCGTCACCATGGTGCTCGACCGTGCCGGGATCACCGGTTCCGACGGCGCCAGCCACAACGGCATGTGGGACCTGTCGATGCTGAACATCGTGCCCGGCATCCGGGTGGCCGCGCCCCGCGACGCCACCCGGCTGCGCGAAGAGCTGGGCGAGGCCCTCGATATCGACGACGGTCCGACGGCACTCCGCTTCCCCAAAGGCGATGTGGGCGAAGACATTCCGGCCCTGAGACGCGAGGGCGGTGGGGTCTCCGGTATCGATGTGCTCGCGGTGCCCGCCCCCGGGTTGAACCACGACGTGCTGCTCGTCGGCGTCGGTGCGTTCGTGCCGATGGCGCTGGAGGTGGCCAAGCGGCTGCACAACCAGGGCATCGGCGTGACGGTGATCGACCCGCGCTGGGTGCTGCCGGTGTCCGACGGCGTCGTCGAACTGGCGGCGCAACACAAGCTGGTCGTCACGTGCGAGGACAACGGCGTCAACGGCGGCGTGGGATCGGCGGTGTCGGCCGCGCTGCGCCGCGCGGAGATCGACACGCCCTGCCGCGACGTCGGGTTGCCGCAGCGGTTCTACGAGCACGCCTCGCGCGGCGAGGTGCTCGCCGATTTCGGGCTGACCGACCAGGACATCGCCCGCCGCATCACCGGTTGGGTCGCGGCGCTGGGCAGCAGCGTCACCGAAGCGGAGATCCGCGAACACCTCGACTAGTGGCGGCGGGCGCCGCTAATCGGCGTCTTCCGGCGGCTGCAGCGCCCGCGCCAACACCGGGTCGACGAGTTCTCGCTGCCACGCTCGCGCCTGCCCGGCGCGCAGAAACGCGTCGACCGCCTCGTCCGGGTCGGGCGCCGGTTCCCAGTCCCAGCACAGCCGTCGCACCAGGTCCGGTGCGACCAGGTTTTCCGTCGGGACGTCTACCCGCTCCGACACTTCGCCCAGCGCGGCCCGGGCCGCCTCCAGCCGCGCCGCGGCCTCCGGCTTGCGCCGGCTCCACCGCGACGGCGGCGGCGGCCCGTTGGGCGCCTCGGCCTCGTCGGGCGGGTCCTGGGTCTGCCGGGCCGCTTCCAGCGCCGCCAGCCAGACCTCGGCGCTGCGGCGCTGGTTGCGCCCACCGAACACCGGCAACGCGACGAGGTCCTCGACGGTCTTCGGGTTGGCCAGCGCGGCGTCGATGATCGCCGAATCCGGCAGCACCCGCCGCGGCGCGATGTCGCGGCGCTGCGCGATCCGGTCACGCGTCGTCCACAATTCGCGGACCGCCGCCAGGCCCCGCCGGTCGCGCACCCGATGGATGCCCGACGTTCGGCGCCAGCGGTCCCGCTTCACCACCGGGGCGGCGTCCCGGGCGCCCACATCTCGCAGATAGTCGAATTCCTCTGCGGCCCAACCGGTTTTGCCCTGCTCATCGAGCACGCCGGAGATCGCCGCGCGCAGCTCGATCAGCAATTCCACGTCCAGCGCCGCGTAGTTCAGCCACTCGCCGGGCAGCGGGCGCTTGGACCAGTCGGCCGCGCCGTGGCCCTTGACCAGCCCGAGCCCCAGCAGCCGCTCCACCATGGTCGCCAGGTTCACCCGGTCGAAGCCGGCCAGCCGCCCGGCGAGCTCGGTGTCGTAGAGCGCCGGCGGCCGCATGCCCACCTCGGCCAGGCACGGCAGGTCCTGATCCGCGGAGTGCAGGATCCACTCGTCGGTGCCCAGCACGTCGGCGACCGGCCGCAGCGCGGTCAGCGGGTCGCCGCCGTGGCTGACCGGGTCGATGAGCACGGTGCCGGCCCCGGCGCGCCGGATCTGGATCAGGTAGGCCCGGTTGGAGTAGCGGAAGCCCGACGCCCGCTCGGCGTCCACCGCGAACGGCCCGCGCCCGCGGTCCAGGAGTTGCGCCGCCGCCTCGATCTGCCGGACGCTCACCGCCAGATCGGGAACCCCCTCGGCCGGGCGCAGTAGCGGGGTGGCTTCAGGGGTGGCTTCGGGCGCGGTGCTATCGGCCCCGGGGGGCCCCGGTTCGCCCATGTCAGGCGCGTGAGCGGGAGCTCAGGCTGGTGACTCCCGACGGCGGCAGGCCCGCGGCGTGCTCGAGCACCTCGCAGAACGCCTCGACGTGCGCCCCGACGTCCGGGGTCGTGGCCGTCCACGACGCCCGCAGCTCCAGCTGGTGGGCCCGCGGCGGTCCGGAGATGTCGCCGTAGCGCACCGAGGTGGTGGCGGTGACGGTGCCGCCGAGGGCCGTGGTGTGCTCGAGCCGCGACTCCAGCGCGTCGACCAGCCAGCTCCACGCCACCTCCGGCAGCAGCGGATCGACGGCCTCGCTGGGATCCAGGTCGGCCTGGATGTAGGCGACCAGCCGGATCGTCCCGTCCCACGCGTCGGCGCCGTCCGGGTCGTAGAGCAGGATCAGCCGGCCGAACGCGTCGCCCTCGGATCGCTCCGGGACGATTTCGAGGTCGGGGTGCTTGACCTCGGCGCCCAGGGCGTAGCTGAAGGGCGCCAGGCGCTGCGGTGGACGGATCGGGCCCAGCTCGATCTCCGGCCGCACACTGACGGCGTTCATCGCCGCGACCGCCTCGCGGAATGGGGCCGGTTCAGTCGAGCTCACAGCGTTCGACGCTAGACCCATCACCCGACACGGGAAAACAGGCGCGCCGAGTTTCGCGCCCGTCGCGACCAACCCGTTACCAGGGGTTTTCGCGGCCCCTCCAAGGACGTCGTGCCTGATCAGGGCGTTGTTCCCCCGGTGAATCGGGCGGGGCGCTTCTCGCGGTGGGCGGCGAGGCCCTCCCGGACGTCGGGCCCGCTGAAACTGAGGAATTCCAGGCCAAGCGACGTTTCGAAGGCCGGCCCGAACATGCGATACCAGTGGTTGAGGCTGTGCTTGGTCCAGCGGATCGCGTCCTGCGCGCCGCGGGCCAGGTCCTCGGCCAGGCGGGTCGCGGTGGCCAGGACGTCATCGTCGTCGACGCAGGTGGAGACCAGGCCGATGCGCTCGGCCTCCTCGCCGAGCAACGTCTCGCAGGTCAGCAGGTAGTACTTGGCCTTGGCCATGCCGACCAGCAGCGGCCAGCAGATCGCGGCGTGGTCGCCGGCGGCCACCCCGAGCTTGGTGTGCCCGTCGATCAGCTTTGCGGTCCGGCCGGCCACCGAGATGTCGGCGAGCAGCGCAACCACCAGGCCGGCGCCGACGGCGGGCCCGCGGATCGCCGAGACCACCGGCTTGTCGAAGTTGACCATGTTGAGCACCATGTCGCGGGCCTCGCGCATGATGCGGATCCGGCCCTGGTAGTCGCTCATGGTCTCGTCGATCAGGTCGAAGCTGCCGCCCGAGGAGAACGCCCTGCCCTCGCCGCGGACCAGCACGACGCGCACGGCGGGGTCGCGGTCGATCACCGGCCAGATGTCGGCCAGGTCGCGGTGCATCTGGGGCCCGACCGAATTCAGCCCCGGTGCGTCGAGAACCAGGGACAGCACGCCGCTCTCGCTGGGTTCGCAGCGCAGGCTGGGGAACTCGTCGTAACTGATCGGCATTGGCGTGATGTTACGCAGCGGCGATGCCCGCGGGCCGTCGTGGCAGCATTGGAGCCGATGAATACGCGTCGCGACCTCCCCGAGTCGCCGTACCTAGCCGCCGTCACCGGGCGCAAGCCCAGCCGGGTGCCGGTGTGGTTCATGCGGCAGGCCGGTCGCTCGCTGCCCGAGTACCGCGCGCTGCGCGAACGGCACAGCATGCTGGCGGCCTGCTTCGAGCCCGAGGTGGCGGCCGAGATCACGCTGCAGCCGATACGCCGCCACGGCGTCGACGCGGCGATCCTGTTCTCCGACATCGTGGTACCGCTGCGGGCCGCGGGCATCGAGCTGGACATCGTCGCCGACGTCGGTCCGGTGATCGCGCACCCGATCCGCACCGACGCCGACATCGACGAGTTCAAACCCCTTGACCCCGAAGCGATCCGGCCGATCTGCGAGGCGGTTTCGCTGCTCGTCGGCGAGCTGGGCGAGGTCCCGCTGATCGGTTTCGCCGGGGCGCCGTTCACGCTGGCGTCCTATCTCGTCGAGGGCGGCCCCAGCCGTAACCACGCGCGCACCAAGGCGATGATGCTGGCCGAACCGGCCAGCTGGCACGCGCTGATGTCGAAGCTCGCCGACCTCACCGTCGCGTTCCTGCGCGGGCAAGTCGAGGCCGGCGTGGACGCGATCCAGGTGTTCGACTCGTGGGCGGGGACGCTGTCGCTGGCCGACTACCGCCGGTACGTGCTGCCGCACAGCTCAAGGGTTTTCGCGGAGCTGTCCGAATACGGCGTGCCGATGACCCACTTCGGGGTCGGGACCGCCGAATTGCTGGGCGCCATGTCCGCGGCGCTGAAGTGCGGCATGAAACCCGGCCAGTCCACGGTCGTCGGGGTGGACTGGCGGACCTCGCTGGCCGACGCCGCCGCCCGGGTCGAACCCGGCACGGCGCTGCAGGGCAACCTCGACCCGGTGGTGCTGCTGGCGGGCTGGCCGGTGGCCGAACGCGCGGCGCGGGCCGTCGTCGACGACGGGCGCCGCGCCGTGGACGCCGGCGCGGCCGGCCACGTCTTCAACCTCGGGCACGGGGTGCTGCCCGAGACCGACCCCGGCGTGCTGACCGACCTGGTCGCGCTGGTCCACTCGCTATGACCACGCGCTCGTATTGTGTTGTGGGCGGGGGGATTTCGGGTCTGACGGCGGCGTATCGGCTGCGCGCGGCCGCCGGTGACGACGCGACCATCACGCTGTTCGATCCCGCCGACCGGCTCGGCGGCATCCTGCGCACCGAACGGGTGGGCGGTCGGCCGATGGACCTGGGCGCCGAGGCGTTCGTGCTGCGCCGCCCCGAGATGCCGGCGCTGCTGGCCGAGCTCGGCCTGTCCGGGCGCCAAATCGGCACCACCGGCGCCCGGCCGCTGATCTACAGCGGCCACCAGCTGCACCCCCTGCCCGCCGGGACGGTGGTGGGCATCCCGTCGTCGGCGGCCTCGCTGGCCGGGTTGGTCGACGAGGCGACGTTGGCGCGCATCGACGCCGAGCCGACCCGCCCGCTGGCATGGCAGCCCGGCGGCGATCCCGCGGTGGCCGACTTGGTCGGCGACCGGTTCGGCGCGCAGGTGGTGGCGCGGTCGGTGGATCCGCTGCTGAGCGGGGTGTACGCCGGCTCCGCGGCGACGATCGGCCTGCGCGCGGCCGCCCCCGGCGTGGCGGCGGCGCTCGACCGGGGCGCCGCCAGCCTGACCGACGCCGTCCGGCAGGCGCTGCCGCCGGCCACCGGCGCGCCGGTGTTCGGGGCGATCGACGGCGGTTACCGGGTGCTGGTCGACGAGCTCGTCGGGCGTGCCCGGCCGCGCTGGGTCCGGGCCGCGGTGGAACGCCTCGACCCCGCCGCCGAGGCGGGCTGGTCGCTGCTCGACGACACCGGCACCCGCCGGCACGCCGACGCGGTGATCCTGGCCATTCCGGCGCCGCGGCTGGCGGCCCTGCTCGACGAGATCGCCCCGCGCAGCGCCGCCGCGGCGCGGCGGATCACGAGCGCGTCGTCGGCGGTGGTGGCCCTGGCCGTGCCCGCCGATATCCCGTTCCCGAACTGCTCCGGGGTCCTGGTTGCCAGCGGAGAATCCTTGCGCGCCAAGGCGATCACGCTCTCGTCGCGCAAGTGGGGCACGCGCGGCGACACCCAGCTGCTGCGGCTGTCGTTCGGGCGGTTCGGCGACGACGTGGCGGCCGGCACCCCCGATGACGAATTGCTGGGCTGGGCGCTGAGCGACCTGGTCGACGTGTTCGGGCTGACGGTCGACCCCGTCGATGCCCGCGTCCAGCGCTGGATCGACGCCATGCCGCAGTACGGCCCCGGCCACGCCGAGGTGGTCGCCGAGGTGCGCGCCGGCCTGCCGCCGACCCTCGCCGTGGCCGGCAGCTACCTCGACGGCATCGGCGTGCCGGCGTGCGTCGGGGCGGCGGGCCGGGCGGTCGAGGCACTGCGGACGGCAGTGGCACGATAGGAGTCATGGCCAAACTCGATTACGACGCCCTGAACTCGCAGCTTCGCTACCTGATGTTCTCGGTGTTCTCGGTGCGGCCGGGCGAGCTGGGCACTGAGCGCGACGCCGTAATTGACGACGCGACGACGTTTTTCAAGCTGCAGGAGGAACGCGGCGTCGTGGTGCGCGGCCTGTACGACGTGGCGGGCCTGCGCGCCGACGCCGACTTCATGATCTGGACCCACGCCGAACGCGTCGAAGCGCTGCAGGCGACCTACGCCGACTTCCGCCGCACCACCGCCCTGGGCCGGGCCTGCGCGCCGGTGTGGAGCAGCGTCGCGCTGCATCGCCCCGCGGAGTTCAACAAGAGCCACATCCCGGCGTTCCTGGCCGGCGAGGAGCCCGGCGCCTACATCTGCGTGTATCCGTTCGTGCGGTCCTACGAGTGGTACCTGCTGCCCGACGAGGAACGGCGCCGGATGCTCGCCGAACACGGCATGGCCGCCCGCGAGTACAAGGACGTCCGCGCCAACACCGTGCCGGCGTTCGCGCTGGGCGACTACGAATGGATCCTCGCGTTCGAGGCCCCCGAGCTCGACCGGATCGTGGACCTGATGCGCGAGTTGCGCGCCACCGACGCCCGCCGGCACACCCGGGCGGAGACGCCGTTCTTCACCGGGCCGCGCGTGCCGGTCGAGCAGTTGGTGAACGCTTTGCCTTGAGTTAAGCCGAAATCGAGGGGGACACATGACTACTGCGCCGGCGACGATGCAGAGCGAAGCGATGAGGAGGAGCGGCGCCAAATGACCACGTTCGACCCGACCGATCCCACCCGCTTCGAGGAGATGTACCGCGACGACCGGCTGTCGAACGGACTGCCGGCCGCCACGCCGTGGGACATCGGTGGCCCGCAGCCGGTGGTGCAGCAGCTCGTCGCGCTGGGCGCCATCAAGGGTGAGGTGCTTGACCCGGGCACCGGCCCGGGCCACCACGCGATCTACTACGCCGCCAAGGGATACTCGGCGACCGGCATCGACGGGTCGGCCGGCGCGATCGAGCGCGCCCGGGCCAACGCGCAGAAGGCCGGCGTGTCAGTCAATTTCGAGGTGGCCGACGCCACGAGACTGGACGGGTTCGACGGCCGCTTCGACACCGTCGTCGACTGCGCCTTCTACCACACCTTCAGCACCGAGCCCGAGCTGCAGAAGTCCTACGCCCGGGCGCTGCACCGGGCGACCAAGCCGGGCGCGCGGCTGTACATGTTCGAGTTCGGCGAGGGCAACGTCAATGGCGTCAAGATGCCACGGTCGTTGTCGGAGGCCGACTTTCGCGATGTGCTGCCGGTCGGCGGCTGGGAGATCACCTACCTCGGCCCGACGACGTACCGGGTCAACATGAGCATCGAGACGCTCGAAATGATGGCCGCGCGCAATCCCCACGCGGCCGAACAGACGAAGACCATGATGGACTGCTTCCGCGCGGTGCAGCCGTGGCTGCAGGGCGGCCAGGTGCACGCGCCGTTCTGGGAAGTGCACGCCACCCGCGTCGACTAACTGTTGCCGCGCGTCGCGTCGGCCAGGGCGTTGGCAACCCGCTCGCCCTTCTGGTGATGGCTCAGCGCCCTGATCGACACGTCATGGCCTTCGGCCGCCCGCCGCAGCGCGCCCACCGTGGCCTGTTCGCGCGGATGGTCGGCGAACGGGTCGAATGAGTACCAGCGCATGGCGTTTTCGTGGGTCATCTTGTTGATGTCGGTGTCCGCGACGTCGTGCTGGCGCAGCACATCCCAGAGTTCCTCGGGCGCGCCGGGCCACATCGAGTCGCTGTGCGGATAGTCGGCCTCCCACGCGATGTTGTCGATGCCGATCTGGTGGCGCAGCTGGACTCCGACGTGGTCGCTGATGAAGCACGTCAAGAAGTGCTCGCGGAACACCTCGCTGGGCAGCTTGCCGCCGAAGTCCTGGTGCGTCCACGCCGAGTGCATCTCGTAGGTGCGGTCGGCGCGCTCCAGGAAGTACGGGATCCACCCGGTGCCGCCCTCGCTCAGGGCGATCTTGAGGCCCGGATACTTCTTGATCGGCGCCGACCACAGCAGATCCGCGGCGGCTTGCACGATGTTCATCGGCTGCAGCGTGATCATCACGTCCATCGGCGCGTCGGGCGCGGTGACGGCGAGCTTTCCCGATGAGCCGATGTGCACGTTCATCACCGTGTCGGTGTCCACCAAGGCTTTCCACAGCGGCGTCCAGTAGTCGTCGTGGAAGCTGGGATAGCCCAGCACCGAAGGGTTTTCGCTGAAGGTCAGCGCGTGCACGCCACGATTGGCGTTGCGCCGCACCTCGGCCGCGCATGCCTCGGCGTCCCAGATCACCGGCAGGCACATCGGGATGAACCGTGCCGGGTACGCCCCGCACCACTCCTCGACGTGCCAATCGTTGTAGGCCCGCAACAGGGCCAAGCCGAAGTCGTGGTCCTCGGTGGCGAACAGCCGGCCGGCGAACCCGGGAAACGTCGGAAAGCAGATCGAGGCGAAAATCCCGCCCGCGTTCATGTCCTTGACCCGCTCGTCGACTTGCCAGCACCCCGGCCGGATCTCGTCGAGACCCTGCGGTTCGAGGCCGTACTCCTCCTTCGGCCGGCCCGCCACCGAATTGAGCGCCACGTTGGGAATCACCACATCGCGGAATTGCCAGCTATCGCTGCCATCTGCGTTGTGCACCAACCGTGGCGCCTCGTCGGCGTACTTCTTGGGCAGGTGATTGAAGAACATGTCCGGCGGTTCGACGATGTGGTCGTCGACGCTGATCAGGATCATGTCGTCTTTGATCATGTTCGCCCACTTCCCGATTCCCTTACCGTTGGCGCAACGGTACCTCACCGGGCACAGTGGCGAAAGCGTTCGTCGAGCTCGATCTGCGCGCCAAACCCGCATGTCGCGCCGCCGGAGCGCGTAGGCTGCGTTCGCTGGTAGCCGGCGCCGGGGGAGATGACCTGTTGGTCATGGCGCATCGAATTGCGGAGGTATCCCATGTCGTTCGTGATCGCGGCTCCAGACGCGGTGATGGCCGCGGCCAACGATCTGGCGGGCATCGGTTCGGCGATCAGCGCGGCCAACTCGGCCGCGGCGGCCGCCACGACGGGCGTGGTCGCGGCGGGAGCCGATCAGGTGTCGGCCGCGGTCGCGGAGCTGTTCTCCGCCCAAGGGCAGGAATACCAGGCGCTGAGCTCCCAGGTCGCCGCCTTTCACGCGCAATTCGTGCAGAACGTGACGTCGGGCATGGCCGCGTACGCCGGCGCCGAGGCTGCCAACGTGCAGGACAGTCTGCTCGACGCCGTCAATGCGCCCACGCTGGCGCTGCTGGGGCGCCCGCTGATCGGCAACGGCGCCAACGGCGGCACCGTCAACGGGATCGGGCAGCCCGGCGGGCCCGGCGGGCTGTTGGTCGGTAACGGCGGGGCCGGCGGGAACAGCACCGCCCCCGGAGCGCCGGGGGGCAACGGCGGGGCGGCCGGATTGTTCGGCGTGGGCGGCCCGGGCGGCGCCGGCGGCCCCAGCCCGACGGGCGCCGGCGGTAACGGCGGGGCCGGCGGGCCCGGGCTGCTGTTCGGCGGCGGCGGCACCGGCGGCACCGGCGGGTACGGGCTCCTCCAAGGAGGTAACGGCGGGCCCGGCGGGTCCGGCGGGCTGCTCGGCTTCGGCGGACCCGATCAGACGCATGGCAGCGCCGGTGGCGCCGGCGGTCCCGCGGGGCCCAACGGAACAGGAGGGACCGGGGGCGCCGGCGGGACCGGCGGGCTGCTGGGTTCCGGCGGGTTCGGCGGCCCCGGCGGGGACGGCGGAACCGGTGGCAACGGCGGCGCCGGCGGCGGCAGCCTCCTGTGGGGCAACGGCGGGCCCGGCGGCCCCGGGGGCACCGGCAGCACGGGCGACGGCGGTAACGGCGGCACCGGCGGCACCGGCGGCCCGTTCGAGGGCGGCGGGGGCATCGGCGGCGCCGGCGGCACCGGCGTCGGGGGCAACGGCGGCAACGGCGGTAACGGCGGCACCGCGGGCGGCGTCTCCGGCAACGGCGGGCTGGGCGGCGCGGGCGGCACGGGCGTCATCGGACACGGCGGGAACGGCGGCGCCGGCGGCAACTCCAACCCCTACCAGGGCGCCGGCGGGGCCGGCGGCCGCGGCGGCGTCGGCCACACCACCGGCGGCGACGGCGGGGCGGGCGGCAACGGCGCCGGATTCAACGGCTCCGGCGGGGCCGGCGGCATCGGCGGGTTCGGCTACACGACCGGCGGGAACGGCGGGGTCGGCGGCACCGCCGGGCCGATCGGCAACGGCGGGGTCGGCGGCGCCGGCGGGGAGGGCCTGGTCACCGGGGGCAACGGCGGTAACGGCGGCGTCGCCGTGCTGGTCGGCAACGGCGGCAACGGCGGCAGCGCCGGGGGCGGTCCCACTCCGGGCACGCCCGGCACCGGAGGCGCGGGCGGCAGCCTGTTCGGCCAGCCCGGGATGGACGGGGTCTAGGCGCCGGGCGCGCCGGCCCGGCGATTCACGCCTCACCCGTCAGTTTTGTCACCGGACAGTTGGGGTTGACTTCCTGCCCGCCTCATAGCGACTGGCGTGGTGCCGCGCGGCACATGGCGTTGTCGCTCAGAGGCGGGCACGTCGGCACATCCCAGGATTCTTGTGACAATTACGCGCCCGTCGGCACCAACCTCAGCGAGATCGAGTTGATGCAGTACCGCTGATCCGTCGGCGTCGGATAGCCCTCGCCGGCGAACACATGGCCCAGGTGGCTGTGGCAGTTCGCGCACAGCACCTCGGTGCGCGTCGTCCCCATCGAATGGTCGGGGCGCAGGATCACCGCGTCGGAGTTCGCCGGGTCGAAGAACGACGGCCAGCCGCAATGCGACTCGAATTTCTCTGTGCTGCGGAACAATTCGGCGCCGCAGGCCCGGCATTGGTAGATGCCTTCGGTCTTGGTGTCGGTGTATTCGCCGGTGAACGGGCGCTCGGTGCCGGCGCGGCGCAGCACCTCGAACTCCTGCGGGTTCAGCTTTCGGCGCCACTCGTCGTCGGAGAGTTGCACCTTCGGACTCGTCATGCCTCCACGCTAGCGCGCTCGCGGTCGCCAGACAGCCACGCCGGATCGATGCCCTCGTCCAGCCTGTTTTCGGCCTTGGCGTCCAGGTAACGGAAGTAGAGCACTGTGAACACCACGATCAGCAGCAGCGACCAGCCGTAGGTGATCTTGAGGTAGTGCAGCGCGCGGCCGTAGCGCATGTGTTGGTAGATCAGCCAGTCGTCCAGCGCCAGGAAGCCGTAGACACCCAGCCAGGCCGGCCAGTTGCGGATCAGCGAGTTCTGCAGCACCACCGTCATCAGGAACGGGAACAGCATCATCGAGTAGTAGCCCTGGGCCAGCGGCAGCACCAGCCACGAACACAGCAGCAGCACGCCCGACGAGTTGGTGTACCAGAACCGCGGGTCCCGGGTCCGGTAGTAGCGGTACAGCAGCCACAGCGCGCCGATCGCGAGCACGACGAACAGGAGCCGCAGGAACACGATCAGCCAGGTGGGCAGCCCGAAGTACACGCCGTTGCCCTCGATCGAGCTGTTGAAGTAGTCCCGCACTCCGCCGATGTAGGGAAGCGTGCGGGTGACGAAGTCCATCGGGTCGCTGACCAACGGCCACGCCGCGGCGTTGATGACGAGCGGGACGACGACCGCGGGCACCAGCGCCCGCCACTGGCGGTTCAGCAGCGGCAGCAACAGCAGCGGCGCGAGCACGGGTTTGAGCGTCAGCGTCAGCCCGATGGCGACACCCGCCCACCACTGATGGCCCACCCGGCCGTCCAGCAGCCACCGCAGGAACAGCACCTCGGCCAGCAGCACGCAGCCGTTGATGTTGGTGAACACCAGCGTGCTGGTCACGGATTCCGTGCAGAACATAGCGAGCAGCAGCGCGGGGGCGGCGACCGAGGACAGCGTGTAGTTGAACAGCCGCAGGAGCAGATACCACGCGAGCAGGATCGCGACGGTGTTGATCAGGATGAACAGATACCGCGACGGCGTGAAGGACAGGTAGCCGAAGGGCGCCATCAACAGCGTGCCGCCGGGCGGGTACAGGTAGTGCGGGTCGACGTAGTCGAAGTGCTCGTTGTAGATGTCCCAGCCCCGCCGGAAGTTCAGCACCGCCCGGTAGACCGGCTTGAAGTCGTCGGTGATGTTGCCGTTGAGCGTGAGCACGATGCTGCGGTGCAGCACCGACATGATGGCCAACGGCCACAACACCGACCGCACGACGGTCGCGGTGCTCGGTGCGCCGGTGCGGGGACGGAACGCGGCCAGCAGGCAGTCGCGCAGGCCGGTTCGGGTCGAGTCAGCTGCCGTCACGAAGCGCAAAGTATCAGGCGGGACAGTAGGTGTCGGTCCCGGGCAGTTTGCCGCTGTTGAGATAGCCGATCAGCGGCGGGACCGCGCAGGGCGAATAGATGCTGGCGCCGTGGCCGATGCCCTGCCACATCACCCGCTTGCTGGCCGCGTTGGCGTTGATGATCATCGCCGCCGTCGCGGCCGTGCCCTCGTTGCCGACGATCGGATCGTTCTGCACGCCCGCCAACAGGACGTCGACCTTGAGGTCCTTGGGCGGCGCGGGCGGCGGAATGGTGGGCCAGTGCACGCATTTCACCAAGCCGAGCGCGGCGACCGTACCGAATTGGGGATAGAGCTTCGCCCACGCCACCACCAGTTCGCGCACCCGGTCCGGGGTCGGCCGGTTGATGGCATCGCTGCAGGAGTTGACGAACTGGCCGTCCGAGTCGGTGAGGGAGTACGCGTGGCCGATCAGGTTGTTCAGCTGGTTGGCGTCCCCGGAGCGGGCGGCCGCCAGCGCGTTGGCCAGGGCCTGCGTGGCGCCGACGCGTCCTCCGGAGGGGAAGCCCAGCGCGACGGTGATCGCGTTGGCCACCGCGGACACCGGCGCGCCGCCGGGGCCCTTGCCCGCGCGGGCGTCGGCCAGCATCGCGCTGATGGCGCCCTTGGGGTCCGGGCCCAGCGCGCAGTTGACGGCGACGCACTGGGCGGCGAACGCGTCGAGCGCGGCCTGCTGGCCCTTGACCCGTTGCTCGGCGGCGGCTTCGGCGTTGACGCCCAAGGCAATTGGGGAGTCGAGGATCAGCCTTGCGACCCGGTCGGGCCGCGACGCGGCGTAGGCCAGCGCGACCTGCGCGCCGTTGCCGATCCCGACCAGCGCGACGGCGGGCACGTCCCACAGGCTGCGCAGGCGCTCGATGTCGGAGGCGGCGTGCGAGTTGTCGTAGGCCGAGGAGCCCGGGGCGATGGCGTCGGTGCAGTTGGTGGTGGCGGTGTTGGAGATGTCGGACAGGTTGGCGACCGGGTCGTCGCCGTTCTGGAACTGCGCCTGGTCGCGCATCGCCTGGCGGTCGAGCTGGTCGCGGCAGTCGATCGGGCTCGACATCCCCATGCCGCGGCGGTCGACGGCCACGATCGGGTGGGTTTGCAGCACGTCGGCGCCGCCCCGGGCGAGCCAGGCCGGCAACTGCGTCGAGGACGGCAGGTCCGAGCCGGTGGTGAAGACGAGGGGACCGGCGTCGTGCGGCGTCTTGGAGGAGCGGGCGCGGACCACGCCGATGCTGAGCGTCCCCGACCCACCGTTGACGGGGTCGAGGTCGGCGTCGTAGGTCGCGCAGTCCAGCTGCACGTCCGGCGCCGCGGGCACGGCCGCGTCGCCGAACACCTTCGCCGTGCAGTCGCGCCATGACAGGTCGTTCTTGGGCGCGGCGATCCGCGGCGGGCCGGCCGGCGGGGGTTTCGTGGTGGCCGCGCCCTGCGGCCGGGCGCCGGAATTGGTGGCGAAGCGCGGGTCCGCGCCCAGGCCGGGAACGCAGCCGGCGACGAGCGCGGTCACCGCCACCAGGATCGTGGCGGACGCGATCTGCCGACTCATGCCGACAACAGTAGCTATGCCTTGACGTAGCGGGCGTAAAGGTAGCCGGCGTCGTCGGTGAGGAGGTGGGCGCGGCGCATGTGGGTCAGCACCTGGCCGGGGCCCGTCGCGATGCGCCGGGCCAGGCCGCCGACCAGGTAGGGCGCGATGGTCAGGCACAGCTCGTCGAGCAGGCCGCGGTCGACGAACGCGCCGAGCAGCATCGGGCCGCCCTCGGTCAGCACGCGGCGCATGCCCCGCGCCGCCAGGCCGGCCAGCAGGGCGGCCTCGTCGACTTGCCCGGGATCGCCGCCTGAGCAGTCGAGGACCTCGCACAGGTCGCCGAGCCGCCGGCTGGTCTCCGCGGCCGCCGCGGCGCAGGTGAGCACCAGCGGCGGCACCTCGGTGCGGGTGAACACCGCCATGTCCCGGTCGAGGCGGCCCGACTTGGTGACGATCGCCAGCTGCGGGACCTCGCTCTGCCCGCGGGCCTGCCGCCCCTGGCGCTGCGCGACGGCCAGGTGCGCGCCGGAGTAGCCCTCGATGCGCACCGTGCCCGCGCCGACGACGATCACGTCGGCCAGTTCGCGCAGCAGGTTAAAGATGTGCCGGTCGCCCGGCCCGCCCATGGTGCCGCTGCTGCCGTCGGCGGTGGCGCCGCCGTCCACGCTGGTGATGAAATTCGCCCGCACGCAGGTGCCGTCGCGCTCCGGATAACCGTAGAGCCGGGCGAGTTCGGCGTCGTCGATTTCCCGCGCCGAGCCGAGCAGCGTCAGCGCGGTCTCGGGCATGAGTTTGATTGCAGCACGCCGCTACAGTTCCTGCATGCAGGGGGGCCGCGTGGGGCATCTGGTGGATCGGCATCCGACCGCGTCGCCGGAGCGGCTGATCGCCCAATTGCGGCCGCCGCCAACGTTCGCCGACGTGAGCTTCGCGACGTATCGCCCGGACCCGGCCGAACCGAGCCAGGCCGCCGCCGTCGCGGCCTGCCGGGACTTCTGCCGGCAGGCCGTGGAGCGCCGGGCCGGCCGGCGAAAACTGTTGGGCAAGCGGGCCGTGTCACCCGGCGTCGGGCTGTACCTGGACGGCGGCTTCGGCGTGGGCAAGACGCACCTGCTCGCCTCGGCCTACTACCAGCTGCCCGGCAGCGGACCCGAACCGCCAACTCCCAAGGCGTTCGCCACCTTTGGCGAGCTCACCCAGCTCGCCGGGGTGTTCGGCTTCGCCGAATGCATCGAGATGCTGGCCGGTTACACCGCGGTGTGCATCGACGAGTTCGAGCTCGACGACCCCGGCAACACCACCCTGATCTCGCGGCTGCTGTCCTCGTTGGTGGAGCGGGGGGTGTCGATCGCCGCCACCTCGAACACCCTGCCCGAGCAGCTCGGCGAGGGTCGCTTCGCCGCGCAGGACTTCCTGCGCGAAATCAACACGCTGGCAAGCATTTTCACCACCGTGCGGATAGACGGGCCCGACTACCGGCACCGCGGCCTGCCCCCGGTGCCGCCGCCGCCGTCGGACGAGGAGGTCGCCGCGCGCGCCGCGGCCGTCGACGGGGCGACGCTCGACGACTTCGACGCGCTGTGCGCGCACCTGTCCACCATGCACCCGTCGCGGTACCTGACGCTGATCGAGGGCGTGACGGCGGTCTTCCTGACCGGCGTGCACCGCATCGACGACCAGAACGTCGCCCTGAGGCTGGTGTCGCTGACCGACCGGCTCTACGACGCCGGCATCCCGGTGGTCGCCTCCGGTGCGAGGCTGGACACCGTCTTCGGCGAGGAGATGCTGGCCGGTGGCTATCGAAAGAAGTACCTGCGGGCTACGTCGCGGCTGGTGGCGCTGACCCAAGCTCGCGAACCATGACGTAATCGTTTTCGAGGCGGGCGCCCACTCGAAACGTCCTGGTGCCGGTGACCGTGAAGCCGTGCTTGGCATAAAAGCGTTGCGCGCGTTGGTTCGCCTGGTTGACGCCCAGCCACACGCGGCGCACGTGCCACTTCTGCGCGGTGGCAACGGCGAGGTCCATCAGCGCCGCCGACACGCCGGAGCCGTGGTGGTCCGCCAGCACGTAGATCTTCGACAGCTCGGCGGCGTCGTCGTCGGCGTCGCGAATGACCATGGCGTAGCCGAGGATTCGGCCGTCGCGTGCGGCGGTGAGGATCGCGCGGCGCGGGTCGGCCAGGTACTGCGCGAAGCGCTCGGCCGACAGGTTGGTCTCGATGAACGACGCGATGTCTTCGGCAGCCGTCGAGGGCGGGCAGGCCAGCGGAAAGGTTTGTGCGGCAACGGCAGCCAGGTCCCCGGCGTCGACACTACCCGTCGCGAGCGTCAAAGATTCCACTGCGCGAGGTGATAGCCCGTCTTCTTGTCCAGCAGGACGACGGTGGAGACCGGGTCGCGGTAGGCGTCCCAATACACCGCGCCGCGCACGATCGCCCCGTTCGGCGCGTTGACGAGCACGTTGTCCAGCGCGTCGGGCGCATCGGACGCGCGCGGCTTGTAGGCGTCGGCGAACGGGGTCACGCCGTCGAAGCTGAACTCGGTCGCCATGATGAACGGATTGGGCACCCGGACCGCGCGGACCGTCACGTCGGCGCGGTCGACGGTGCTGCCCGGAAAGCTCTTGATCGGAACGCCCTCGCGGGTGTAGCCGAATCCCGGCGGCGGGTCGCACGGGGCCACGCTGCTGACCGTGATGTCGGCGATGTACTTGCCGGTGTCCACCCGCAGGGTGTCACCGATGTGACCGATCGGCGCATCGGACGCCCACGCGCGCGGCGCCGAAACGCTCGCGGCCGCGACGATCAACACGGACAGGGCGATCAGCCAGCGATGCATCCTCGCATGATCGCACAGGGTCTATGTCGAACGGGAGGGGTCGGTTCCGGCGCTCAGCGACTCCAGCGCGTCGACCAGATCCGCCTCCACGCGGTCCTTGTCGACGCCGCACCGGTGCAGCGGCCCTGCGCCGTCCTCGAGTTCGAGCAGCGCCAGCAGCAGGTGTTCGGTGCCAATGTAGTTGTGGCCCAACCGAAGTGCTTCGCGGAAGGTCAGCTCAAGCGCCTTGCGCGCCGGGCCGCTGAACGGGATGAGCTCGGGGGGTTCGCCGGCCGCCGGGGGCAGGCTGACGGCGGCCCGGATCGTGTCGGCCTCCACCTGCTGCCGTTTCAGCAGCACCGTCGCCAGGGCGGCCGGGTCGGTGAGCAGACCGAGCAGCAGGTGGTCGGGGGTGATCTCGCCGTTGCCGGCTTCGTGCGCGGCGTTCTGGGCCGCCACCACCGCGCCGCGGGCCCGCGGCGTGAACCGCCCGAAGCCCTGCTCGGGGTCCAGGGTGGTGGGCTCGGCGCGCGGGACGAACCGCTTCTGGGCGGCCTGTTTGGTGACGCCCATGCTCTTGCCGATGTCGGTCCAGGAGGCTCCGGAGCGGCGGGCCTGATCGACGAAGTGCCCGATCAGGTGGTCGGCGACCTCGCCCAGGTGCTCGGCGGCCAGGACGGCGTCGGCGAGCTGGTCCAGCACGTCCGGGTGCACCCGTTTGATGGCGTTGATCAGTTCGTCGAGTCGGACGGGATAGGCGATCGGGGTCGGCTCGGACATGCCGTCAACAGTAGGTTGACGAAGGCGATGCTGTCAACCCTGGGTTGACGCAGGCAATTCGCGATTTAGGGTGCGGCCGTCGATTCGCTCTGGCACGATCAGGGCCGTGAAACCGCTGCTCTTGACGTTGACGAGCCTTGCCGCCTTGGTCGGCATGGCGGGGCCCGCGCGGGCGGACAGCACTGACGACGCGTTCCTCGTCTCGCTGCGCGCGGTCGGCATCACCTTCCCCGACCCGGGGCCGGCGATCGGGGCCGGAAGGTGGGTGTGCGACGCGATGGGCAAGGGGACGCAGATGGCGGACGTCATCAAGACGGTCCAGGCTCAGAACCCCGGGCTGCACGGGGACAACGCGGCCCGGTTCAGCGCGATCGCGGCCAACGTGTACTGCCCGCAAACGCTTGCGGCCAGCGGCGGCAAGGTCAGCGGCGGCTAGCGTCACTGGATTTTTACAAACACGCCGGCCAACGGCCGGTTAACGAAACCTGTCCTCAACATTTCGCGTTTACGCTGCTGCGGACAAACGGCCCAGGTTGGGGATGGATTTGGACTTCGTTCAGGCACGGTTGATCGAGCCGCTGAGCAATGCCCTGAGTTGTCACGTCCTGGTTTACCTGCTCATCGGTGTCGGCATTTACTTCACGGTGCGCACTCGATTCATTCAGATCCGGTACTTCGGGCGCATGGTTCGCCAGCTCCGCAGGTCCCACCGCCAAGACGGTGGGATCTCGTCTTTTCAGGCCTTCTGCGTCGGCCTCGCGTCCCGGGTGGGCACCGGAAACATCGCCGGCGTCGCGATCGCGCTCACCGTTGGCGGCCCGGGCGCGATCTTTTGGATGTGGGTGGTGGCCGGGGTCGGCATGGCGACCGCGCTGATCGAGGCCACCCTCGCCCAGGTCTTCAAGGTCCGCTCGGACGACGGCGCCTTCCGGGGCGGCCCCGCCTTCTACATCCAGCGCGGCCTGCATTCCCGGACGGGCGGCGTCTTCTTCGCCGTGCTGCTCGTGGTCACGTTCTCGACAGCGTTCAACATGGTGGAGACCAACGCGATCAGCGGGGTGCTGAAGTCGTCGCATGGCGTCGATATCGGTTGGACCACAATGGGGTTGGCCGTGCTGGCAGCGGCGGTCCTCTTCGGCGGGGTGCGCAGCGTCGCCAAGTTCGCGGAATGGGTCATCCCGGCTGCTGCGCTCACGTACGCGTTCCTGGCGTTGGCGATCGTGGCCGTCAACATCTCCGCGCTGCCGGCCGTCCTCGAGGAGATCGTCGGCGGCGCATTCGGAATCAGGCAGCTGGCGGGCGGTTTCGCCGGCGGCATCGCGACGGCCATGCTGACCGGGGTCAAGCGCGGCCTGTTCGCCTGCGAGGCGGGGATGGGCAGTTCGCCCAACATCGCGGGCGCCGCGACGGTGTCACATCCGGTGGAGCAGGGTCTGATTCAGTCGCTCGCCGTTTTCGTCGACACCATAGTGATCTGCACGGCGACGGCGTTCATCGTGCTCATGGCGGGTCCCGGCGTTTACGATCCGGCTCACACCGGCTCGGTCGCGGGTGCCAGCCTGACGCAGTCGGCGATCGCCGCCGGCCTCGGATCGTGGACCACCGTGGTGATGACCGCCGTGGTATGTGTGTTCGGATTCGCCTCGGTGCTCAGCAATTACGTGTGCGCCGAGGCCAACCTGTTCTTCCTGGGGGGCCGGCACCTGGCGACCAACGCGTTGAAAGTCGTGACGCTGGGGGCGATCGTGTTCGGAGCGATGGCTCAGCTCAAGCTGGTGTGGGCGTTCGCGGATCTGACGATGGCGCTGATGGCCATTGCCAACCTGGTCGCGATCTGCCTGCTGAGCAAGTGGGCGTTCGCGACGGTGCACGACTTTCACCGCCAGTCCATGCGCGGCGACCATCCCGTCTTCATCGCCAGCGAGGCCGGGCTGCCCGGCGTTCTGCCCGGCGACATCTGGGAAGCCCCCGAGCGCCGGCAGGTCGGTGCGCTGCCCGACTCGTTGCGGCTGAGCCGGCCGGCGGCGTAGCGTCGCCGCTTCGGCCCAATTGTCACGATCTGTACCGAGTTCCGCGCGCTCCGCGGTGCGCGGGGCATTGGCTCGATACAGTCAGCCCGTCTGACCTGCCATCTGGGCTGAATACGAAGGGTTTAGTGCTCCCGACGTCATCGTCGACGCCGACCAGTGCTCGACGACGGCCGAACCCCAGCGGCTTCAAAAACCCCTAGCGCGCCCGCAAACACCTAAGCCAAAGGATCGCCGTGAGCCGATTTACCGAGACGATGTACGAAAACGCGCGGTCAAGCCCCAAGGGGATGGTCACCGGCGAGCCGCATGCGCCCGCCCGGCATACCTGGGCAGAAGTGCACGCGCGGGCTCGCCGGGTGGCGGGTGGGCTGGCGGCGGCGGGCATCGGGCCCGGCGACGCCGTCGCCGTGCTGGCGGGCGCACCGGTCGAGATCGCGCCCACCGCGCAAGGCATCTGGATGCGCGGCGCCAGTGTGACCATGTTGCATCAGCCCACCCCGCGCACCGACCTGGCACGTTGGGCCGAGGAGACAACCGGCGTCATCGACATGATGTCGGCGAAAGCCGTTGTCATCTCGGAGCCGTTCATGGCCGCCGCGCCGGTGCTGTCGGGCCTCGGTGTGACGGTGCTCACCGTCGAGACGCTGCTTGCGAGCGCCCCCATCGGGCCCGTCGACACCTGCGACGGCGATGTGGCGCTGATGCAGCTGACATCGGGCTCGACGGGATCGCCCAAGGCGGTTCAGATCACGCACGCCAATATCGTCGCCAATGCGGAAGCCATGATGGTCGGGTGCAACTTCGACCTCGATAACGACGTGATCGTGAGCTGGCTGCCGTGCTTCCACGACATGGGCATGACCGGCTATCTGACGGTGCCGATGTACGTCGGCGCCGAGCTGGTAAAGGTCACGCCGATGGACTTCCTGCGCGATACGTTGTTGTGGGCCAAGCTGATTGACAAATACAAGGGCACCATGACCGCCGCGCCCAACTTCGCGTACAACCTGTTGGCCAAGCGGTTACGCCGACAGGCGACGCCCGGGGACTTCGACCTGTCCTCGCTGCGGTGGGCGCTCTCGGGCGCCGAACAGGTAGATCCGCTCGACGTCGAGGACCTCTGCGTGGCCGGGGCGCCGTTCGGGTTGAAGCCCGAGGCGATCATCCCCGCCTACGGCATGGCCGAGACGACGGTTGCGGTGTCGTTCTCCGCGTGCGGCGGGGGCATGCTCGTCGACGAGGTGGACGCCGACCTGCTGGCCATCCTGCACCGCGCCGTCCCTGCGAGCAGGGGACATACCCGCCGGCTCGTCTCACTGGGCCGGCCGCTGGAGGGGCTGGAGCTGCGGATCCTCGACGAGGAAGGGAGCGTGCTGCCGCCGCGCGGCGTCGGCGTCATCGAGGTGCGCGGCGAGCCTGTGACCGATGGCTACACCACGGTGGCCGGGTTCATCGCCGCGCAGGATGAGCGGGGCTGGTATGACACCGGCGACCTGGGCTATCTCACCGAGGACGGCAATGTCGTGGTGTGCGGGCGGCTCAAGGACGTGATCATCATGGCTGGCCGCAACATCTACCCGACCGACATCGAGCGCGCCGCCTGCCGGGTGGCCGGGGTGCGGCCGGGCTGTTCGGTCGCGGTGCGCCTCGACGCCGGGCAATCGCGGGAGACGTTCGCGGTGGCGGTGGAATCCAAGGAGTGCGACGACCAGGCGCAAGTGCGCCGCATCGAGCGCCAGGTGGCGCACGAGGTGTTCGCCGAGGTCGATGTCCGCCCCCGAAACGTGGTGGTGCTGCAGCCCGGGATGATCCCGAAAACCCCGTCGGGCAAGCTGCGGCGCGCCCATGCGCTGGGCCTCGTCAGCTGAATCGGCGCATCCCGTCGCAGGGCGCGTATTTCGGCACCCACGACAGCTTTCGCAACGACGAGGCCCGCCTTCAGCGGATCGACACCAGCTGGCCGATCGAGTCCCTGGGCAGGTCGCCGTCAACGACCGCGGTCACCACCAATTTGTCCAGTGTGATCGCGCCGTTGTGGTTGTCGAGGAAGGCGATGTCGGCGGCATCGCGTCCAGTGGCGATGCGCACGAGGCTTTGCCTCGGCGCCAAGAGAGTGCCGTCAACCACTCGCCAGTGGCCCTCGACGAACGCCTCGGCTACCGCATGAAAGTCCATCGGGTACAAGCCGGGCGCATACACCGAAACAACGCGGGCCGGCACCTTGACAGCCCGTAACAGCGCCACCACGAGATGCGCGAAGTCTCGACATACGCCGGCACCCGAGAGCAACGTATCCACCGCGCCGTCGATGGCGTCACTCGAGCCTGGTACATAGTTCAGCCGGCTGCCGACCCAAAGGGAAACCTTCTCCAACAGGGTCGTCGAATCGATATAACTGCCGAATTCGGTTGCGGCGAAACCGAAAAACTTGTCGCACTCGGCGTAGCGGCTCGGACGCAGGTACATCGATAGGTCATACTCGGTCACCGGTGCCGGGTCGGTTTGCCCAACGATCGTGGCCGCGTAGTCGACCTTGAGTTTACCCACAGGGACGTCCAGCTTGTGGATGCGGTTACCATGCACACCGCTGATCTCCAACGGCCGCAGAAGATTTCCATCCAAGACAAATGACATCGACTCGGACACCTCGGTGTTGGGATGCGGTGCAACGGCGATCTGGAACTCCAAGGTCGTCGGCGCGGTGATCTCGACCTCGAGTTCAGCGGCGACCTCTCGTCTCATCTGTCCCTCCTGTCGCCTGACAGTCAACCCTCGGTCGCGGCCAAGCGCGGCGCCGCGCCTTTTACGACGGTGGCGTAGCCGAGGAATCGCTCTTGGGGCGGTCGGAGAAGGTGGGAAGTTGCACCGGTTCCGAGTCGCGAGGGGTGTCGGACACGACCTCGGGCTCGTAGCGGTGTGAAAACAAATCGGACGAATTCATGTATGCGTGGTCCTCAAATTGGTTCGGGCGATCGATTCGTGAGCTGCATCTACACACAAAAATGTGGACGGTGGCAGCGCGAAAACGAACGGCTTACCAATCAATCTACACGTGAGCCGCTGGTAAGACGTCTCGCGAAACCACGGGCGGCGTTGATCAACTCCAGAAACTGCGCCTCTTGATCCTCTTCCGGTCGCCCTCCACGTCGGTCCACTCACCGCAGGCGTAGCTGTATGCGTCCTTGGCGCCGACCCGGAAGACGTCGAGCGTGCCGTTGCTGTGCTCGACGTACACGTCACCGAACCGCATGTACTTGTCGCTCCCCCCGCCGGGCAGCGCCACGGTGACCGTCATGCCCGAAAGCTCCGGACACGCCGGTGAAATGCCGGTCGGTAAGCCGCGACCGGCGCTGCTTGGCCGCCGTCGCTGATCCCGAGCATGTCGCCGACCGTGGAAGCGTTGTCCGGCGCCGCCGCTGTCATCATCGCCTTGTGTGCGACGTCTGGATCAGTGCTCGGGGGCACCACCATCAGGAGGATCCTCTCGCGGCCGAGCCCGACCACTTCGAGGGTGTTGGCCGGTTGGTAACCGAAGCCGTCGAGTCGGACGGATCGTCCACCGGTCGTGAGCCGTGTCGGCGCCTTCGCCCATGCGGAGAGGTCGTACATGACCCGCGCAACGGAGCCCAGTCGCACCGACAGCACCGCCAACAGATCAGGCAGTTCGTTTTGCAGATCATCGGTGTGCGGCCACCATGCCCCGTCGACGTGCCCGGTCGGCCGCGCCTTCGGCTTCATACGCAGCCGCGGCGTGTTCTCCGGTCCTGCGCGGTGGCCGCCGGAAACCGCGCGGCCTTCGTGTCGTGTCATAGCGACGATCCCGTCTTGGCCGCGAACCGGCCAACTTAGCCGAATCGGCGACGGCGCGATCTCAGATGGTCGCGCGCGACATACCACCGACCCGATGCACCTCGCATCCCGAAGGGGTGCAAAGCCTCGTCAAAGGTGTTGTATATCAACGGTTCCGGATGCAAGGCGGGTTGACAGTCGACCATGCGCGCTTGCCTTGGCCCGCTTGACTGCCCGCTTCTTCGGAAATGCCGGCATTACTAACCCTTTGATGACTGGGTCCGGATGGCCCCAGTGTGTTGATCGTACGCCTCCGAGGTGCTGGGGAACGCCGGGAAAACTGCCCGCAGCCCGAGCAAGACGGCGTTCGCGACGGGCGGGGCGCCGCCAGGCGGGCGGGCGGCAATAGGCTAAGAGGCCATGCGCGTCGATCCTGGACCGCTGACGTGGTCCGCCCTGGCCCAGACCTGGCATGTGGACCTTGCCTCGGCGGCGGTGATCGTGCTGGTGGGCGCCGCGTACGCCTGGTGTTACCGGCGCGGGCGATCGGTCCGACCGGCGCAGGCCGGTTGCTTCGCGGCCGGCGCGGCGCTGTGGGCGCTGGCGACGATGAGCGCGATCGGCGCGTACGCCTACGCCCTGTTCTGGATGCGGGCGCTGCAAGTGCTGCTGTTGCTGTACGTCGTGCCCTTCTTCATCGCGCAGGCCAAGCCGGTCACCGTGCTGCGTGACGCGCTCGCTGCGGCCGGGCGCGACCGCATCGACGGGCTACTGGCGACGCGGCTCGCGCGGGTGCTCGCGCACCCGCTGACCACATCGCTGGCGATGCTGGGCACACCCTGGCTGCTCTACCTGACGCCCTGGTACACCGCGTCCCTGCAGAACGAGTGGGTCGGCGCACCCACGCGAATCCTGTTGGTGGCGATCGGTTTTGGCTATTTCTACGCCCGACTGCAAGCGGATCCCGTTCCCCGCAGGTATTCGCAGGCCATCTCGTTGCTGATCACGGTCGTCGAAGCCCTGGGTGACGGGGTGCTGGGGTTGGTCATCTGGCAGGGCTCGTTGATCGGCGCGGCGTACTACGCGGAATTGCACCGATCGTGGGGGCCCGATCAGCGGCTCGACCAGACGATCGGCGCCGGTGTTCTGTGGATTCTCGGGGACCTGGTCGGGTGGCCGTTCGTGCTGCTGCTGATGCGCGCGCTGTCCCGGGACGAGAAGACGCACGCGGCCGCCGTCGACGCCGAGTTGGACGCGACCGAAACCGAGAGCGCCGCGCCGTCGGGATTGTGGTGGGAAAACGATCCCCAACTGCGCGAGCGATTCCGGCACCGCTAGGTCGGCCGGGGATGCGGGAAGGGCGCGGGTCTGGCACGATGGCGGCGTCATGAGACTGCTGTGGGGGATGGCAACCGTGGTCGCCGTGCTCGGCCTGGCCGCGCCGGCGTACGCCGACCCCGACGCCGCCACCGATCCCGCCACCGACGCCGACTTCCTGTCCGCGCTCAAGTTCGCCGGCATCACCTACCAGGACCCGAACGCCGCGATTTCGGCCGCCAAGACGCTGTGCCAGCTGGAGGACACCGGGTCGACCGAGGACGAGATCATCGGAAACCTTCAGCAGCGCAACGGGTTTACCGGCAACGGCGCGGCCAAATTCACGGTGATCGCGCTCGGCGCCTACTGCCCCAAGTACATCACCGGCGAGGGCCGGGGCCCCAAGCCCGAGGGCGCGGTCGGCGACTAACCCCGGCTAAACCGCCCGGAGTCTCGCACCGATTGCCGGGTTCTTGGACGTTCCACTGCGCGAACCCGCTTGGCATCGGCTATGTTGCGCGAAAGATCGGCAGCACCGTAAGGAGCCAATGGGAATGAAGGTATCGGTGGTGGCGGCCGGCCTGGCCGCGAGCGCGTTGGTGGTTGGCGCCGCGGCGACAGGATGTGGCGGCAACAAGTCGTCCGGCCCGTCGTCATCCGCGTCGTCCACCATGTCGTCCGCGACGTCGACCTCGACCGCGGCGACATCGAGCAGCCCGACCGTCCAGCCCTCCGACTACAGCAACATGCTGATCAAGCCGACCGACATCGTCGTGCCGGGCGACACCTTCACCCTGTCTCAGACCTTGCCCGTTCCCAACCCGGGGGGAACCGAGGGCGTGTTCATGAACCAGGCCGGCACCCGCAAGGTCGACGACACGATCTACATCTATCCCGATGCCGCCGCCGCGTCGCAGGCGCTCGACCAGAGCGGTAAGGGCATCCAGGAGCTGAGCGTGAAGGCGGCGCCGGCGCCGGCCGACGTGGGAACGGGCGGCCAGATCGCCGTGGGGCCGTCGCCGGACGGCGCCAAGTCGAAGGCGATCGTGATGTTCACCGAGGGCAAAGTCTTTGCGGTCCTCGAGTTCGAGAGCGGGCCCAACGATCCGCTGCAATCGGACTTCGTTCTCGATCTCGCCAAGAAGCAGGATGCCGCGATCAAGAGCGGAATGCCCGACTGCTGCGCCGCCCGGCCGTCGTGAGGACCGGTTTGCGCGCCGGGACCGCGCTGGGCGCGGCCGGGTTGCTGGGTTGGGGCGCCGCGCGGGCGATGGCCGCGCGGATAGCGCGCAACCCGGATCCGTACCCGCGCGAACGGCTTCTCGCCGAGCAGGATGGCGAGCCCGTCCGGATCGCCCGACCCGACGGGACGGTGCTGCACGCGCTCGTCGCGGGGCAGGGGCCGCCGGTGATCCTCGTCCACGGCTACACCGCGCGGGTCCTCGAATGGAATTTCGTGTGGGATGAGCTGCAGGCCAGAGGATTTCGCGTCATCGCGTTCGACCAACGCGGCCACGGGCGCTCCACGCTCGGCTCCGACGGCATCGGGTCGGAGCCCATGGCGGCCGACCTCGCCGCGGTCCTGCAGCACTTCGACGTTCGCGACGGCGTGCTCGTCGGGCACTCGATGGGCGGATTCGTCACCATCCGCGCCGTGCTCGACCACGCCGACGTGGCGCCGCGGCTGCGCGGGCTGGTGCTGTTCGCCACCTGGGCGGGCCGCATCCTGGACGGGGCGCCGCAGAAGCGGCTGCAGATCCCGCTGCTGCAATACGGCATCCTGCAACGGCTGATGCGCAACGAGACCATTGGGACGCTGTTCGGTGCCGCGCAGTGCGGCGCGCGCCCGTCACCGGCGATGATCTCGGTGTTCATCGACTTCTTCAACCAACACCTGGACGAACACGGGCCGCTGCTGCCGATCGTGCGGGCCTTCTCACAGGAGGATCGCTACCCACGGCTGGGCGAGATCGCAGTACCGACCGCCGTGATGGTCGGCTCCGCGGATCGCACGACGCCGACGAGTCATTCGCGCCGGCTCGCCGAGGGCATTCCCGGCGCGCGGCTCGTCACCGTGCCCGGCGCGGGACACCTGCTGAACTGGGAAGCGCCCGACGAACTGATCAAGGTCGTCGAATCGTTTCCGGCGCAACGCGTTTAGGCGGCCCGCGCGGTCCAGCTGAAGCTGTGCATCTCGGGGATCTGCGGCATCAGCGCCGCGGCCACGCTGCGACCGATCCGATCGGCTTCCGCCAGTGGGGTTTTCGGGTCCAGGAAGCCTTCCACCTCGACCCGCAGGGTGCGCCCGGTCCAGCGGGCCCGGGCGTGGGCGTGCATGACGCCCGGAACCGCGGCGGCTGCGGTCTCGGCCGTCGTGATGATTTCCGGGTCGACGCCGTCGAGCAGCCGGTGCGCGATGTCGGCGGTCACCTCCCAGCCGACGTGGCAGATGAACGCCGTGACGACGATCCCGGCGACCGCGTCCGCCCAGCCCCAGCCCAGCGCCACTCCGATCAGCCCCAGCATCGCGCCCGCCGAGGACAACGCGTCGAGCCAGGAATGCTTGGCGTCGGCCACCATGGTCGCCGAGCGGATCCGCCGGCCCACCACCAGCTTGTAGCGGGCCACCAGCTGATTGCCCGCGATGCCCACCGCCGCGGCGGCGATGCCCCAGCCCAGGTGTCCGGTCCCGCCGTGGCGGAGCAGCTTCGTGACGCTTTCGAACCCGGCGACCGCGGCGCTGCCCCAAATCACCAGGGCCACACCGATTCCGGCGAGGTCCTCGGCGCGCTCATAGCCGTAGGGATAGCGCTCGGTGGGCAGCTTGCGGGACGCCCGGAAACCGACGAACACCAGCGCGCTGGTCGAAACATCCGACAGGTTGTGCAGCGCGTCGCCGAGCAACGCCACCGACCCGGACACCAGCGCGATGGCCAGTTCGACAAGGCCGGTCAGCGCCAATCCGACCGCGCTGACGGCGACGGCGCGGTTGGCCTGGCGGCGCTCGCCCGCGTCGTCGGCCAGGATCTCCAGAGGGAAGCTCGCCGCCGGGTCGCGGACTCCGTTGATCACGTGCATACCGCCAAGGCTACGAGCTTGCCGCCTACGGCGTGGGTTAGGTTCCGTCCGTGAAGGTCGTGGTGGTGGGCTACGGAAGCCGGGGCGATGTCGAGCCCTGCGTGGCGGCGGCGCGCGAAATGCTGCGCCGGGGCCACGACGTTCGCATGGCGGTGCCGCCCGACAAGGTCGGCTTCGTCGCGTCGGCGGGGCTGACCGCGGTCGCCTACGGACCGGATACGCGGGAGCGGATGGACTCGGCCGCGAATTTCGTGCGCCGCGTCGACAACCCGTTCGCCGCGTTGCCCGAGGTCATGGACCAACTCACCCGGGTCTGGGCGGACAAGACCGCCACGCTGACGTCGCTCGCGAAGGACGCCGACCTGCTGGTGGCCGGCTTCAACGAGCAGGAGCTGGCCGCCACCGTCGCGGAGCATCGCGGCATTCCGCTGGCCGCGCTGCATCTCTTCCCGACGCGGGTGTTCTCCACCGGGGTGCTGTATTCGAACATGGTCAAGGACATCGCGGCGGCCCAGCGCCGGGAGGTCGGGTTGCCGGAAGGGACCGCACCGACGTCGCTGGAGATCCAGGCCTACGACGAGCTCTGCTTGCCCGGTCCGGCCGCCGACTGGGTCGAGCCGGACGGCCGGCGGCCCTTCGTCGGCGCGCTGACGCTCGAGTTGCCGGCTCCGGCCGACGACGAGGCGTTGGAGTGGATCGCCGCCGGGACGCCGCCGATCTGCTTCGGCCTGGGCAGCACGCCGGTCTCGGCCCCGGCGGAGCTGGTCGCCATGATCGATACGGCCTGCGCGCGGCTGGGGGAGCGGGCGCTGATTTGCAGTGGTCCCAACGACTTTGCCGATTTGCCGCGCTCCGATCACGTCAAGATCGTGGACGCGGTGAACCATGCCGTCGTGCTGCCGGCGTGCCGCGCCGTCGTGCACCATGGCGGCGCCGGTGTGACGGCCGCGGGGCTGCGGGCCGGCATCCCGGCGGTGGTCCTGTGGCTCTGGCTCGATCAGCCGCTGTGGGCGGCCGGCATCGAACGGCTGAAAGTCGGTGTCGCGCGTCAGCTTTCGATGACGAACCGGGAAACGCTGGTTGCCGACCTGCGGTCTATTCTCGCCCCGGACTACGCCCTGCGCGCCCGGGACGTCGCCGCCCGGATGGCCACGTCGGCCGAAAGCGTCGCCCGCGCCGCCGGTCTGCTGGAAGACGCCGCCTCGAGTTGCGGGTAGCACCCGCCGCCTGACCCGCCACCACAGCCGTCGACTCCGTAAGCTTCGGCTCGTGGCATATGACGTTCACATTCGAACCGCCGACGGCGGTGTCCAATACCCCAACGCATTCGGTTACGACATCAAAGACGGAATCCTGATGGTCGAGGTCGGCGACGACGCCGACCACGCCGACAAGATCTATTTCGCCCCGGGCTACTGGCAGCAGTACGTGGTCGACCCGTACGGCGACGACCCCCTCGACCTTGAACTCGACGTGTTCGACGACGAAGACGACGAGGACTACGAAGACGACGACGATCTCGGCGAAGAAGACCACGAAGACGAGGGCGACGAATAGGCGTCGTTTTCATCTGAGTGGCCCCGCCTCGTGACGTCGGTCACGATTGCCGCGGATTCGGGCAGCCTTGCCGTCGCTCCGGTGTTGCACGGGGCGGTTGTCTCATCAGACGGCGACCCGAATCGGAGCGAGGCGGACATGCGGCACATTACGAGCGCGATCAATGGACACCACGGCAACCGCGACCTGGAGGCCGCCGCGTTCTGGGTCTTCGGCGGCGTCATCCTCCTGATCGCCTTCGGCGACGCCGTTGCCGTCCTGGTTGCCGCGGTCGCGATGCTGACCGCGGTCGCGTGGATCTACCGGAAAATCGAGCGCCGCTTCGAGCGGCACGACGCGCCCGCGACTCCAGTGACTCAGCTTCGTTTGGAGTGGTTCGGCCAATACGACGCGAACGAGGCTCCGACGCAAGCGCTGCCGCATCACCCCCACGCCGCGTAGATAATCGCCCGAAAAGCCGACTATTCAGCTGGGCATAATCTGCTTTTTGCCGGCTGTCTCTATTCTTCTACGGCCCCCTCAACGCCGAGGAGAAAGAGAGCGCAGCAAATGTCCGCACCTCGCTGGCTGGCGATGCTGGCCATTCCAGTCATGACCGGCGCCGCCTTGATTTCCGGCGCTGCGATCGCGAACGCCGATCCCGCCGACGACGCGTACCTCGCCCAACTGCGCGGGGCCGGCTTCAGCTGGCCGCCCGACCACGCCGAGGCCCTCACCGCGATGGGGCGGCTCATCTGCGACGATCTCGGGTGGGGCTGGACCTACGACCAGATCGCGCAAAACATTCACTCCACCTTGGACCCGAGGAACGTCACGCTCGGGGAGATCGGCTCAATGGTGAGAATCGCGCACGCAACCTATTGCCCGCTGCAGCAGTGCTGGGCCGCTCATTGCTGATACCCCGTCCCTTTTCCGGCGTGGAATAAGGGTATAGAAGGGGTATACGCACTTCGCTCTAGTTCCGCAGTTGTCGCGGACTGAGAGGAGAAGCCAATGGCCCCAAACGGTCGCCGCTGCTTCGTGGGGTTGTGCGCCGCGCCGCTTGTCATTGCCATGCCGCTTGCGCCGCCCGCGTCCGGCGATGCCGCGTCCTGGAACGGCACGTACGCGATCACGTTCATGGTCGGTCCGAAGGCCGGCACCAGCATGGCCGTCGGGGACCCCGAGGTGCAGCACACCGACACCTACGGGTTCCGCTCGAGCTGCACCGGCGGAAAGTGCGTCGCCACGATCGTCAGCGGCCCGCCGCCGAGCAACCCGACGGTTCCGCAACCGGTCCAATTCACCTGGGACGGGTCGTCCTGGACGCAAGTCAGCGATTTCCAGTGGGACTGCATGATGCCCGACACCAGCATTCAATGGAATCCGGCCCACTCCACCGTGCGCTACACGCCCCAATCCGACGGGTCGCTTTCCGGCGTCATGCACACCGAGATCCTCAGCGGCGCGTGCCAGGGCACCATCGACATGGACATGAAGGCCGAACGGGTGTGAATTGCCTAAGCTATTGCGCTGCAATTCAATTCGTTTAGTCCTTTGCGTCCGGCATGCTCGGCGATACTATGCGACCATGCGTTTCACCTATTTCGCTGCGGCGGCCGGCACGGCTATTGCGCTGCTCGGGGCGTCGCCCGCCCACGCCGACATCAGCGGATTCAATCGTTGCGTCGCGGGCATCAAGCAACTCCCGCTGAGTGAACCGGACCCACAAAACTTCCAGCGCGCCGGAGTTATTGAGCAGGACCTCAAATCTGGCGTTTCCCCCGACGCGGAAGCCCAGAAGGTTGCGCAGATGGGATTCGACCAGCAGACCGCCGCCACGATTGTGCAGTGCGTAATCGAGGAGAATCCGTAGTCGCGACGCGCTGAGAGCCAATCAGTCTGTCTTGTGCCAGGTTTGGCAGCTCCTCGTCAGGAATGCCTTGTCGGTCGGCGCGATCATCACCACCTGAGGACCGGTGCCGATGTCGCTATCGATGATGTGGGTTGCATTGAGACTGCTCAGCCGCGCCCAATAGCAGTCGGATCCTCCCTCGGGGCTGGGACCGCCGGAGCGATAGGTGCCCGCCACGATGTCGATGCCGACCCGATAGGTGCCGTCGGTTTCGATGACGGTCCTGGGGGCGAACGGTGGCGGTGGAGCGGTCACGGTGACGGTTTTCGTGATTTCGACCGCGGACGTCACCGTCGTTGCCGTCTTGCCCGACCCGCCGCAACCCGCGAGAACTATCGCCGCGCCCGCGATCGCGATGTGCTTGCCGTGCATTGAAGGAGGGTAAGCATCGGATGCTCGGACCTCCAGTGCAGGCGCTGGTGGTGGTGTCAAGCTAAACGCGTGTCGAGGGCTGATCTACCCGCCGCCCGAAGTTTTGCCACCGCGGCCACCTTCGCCGCCGTAGCTGTCGGGGCGGCCGCTCCCGCGTCCGCTGCCCCCGTGATGAGCGGCCACTACATCAAGACCACCACCGATCCCGCGGGCGGCCGCGCTTTTACCGAAAATTGGTACTTCACTCCGTGCGGTGACGGATGCGCCGACATGTCGAGCCCGGCGTCCGGCATCAACGGCCGGGCGATGTTAGTGGATGGTCAATGGGCACTCGACAGCACCCAGGACATTGTGTGTAGGGGCGGTGTTACCGAAGGCAACGCGGCGAACGTGCACTACACGTGGGATCCGAACACGCTTGTGGGCACGGTCCAAGTCATTCAAACGCAGCCTGTCTGTGAGCACGCGGCCCAGTCATATAACTTGAGCTTCCGGCTCACCAAGGCACCCTGAGGTACTCCCGGGCGGCTAGTCCCGATCCGGAGGCGAGCGACGAATACCGCAACGGCGTCCTAACTGTGGTGTCGCGCATGGCCCACCCCTGTACTGTCCGCAAGATGAGCGAGCGGATACACGACGTATCAAAGGATGATACGCTGCGTATCAGGGAGAGGAGCGGAGAATGACAACCGCCGAACGTACTGAAAGTACCGTCGAAGATATCGCCCAGCAGGCGAGGACTCGCCAGGCCCAGGAACGCCTGTACCGTTTTGAAGAAATGCGCAATGCCGCTCAGCTCAAGCAAGCAGGCATGACGCAGCGAGAAATTGCCGACATTCTTGGCACGACGCAGCCGCGTGTGGGACGCCTGCTACACGGGGCGCGTTCGCTCGGCGCTGCGGAAACCCCTGAGGAAATCATTCTGCGTGCCACGCTCAAGCAGATATCTCGCGAAGAGTTAGTCGAACAGCTTCGCAAGATCGACTACACCTTCACCGAGTTCGCACCGTACCCTCACGAGGGTTCTGTGCCCGGAACGTGGACTCAGGTCAGAACTGCTCATCGACTCGGACTACTCAGCGACGAGGAATACGAGAATGTCAGCGCCGCTGTCAAACCGCCGCCTTCGGAATAAGGTCCACTCCCAGCTCACGGCCCTCCATATCGGAGGGTCGCTTGCTGCTGCGCCTAGCGCTGTGCGGGACTATTTGGACGACGATCGACTCGTCGACCAAGTCGCGTACGACTATCGAGCGCTAAGCCCCGATGCGCTCATCGGCGGTCGCGCGGCGATAATCACGGCAGGTGTGCCGGGAGCGGGAAAGTCCTTTGCGCTAGGCGCCATTGCCGCTGGCTACCGACGTATCGACCCCGACAAGATCAAAGACATTCTTCTGGCGCAGCTGGAAACGAGAGGCCTCCTCGATATACGTCATCAACACGTTCTGGCAGACGGCAATTCGGTGAGTCCCGCCGAGCTGTCAGGTTGGGTACACAGAGCGTCCACTGACGCCGCTGACATTGTTCGCGACATGTCAATGCGAATCGGCGAAAACTTCGTGATGGAGGGAACTCTGTCCTGGGACCCGCTCACCGCTAGCCATGTCGATGAACTGGCCGTCAATGATTACGAACAACTCACCATCCTGGACGTCGAGGTTTCCCGCAGCGTCGCCGTCGAGCAATCCAAAGACCGTTGGTGGGCCGCGCGGCAGACGAAACGCACCGAATTCGGCATTGAACTAGGAGGTCGCTTTCTCTCGGAATCTGCGGTCGACGGTTTCTACAGAGGTGCGCACACGGCCTCCACATGCGCGGCAAATGCTCGAAAGCTCTACGACAACGCAAACGATGCTGGAATCGAGGCAAACGTTTTGATCGTCAGTCGAGCCGCGAACGGAACAGAGTATCGGGCTGGTATCACAGCCGGTGGCAACGTAGAGCCCTGGACTGGCGCTCCGCTCGGAGCCATATGCATTGTCTGCGGGTCAATCCTCAAGAACCACAAAGCGATTCTGGCCGGCGCCGGACCATCGTGTGCACACAAATTGACCTGATCTAGACCCCATCGCGGCGATGTTGAGTGCCCGTGCTGCGTCCTCCGGATCGCAGTCCCTTATTGGCACGTAGTTGGCACGTGACTCGTATGTAGCTCCACTAGATACCAGGTTTGAAATGCAAAAACTCTGGTGCGCGATACTGGGATTGAACTTGTATCAGTGATGCTCTCCGAGTAACGTCCTGAACTGCATAAATATGCTGTTTAACAGCCCATACATTAAACAGTATCATCGGACAGCAAGCGCCACAAGAGGGCACACCAAGACACACATATTGCATGTATATTGCATGGGTGAGACGCAGGCGCGGGTTTGGCCGGATTCGTCAGTGCCAGCCATCGGGCAGGTATCAGGCCTCCTACATCGGGCCAGACGATCAACTCCACAAGGCCCCCGAAACGTTCGATGCCCGCGAGGATGCCGAAGCATGGCTTGCCGACCGGCGCAGGGAGATCGACAGAGACTTGTGGTCTCCCCCCGCCACCAAGGAGCAGAAGGCGGCGAAGCGCAAGGCGGAGATCAAGTTCCGTCAGTACGCGGAAAAGTGGTTGGAAACGCGAACCGTCAAGGGGCGCCCGCTTAAGCCCAGGACCAGGGCGCACTATGAAGCGATCCTTGCCGACCATATCTATCCGACTTTCGGTAACAAAGCCCTTCGTGGGATTGGCATGGGCTCCGTGGACAGGTGGTATGCCAAGACGCTTGTCGACCATCCGACGATGCGGGCGCACTGCTACAGCCTGCTAAAGACGATCATGGAAACCGCCAGGACAAGAGACCGAATCATCGACAGCAACCCGTGCGTCATCAGGGGAGCGGGGAGCGCGACAAGAACTATCAAGCCGAAGCCGGCGACTCTGGACCAGATCGAGACGATGGCCCAGGAAATGCCCGAGAACTTGCAACTGATGGTGCTACTCGCCTCCTGGCTCGCATTGAGATTCGGTGAGCTGGTCGAGCTTCAGCGCCGCGATTGTGACCTGGAAGACGGAGTGGTCCATGTGCGGCGCGCGGCGGTACGCGTCGATAAAGGTTGGAAGGTGGGCGATCCGAAGAGCGAGGCAGGCAAGCGGGACGTGGCAATTCCGCCGCATATCATCCCCGCCATCACAGACCACCTTGCCAAGCACGTTGCGCCAGAACAGAATGCGTTGCTGTTCCCGGCGAAGAAGGGCGGCCACCTACAACCCTCCACCCTGTATCGGCACTTCTACAAGGCTCGGGCGAAGGCCAAGTGGCCGGGCCGCTGGCACGACCTGAGGCACAGCGGATCTGTGATGGCCGCACAGACGGGGGCGACCCTGGCCGAGCTGATGGCGCGGTTGGGCCACTCCACCCCCCAGGCAGCGATGCGGTATCAACACGCCGCCCAGGGCCGGGACAAGGCGATTGCGGAAGCGTTATCAAAGCTTGCCGCTACCAGGTCCCGACCGGCCGCGCCAGCTTCAGCAGAGACTCCCGCTCCACCCTGATTAGACGCGGGCCTACCCTGTATGCCCGGACCCTTCCCTGGCTGATGTAGCGGCGGATGGTCCTCGGGTTGACCCCAAGCCACTCGGCGCTCTGTTGAATGGTTGGGTGTCTGGGCAGTTGTGGCGCGTCGCGTGTCGTCATGAACCTTATTGTCCGGAGATTTGCCGCTTCTATTTCACAGACTGGGGGTTGGGCATGACCGACGAAGAGTGGGTGCAGCAAGCCTTATCCGAGCTGCCGCCGTTTTCGGAGTGGTCGCCAAGCAAGATAGCGCGACTCAGCGCGATCTTTCGTGAAGATCCGAGCGACATGGATGGGGAGGTGGTTGGTCGTGGAGGAGAGTAAGGACGGCACTGTAAAGAAGGCCAAGATCACCCGCGAGCAGTGGCTTCTCGTCAGGAAGCTTTGGCTAAATGCGTGCGCAATCGACGCCGCCATGAACGCCGCCGTGATACGCGAATCTAAGCCTGAATCTGGCGCATAGAGCTGGTTCATTGCCCGTGGACGAGTGCCTTTACGTAATCGCTACTCCAACCGCTAAGCCGCTGACGAGAACTAAGCGGCAAAACCCCGGATACTTGTTTGTGGACGATGGCTGCCCATGGCCATCAACGAGCAAGCGAGGGCGCATGAGTAGGCGTTTGACCACGGTACAGGCTGCGGAATTCCTAAACCTCCCGCAAGCAACACTCAGATGGTGGCGCCACCAGGGCATTGGCCCAAAGAGCTACACATTGGGCAGCGCGCGGGTCTTCTACGACCTTGAAGACCTCGAGTGGTGGGCCGATGATCAAAAAGCCAGTAGCTCCGTGGGCGGATGAAACATCAAACCCAATTCGATAACCCTCCTGTATACTCATATTAGGACATAGATATTAATAGCTCTATTCCTATTCTTCGAGTTCGCTATCTGCGAATTTTGCCTTAGTGGAGCGGTAATGGAAGCCATCTTTGTAACCCTGCCGGCATGGCTTGATGCCCGCCTGCGTCAGCGCGCAACGGGCGAAGCAATGACGCGTCAGGGAGTTGTCCGCGCACTTTTGGTAAAAGAACTTGGAACCGTCGAAAATGACCCGTTGATGGAATACAGCTGATGTACGGCACTGTAATCGTCAAGGATTCTGCGCGGCTTTGAGTCGCGCCGAGTGAGCTTGCGGAGTGTCGATGAAACCCAACAGTTGGGCGAGGCATTTTCAACACGGCTGGGCACTACGGGCCGTCGATGACCGCTGGAACGCGCCTCTATGGCAGAGGGTGGCATTCCTGGCCTACGCACGACACGAAGCTAACGGGCATGCGCAGTTTGAGCCGGGAGAGATCGGCAAGGTCCTAGGCCGATCAGATCCGAGCAACATCAGCAACGCGATCAAAGAGGCCGTACGGCTGGACTGGTTGAGCATGGAGTCGTGTGCTCAATGTTTGGTGGTTCCTCCCCACCTGATATGCGGCGGCTTAGGTAACGCGGAAAGTCATTGCGAATTCCACGAACAGAAACGTAAGAACCGCAAGGATAACGCGCAGCGGAACGCGACTCGACGCAGAAAATCAGCGGCACTTACCAGTACAATTGACAGTAGTCAATTCATGGAGGTTGATTGTGCTGACCTGCGCAACTAAGCAATACCTACAAGATCAGGCCGGCGTCGAACTCACCGATCATCAAGCGCTATTGGTCATTCGGTTAATCCTTGCTCACCTAGACGACGATCCGCATTCTCGGGAATGTCATCGTGCTCAGATCGCTAGGGAGTGGCGGGGTCGCCATTTGCAAGTTGTCGATATGGTGGCTAGCGAGATAGCGGACGTTACGGTGGTGGAACGCGAAGAGCTGCGCGACCACTTGTTTATGATCCTTGAATTTGCATTGTGACCAATCCTCTCCTCCCTGCCGCGCGAAGCGCTTCTCTTCGGTAAATGCCGATAGAAGCCTTCAGATCAAATCTAAGCCATGAATATAGTTTGTCCGGTGGAACCATACTGACCAAACCGGGAAACTGGCTCAGCATTGAGAATGGACACCATTATGGGTATGTCAGCGATTGATTACCCCACCCGACCAATCGCAAGCCAACTTCGGAAGCGCATACCCTCAATGACCTTACTTGATCAAGTGCGAGTTAAGTCTATCCAAGAGATTCTATAAGGGCCAAAATGGAAACCGCAGGTCAGCGCGTTGCGATTTGGTCCAGTCAGACCAAACCGTTTGGTCCAGTCAGACCAAATTGCAATTAGCCCAGATGCCCCGGCTCATCCGGGAGCACCGTATCGGGTCCAACCGGGTACGTCTCGTTGTCCGCGTAGTAGTCCGGAATGTACCCACCCGGGTAGTAGGTGCAGTGCGAGCTGTAGCTACCGCTGTAGCAACTGCTACTTGGATTCTCGTAGTGGGCCGGAACCCCGATGATCCGCGTCCGCATCCACGAACCGTCAGGCCGAATCGGCCCGTCGCATATTTGTCTTGTCTGCGTTCCCAGGAATCCCCACGGCTGGCTCTGGCAGTTGGGTGAATTCGGGATGGCGGAGGCCGGGCTGGCAAAGCCACCGACGTTGACGATCATCAGCGCGCCAGCTGCCGTCGTCGCTAAAGGCAAACGGATGCTCATGGCGTTAAGTCTGCTCCGTCATCGCTGCTGCGGCAACGGCTTCGGCCGAATATTCACTGGAAGATGCGAGGGATGTTGCGAATGTGGCGAATGTTGCAGTGCCCAAGCATGAGAACCCGCCCAGCAAAGTGATTCGTCGCGGATCACCAGTGGACTTTGGGGCATTGATCACCAATTTAGAAGGTAGTGCGTGAGCCACCCGATTGAAGCCGGGATTGATTCCCTTGTCACCTCGGGATGGGACGCCGTCGTAAGCGGCATTTCCGGGGTTGGCGGGGAGATAACTTCCGGCATTTCCCAGCTGTCGAGCCTCACCCAAGAGGCTGTCATCGTCCTCAAGCAGGCCGAGATCGAGGCCAATGAAGTTTTAGGCCAGATCCTTGCCCTTGTCTTCGATGGCCTGCGAAATGGCGTGTCTCTCGCTTTAGCCATCATCGAAGCGGTAGCGGTAAAACTATTCGACCTGATCCCCGGCTTTAGTACGGTCGAAGAGGCCTTGGGCGCAATCTCCCAGGTGCCGGCACTCGGCGAACTAACCCACGCCCTGACGGGTGTTGTGGGTGGTGGGATTTCCGATATCCAGGCGTGGGCATCCGATTTGAGCGCCACGATAGACGGCGTTGTCATGGAAATCGTCAATGGCTGGAAAACCGTGCTGAACGCGCTACATCTGCCCGATCCGCTCGCCCTGATACAGCAGATACCCGGCTCGATCCCCGCCCTGGTCCGTGACGCAGAGGGCGGCTTGAGTGCAGTCGGCAGCGGGCTCACCCGGGACGCCGAAGGGGGCATTAATTTCGTCGAGGACGGCCTGACCCATCTGGTCAAGCAGGCCGATGGGGCGATTCTGTCGCTGCCGCAGATCGTCGAGCACATAGTCCATGCCGCCACCATCATCGCCCCGGCGCCCGATGGCGGCGTGGCTGATGTGATGCAGGCCGGGCAGACGGCGCACACCGCCCTCACAAGCGCGATCGAACAGGCCGGGGCCACCGTCGAGAACGACATCGTTGCGGGGGCTACGCAGTTGGGCGTGGTCGTTGATACGGCGAAGTCGAATGCCATCGACATTGGGACCGCTATAGAAAGCGCGGTGGCCGGTACGTCGGCCGAGCTGGGGGCTGTTGGCTCACAGGTGCAGACTGCGTTTTCCGGACTCTTGAGCTCGGCCCAGCAGGGCATCACGGGGGCCGTTAACAGCGGCGTCCAGGTGGCCTCGACCGACATCCAAAACGCGCTGGGGCAGCTCACCGGAACCGTCGGCAGCGCCCAACAGCAGATCGCGGACCTGTTGGCCCGGCTACAGCCGAGACCCCCTGCCGCTGTTGTCGGCGGCCCAGCCCCCGAACCAATCACGCTGGGATGGGGTAGTCCATGGACGCTGAGCGGCAGCGCGTCGGCATCGGTCGGCGTCACGGAGCAGGGATACACGTGGATCGACTCGGGCAACTCCGCCCGCGTCTGCACCGGCATCCGCAACGACGAACAGACCACGACGGCCTACCAAAGCATTCGGTTCTTGTTGAGCACCCTCATGGAGTCGCCTCTCTCGGGCGGATCGGACATCTGCGGCAACTCACTGCTCTTCCGGGTGGATTCCATCTCCAACCCTCAAAACTACGGTGAGCTTCGGTTCTATTTCGACCGAATTGAGTTGTGGGGCTACACCTCTGGGGTCGGCACACTGTTGAAAACGTGGACGATAACCCCGGCGTGGGGCGTCACCTACTCCCTCGACTGCGGGACCGCCAGCGGGTTGGACTACTACCTGTTGAAAGCCAACGGGATTCCGTTGGACGCGGAGTTTCACGACGCGCTCGGGAAGATCAACACCGCAAACACCTACGGCGGGCAACGGATGTATTCCGCCGCGCGCGGATCTGGGGAATCGACACCGGGCGTCGTCGGATACTGGAAGCTCTCGGACAACCCGCCGACTCAGAAGGTTGGGTCGGGGTTCAAGGTGTGCCGGATCAACACGACCGGGGTCAGCTTCCCTTCGGGCGCCTCTGGCATCCCGGCCAACTTCTACGACACCGTAGACCGGATGACGCCCGACTTCACTTGGGACGCTTCGCAATCCCAAATTACGGTCAGGGACGAGGGCTGGTATCAGTTCACGATCGCGCTGCCGTTCCTGGCGTCCAACGGGACGTACAACATCTACGGTGGGGTGGCGGTGGCCATCTCCGTGGACGGGGTGATCGACTCGATCGGCGGCCCGCCCGGCAACTCGGTCAACGCGGTCTACGCGATCCAGGCGACGCCAGGGACTTTCGGCAACATCTCGGCGGTCAACTACCAGACCCAGCAGGTCGGCCCGACCGGTGTGTTCTGGACTTCGCCTCCGACCTACTGCCAGGCGGGATCGCAGGTAGTTCCCGTGTACCTGTCGGGTGCAGGGTTGACGATCTCGGGTGGCTACGGAACACAGACCGCGTTCGAGCGGACAACGCAGTGGTTCGCAGGAGCCAAGCTAGGACAGGTAGTCGTATGAATCAGTGGCCGATGACTCCTCCGACGCTGGCAAGTGACGTAGAACCGGACTTTGAGCTGCCAGAAGTCCCGCCAGACGCGAATGGAACAGCTCCGGCGGCCCCATCATCGTGATACTCAGTCGCCAGCCCAATAGCGTCGTAATTTGGGCATGAAAAAGCCCCGCTTGTCGATACACGAACCGACAACAGCGAGGCGCAAGGCTTCCCGGCTTATGCGCGACAAGAAATCGCGCGGGGTGTGGGTGCTACAACATTTCAGATATCCCGATCGGGACGGAGCGGAGCTTCAACGCAAGCTACTTGAGCCAGAGCGCGGCTAGCACAACCGCTATCAGGACGATGAGTCGCCGCATTGGCCGCTCGCTTGGGCACAGCACCGCCGTGGAGAACAGCGGTGCATACTTTATGGCCACAACCGCCAAAAGCATGGCAGCGTCGTGGGTCATAGGAACCTCCTGTGTGACGGTGGGGACGGTGCCGACCGTTACGGGGGCACAAAAAAAGCCGGGGAATCCCGGCTTGGTGGACGAACCCGGCGGTACGTCCTTCACTGCGGTTGAAACAGTGAAGTCTTGTCCCGGCAGACCTTAGCGACGAGGCATGCCGGGGAATCATGAGCGCCAGGTAGACGCAACGGAGAGGGAATCGCGACAGCGATTTAGGCCGCGTACCTGCCAAAAGGCAAAAGGGGACTAGACGATTAGTGGTTCACGGTACCGCAGAAGGACCTCATCACCTGTAAACGACACGCGCTAGACCGCATTTTGGGTAGGGGAACTACTCGCATTTTGTCCGGCCAAGGTAGCACCCACGTGCGGAAGGTCGGCGTATCGACCCGCAATCTCAGCTTGGGAACCGACTATCAGAGGTGCTCATTGCTGAGCCGGGCTCCTACATGGTTAGCCATTCCGAAGCTCAGCTCACCATTCCGACAAGTTCGGACTTCCGCCAGACGGGCCGCCAGTAGGTGTCTGCTTCGATCTCGCGTTGGCGCCGCATAGCTTCGAACTCATCTAATTCCCGTTGGCGCTCGTAAGCTTTCAGCTCTGCTTCGTGGATTGCTTCGTTCAGCCGAGCTAACGCATCTCCGGGGCTGAGGATCGGGATGCCCAGTTTGCGCGCGGACGCATGTCGAGATTCTTGGACGTCAGGCGTCGTAGTGGCGAGCCACTGAACGGTTTTCGTGACATTCACCGCCAGCTTCGCCCCATAGGATTCGGCACGTGCGCGTAGCGCGACGATCTCCGTGTCATCGCCCACGATGGCGATTCGAAGCCCGCGCAAGTACCTTGCCTCGGGAGGCGGTTCTGGCTCTGAGCATTCGGCAATGACCGCGTTGAGCTTCTTCGCGAGGTCGGCGAGTCCGAGAGCGTCGGCCAGTAGATACATCTCCCTACGCCGTACCGGTGTCAAAGCAGACCAGGGCACATCCTTCTCGTTCGCGAAGGCAGTGTCCCAAGCCTGTCGATGAAGCTGCCGAAGTTGCGTGCCGGTCAGACCTGTCGCCATGGCTAATCGAGTCAAATCAGAAGCCTCTTGCATAGTCAGTCGGCTGTCTTCGACCGATGTGTTGAGTAGCCGTTTGTAGTCTTGGACGGCTTGTGCGTTTCCCTTGCGGGGCTTCGGTGACTGCGGAAACGATGCCAGAAGATCGTCCATCGAGGCGCGTACGAGGGGCACTGGGCGACAACGGATCTGACAGGTCTCAGGTACTACCAAGGGCGGACCACCGCGCGGGTCTCGGGTGAAGTACATAGCAGAGGGGGCTTTGCGTAGAAGCCACAGCAGAACTTCTTTCACAGCCCGCGCGTCACCCAACGCTGTGTGCCTGTCGTGGGCCCATTCACCGGTCGCAGTTTTGTACATCGCCGGCAAGCTGAAGGCCCTGCCGTCGAGGTGATTGCGGCATGTATCGAGCGTGCAGACACCGATTACACGGGGCAGGGGAATTCCCGCCCGTAGTGCGGCCGCGGACAAAAACCCGTCCTCGAATGAGAAGTTATGGCCGACAAGGACAGTCCCGGACATGAACGCGAACACCTCCGGGAGCACGACTTCGATCCGCGGTGCACCCACCAGATCGGCATCACGGATGTGGTGGATGGCGACGGCTTCGGGGCTCGAGCCAGGATTATTTACCAGCGTCGCGAACTCATCGATTGTTCTCCCGTCTGCGGAGAACTTGACCAGCCCAACCTCAACGATTCGGTCAATATCGGGGTCCAACCCGGTTGTTTCGAGGTCCACAACTGTGAACGTGACGTTAGTGGTCGGAAAAGGCGTGACCGTGCGAGTGAGACGAACGCAGGGAATGGATGGTTGGCGGCGCCGACCCATCGCTGCTGGCGGAATACCAACAGGTGGGCGGATAGGTGGTTGCGGCCATGCAACGTCGGTGTTGGACTTCGGGGCGTTTCGCCGAGACTTGCTAACGATCCAACCCACAAGCGCCGCGGCCAAGAATCCAAGCCAAAGGACTTCGAAGACCCACCCGACGACTGATCGGGCGGCGGACGGGTTGTCAGCACCCATGTGTACGGCGAGATAGGTACCGAGCCAGTAAGGCCACGCCAATGTGCAGAACCCTAGCGCCAAAAGCAAGACAACAGCGCCACCTCCCGAGGATGACGAGTTGTGCTTGCGCCGCGATGAGCTTGCCGACACTTAGAGACCCTCAATCTTGTGATCCGCGAAGCCTGTTTCCGCGCAAAACGGTATCCGCGGGCGCTGGAAGATTCGCCGAAAACAAGCGTGTTCATCTGCGCAATCAGGATAGACAGACAGCCGCCACATCGGACGCCTAAATCGCTTTACCGGCGACACACCGAATGACATGCTTGTAGTTGCCATTATTCGAATTCTGATGTGTCGCCCAAGGACCAAGCCGTGAAGGTTGAGCAACTGTTCGTAGAGACGCTCATCGACATCAGGCAGAAGCTTGACAACAACCCCACCGAGTACCAATTGCTCAGAGTCTCTGGACTCCTACGTCAAATCTTGCTCGAAAACCTTCTTGACGATGCCTGTGCTGCGACCTCATTGGAGGCCAAGTTCCGGGTCGTCGAGCCGCAGCCACATCGACCCTCGGCCGAGTCAGACGCGGCATGGGCAGCGATGCATACCGCCCATCCCGAGATTGAGCGCGTAACCGTCGGCGCAGCCATGCGCGGCGGTCTAATGAGTGGCGAACCTTCCGTACCGGGGGATCAAGTGCTCGAACTAACGCGGACGGATTTCCTAGCTCACCCCATCGGCCTCACGTTGAATGATGTTCAATACTCCGTTGAGAGTGTTCTGCGTGTAGCGGCCAATAGTCTTGGCGGCACACACAATGACGGCTTGCCCAACCGAAACAGGGCTGCCGAGCAACTCCGTCAGTACATGGAATCCGGCGAGAACACTTGGTTTGGCCGATCCATGCCTTCGGCATTTGTCTTTGAGATAGCCCTCTGCACGTTACGAACATGCCAACCACTGGCCGACGAACTCACTCGGCTTGGTCTGTACGCGCCTGCAGCAAGTGAGTGGGCATGGGACGGCACCGGCCAAGCGACGTCAGCCAGCCTTAGTGCGTCACCAGCAGGAACCAACATCGTTGTAGAAGTACACCCCATTCCGTAGGCACCACAGTTCGACCTCCGCGGCGCCCGTCGTGTGGATCGCCATCTACTACGACCACGCCGCAATTGTTCACCGGCTCTCTTGCCCGCCCGGCCAAGGCGGCGCGGCCCGGCTGAACGGCCCAGCCTCGATGCCTGAGTACTGGCGCTGGACCAGATACGTAGTAACCGCTTCCGGATCAAGCACGAGCACAGGCTTGGCGTCTAGGTCGAAGGGGTCACTCACTTCATCATTAGCTGGGTCGCCAAGCGTGGCGCAGTCCGACCGACCGAAGAAGAGGACGTAGGTACGTTTCTTGGTCTGTGCGCTCGGTAGCGCGATCCCGTTGAGCTTCGGCTCGGACACCCATCGCAGATACTCGGTCAACAGCTGCGTTGGGGCGTACTCCACATGCTGTCGGTCGTCAGGGATCACCGGCGCGGTGATGTAACTGACAAAAGATGAGAGAAACCGGCCCATCCGTGCGTGATCACGCTTCTCTAGGCAAAACGGAGATATTGCTCTGGGCGACATCGTCAGATCCAAGATTCGAAGTTCACGTGCGTTTGTGAACTTCCCGATGACAGCTAGAGGCTCAACACCGTGACCAGCGATTTCGGCCAACGCCGTTTGTGGGTCGCCGGACGCATAGAAGAGGGCGACGCCTGCGGGCGACATCCGATTCGCGGCCTTCGCCCTTTCCGGCGGAGCCGGCCCGAGGTCATGACTGTGCCGCTTGATGTCTGTCGCGTCCTCGCACAAGCGGCCGCGGTAGAACTCTGTCCCGGCAGGCACCTGCTTGACGAGGCCTAAGTCCGACGTCACGTACAGAAGGACCGAATTTAGGAAGTCGGCCAGCCGGCCCGGCGGATCGGCGGGTGAGCCGAGTCCGACAACCATTCGAGACTGGTGCATCGCAGTTTGCATGAACTGGTTCCAGGCATATTCCACGCCGCTTGTGTCAGCGTCCGCAAACCACGAAGTCCACGAGATTCCGTATCCAATATTTGAGCTGATCAGCTCGATGATGTCATCGTTGTAAGCGTCCTCGAACGCGCCGTCAGCCAGGTCGGAAACGACCTCCCACGTGTCCATCTGCGGTCCAACAAGCGAACCGTCCTCGCTGTCCCACGGCAGCACGGAGGTCGCGTCTGCATAAAAGTGGTGCACCGTTTCGGTCAAAACATCCATGAGCTGCTCAATTGGAACCGCGAACGGCGCACTCGTACGTGCGGGCGTCTTGCCGCAGACAAGACAGTCGTGTTCGCTGACAAACTTTTCAAGGCGTTGCGCGAGACACGCATCGGTCACGTGTCTAAGACAAAGGCTCACGAATTAATCGAAGCATGTGCGGCTACGCCGTCGCGCGCCCCCTTAGGGGTCCACGCGTGTCTCAAATCTAAAGTAATGAGACGATCTCCCTAGGTGTCGTTGGGCGGCGGGAAGTCCCATGTGGTGGTGTCGCAAAAGTTGCCTCAAAACTAGGGTCTCAATACTTGCGCTTCTGAGACTTTTGAGACACAATTGAGGTATGACCACTGCTACCGCCCCAACGGGTGTTCAGATCGGTTACGCCCGAGTCTCGACCGGCCACCAGTCGCTCGATCAACAGCTTGATGCGCTCACCGCGGCCGGGATTGACCCGAAGCGCGTCTACAGTGACAAGCTGTCGGGAACGTCAACGCGCGAGCAGCGGCCCGGACTCGCCGCACTGCTGGATTACGCCCGACCGGGCGACGCAATCGTTGTGGTCGGGATCGACCGGCTTGGGCGCAACGCTGCCGAGGTGATGGCGACCATTCGTGACCTGGGGCAGCGGGATATCGTGCTCCGTTCACTTCGTGAGGGGATCGACACGGCGAATGCCACAGGTCGGATGGTAGCCGGGGTTTTGGCCAGCCTGGCTGAGCTTGAGTTAGAGCTTGGTCGGGAGCGTCGGTCGGCTGCTCGTGAGGCACGTCGGGCGCGGGGTCAGCACATTGGGCGTCCCAAGGCGCTCGACAAGTCAAAGTCGGATTTAGCGCGGCGGATGCAAGCTAGCGGAGAGGCGGTGAGCACTATCGCCACGACGCTGGGCGTCAGTCGAGCGACGGTATACCGGGTACTTGCGGAGCAGACTGAGGCCGGTGACTAACCGCCCCTCCGCTCCACCATCCGTGTCTGAATAGTTTGTCGGTCCGCACCTATCTCTCCGTCGGGCGGCCCGTCGTAACCTGATCACCGTGTGCCCCGTCGGTGATCCAGCCCGCTTTGCGCATGTTCGGTGGATGGTGCGCTCGCCGGTGCGGGGTCATCTGTAGTGACTACCGCGGAAGGCGAGGGGGATGAACAGTGGCATGCCAATGCGCGCGCAGTGGCCAGAAATGCGATAGCGGCGGCGCAAGCTGCCGAGCTGACAGTCACGCCCGAGGTACGGGACATCGTCGAGGCTCGCGGGGGAGCAATGGCTCTTCTCGACTCTTGTATCAAGACCGAGAGCTCACTCACGGACAAGATGCTTCTCATCCGGAAGCGATCCGACGACGCCGTAACGGTTATTGCGAGGATTTTCGACGTACTTCGCTATACCGCGGTGATCTCCGATGAAGACTACTGGCATGCGGGAACCCTCATATGCGAGGCGCTGACTACTGCTGGCTACCTGCACGTCGTTCAATGCACCGGATGGGAGGCAACGGGCTACAGGGGCAGAAACGAGCGCCTAGCATCGCCCAACGGGGACCGCTTTGAGCTGCAGATACATACCCCGGCCTCGCTACAAGCCACCGTGTTCACGCACGAGTGGTACGAAGCGATACGTCACCGGGACACTCCGTGGGCATTGCGGTCGTATTACCGGCAACTGCGGGATCATTCCTACGCTCAAGTACCCATACCACCCGATACCCCCGTCCTCTAACCTGAGAGTCTAGGGAAGGAAGGCCGAGACCCATGCAGTACTACACAGACGGACTCGACAGCCTTATCCGTGTGGACACAGATGCACCCCGCGGGTCGCAAGAGTTCTTTTTCGCCAAGGCGGAAATACTTGATACTGACGGAATCTGGTACCAACAGGGGCACCTTACGAGCGAAATTCTTGACAGCGGTTACTACCGATCCGCTACGGCAGACGAGGTGGGCCGAATCATCTCAGCGACGATCCCAACTCCCGCTGAGCTAAACGGTCGACTGGTGTTCGCCCATACCTTCAGTTCGACCGAAGAGGTCACGCTCGATGATGAGGATTTGTTGGTCGGCTCTGCACGACGACTGAGTGCATGAGTGAAGCCGCGGAGTCTGCTCACGTCCGGATTGTCCTCGCTGACTACGGAGTTGAACAACACGGCAAGGTGACCCTAGTTGGCGCAGGAATCACCATTTTCGGCGTGAATCCGGATACTGGATTGACTGCACCGTTTGTCGCCTGGGCAACCGTCACCTTCGCTCCGAACTTCGTTGGTTACAGCCCCGCGGTTGAGCTCTCGCTCGAAACCAGTGACGGAACGCTCGTAGAACTTGCAGGTGCGCCAAATGCGGCCGACGACCAAGCAAAACGGCTCCCGGTGCGAGTCGCGAGTTTCGATCCGCTGGGGTCTACCGAGTTGCGAGGCTTCGAGATCCCTGCCAATGTCATCCGACCAAAGGCGCAGATACTGCTCTTATTCCAAACTGGGATAAAGCTCGACGCCGGCCAGTTGTACCGGTGGCGCGTGACCGTGGACGGTGTCACACACGACCGCTGGACTGAACCGATGTATATCCCGACGGTTAGTGCCCCGCCGGCCGTCGACTAGAACTTGCTCTCTCAGGTCTGAGCTAAGGTCTGGCGTTCGGTCGCCTAACCGCCCTGTCCGCGCTCGTACTCCATCACATCGGCCACCGCCTGTTCGACCGAGATGTCGCCCATGCGAATCTGGTCCAACAACATTGGCCGGTCATCCCTGCACCGCCCGTACCATAGGCGGAGCTTGGCGCCCTGTGGCGTCAGGCCCGCAGCAGCAAGTCGGATTACCTCGCGGGGCGGCAGCACCATGTCTGGGAAGGCCCTGACCCAGCCGACGATTATCTCGTCGCTGAGTAGTACTCCTTGCTCAAAACATTGCTTGGCCCATTCGGTTTGTCGTTGGCGCGCCGTGGCGAGTTCGTCGGCGAAGATCACACCAGTGGGGCGTTTCGGGGCGTAATTCCATTCGACGATCTGGTCTGCTAGTGCTTTGACTACCTTCGGGAGAGGAGCGTCGCCTGGGCGCCATCCGCGCTCCTTCTTGCGTGGCCGGCGCGATGGTGTCACGGAGAAGTTGACAGTTGGCGTTGAAGGATGGCCCGTATTACTCGCGAGCTTGTCACGTAGCCGTTGCAGTTGCTCATCTCGTGCCAAGCCCGTTGCCGGGGTGCTCCCTACTTCGCGGTGCTTCTGATTGCGAAATCGTTCACGTATTTGGTTGGCAGCGTGTTCTCGCACACCACTATCAGGTCCGAGCGTTAGTTCGTGCATCTCGGTGAGCGCCGTCAGCACGTCGCTCACATCGACGTCGCATTCGGCGGCCAGCTCGCGCGCGGTAATCATGCGGCTCCAATCTGCCGCGCTCAGTCTATGGCTTGTGGCCGACACGTACGTGCTTCGAAACGTCGTCAGACTGGCGCATGTCGACGGCATCCGCGATAAGGAGGGTCACTGGTGAACTGGTACGACAAGGCGGTCCAAGCGGCGAATCGGATCGATGAGGCCCATGTCTCGCCGTGGAAGCTAGCGAGCACCTACGCGCTGCTATCCATCGCCCAAAGCACGATGACGCGGAATCCCGCGGCCGGGGTTGCGAGGTCGATCGAGAGTCAGTCGGCCTCATTGCCTGTCCACGGGTTCGACGAAATCCTTGGGACGGCCGAAGTCTCCGCGATCACCAAGATCCCGATCGGCACGCTGCGATACCTCCGATACTCCGGTACCGGCCCCAAATCATTCAGGCTGGGTAGACGGGTGAAGTACCGGCGTGAAGATGTTGAGAAATGGCTGGAAGAAGCGCGTAGGCGAGGTTAGTCCAGGCCATGAGACCGGGCGCTGAGCGATTCGTCAGGTTTGTCGGAGAAGCCCGGACGCAGTCCGTTCCACCGGCAGACGCCACCGTGGTGAGAACAGGTCCCGCTCCTATGTTGGCTGTGGGATTCGCTGCCATCGCAACAAACAGCGGTCGGATTGTTTGGGTTCTGGTCGGGCCTTTCGACACAGGTTCCGTAGCTGTTCTCGTAGTAGCCGGGCGGGCAGTTGGCCAGCGGCCGCGGTACATCATTTGGATGTGGGATCGGTCCCAGGCTGGCGCCTGCGGTCGAGGGGACAGCAATAGCGGCTGCCATGACCGCTCCTATTAGCACACGAAACATCGTTGTTCCTTGCGTAAGCGCTGCTAAGACGCCGAATAGCTTAGGCACATCGATAGGGACGGAGTGGTCGTTTTCGCGCATCTCGGCGTCGTGGTCACCAAGACGAATATCCTCAGCTAACGCGTCAGCCCTTAACGGTGCATCACCTGACCGAACCTCAGCTAACGATATTCGCAATGCCCTGACCAGCGACAATGGGTTTCACCCCATACGAGACCCCAAAGGCACAGGTCAGAAGGTCGCCACTCCTGAGACAGGTGGCACAGATAACCCCAACTAGTTTCGTTATCGGGGCAAATTAGGCATCCAGCTATCCATGCAGGTCAGTCCACTAATTCGGCCGGTTGATCGAGTGTTGGCAAAGCCGTCCTATTGCCTGGGGGTGGTCCCCTTCAAGGGCGCGAGGGCTGACACCGATGCAAAGCCGGGTTTCCCCAACTGTGCGCGCCAGGGTTTTTCGGCAGAATCACAATTAACCATCGAACGGACAATAGCGTGCGTAATTCAAAAGCGATTAGGACTTGCGGTAAACAGAACTGCGATCGTCCGTTTTATGCAAAAGACCTGTGCAAGAGCTGTTACAACCTGTCGCTTCGGGCCAAAGGGAAATGCCCGCCGAGTCTGTGCCAAGCGAAGGGTTGCGACCGTACGGCCTGGTCGGGGAAGTTTTGCGGCACCCACTACGCCCGTATGCGAGAGGGAAGAATGGATGTTCCGATTCGCCGGCATAATTACCAGGGCTGCGATATCGAAGGATGCGACAATCCCCACTACGCGCGGGGAATGTGCCAGGACCATTACAAAAAACCTTCATCGGAAAATGGTTATGCCGGGAACAACTTGAAGGCAAAGTACGGAATTGACGCGGATGAGCGTGACGCGTTAATCGCAGCGCAGGACGGTTTGTGTGCGATCTGCGAAGATCCCCCTGCTGAGGGGAAAATCCTCGAAGTCGACCACGACCACTCCCACTGCGGTGGCCCGAGGAAGGGCTGTCGGCGGTGTGTGCGGGGAATGCTATGCCGGAGGTGCAACTATCGTGTCGGACGCATTGACGACATTAAAGACGCCGAGTGGGTGCAAAAGGCACGGGCATATCTGGCCAACCCCCCTGCCGGTGCCGTGATTGAAAGACCCAGAACGGGACGAACGCCGTTGGGACTATCATGTTTTTAGCGACCCGCCTCACTCCCCATTTGGCGGGTCGTTTTCATGTCGCTAAGGCGCGACGCGCCTAATCTCGTCGCACGCACGGATCAACTTTTGGGCCAGCTCCAACGCCTCATCGGGGAACAGCTCCCACCCCATCCCCGGCGCGACCTTTTTGGGAACCGAGACGTACACCATCTCGTCGCCAAACGTGCCGTCCGGATACTGCTGCACGTAGGGCTGGACGCCGTCTAGCGGGGGCCCGTAGATTTCCCGCCCGCTGTCACTCCATTCCTCGTCAGTGTCCCAACCCCGGGGGAGCGGGACGTGGGCCAGTCGTGCGTTCATCCGGTTCCGCTCGACCTGGGTGCGTACGAGGGTGTCGATTAGCTCGCGCTGGTCCTCGGTGAGCTGGTCGTACGAGACGGCTTCTGCTGTGGTCATTTGTGTCTCCTTATATACGGTTACCCCGAGGAGCTATTGCATGCTTATTGCATGACCACTGATGAGTAGTTCTAACTACAGTATCTGAGCTGCAAGAACTCTGGTGCGCGATACTGGGATTGAACCAGTGACCTCTTCCGTGTCAGGGAAGCGCTCTCCCGCTGAGCTAATCGCGCCTGGGGACAAAACTTGGAGGTGGAGACGGGAATCGAACCCGTGTGCACGGCTTTGCAGGCCGTTGCCTCACCACTCGGCCACTCCACCGCTGGGGATTGATGCCACTTGCACCTTCGAGCGGACGACGGGATTCGAACCCGCGACCCTCACCTTGGCAAGGTGATGCGCTACCAACTGCGCTACGTCCGCGCGCAACGGGCGAGATCGTCGCCCGTCGCGAAGGACGACGATAGTCCACCTGAGCGGGCACGCACAAATCTCTTGGTTACGTTGCGGCTCTAGGCTAGCGCGGCCGGCGACGCACGCGGCGAGTTCGGCGCTCTGCGATTCGTGCTACCCTTCGACGTCGTCCGCCCCTCGGCGCCGGGTCCCGTGGCTCAGTGGAAGAGCGTCCGCTTCACACGCGGAAGGTCGCTGGTTCGATCCCAGCCGGGACCACCCTGCTGACCTGCACGAACACGGCTTGTGCACTCTGTGATTGGTTGGATCCGTCCAATTCTTGGTACACCCACGATCCTTGGCGGACAAGACAATCCGTTGCGCCGGCGAGCCCTTGGCCGCAACCACTATCGAGGTTCGATCACCGACACCGTGTTGTCGCCGCCGTTGGTGACGTAGACGGTGTGGGTGCCAGGGTCCACCGCCACCCCGCCCGGGTGCTTGCCGACGGGCACGGTGGCGGTGACGGTGCACGTCGAGGCGTCGATCACCGACACCGTGTTGTCGCGGTTGTTGGCGACGTAGACGGTGCGGCTGCCCGGATCCACCGCCACCCCGTCCGGCTGCTTGCCGACGGGCACGGTGGCGCTGACCGTGTGCGTTGAGGCGTCGATCACCGACACGGTCCCGTCGCTTTCGTTGGCGACGTAGACGGCGTGGGTGCCCGAGTCCACCGCCAGCTCGCCCGGGCGGTTGCCGACGGGCACGGTGGCGGTGACCGTGCGCGTCGAGGCGTCGATCACGGTTACCGTGTTGTCGAATTGGTTGGCGACGTAGACAGTGTGGCTGCCCGGATCCACCGCCACCCCGACCGGGTGCGTGCCGACGGGCACAGTGCCGACGACCGTGCGCGTCGAGGCGTCGATCACCGACACCGGCAGCGCGGGGCCGCTGTTGGCGACATAGACGGTGTGGCTGCCCGGGTCTACCGCCACCCCGGTCGGGTGGTCGCCGACGGGCACGGTGGCACTGACGGTGCGCGTCGACCCGTCGATCACCGTCACCTTGTTATAGGCGCTGATGACGTAGACGGTGTGGGTGCCCGGATCCACCGCCACCCCGACCGGGTCCTGACTCTTGCCGACGGGCACGGTGGCGGCGACGGTGTGCGTCGAGCCGTCGATCAGCGCCACCGTGCTGTCGTCGACGTTGGTGACGTAGGCGGTGTGGGTACCCGGGTCCACCGCCACCCCCGACGCCCACTTGCCGACGGGCACCGTGGCGGTAACCCGGTAAGTCGGCGGCGTCTTGCTGCATCCGGTGACGCCGATGGTGGCAACGGCGAGCAGCACGAGCGCTGTCGCGGCGGTCGCGATGGATAGCGCCGCGATTATTGCGTTCTTCATATTTGCTTTCCTTTCCGCCGAACATGTCCGGGCTGGGATGCGCGATGGCGCGGCTGTTGTGGTCAGTCACGCCAAGGCTGCGGTGGGCGCCTTGCGTGTTTCTTGCTTGACACATCAGCCCGCCGCCAGCTTCACCACCTCGGCGTTATCGCGGTCGGTGACGTAGACGGCGCCGGACGTGTCCACCGCCACCCCCCAAGGCTCGCCGAGGCCGGCGAACGGCAGCACAGTTTGGGTGTTCGACCCGGCCGCGAGCTTCACGATGCGCTTGTTGGCGGAGTCGGCGACGTAGACGGCGCCCGCCTTGTCCACCGCTACGCCGTGCGGGCCGCCGACTCGGCTGAAGCCGGTGAACGGCAGGACCGTTGGCGTGTTCGACCCGGCCGCCAGCTTCATGACCTTGTCGAAGTCGACGACGTAGACATTGCCGGCGGTGTCTACCGCAAGCCCGCCAGGGTCGCCGATGCCGGTGAACGGCAGGACAGTTGGCGTGTTAGACCCGGCGGCCAACTTCAGCACCCGATTCTTGCGGTAGTCGGTGACGAATACATCGCCCGCGGCGTCGACCGCGACATCGCGCGGGCCGACACCGGAAAACGGCAGCACGGTCGGGGTATTGGAGTCTGGCGCCAACTTCAACACTCGATTGGTTTTGTTGTCGACGACGTAGGTGCTGCCGGCCGTGTCGACCGCCACGCTCTCGGGGAAGCCGAGGCCGGTGAACCTCAGGTCGGTTTGGGTGTTGGACCCGGCCGCCAGCTTGATGACCCGGTTGTGGTGGTTGCCCGAGGTGTTATTGACGACATAGACATTGCCGGCGGTGTCCACCGCCACGGCCCAGAGATCGTCGAGGCCGGTGAACGGCAGCACCGTCTGCCGGCACGCCGGCGGCGCCGGTGACCGCGCCGACGAGAGCTTCACGACTCTGTTGTTTTGGCCGTCGGCCACATACACATTTCCGGCGGAGTCGACCGCCGTACCCTCGGGGCCGGTGAGGCCGGTGAACGGCAGCGCCGTCTGGGTGCACGATCCGGCCGCCAACGTCGCCGCGGCGTTGTTGAAATAGTCTGTGACAGAAACCCTTCCGGCGGTGTCCACCGCCACCCCGATCGGGCCTTGGAGGCCGTCGAATGGCAGTACGGCCTGGGTGGTCGCCCCGGCCGGCAGCTTCACCACCCGCTTGCTGCCGAAGTCGGCGACGTAGACGGTGCCCGCGCCGTCCACCGCGACACCGCGCGGGAGAGCGAGGTGGGTGAATGGCAGCACCGTCTGGGTGGTCGACCCGGCGGCCAACTCGACCACCCGAGCATTGAGGTAGTCGGCGACGTACACGGCGACGGCCGAATCCACCGCCACGCCGTCCGGGCCGTTGAGGCCCGTGAACGGCAACACCGTCTGGGTGTGGGACCCGGCCGGCAGCTTCACCACCCGGTTGTTGTGGTCGTCGGTGACGTAGACGGCGCCGGCTTTGTCCACCGCCACGCTGTCGGGGTAGTTGAGCCCGGTGAACGGCAGCACCGTCGGGCTGTTCGACCCGGGGGTCAACTTCACCACTCGTTGGTTGCCGCTGTCGGCGACATACACCGCGCCGTTGGTATCCACCGCGACGCCGGCGGGGTGGTTGAGACCGCCCAGCGGCAGCACGGTTTGTTGGGGCGCCGGCGTCGACCGCGGCGACGAGTGGCACGCGGTGACGCCGATGACGGCAACGGCAAGGGCGACGATCGTGGCGTTTGCGCGTCGCCGCCACAGCCGCTGGTGCGGTCGCACGCTACTTCTCGCCCGGGTAAGGCACCGCGCTGATGACCGCGCCGCCGTTGAGCGGCGGTCCCAGCAGAACGTTGGTGGTGCCGGCGGCGGGGTCGTACTCGAGCAGCGACTGGGCGGGTCCGCAACCGGCGACCGTGGCTTTGAGGTCGAGGTTGCCGCCATGGACGCCGATCACGTAGATGCTGTGACTCGGATCGACGTTGGGCACCGCCACCTTGGACACCGTGCCATCGGGGTTGAGCTTGCCGAGGTGGATGGCGCCGCATCCGCCCGCGTACTGGACATAGGTGCCGGCCGGCAGTTGCCATGCGCTTATGTCGCCGGTGTCGTGCGACGCCGGGTCCGTTATCGGCGCGGTCAGCGCGGTCGGGGCCGAACCGTCGATGGGGACCAGCCAGAGCCGTCCGCGCTGGTTTGCCGCAGTGCAGTTGGCGAGGACGGTTTTCGCGCCGGTGTCCCACCATCGCACCGGTGAGCAGCTTCCTCCCGTAGACGACAGCTCCTTACCGACTGTTCCGTCGTTACCCATCAGAGCAAGGCCGGAGGCGGTACCCAGCACCAGCTGCGTGCCGTCCGGGGTTGAGAGGTACTGACCGTTGAAGGCACTTGAGAGCTTGTCGGTCGGATAGGTCAGCTGCGGATTGCCGGCCAGGTCGACCCGCATCAGTTTTTTGCCCACTGTCAGCAGCAGCGCCTTGCCGTCGGGGCGCGTGAAGCGAGTGGCGACAGACGAGTCGTTAACGGTGAACGTGGTGCGGGTGCCGTTGTGCAGGTCGAGCTCGGTGATCACCGTCGATTTTTCGGGACCCGCGGAGGCCCAAAGGGCGTGGCTGCCGTCGCCCGACCACTCGACCCCATGGGGTCCAGCCTTCGGTGGGAAGGTGGTGATCGCGTAGCGACCGCCCACCGGGTCGACGAGGTACAGGGTGACGGGGACCGTGTCGGGCGCCGGCGAGCCCGGAGGTGGCGACACGCCGGGAGGCACGCTCGCGGCCGGGCTCCACGTGGCGAGCATCCAGCCCGGACCGACTTGCGACCATGGCACGTCGCCGATCGATTTCTCGACACCGTGAGCCGCCATCTCGGTAGCCGCGGTCGGCACGGATGTCGCGGGGTTACCCGGCGCTTGGTGCGATGCGGTCGCATCGTTCGACGAGCAGCCGGCCGCCAGAACCGCGGTCAACGCGATGAGGCCTGCGCGCCGTCGCCATGTCCGCCCTAGGGCTTCGTGGCCGCCGGTGGGGTGGCGCGAACTTGCGAGCATTTCGGTTCCTTTCCCGCGAGCGGTAGGTGGTCGGGAGCAGTCACCGCAACGATGTCGCTGATACCTTGCGTGATTCTTGCGCGGTTCTTGTGCGCCGCCGGGACATCGCGCGAAATACCGCAGTAGTCAAAGGATTCAAGCCGGCCGGGCATCCCAGTACCGACAGCCGCAGTGCCCACCGACCTTCTCGGGCGGCGCGCTCGGCGATGCGGTAATGTCCTGACCGACCGAGCATGGAACTGGCGTTCCGCGTGGGTGCGGCTCGGCGTGTCGACTTCGGCGGTGGCGGTAGGGAGGAGATGGCGGGTGTATCGACTCTTCAAGAAGGTGTGGATCCCGCTACTTCTCGTCGTCGTCGTCGCGCTCGGTTCCTATGTCGTGCTTCGGGTCCGCGCCAGTTTCGGAGCCACCGCACACGCCTCCAGCCACGACGCCAACGCCGACGACACGAAACCGTTCAACCCGAAACACATCACCTACGAGGTCACGTCGCCAACGGGGGGCAGCGTCAGCGCCAACTACCTCGACGAGAACGGGCAACCCCATCTGGTCGAGCACGCCCCGCTGCCATGGTCGTACACGATCGTGACGACCCTGCCGTCGATGTCGGCCAACATCGTCGCCCAAGGTGACAAAGGCCTGCGCAACATCCGATGTCGGGTCGTCGTCGACGGCCAAGTCCGCGACGACCGCACCATCGACGAATACGAACCCTTCATCTACTGCCTGGTGAAATCCGTATGAGTAACGAACCTGGCTCTCGCTCCCGCATCGCCCGGATGATCCGCGTCCTGGCGGTGCCGATCATCCTGCTCTGGCTGCTCGTCGCGCTCGGCACCACGTTGTTCACGCCCTCGCTCGGCGACGTCGCGGGCAGGCACTCGGTGCCCATGACCCCTCGGGACGCGACCGCGTTCAAAGACATGATGAAAATCGGCCACAAGTTCCAGGAGTTCGACACCGACTCCACGGCGATGGTCGTGCTGGAAGGCGACGACAAACTCGGCGACAGCGCGCACGAGTTCTACAACAAGATCGTCGCCAAGCTCAAGACCAGCAAGCATGTCCAGTTCCTGCAGGATTTCTGGAGTGACCCGCTGACCGCCGCCGGCTCCCAGAGTCCGGACGGTAAAGCCGCCTACGTGCAGGTCTTCCTCGACGGCGCGCAGGGCACCACGCCCGCCCACAGGTCGGTCGCCGAGGTCCGCAAGATCGTCAAAAGCGTCCCGCCGCCGCCGGGGGTCAAGGCCTACGTGGCCGGTAACACCGCGCTCAATACCGACACGCTGATCGCCGCGCACAACAGCATGGAACTGATGACGATGGTCACGATCGGCGTCATCTTCGTGATGCTGCTGATCATCTATCGCTCGCTGAAGAACGCGATTTTGGCGTTGATCCTGGTCCGCTTCGAGCTCTATGCCGCGGAAGGCATCGTGGCGACGGCCGGGAACCTGGACATCATCGGTCTGACCCCGTACGCCGTCAGCATGGTCACGATGCTGACCATCGCCACGGGAACCGACTATTTCATCTTCCTGTTGGGCCGCTATCACGAAGCCCGATCCCGTGGCGAGGATCGAGAGCAGGCGTACTACAGCGCCTACAACGGCGTGGTGCACGTCATCCTGGGGTCGGGTCTGACGATCGTGGGCGCCTGCTTGTGCCTGACCGCGACCAAGCTTCCGTACTTCCAGACGATGGGCATCCCGTGCGCCATCGCCCTGGTGGTGACGATGCTGGCGGGCCTGACGCTGGCTCCCGCGTTACTCGCGGTCGCGTCCAGGTTCGGTTTCTTCGATCCGAAACGTCAAGTGTCGGAACGAGGTTGGCGCAAAGTCGGCACGATGGTGACGAGGTGGCCGGTACCCATCATCGTCGTGGCGTCCTTTGTCGCGATTATCGGTTTCGTCAGCCTGACGACCTACGTCCCGACTTACAACGACAGGAAGTTCACCCCGCCGGACATCGCGGCGAACGTCGCGCAGACGGCGGCCGAGCGGCACTTCAGCCCGGCGCGCATGAATCCGGAATTACTGATGGTCGAGGCCGACCATGATCTGCGCGATCCGGCGGACATGCTGATCATCGACAGGATCGCCAAAAGCGTCTTCCATGAGCGCGGCATCGGGCGGGTGCAAACCATCACCCGCCCGCTCGGGGCGCCGATCGAGCACAGTTCGATCCCCTTCGTTATCGCCATGAACAGTTCCAGCACCCTGCAAACCGCGAAATTCATGAACGACAGCATGGCGTCGATGCTCGAGCAGGCCGACGAGATGGGCCGAACGATCAGCGTCATGCAGCACATGTATGGCGTCATGCAGCAGATGACGGCCACGACCCACAGCTTGGATGGCCGAACGCACGACCTGGTGAACACCACCAACGAGCTGCGGGACCGCATCGCCGACTTCGACGACTTCTTCAGGCCCATTCGCAGCTATTTCTATTGGGAGAGACACTGTTTCGACATTCCCATGTGCTGGTCCATGCGCTCCATCTTCGATGCGCTCGACGGCATCGACGAGCTTTCCGACAAATTCGCCGGCCTCACAGTCGATTTCGACGCCCTGGACCGGTTGATGCCACAGCTGCTCGCCGACTTTCCCAAGACCATCGAGTCGATGCAAAGAATGCGCGACTTCATGCTGTCCACCCACAGCTCCATGGCGGGCATCCAGCGCCATATGCAAGAGAACGCCGAAGGCTCCACGATGATGGGGAACTACTTCGACGAAGCCAAGAACGACGACAGCTTCTACCTTCCGCCTGAAGTCTTCCAAAACCCCGACTTCAAGCGCGGTTTGAAAATGTTCGTCTCGCCCGACGGTAAGGCGGTCCGGTTCATCATCACCCACCAGGGCGACCCCGCCTCGGTCGATGGGATCCGCCACGTGCAGGGCATCAAGCAGGCGGTCGCCGACGCGGTCAAGGGAACTCCGCTGGAGTCTGCGAAGGTCTCGCTGGCCGGCACCGCCTCGATGTACAGCGACATGCAGGACGGCGTGAAGATCGACCTGACGATCGCCGGCATCGCGACGCTGATCCTGATCTTCTCGATCATGCTGCTGATCACCCGGAGCCTGGTGGCATCCCTGGTGATCGTCGGTACCGTGCTCGCGTCGCTGGGCACCGCGTGCGGTCTGTCGGTGCTGCTCTGGCAGGACATCCTCGGGGTGGGCCTGCAATGGATCGTGCTACCGCTGACGGTGATCATCCTGCTGGCCGTCGGGTCCGACTACAACCTGCTGCTGGTCTCTCGCCTCAAGGAGGAAATCCCGGCCGGCCTCAACACCGGCATCATCCGGGGCATGGGAGCCTCCGGCCGGGTGGTCACCGCGGCCGGCCTGATATTCGCGGCGACCATGGCGTCGATGATCGTCAGCGACCTGGTGGTGATCGGGCAGTTCGGCACCGCGATCGGGTTGGGCCTGCTCGTCGACACGTTTATCGTGCGGGCGTTCATGACGCCGGCGATCGCCGCCGCGCTGGGCCGCTGGTTCTGGTGGCCGCTGGACACGTTCGCCATGAGGAAGAGGCAGGCCGCTGAGCCGGAGCCGGAGGGTGACACCGCGCCCGTCCCGCAACTGACGGGGGTGTAGCGCAATGGAATCGAAGCTCCGCCAGCGCACGGAGGGCCGGCTGGACCGGTCCCGCGATCCCGCGATCCTCAACGCCGCCCTGGCCGCGCTGACGGAGCACGGGTACGACGCCACGAACATGGACGACATCGCGGCGTGCGCCGGCGTCGGCAAGGCCGCGATTTACCGGCGGTGGTCATCGAAAGCGGCGCTGATGACCGACGTCCTCGTCTACTGGCGGCCCGATCTGTGCACCGATGACGTCCCCGACACCGGCAGCTTGGCCGGTGACTTGGACGCCGTCGTCGAGCGCGCGGTGCGCAACGACAGCGAGTTGATCACCAACGATTTGGTGCTCCGCGTCGCCCTGGAAGCCACCCACGACCCACAGCTCGCCGAGGCCCTCGGGGACCTGCTGTTGCTAAAGGGCAGGCGCATAATGTCGACGATCCTGGCCCGCGCCGCGGAGCGCGGCGAAATCGCCGCGGACCGCGACTGGTCCCTGGTCGCCGACGTGCTCACCGCGACGAGCTTGTTCCGGGTGCTCAACGGACAAACCGTCGACGCGGGTTTCTTCCGGCAGGTCATCGACACCCTCGTTCTTCCCGCGCTGTCCAGGTAGAGCGCGAGAGCCGTAACAATTTCGTAATGAGGAAAACGACCGCCCCGGCTATCCGGCGGAGCGGGCGTTGCGCCGGCGGAAATAATCCGTCCAAGACACGACGTCGGGATGCTGCTTCAGCAAGGCCCTGCGCTGGCGCTCGGTCATCCCGCCCCAGATCCCGAACTCGAGTTTGTTGTCGAGCGCCTCGGCCGCGCACTCCCGCAGCACGGGGCAGTGACGGCAGATAACCGCAGCCTTATGTTGTGCGGCGCCCCGCACGAACATTTCGTCGGGATCTGATTCTCGGCACAACGCCTTCATGACCCAGGCGCGATCGTCCGCCTCCACGGTGCGCGGAGCGCTGTCCACGGGCACAAGACTGATTGGCCGCACGGCCGTTATTGATCCTGGCAACGAGCTATCCCTTCGTACCGGCCGGCCGAGCGCAAGCTCTGCGACCGCCTCCCTGAGCATGCTGGGATGAGCGCCACATCGTGCCCGTGGATGTGACCTGAATCCCCCCAGCAACCAAGTTAAGCGATTCGGCATCGATTGCGCAACGTTTTATGGCACATCCGTACCTTTTTATTGATCGGTGCGCCGGGCGAGCCCGTGCCACAACGCGCACCGCCCACTCCGACCGAAATCGTGATCGACTAGTCCCAGCCGCTACAGACCAACAGACAAGGACGGTGGACGATGGCAGCCAACCAAGAGGGCATCGGCGTGCTGAAACTCGAATGCCCGCAACGCCACCCCGTGGGCCGGATCCTCAAGGAGGCCCCGCACCAGTCGGTCATGTACGACCCTGGCGCAATGGCTGGAGAACGCCGATTCTGGCCGAACGAGGAGGACCAGCCACAGTTCAAGACGCACTGCCGCTTCTGCGACAAGCCGGTGGGCGAAGCCACGACCACGCTGCAGGGCCAATTGGCGACGCTGGTCGCCGACGCCTCGCAGACCATCGGAACCGTCACGATGCAGTTCGTCTAGGAGCGTTACAGTCTGGGGGCGAGATGTTAAGCGCGCACGCGTGAGAGGAGCCCCGTGGCGACACCGGACGACACCCCCCGTCCTCCCGACGGCGACTGGCTGGGCACCCCGTACCTGACCTTCGAGCGCCAGGGGCCGATCGCGGTATGCACGATCGACCGCCCCGAAGCGCGCAACGCTTTGACCCCCGCGATGTACTTCGGAATCCGTTATGCCGTAGGGCGTGTCAACGAGGACCCGGACCTGGCCGGGCTGCTGCTCACCGGAACCGGGGACGTCTTCGCGCCCGGCGGCGACATGGGCGGCGGGGGAGCCACGGACAACTGGATCACCTTCGGCTCGGCCCTGGGCATGGACGTCACGCCGTTCGACGCGGTGCGCACGTCGGCCAAACCCGTCGTCTCCGCGGTCAACGGGCTGTGCCAGGGCGGCGGCATGCAGATCGCGTTGTGCAGCGACCTGTCCGTGGTCAGCGAGCGGGCCACCTTCCGGGTCCCCGAGCTGTTCCGCGGCTTCGCCGACACCTACTACAGCCAGATGCTGGTCCGGCTGATCGGCCCAGTGCGCACCCGCGACCTGATGTTCACCGGCCGCGTGCTGACCGCCACCGAGGCCCTGGACTGGGGCCTGGTCACCCGGGTGGTGCCCCACGACAAGCTGCTCGCCACCGCCAAAGACCTGCTGGCGCAGGTGTGTCGGACCGCGCCGCGCGCCCGCGGCGTCATCAAGGCCAGCATCGACAACTACCTCGGCCTGTACGACCGGATCGGCATGACCGCCAGCCTCACCGACACCGAGGCCCGCGACGGCTTCCGCGCGTTCAAGGAGCGCCGCTCGCCGGACTGGGTGCACCCGGAGCTGCGCGCCGAAGGACGGCTATAGGTCGATCCACTCGCCGTGGGCCGCGACCCGCAGCACACCGCCGATCCCGGCCTGATCGAATGCCGCGGCGAATTCGTCGACGCCCTCGCTGAAGTGCGCCCAGCCGTCGACGTGGGCCGGGATCACCACCTTGGCGCCGAGCACCTCGGCGGCGGCGGCCGCCCGTGCCGACGTCAGCGTCAACGGCCGGCCGTTCTCCTTCGCCGGCACGCGTGCCGCCCCCGCGAACAGGACCGCGACGTCGATCTCGCCGACGCGGTCGGCGACCTGCTTGACCGCGCTCATCGAGGCGTTGTCGCCGCTGAGGTACACGGTGGGCACGCCGGGGCCCGACAGCACGAACCCGGTCACCTCGCAATTGACGTGGCCGCCGGCGTCGCGCTGCCCGTCGGCCGGGCCGTGGACCGCCGGCACCGCTTGCACCGCAAGCGAACCCGATAATTCATACGACTCCCAGGCCGGCACCCCGACCGCCGGCGGGCCCAGCCGGCCGGCGGCGCCGGGATTGGTGAGCACCAGCGGGGCGGCCAGCGCCATCCAGCGGCCCTCGTCGTCCAGGTTGTCGGGGTGCTGGTCGTGGCTGATCAACACCGCGTCCACCGGTCCCAGCGTGTCGGCGCCCACCGCTGGCCCGGCGAGCTTGGTCAGGTAGGCATGCTCACCGGGCGGGTCGAAGGTCGGGTCCATCACGATCCGGCGCCCCGCGATGTCGATCACCGTCGTGGGCCCGCCGAGCACGGTGATCGCGCACTCGCGTCGCCGCGCGTCAAACATTCCGAGCCCTGTCTTGCCAATACGGTTCGCGCAGCGCGGTTTTGAGGATCTTGCCGCTGGCGTTGCGGGGCAGTGACGGCGCGAAGTCCACCGTCCGCGGGCATTTGTAGCCGGCCAGGTGCCGTCGGCAGAACTCGATGATGTCTTGCGCGTCGACCTGCTCGGTGGCCACGACGATCGCCTTGACCGATTCGCCCCAGAAGTCGTCGGGCACGCCGATGACCGCGGCGTCGGCGACGGCGGGGTGCTCGATCAACACGCTTTCCACCTCGGGCCCGTACACGTTCTCGCCGCCGGTGATGATCATGTCCCTGAGCCGGTCCTCGATGTAGACGTAGCCGTCGGCGTCCAGGCGGCCCACGTCGCCGGTGCGCACCCAGTCGTCGTCGGTGATCGTCTCGGCGGTCGCCTCCGGGCGATTCAGGTAGCCGGTCATGTTCTGGTTGCTGCGCACCCAGATCTCGCCCGGCTGCCCGACGGGCAGCACGTCGCCGGTCTCGACATCGACCACCCGAATCTCGGTGCCCAGCACCGCCTTTCCGGCCGACAGCTGAAGGTGGGGCCGGTCGGGGTCGCGATGGTCGTCGTCGCCGAGCGCCGTGACGGCCCCGCACAGCTCGGTCTGCCCGTACACCTGGACGAAGCCGGTCTCGGGCCAGGTCTCCAGCGCCCGGTTCAGCAGCGGCAGCGGCATCGGCGCGGCCCCGTACACGATGTAGCGCAGCCCGGCGAGCGCTGCGGTGGCCGCCTCGCCGGCTTCCAGGAACCGGGCGATCACCGGCGGCACGAAGAACGCGTGGGTCGCGCCGGCGCGCACCGCCCCGATCAACGCCGCGGCGTCGGGCTCGCGGGCCATGATCGTCGGCACCCCCGCCGCGATGCCGAACAGCGCATAGCCGATCCCACCGACGTGGAACAGGGGCATGGCGACGAGATTCGCGTCCCCGTCGGCGAACGGGAACGCCGGCGCGAGGTTCGACGCGTGATTGGCCAGCGCGCGCTGGCTCAGCAGCACACCCTTGGGTCGCCCGGTGGTGCCGGAGCTGTAGATCACCAGCGCCGTGTCGCCGTCGTCGACCTCGGCGGCCTGCGCGGATGGCGCTGCGGCGAGCAGGGATTCGTACTCGTCGTCGATCACCACGACGCGGTCCACGCCCGCGGCTTCGACCGCGGGGCGCAGTTCGGCGCCGACGAACAGCAACCGCGGGCGGCTGTCCTCGAGCACGTGGGCGAGCTCGTCGCCCCTGAGCCGCCAGTTGACGACGGTCGTCACCGCGCCGATCGACGCCGCGGCGAACAGGATCTCCAGGCACGCCGGGTGGTTCTTGTCCAGGAACGCGACGCAGTCGCCGCGCCGCACGCCGGCGGCCTGCAGCGCCCCGGCCGCGCGCCGAATCCGGGATGCCCACTGGGCCCACGTCCACTGCCGCTCGCCGTAGCGGATCGCGATGTCGTCGGGCCGCTGCCGGGCGTGTCGCTCGACCAACCCGGCGAGCGTGCCGTCGGCGTGAGTGTGTTCCACACGTTGAGTGTGCCTTGGCGGCTTTGCGTGTGAGCACGGGGCGGAAATCTGGCCGGTTTCCCGCCGTGGAATCACACGCGACGCCCCAGGCTCACACGCGATGCCCTGGGTTCACGCGCGACGCCGTCGGCGCACACCGGGCGCCGGTGTGCCACGATCACTGCCATGGTCAACGCCGATCGCGCCCGCTCCCGCACCTTCGTCGTGACGGGGGCGGCGTCCGGCATCGGGCTGGCCACCGCGCGGCACCTGCTCGCCGAGGGCGGCACCGTCTTCGGCGCCGACATCGCCGCCCCGCCCGACCTCGGGGCCGACTTCCACTTCGTCACCGCCGACATCACCGACGAGGCCGCGATCGACGCGGTGCTGGCCGCCGTGCCCGACCGCCTCGACGGCGTGTTCCACGCGGCGGGCGTCGCCGGCGGTGGCCCCGTGCACCTGCTCGACCGCAAGGAATGGGAGCGGGTGATCGGGATCAACCTCACCGGTACGTTCCTGGTGGCCAAGGCGGCGCTGGCCAGGATGATCGAGCAACCCCGCGTCGACGGCGAACGGGGCTCGATCGTCACCGTCGCCAGCATCGAGGGCCTGGAGGGCACGGCCGGGGGCAGCTCTTATAACGCGGCCAAGGGCGGCGTCGTGCTGCTCACCAAGAACATCGCGCTCGACTACGGGCCCAGCGGCATCCGCGCCAACTCCATCTGCCCCGGCTTCATCGAAACTCCCATGGCCCAAAACGTTTTCGGCCTGCCCGGGATGGAGGGCCCGCTGGCCTCGATCACCGAGGAGCACGCGCTGCAACGGTTCGGCCAGCCCGAGGAGGTCGCGGCGATGGCGGCGTTCCTGCTCTCGCCCGACGCCTCGTTCGTCAGCGGCCAGGCCATCGCCGTGGACGGCGGCTACACCGCCGGTCGCGATCACGGTGTCGTCAAACTCTTCGGCTTGCCCGACTAGCGCCTTAAGATTCGCGAATGGTCACTCCCGACGAGGCGATCGCGGCGATTCGAGGCACCGGCGGCGCACAGCCGGGCTGTCGCGCGCTGCATGCCAAAGGCACGCTGTACCGCGGCACCTTCACCGCGGCCCCCGAGGCGGCGGGGCTTTCGCGCGCCAAGCACTTCGACGGCTCCACGGTGCCCGCGCTGATCCGCTTCTCCAACGGGTCGGGCAACCCGTCGCAGCGTGACGGCGCGCCCGGGGTGCGGGGGATGGCGGTGAAGTTCACGCTGCCCGACGGGTCCACCACCGACGTATCGACGCAGACCGCGCGGCTGTTCGTCTCCAGCACGCCGGACGGATTCGTCGATCTGCTCAAGGCGATGCGGCCCAGCCCGACGACGCCGCTGCGGATGGCCAAGTACTTCCTGACCCATCCGCGGCTGTTCGGCGCGCTGCCCGTGCTGCGCGACGCCAACAAGGTCCCGACCAGCTACGCCACCATCGAGTACCACGGCCTGCACGCCTTCCGCTGGGTCGCTGCCGACGGCAGCGCCAGATTTGTTCGCTACCACTGGGTTCCGGTTGTGGGGGAAAAGCGGCCGGCCGCCGAGGGCGACGGCCCCGACTTTCTGACGGACGAGCTGAATGCCCGCCTCGCGAGCGGGCCGGTGCGGTTCGACTTCCGTGTCCAGATCGCCGGGCCCAACGACTCGACGGTCGACCCGTCCGCCGCCTGGGAGAGCACGCAGATCGCCACCGTCGGCATCCTGGAGATCGACGGCCTCGACACGCAGCGCGAGCACGGCGGCGATATCGTCGTGTTCGACCCGATGCGTGTCACCGACGGCATCGAACCCTCCGACGATCCGGTGCTGCGTTTCCGCAGCCTCGCCTATTCGGCGTCGGTCAAGCTGCGCACCGGCGTCGACCGCGGCCCCGAAGCGCCGCACGTCTAAGGGCGACTAAGCTTTTCGGGAGTGCTGCTCTCCCATATGGTTTTGATCGCCGTGGCCGGGTTCGGCGCCGGCGCCATCAACGCCCTCGTCGGATCGGGCACCCTGATCACCTTCCCGACGCTCGTCGCCCTCGGCTATCCACCGGTCACCGCCACCATGTCGAACGCGGTCGGCCTGGTGGCGGGCAGCGTGTCGGGCACCTGGGGCTATCGGGCCGAGCTGGCCGGGCAATGGGACCGGTTGCGCTGGCAGCTGCCGGCGTCGCTGGCCGGCGCGGTGCTGGGCGCCTTCCTGTTGCTGCACCTGCCTCCCACGGTGTTCGCCCGCGTCGTGCCGGTGTTGTTGGTGCTGGCCCTGGTGCTGGTCGTGCTCGGGCCGCGGCTGCAGCGGTGGGCGGCCCAGCGCGCAGAACAACAGGGGCGCTCGGCCGAACACATCACGCCGGCCCGGATGGCCGTGCTGGTGTTCGGGACCTTCGCGGTCGGGGTCTACGGCGGCTACTTCACCGCCGCGCAGGGCATCCTGCTGGTCGGCATCATGGGCGCGCTGCTGCCCGAGTCGGTGCAGCGCATGAACGCCGCCAAGAACCTGCTGACGCTGGTGGTGAACGTCGTTGCGGCGGTGAGCTATTCGCTGGTGGCCTTCGGCCGGATCAGCTGGCCGGTCGCCGGGCTCATCGCGGCGGGCTCGCTGGTCGGGGGACTGGTCGGGGCGCGCTACGGGCGGCGGCTCTCGCCGACCGCGTTGCGTTCGGCCATCGTGGTGGTCGGGCTGATCGGCCTGTACCGCCTGCTCGCGGTGGGCTGACGGGTCAACTCAGCGTGGCGGCGGCGGCTTCCGCCACGACGTCCATCACGTCGTGGCGCTTCTGCCACGCCCGCAGCTGCCGCATCGCGCCGTTGCCCTGCGCGACGACGCGGTCGAGTTCCGTTGTGACGCGGTCGTATTCACCGAGCGCGTCCAGCGCCGGGCGCACCCGTCGCACCAGCGCGCCCAGGACCTCGCGCGCCGGCACCGCGCCGCCGCGCCCGTGGATCAGGTCGAGCGTGTCTCCCGCGAGCCCGTCGTGTGCGGCCTTCCAGTACGCGGCGCGCAGCGCCGCGGGCGGCAGGCGCTCGGCGTCCGCGCCCCGCTCGTCGAGCGCGGTCATCACCGCCGCCCGGACCAGGGTGGCCAGCAGCACCGTCTCGGCGACCGTCGCCGGCACGTCGGCCACCCGGATCTCGACGGTCGGGAAGTTCTCCGACGCACGCACGTCCCAATAGACCATCTTGTGATCGAGGATGACCCCGCTGTCGATGAGCATGCGCACCGTGCGGTCGTAGTCCTCGGGCGCCGGGAAGAACGGCGGCGGCCCGGCCACCGGCCAGCGGCGCCACAGCACGCTGCGCCAGCTCGCGTAGCCGCTGTCGGCGTTGCGATACACCCGCGAATTGGCCGACAGCGCAAGCAACGACGGCAGCCACGGCCGCAGCCAGTTGCTGACCCGGATGGCGGCCGCCCGGTCGGGCACCTGCACGTGGACGTGACACCCGCAGATGCCCTGCTCGTGCGCGACCATCCCGTACGCCGCGCCGATCCGCCGGTACCGGGGCGTGTCGGTGACGGGGAACTCGTGCGGCGTGGCGGGCGGGAGGCCGGCGGCCAGCAGTTGGACTCCGGTGGTCTCGGCGGCGTCGGCGGCGGCGCGCCGCAGCCGGGTGAGTTGCTCGCCGAGTTCCGCGCTGGTCGCCGTCACGCTGGAGTTGGTTTCGACCTGGCAGCTGCTCAGCTCCAGCTGCAGGGTCGCGCCCCGCCGCTCGGCCTCCTCGGCCACCGCGGTGTTGCGCGGGGCCGGTTCGCCGGTTCGCGGGTTGACGAGGAGGAATTCTTCCTCCGCACCGAAGGTGGGAAGGCCGCTCATTTCAGCCGATTATCGGCCGATTGACTCGTTGCGAGGCGGGCTTACCAGCGAGTGGTCGACGCGAGCGCGTCGTCCGCGGTGGGGTACACCGGCAGCAGGCGGTTCAGCCCGCAGGCGTCGACGATTCGGGCGACGAACGGCTCGCAACTGACCAGGCGCAACTCGATGCCGCGCTCGCGGGACCGTCGCGCCTCGTCGGCGAGCACCGCGAATGCGCAGCAGCCCATGAATTCGAGGCCGCTGACGTCGATGACGAAGGGGCCGGGTGGGATGACGATGCCGGCCGCCTCGCCGATCAGCCGGCGCCAGGTGTGCTCGTTGCAGGCGTCGATCTCTCCGCCGGCGTTGACGATCACCGCCGCGCCGTTGCGGTCGGTGGTCGCCCGCAGCGTGCTGTGCGGGTCACCCAGCTCGTGGACCAGACGCGTGCTGAGCGTCGGCGGGGGGCTGGACATCTGTTCCGCGGTGATCGGGCTCATGATGGACTCTCCTAAGCTACCGGCGAGGGGGCGCCGGGCGGGGTGCCCGTCCTTCTGTCTGAAGACAGACTGTGCGCGAAGTGCGCGAATCTCATTTGTATAACGAGACAGGGCGGTCTGTCTACATTGGGCCGTTAAGAGTACGGTAAGGCCTGGTATGACAAGCGACGATGTCACTCCTGTCACCAGCTCGGCGCGCGAGCGCATCCTGACCGCGGCTTATGAGCTGTTCAGCCGGCGTGGAATCCGCGCCGTCGGCACCGACGAGGTGATCGTGCGGGCCGGCGTCGCCCGGGCCACCCTGTACCGCCACTTCCCGACCAAGGACGCGCTGGTCCTGGCCGTGTTACAGCGCCGCGAGGAGGTGTGGACGCACGGCCTGATCGAGGAGCAGTCCCGGCAGCGCGGCAGCACGCCCGAGGAACAGTTGCTCGCGATCTTCGACGTCATGCACGACTGGTTCCAGTCGCGCGACGGTTACGAGGGCTGCTCGTTCATCAACGTTTTCCTGGAGCTGGGGGCGGGTCACCCTGCCGGGCAGGCGTGCATCGCCCACATCGACCACGTCCGCGACATCGTGCGCCGCCGCGCCGTCGCGGCCGGGTTGGCCGACGTCGAGGACTTCGCGTCGTCCTGGCACATCCTGATGAAGGGCGCGATGATCCTCGCGGCCGTGGGTGACCTGGACGCCGCGCGGCGCGCCCGCAGGATGGGCGTCTCCCTGATCAAGGAGCACCGCCCGGTGGAGCCGGCCGAGATCGGCGAGGCGGTCGGCTAATTCAAGCTGCCCAGCGCATTGAGTGTGAATCCTGGGGTTTCAGTGTGAGCTGATGGCGGGATCCGGGCGACTTTTCCGCCCTGGACGCACGCGCAAAGCCGTGGATTCACGCGGCGTCGGTGGCTTCGGCTTTCCGGTAGTGCTCTTCCTCCAGCTCGGCGATCATCCGCGACGTGCGTTCGCGCAGCAGGATCGCGGCGGCGATTCCGCACACGACGGCGATCACCAGCCCGATCCAGGAGAACCGCTCCAGCCACCGTTCGGCGGCCATCCCGGCGAAGTACACCAGTGCGGTGGTGCCGCCCGCCCAGCAGATGCCGCCTGAGACGTTGGCCGCGAGGAAGCGCGGGTAGGGCATCTTGAGCGCGCCGGCCAGGGGGCCGGCGAAGATTCGCAGCAGGGCGATGAAGCGGCCGAAGAACACCGCGCGAACTCCCCAGCGGTTGAACAGCTTTTCGGCGAGGGCGACGTGCCCGGGGCCGAAGTGTTTGGGGAACCGCCGGCCGAGGCGGTCGAAGAGCGGCAACCCGTACCGGCGCCCCACCGAGTAGCCGATCGAGTCGCCGATTACCGCGCCGATCACCGCGGCGCCGCCGACGCCGATCGGATTGACGGCCAGGTCGTGGTGCGACGACATCAGCGCCGCGCTGACCAGGACGATCTCACCGGGAAGGGGGATGCCCAGGCTCTCGACCCCGACCACACCGCCGACCACCAGGTAGACGAGCAGCGGTGGGATCGACTGCAGCAGAGCCTCCACGTTCATGGGTCAAGGATGCCTGACCGGCGGACGAAGCGCGCCGCACTTGGCGCGGTCAGGGGCTCCATCCGCGGCCGCTTGGGCACCCGCCCGTCAGCCGACGACATGCCGCGCAGCCGCCGCCACACCCACGGCATGAACTTCTCCTGCGCCCAGCGAACCTGTCCGTAGGTGCGCGACCCGAACGGCAGCCGCGTGGCGCTGCCGCTCGCCTCGGCCCAATCATGGTTGCTGCCAGGCAGATCGAGCGCCTCCGCGGCCGCGGCGGCGAACAGCATGTGCCCCTTGGTGGACGCGTGCACTCGGTCGACGTCCCAGGTGTCCAGGTCCCGCATCGAGGCCGCGTCGTAGAGGTCGACGAGCCGGAAGCCGTATCGATCGGCGGCCACCGCGATCGCGTCGTTGATGCGGGCGAGCCGCCCGGACACGAGCCGGCCCAGCGGCAGGAATTGCGCGACGTTCGGGAAGGTGGTGGTCACCACCGTCGCCCCCGAGTCGGCGAGCGCCGCGTACATGCGCTCCAGGTCGGTCAGGGCGCGGCCGAACGAGTTTCCCGGCTGGATGACGTCGTTCATCCCGACGCACACGGTGATCAGGTCCGGCCGCATCGCCAGCGCGGGCGGGACCTGCTCGTGCAGCACGTCGGCCACCAGCTTGCCGCGAATCGCCAGGTTGGCGTAGTGCAGGCCCGGATACAGGGAATCGATCATCGCCGCGAGCCGGTCGGCGAATCCGAGGAAGCCGACGGCGTCGTTACCGTCCCACAGGCCCTCGGTCTGGCTGTCCCCGATGGCGACGTATCGGCTGTATCCGGTCTCGGTAGCCCCGTACACGATGCAGAGACTAACCGGAAACTTCGTTTCCGGGTGCTCTACCGGGGGTGTGGCGCGCGCGATCCCTCTCGGTCCGCGCGTGGGCGATTTGTCAGCTAGCGTCGTTGACCATGGCGGCGTCGTTGAGGGTCAACGCAATTCGCGGTCGGGACCGCACGGGCGTCGCCATTGGCGTCGCGTTGACGCTCGCGGTGTTCGTCACCGGGCTGCTGTGGGCCAAGTGGATGCCCTACACGGCCAAGGCCCTGCGGGCCCACCGGACCCACCACTGGTCGGGGTTGAACATCCTCGCCGTCGGCGGGGTCCGCGCCGGCGACGGCCCGACCTGGCACGCCGCTACGACCTTCTTCCACGCGTACTTCCTCTCGATTTGGCAGGCGCTGCTGGCGGCGCTGCTGATCAGCGCGTCGATTCAGGCCCTGATGCCGCCGTCGTGGCTGCCGCGGCTGTTGAACCGGCGCGGCGTGATTTCGAGCGCGCTGGCCGGTGGGGCGGCCGGCATGCCGTCGATGATGTGCACGTGCTGTGCCGCCCCGGTGGCCGTCACGTTGCGCCGCAACGGTGTCGGGCGCGTCGCCGCCATCGCGTACTGGCTCGGGAATCCGTTGCTGAACCCCGCGGTGCTGGTGTTCTTGCTCTTCGTCGCTCCGTGGCAGTGGACGCTGACCAGGCTGGTGGTCGGGATCGCCGCGGTGCTCGTTGTCGGGGCGGCCGTGGCGCTGGTGACCCGCACCGGGGACCCAGCGCCCGGCCCGGCGGCCGGGGATGGGCACCCGCCCGAGGCGCCTGCGCGCAGGTTTGCGCGAGCCCTGCTCAGGCTGTCCGTGATCCTGCTGCCGGAGTATGCCGTCATCGTGCTGGTGCTGGGCGCGTTCCGGGGCTGGGTGCTCGGCCTGGGCCGGCTCCCGCACGCGGGCCTGCTGATTGTCGTGCTCGCCGCTGTCGTCGGCACGCTCCTCGTCATTCCGACGGCCGGGGAGATCCCGATCCTGCAGGGGCTGGCGCTGCTCGGCGTCTCGTCGGGGACGCTCGGCGCGCTGTTGATCACGCTGCCGGCGGTCAGCATCCCGGGCGCGGTGATGGTCGCGCGCAGCTTCGGATGGAAGGCCGTCGCCGCCGCAACCGTCGGGGTGATCGGGGCGGGATTGGCCGGGGCGATCGTCCTCAGCGCGCTGTGAGCGGCGGGTACCGTCACTGTCTATGCGGGAAAAGGGGCAGCCGGCCGCCGACCCGCCCGCGCCGCAGTATCCGATCGAGTCGGTCGACAACGCGCTGAAGCTGCTGCTGCTCTTGGGGGAGCGCCCCGAGATCCGGCTGAGCGACGCGGCCCGGGACCTGGGTGTCGCCCCCTCGACCGCGCACCGGTTGCTGGCGATGCTGGCCTACCGCGGCTTCGTGCGCCAGGACCCGGTGTCCAAGGCGTACCTGCCGGGTCCCTCGCTCACCGGCGTCGCGTTCGCGGTCTTCGGCCGCCTCGACATTCAGCGGTCGGCCGCCCCGGTCATGCGCGCCCTCGGCGAGCAGCTGCGGGAGACGATCCATGTCGGGATGCTCGACGGTGCCCACGTCCACTTCGTGGCCGCGGTCGAGGGCCCGGCGGCGGTCCGGGTGGCATCCCGGCTGGGGCGCACCCTGCCGGCGCACTGCACCTCGACGGGCAAGGCGATGCTCGCCCAACTGTCGGAAACCGAACTGCGCCAACTGTTTCCGCACGAGGAACTGGAACGGGTCACCGCGCATTCGATCGGCAGCCGCACCCAGCTGGAGGCCGAGCTGTCGCGCATCCGCGAGCGGGGCTACGCCATCAACCGGGAGGAGAGCGAGGACGGCGTCGCCTCGGTCGCGGTGCCGATCCCGACGCGGGCGCCGGGCGTGCGGCTCGCGCTCAACGCCGCCGCCCCGCAGGACCGGCTCGACAGCGCCCGCTACCCGTCGGTGGTGGCCGCGCTTGTCAACGCGGCCAAGGAGATCGGCGATCAGCTCGGCTGAAGCCGATGCGGGATTTCCGGCTTCAGGAAGACGTCGTTGAGCGTCACGGTGCGCAGCCTGCGGGCCCGGATGATGTCCACCAGCTGCCCGTAGACGCGGGTGATCGGTGCGTGGTTGAGATGCCCGATCACGATGTTCTGCGGGGTGAAGGACAGGTCGGCCATCTTGACGATCTGGTCTTCGGTCAGCACCGCGGAATCCCGCAGGTCGCCGGACCACAGCGTGGGCACCTGGTAGCCCATGTCGGCGGCCACCGCGTCGACCACGGCGTTGTGGCGGCCGTACGGCGGCCGGAAGTACGGAGCGGCGTCCACACCGTAGGTGTTGCGCAGGAACTGGTCGGTGCGGCCGAGCTCGTCGGCGACCTCGTTTGCCGGAAGCTTCGTCAGGTCCGGATGCGACCACGTGTGGTTGGCGAGCTGAATCTGCCCGGATTCGACGAGCGGCCGAAGCAACTCGGCGTTATCGGTCCACGAGCGGAAGGAGCCGGTGACGAAATAGGTGAGCCGCACGCCGGTGTCCCGGGCGAATTCCGTGTAAAGCCGGACCACGTCGGTGTCGACGCCGTCGTCGACCGTCCACGCCAGCAGGTCACCGTTGCCGGGGAGCTTGCTCAGCGCCGCGCCGCCCGGCAGCGCGACCCGCGATGCGCGGTCCGGGGGCGACAGCAACGGCGGCAGCGCCGGGGCCGCGGGGGTCGGCGTGGGTCCGGGGACCTCGGCGCGGGCGACCGTCCCCCGGGGCCCGCCTTCCGAGCACAACGAGATCCCGGTGACGGCCACTGTCGCGGCCACCGCGACCAGGAAGCGCCGCCGGTCCAGTTCGCTCACGTGCCACACGTTAAGGCCACTGTCACCGCAATCCGGGCACGGCGCGCGCCGGAGATGAACCTGTGACCTTCGGTGCGCCATTCGTTAATGCGGAAAGTACCGATAAGCCGCAGGAAAGGGCATACAGTTTGCACGCGGCGGTGGTTCGCCCCGTCCGGGTACGAGTCGAATCGTCCTCTGTCGATGGGAGCCTCCCATGTCTTTCCTCATTGCGATGCCCGAGATGGTCTCGGCCGCGGCTACCGATTTGGCGGGTATCCGCTCGGCGCTCAGTGCGGCCAATGCCACCGCGGCGGCCTCGACGACGGAGTTGTTGCCGGCCGCCGCCGACGAGGTGTCAGAGGCCATCGCCGCGATCTTCGGCAGCCACGCGCAGGCTTATCAGGCGGTCGGCGCGCAGGCGGCGGCGTTCCACGAGCAGTTCGTGCAGCTTCTCAACGGGGGCGCGGGCGCGTACGAGTCCGCCGAGGCGACCAACGCGCAGCAGGCGGTGATGGGTGCGGTGAACGCGCCCGCACAAGCATTGCTGGGGCGCCCGCTGATCGGCGACGGCGCCAACGGCGCCGCCGGAAGCGGCGCGAACGGCGGGGCCGGCGGACTGCTGTGGGGCAACGGCGGCAATGGCGGCTCGGGCGGGGCGGGCCAGGCGGGCGGTAACGGCGGCAGCGCGGGGCTGCTCGGCAACGGCGGGTCGGGCGGCGCGGGCGGGGCGGGCCAGGCGGGCGGCAGGGGCGGCAACGGCGGCTGGCTGAGCGGTAACGGCGGCAGCGGCGGACAGGGCGGCGCCGCCGCGGCGGGCTTCAGCGGCGGCATGCCCGGGCGAGGCGGCGACGGCGGCAGCGCCATGCTATTCGGCGCCGGCGGTGCCGGTGGTCAGGGCGGCACCGGCCTGGCCGGGGCAAACGGAGTCAACCCCATCGTCAGCGGGCAGGGCGCAACCGGCAGCACCGGCGGCAACATCTTCAACAGCAGCGACGGCTCTTCGTTCGGCTTGACCGGTGGCGACGGCGCCGACGCCGGCCTCGGCGCCACCGGCGGCACCGGCGGCACCGGCGGAAGCGCGTTGGCGGGCAATAGCTCGGTCGCTGAGGCAGTCGCGGGCAATGGCGGCACCGGAGGCGCGGGCGGCAACGGGGGTGCCGGCGGCGTTGGCGGGAATGCCACCTTTGGCCTGACGGCACAAGGAGGCGCGGGCGGTAACGGGACCAACGCTTCGGCCCCCGGCGGGGCGGGAGGCGCCGGCGGCGAAGGCGGGCGGGCCGTGGCACTCGGTTCTAGTACCTCCGCCTTCTCCGGGGCCGGTGGCGGTGGTGGCGGCGGCGCCACGGGCGCGTCGGGCGGCACGGGTGGCGTCGGCGGCGCGGGCGGTAACGGTGGTCATGGCGGGATGATGGCCGGCACCGGCGGGGCGGGCGGCGCAGGGGGTATGGGCGGCGTTGGCGGCATTGGAGCCGGTGGCGGGATCGGCGGCGTTGGCGGCGACGCCGGTTCGGCCAATACCGGGCTCAATGCTGCGCAGGCCGTTGGCGCTCCGGGTGGCGACGGTGGCGCGGGTGGTTCCGGTGGCACGGGCGGAACCGGCGGTGCGGGCGGTGCCGGCGGAACCGGCGGTGCCGGAGGCCTCTTCGGCGACGGCGGCGCCGGCGGCAACGCCGGGTTTGGCGGCCAAGGCGGTGCGGGCGGCGGCGGGGGAATTGGCGGTGGCGGCGGCCACGGCGGGGATACCTCGGCGACCTCCGGCGGCACGTCGACCTTCGGCGGTGGTGGCGGCAATGGCGGCCACGGTGGTGGCGGCGGGAACGGTGGCAACGGCGGCGGCGCCGGCACGGTCGGCATCGGTGGCACCGGTGGGCTTTTGGGCCAGGCGGGCACCAACGGCGCGGTGGGCAGCGGCGGCACCGGCGGTGGCGGCGGCAGCGGGGTCAACGGCGGAGACGCGGGCACGCACGGGATCGGGGCAACGCACGGAGGCGACGGCACGGCCGGCACCGCGGGCAGCGACGGTTCGCCGGGTCAAACCGGCTGATTGTCCAAGCGCGCGACCTCGTGCCGCCACGCGGCATCGGTGTTGAAGCCAGAACCTAAGTCCGGCAAGTCATCCCAGTCGGCGTCATCGATGTCGCGCGGCGTTCCGCCGGCCGCCCGCACCCGCAGCGACATCCGCGCCAGCGCGTCGACGCCGATCGCCTGCAGCACCGCCCGCTGAACGGTGTCGGCCGCGCTGGTGATCCCGTGCCCGCGCAGGATCACCACCGGCCGACCACCCATCGCCCCGACCATTTCCTTGCCCAGCGCCGAGTTTCGGATCAGCACGGCGCGTTCGTAGACGGGCACGCCGCCGCGCGCGAGCCAGGCGCCGGGGATGTCGAAGGCCCCGTAGATCGGCCTCAGCGCGATGCCGGCGAGGTCGGCGGCGACGACGGCGGGCGGGTGCAGGTGCGCGACGGCCCGGTGTGCTGGGTTGGACAGCAGGGTTTCGGTGTGGATGGACAGCTCGTTGGGCACCCGGTAGCCGTCGAGTTCGCCTGCGGCGCCGGCGGTTCCGTCGAATGTGACGAGCCGGATGTCGCCGGGCCGCGTGAACGACACCCCGCGGTCGGTGTCGCTTCGGCAGCGGACGAGCAGGCGCTCGTCGTCGACGCGCAGGCTCAGGTGGCCCAGGATGCCGTCGACCAAACCGCGCGCCGCCGCTACCCGGCAGCCCTGCGCCACCAGCTCGCGTTGCTCGTCGAGGCGCGTCATCGCGGTGCGCTCAATCCGAATCCGCCGTCGGGGCGGACGGTTTCGCCGGTGATGCCGCGGGAGCGGTCGGAGGCCAGGAACACGAAGCTCCACGCGTGGTCCACGCCGGTCAGCGCGACGCCGAGCGGGCTGCGCGCCGCCATGTCGCGCGCCCGGTCGGGGGTGTCGTCGAGGCGGACACCGTCGAGCCCCAGGCTGGCGAGGCCGCGCAGGTCGGTGTTGAGAGTGCCGCCCGGGGCCACCCCGTTGACCCGAATCCGCGGTGCCAGTTCGTGAGCCAGCGTGGCGATCAGCCCGCGAACGGCGAACTTCGACGACACGTACAGCGCGCCGCCGCGCCCCGGATGGTACGACGACGTCGACTCGGTCAACACGATCGACGACCCGCCGGCCGACCGCAACGCGGGCAGGGCGGCTTTGACGGACTGCAGGTGGCTCAGCACGTTGGTGCGGAACATCTCGTCGAACGCGGGGGAGAGGTCGTCGGCGTCGATGTCGCCGATGCCCTTGTAGAAGTCGAAGATTCCGACGCAGTTGACCAGGGTGTCCAGCCCGCCGAACGCATCGACCGCCGCGGCGACGGCGCGCTCGTTGGCCTCACGGGTGATGGCGTCACCGTCGACCACCGGCGCGTCGGGCAACTCGCGCCGCAACCGCTCACACTTGCCGGAGTCCCATTCCAGCACAGCGACTTTGGCGCCCTCGGCGCGAAACACGTCCACCACGGCGCGGCCGATCCCCGAACCGGCGCCCACCACCAGCGCACGCTTGCCCTCGAGCCAGGCCGTCACGGTTGATCCTGCTCGTCGGGCAGCAGCGGGCCATCGGGATTGCCTACCATGGCCGCCAGCGTACGGGTGTTCTGTCGGGTCAGCGCCTCAATTTCGAGCGCGTCGAGGGAGATTGAGCGCCCGGTCTTGGGCGCGCTGATCAGCAGCCGCGACCCGTTGCGGGTGTCCACCCGCTGGATCAGCACTTCGGTGAATTCGTTGGCTATCGAGATCGGTTCGCTCACAAGAACACCGCCAGATTCTGCATCCGCAACACCGACTCGTCGACAAAGATGTTGCGCCGAGCCAGCTTCCAGCGATCGTCACACCAGCGCAGCAAGTCCTCGCGGCCACAGGACACCAGCGCGCTCTCGTTGACGTCCCCGCGGCTGCGGAAGAGCAGCTCGGCCGACTCGACCTTCAGTTCCGTCTCGTCGTCGCCCTCGAAGGCGCGCACGTTGGTGATGAAGTGGCGCAGCCGCGACGGCGGGTCCTCGGTCCAGGCGTGCTCGGTGGCGAAGCGAGCGGCCCGCTGGCGGAGCGAATACTTGTCCTCGTCGAAGTGCGCCATCCCCGGGGACGTGTCGAACCCGGCGCCGCGCGCCGTCGTCACCCGGACCGGCATGACGTAGCGGATGTCGTCGGTCAGGGTGTCCAGCCACGCGTCGTAGTGCTGGGCGTCCAGCAGGTAGGCCTCGTCGACCAGGAACTGGTGGGCCGCCACGTGCCGAATGTCGTTGAAGGGTAAAGAATTTCTCATTGCAGGTAGTCCGCCCACAGCTTGAGCAGTTCGCGCTGGTTGTGCTCGTTGTAGCCGACCTGGGCGCGCCCGGGCCCGTGGAAAGCGTCGGCGGGCAGCGCCTGAACCACGGGCCTGCCGTCGCCGAGCAGCCCCATCCGGCTGTTCAGCAGCAGTCGCCGCGCCATCGAACCGCCCGCGGTGCTGGTCAGCGAGACCCAGTTTTCCACGTCGTCCTGCTCGAACATGCCCGTCGACCCGAAGCACATCAGATAGGCCTTGTACGAGTCCTTCTTGAACTGTTCGGGCGCCGCGGCGTCCACCGCGAACCAGGAACACACCTCGGTTTCGTTCTCGCTGATCGGCTGCCACAGCCGGATCGAGATGAAGGGCAAGACTTCATCCTGCGCACCGTCGCGCACCTTCGGCCAGTTGTGCACGAAGCTGAGGTTGGGAAAGCAGGTGGCCGCCGAGATCATGAAGCCGTCCTCGCCGACCACCCGCTGCTGCCCCGGCGTCCAAGCCCGCTTGATGCGGCCGATCATCTCGTCGGGGTAGCCGACGTAGCGCATCCGCCGATCGAAGTCGCCCGGCGGAAGCTTGTAGGTGGTGCCGCCGCCGCGGTGCGCCCAATAGGTCGCTCCGTCCTTGCGCTTCTGCGCTTTTGGCTCGCGGAACAGGCCGATGTCGACGATCGACGCGTGCGTGTGCGGCGTGTGGTACATGTCGCCGGCGAAGTTCTCGGCGCCGATCTTCCAGTTCGCCTTGATGCGCCAGCGCTGCGGCCCCCGCACCTCCACACCGGCCGCGCTCTGCTTGGTGTAGAAGTCCAAATAGAACCGGAAGTCGCCGAGGTAATCCTCCAGCGGTTCGGCCGCCGGGTCCATGCTGATGAACAGCATCCCGTTGTAGCTCGCGAAACTCGGTGCGGGAAGCAGGCTTTGGGCGTCCCGGACCAGCCCGTTGTCGCCGCCGTAGGCCTCGCGGTGAAACGGCAGCCCGATCAGCCGGCCGTCGTTGCGATACGACCACCCGTGGTACGGGCAGCGGAAGTTCGAAGCGTTGCCCAGCTCCGCGCGGCACACCTGCATCCCGCGGTGCAGGCACATATTGAACAGGGCCCGCACGTCGCCGTTCGCGTCGCGGGCGATGATGAACGAGTCGTCGAGAACCCGGCGCACCACGTAGTCGCCGTCGTGCGGGATCTCCGATTCGTGGCCCACGAACGTCCACGCCCGGCCGAAGATGCGCTCCCTTTCCAGCGCGAACAGCTGCCCGTCGTTGTAGATGTGGGCGGGGATCATCCCGCGCCGGACGTTGTCGAAAACGCTGCGAAGATCGCTCACTCGGCCCTCTGTTATGCAGAAATACGTTCTGCTAAATAGAATCCCGCACACCGCCCGCCCGGTCAATCCCCATGGCCAGCGACCTCGGAGCATCCTGGTGGCTAACTCACAGGCGTCACACAACCGACGAACCAGGTGACGCCGCTACGGTGGGTCACGTCGGGCTCACCACGAACGTGAGCGCGACGTAACGCCGGGATAATCGCCGATTTCACGGGTGGTATCGGCGATTATCTCCCTATCTGAGGAAGGGCGGTGTCATGGTTGATCGGTCCCGGGGGGCCGGTGGTCGGCTGCGGGAACTCGGACCGCGAGTGCTGTCAGCTATCGGGCGTCAGGAGTGGCTGGATCGGCCGAGCTATCGCCTCGAACACCTGCTCAGCTTCGGCTACAACGCGCTGGGCGGCGCCCGCGACACCGTTACCAACGCCCTGCACGGCGTCTGGCTGGGGCATCCGGTGCATCCGCCGCTCGCGTCGCTGACGAGCGGAGCGCTCGGCACCACGGTCGCGCTGGACGCGCTGAGCCTGCTGCCCGGCCAACGGCCCAGCGAGGTCCGTGACGCGTCGCGGTTCGCCTCCCGCGCGCTGGGGGTGGGGATCCTGGCGAGCATCGGGTCGGCGATCACCGGCACCACCGACTGGCAGCACACCCACGAGGAGGACCGCCGGGTGGGGCTGGTGCACGGGCTGGTGAACCTCGCCGCCACGGCGCTTTACGCGCAATCCTGGTGGGACCGCCGCCAAGGCCGCCACGGCCGCGGCATCACGCTGACCGCGCTCGGCTACGCGATCACCCTCGGCGGCAGCTACCTCGGCGGGTCCCTGGTGTTCGAGTCCGGCATCGGCATCGACCGGTCGGGTGAGCGGCTGCGCGCCACCGAGTGGACGCCGGTGCTGCCCGCCGGCTCGCTGAACGGAAAGCCGGTCCGCGTGGAGGTTGACGGCGTGGGATTGGTTGTGTGCCAAACCAAGCCGGGGGAGGTGTCGGCGTTCGGCGAGTTCTGCCCCCACCTGGCCGCGCCGATGGCCGACGGGTGGGTCGATCGCGGCCGGTTGGTGTGCCCCTGGCACGGTTCGTGGTTCGCGGCCGAGTCCGGCGAGGTGTTGCGCGGTCCCGCGGCGGCGCCGCTGCCGTGCTACGAGGCCAGGTTGGCCGACGGAATGGTTGAGGTACGCGCCGAGGAGGTAGCGAAGTGAACGCCTATGACGTCTTGAAGGAGCACCATGTTGTGATCAAGGGCCTCGGCCGCAAGGTCAGCGAGGCCCCGGTGAACAGCGAAGAGCGCCATGACCTTTTCGACGAGATGCTGATCGAACTCGACATCCACTTCCGCATCGAGGACGACTTGTACTACCCGGCGCTCAAGGACGCCAGCAAGCTGATCGCGGTCGCCCACGCCGAGCACCGCCAGGTGGTCGACCAGCTTTCCGTGTTGCTGAAGACGCCGCAGAGCGCGCCCGGCTATACCGAGGAGTGGAACTCCTTCAAGACCGTGCTGGAGGCCCACGCGGACGAGGAGGAGCGCGACCTCATTCCCGCGCCGCCCGAGGTCAAGATCACCGACGCCGAGCTCGAGGAGCTGGGCGACAAGATGGCCGCGAAGATGGAGCAATACCGCGGCTCCGCGCTGCACCGGCTGCGCGCCAGGGGCAGGGCCTCGCTGGTTCGCGCCCTCTAGGCGGGCGATCGGGAGTAGCCTCACGGCTCATGACCGCCGAGGATGTCGCGTCCCAGCACGACATCACGGCGGAGATGGCCGCGATCGCGGTTGACGCCCGGCTCGGGGATCCGGCCCGTCCGCGCCTCGACTATCCGCCCTATCGCAGCAGCGCCCTGCGCCATCCGAAACGCCCCGCGCTCGTCGTCGACCCGGAGGAGCTCGAACGCTACGCGCCGTGCTTCGGCGCCCAGGACGTCGACCCTCGCGACGCCGACCTGACGGCGGGCCATCCCGGTGAGCCGATCGGACAGCGGATCGTCGTGGCCGGGCGGGTGCTCGACGACTCGGGTAAGCCGGTGGCGGGGCAGCTGATCGAGATCTGGCAGGCCAACGCCGCCGGCCGCTACCGCCACCGGCTCGACCAGCACCCGGCCCCGCTGGATCCGAACTTCGTCGGCGCCGGCCGTTGCCTCACCGGGCCCGACGGCTCGTTCCGGTTCCTGACCATCAAGCCCGGCCCGTACCCGTGGCGCAACCACCGCAACGCGTGGCGCCCCGCGCACATCCACTTCTCGGTCTTCGGAACGGCTTTCACCCAACGCCTTCGTCACCCAGATGTACTTCCCGGGCGACCCGCTGTTCGACCTGGACCCGATCTTCCAATCGGTCCTCGATCCCGCCGCCAGGGGGCGGCTGATCGCCCGTTACGACCACGACCTCACCCAGCCGGAGTACGCGACGGGCTACCGCTGGGACATCGTGGTCTGCGGTGCCCACCGGACCTGGACCGCGGACGATGGCTGAATTGGCGTGCACCCCAGGGCAAACGGTCGGCCCCTTTCTCGGGCTGGGGCTGCCGTATCCCGGTGACGGCCGACTGGTCGCCGACGGGCATCCGCAGGCGGTCCGGCTGCACGGCACGGTCTACGACGGTGCCGGCCACGCGGTGCCCGACGCGCTGGTCGAACTGTGGCAGCCGGACGGCGCCGGGCGCATCCCGCGACTGGCCGGCTCGCTGCGGCGCGACGACACGTCGTTCACCGGGTGGGGCCGGTGCGCGACCGACGAGGCCGGGCACTACAGCTTCACCACGGTGGCGCCCGGCCCGCATGAACCCGGCGGCGCCCCGTTCTTCGCGCTTTCCGTCTTCGCGCGCGGCCTGCTGGACCGGCTGTTCACCCGCGCCTACCTGCCCCACGACGCCGTCGACCCGGCGTTGGCCGGCCTGGTGTGTATCCCCGAAAGCGGCTGCGCGGGATACCGTTTCGACATCCACCTGCAGGGCCCGAACGAGACCGTCTTTTTGGAGTATCGGCGATGACCAACCTGCTGTGGCCCGGCGACCAGCGGGCGGGCGCGCACATGACGGACGCCGCGCTGCTGGAGGCGATGGTCGCGGTCGAATCCGCCTGGCTGGCGGCCCTGGCCGCCGCCGGCCTGGCGCCCGCCGACTGCGCCGGAGCCGACCTGGCGGCCCTGCTGCGCGACGGCGACCGCGAGTCGCTCGCGGCCGGTGCCGAGGACGGCGGCAACCCGGTCATCGGCCTGGTCGACCTGCTGCGCGGGCGGGCCGCCCCGGCCGTCGCACCATGGATCCACCGGGGCCTCACCAGCCAGGATGTGCTGGACACCGCCTTGATGCTGGGCGTGCGGGCCGCCGCCGATGAGCTCGTAGCCCAACTCGCACGACAGATTTCGGCGCTGTCCGACCTCGCCGCCGCGCACCGCGGCACGCCCATGGTGGCGCGCACCCTCACGCAGCACGCGGCGCCCACCACGTTCGGCGCCAAGGCGGCGGGGTGGCTGGACGGAGTCGTCGACGCCTACGAGCGGCTCGCCGGGCTGGTCACCCCGATCCAGATCGGCGGCGCCGCCGGAACGCGGGCCGCGGCCACCGAACTGGCGGCGCTGCTCGGCGGGTCGGCCGACCCCGATCGCCTGGCGCAAAGCGTCGCAACGTCTTTGGGGCTGAGCAACCGGCCGCCCTGGCACACGACGCGGACGCCGGTCACCGCGGCCGGCGACGCCTTCGTCGGGTGCACCGACGGCTGGGGCCGCATCGCCTCGGACGTCGTCACCCTGGTCCGCCCGGAGATCGGCGAACTGGGCGAGCCGGCGGCCGAAAACCGCGGCGGGTCGTCCTCGATGCCGCACAAGCGCAACCCGGTGCTGTCCATCCTGATCCGGCGGGCCGCCGTCGCGGCGCCGCAATTGGCGGCGACGCTGCACACCGCCGCCGCGTTGGCCAACGACGAACGGCCCGACGGCCCATGGCACGCCGAATGGGACACCCTGCGCACGCTGACCCGGCGGACCGTCGTCGCGGGCTCGCAGTGCGGCGAACTGCTGGCCGGGCTGGCGGTGCTCTCGGCGCGGATGACCGAAAACCTGCGCCTGACGGACGTTTACGGCGAACAGCGCGCGATCTCGGAATTGGCGGGCAAGGCCCCGTCGCCGACCTACTTCGGTGACGTCGACCGGCTGATCGACCAGAGCCTGGACCGCGCCGGGCGGATCGTCAAAAACCGCTAGTCGCCAACGCCTCGGCGTCGGCCTTGTAAATGCTGGCCAGCCAGATGTGCACCAGCATGTCGATCACCCGGTCCTCGGGGATCGCCGGCTCCTCGGCGGTGAACGTCGCGGCCATCACCCGCTCGCTCAACATGTTCAGCGCGACGGAGAGATCCTCGGCCGGGTAGGTGTCGGGGGCGGCGCCGCGCCGGCGCTCGGCCTTGATCGCCGCGGTGGTGTGGGAAATCCACTTCTGCATCAGCGTCGACCACAGCTGCCGCACCTCGGGGTTGGTGGCCTTCGCCGCGGCACCCGCCACGGCGACCGCCCGGTGCGAGCCCGACACCTCGAAGAACGCCTCGATGCGCGCCCGCCACAGCGCGGCGGGGTCGCCGAACAGCTTGCCGCCCAGCGCCGTAAGCGCCACGTGCGCCTTGCCGTTCATCTGGTCGAGCAGCGACAACAACACGGCATTCTTCGACTGGAAATAAAAGTAGAAAGTGGGACGGGAGATGCCCGCGCCCTTGGCCAGGTCGTCGACCGAGAAATCGGCCAGCGGCCGCTCCTGCAGCAGGCGCTCGGCGGTGGCCAGAATGGCTCGTTCCCGGTCGTCGCCCAAATGATGCGCAGAACGGCGGCCCCGGGACGCGTGCATCTACTCGGCCTGCCTGAGGTCGGACACGAACGTTACTTTATGGACGCTTCGATATAAGTCAACGAATTGTTGATTACAACCAACAATATTGTCGATTAATATCGACGGTTTGTTTATCGACCAATTTGTTGAATCGTCGTCGGCCCGTCGATCACTGGTGACTTTCGCCCCTACTTCGTCGCGCCCGGTGGTGGTCGCATCTAGGTGGGTAAACACCCGGCTAGACAAGGAGACCGGCGATGACGGGCAAGGATGACGGCACCAAGACCTGCCAAATCGACCTATCGATCGAAGAGCACGAAGAGCGCACGCGGGCGAAGGCCCGGCTGTCGTGGGCGGGCAAGGACTACGTCGGGATTGGTTTGGCGCGACTCGATCCCGCCGACCAACCGGTGGCCCGGATCGGCGACGAACTGGCCATCGCCCGCGCGCTGTCCGATCTGTCGAATCAGCTGTTCGCCTTGACCTCAACCGATATCCAGGCCAGCACCCACGAGCCGGTCACGGGTCTGCACCACTGACCGCGACCAGGAAAGCGAATCATGGCACAGAAACAGGATTTCCCGACCGTCCTCGACGTCGAGGTGACGACGCACGGGCGGCTGCCCGGTGCCGCGGACTACGCGCGCAAAAAGATTGGTGAGCTCGGCCACCTCACCGACGCGCCGGTGTTGCACGCCCGGGTGAGGCTGACCCAGCACGGCGACCCCGCGGTGGCCCGCCGGGTGGTCGCACAAGCCAACCTCGACGTCAACGGCCGGCCGGTGCGCGCGCAGGTTGACGGCATCACCGCGGCAGAGGCCGTCGATCGCCTCGAGGCGCGGCTGCGTCGACAGCTGGAACGCGGCGCCGAACACTGGGAGGCCCGGCGCGGGCGCATTCCCGGGACCGACCCGCACGAATGGCGGCATCAGTCCGAGCCCAGTCACCGGCCGGACTACTTCCCGAGACCCGAGGGCGAACGCCGCGTCATGCGGCACAAGTCATACAGCCTGCCCACCTGCACCGTCGACGAGGCCGCGTTCGAGATGGAGCTGCTCGACTACGACTTCCACCTCTTCACCGAGGCGGGCACCGGTCAGGACAGCGTGCTGTATCGCCAATCTCCCGCGGAATACCGCCTCGCACAGGTCAATCCGGATCTCGCGGACGAGCTGGCTCCGGTCGAGATGTCGCTGAGCATCAGTCCCCAACCCGCGCCGCGGCTCACCGTGGACGAGGCGATCGGGCGGATCGGGCTGATCGGCCTGCCGTTCCTGTTCTTCGTCGACGCCGCCGTCGACCGCGGCAGCGTCCTGTATCACCGCTACGACGGGCACTACGGGCTCATCACGCCCGCGAGCTGAGCGGCCCCTTACTCCGTCGTTAGATGGCCGGTGAACCAGTCGCGCGCCAGAGCGGCCACCTGCTCGAGGGCGCCGGGTTCCTCGAACACATGGGTGGCACCGGGGACGACCGCGATCTGACACTCGGCCGGGATCAACGTTTGTGCGAGCCGGTTGAGCTTGAGGACCATTTCGTCGCGTTCGCCCACTATCAGCAGGGTCGGGGAGTGCACGGCGCGCAGCGACTCGCCGGCGAGGTCGGGTCGTCCGCCGCGGGATACGACTGCCGCCACCTTGACGCCGGGATGGGCGGCGGCCGCGAGCGCTGCGCCGGCACCGGTGCTGGCGCCGAAGTAACCGACCGGCAGTGACGCGGTGTCGGGTTGGCCGGCCAGCCAGCCGGTTACGTCAACCAAACGACGGGCGAGCAAGCCGATGTCGAAGACGTTGGCCCGGTTGCGCTCTTCGTCGGGTGTGAGCAGGTCGAAGAGCACCGTGGCGAGCCCTGCCCCGTTCAGAACCTCGGCGACGAATCGATTCCGTGGGCTGTGCCGGCTGCTTCCGCTGCCGTGCGCGAACACGACGACGCCCGTGGGGTGTTGTGGGATCGTCAGGCGTCCAGCCACCGAGGCCCGTCCCGAGATCACCTGGATCTCCTCGTCGCGCAGCGGCGGCTGCTGCGCCCGAAGTATGTTACGCACCACGGCGATTGGCCCCGTCGGTCGCGGCGTACCGCAACAATGCGCCGACCCCGTCGGCCGGTGTGATCAGGTCGTTGGCCCGTACCAATGACGCGCCCACCGCGATCGCGGCGAACGGCAACGCCTCGTCGGCCCGTGCTACGCCTTTCACCGGTTGGCCGAAGTCGGACAGCACGTCGGCATCCGGCGCGACCATGGTGGGCGCGTTGCCGGTAACGACGGTCGTGTCGCCCAACTCGCCGACGAACAGTGTGTCGACGTCGCCCTCACGCAGCGCGGCGCATACGGCGGCGACGCCCTGGGCCGCCAAGCCCGAGCCGCGCCCTTTTTCGGCTTCGAATTGGTCCGCGATCTCGGCCGTCTCGATGCGATGGAGCCTGTCGAACTCTTCTTGCGTCAGCCGGCGGATCTCTTCCTCATCGAAACCACTCTTGCGTGGCCCGCCGTGTAACTCCGACACCCGGCGGGCCGCGCGCCGCGGCAATTCTGAAACCACGTCCGCCCGCGCACGGACCTCGCCGCACACGAACACCACCTCGGGGTCCGCCTTGTCCACGAGCCGGGTGATCTCGTCGGCAACCGCGCGGCAGTTCATGCGGATGGCTTCGTCGGTGGTGTGCTGAAAGTCGCCGTAGCCGTTGAAGCCGGCAGTCGCCGGCTTGTGCACCGGATGTCCGCCGTCGATGGTGGTGGAGCTGGCCACGCCGCCCTGAAAGACGGTGACGTCGGCGCCGACGTGGTCGACCGCGGCGAAAACATAGGTCGGCCGGCGCATCTCAAGTTCGATCAACGGCACCACGTACGGGTAGTCCGACAGGCGAACCACCAGCGCCGGTGGTGGCTCGGTAAGGGGCTCGTTGATCAGCACCCGGTCTCGGGTGGCGATCACGGCGCGGCCGCGCCGACCGATCGCCGGGCGATGGTTCAGTACGGCCTGCTCGACCGTGCCGAGAACTTCCGTGTCCGCCCCCAGGCCGTCGAGATACTTGCGGATATCGCTCCATCTCGCTTCCAGCTGCTTGACGGCATCCGCGGTGTCGTGTGTGTCGTCGAAATAGACCGAGGCGAACGGGCCTTCCGTGTCGGCCAACCACCTTAGGCGATCTGATCGCATGCCGTCCCTCTCCTTTTGCACCATTGATGTTGGCAACCGTATGGAGGACGACCGTGGCGGCGGGAGGGTCGTTAGCCCCGGAATTCGGGCCTTAGGTCACCGTCTTTCACGCTGACGATTGTTCGTAGAGCGCCGAGAGGCGATCCGAGAACTCCTCGATCACCACCTTGCGGCGAAGCTTCAGGCTCGGCGTGAGATCGCCGGATTCGACGGAGAGTTCACGGTCGAGGATCGCGAATCTCTTGATCTGCTCCCAGCGATTGAGTTCCACGTTGAGCGCATCGATGTATCCGGCGATCAGTCCCTGTGTCTGCTCGTCGCGTGCTATCTCGGCGAACGACTTACCCGCGAGGCCCTGTTTGGTGGCCCAGTCGGTGATCGCCTCGCTGTCGAGGCTGACCAGCGCCACGCAGTACGGCTTGCCCTCCCCATAAACGAGGAGCTCGCTCGCGTACGGGCAGAGGCCCTTGAATTTCGCATCGATCGCCGACGGCGCCACGTACTTGCCCTGCGAGGTCTTGAACATGTCCTTCTTGCGGTCGGTGATCCGCAGGAAGCCGTCGCCGTCGATTTCGCCGATGTCACCGGTGTGGAACCAACCGTCCGAATCGAGCGCCTCGGCCGTGGCGTCGGGAAGATCATGATAGGAGGTCATCAAACCCGGCCCCTTGAGCAGGATTTCGCCGTCGTCGGCGATCTTGGCTTCCGTCGCGGGGAACGGCAACCCGACCGTGCCGAACCGGTAGGCCCCGGGGCGATTGATAAATGACGCGGCCGCGGTCTCGGTCAGCCCGTAGCCCTCGAGCACGATGATGCCGACGGCGTCGAACCACTGGGCGACGTCGTGGTCCAGGGCGGCGGCAGCGGAGACGAAGAACCGCAATCGTCCACCGAACCGTTCCCGGATGGTGGAGAACACCATCCGGTCGGCCACCTTGTACGCGAGCAACGAGGCCAACGAAGGTTTCTTGCCGGCTTGCCGGGTTTGGGACATCTTTGTGCCGACGCCGATCGCCCAGTCGAAGATTTTCTTGTTGAGCCTGCCCTGCTCGGCGACCATGCCCTCGATGCGGGCGTGCGCCTTCTCGAAGATGCGGGGCGCCGCCCCCATGATGGTGGGACGCAGCGTCGCAAGGTTGTCGACGATCCGCTCGGGACGGCCGTCGATCGCGGTCGGGAAGCCGATCTGCAGGGGCAGCGCCAGCATCACCTTGCCGAAGGCGTGTGCCAGGGGCAGCCACAAGAAGTTGACGTCATCGGGCCCGAGGATGCCGAGCGAGTCGATGGCCGCGGCGGTGTACGTCCATGCCCCGTGGGTCAGTCGCACGCCCTTCGGCCGACCGGTGGTTCCGGAGGTGTAGATGAGGCTGGCGAGCTGGGCCGGGCCGACGGACGCGACGCGCTCCCTGATGGCATTCGGTGAGTCTGCCAGCACCTGCTTGCCCAACTGCTCCAGCTCGGCGAGCGTGATCACCCAGTCGCCGTCGCCGTTGCCGTCGATGATGACGACCTTGCTCACCTCGGGCAGGTCGGTGCGGTGTTCGAGCAGTTTGTCGACCTGAGTCTGATCTTCGGCGACCACCAGTCGGCTTCCAGAGTTGGCGATGATGTAGGAGACGTCGCCCGCGTTCGTCGTCGGGTACACGGTGGTGGTCGCCGCGCCGGAGCACATGATGGCGAAATCGACCAGCACCCACTCGTAGCGCGTCGACGATGCCAGCGCGACGCGATCCTCCGGGGCGATGCCCAGCGAGATCAGCCCGCCGGCAATGTGGTAGACGCGTTCGCCGACCTGCTGCCAGGTCACGCTCTCCCAGGTGTGGTCCAGTGGGTACCGAAAGGCCTCCGCGTGCGGCGTGGCGGCGACGCGGTTCAGGAACATGTGCGCCACTGATGGTGCGCGACTCTCGATCTTGGCGAAGTCGGGCGTCTCCATTGGGGCGGGTGGCTGGTTCATAGTGTTAATCCCTCGATCCTGCTGCCGGCGTTACGTCGGAAATAGTGTCGAAAGTCCCCGCGATCACAGGTTTCTGCTGGCGCGGTCAGCTGGCAACCGCCACCCGAACGGACAAGCACTCGCCGATGGCGTACGCCGCGGTCCAATCGCCGCCGCACACCGCGCGCTCGAGGTCGCCGACCAACGGGCTTTGGGCGCCCAGCTCGGCGAGCCACGCGGAAACTGTCGCAGTGATCTGGTGAGCCGCCACCCGGGCCGTATGACCCTCGTGCAGGCAATCGGTCAACTGATACACGGCCGCTGTCGGCCGCCGCTGTGGCCAATGAGGCCGCCATGTCGCTGAGTACATCGTCGTCTCCCGGGTAGCCGGATCGTTCCATCCGACCAAAGCCGCCGGCCGCGTCGTAGAGGCCAAGAGCACGTCTACCGGGATGCTTTGGTCTCGCGTTGGACCCGCCGAAGTCCCGGCCCGACAGGGACTTTTGTCACTGCGCTCACCAGCGAATTGCCCCGGCGGTTTAGGGGCCGGCCGCGTACCGTTCTTCGGGATGACCGATTGCGGGGAAGCCGGTTCTGGGCGCGCCGTGCCGGCCGGTATGAGTGCTGTCAGCGTCGAGGAGTTGTCGGCGCTGGACGTGTTCGCCGGCGTGCCGGCGCAGGATCTTACGGCCTTGGCCTCACGCCTGAAGCCGCTGCGCGCCGCCGCCGGCGAGGTTCTGATGCGCCAGGGTGAACAGGCGCTGTCGTTCTCCATCATCACATCGGGCCGGGTGGAGATCCGGCACCTCGCCGCTGACGGCCAGGTGACGGTGACCGAGCTGTCACCGGGGACGATTATCGGCGAAATCGCTTTGCTGCGAGGCGAACCCAGAACGGCGACCGTAATCGCCAAAGATGACGTCCGCGGCTACGTCGGATACAACGACGCCTTCGAGTGCATGTTGGCTTCGCCCGTCGTCGCCGAACGGATGGTGCGCACCGCGAGGCAGCGGCTGGTCGCCTACATCGACCCGATCGCTGTGTCGGCCAAAGACGGTACCGAGCTTCTGCTGCGTCCGGTGCTGCCCGGTGATGCCGAGCGGTTCAAGAGCAGTGGTTCCTTTTCGCGGGAGACGCTGTATCGGCGCTACCAGGGCGGTGCGCCCACCCTCGCCCGGTTGGCTTATCTCTTCGAAGTCGACTATGTCGACCACTTTGTCTGGGTCATCACAGACTGTGAGGGCGGGCCGGTGATCGCAGACGCCCGGTTCATTCGTGATGAAGATGACCCGGCCTCGGCAGAGGTCGCTCTCACCGTCGCGGACGCCTATCAGAATCGCGGGATCGGCACCCTGTTGCTCGGCGCGCTGGCGGTCGCCGCCCGTGTCGACGGCGTCAAACGCTTTCACGCCCGGGTGCTCGCCGACAACCCGCCCGCGCGCGTGCTGGGCGACAAGGTCAATGCGCGTTGGGAGCACGAGGAACCCGGCGTCCTTGCCACGACGGGGGATATCCCGGCCCCCGATGACCTGCCCATCGATTCAGGAACCCTTACGCAGATCCGAATGGTGGCCCGACAGGTGATCCAGGCTTTCGACTGACCCAATGACGGCTTCGAAGTGACTTATGCCCCGGGGCTTCGTGCCTTTGCGCCCTTATCCGATGGCGGGCCGGGCGCCCAGTATGGATGCTTCCGGGCCAAGTTCTCAAAGGAGTTGGGCAATGAAGTCGCTCATCGTCTGCACTTCGAAATCGCACGGCAACACCCGGCGCGTGGCCGACCGGATGGCAGAGGTGCTTGGTGCCGAGGTCGTCGAACCGGAGTCAGTCGACCCCGAAACGATTTACCAGTACGATCTCGTCGGCTTCGGATCCGGCATCTACTACATGGCGGTGGACGAGAGGCTACGGAACTTGATCCGTCGCCTCCCGACCGTCGATCACGTGCGAGCGTTCACCTTCTTCACCAGCGGCGCCCGGGCGGTTCCGCTGCTGGACTACAACAAACCGGTTCGGAAACACCTCGAAGCGAAGGGCTTTGAGGTGATCGGTTCGTTTTCCTGTCGCGGCTTCGACACCATGGGACCGTTCGGATTCATCGGCGGCATCAACAGGGGACGGCCCGACGACCGCGACCTCGATTCAGCTGCGGAAGTTGTTGCGCGCCTTCGCGAACGCGTCGAGCGCCCCCAGGCCGCTTCATGACCAATGCCAACCCAAGAGCGCGCCGCTGACACCCTCGCGTTGGTGCGCGGCCTCGTCGCCGAGGTTCACCCACACGCCAAGCCGCCCGCGGTCACGCTTGATAGCACCTTCGAGAACCTCGGCATCGGCAGCCTCGAGCTGGCGGAACTGTTGCTGCGGGTTCAGGACAAATTCGGGGTGGCCCTCCCGCCGCACATCCTGGCCAGCGCGGAGACGCCGCGCGACCTGATAGCCGCGGTCGCCCGCGGCGGTCCCGCCGTCGGGGAAGACCGTGACGTGGTCCCGCTCCCTTCGCCCGTGCCGGGCGGCATGGTGCCCGAAACGGCGCAAACACTGAATGACGCCCTCAGCTGGCACGTCGACGCGACACCGGACCGCACACACATCCGCATCCTCGACGAGGCCGTCGGTCCCGTAGACCTGACCTATGCCACGCTGCACCGGGAGGCGGCCGCCGTGGCTGCCGGGCTGATCGAGCACGAGATCATGCCGGGCGAGACGGTCGCGATCATGTTGCCCACCTGTCGGGCGTATTTCGTCACCTTCGCCGCGGTGGTCATCGCCGGGGCCGTCCCGGTCCCGGTCTACCCGCCGGCACGGCCTTCCCAGCTGGCCGATCACCTGCGCCGCACCGCCGGTATCCTCGCCAACGCCCGGGCAACCATGCTCGTGACCGTGCCCGAGGCCGTTCCGCTGGCGCACCTGCTGCGCGCGAACGTCGAAAGCCTGCGTCACGTCGTCGTACCCGAATCCCTCACCGGCGCAAGCGAAGACCCGCTGCCACCTCTCCCGAGACCGCGCGCCGACGATCTCGCGCTGGTGCAGTACACCTCGGGCAGCACCGGACACCCCAAGGGGGTCGCGCTCACACACCGGAACCTGCTGGCCAACATCCGGGTGATGGGTCAGGCGGCGGGGGCATGCGGATCGGACACCTTCGTCAGTTGGCTGCCGCTATATCACGACATGGGTTTGATCGGCGCGTGGCTCGGCTGCATGTATTTCGGTGTCCCGCTGGTGGTGATGAGCCCACAGTCGTTCCTGATCCGACCGTCGCGATGGCTCTGGGCGATTCACGCCAACCGGGCGACAATGTCGGCCGGACCGAACTTCGCCTATGAGCTGTGCCTCACCAAGATCCGTGACGACGAGATCGCAGGGCTTGACCTGAGCTCGTGGCGGCTGGCCTACAACGGCGCCGAGCCCGTCAGCGCCGCAACCATCGAGCGGTTCGGTGATCGCTTCGCCCCGTATGGGTTTCGGCGGGAGGCGATGACGCCGGTGTACGGGTTGGCGGAGTCGTCCGTGGGCCTGGCCTTCCCGCCGTTGGGACGGGGTCCGCTCATCGACCGGATCCGCCGTGACGCGTTCGTGGGCTCCGGGCGTGCCGAGCCGGCGGAGCCGGGCGAGCCCGACCTTCGTTTCGTCGCGTGCGGCCAACCCCTGCCAGGGCACGAGATTCGCGTCGTCGACGCCGCCGGCAACGAGCTGGGCGACCGCCGCGAGGGCCGCATCGAGTTTCGCGGTCCGTCGGCAACCGCCGGCTATCTCAACAACGCGCCGGCGACGCGTGCGCTGTTCCACGAGGGCTGGCTCGACACGGGCGACCTGGGCTACCTGGCCGGCGCCGACGTATACGTCACCGGCCGGGTCAAGGATGTGATCATCCGAGCCGGTCGCAACCTGCACCCGGCCGAGCTCGAAGAGGCGGTCGGCAACCTCCCAGGCGTCCGCAAGGGATGTGTGGCCGTGTTCGCCTCGCCCGACGCATCGGGCGGGCCCGAGCGACTCGTCGTCTTGGCCGAAACCCGGGCGATCGGAGACGACGTCCGTAGCGCACTGCGCTCCGAAATCGCCGCCACCGCAGTGGATCTGCTGGGGGTGGCTCCCGACGACGTAATTCTGGCGCCACCGCGCACGGTCCTGAAGACCTCGAGCGGAAAGATCAGGCGGGCCGCCAGCCGGGCGATCTACCAGGCCGGCAGGATCGGTGCGCGACCGCGTGCGGTGTGGTGGGAATTGGCCCGCCTTCGCCTTCGCGGTGCGGCGCCGTCGCTGCGTCGCGCACGTCGCGCGGCGGGGGCCGTGGCATTCGCCGCCTACGCATGGGTGGTGTACGCGATCCTCGGATTGTCGGTGGCACTCGCGCTCTTACTGCTACCGCGACCGCGGTGGCGCTGGCGGGTAGCACGCGAAGCGGTCCGGCTACTGGCCCATTTGACCGGCACGGCGATCAGCGTGCATGGCCTCGACCGCTTCCCACCCGGGACATCCATCGCGGTGGCCAACCACCCCAGCTGGATCGACCCGCTGGCGCTGGCCGCGGTGATGCCGCAGTCGTTTCGCTTCGTTGCCGCCGAAGTGCTGGAGCATCAGGGGCTCAACGGGTTCGTGCTGAGGAGGTTGGGCCATCAGTTCGTCGAACGCCACGAGCGTGAACACGGCGTGGCCGACGTCGGCCGGCTCGCAGCCCTGGTGGGAGCCGGGCAGTCACTCGTCATCTTCCCCGAAGGTCGGCTGGCACGTGCTCCAGGATTGCGGCCCTTCCACATGGGAGCGTTCGCGGTGGCCGCTCAAACCGGCGTGCCAGTCGTCCCGGTGGCCATCCGCGGGACGCGGACGATACTGCGGCCGGAACATCACTTCCCGCGGCGGGGGAGCGTCGACATCGCGGTTGGTGAGCCGATCCGGCCTTCGGGTACCGACTGGTCTGCGGCAGTCGAACTGCAGCGCGCCGCGCGGAAGGTCGTCTTGGATCTGTCGGGGGAGGCGGACGTCGAGTGATTGGTGCCCGAAAAGTGGATGGCCGGGCGGTGCCTCGTCGAACCGCCCGGCCACGAATGATGAGATTCACTCGCTGTGCTTGCCGACCGCCTGGCCCGCGCTGTGCACCACGCTGCGGAAGAATTCAATGCGCGCGGCGCCCAACTCGTCGGCGAGGTTGAGGGCGGCATCGACGACGGTCTTGCGGTGCGACTGCTCGGGGAGCACGGGGCTGATCTGATCGACGAATTTGCGGACGGCGTCGATGGCCTGCTTGCGGCCGTTCTCGACGGACTCGAGCACGTCGTCGGAAAGCTCCGCCCAGCGCGGCTCTGATTTTTCGGGTGCTGTCATTGTCAACTCCTTGTGATATTCCTGGATTCCTGTCGTCGGCTGCGTGCCGACGCCCCGACGTTACGACTCACAAAGCCCCCGGCACGAGAGCCAAAAGTCCCGGTGATCTGTGCTTGCCGGTCAAGGACTTTCGTGACTTTCGCAGGGCCGTAGGTCCCTAACGTGCCGGATCGGCGAGGTGCTAGCGTGCGGCCATGGCCACACCCGACAGCCACGGACGGGAAGTATCGGGCGTTCCTCGCTGGAGCGCACCGGCCGTCGACGGTTTGGGCAAGGCCGTCGAACCGTTCGCCGGCACCGGCCGATACGTCGCGCAGTCGTGGCGCGATTACCTCGGAAAGGCGCCCGGCGAACTTCCGATTGCGCGGCCCACCCTCGCCCTGGCCGCGCAGGCGTTTCGCGACGAGATCGTCCTGATGGGCCTCAAGGCACGCCGCCCGGTCAGCCGGCCCGAGATTTTCGAGCGCATCACCAGCGAGGTGCTTGCGGCGCTGGAGTTCTACGGCAAAAGGGGATGGCTCGATCACCCGAAGAGATTCTTCGGCACGCCGCCGCCGCTTTCCGACGTCACGGTCCGAAAGGTCAAGGGGCGCACCCGCTCCCTCTATCGCATATCGTTCGACAGCGGGTATCTGCCGCGGCCGGGTGAACCGGGCGCGGAGCGTTGGATGAGCTACACCGCAAACGACCGCGAATACGCCCTGGTACTCCGCCATCCGGAACCGCGGCCCTGGTTGGTGTGTGTGCACGGGACGGAAATGGGCCGGGCCGCGCTGGATCTCGCCCTGTTTCGCGCCTGGAAGCTGCACGACGAGCTCGGGCTGAACGTCGTGATGCCGGTACTGCCGATGCACGGCCCCCGGGCCCGCGGCCTGCCCAAGACCGCGGTGTTTCCGGGAGAGGACATCCTCGACGACGTGCACGCCACGGGTCAGGCGGTGTGGGACATCCGGCGGCTGTTGTCCTGGGTCCGGTTGCAGGAGCCCGAGTCGCTGATCGGGTTGAACAGCCTTTCCCTCGGCGGCTACATCGCGTCGCTGGTCGCTAGCCTCGAAAAGGGCCTCACCTGCGCGATCCTCGGCGTTCCGGTGGCCGACCTGGTGCAGTTGCTCGGCCGCCACTCCGGTCTCAGCGAGGACGACCCCCGCCGGCGCACGATGGAGCTGGCCGAACCCATCGGACGGATGACGTCGCCGCTGTCGCTCAGTCCGCTGGTGCCGATGCCGGGCCGGTTCATCTATGCCGGCGTCGCCGACCGGGTTGTGCACCCGCGCGAGCAGGTGGTCCGCCTCTGGGAACACTGGGGCAAACCCGAAATCGTCTGGTATCCCGGCGGTCACACCGGATTCTTCCGGTCGCGGCCGGTGCAGAACTTCGTGTGGGATGCGCTGCAGCAGTCGGGGCTACTTGACGCGCCGCCGACGCGGCGCGACCGCCCGGCTTAGGCGCAACATCATGGATCCGCTGGACCCCTTGGACGTGGCGATGATGGCCGCGGAGCTGGTGGCCAGCCCGATGCACGTCGGCGCGGTGCTGATTCTGTCACCGCCGGACGACGCCGGCCCGGACTACGTCGAGGACCTGTACCGCGAGGCCCTCGCCGGCAAGGGTCCGGTCGATCCCCGGCTGCGCAGGTATCCGCACCGCGGCCTGGACACCGGCGGCGTCTGGGTCTGGCGTCAGCTGGACGTGCTGGACCTGAGCCGGCATTGCCAGCGCCGCACCGTGTCGGGAGACCCCGACGATTTCTGGCGGCTCGTCGGAGAGCTGGACGCGGAGCGGCTCGACCGGTCCCGGCCGATGTGGGCGTCGTACCTGATCGACGGCCTCGCCGGTGGCCGCTTCGCGTTCTACATCAAGGTGCACCACACCGTCATCGACGGGGTGGCCGGCTTCCAGATGATCGGCGACGCGCTGAGCACCGATCCGGCAGACCGGTCGATGCCGCCCTTCTACGCCGACCGCCGTCACGAATCCTCGCCGCAGTCGGAGGGGACGGGGCTGGCCGCGCGTCTTGTCGCGCCGCTGCGATCACTGCTCGGCACGGCGACGTCGAGCGCCGGGCTCGTCGGGCGGGTGGTCACGGGCGAGCTGTCGACCGTCCTCGACACGCTGGTCGGGCACACGACCGTTTTGCCCTTCGAGGCGCCCTACACCCGGTTCAACGGCCGCCTGGGCCCCGGGCGCGCCGTCGCGGCCGGGAGCTGGCCGAAGGACCGCATCCACACGGTGCAACAGGCCACCGGTGTCAGCGGCAATGACGTGGTGACCGCGATGGTGGCCGGGGCGGTGCGTCGCTGGCTGCTAAAGCGGGGCGAGCTGCCCAAGCAGTCACTGGTGGGCGTCTGCCCGATCACCGTGCGCGATCGCGAGTACGACGCGGCAAATGACCAGCACGGCAACATGTTCGGGCTGTGGGCGTGTCCCTTGGGCACCCATATGGAGGACCCGGCGACACGGCTGGACCTGATCCACCGGTCGATGTCGGAGGGAAAGCGCTGGGTCGCCAAGCGCGGATCGGCGGCGTCGCTGCTGACGGCCGCGCCGAACATCGCCGCGACCGTTGTCATGCCGCTGCTGTCGTTCATGCCGAAGGTGCGCACCGGATACAACCTGCCCATCTCGCACGTGCCAGGGCCCGGCGCCGAAATGTATTGGAACGGTGCGCATGTCGACGAAATGTATCCGGTATCGACGGTCTATGACGGTATGGCACTCAACGTGACCACATGCTCATACGCCGACCGGATCGGATTCGGATACGTCGCGGGTGCCGATGTGGTGCCCGACATCGACACGCTGATCCCGCTCACCGAGGAGTGCCTGACCGAGCTCGAATCCGTCGCTACCGTGGATTGACTCAGCCCCGCGGTTCCGACGGAGGCCAAACGGCCCTACAAAGCTCCATGCCGCCGGCCTAGGGTTCGCCATGGGGAACAAGGCAGATGGGAAGGCTGTGGCATTTTTCAAAGTCGTCGCAGTCGATTTCGACGGCACCCTGACCTCGCGCGGCAACCTGGGCCCGGAAGCCGTCGAGGCGATCGATCGGGCCCGGCGAGACGGCCTGACCATCGTGCTCGTCACCGGCCGCATCGGAGCCGAGTTGCGTGCCGAGTTCCCCCAGATAGCCGACCATTTCGATGCGCTGGTACTGGAAGACGGAGCGGTGGTGGTCATCGGCGGACAGACGCATGCGCTGGCGGAACCGGTGGATCGCGGCCTTGATCAGGCGCTCGCCACCCGGGGCGTCCCGTGCCGGCGCGGCGAGGTGCTGGTGGCCGTTGACGGCGAGCACGCCGGGACCGTCGTCGAGGTGATCGGCGAACTCGGGATGGATTATCAGGTGATACGGAATCGGGGCGCGCTGATGGTGCTGCCGGCAGGAGTCACCAAAGGCACCGGGCTGAGCGCCCTACTGGCAAAGATGAACCTGTCCCCGCACAACACCGTTGCGGTCGGCGACGCCGAGAACGACTTGTCGTTACTCGGTGTCGCCGAGGTCGGTGCCGCGGTGGCGGACGCCGTCCCGTCGGTCCGGCGATTCGCCGATGTCGTGTTGGATCGACCGGATGGTGCGGGCGTCGCAGAGCTGCTCAGCCACCCGTATCTTTCCGGCGCACAACGCTGGTGCCCGCCGCGCCGCTGGGTCGACATCGGAACGTTTGACGACGGGACCACGACAGGGTTGCCGGGAAGCCAGGGCCGCATTCTCGTTACCGGGCCGGCCGCGTCGGGAAAGAGCTACCTGCTCGGCCTGCTGGCCGAACGATGGGTCCTGGCCGGATACTGCGTGCTTGTCATCGACCCCGAGGGCGATCACCTGCAATTGCAGCAGCTCAATCAGGTGCAGGTCGTCGACGGCGGTCACCACCTCCCCGAACCGGCCGAGGTCGTCCACGCACTGCGTCCAAACTCCAGCGTGGTGGTCGACCTGTCGGGACTGGCCGAGCCGAGCAAGAGCGACTATGTACGCCGACTCCGGTCGACCGCCGAGGCGCACCGCGAACGGCATGGCTTCCCGCACTGGGTGATCTACGACGAGGCCCATCTCCTCGGCAACGAGGAGGAAGCGCACTGGGCGCGCCGCGGCGGTTACGTGTTGTGTTCGTTTGCCCCGGCAGCGCTTCCCGCACATGAGATCGACAGCAGCGACGTCGCGATAACCCTCGCCTATACCGACATCGCGGCAGACATCGCCGCACGACGGCGGGCCACCATCCGTTTCGGATCGGGGCCGCCTCGCGGTTTCACCATCGCGGAGCGCCACACCGCACACGTACGGCACCGGCACAAATACGCCGATGTCCGGCTCCCGCCCGAACGGCGGTTCTACTTTCGCACCACCAACGGCGATTCCGTCGCGGCGGCCGCAAGCATGCATGACTTCTGCAGTGCGATAAGACATCTCGACCAGCAGGCGCTCGAATACCATCTCGAACGGGGCGACTTCTCGCATTGGTTGGACGGCACCATCGCCGATAAGGATCTGGCGGTGCGGGTGGCGGCCTGGGAGGACGAGCTGGAGGCGCGGCGCGCGGCGGACGTGGAACGCATCCGCGACCAACTCGTGCAGGCGGTGGAAAAGCGTTATCTGCCTTCAGAACAACAGCGCTAGCGGGCCAGCCTGGCCGGACGACGGCCGCGCTTCCTTGCCGGCTTGCGTGTCAGGGCGCGGGTGACCAGCCGCGCGACGCCGAGTTCGATGCCCCTGGTGAGTTCGTCGACGTCGGGTGTGGTGTCGTAGTCCGCGGTGATGCCGAAGACCAGCTCATCGACGTACGTGAGCATGCTGATCACGGTGCGCAACTGCATTGCGATCGGCGGTACCGGCAACAGCTGTTCCACCGGGCGCCCCAGCACCTGCAGCCGCTGGCGGGGGCCGGGCACATTAGTCGCCAGGGTGACGATGCTGCGCTGCGGCAGGCGCGTCAACAGCCGAATCGTCCATGCGCTTACGACAAATGGTAGGTAATTAGTCAGCGCGACGAAGGCGTTGGCGGCTTGCCGCTCACCGCTGCCCTTGAGCCTGTCCAGTCGGGCGTGTACGAGCCTTAGCCTCTTGACAGGATCCTGCTGTTCGACGGGCAGGGCTGACAGCATCGCCGAGACGCGAACATCGGTGCGGTTCATGGCATCCGGCGTGCGCACCGACACCGGGACCAGTGTGCGCAGTGAGTTGCGCCGGGGCTTCTCGCCGCGACGCAGCAGCATGGTGCGAAAGCTGTCGGTGATCGCCGCGAGTGCCACATCGTTGAGCGTCACGCCGAAGGCCTCGCACACGGCGTCGACTTCCTTGAGTGACACCCGCACCGCGCTGTAGCGGCGCCTGTTGGCCACGGAGCCGTGCAGCGAGGATCCCGTCGCCGGCATTGCGAGACCGGTGACGAATTCGGCTGCGCCCCTGGCTGTCTGTGCGGCCGCCGAGGTGGTAGCCAGCGACGCGCGCCACAGGCCTCCGGCCCAGGTCAGCGGGTTGCGACTGAGTCCCGCCGAAAGAACGATCGACGACGTCAGCTCCCTGGCGGCGCGGATGTCGCTGGCGAACGTCTCACCCGCGGCGGCGTCGGCGATAGTGGTCAACATCTGCACGGTAGCGATCCCATCGGCGATGCAGTGGTGCACCTTCACCAGGGCAGCCCAGCGCCCTTCCGGCAAGCCTTCGATGACCCAGCACTCCCACAGCGGGTGGTCTCGATCCAGCCTGCGCTCCATGAGGTCGGCGATCAGCCGGAACAACGCGGGGTCGTCGGCGGGCCGCGGCAGTGCCGTTCGCCGGAGGTGATGGGCGATGTCGAAGTGGGCGTCGTCGATCCATTCGGGTGCCGCCAATTCGAAGGGGTGCTTATGCAGCAGCTGCGTGAACCGAGGGACGCTTTGTATCCGCTCGTGCAGTGCCGCGGTGAACGTCTTCACGTCGGGCATCGGCCCATCGATCACGGCCAGCGTGCCGATCGCCAGACTCAAATGTCGATCGGCGTCTTCGGCCTCCAGGAAGCTGGCCTCCATGGTGGTTAGCTGTTCCATCGGCAATCATCTCCGATCCACGCTGGTGCGCATCAATATGCGTCCGCGGCGCGAGCGCCGATAGTGCCGTTGGTCCCGAAGCTAGGAGCGCGGCGCGGCGCTTACCTGAGCCATGATGCGATCAAGCACGATCGTGGACAGATCGCCGTTGTCGGCAACACGGGACAGGCCGCGTCGCCGCAGGAAGGTGTCCAGCCGCCGGTCGGGCGACCAGTCGGCATAAATGGGGCCGAGGTAGCGCGAGACCAGAAATTCCCGCGCCAAGGCGTCTACGTCAGTGTCGGTCAACAACAATGATGGGTTGCCACCCATAACCGCCATGCTCCTTTGTTCAGCCGCAAACCGCCGCTGCCAAATTACGTCAGACAAAGTCATTGTTGAGTCACGCGCATATTGCGGATAGGGCCCAAAGTCCTCGACAGCCCGGGCATCGGAGCAAATTTGGCCCGGTCGCGAGGACCATCGACTCTGTCGGACGGCGCGGCCGACGACGAAGACTGGCGTCATGGCCAATGCGATAAGACGGATCACCGAGACGGCGGCGCTCCTTGGGCTGCTCTACGCCGCGCGACGGTACTACCGCAATTGGGGTGCGACCAAGGCGGAGTGCCGGATGGCGCTGCCCGGCGACAGTTTGGTGACGGACCCGGCTATTCAGACAACGGAGGCCGTGTACATCGATGCGCCGGTGTCGGCCGTCTGGTCTGAGCTTTTGCAGGCGGGTCAGCGGCGCCGCGGCGCCGATCAAGCCCAACCGGAATCACAACAACTTGCGGTTGGGGACGTCGTGCGCCTGGCACCCGAAGGCTGGATGGGCTTCCCCGACGGGGTGACGCTGAACGTCGCCGAGCTCGTCGGCGAGAAGTACATCGCGCTCAACGCCACTCGAGCGGACTTGCGCTGGAATGTGGTGTGGTCCTTCCACATTCAGCCGCACTGGGAAGACCGGGTAAGGCTCCTCACCCGCGTCAGGATCGCCCTGCGCTACCCCGGCGAGGTGTTTGCCCTGGAACTCGTCAGGCCGGTGATTGCCTTGGGCACACGAGCTTTGTTGTTGGGCGTCAAGCACCGGGTCGAGCGGTCTCAGACGATTACGCCGACGCCGTCGGCTGTTGAACACGGTTAACGGAGACGGGCCCGGGATCGAGATCCCCGGGCCCGTCGCTATTCGGATTCGGCTTTAGCCGGTCGCTACCTGCACATGCTTTTCGGCGGAAGCGGGTTTCGAAACTCCCACGGACACAGTCAGGATGCCCTTGTCGTAAGTGGCCTTGATGTCGTCCTCGTCGGCGCCGGACGGCAGTGAGACCGTGCGGACAAAGGAGCCGTACGAGAACTCCGAACGGCCGTCGAATTCCTTTTTCTCGCTGCGCTCGGCCTTGATGGTGAGCTGGCCGTCGCGGACGGTGATGTCGACGTCCTTGGCCGGGTCGATGCCGGGGATTTCGGCGCGGACCACATAGCGGCCGTCGGTCATCTCGTCCTCCAGCCGCATCAGCCGGGTGTCGAACATTGGGCGGATGCCCGCAAACGACGGGAACCCCGCGAAGAAGTCCGCAAACTCGGGAAACAGCGAATGCTGTGGCTTCTGGGTCGCAGGAAGGGTGGTGGTCATTGTGTTCTCCTGAATGTGTTGTGAGTTGCCTGAAAGACACTTAAATCCGATCACAGAGGGCGATGCTGCGATAGGGACTCAAGTCCCCATCGGGTTTCTGGAAGCTGAATTTCGGTGAACGACCTGGGTACTCAGCAGACTCCCGTCGGGCAGGTCCATTGGCCGCCAGGGGAGGTCCAACGACCCTAGTGGCGGGCACGGCGCGGTCCTAATTTCGGCAGCAGGTGTTGTCGGCCCACGACTTTGGAGGTTGAAAGTGCGCGATGCGATCCCGTTGGGACGGGTCGCCGGTTTTCCGGTGAAGGTGCACTGGAGCGTCCTGGTCATCCTTTGGCTGTTCACGTGGAGCCTCGCCAGCACGCTGCCAAGCACCGTCAAAGGGTATACGCCCCTGGCCTATTGGCTCGCCGGGGTTTGTGGCGCGCTGGTGCTGCTGGCGTCGCTGTTGGCCCACGAGCTTGCGCACGCGGTCGTGGCGCGTCGCGCAGGTGTAGCTGTGGGAAGCGTGACGCTCTGGTTGTTCGGCGGGGTGACCACGCTCGGCGGCGAGGCGAAGACACCCAAGTCGGCCTTCCGGATCGCGATCGCGGGGCCAGTCACCAGCCTGGCGCTGGCGGCGGGCTTCGGCGGGCTGGTCGCGGTGCTGGACACCGTTCGGGCCGCTCCCGTCGTCGTCGGCGTCGCCTCGTGGCTGGCCTTCATCAACCTCTTGCTGGGCGTGTTCAACCTGTTGCCGGGAGCCCCGCTGGACGGCGGCCGCGTGCTGCGGGCCTACCTGTGGCGCCGCCACGGCGACATCGTGCGCGCCGGGATCGGCGCGGCGCGTGCCGGACGGATCGTCGCGTTCGTCCTGATCGCTTTGGGCTTAGCCCAATTCGTCGCGGGCGGCCTCGTGGGTGGCGTCTGGTTGGCCTTTCTCGGCTGGTTCATCTTCGTGGCCAGTCGCGAGGAGGAGATGCGGATTTCGACCCAACAGCTGTTCGCCGGGGTGCACGTCTCCGACGCGATGACCGCGCGGCCACACACCGCGCCCGGTTGGATCACGGTCGAGGATTTCATCCAGCGCTATGTGCTGGGCGACCGTCATTCGGCATATCCTGTGGCCGACCCCGACGGATCGATCGTGGGGCTGGTCTCCCTGACGCAGCTGCGCGACGTCGCGCCGACCGCGCGTGGCAGCACCCGGGTGCGGGACATCGCCCTGCCGCTGGATGCGGTGCCCACCGCCGGGCCGCGGGAGCCGCTGACCGCCCTGCTCGAGCGGATGGCGCCGGCGGGTCCCCGCAGCCGCGCGCTGGTGCGCGACGGCGGCGAGGTGATCGGCATTGTCACGCCGAGCGACCTCACGCGGCTGATGGATGTCTACCGGCTCGCCCACCATGGACCGGCCACGACGTCTCCCGTTTAGCGGCCGAAAGGTGTTGGGAGGGTTATGAAACCGATCATTGTGGGCATCGACGGCTCGCCGGCGGCCATCCCGGCCGCGCTGTGGGGTGTCGACGAGGCCATCAGCCGCCACGTGCCGCTGCGTCTTGTCGCGGTCATGAAGCCGACGCACCCGTCCCCGGACGACTACGCCCGTGACCTCACCCATGCCGAGAATTCGCTTCGGGCGGCGCGATCGGCGATCGAGGCCAGCGGAAAACCCGTCGCCGTCGAAACCGACATCGGTCGCGGGCCGGCCGGCGCGTTGCTGGTCGAGGCGTCCTCCGACGCCGAGATGATCTGCGTCGGGTCCACCGGAATCGGACGCTACGCCCGCTCGATCCTGGGTTCGACGGCGACCGAGCTGGCCGAGAAGGCGCATTGCCCGGTGGCGATCCTGCGTACGGATGTCGAGCAGCCGCCGCCGGACATCAACTGGATCGTGGTCCGGATGACCGACGCCCACGACAACGACGTCGTCGTCAAACACGCTGTGGGGGAGGCGAAATTGCGGCGGGCGCCCATGCTCGTCCTCGGTGGGCGACCGGAGGATCTCACCGAGCACGCCGACGGTCGGTTCGAACGCCGGGTGGAGGACTGGCGGCGGCGGAACCCCGAGGTTCGCGTCTACCCGATCACCACCAAGCAAGCCATCGCCGGTTTCTTGGCCGCCAATGACGAGCGAGTTCTGCTCGCCGTAATCAGCGGCGACGAGGCCGGCCAGCTGGCCCGGCTGGTCGGCCCGCACGGGCACCCGCTTTTCCACCACCCCGAATGCTCGGTGCTCGTCGTCCGCTAGCGGGCCGGCGCAAGGAAGTGACGTTCGGCTCTTACGGGCCGGTGATGGTGCCGGAATCATCTGGGGCTTGAACGGTGAACGCAATTCCCGGATCTGGGCGTCGATCGCGTCGCTCGCAGGGCGCGACGGAGCCCCGATCTCCCCGGGGCACGCGTGCCTGGCCTGCATGGAGGCAGTCGGTGCCAGCGCCGCCGGTCTGCTTCTGACGAGCGACAGCTGGACGTTGAAACCCGCATATGTCAGCGATTCGCGAGCCGGCGAGGCCGAAGAGCTGCAGGTGACGCTGGGGCAGGGCCCGGGGGCCGATGCGCTGGCCCGCGGCAGGCCGATCCTCGTAAGTGATCTGGCCGCGCCGCTGAGCGAGCGTCGCTGGCCGATCTTCGCACCGGAAGCGACTCGCCTCGGGATACGCGCGATGTACAGCCTTCCTCTGGCGCTGGGCGCCATCGAGGTCGGGGTGCTCGACCTCTACGGCGACGCCACGGGCCACCTCGACCAGGGCCGGTTGCTGGACGCGTTGATCTATGCCGACACCGCGCTGCTGCTCGTGCTCGACGCCCAATGTGGCGTCCCGCCACCGGAAGCGCAGCACGCCAACGGGCCCGGTCCGGTGCTGTGGCACGCCGAGGTACACCAAGCGGCAGGCTTGCTTTCCGAGCAACTCGGCGTGTCACCCCTGCAGGCGTTGGTGCGGTTGCGCGGGTATGGCTACAACCACCAAAAGTCGCTCACCGACGTCGCCGGTTCAGTGGTGGCGGGGCGGCTGCGATTCCGCCCCGACGATGCCCACCTCGTGGGGGACCACGGTTTGGGCAACTAGGCCGGGGCGTCCCGCGCCACGATCACCGGCGCCTGCGCCATTTGGGCGACGGCTTCGCCGACGGATCCCACCAGCATCCCGGCGAAACCACCGCGGCCCCGGCTGCCGACCACCACCAGCTGCGCGTCCGCGGACTGCGCGACGAGCTGGCGCGCCGGCTGGGCCTGCACGACGGTACGGGTTACCCGCACGTCGGGGTATTGTTCCTGCCAGCCCGCCAGCCGCTCGGCCAATACCTCTTCGGCCGCGGATTGGGTTGCGGGCCAATCAAGTTCGGGCCATTCCGAGATATCGAGATCGCTCCACGCGTGCAGGGCCACCAAGTCCGCGTTCCGGCGGGAGGCCTCTTCGAAGGCGATCGCGGTCGCCGGTTCGGATGCCGGTGAGCCGTCGACGCCGAGCAATACCGGTCCCTGGCCGGCGCGCGGCGGGTCCTCGTGGATTATCGCGACCGGGCAATGCGCGTGACGCAGCAGAGCCGAACTGACCGAGCCGAGCAGCCGGCCGGGCCACCGGCCGCTGCCCTGCGCCCCCGTGACCAACATGTCCGCGTCCTTGGACAAGTCGATCAACGTGGGAACCGCCCCCGAGGAAAAGATTTCGGTGTGGATGCCGGCCGGACCGCCGTGCTGTGTGGCCGCTTCTACGACCTTGAGCGCCTCGTCGATCAGCCGGCGTCCGTGTTCCTGCTGCCAGCGCAGCACGCCGGCGGGCACGGGAGTCCTCAGCCAGGTCGAAACCTCCGGGGAAACCGCGTGCACCAGGGTCAGCGGAACGTTGCGCAGCTCGGCGTCGCGTGCCGCCCACTGCACCGCCGTCCTGGCGGCCGGCGAGTCGTCGATTCCGACGACGATTCCCAAATGTGCGTGCTGCGATGACATCACCAGTCCTCGATTCCTCGGCGTGGCCGTTCACGCACGACCGTATCGGGGCCGGGTGGGTTCCAGCAGGGGCGTTTGTCACCGATCCGGCGAGCAGAGTGGCACAGAAGTTTTCGCGGCGAAGAGCTTGCTGATCCGGATCCGCCAGACCTTCGGACCCTTCTCGAGGTATTCCCAGCCGTAGCTACCGGGCAGGTCGGCGTCGAACTCGGCCCGCAGGTGCTTGGGGTCGTGCGCCGTAGGCCGCAAAGATCGTCGGGTGCTTGTCCTGCTTGCGCAACTCGCGCACGTCAACTTCGGTGTCGGCCATGTGGTTTCCGCAACTCCTTGGTTTTTACAAGTAAGATTGTGTAAACTGTAGCGCATGACGTACGTGATCGGAAAGCCGTGCATCGACGTGATGGACCGGGCCTGCGTCGACGAGTGTCCCGTCGACTGCATCTACGAGGGCGGCAGGTCGCTCTACATCCACCCCGACGAATGCGTGGACTGCGGCGCGTGCGAGCCGGTGTGCCCGGTCCAGGCGATCTACTACGAAGACGACCTGCCTGCGGAGCTCCACCCCTACCTGGCCGATAATGAGGCGTTCTTCACCGAAGTCCTGCCCGGCCGGGACGGGCCGTTGGGATCGCCGGGCGGGGCGGCCAAAGTCGGGCCGCTCGGTGTCGACACACCGCTGGTCGCCGCCCAAGCCAGGGCCGACGAGACCAAAGGAGCGTGAGCGGCATTACGTCAGTCGGAGAAAACACCGGTCGCCGCCGCCGCGAGGTGCTGCGGCTATTGCGGTCGTCGCCCGTTCCGCTGAGCATCGTCGCGATCGCCGAACAGCTTGGCGTGCACCCGAATACCGTGCGCTTCCACCTCGACAGCCTGCTCGCGAGCCGGCAGGTGGAGCAGGTCGAGCACGACCCCAAGGGCCCCGGGCGCCCACCGCTGATGTTCCAGGCGGTGCGGCAGATGGATCGCGGCGGGACGCGCCACTACCGCATGCTCGCCGAGGTCCTGACCGAGGCGCTGGCCGCCGACCGCAATCCGCGCGCGAAGGCGGTGGCCGCGGGGAAGGCGTGGGGGCGCAGCGTCGAATCGCGCACCAAGGCGCCGAAGGCCCGCAGCGCCGAGGAGGCCGTCGACCGGCTGGTCGGAGTGCTCGACGACCTCGGGTTCGCCCCGGAACGCCGGACGTCCGACGGGGAGCAGGTGGTGGGCCTGCGGCACTGCCCGTTCCTCGAACTGGCCGAAACCCGCAGCGCCGTCGTGTGCCCCATCCACCTCGGGCTGATGCAGGGAGCCCTGGAGACCTGGAGGGCACCGATTTCCGTCGACCGCCTCGATGCGTTCGTCGAACCGGATCTGTGCCTGGCCCACATCTCGCCGGCCGGGTCCGCCCGGTGAGCACCGGATCGGCGATCGCGGTCGCGGTCACCTTCGTCTGGCTCGGCATGGTGCTCGCCATCTCGTTCCTCGAGGCCCCGCTGAAGTTCCGCGCGCCCAACGTGACGTTGCAGATCGGGCTGGGCATCGGGCGCCTGGTCTTTCGCGCGCTCAACACGGTCGAGGTCGCCTTCGCCCTCGTCATCGTCGCGATCGTGGCATCGGGAACCGGGGGATCCACCCCGCCGCGGATCGTGGCGGCGTTCGCCGTCGCCTTCGTCGCCCTGGCGATCCAGTTGATCGCGGTGCGCCCGGCGCTGACCCGCCGCTCCGATGCGGTGCTCGCCGGATCGGAGGGGCCGCGGTCCCACGCGCATTACGCCTACGTCGGCCTGGAGGCGGTCAAGACCGCGGCGTTGCTCGTGGCGGGGATACTGCTATTGACCGTCTGATCGCGGGCTTGCACGACGGAAGGGGACGACCATGGAATCCATCTCGTTGACCGGACTGGCCTCCGAAAAACTGGCCGAGGCCGGGCGGTCGCACAGCGGACGCGCCGCGCACACCATCCACGGTGGTCACACCCACGAGCTTCGGCAGACCGTGCTGGCCCTGATCGCCGGCCACGACCTGTCGGAACACGACAGCTCCGGCGAGGCGACGCTGCAGGTGCTGCAGGGTCACGTGCGCCTGACGACCGGTGGCGACGCCTGGGACGGCAAGGCGGGCGACTACGTCGCGATCCCGGCGGAGCGGCACGCGCTGCACGCCGTCGAGGATTCGGTGGTCATGCTGACGGTGCTGAAGAGCCAGCCCGGGGCCCATTAGCACCGATGCTATCCACGCCCTGGTCAAGAGGTTTCGGGCTGCGGGTGCCGATCGTCAACGCCCCGATGGGCGGGGTGGCCGGTGGCCGGCTGGCCGCCGCCGTGACCGCGGCCGGCGGGCTGGGCATGGTCGGGATGGGCAGCGACGGCAACAGGGAACTGCTGCGCGCCCAGCTGCGGCACGTGCCGGAAAGATTCGGAATCGGCTTGGTGGACTGGGTGATTCGCACCCAGGAGGGGTTGCTCGACGATGCGCTGGCGGCCGGGCCCGCGCTGCTGTCGGTCAGTTTCGGCACCGACTGGTCGTGGGTCGCGAAGGCGCACGACGCCGGAATCCCCACCGTAACACAGGTTTACGACGGCCTGGGTGCTCGTAAGGCCGTCGACGCCGGCGTCAACATCCTCGTCGCGCGGGGGGCCGAGGGCGGCGGGCATGGCGAGGTCAAACTCGCGACGCTGCCGCTGCTCGACGACGTGTTGGACGCGGTCGCGGTGCCGGTGCTCGCGGGCGGCGGCATCGCCTCGGCGCGGAGCCTGGCCGCCGTGCTGGCCGCCGGGGCCAGCGGGGCGTGGGTGGGCACCCGACTGGCGGCCTGCCCGGAGGCGCTCACCGGTGACGGCAGCCGCCGCGCGCTGATCGCCGCCCGGGCCACCGACACCGCCGTCACCCGGGCCTTCGACGTCGCCAGGGGGCTGCCCTGGCCGGCGAAGTTCCCGTCGCGCGTGTTGGCCAACGACTTCGTCGCGCGCTGGACGGGCCACGAAGAAGCGCTCGATGTGTCGGCATGCGACGAACTGGCCGCCGCCGTCGCCGCCGACGATCGCCGCGTCGCCCCCGTCGACGCCGGCGAGGGCGTCGGGATGATCCGCGACGACGCGTCGGTGGGGGACATCATCGAGCAGATGTGCGCGGGTGCGGAGCGCCTGCTGGGCGGCTGGGGCACTTAGCGAGCGTCACACCGCGCGCAGGTAGCGCCGGGCGATGACGCGCTGGGCCGCCCTGACGACCGGCCCGCCGGCCTTGGTCCACCAGGCCGCGGGCCGGGAGAACGCCGACACCTCCGCGTACACCGCGTCGGTGGCCGGGTCGCGGCGCACGACGAAGCGTTCCTCGCCGGACTCCGGATGCCCGGGCAGGGTGCCGTAGGCGAAGCCGCGGATGTCGGGCTCGTCGACGACATAGACGACCCGGCACGGCGCCGGCAGAAAGCCCATCCGCACCACCAACACCGCGTCGACGATGGCGACGTCGGAGCTGGCCTGCACGCGCAGCCCGGAGCCGCGTTGCATGCCCCAGCGCATGACGGCGTCGGCGGCCCGCTCGAAACGCTCTCGGCCCGTGCCGATTTGGCGTTCGACGTGTTGATGGTCGTATCCCGCGGGCAGCTCGCCGTCGGACGTGGCGCCCACCTCGGTGTAAGTGAGCGGAAGTTCTTCGAGCGTTTCCAGGTCCACGTGTTCAGCGTACGGTCGAGGAAGTGACCACTCAGACTGTTGCCCAAGCATCCGGAACGTTCACCCTCGGCGGCGACCTGACCGTCAACCGACTCGGTTTCGGCGCCATGCGCCTGACCGGCAAGGGCGTGTGGGGGCCGCCCGCCGACCGTGACGAGTGCGTGCGGGTCCTGCGCCGCGCCGTCGAGCTCGGGGTGAATTTCATCGACACCGCGGACTCCTACGGGCCCTACGTTTCCGAGGAGATCATCCACGACGCGCTGCATCCCTATGACGGCCTGGTGATCGCCACCAAGGCGGGGCTGCTGCGCACCGGCCCGGACGTCTGGGTCCCGCTGGGCAATCCCAGCTACCTGCGCCAGGAATGCGAGATGAGCCTGCGCCGCCTGGGCGTCGAGACCATCGACCTGTTTCAGCTGCACCGCATCGACCCGAACTTCCCGCTGGCCGACCAGGTGGGTGAGCTGCTCAAGTTGAAGAACGAGGGCAAGATCCGCCACATCGGCCTGTCCGAGATCGACGTCGACCAGCTCACCGCGGCCCAGCAGATCGCCGAGATCGTGTCGGTGCAGAACATGTACAACCTGGCGTCCCGGGGCGCCGAGCCGCTGCTGGACGCCGCGACCCGCCAGGGCATCGGCTTCATCCCGTGGTTCCCGCTGGCCGCCGGGCCGCTCGCGGCGCCCGACGGGCCGTTGCAGCGCATCGCCGCCGAGCACGACGCGAGCCCGTCGCAGCTGGCGCTGGCCTGGCTGCTGAAGCGCTCGCCGGTGATGCTGCCGATCCCGGGCACGTCCAGCGTCGCGCACCTAGAGGAGAACGTCGCGGCCGCCGAGATCACGCTGACCGACGACGAGTTCGAGACCCTGGCGGCCGCGGGAGCCCAGCGGACGGTCTGAGGACTTTGGTCCCCAATCCGTTTCCAACTAAATACAGAGCCGCCGCACCGGTCCTACACTGAAAACCTTCGTTTTCGGGCCGAGATCGGAGGCCGGCGATGTCGTTTATGGTTGCGGCGCCCGACATGTTGTCTTGGGCGGCAAGGGATTTGCAGAGCATCGGTGCCACGCTCACCGAGGCGAACGCCGCGGCGGCTGGCCAGACGACCGGCCTCCTGGCGGCCGGCGCCGACGAGGTGTCGGCGGCCATCGCGGCGATGTTCGGCGGGCACGGCCAGGCCTTTCAGGCTCTCAGCGCCCAGGCGGCGGCGTTCCATAACCAATTCGTGCAGGTGATGAACGCTGGCGCGGCGACGTATGCCGCCGCGGAAGCCGCCAACGTCTCGGCGCAGACCGTCGAGCAGGACTTGCTGGGCGTGATCAACGCGCCCACCCAAGCTGTGTTGGGGCGCCCGCTGATCGGTGACGGCAACCCCGGGGCCCCTGGTCAGACCGGTGGGGCCGGCGGGTTGTTGTGGGGTAACGGCGGCCCGGGTGGCAACGGCCTGCCCGGCCAGGCCGGCGGCAACGGCGGACCGGCCGGGTTGATCGGCACCGGCGGAACCGGCGGAATGGGCGGGGCCGGCGCGGCCGGCGGCGCCGGAGGAACGGGCGGGTGGCTGTACGGCAACGGCGGTGTCGGCGGCCACGGCGGTGCCGCGCTCGCGGGCATCAACGGTGGTCTGCCCGGGCGCGGCGGCGCGGGCGGCAACGCCTTCCTGTTCGGCGGTGGAGGGTCCGGTGGGCAGGGCGGCACCGGTCTGGCCGGCGCCAACGGTGTGAATCCCGCCATTAGCGGCCAAGCTGCCACTGGAACGTCCGGAGTCCAGACGGATACGACAAACACCAACGCCATTTCCAGTAACGGCGGTGACGGCGTCAGTGGCGGACTCGCCACCACCGGCGGCACAGGCGGGCTGGGCGGGGGCGCGGAGGTGTCCCTCAACGGTCTTGCTATTGCTGGTAATGGCGGGGCCGGTGGTGCTGGCGGCAATGGCGGCGCCGGCGGTGAAGGCGGTGGCGCCCTAAATCTCGGTACGGGTGGCGCCTTCTCGGGCTCGGGCGGTAACGGGACCGCGGCGGGCGCGGCCGGAGGTGCGGGTGGGAACGGCGGCATGGGCGGTTTCGCTCTTGCGTCTAACGGTGGTGCCCTGGCCAATGTTGGGGGTAGCGGCGGCGTGGGCGGGACCGGCGCGTCGGGTGGCAATGGCGGCATTGGGGGTGCCGGCGGCAACGGTGGTCATGGCGGGTTCTTGGTCGGCAACGGCGGCCTCGGCGGCGCGGGCGGCACCGGCGGTGACGGCGGCATCGGTGCCACGGGGGGCAACGGTGGCTTCGGGGGCACCGGCGGCGGTGCCCAGAGCAACGCCGGCGGTCTGGCCACCGGCGGCCACGGCGGCGACGGTGGCTTCGGCGGAACCGGCGGAACCGGCGGAACCGGCGGTGCCGGAGGCGTAGGCGGCGACGGGGGCGCCGGTGGTCTGTTCGGAAGCGGCGGCGGTGGTGGTACCGCCGGCACCGGCGGCGCCGGCGGACGCGGCGGCCTCGGTGGCACGGGCGCGCACGCGGGTGGGGGCGGCCTCGGCAACGCCGCCGTCGGCTTCACGGGCACCGGCGGTGGCGGCGGCACCGGCGGCGACGGTGGTACCGGCGGAACTGGGGGCAACGGCGGGGGCACCGGCGTCGGCGGCATCGGTGGGCGTGGTGGATCGCTCTTCGGAGGTGCGGGAACGAACGGCACCGCTGGCCTGGGTGGTGGCGGCGGCGCGGGCGGCGACGGAGGCGGATTCGGCCTGGCCGGCGCGGGAGGGTCGGGCACGTCCACCGCCGGCGGCAATGGCACCAACGGCAACACGGGCGGCACGGGCAACTCCGGCCAGCACGGCTGATCCCCAGCGGACCCCCGTCCAGCCGGCGCGGTCAGGCGTCGCTCGTTTGCCGGGCGTGTGTAGCGGCTTGTGTGCGGTTGGCGACGCCGAGTTTGACGAGGATCGAACTCACATGGCCGCCGGCGGTTTTGGGGCTGATATGCAGCGCGGCGGCGATCTGTGCGTCGCTTTTCCCGGCGGCGAGTAGCTCGAGCACTTGGCGTTCGCGGCGGGTCAACCCGTTGGGGTCGGCAAGCGTCTTGGCGCCGGGGCCGCGACGGGTGGGGCCGCGCAACGCCGCCAGGCGCTGCTGGGCGCGACGGGCCGAGGCGCGCGCACCGAGGCGGCGGAACGTCGCCAACGCCGATTCCACCGCGGCGATGTCGCCGCTCAGCGCAGCCATCGCCGCGTCGTAGGGGCAGTTGCGGCCTGTCCACGCCGCCGCGGCTGCTTGCCAGTCGCCAGCATCGTCGGCGTCACCGCCGGCCAGGCACATCCACCGCCGCAGGGGTTCGACCAACCACGCATCGGCTTCGGTGGGGCGGGCCGCCAACCCCGCCCGGGCCTCGGCGAGCGCGGTGTCGTCGTCGCCGGCCAACCACGCCGCCTCCGCCCGCGCTGCCCGCACCTGCAGCCCTAATACGTTGCCCGCGGTGGACTCGAGGGCTTCATCGAGCAGGTCCCCCGGCCGCTCGCCGCGGCGCGCGCGGGTCAGCGCAAGCACAACGAGCGGCAGGATTCGATGCTGCGGGCTCAGATCCGTGCGGGTCAGGACTTGCTCGGCGAGCCGCGCGGCCTCGGCCCAACGGCCCCGGTGCAACATGGTCAGCGCCTCCGCTCCGGTAATCAGCGCCTGGAACATGACCAAGTCGTGGTCGTCGCAGAACGCCGCCGCACGGCTGAGATAGCCCTCGGCGCGGGCGGGCTCGCGTCGCAGCGCGGCGGCCGAGGATATGAGTACGCCCAACACCGCCGCATGTTCGGTCAGGTCCGGCCTGCCCAGTGCGTCGCGCCAGACCGCATCGAAGTCATCCCAGCCGGTGTTCCCACGGAATACGCGGCCCATCGCCTGATAGCCGCGCGCCCGGATGACGACGCCGGGGTCGCCCAATTGGACGCCGAGAGTCAGTGCGCGGTCGGCATATTCGGCGGCTGCTGACAGGTCGTAGCTCACCACGGTGCAGGAGTGCGCCATGTTGATCAGCGACCAGGCCAGCTGCGGGGAGGGACCGAGATCATCGAGTAGCCGAAGTGACGCGCGGCCCGCATCGATGGCTTCGGAGGTGCGTCCGAGCGGTTCCAGCAGATGGGACAGCCAGCGCAGGTCATCGCCCTCTTCGAGTGGATGACCGAGTTGGTGGCGGACATCGATGGCCGCGCGCCACGACGACATCGACGCCGCCGCCAGCCCGCACAGGTAGCTTTCGAATGCGTGGCGCTCCAGCCACTGCGCCTCCTGCTCGGGAGGGGCGGTGCCGCGATGCCGCAGCGTCAAGCCGTACAGCTCGGCGGCCTCAGCGTGCGCGCCCAGCGCCGCGGCCCGCTCCGCCGCCGTCGGGCCGTAACGCGTCACCGCGTCACCATCGCCGACTTGGTCGGCGTGAAAGACCAGCGCCGGCAACATGTTCGGGTCAATCGGTGGTTCGGCCAATGCGACGAGCGCGCGCTTGTGCAGCAGCCGGCGCCGATAGTCGGGGATGCGAGCCAGCGTGGCCAGCCGCGCCAACTCGTGGCGGAACCCGATCGCGTCCCCCTCGGCGACCAGCACCCCCGCGTCCACGCATTCGTCCAGAGCCGCGCCGGCGCCCGGGCACACCTTTTGGACCAGCGCCGCGTCGGCGCGCGGCCCACAGACCGCGACCGCTTGTGCGGTCTCGCATGCCCCCCTCGACAGCCGAACCAGCCTGCCCCACACCGCTTCTGAGACGCTGCTCGGCAAGACATTCCGATCCAGCGCGTCGACGCCGCAGGCCAACACCTCGGTGACGTAGAAGGGGTTTCCCCCGGTGAGGCGGTGTAGCTGGTCGGCATTGAACCCGCTGCCGGCGGCGAGGACTGCCACCGCATCTCGGCTTAGTGGCTCCAGCGCGACACGGCTGACCGCGGCGCAGGTCGCCACATCCCCCAGCGCCACGGACAGCGGGAGCTGGCGTTCGATCTCGTCGTCGCGGTAGGAGATCACCAACATCAGCGGCAGCGACGCGATGCGCCGGGCCAGGAAGCGAATCAAATCCAACGTCGAACCATCGGCCCAGTGGGCATCCTCGATAACCCACACCCAGCGCTGCCCGTCGCGCAATATCGCCAGCAGCCGCCGATACAGCGCACCGGTGTCGCCGGATTCGATCGCCGTGACGAGACCGCCGGCCGCCACGGGCCCGAATCCGGCCAGCGCGTCGAGCACCGGGCCCAACGGGCGCGGCGCCGCCAGCGGATCGCACCAGCCCACCAACAGCCGTTCGGAACCGTCCAGCGCAGTCGTGAAGGCGTTGATCAGCGCCGTCTTGCCGACTCCGGCCTCTCCGCGCAGCAACGCCACGCGGCCCGCGCCGCGACGCGCCGCGTGCGCCAGCCCGGTCAGCTCGGCCAGCGCCGCCTGTCGCTCCAGCAAACACTCCACGGCCACTCGCTTAGCAAAAACAGGGAAAATTCCGGATCAACCGCGCCCGCCCGCCAGCGCACACTGTGGAGGGAAACGCTCCGGGCGGCCCATGCGGCCTTACTGTAGCCGCGTCGCCGCGCCGACGGGCCCGATACGGCTGCACGTGGTGGGAGGGCCGAAATGTCGTTTGTGGTTGCCGCACCGGAGTTTTTGTCGGCGGCGGCGGGGGACCTACAGGGGATCGGGTCCGCGCTCAGCCAGGCCCACGCGGCGTCGGCGGGCCCGACGACTTCACTGCTGGCGGCGGGCGCGGATGAGGTGTCGGCGGCCATCGCAACGCTGTTCGGCGGCCACGCGCAGGCCTTTCAGGCGTTGAGCGCGCGGGCGGCGTCGTTTCACGCGCAGTTCGTGCAGGCCCTGAGTTCCGGTGCGGGGTCGTATGTCGCCGCGGAGGCCGCCAACGTGTCGGCGCAGACCGTCGAGCAAGACGTGCTGGGCGTGATCAACGCCCCCACCCAGGCGGTCTTGGGGCGCCCGCTGATCGGCGACGGCAGCCCCGGAGGCCCGGGACAGGCCGGCGGACCCGGCGGCTTGCTGTTCGGCAATGGAGGTCCCGGTGGCAACGGTTTGCCCGGCCAGTCCGGTGGCCACGGCGGCGCCGCAGGATTGCTCGGCAACGGCGGCGCCGGCGGCATGGGTGGGGCCGGGGCGACCGGCGGCACCGGCGGCAGGGGCGGATTGTTGTCCGGCAGCGGCGGGATCGGTGGGCAGGGAGGGGCCGCGCTCGCCGGCATCAACGGCGGCCTGCCCGGGCACGGTGGCACCGGCGGCAACGCCTTCCTCTTCGGCAATGGCGGCTCCGGGGGGCAGGGCGGCACCGGCTTGACCGGGGCCAATGGTGTCAATCCCACGGTCAGCGGCCAAGCGGCCATGGGTGCCGCGGGTGTCTCCGAATCTGTGGCTAATGCCAGTGCCAGTGGGGGCGCCGGCGGTGCCGGCGTTGATGGCGGACTCGGCGCCACCGGCGGCACGGGCGGATTTGGCGGGCTGGCAAACGTCACCAGTGGCACCGGAGACGCTCTTGGTGGTGCTGGCGGACCCGGCGGCACGGGCGGCAACGGGGGTGCCGGCGGCCTCGGGGGCGTGGCCGCTGGACCCTCCGGCGGCTCGGGCGATGCCGTCGGGGGCCGTGGCGGCAACGGGACTTTGGGCTCGGCGCCCGGGGGCGCGGGCGGCGCCGGAGGCAACGGCGGGCAAGCCTTCCAGAACGGAACCGGCCTCGGCGGCCTAGGTGGCTCCGGCGGCGGTGGCGGCACCGGCACGGCCGGCGGCGTCGGCGGCATCGGGGGCGCGGGCGGCAACGGCGGTCACGGCGGCCTCTTGGTCGGCGACGGTGGTGCCGGCGGCACTGGAGGCGCAGGGGGTATCGGGGGCACCGGTGCCACCGGCGGCCTGGGCGGTACCGGCGGCGCTGGTGGAGACGCTCTCCTCAGCACGGGCCGCGCGTTTGGGAACGCCGGCGGCACTGGTGGCGGCGGTGGGGTGGGCGGCGTGGGCGGCAACGGCGGTGCCGGTGGCGGAGGCGGTAACGGCGGTGCCGCCGGGTTGCTGGGTTCCGGCGGTAGTGGCGGCAATGCCGGCGTGGGCGGCATGGGCGGCACCGGTGGTGTGGGTGGTATTGGCGGCAACGGGGGTCCGGGTGGCAACGCCTCGGCTGCCCTTTTCAACCATGGTGGCTCCGGCGGTAGCGGCGGCGACGGCGGCACGGGCGGCGGCGGGGGCAACGGCGGCGGGAGCGGATTGGGCGGCGCGGGCGGGACCGGCGGGTTGCTGATGGGCCCGGTGGGCGTCGGCGGCGCCGCCGGCGTCGGCGGCGCCGGGGGAACCGGTGGCACGGGCGGCGCGCTCGGTGCCGGCGGCGCCTTCGGCACCGGGTCAACCAGCAACGGCAACGCGGGCGCCAACGGAACCGGCGGTGGCACCGGCGCGCCCGGCCAGCACGGTTAATCCCCCCTGACACCGATACGGTGTCCTGGTGGCCGGCGACCATCACAAACACCCCGGTGGCGGCTTCAACCCGCCCGAGCCGACGACCAAGGGCGGCCCCGACTACGGCCGGTTCATCGACGCGGTCCGCCGGCTGCAGGACCACGCCCGCGCTGTCGACGCGCCCGACGCGGTGATCACCGAGGCCGCCGACCAGTTGGAGAAGCTGTCCGCGTTACTGAGCCCCTACGACGCCGACGAGTGGGAGTCGCCGTCCGGGCGCCGGATGGACCTGCCGATGCGCGGCAACATCTTGAGCATCCCGATGAAAGCGACCAAGGGCGACGACGGCCGCATCCACGGCTGGGCGCGCTTCACCCGGTTCCACCTGGGGCGCAACGGCGCCGTGCACGGCGGGGCGCTGGGGATGCTGTTCGACAGCGTGCTCGGGCTGACGTCCTCGGTGATCACCGGCGGTCCGCGCCAACGCACCGCGTACCTCAAGATCGACTACCGCCACATCGTGCCGATCGAAAAGGAACTACAGTTCGAGGCCGGCATCGACCGGGTCGACGGACGCAAGATCTTCGTGTCCGGCCGGCTCAGCGACGGCGACACCCTGCTGACCGAGGCTGACGCGCTGTTCGTGCGGCTCAAGCCTGGCCAGCCCTGAGGGTCGTCGACCCCGATAGCATTGCAACGACTAATCACCTAGACGTTGGAGAACCGACCCGATGAGCGCCGCCGCCAGCCCTGCCCCGGCGACCCCGATCCGGGTGCCCGCCGGGACCACCGCGGCCGCCGCGGTCGGTGAGGCCGGGCTGCCGAGGCGCGGCGCGCCCGACGCGATCGTGGTGGTGCGCGACGCCGACGGCAAGCTGCGCGACCTGAGCTGGGCGCCCGACGCCGACGCCGAGGTCGTCCCCGTCGCCGCCAACACCGACGAGGGCCGCAGCGTGATCCGGCACTCGGCCGCGCACGTGTTGGCCCAGGCCGTCCAAGACCTCTTCCCACAAGCCAAATTGGGCATCGGGCCGCCCATCATCGACGGCTTCTACTACGACTTCGACGTGCCGGAGCCGTTCACGCCGGAGGACCTGGACAAGCTGGAAAAGCGGATGCGCCAGATCGTCAAGGACGGCCAGCTGTTCGACCGGCGCGTCTACGAATCCAAGGACCAGGCGCGCGCCGAGCTCGCCAACGAGCCCTACAAGCTCGAGCTCGTCGACGACAAGTCCGGTGACGCGGAGATCATGGAGGTCGGCGGCGACGAGCTCACCGCGTACGACAATCTCAATCCCCGCACCCGCGAACGCGTTTGGGGTGACCTGTGCCGCGGGCCGCACATCCCCACCACCAAGCACATCCCCGCGTTCAAGCTGACCAGAAGCTCGGCGGCCTACTGGCGCGGCGACCAACGCAACGCGAGCCTGCAACGCATCTACGGCACCGCGTGGGAGTCACAGGAGGCGCTCGAAAAGCACCTGGAGCTGATCGAGGAGGCCCAGCGCCGCGACCACCGCAAGCTCGGCGCGGAGCTCGACCTGTTCAGCTTCCCCGACGAAATCGGTTCGGGCCTGGCGGTTTTCCATCCCAAGGGCGGGATCGTGCGCCGCGAGCTCGAGGACTACTCGCGCCGCGAGCACGAGCGTGCGGGCTACGAGTTCGTCAACACCCCCCACATCACTAAGGAGCAGCTTTACATCACGTCGGGTCACTTGGAGTGGTACGCCGACGGCATGTACCCGCCGATGCATCTCGACGCCGAGTTCAACGAGGACGGCACGGTGCGCAAGCCGGGCCAGGACTACTACCTCAAACCGATGAACTGCCCGATGCACCACCTGATCTATCGGTCGCGCGGACGGTCCTATCGCGAACTGCCGTTGCGGCTCTTCGAGTTCGGCAGCGTGTACCGCTACGAGAAGTCGGGCGTGATCCACGGGCTGACCCGGGTGCGCGGCATGACTCAGGACGACGCGCACATCTACTGCACGCGCGAGCAGATGCGCGACGAGCTGGCGTCAGTGCTGCATTTCGTGCTCAACCTGCTGGCCGACTACGGGCTCAACGACTTCTACCTGGAGCTGTCCACCAAGGACCCGGAGAAGTATTCCGGGTCGGATGAGATGTGGGACGAGGCCACGGAGGTCCTGCGCGACGTCGGCGTGGCCTCCGGGCTGGAGCTGATTCCCGACCCTGGCGGCGCGGCGTTTTACGGCCCCAAGATCTCGGTCCAGGTCAAGGATGCGCTGGGCCGGAGCTGGCAGATGTCGACCATCCAGCTCGACTTCAACATGCCGGACCGCTTCGAACTCGAATACACGGCTGCGGACGGCTCGCGGCAGCGGCCGGTGCTGATCCACCGCGCGTTGTTCGGCTCCATCGAGCGCTTCTTCGGTATCCTCACCGAGCATTACGCCGGGGCGTTCCCGGCGTGGCTGGCGCCGGTGCAGGTGGTCGGCATCCCGGTCGCCGACGAGCACGTGGAGTACCTGGAAAACGTTGCCGCACAGCTGAAGTCGCACGGTGTCCGGGTCGAGGTGGACGGCAGCGACGACCGGATGGCCAAGAAGATCGTGCACCACACCAACCAGCGCGTCCCGTTCATGTTGTTGGCCGGTGACCGCGACGTGCAGGCTGGCGCGGTGAGCTTCCGCTTCGGTGACCGCACGCAGATCAACGGCGTGGATCGAGACAGCGCCGTGGATGCGATCGTGAAGTGGATTGCCGATCGCGAAAACGCTACTCCCACCGCCGAACTGGTGAAGGTAACCCGCGGTGAGTGACTCCGAGCGCGACGACACGATCCTCGACCGGGGCGTTGGTGAGCAAGATCACCTGCAACGGCTGTGGACGCCGTATCGGATGAACTACCTGGCCGAGGCGCCGATGAAGCGCGATAACGGCAAGACCGAGCAGCCGTTCACCGACATCCCGCAGCTCTCCGACGAGGACGGCCTGGTGGTGGCGCGCGGCGAACTCGTCTACGCGGTGCTCAACCTCTACCCCTACAACCCCGGGCACCTGATGGTGGTGCCCTACCGCCGCGTCTCCGAGCTCGAGGACCTGACCGAGGCGGAGAGCGCGGAGCTGATGGCCTTCACCCAGAAGGCGATTCGCGTCATCAAGAACGTGTCGCGCCCGCACGGCTTCAACGTGGGCATGAACCTGGGCACGTCGGCCGGGGGCTCGCTGGCCGAGCACCTGCACGTGCACGTCGTGCCGCGCTGGGGCGGCGACGCGAACTTCATCACCATCGTCGGGGGCGCCAAGGTGATCCCGCAGTTGCTGCGCGACACCCGCCGGCTGCTGGCCACGGAGTGGGCCCGACAGTGAGTAAGGTGCCGTTCCTGTCGCGGGCGGCGTTCGCGCGACTCACCACCCCGACCGCCCGGGCATGCCTTCGGCTCGGGCTGACGCCCGACGCCGTCACCATCCTGGGCACCGTCGTCGCCGTCGCGGGGGCGCTGACGCTGTTCCCGATGGGCAAGCTGTTCGCCGGCACGCTGGTGGTCTGGTTCTTCGTGCTGTTCGACATGCTCGACGGGGCGATGGCCCGGGAACGGGGCGGCGGCACGCGTTTTGGCGCGGTGCTGGACGCGACGTGTGACCGGGTCAGCGACGGCGCCGTGTTCTGCGGGCTGCTGTGGTGGGCGGCCTTCGGCCTGCACGACAAGCTCTTGGTGGCGGCGACCCTGATCTGTCTGGTCACCTCGCAAGTGATCTCCTACATCAAGGCCCGGGCCGAGGCCAGCGGGCTGCGCGGCGACGGCGGCATCATCGAACGTCCGGAACGGCTGATCATCGTGCTCGTCGGCGCCGGCATCTCCGACTTCCCTTACATTGCCTGGCCGCCCGCGCTGCCGGTGGCCATGTGGCTGCTGGCGGTGGCCAGCGTGGTCACCTGCGTGCAGCGACTACGCACGGTGCGCACTTCCCCCGGTGCGACGGAGCCCATGCCGTGATCATGGATCTGGTCCGCCTGACCCGCGGCACGGCCGCCGACTGGGCGTACGCGACCGGGTGGATGGCCGTGCGGGCGATGCCGGAGTTCGCCGCGCGCAACGCTTTTGACGCGGGAGCGCGCTACGCGGCGCGCGGTGGCGGGCCCGATCAGCTGCGCAAGAACCTGGCCCGCGTGATCGGCGTGACGCCGGATCAGGTGCCCGACCAGCTGATGCGGGCCTCGCTGGCGTCCTACGCCCGGTACTGGCGGGAGGCCTTCCGCTTGCCGACGATGGACCACCGCGAGCTGGCCCGCCGGATCGACGAGACATTCCGCGGGGCGGAGAATATCGACGCGGCCCTGGCCGCCGGCCGCGGGGTGGTGCTGGCGCTGCCGCACAGCGGCAACTGGGACATGGCCGGGGTCTGGCTGGTGCAGACGCGCGGCACCTTCACCACCGTCGCCGAGCGACTCAAACCCGAATCGCTGTACCGGCGTTTCATCGGATACCGGGAAAGCCTTGGCTTTGAGGTGATTCCGCTGTCCGGCGGCGAACGACCGCCGTTCGACCTGTTGTGCGAGCGGCTGCGGGCCAACCGGCCGGTGTGCCTCATGGCCGAGCGCGACCTGACCCGCACCGGTGTCGAAGTGAAATTCTTCGGCGAACTCACCCGGATGCCGGCCGGGCCGGCGAAACTCGCGATCGAAACGGGGGCGGCCCTGTGCCCGGCGCACTGCTGGAACGAAGCCGACGGCTGGCGCGTATCGATACACCCGCCGCTGGATTGCAGCAGCGGCGACGTCCGCGCCATCACCCAGGCGCTGGCCGATCAGTTCGCCGAGAACATCGCCGCGCACCCCGAGGACTGGCACATGATGCAGCCGCAATGGCTGGCGGACCTGTCGGACGCGAAGCAGGCGAGGCTGAGGGAAACCTGATGCGAATCGGGATGGTCTGTCCGTATTCGTTCGACGTGCCGGGCGGGGTGCAGTCTCATGTCCTGCAACTGGCCGAGGTGATGCGCGCCCGCGGGCACGAGGTCAGCGTCCTGGCCCCCGTCTCGCCGCACGCCTCGTTGCCCGACTACGTCGTCTCCGCCGGCAAGGCCGTCCCGATTCCGTACAACGGGTCGGTGGCCCGGCTGCGGTTCGGCCCGGCCACCCACCGCAAGGTCAAGAAGTGGCTCGCCGACGGCGATTTCGACGTGCTGCACCTGCACGAGCCCAACGCGCCGAGCCTGTCGATGCTGGCCCTGAACATCGCCGAGGGCCCGATCGTCGCGACGTTTCACACGTCGACCACCAAATCGCTTACCCTGTCGGTCTTTCAGGGCATCCTGCGGCCGATGCACGAAAAGATAGTCGGCCGGATCGCGGTGTCCGACCTGGCCCGCCGCTGGCAGATGGAGGCGCTGGGCACCGACGCGGTGGAGATCCCCAACGGGGTCGACGTGGAGTCGTTCGCCTCGGCACCGCCGCTGGACGGATACCCGCGGCCGGGCAAGACGGTGCTGTTCCTGGGCCGCTACGGCGAGCCCCGCAAGGGCATGACGGTGCTGCTCGAGGCGCTGCCCCGCGTGGTCGAGCGCAACCCGGACATGCAGTTGCTGATCGTCGGTCGCGGCGACGAGGACGAATTGCGCGAGCAGGCAGGCGGAATGATCCGCCACCTCCGTTTTCTTGGCCAGGTGGACGACGCCGGCAAGGCGTCGGCGATGCGCAGCGCCGACGTCTACTGCGCGCCCAACACGGGCGGGGAGAGCTTCGGGATCGTCCTGGTCGAGGCGATGGCCGCCGGCACGCCGGTGGTGGCCAGCGACCTGGATGCGTTCCGGCGCGTGCTGTGCGAGGGCGAATGCGGGCGGCTGGTGCCCGTCGATGACGGCGCCGCGCTGGCCGACGCGCTGATCGAGGTGCTGGCCGACGACGCGCTGCGCAAACGCTACGTGGCGGCCGGCTCGAGCGAGGTCCACCGCTACGACTGGTCGGTGGTGGCCAGCCAGATCATGCGGGTGTACGAGACGGTCGCCGGGTCGGGAGCCAAGGTCCAGGTGGCCAGTTGATGACGTGGCTCGTCATCGCCGTCGTGGCGTTGATGGCCGTGGTCGCCTTCGCCGGCGGCTGGGCATACCGGACGGCCCACCGGCTCGACCGGCTGCACGTCCGCTACGACCTGTCGTGGCAGGCGCTCGACGGGGCGCTGGCGCGACGCTCGGTGGTGGCGCGGGCCGTGGCGATCGACGGGTATGGCAATTCCGCCGAGGGCAGGCGGCTGGCGGCGCTGGCCGACGCCGCCGAACGCGCGCCGCGCCAGGCCCGCGAGAACGCGGAGAACGAGCTGTCGGCCGCGCTGGCGGTGGTCGATCCCGCGTCGCTGCCCGCGGGTTTGATCGCCGAGCTGGCCGACGCCGAGGCCCGTGTGGTGCTGGCGCGCCGCTTCCACAACGACGCCGTTCGCGACACCCTCGCGCTGCGCGAGCGATTCCTGGTCCGCACCCTTCGGCTGGGCGGAACCGCCACGCTGCCAAGCTATTTCGAGATCCTGGAGCGCCCGCACGCGCTGGCCCACGGCGAGCGCGGCGTGCCCAACCACCGCACCTCGGCGCGGGTGGTGCTGCTCGACGAGTCCGGCGCCGTGCTGCTGCTGTGCGGCTCGGACCCGGCCAACCCGGCGTTTCCCGACGGCGGGGCGCCCCGCTGGTGGTTCACCGTGGGCGGCGAGGTGGGCAGCGGCGAGCGGCTGGTCGAGGCCGCCGCGCGGGAACTGACCGAGGAGACCGGCCTGCGGGTCGAGCCGGCCGACATGATCGGACCCGTCTGGCGGCGCGACGAGGTCTTCGAGTTCAACGGCTCGCTGATCGAGAGCGAGGAGTTCTACCTGCTGCACCGCACCCGCCGGTTCGAGCCGTCCCTGGCGGGGCGAACCGAGCTGGAACGCAGCTACATTCACGGCGCCCGCTGGTGTGACGCGAACGACATCGCCGAGCTGACCGCGGCCGGCGAGCAGGTGTACCCGCGGCAACTGGGCGAGCTGCTGGCTGCGGCCAATCGGCTGGCGGACGGCGCCGCCGCCAACGCCGGGATGCCGCAGCCCATTCTCTGAGATTTCAGAGCGGCAGCCCCACGTCGGCCAGCGCGTCGGTGATCCCCTGCACCGCCCCCTGCTGCAGCTCGGCGGCCACCGTGCCCGGATCGATCTGCGGGAACAGCCCGAACGCCGTGGGCACATCCTGATAGGCGGTGCGGTCGTAGCCCAGCTCGACGAGCACCCGCAGGTCGGGCTGGACCAGGTCGGCCAGCGGGTTTCCCACCAGGGGAACGGCGCGCAGCGGGTCCAGCAGCGGCAAATTGTGACTGGGGATGAGGATGTAGGTGGTCTGCGTGTCCGCCGGCGACACCGGCTGGACCACACCCGACGCGATCTGCGCGGCCGTCACGGTGTCGTAGGCGGGATGCACGAACAGGAACCCCGCGACGGCGTTGGCGTCGGCGAGGATGTCGATCGGGAACTGCGGGAAGTCGGCGGCGCCGTCGTACTGGACCGCGTAGTCGACGGTGGGGTAGGCGTTGGTGGGGGTAGCGCCGTAGAACGTGAAGCCGATGCCCGGTATGGAGAAACCGGGCAGCCGCGCCAGCAACCCGCCGTCGGGCCGGTCGGGATTGGCGATCAGCACGAAGGACAGTTGGTCCAGTGCCGGCCGAACGCCGATCGGCAGGGTTTCCAGGTAGCGCATTTCGAGGGTGGCCACCACGGCGCTTTGCGAGCCGCCGAACACGATGACGTGGTTTCCCAGGGCCTGTTGCGCCGCGATCGCGGTGTTCAGGTTCTGCACCCCCTGGGCCACGGACTGGTCGAGCGTCAGGCTGTCCAGCCCGGTGAAGGGAAACAACTTCGAGGGCGTCACGACGAACTGCGCGAGGTAGTCGGGATGGGTGTGCGTGATGAACTGCTCGGCGGTCAGCACACCGATGGGCCGGGGCAGCGGGCCGAGGCCGGTGCCGCCCATGATCAACGCCGTCGCCCCGCCGGCACCCACCTGGTTTTCGTTGACGAGCAGGACCCCGACGCTGCCGTTGCCCGGGTTCCCGAAGCCGATGTTCCAGTTGCCTGTGTTCCCGATGCCGATGTTCTGATTGCCCGTGTTCTGGATGCCGAAGTTCGCGTTGCCGAGGTTTCCGATGCCGATGTTGCCATTGCCGACGTTGTTGATCCCGATGTTGCCGACGCCGACGTTTCCGCTGCCCAGGTTCTGCGGCAGGCCCTGCCACGGCACCAGTTGCGCGACCGCCGCCGAGGCGCCGGCGTAGTACTCCGACAGGGCGGCCGCGTCCTGGGCCCACATCTGTTCGTACTCGGCCTCGGCGGCCGCGATCGCGGGGGCGTTCTGGCCCAGCAGGTTGTACCCGACCAGCGACACCAGCCGGGTCCGGTTGGCGGCCACCGCGATCGGGTGCACCGTGGCCGCCAGCGCCGCCTCGAAGGTGTCGGCGGCCAGCCGGACCTGGGCGGCGGTGTGCTCGGCTTGACCCGCTGCGGCGCTCAGCCACGCCGCGTACGGGGCGGCCGCGCGCGTCATCGCCGTCGCCGCGGGGCCCGCCCAGGCGTCGCCGGCCAGCTCGGATGTCACCGACGCGAAGGAGCCCGCCGCGGCGCGCAGTTCCTCGGCCAGCCCGTCCCAGGCCGTCGCCGCCGCCAGCATCGGGCCCTGGCCCGGGCCGGCGAACATTTGCGCCGAATTCAGTTCCGGCGGCAGCACGGCGAAATTCATCGCGGGGTTCTTTCTCGCTAAGTAACCGACCCTAGAACAGGTCCGGCCCCCGAGCTGGAAAAACCGGTTTGTTGGCCACCACTAGACTGGTGCAGGCATTGACGGAGCGAAGGAGAGAAGTGGACACCGCCCAGGCAAATGGTGGCCAGGCCAACCAGACCGGCACGGCGCGCGTCAAGCGCGGCATGGCCGAGATGCTCAAGGGCGGCGTCATCATGGACGTCGTCACGCCCGAGCAGGCCCGCATCGCCGAGGGCGCCGGCGCCGTCGCGGTGATGGCGCTGGAGCGGGTGCCCGCCGACATCCGCGCCCAGGGTGGGGTGTCGCGGATGAGCGACCCCGACATGATCGAGGGCATCATCGCCGCCGTGACCATCCCGGTGATGGCCAAGGTGCGCATCGGCCACTTCGTCGAGGCGCAGATCCTGCAGAGCCTCGGGGTGGACTACATCGACGAGTCGGAGGTGCTGACGCCCGCCGACTACACCCACCACATCGACAAGTGGAAGTTCACCGTGCCGTTCGTATGCGGCGCGACCAACCTCGGCGAGGCGCTGCGGCGCATCGGCGAGGGCGCGGCCATGATCCGCTCCAAGGGCGAGGCCGGCACCGGCGACGTGTCCAACGCCACCACGCACATGCGGGCCATCGGCGGCGAGATCCGCCGCCTGACGTCGCTGTCCGAGGACGAATTGTTCGTTGCCGCAAAGGAACTGCAGGCACCCTACGAGCTCGTCGTCGAGGTGGCCCGGGCGGGCAAGCTGCCGGTCACCCTGTTCACCGCCGGCGGCATCGCCACCCCGGCCGACGCGGCGATGATGATGCAGCTCGGTGCCGAGGGGGTGTTCGTGGGCTCGGGCATCTTCAAGTCCGGCGCGCCCGAGCACCGCGCCGCCGCGATCGTCAAGGCCACCACCTTCTACGACGATCCCGACGTGCTGGCCAAGGTGTCGCGCGGGCTGGGCGAGGCGATGGTGGGCATCAACGTGGAGCAGATCCCGCAGCCGCATCGCCTGGCCGAACGCGGCTGGTAAAACGGCCCGTGGCGATCGAAGAGATCCTCGATCTCGAGCAACTCGAGGTCAACATCTACCGCGGCAGCGTGTTCAGCCCGGAGTCGGGATATTTCCAGCGCACCTTCGGCGGCCATGTGGCGGGACAGTCGCTGGTCTCGGCGGTGCGCACCGTCGACCCGCGCTACCAGGTCCACTCGCTGCACGGTTACTTCCTGCGGCCCGGCGACGCCAAGGAGCGCACGGTCTTCCTCGTCGAGCGCATCCGCGACGGCGGCTCGTTCGCGACCAGGCGCGTCAACGCCATCCAGCACGGCGAGACCATCTTCTCCATGTCGGCGTCCTTCCAGGCCGATCAGGAGGGCATCCACCACCAGGACCCCATGCCGGCCGCGCCGCCGCCCGACGGCCTGCCCGGCCTGGACTCGATCAAGGTGTTCGACGACGCCGGGTTCAAGCAGTTCGAGGAGTGGGACGTGTGCATCGTGCCCCGCGACCAGCTGCAGCTCTCGCCGGTCAAGGCCGCCCAGCAGCAGGTGTGGTTTCGCCACCGCGACCCGCTGCCCGACGACCCGGTGCTGCACATCTGCGCGCTGGCCTACATGAGCGACCTCACGCTGCTGGGGTCGGCGCAGGTCACGCACCTCGACGTGCGCGAGCACCTGCAGGTGGCGTCCCTGGACCACGCGATGTGGTTCATGCGCGCGTTCCGGGCCGACGAGTGGCTGCTCTACGACCAGTCGTCGCCGTCGGCCAGCGGCGGTCGCGCGCTGTGCCAGGGCAAGATCTTCACCCAGACCGGCGAGATGGTCGCGGCGGTCATGCAGGAGGGACTGACCCGCTACCGGCGCGGGTACCAGCCGTGAGCGCCCCCCGGATCGGGGTGCTGGCGCTGCAGGGCGACACCCGCGAGCACCTGGCGGCGTTGCGCGAGGCCGGGGCCGAGTCGATGCCGGTCCGCCGCCGCGAGGAGCTGGACGCGGTCGACGGGCTGGTGATTCCCGGCGGGGAGTCGACCACGATGAGCCACCTGTTGCTCGACCTGGAGCTGCTCGAGCCGTTGCGGCGGCGACTGGCAGACGGGCTGCCCGCCTACGGCGCGTGCGCCGGCATGATCCTGCTGGCTACCGACATTCTGGACGCCGGCGCCCGGGGGCGGCAGGCGCTGCCGCTGCGCGCGATCGATATGACGGTGCGGCGCAACGCCTTTGGGCGTCAGGTGGATTCGTTCGAGGACGACATACCGTTCGCAGGCCTGGACGGGCCGGTGCGGGCGGTGTTCATCCGCGCGCCCTGGGTCGAGCGGACCGGCGACGGGGTGCAGGTGCTGGCCCGCGCGGCCGGGCACGTCGTCGCGGTGCGGCAGGGCCCGATGCTGGCGACCGCCTTCCACCCCGAGATGACCGGCGACCGTCGCATCCACCACATGTTCGTCGACATCGTCCGGGGCGAGGCCTGACGGGCGACAGCCACGCTGGCGTGACGTTCGGCCGCGAGAGCCACGCTGGCGTGACGCTCGGCCGCATCTAGCGCCACGTAGACTCGTTGGGCGAGTTATCGAGCACCAGAATGCAAAAGAAGAGGTAGCAACACCGATGAGCGGCCATTCCAAGTGGGCCACCACCAAGCACCAGAAGGCCGTCAAGGACGCCCGCCGCGGCAAGGAGTTCGCCCGGCTGATCAAGAACATCGAGGTCGCGGCCCGCACCGGCGGCGGTGACCCGGCCGGCAACCCGACGCTCTACGACGCGATCCAGAAGGCCAAGAAGACCTCGGTTCCCAACGACAACATCGAGCGTGCCCGCAAGCGCGGCGCGGGCGAGGAGGCCGGCGGCGCGGACTGGCAAACCATCACCTATGAGGGCTACGCGCCCAACGGCGTGGCGGTGCTGATCGAGTGCCTCACCGACAACCGCAACCGCGCCGCCAGCGAGGTGCGGGTCGCGATGACCCGCAACGGCGGCACCATGGCCGACCCCGGGTCGGTGGCCTACCTGTTCTCCCGCAAGGGCGTGGTCACGCTGGAGAAGAACGGCCTGACCGAAGACGACGTGCTGACCGCCGTGCTCGACGCGGGCGCCGAGGACGTCAACGACCTCGGCGAGAGCTTCGAGGTCATCTCCGAGCCGACCGACCTGGTCGCGGTGCGCACGGCGCTGCAGGACGCCGGCATCGACTACGAGTCGGCCGAGGCCAGCTTTCAGCCGTCGGTCAGCGTCCCCGTCGACCTCGACGGCGCGCGCAAGGTATTCAAGCTCGTCGACGCGCTGGAGGACAGCGACGACGTGCAGAACGTTTACACCAACGTCGACCTCTCCGACGAGGTGCTGGCCGCCCTCGACGACGAGTGACCGAGCCACCCGTCGTCAACCATCACGCCGACCACGCGGGCTTCGGCGGCCCGATCGGTCTGGTGACCGCCCTCGGCATACTCGTCTTGGGTCGCGGCAACGCGCGCCTGGCCGTCGATCTTGCCGGGGTGTCGGACGCCGACCGCGTCCTCGACATCGGTTGTGGCCCAGGCAATGCCGCGCGGGCCGCCGCCGCGCGGGGTGCGCGGGTCGTCGGGGTGGACCCGTCCCCGGTGATGTTGCGTCTGGCCCGCGCCGTGACGCGCGACCGCCAAAGGATCACCTGGTCCCCAGGCGGGGCCGAGGCGCTGCCCGTCGCCGACGGTTGGGCGACCGTCGCGTGGTCGCTCAAGACGGTGCACCACTGGAAAGACGTCACCGCGGGGCTCGCCGAGCTGCGTCGCGCTCTCGCGCCGTCGGGCCGGTTGCTGGTGCTGGAGCGCCGCGTGGAGCCCGGGGCCACGGGCCTGGCCAGCCACGGCTGGACCGAGGAGCAGGCCGAATCGTTCGCGGCGCAGTGCCGGGCGGCGGGTTTTGTCGACGTGCGCGTCGACCAGCGTCCCCAAGGCCGGGCCGCGGTGTGGGTGGTGCGGGCGGACCAGTCGCCCTAGTCGTAGCCGTGCCGCATGTCCTCGACGACGCGCGGGTTGTCCAGGGTCGACGGCTCGAGCGGGCGGGCCCCGATGTCGCCGGCGAAGACGGTGGCCGCGTCGAGCACCGGCTGGTTGAGGAAACGCAGCGGGGGAGCGTCGGGCGGCATCCGCGGCACGGGCGCGACGTCGCCGCGTTGCGCCAAGACGAAGCCCCAGTCCCCGAAGGTCGGCACGTGCACGTGATACGGCGTGACCGCGTAGCCGGCGGCCCGGATCGTCGACACCGTGCGCCAGAACGCCGTCCGCGTGGAAAACGGGCTGCCCGCCTGCACGACCATCAGCCCGCCGGGCGCCAGCGCGCGGGCGGCCAGCGCGTAGAACTCGGTGGAGTACAGCCGGCCCAGCACGGGCGTGTCGGGGTCGGGGAGATCGACGATCACCGCGTCGAATCCGGTTTCCGAGGCGCCGCGCAGCCAGGTCATCGCGTCGCCGATGACGACCTTGACGCGCGGGTTGTCCAGCGAGCCGCCGTTGGCGTCGCGCATGGTGGTGCGCGCCAGCTCGATGACGGCGGGGTCGAGTTCGACCTGCACGATCTTGCCGACGCCGGGCTGGCGCAGCAGTTCGCGCGCGGCCAGGCCGTCGCCGCCGCCCAGCACCAGCACCGAGCGGGCGCCGCCACCCAGCGCCGGGTAGACCAGGCTTTCGGTGTAGCGGTACTCGTCGCGGGTGGAGAACTGCAGGCCACCGTCGAGGTAGAGGCGCATGTCGTTGCCGCGCCGGGTCACCACGATCTCCTGGTACGCGGTGTGCCGGTAGGCGACGATCGGGTCGGCGTAAAGCCTTTGCCTGCTCGTGGTTTCGATGTCGGTCGAGCGCACCAGTAGCGTGGCCAGCAGTCCGAGCGCGGCGGCGAGCGCGCACAGCGCCGTGGCCAGTTGCCGCCCGGACACGATGCGGCGCAGCAGGAAGACCGCCACGATCCCCGCCGCCGCAAGGTTGATGATGCCCGTGGCCGCCGCGCCGCGGATCATCCCGAGGTGCGGCAGCAGCACGAACGGCCAGACGAGCCCGCCCAGCAACGCCCCGAGGTAGTCGGCGGCGTTGAGGTTGGCCAGGGTGCGGCCGGCGTCGGAGGGGCCGGCCGTCCGCCCGCTGTGCAGCAGCGTCATCAGCAGCGGCACCTCGGCGCCGACCAGCCCGCCGATCAGGGCCGTGCCCGCCGCCAGCACCCACGTCGAGCCGGTCGAACCGTCCAGGAACGCGAACACCGTATACAGCGCGGCCGCCGACAGGCCGCCGATGATGCCCAACAGCGCCTCGACGGCGATGAAGGCGATCGCCGCGTGCGCCAGCAGCGGCTTGGCCAGCAGCGCGCCCGCGCCCAGCGCCGCGATGTAACCCGCGACGATCAGCGACGTGGCGACGATGCCGCCGCCGTTGAGGCTGGCCGACAGCGTCAGCAGCGCGAGTTCGTAGATGATGCCGCAGGCCGCGCAGGCCGCCACGGCGGCCAACAGGACCGCGCGCCAACGGCCCTGGGACGTCATGACACCGCCGCGGCGGTCACCCCTCCAACGGCCAGCAATATCAGGGCGACCGCGAAGGACCCGGGGTGCAGGGTGGGCTCGTCGATGTGCTCGTGGAAGTTGCCCGGGATCAGCAGGTGCATCGCCAGCAGCGCTATCCCCAGCAGGATCACGCCCATCAGCCCGTACACCGCCACACCGAGCAGCCCCTGGCCCAGCTGGCTGTAGCTGTTGGCGATCGCGGTGATGATGACGACGGTGAGCGAGATGTACATCGCGCCCGCGACGATGACGGCGTTGGGGCGGCGATCGATGAACACCAGTCGGCGCAGGTTTCCCGGCGTCAGCCAGTCGACCATGTAGAACCCGACGAAAAGCACCGCCATCCCGACGGCGAAATAGAGGATCGTCGCGACCGCGCCCCTGAAGACGGGATTGACGTCGACATTGCCGATCTCGACGGCGAGGTTCATCGTTGTCTCCTTTGCGTTTACTGCCTTAGGTCGTCACTTGGTCCCGCCGGGGCCACCGGGAGTGCCGCCGGCGCCGCCCGACGGGGATCCGGGGAAGAACCCGGGGCCCAGGAAGATGAACGCGCCGTGGCTGTATCCGGCGCTCAGCGGTTCGACGCGGATGCTGCACGGATTGTTGCCGTCGGGCCCGACGATCACGATGTTGTTGCTGTAGCGCAGGTATTCGCTGTCGCCGTTGGCGGCGCGCGCCTCGGGGGCCTGATAGTCGGCGAGCGCGTCGGCCACCTGATCGGGAGATCCGCTGCACTGGTAGCGCGTTCCGTTCACGTCGTGGGAGTACTCGTGGTAGTGGCTCGCGATGTAGGACCCGATGTCCTTCTGCTGCAAGATGATTCCGAAGACCAGGGACACGACGGCCGCGACGGCCAGCGCCCCGGAGATCAGGAACAGGCGGTTGCGGCTCACGGGCGCCACCGGCTGTCGGTGTGCACCACCACGCCGCCGGAGCCCGGCCGAGGGTACAGATGCCAGGTCTGCCAACGCCATCCGGCGCCGTCGGGCTCGGCGGCCAGGGCGGTCAGCGCGGCGTCGTCGCCGGGGAAGGTGCCCCCGAGCCAGCCCGGCCGCCGCGCGCAGCGTTCGCGAAGCTCGCCGGCCAGCCGGCGGAAGCTCGCCTCGTCGTGCGTCTCGGTGCGCGACCGCAGGCGGTAACCGGGCGCGTCGGTGCGCCGCGGCAGGTCGCCGCCGATGCCGCGGGCGGTGCACGAAACCTGTTCGGAGAAACGGCCTTTCGCGTGCTCGACCGCGACGACATGCGACGCGCCGAGCACACCGAGCAGCAGCGCGCCGCCGCCGGGATGCTCGAGGGAACAGGTGGCCAGCGGCGCCGGCGCGGGCGCGTTGAGCGCGAGCCCCAGCCTTTCCCCGGATACGTCCGCCGGAGTCACGGCGAGCTGATGGAGGGGCACCGACGCGCTCCTACGGCGAGGAGGGTGGGGGCGCTGGGTAGACGGTCAACTCGCCGGGCACCACGGACTTGCCCGTCGAAACCTCCCACGGCATGTCCGGGGCCCAGCGCTCGAAGGAGAGCAGGGCCGTCTCGTCGGCGTTGGTGCAGTCGAGGAATTCCATCTCACCGCCGGCGGGCAGGCCGGTGGTGCCCTCGGTCGTGTAGGACGCCCGGCCGCGCTCCGTTTCGTGGAACGCCACGCCGTCGATGACGTACTGGTCGCCCGGCTGCAACGAAAGGTCCTTGCGGGTCACCCACATCGCCAGCTCCAGGCGCCCGTCGTCCTCCTCGACGCTCAGCCAGATCGGCTGGTCGCCGCCCTCCAGCAGGTGCTCCCACCACACGAACGGGCCCTCGCGAAACGTCACGGACCCGCGGACCACCAGGTCGACTCCGCCGTAGCTGACGATGGCGCCGGGCCCGAGTTGGCGGGGCCCGAACTGCGGCATGGCGTTGAACGACAGCGGATCGGCACGCCCGGCCGAGCGGGCAGGCTTCTTGGGCCGCCGCAAAGCGATGACCAGCACAACGACCGACGCGATGAACAGCACCGCCGCGAGGACGAGCAGGAGTGTTCCCACGCCAAACCTTCCGTTGCCGCACTGCTAGAGCGAACGTGAGGCTATAAGTTAACAGCTTTTACCCGGTGGCAGCGTGTCCTGCCGGGTGCCGTCGGTGCCGCCGGTTAGGCTATCGAACAGCTGTTCGTACGAAGGAGCCGGCAAATGCGCGTGATGGGCGTCGACCCGGGGCTGACCCGATGCGGCCTGGCGGTGGTGGAGAGCGGCGGCGGGCGCAACGTCGTGGCGCTCGACGTCGACGTGGTGCGTACCGCGTCGGACGCGCCGCTGACCAAGCGGCTGCTGGCCGTCAGCGATGCCGTCGAGCACTGGCTGGACACCCACCGGCCGGACGTGGTGGCCATCGAGCGGGTGTTCTCCCAGCACAACGTGTCGACGGTGATGGGCACCGCGCAGGCCGGCGGCGTGGTTACGCTGGCGGCGGCCCGGCGCGGCATCGACGTTCACTTCCATACCCCCACCGAGGTGAAGGCCGCGGTGACCGGCAACGGGTTGGCCGACAAGGCGCAGGTCACCACGATGGTCACCAAAATCCTTGCGCTGCAGACGAAACCGACGCCGGCCGACGCGGCCGACGCGCTGGCGCTGGCGATCTGCCACAGCTGGCGGGCGCCGATGATCGCCCGGATGGCCAAGGCGGAGGCCTTGGCGGCGCAGCAACGGCACGCCTACCGGGCCAAGTTGGCGGCGAAGCGCAAGGCGGTCGCCCGATGATCGCATCGGTGCGCGGTGAGGTGCTCGAGGTGGCGCTCGACCACGTCGTGATCGAGGCGGCCGGCGTCGGTTACCGGGTCAACGCCACGCCGTCGACGCTGGCGACGCTGCGGCAGGGGACCGAGGCCAGGCTGATCACCGCGATGGTCGTGCGCGAGGACTCGATGACGCTGTACGGGTTCATCGACGCGCAGACCCGCGACCTGTTTCTGACGCTGCTGTCGGTGTCGGGGGTCGGGCCCCGGCTGGCGATGGCGACGCTGGCCGTGCACGACGCCGCCACGCTGCGACAGGTGCTGCACGACGGCGACGTCACCGCCCTGACCCGGGTGCCCGGCATCGGCAAACGCGGCGCCGAGCGGATGGTGTTGGAGTTGCGCGACAAGGTCGGCGGGGTCGTGGCCGGGGGCGCACCGCTGGTCAACGGCCACGCGGTGCGCAGCCCCGTGGTGGAGGCGCTGGTCGGGCTGGGTTTCGCCGCCAAGCAGGCCGAGGAGGCCACCGACAAGGTGCTGGCCGGCGATCACGACGCGACGACGTCCAGCGCGTTGCGGGCCGCCCTGTCCCTGCTGGGTAAGTCCCGGTGAGCGACGACTTCTCCGAACGCGACGTCTCGCCGGCGCTGACCGTCGGCGAGGGCGACATCGACGTCAGCCTGCGGCCCCGCTCGCTGCGGGAGTTCATCGGGCAGTCGCGCGTGCGCGAGCAGCTGCAACTGGTCATCGAGGGCGCCAAGAACCGCGGCGGCACACCGGATCACATCCTGCTGTCCGGCCCGCCGGGGCTGGGCAAGACCTCGCTGGCGATGATCATCGCGGCGGAGCTCGGCTCGTCGTTGCGGGTGACGTCCGGCCCGGCGCTGGAACGGGCCGGCGACCTGGCCGCGATGCTGTCCAACCTGGTCGAGCACGACGTGTTGTTCATCGACGAGATCCACCGCATCGCGCGGCCCGCCGAGGAGATGCTCTACCTGGCCATGGAGGACTTCCGGGTCGACGTGGTGGTCGGCAAAGGGCCTGGGGCGACGTCGATTCCGCTGGAGGTGGCCCCCTTCACGCTGGTCGGCGCGACCACCCGGTCCGGCGCGCTGACCGGCCCGCTGCGCGACCGGTTCGGATTCACCGCGCACATGGACTTCTACGAGCCCGCCGAGCTGGAGCGGGTGCTGGCCCGGTCCGCCGGGATCCTCGGCATCGAGCTGGGCGCCGACGCGGGCACCGAGATCGCGCGCCGCTCGCGCGGGACCCCGCGCATCGCCAACCGGCTGCTGCGCCGCGTGCGCGACTTCGCCGAGGTCCGCGCCGACGGCGTCATCACCCGCGACGTGGCCAAGTCCGCGCTGGCGGTCTACGACGTCGACGAGCTCGGCCTCGACCGCCTGGACCGGGCGGTGCTGTCGGCGCTGACCCGCGGCTTCGGTGGCGGCCCGGTCGGGGTTTCGACGCTGGCGGTGGCGGTGGGCGAGGAGCCCGCGACCGTCGAGGAGGTGTGCGAGCCCTTCTTGGTGCGGGCGGGCATGGTCGCGCGCACCCCGCGAGGCCGGGTGGCCACCGCCCAGGCCTGGACGCACCTGGGCCTGACCCCGCCCGCCGGGGCGGCCGGCCTCGGGCAACCGGGCCTCTTCGACTAGCGCCGGTTACGCCACCGCCGACCCGGGTACCCGTCAGCATCAGCAAACCGCTCGGCGGAGGAGATTCTGATGAGGCGCACTGGTCCTGACTATGAAAGCCCACGCACGGCATACATGCCACGCACCCGCGGTGCGGTGTCCGGGCTGCTCCTGATCCTCTTGGGTGCATGGGGGGCGCTGGCCCCGTTCATCGGACCCCTGATCAGGTGGACGTATTCCGTCGACCCGGCCTGGACGTGGACGGCCGCCAAAGGCTGGCTGGAGGTGTTGCCCGGCGTCGTCGCCGCGGTGGGCGGCCTGATCCTGCTCGTCGCGGGCAGCCGGTCCAGCGCCATGCTCGGCGGCTGGCTGGCGGTGTTCGCCGGCGCCTGGTTCGTGGTCGGCCGGGCGTTCGCCGCGACGCTGAACATCGGCGACGTCGGCCAGCCGGTGGCGGCGACGGACCTGAAACGGGCGCTGCTCGAGGTCACCTACTTCACCGGGCTGGGCGCGCTGATCGTGTTCCTCGGCGGCGCCGCCCTGGCGCGCGTCGCGGTCCGGCATGCGCGCGACGTCCGGGACGTCGCAGTGGCCGAACCGGCACCGGTCGCCGCGACGCCGGCACCGGAACCGGCCGGGTACGACGAATCACCTCGCGACGTGCGGGCCGAGGAGCCCGCCCGCGGCGGCTTCTTCCACCGCGGTGGCCTGTTCCGCCGGCACCATCACGCCGGCGTCTAGTGCCAGCCCGCTGACCGCGCGAGAGCACCGGTAGTTCCTGAGGGGCCGCCGGTGCTTTTTGCGCGCCAGGGCGACGGCGGCTCGGTATGGTTCTTGGGTCTTCGACTAGCGAGGAGGAGCGATGATCACCGCCGGGTTGGTGTTCGCCGGGCTGGCCGCCCTACTGCACGTGTACATCTTCACGATGGAGTCGCTGACCTGGACCTCGGCGCGCACCCGCGCCATCTTCGGCACGACGCCCGAGGAGGCCGAGACCACCCGGCTGCTCGCCTTCAACCAGGGCTTCTACAACCTGTTTCTCGCGATCGTCACCATCCTCGGCATTCCCCCGGTGATCATGGGCGACAAGGCCGTGGGCGTCGCGCTCGTTCTCGCCGGCGTGGGATCCATGGCCGCCGCCGCGATGGTGCTGCTGTTCTCCGCGCGTGACAAGGCGCGCGCCGCGGTGATCCAGGGCACGCTGCCGGTGATCGCCATCGTGCTGCTGGTGCTCGGCCTGTCCTCGTAACACCAGGAACAGCAGCCCCACTGGTCACGCTTTGCCGCTCCTTCTGCCCGCGCGGTGTTATATCGCGGCCGGGTCGGGTACTCCCGGGGGGCCGGAAATCGGCCCGGCTTCAATTGAGGAGATGGAATGAAATACGCAGATAGGGACCATCCAGGCGTGTTGACCATGCCGCGCTCGCGCGGCGCGATCAGCGGATTGATCCTGGTGATCCTCGGCGCCTGGGGTGCGTTGATCCCGTTCGTCGGTCCGCACTTCAACTTCGCGTACACGCCCGACCGCGACTGGGCGTGGACGACCGCGCGGGGCTGGCTCGAGGTGCTCCCGGGCGGCGCCACGGTGGTGGGGGGACTGCTGCTGATCGTCGCCGGCAACCGCATCGCCGCGATGCTGGGCGGCTGGCTCGCGGTGCTGTCCGGCGCCTGGTTCGTGGTCGGCGGGCAGATCGCTCCGCTGCTGGGCATCGGATCCGCCGGCGACCCGATCGCCGCGACCGAACGCAAGCGGGCCGCGCTCGAGGTTTCCTACTTCTCGGGTCTCGGCGCGCTGATCATCTTCGTGGGCGGGGTGGTCCTGGCGCGCACGGCCGTCCGGCTCGCGCGCGACGTCGAATCACTGGGCTATGGCGAGTCCGATGCAGCTGCGCCGGGCGGGGAGCCTGCGTATGCGTCCGGCCTCGAGGAGTCGTCGGCGGTGTCGTCGGGCGCGCTGACCAAGCCCCGCATGGAGCGTGGCTGGCGCCGCCAGCGCGAAGCGGGGTCGCCGAACGCGGCGTACCTGCGCTGGCCGCATCCGCAGGGCTGAGTCTCCGGATAAAGCGAATCGCCCAGCCCCGAAGGGGGCTGGGCGATCGCATTGGTGTTTACAGCAGTCCAAGCAGCTGCAGGTCGGTGACGTACTTGACGATGATCGGCGGGGAGACATGCGGAATGTCTTTGTCCGGGCCGATTTTCGCCTCCTGCACCGCGGCGCGGAACCGGTCGGTCGGCGCCAGCGAACCCCGCAGCGGCTTCTCGGGCTTCTGGTAGTTGTGCAGCAGCGGCAGCAGCGAGTACTGGCGCTGGCGTTCCGGCAGGGCCCGCATCGACCCCTCGAACCGGCGCAACCACTCGCCGTGCTCGGCGATGCGCTGGATCGGGTAACCGGCGTCGATCAGCCAGTCGACGTACTCGTCGAGGCCGATGCCGTCGTCGTAGGGGTTCATCACGTGGTACGTCTCGAACCCCTCGGTCGGCACCAACGTGGAGATCGCGGCGGCGATGAACTCGACCGGAAGGCCGTCGTAGTGCGCCCGCTGCCGGTTGCCGTCGGCGTCCAGCTCGTAGAACGAACCGGGCGCGACGCCGGTGGCGACCAGGCTCAGCATCATCCTGGTGAACATGTCCGGCAGGTTGAGCTGGCCCGCGTAGGTGGTGTCGGCCAGGATCATGTCGCACCGGAACACCGCCACGGGCAGGCCGCACAGGTCGTGCGCCTCGCGCAGCAGCACCTCGCCGGCCCACTTGCTGTTCCCGTAGCCGTTGGCGTAGGCGTCGTTGATCGCCCGCGTCGGGCTGATCTGCCGGATGTCGGCGTCCTCGACGAACTTGCCCGGCTCGATCTGGTCGCCCACGCCGATCGTCGACACGTAGACGTACGGCTTCTGCCTGGTGGTGAGCGCCAGCCGGATCAGCTCGGCGGTGCCCACCGCGTTGGGCCCGAACAGCTCGCTGTACGGCAGCACGTGGTTGACCAGCGCCGCGGGGTCGACGATCAGGTCGACCGTGTCGGCCAGCCGCCGCCAGGTCTGCCGGTCCAGGCCGAGGTCGGCCTCGCCCTTGTCGCCGGCGACGACCTCCAGGTGGTCGGCAGCCAGCGCCCGGTAGTGGGCCAGTAGCTCGGGGTCTCCGCTGTCGAAGGTCTTGTCGAGCCGCGCGTGGGCCTCTTCGTCGGAGCGGGCCCGCACCAGGGCGATCAACTTGCCGTCGACCAGGTCCATCCGCTCGAGCCATTCCAGCGCCAGGTAGCGGCCCAGGAAGCCGGTCGCGCCGGTCAGCAGGACCGTCCGTACCTCGGAGGTGGGCTTGGGCAGCTCCGGCGCGGCGGTCAGCGTGGACGCCTCGAGGAACTTGTCCAGCGTCAGGTCGGCGGCGTGCACCTCGGTCGCGTCTTCCTTATTTGAAAAGCCGTGCACCGAGGCGAAGCTGGGCCGCCTGGTGCCCTTGCGCTGGCCCTCGATGTAGGTGGCGATCGCCGCGAGGTCGTTGGCGGGGCTGACGATCACGCCCACCGGCACGTCGACGTCGAAGATCTCGTGCAGCAGGTTGCCGAATGTCAACGCCGACAACGAGTCTCCGCCCAGGTCGGTGAAGTGCGCGTCCGCGGACAGGTCGCCGGCCGCGCTGCCCAGCAGCGCGCCCGCGGCCCGGGTGACCGTTTGCAGCGCCGGGGCGTCGGCTCCGCTGCGGCGCAGCTCGCTGAGCTCGTGGGCCTGGCCCTCGGCCAGCTCGGCGTAGAGCTGTTCCAGCCGCTCGCCGTAGTGCTGCTTCAGCTTCGGCCACGCCAGCTTGCGGATGCCGGTCAGCAGACCGTTCTCCAGCGTGAAAGGCGTTGTCTCGATGATGAAGTCGCGCGGCACCTCGTAGGACTGCAGGCCGGCGTCCTTCGCGACGTTCTGCAGCGAGTCGGCGATCAGCGGCTTGAGCGACTGAATGTCGTTGGCCGCCAACGCCTCTTCGGTTGGCACCACGACGGCCAGCAGGTACGGGTGGGCGCTGTTGCCGTAGACGTAGATCTGGCGCACCAGCGGGCTGTTGCCGAACACCGCCTCCAGCTTCGCGACGGTGACGAATTCGCCCTGCGCGAGCTTGAGCACGTTGTTGCGGCGGTCGACGTAGACCAGCTTGTCGGGGGCGACCTCGGCGACGACGTCGCCGGTGCGGTAGTAGCCGTCCTCGTCGAATACGCCCGCGGTGACCTCGGGCCGCTTGTAGTAGCCGGGGAACATGTTGTTGGTCTTGAGCAGCAGCTCGCCGCGCGGGTACGGCCGGTCGGTGGCGAAGTAGCCCAGGTCCGGGACGTCGACCAGCTTGTAGTCGATCACCGGCGGGCGTTGCACCTCGCCGTCGAACAGGACCATCCCCGCCTCGGTCGACCCGTAGCCGTCCAGCAGGTGCATCTCGAGCAGGGACTCGACCCACTCCCGCAGCTCCGGGGAGGTGGGCGCCGAGCCCGTCATCGCGAAGATGAACCGGCCGCCCAGCAGGTACTGGCGCAGCTCGTCCATCACCTGGGCCTCGCCGTCTCCGCGGTCCACCCGGCGCTGGTATTCCGCGTAGATGGTCTCCCAGATCCGCGGCACGAAGTTCATCTCGGTGGGCCGGACCAGCTCGAGGTCCTCCAGCAGCGTCGAGAGGTCGCTGCGGGCCGCGAAGTAGGCGGTGCCGCCGTTGCCGAGGGTGCCGTAGAGGATGCCGCGCCCCATGACGTGGCTCATCGGCATGAAGTTGAGGGTGATCGACGCGGCGCTCGGCCCGAACCAGTTCCGGGCCGACCGGCACCACATCTTCCCGACGTTGCTCGCCGGGTACATCGCGCCCTTGGGCGCGCCGGTGCTGCCGGAGGTGTAGATCAGCAGGGCCAGGGGGTCGGCTGAATTTTCCGGGTCGGCGCCGCCACCCGGCGCCTCGGGCAGCGCGCTCCCGCGCTCCAGCAGGTCGGCCAGGGTCTCGACAGCGACGGCGGTGTCGGCCAGCCGCGCGCGGGCGGCCTCGACGGCCTCGCGCTCGTCGTCGGCCTCGGGGTGGTAGTCGAACACGATCAGCTTGGCCGGCGCCTGCCCGCCCAGGATCAGCTCGACGGCGTCCGGCAGCTGGTTCACGCTGGCCGCGATCACGCTCGGCTCGGTCTCGGCCACGATCGGCTGCAGCTGGGTGATCGCCGCGCTGGTCTGCAGCGGCACCGACACGGCGCCGATCATGCCGAGCGCGATGTCGATGGTGGCGTAGTCGACGCTGTTGAAGCCGAGCACGCACACCCGGTCGCCGGGCCGGACCGAGTCGTGGGCCAGCGCGCGGGTCAGCGCGCCGACGCGGTCGCGCAGCTCGCCGTAGCTGACGGTCTCGTAGCGGGGGAGCAGCTCGAGCGACGTGCGTCCGGTCTTGGCGTCCTTGACGACCTCGACGGCGCGCTGCCCGAGGGCCGGGCGGTCGGCGTAGCCCTCGAGCACGGTCTGGATGATCTGCGGCAGGCGCAGTCCAGGCTGCTCAAGGGCCTCGGCGACGGCCGGGTCCGGTCGGGCGGCGGCGAACTGTGCGTCGTTGGCGGTGAGGTCGTCGACGCGGCGGGCGAGCCATTGTTCCTGCGTGGTGGTAGTCGACATAAAGGTTCCCTTTAACGCGTAAGCACTAGGTGATTGGGTCGCGCGACGTTGCGCTGATGTCAAAAACGTTAGCAAAACTAACGGTATTCCTCAACGAGCCCGCCCGGGGTGTGATGTTGCACACCGGCCCTAGAGCTCGCTGAGAAGACCGGTCAGGGTGTCGACGCCCTCGGTCAGCAGCTCGTCGCTGATGGTCAGCGGTGGCAGTAGCCGGATGACGTTGCCGAACATCCCGCACGTCAACACGATCACCCCGGCCGCGTGGGCGGCCTTCGAAAGCGCTTCGGTCAGTTCGGGGTTGGGGTCCGCCGTCCCCGACTTCACCAACTCCACGGCGATCATGGCGCCGCGGCCACGAACGTCACCGATCCGGTCGTCGGATGCCTGGACCCGCAACAGCGGCTCGGTCATCAGCCGTTCCAGCCGCCGCGCCCGCTCGATCAGGCCGTCGCTCTCGATGGTCGCGATGGTGGCCAGCGCCGCCGCGCACGCCACCGGGTTGCCGCCGAACGTGCCGCCCAGGCCGCCGACGTGCGGGGCGTCCATGATTTCGGCGCGGCCGGTCACCGCCGACAGCGGCAGCCCGTCGGCGATGCCCTTGGCGGTGCAGATCAGGTCGGGTTCCAGGCCGGCCGGACCCTCGTGCTCGCAGGCGAACATGGCGCCGGTGCGCGCGAAGCCGGTCTGCACCTCGTCGGCGATGAACACCACGTCGTTGCGGCGGCACCAATCCAGCAGGGTGGGCAGGAATCCCTCGGCCGGCACGATGAACCCGCCCTCGCCCTGGATCGGCTCGATCAGGACGGCGGCCAGGCTCTCCGCGCCGACCTGGCTCTCGATCACGCGGATCGTCCGCGCGGCGGCCTTCGCGCCGTCGGTGGCCAGTTCCTTGTCGAGCAGGCCGTCCCGATAGGGATAGGACAGCGGGGCGCGGTAGATCTCCGGGGCGAACGGCCCGAAGCCGCTCTTGTAGGGCATGGACTTGGCGGTGAGCGCCATCGCCAGGTTGGTGCGCCCGTGGTAGGCGTGGTTGAACGCCACCACGGCCGGCTTGCGGGTGTAGGCGCGCGCGGCCTTGACGGCGTTCTCGACCGCCTCGGCGCCGGAGTTGAACAACACCGAGCGCTTTTCGCCGGAGCCCGGGGTGATCCGGTTGAGCTCCTCGGCAACGGCGACGTACTCCTCGTACGGCGTCACCATGAAGCAGGTGTGCGTGAAGTCGGCGACCTGCGCGCGCACCGCGTCCACCACCCGTGGCGACGAATTGCCGATCGTGGTGACCGCGATGCCGGACCCCAGGTCGATGAGCCGGTTGCCGTCGACGTCCTCGACGATGCCGCCGCCGGCGCGCGCGACGTAGACCGGCAGCGAGACGTTGACGCCGTGGGACACGGCCGCGGCCCGGCGCTTGTTGAGTTCCAGCGATGTGGGACCGGGGATTTCGGTGACCAGCTGGCGAGTCTGCTCGAGGCTGGCCACGACTCCTCCTCACCGCGGCGCGAGTGTCACGTCGCGCGTCAAGCCTATCTGGTCGGCCGCCACTCAGCGGGGCCAGTCATCGGCCACCCGGGGTGCTGGCAGACTGGCCGTTACTGGTCGTTTCGAGCCCCGGAATGCCGAATAAGAGAGATAGGCGCGATGAATAGTTTGGTCATGTTTTTGCCGTTCGTGCTCATCATGGTCGGCTTCATTTACCTGCAGGGGCGCCGGCAGAAGAAGACGATGCAGGCCACCATCGACCTGCACGACTCCTTGCGCCCCGGGGACCGCGTGCACACCACGTCGGGTCTGGAAGCCACCGTCGTCGCCCTCACCGACGACACGGTCGACCTGGAGATCGCCTCCGGCGTGGTCACCACGTGGATGAAGCTGGCCATCCGCGACAAGATCCTGCCCGAGGAGCCCACCGGGGCCCACGAGTTCGGCGACGACGACGGTGCCGACGACTTGGAGGAATCCGACGGGCTGACCGACCCGGGCCGGTAGGTGACAGGCACGTAGGCTTTTCTAGGCTCTGCCGGGGCAAGAAACCGATTCGCGAGGAGATACGAGGAAAGTGGCATCGTCATCGGCGCCGGTGCACCCTGCCCGCTACCTGTCGGTGTTCCTGTTGCTGCTGATCGGCGTCTACCTGGCGGTGTTCCTCACGGGCGACAAGCGGGCCGCGCCCAAGCTCGGCATCGACCTGCGGGGCGGCACCCGCGTAACGCTGACCGCGCGCACGCCCGACGGCTCCCGGCCCAGCCGGGAGGCGCTGGCGCAAGCGCAGCAGATCATCAGCGCCCGGGTCAACGGCCTCGGCGTGTCCGGTTCGGAAGTCGTGGTGGACGGCGACAACCTGGTCATCACGGTGCCCGGCAACGAGGGCAACGAGGCCCGCAACCTGGGCCAAACCGCTCGCCTCTATATCCGGCCGGTGCTCAACTCGATGCCGGCGCAGGCCGCCCAGCCCAAGCCGCCGGCCCAGGCGCCCCCGGGCGGGCCGGCGCCCCAGCAGCCGGCGCCCGGCCAGCAGCCGGCGCCGGGCCAGCCTGGCGGGGCGCAACCCCAGCTGCCCGCGCAACCGGCGCCGCCCGCGCAGCCGGCGCCGCGCCCGCAACCACGGCCCTATCCGCAGGACCCGCCCCCGGGCCCGGCGCCCAGCCCGGCACCGGCGCCGCCGCCCGAGGCGCCCGCTCCGCCGCCGGAGGCGCCCGCACCGCCGGACCCACGCAAGGACCTGGCCGAGCGCATCTCCGAGGAGAAGACCTGGCGGCAGAGCACCCGCCAGGGCATCCAGTTCCTGGCCCTGCAGTTCCAGGCGACCCAATGCGATAAAGACGACATCCTGGCCGGCAACGACGACCCGGCGCTGCCGCTGGTGACCTGCTCGACCGACCACAAGGTCGCCTACCTGCTGGGGCCGTCGATCATCAGCGGCGACCAGATCGCGGACGCGACGTCGAGCCAGAACCAGCGCGGCATCGGCTACGTCGTCGACCTGCAATTCAAGCCCGCGGCGGCCAACACCTGGGCGGACTTCACCGCCGCCCACGTCGGCACCCAGACCGCCTTCACGCTGGACTCCCAGGTGGTCAGCGCCCCGATGATCCAGGAGGCCATTCCCGGCGGGCGCACCCAGATCTCCGGCGGCCAGCCGCCGTTCAACGCCACGACCGCGAAGCAGCTGGCCAACGTCCTGAAGTACGGGTCGCTGCCGCTGTCCTTCGAATCATCGGAGGCCCAAACCGTCTCGGCGACACTGGGATTGACCTCGCTGCGGGCCGGCCTGCTCGCCGGCGCGATCGGCCTGGTCCTGGTTCTGGTGTATTCGTTGCTGTACTACCGGGTGTTGGGTTTGCTCACCGCCTTGTCGCTAACCGCGTCCGGCGCAATGGTTTTCGCGATCCTGGTGATCCTGGGCCGCCAGATCGACTACACCCTGGATCTGGCGGGCATCGCCGGCCTGATCATCGGTATCGGCACCACCGCCGACTCGTTCGTGGTGTTCTTCGAACGCATCAAAGACGAGATCCGCGAGGGTCGTTCGTTCCGGTCGGCGGTGCCGCGGGGCTGGGTGCGGGCGCGCCGGACGATCTTGTCGGGCAACGCGGTCACCTTCCTGGCCGCCGCGGTGCTCTACGCCCTGGCGATCGGCCAGGTGCGGGGGTTCGCCTTCACCCTGGGCCTCACCACGCTGCTCGACACCGTGGTGGTGTTCCTGGTGACCTGGCCGCTGGTCTACCTGGCGTCCCAGTCTGCGACGCTGGCCAAGCCGGCCTACAACGGCCTGGGCGCCGTGCAGCAGGTCGCGCGCGAACGCCGGGCCGCGGACGTGAAGACGGGACGGGGATAGGGCATGAGCGCCGCCAAGGATGCGACCGCGCTGACCGACAGCGCCCAGTTGCCGCACCACAATTTCATCTCCCGGCTGTACACGGGCACGGGCGCGTTCGAGGTCATCGGGCGGCGCCGGCTGTGGTACGGGATCAGCGGCGCGATCGTCGCGGTCGCGCTCCTCAGCATCGTGCTGCGCGGCTTCACCTTCGGAATCGACTTCAAGGGCGGCACCACCGTCTCGATGCCGCGCGGTAGCGCCCAGACCGCGCAGGTGTCCGAGGTCTTCGCGAAGACGATCGGCAAGGACGCGGAGTCGGTGGTCATCGTCGGCAACGGCGCCTCGGCGACGGTGCAGATCCGCTCGGAGACGCTGACCAACGAGCAGACCACCAAGCTTCGCAACGCGTTGTTCGACGCCTTCCAGCCGAAGGGCGCCGACGGCAAGCCGAGCAAGCAGGCCATCAGCGACACTGCGGTGTCGGAGACCTGGGGCGACCAGATCACCAAGAAGGCGCTGATCGCGCTGGTGGTGTTCCTGGCGCTGGTCAGCCTGTACATCACCATCCGCTACGAGCGGTACATGGCGATCTCCGCGCTGACCACCATGGTTTTCGACCTGACCGTCACCGCCGGCATCTACTCACTGGTCGGCTTCGAGGTCAGCCCCGCCACGGTCATCGGGCTGCTGACAATCCTGGGTTTCTCGCTCTACGACACCGTCATCGTGTTCGACAAGGTCGAGGAGAACACCCGCGACTTCCAGCACACCAACCGGCGCACCTTCGCCGAGCACGCCAACCTGGCGATCAACCAGACGTTCATGCGCTCGATCAACACCAGCCTGATCAGCGTGCTGCCGGTGCTGGCGCTGATGGTCGTGGCGGTGTGGCTGCTGGGTGTCGGCACGCTGAAGGACCTGGCGCTGGTGCAGCTGGTCGGCATCCTGGTGGGCACCTACTCGTCGATCTTCTTCGCGACCCCGCTGCTGGTCACCCTGCGCGAACGCACCGAGCTGGTGCGTACCCACACCCGCCGGGTCCTCAAGCGGCGCGGCCGCTCCGACGACTCGGCCGTCGAGATCTCCGAGACCGCCGCCGACGAGCCCACGGAAGCGTCTGAGGCGGCCGAGGCGTCCGAGGCGTCCGAAGCCCCCGCGAAGGCCGCCCCGAGCAAGCCGGCGCCCGGCGCGCGCCCGGTGCGCCCCACCGGGACCCGGCGCCCCACCGGCAAGCGAAACGCAGGCCGGCGGTAGGCCAGATGTTGGGGGCCGGCCGGGGGAACCTGAGGGGGACCGCGGCGGCTGCGTTGGCCGCGACGCTGCTGGCGGCCTTCGCGCTGACCGGGTGCTCGGGCAGCGCCGCCTCGAACGTCGACTACGTGGTCGACGGCCCGTTGGCCACCTACAACACCAACACCGTCGCCGGCGCCGCGTCGGCGGGGGCGCAGGCGTTCGCCCGCACCCTCACCGGCTTCGGCTATCACGGCCCCGACGGCCAGGTCGTCGCCGATCGCGACTTCGGCTCCGTCTCGGTCGTGAGCGGGTCGCCGCTGGTGCTGGACTACCAGATCGCCGACAACGCCGTCTACAGCGACGGCAAGCCGGTGACCTGCGACGACCTGGTGCTGGCCTGGGCGGCCCAGTCGGGCCGGTTTCCCGGCTTCGACGCCGCCACCCAGGCCGGCTACGTCGACATCGCCAACGTCGAGTGCATCCCCGGCCAGAAGAAGGCCCGGGTTTCCTTCGCCCCCGACCGCGCCGTTGTCGACTACGCCCAGCTGTTCTCCGCGACCTCGATCCTGCCGTCGCACGTGATCGCCGATCAGCTCAACGTGGACGTGACCGCGGCGCTGCTGAGCAACAACGGGCCGGTGGTGGCGCAGATCGCCAAGCTGTGGAACACCGGCTGGGACCTCAAGCCCGGTGCCGACGTCAAGCGCTTCCCGTCGTCGGGGCCGTACAAGATCGAGCGAATCCTGGACGGCGGCGCGGTGGTGCTCGTCGCCAACGACCGGTGGTGGGGGCCCAAGGCGGTCACCAAGCGGATCACCGTCTGGCCCCAGGGGCCCGACATCCAGGACCGGGTCAACGGCCGCAGCGTCGACGTCGTCGACGTCGCGGCCGGTTCCTCCGGCGCGCTGGCCACCCCGGACAACTACGAGCGCGCCGATTCGCCGTCGGACGGCATCGAGCAGCTGATCTTCGCGCCGCAGGGGCCGCTGGCGCAGACCAAGGCCCGCCGCGCGTTCGCGTTCTGCACGCCGCGCGACACGATCGCGCACGACGCCGGGGTGGCGATCGCCAATTCCCGCCTGCAGCCGGCCACCGAGGACGCCATCGCGGCCGGTGAGGGCGCCGCCGAAGCCGGCCCGTTCGGCAAGGCCGACCCCGCCGCCGCCCGCGACGCGCTGGGCGGCGCGCCCCTGCCGGTGCGCATCGGCTACCAGGGGCCCAACGCGCGGCTGGCCGTGACCGTCGGGACGATCACCAAGTCCTGCGCCCCGGCCGGCGTCACCGTCACCGGCGTCCCGCTGGACACCTCCGGGCCCCAGGCGCTGCGCGACGGCAAGATCGACGTACTGCTGGCCAGCACCGGCGGGGCCACCGGCAGCGGGTCGACGGGCTCGTCGGCCATGGACGCCTACGCCCTGCACAGCGGCAACGGCAACAACCTGTCCGGCTACAACAATCCCCAGGTCGACGCGGCGATCAGCGCGCTGGTGGTGTCGGCCGACCCGGCCGAGCGGGTCAGGCTGCTGGCGCAGGCGGCCCCCCTGCTGTGGGCCGACATGCCGACCCTGCCGCTGTACCGGCAGCAGCGCACGCTGCTGACATCGAAGAAGATGTACGCCGTGAGCAGGAATCCGACCCGGTGGGGAGCCGGCTGGAACATGGATCGATGGGCGCTGGTCGAGTGACGCGCGTCCCGGTGGCCGACTTGATCGCGTCGCTGACGCGCGACGTCGCCGACTTCCCGCAGCCCGGCGTGCAGTTCAAGGACCTCACCCCGCTGTTCGCCGACCGGGGCGGGATGAACGCGGTCATCGACGCGCTGGTCGAGATCGCGGCCGGCGCCGACCTGGTGGCCGGCATCGACTCCCGGGGGTTCCTGGTCGCCGCGGCCGTCGCGGGCCGGCTGGGCACCGGCGTGCTGGCCATCCGCAAGGCCGGCAAGTTGCCGCCGCCGGTGTACGCCGAGCGCTACGACCTGGAGTACGGCAGCGCGACCCTGGAAATCCCGGCCGACGGGATCGATCTGCGCGGCCGAGACGTTGTCGTCATCGACGACGTGCTGGCCACCGGCGGCACCCTCGGCGCGGCCGCCCGGCTGTTGGAGCGGGCCGGGGCGCACGTGACGGCGGCCGCGGTGGTGGTGGAGCTCGTCGCGCTGGGCGGTCGCGAGGCGGTGACGCCGCTGCCGGTGTACAGCCTGAGCCGCGCCTAACCCGGGGATATAAGCGATATCCTCGACTTCGGAGGTGACAATCGTGGCGGACGACCAGAGCACGACGCAGGCCGTCGCGCCGCCGATCGAAGAGACGCCGATCGTCGAGCCCTCGGAGGCGCCGACCGAGACGCTGAAGACCTCCAGCAGCGCGTCGCGCCGGGTCCGGGCCCGGCTGGCGCGGCGCATGACCGCCCAGCGCAGCACGCTCAACCCCGTGCTCGAGCCCCTGGTGGCGGTGCACCGGGAGATCTATCCCAAGGCGAACCTGCAGCTGCTGCAGCGGGCGTTCGAGGTCGCCGACGAGCGGCACGCCACCCAGCTGCGCCACTCCGGTGACCCCTACATCACGCACCCGCTGGCCGTCGCGAACATCCTGGCCGAATTGGGCATGGACACCACCACTTTGGTGGCCGCGCTGCTGCACGACACCGTCGAGGACACCGGCTACACGATCGAGGCGTTGAGCGAGGAATTCGGCGAGGAGGTCGGCCACCTCGTCGACGGCGTGACCAAGCTGGACCGGGTGGTGCTGGGCAGCGCCGCCGAGGGCGAGACCATCCGCAAGATGATCACCGCCATGGCCCGCGACCCCCGGGTGCTGGTGATCAAGGTCGCCGACCGGCTGCACAACATGCGCACCATGCGCTTCCTGCCGCCGGAGAAGCAGGCCCGCAAGGCCCGCGAGACGCTGGAAGTCATTGCACCCCTTGCCCATCGGCTGGGCATGGCCAGCGTCAAGTGGGAGCTGGAGGACCTGTCGTTCGCGATCCTGCACCCCAAGAAGTACGAGGAGATCGTGCGGCTGGTCGCCGGGCGCGCGCCGTCGCGCGACACCTACCTGGCCAAGGTCCGCACCGAGATCGTCAACACCCTGGGCGCGTCGAAGATCAAGGCGACGGTCGAGGGCCGGCCCAAGCACTACTGGTCGATCTATCAGAAGATGATCGTCAAGGGCCGCGACTTCGACGACATCCACGACCTGGTCGGCATCCGCATCCTGTGCGACGAGATCCGCGACTGCTACGCCGCGGTCGGCGTCGTCCACTCGCTGTGGCAGCCGATGGCGGGCCGGTTCAAGGACTACATCGCCCAGCCCCGCTACGGGGTGTACCAGTCGTTGCACACCACCGTCGTCGGGCCCGAGGGCAAGCCGCTGGAAATTCAGATCCGCACCCGCGACATGCACCGCACCGCCGAGTACGGCATCGCCGCGCACTGGCGCTACAAGGAAGCAAAGGGCCGCAACGGCGTTCCGCATCCGCACGCCACCGCCGAGATCGATGACATGGCCTGGATGCGTCAGCTGCTCGACTGGCAGCGGGAGGCCGCCGACCCGGGCGAGTTCCTCGAGTCGCTGCGCTATGACCTTGCGGTCCAGGAGATTTTCGTCTTCACCCCCAAGGGCGACGTGATCACGCTGCCGACCGGGTCGACGCCGGTGGACTTCGCCTACGCCGTGCACACCGAGGTCGGCCACCGCTGCATCGGCGCCCGGGTCAACGGCCGCCTGGTGGCGCTGGAACGCAAGCTCGAAAACGGGGAAGTCGTCGAGGTTTTCACGTCCAAGGCGCCCAACGCCGGGCCGTCGCGGGACTGGCAGCAGTTCGTGGTGTCCCCGCGCGCCAAGACGAAGATCCGCCAGTGGTTCGCCAAGGAGCGCCGCGAGGAGGCGCTGGAGGCCGGCAAGGACGCGATGGCGCGCGAGGTGCGCCGCGGCGGACTTCCGTTGCAGCGCTTGGTAAACGGCGAGTCGATGGCCGCGGTGGCCCGCGAGCTGCACTACGCCGACGTGTCCGCGCTCTACACCGCGATCGGTGAGGGGCATGTGTCGGCCCGCCACGTCGTGCAGCGGCTGTTGGCCGAGCTCGGCGGCATCGACCAGGCCGAGGAGGAACTCGCCGAGCGGTCCACGCCGACCACCATGCTGCGCCGCCCGCGCAGCAGCGACGACGTCGGCGTCTCCGTCCCCGGCGCCCCGGGCGTGCTGACCAAGCTGGCCAAGTGCTGCACGCCGGTGCCCGGCGACCAGATCATGGGCTTCGTCACCCGCGGCGGCGGGGTCAGCGTGCACCGCACCGACTGCACCAACGCCGCCTCGTTGCAGCAGCAGGCCGAACGCATCATCGAGGTGCTCTGGGCGCCGTCGGCGTCGTCGGTGTTCCTGGTGGCCATTCAGGTCGAGGCGCTCGACCGGCACCGGCTGCTGTCGGACATCACGCGGGTGCTGGCCGACGAGAAGGTCAACATCCTGTCGGCGTCGGTCACCACCTCCGGTGACCGCGTGGCGATCAGCCGGTTCACCTTCGAAATGGGCGACCCGAAGCACCTCGGGCACCTGCTCAACGTCGTGCGCAACGTCGAGGGCGTGTACGACGTCTACCGCGTGACGTCCGCAGCCTGAAGTTCCTAGCCCACCCGCACGGACGTGATCGTGACGGTGCTGGTGGGCATGCCCCTGGTGCGGTTGCCGGCCACCCCCACCTTCGCGATCTTGTCGAGGGTGGCCAGGCCCGCCTCGTCGACGGAGCCGAACACGGTTGACGTCGGCTCGATCTCGGCGTCCCGGAAGACCACGAAGAACTGGCTTCCGTTGGTGTTGGGCCCGTTGGTGGCCGTCGCGAGGGTCCCGCGCGGATAGATCACGGTTGCCCTGAGCGCCGGGTCGTCGGCCTTGTACTGGTTGGTGGGGTACTCGTCGGCGAATTCGTAACCGGCGCCTCCGCCGCCGTCGGCGTCGGGGCCACCGAACAGCAGCGTCCCGCCCTCCGGCTCGTCGATCATCCGCCCGCACACGGTGTTGTCATAGAACCCCTGCTTGGCCAGGCTGACGAAGCTGTTCACCGTGCAGGGGGACTCGTTGTTGGCGAGCTGGACGCCGATGTCGCCGAAGTTGGTCGAGATGACGGCGTGGATCGGGGACGGTTCGGTGGCGACCCGGCCCGTCGGCGGCAGGTTGGCGGACTTGCTCGCCGGATCCGGCGACGGCGGGTACTGGCAATTGGCGCCGAGGTCGGGTGGGGCCGCGAACGCCGGCAGCGGCGGCACGGTCGCGCCGGTCGCCGACGTCGGCCCGGGGGCCGACCCGGGCCGGGCGGGGACCCTGGCGCGGCTCGGGGTGGGGGAGGCCGCATTGTTCGTCGAGCCGTGGCTCTGCGTCACCAGCGAAATGACCAGGGCCACCACCGCCGCCAGCGCGACGAGCGACCCGCCGACGATGCCCAGGGCCAGCCGCCTGTTGAAGGCCTTCGCCTGGACCGGCTGCGGCGCCGGCTGCGGCTGCGACGCCGGTGCCGCCGGTTCCACAGCGGAGGGCGGCGCGACGAGTGGTGCGACGGGTGGTGCGACGGCTGGCGCGTCGGTGGCGGTCAGCGCTGCCCTGGCGGCCTCGGCGAGCTCCATCGCCGACTGGTAGCGGGCGTTGACGTCCTTCGCCATGCCCCGCGCGATCACCGCGTCAAGGGCCGGCGGCACGCCGGGCGCGATGATCGACGCTCGCGGTGGCGGCGTGTTCACGTGCGCGTTGAGCTGCTCCTCGAGGCTGTCGCCGGGGAAGGGCCGGCTTCCGGTGAGGCACTCGTAGAGCACGCAGGCCAACGAATACACGTCGGCGCGGTGATCCGTTGTGCCCCTGAAGCGTTCGGGCGCCAGGTACGCCACGGTGCCCATCGTGGCGCCGGTGCCGGTGAGCTCGGTGTCGGTCTGCGCGCGGGCGAGGCCGAAATCGATCAGGTAGACGAAATCTCGCGCGGCGGTCACCAGGATGTTTTTCGGCTTGATGTCCCGGTGGATCAAGCCCACCGAGTGGGCCGTATCCAGCGCCGCCGCAACCTGTTCGATCACCGCGACGGTGCGCTCGGGGGACAGGCGCCCACCGCTTTGCACGATGTACTCCGCCAGGTCGCGCCCCTCGATCAGCCGCATGTCGACATAGAGCTGGCCGTCGATCTCGCCGTAGCCGTGGATGGGCACGATGTGCGGATCGTTGAGGCCGGCCGCGATGCGTGCCTCGCGGCGGAACCTTTGCTGGAACTGATTGTCCTCGGCCAAATGCGGCGGGAGCACTTTGAGCGCCACCACGCGATCGGTGGCGGGGTCGTAGGCGCGGTACACGCGTCCCATGCCGCCCCGGCCCAGCAATGCCATTATTTGGTAGCGGCCGAACGTCTCCGGATCCACACTCACCCATCGAACCCTAAACGGTGGAGCAAGTGATTCTGGTGATTCTCACCAATCCGCGGCCGGTGTTGCGGCCTTGCGGCTTTAGTCGAGCAGCAGCGACTTGATGGTGACTTCGCTGGCCGGCGCCCCGTCCTCGCCGCCGCCGGCGACGCCGGCCTTGGCGATCTTGTCCAGGATGGCCAGCCCGTCGGCCTGGATGGTGCCGAACACGGTGTACTGCGGCGGCAGCTGGGAGTCCTTGTAGACCATGAAGAACTGGCTGCCGTTGGTGCCGGGTCCGGCGTTGGCCATCGCCAGGGTGCCGCGCGGATAGACGACCGGCTGTTGCGCCTTGGGGTCGTTGGGCGGGTACTGGTCGGTCGGGTACTCGTTGGCGAATTGGTAGCCGGGGCCACCGGTGCCGTCACCCTTGGGGTCGCCGCATTGCAGCACGCCCAGCGTGTCCGAGGTGGTCAGCCGGTGGCATTTGGTGCCGTCGAAGTATTTCTGGCCGATGAGGCTGGCGAAACTGTTTACCGTGCAAGGTGATTCGTTGTTGGCCAGCATCAGCCCGATGTTGCCCTGACTGGTCGACATGCTCGCACTCACCTGGGCCGGGTCGGTCGGGACCTTGCCGGTGCGCGGCGGCTTGACCTGTTTGGCGGCCGCGTCCGAGGACGCCGGGTATTGGCAGTTGGCACCCAGGTTGGCCGACGCCTTGAACGGCGGCAGCGGCGGGACGGCCGGCGTCGGCCCGGGCGTCGTGCTCTCGGGAGAGCTGCTGGCGGCGGTGGTGCTGGTCGGCGCCGCGGTGTTGCTCTTGTTCTCGTGCTTGGTGTTGACGATCGCGATCACCACGGCGACGATCACGGCCACCGCCGCGACCGAACCCGCGGCGATCACCACGATCCGGCGCCTCTTGGCCTGCTTCTGGCGCTTCTCGAGCTGCCGTTCGAGTTTGCGCTTGGCGTTGGCACGTCGCTGTTCGTTGGTCGGCACGGCCGGAATGCCTCCATGGTTGATGGGTCGGGGCCCGAGATTGCCAGCCCAGGCTAATGTGGGCGCGGTGACCGGTGTCAATCGGGTCCCGTGGGAAACTGGGAACCGTGTTGATCACTGGATTCCCCGCCGGCATGTTGCAGTGCAACTGCTATGTGCTGGCTGACCGGCCCGGAACCGACGCCGTCATCGTCGACCCCGGTCAGCGCGCGATGGGCGCACTGCGGCGAATCCTGGACGAGAACCGGCTGACCCCCGCCGCGGTGCTGCTGACCCACGGGCACATCGACCACATCTGGTCGGCGCAGAAGGTTTCCGACACCTTCGGCTGCCCCACCTATATCCACCCCGAGGACCGCTTCATGCTGAGCGACCCGATCCACGGCTACGGCCCGAAGCTGGCGCAGCTGGTGACGGGCGCGTTCTTCCGCGAGCCCAAGCAGGTGGTGGAGCTGGACCGCGACGGCGACAAGCTGGACCTGGGCAGTGTGACCGTCAACGTCGATCACACGCCCGGGCACACGCGCGGATCGGTGGTCTTCCGGGTCTCGTCCGACAAGGACGTCGTGTTCACCGGCGACACGCTGTTCGAGCGCTCGGTGGGCCGCACGGACCTGTTCGGCGGCAGCGGCCGCGACCTGCTGACGTCGATCATCGACAAGCTATTGGTGCTGGACGACAAGACCGTCGTACTGCCCGGGCACGGCCCGTCGACCACCATCGGCGCGGAGCGGCGGTTCAATCCGTTCCTCGAGGGCCTGAGCCGGTGACGGAGTTCTCTGCCCCCAAGGGGGTGCCGGACTACCTGCCGCCCGATTCGGCGCAGTTCGTCGCGGTGCGCGACGGGTTGCTGGCCGCGGCCCGCCGGGCCGGCTACGGCGACGTCGAGCTGCCGATCTTCGAGGACACCGCCCTGTTCGCCCGCGGCGTCGGCGAATCCACCGACGTCGTCTCCAAGGAGATGTACACGTTCGCCGACCGCGGCGATCGCTCGGTGACTTTGCGGCCGGAGGGGACGGCCGGGGTGGTGCGCGCGGTGATCGAGCACGGTCTGGATCGCGGCGCGCTGCCGGTGAAGCTTTGCTACGCGGGCCCGTTCTTCCGTTACGAGCGTCCGCAGGCCGGGCGGTATCGCCAGCTGCAGCAGGTCGGCGTCGAGGCGATCGGCGTCGACGACCCGGCGCTGGACGCCGAGGTGATCGCCGTCGCCGACGGTGGCTTCCGCTCGCTGGGCCTGGAGGGCTTCCGGCTGGAGATCACCTCCCTCGGAGACGAGAGCTGCCGCCCGCAGTACCGGGAACTGTTGCAGGAGTTCCTGTTCGGCCTCGACCTCGACGAGGAGACGCGGCGACGCGCGCGGCTCAATCCGTTGCGGGTGCTCGACGACAAGCGGCCCGACGTGCGGGCCATGACGGCCGACGCGCCGGTCTTGCTCGACCACCTGTCCGACGGCGCCAAGCAACACTTCGACACGGTGCTGGCCCATCTCGACGCGCTCGGGGTGCCGTACGTGATCAACCCGCGGATGGTGCGCGGGCTGGATTACTACACGAAGACCACGTTCGAGTTCGTGCACGACGGTCTGGGCGCGCAGTCCGGGATCGGCGGCGGTGGCCGCTACGACGGCCTGATGAGCGAGCTCGGCGGACAAGACCTGTCGGGCATCGGCTTTGGGCTGGGCGTGGACCGGACGATGCTGGCGCTGCGCGCCGAGGGCAAGACCGTGGGGGGGACCACGCGCTGCGACGTGTTCGGGGTCCCGTTGAGCGACGCGGCGAAGTTGCGGCTTGCGGTGGTGGCGGGCGAGTTGCGCGCCGCCGGCGTCCGCGTCGACATGGCCTACGGCGACCGCGGGCTCAAGGGTGCGATGCGCGCCGCCGACCGCTCGGGAGCCCGCTTCGCGTTGGTGGCGGGCGACCGGGACCTCGAGTCCGGGACCGTCGGGGTGAAGGACCTCGGCTCGGGTGACCAGGTCTCGGTGCCCTTGGATTCCGTTGTCGCCGAGGTGCTTTCGCGGCTGCGGCAGGACTAGGGGGGCGCGGCGGTGAGGCCGGGCAACGTGATCGGCGGAGGGCCCTGCCCATAGATCAGTTTTTATGATACAAACGATCTCAATTCCATGTCGACGTGAGGGGCGCGCAAAGTCATGACGCCATCGCAGTACGTCCACGAAAAGCTTCAGCTGGCGCTATGGGGCTGCGGCATCGCATTCGGGGTGTTGTTCTTTGTCGGGCTCATGCCGTTGTCGGGTTTCATTCCGCCGCCGTCGCCCCAGCTGTCCGGTGCCCAATTGATGGCCGAGTTCGGGCCCAGGCTGACCTGGGTCAAGCTCGGGATCGTCGTGGGGCTGCTGGGTAGCACCCTGCTGGTTCCCTGGTCGGCGATGGTCGCCCTGCAGATATCCCGTATGGAGCAGGGGCGCCGCGTCCCGCTCTGGGCCATCTTTGCGTTCGGCGCCGGCTGCGTGAATGCGGTGGCCTTCATCCTGCCGTTCATCTTCTGGGCGGGCGCCTTCTATCGCCTCGACCGCTCGCCCGAGCTGGTTCAGCTCGTCAACGACATGACGTGGCTCGAGTTCCTGATGTTCTTTCCGACCTTCAGCATGCAGCTGTTCTGTCTCGCAATGGCCGGATTCACTCAGCGGCAGGGGCCGCAGGTGTTTCCCCGCTGGTTCTTGTACCTGAATCTCTGGATGGCAACGATCGGCGGGACTGGGCTCGCGTGCATTTTCTTCTTCTCCGGACCGTTGACCTGGAACGGCATCATCGGATTCTGGCTGCCCGTCGGGTCGTACGTTCCGTTTCTCGTCATCACGTTCATCCAGTTCTATCGGGCGATTCGCGCGGAGAAGCACTGCTATGAGCCCCTGGATTCGACCTCGCCGGCCGGGGCGGCCACTTAGGTCGGTCTGGACATGGGATTCCGTTGTCGCCGACGTGCTTTCGCGCGTCGCCCGGTAGCCGGTCCGGCGCAAGAATTTCGCAAGCGGCCGGCGCTACATTGCGGTCATGGACACCACGCTGAAGAAAGTGGTTGCCGGGGCGCTGTTCTCGAGCGGCGTCGCGGTGGCGGGTTTGGGGCTGACCGCGGGCACCGCCCATGCCGACAACTTCACCGTCCCGCACGACTGGTGCCCGGGTAAACCCCTGCCGATGCCGGATGTCCGGTGGGACATGAACGTCTGCCACCACTGGTACTGGGTTCCCGTCGGGGGCATGGGCAACGTCGGCCAGTTCGTCTGGGAGGGCGACGCTCCACGGCAGCCGCTCGGACCGCCGCCGTGCTACGGAGCGCCCATCTGCCTGCCCGGGTTGTAACATTCGCCATGCCCAAATTTGCTGCCCGCTCGATCGCGGCGCTCACCGCGACAGCGGCCGCCCTCATTGCGCATGCCCCGGTCGCCAACGCCGATCCGGCGGGGAACCCGCCGATGCAGACGGCACGCGGCGAGTACGTCGGAGACTGGCAGAGACACCTGAGCATGCTGACGATCGCGCCCGACGGCACCGGGACGATGCTGCTCGGGTCCAGCGCCCGCGATGGCGAGAGGTGGACGATGCGCTGGACGCAGGGCGACGGCCCGGGTCTCGGGATCAGGTTGGAGCAGCGCATCGGTGCCTGGGGCGATGGGCTCGGCGGCGACATCAACGAGCAGACCGCGTGGAAGGCCGAGCTCGTTGTGGCCCCAGACGGTGTCACCGTCCTCCACTTGGCCCACAACGATGCCGAACTCACCGATGCGAACGCAGGTGACATCTGGTGCTCACAGAAGTATGGCTACAGCCACTTCTGTGGCGCCTGAATCAGCCGACTTGGTAGGAGTCGCGCGAGAGGCGGAAGAAGTGCCCGGTTTTGGTGTTGGTGCAAGTTACCCCCGAAGGTTCGCTATCGCAGGTGAGCACGCCGAGCGATCGCGATTGGCCGTAGTCGAGTACGGGCCAGGAGGAGGGCAGTAGGGAAGCGTACGCGTCGCAGCCCACGTCTGGCAGGGGCCTTGAGATGTTCAGAATCGCCGCAACACCAGTTGCCGACGTTTTGCACGTCCCCGGTGTCGGAAAGGTGTGGTCGGCAAGATCGCACTGCACATTGTTGTTGCCGTCAGCGCCCGGCACCAACAACATCGTGCAGGCGATGTTTCCCGACGGTGTTTGAAACTCGATCTCATCGTTGTCGGCGTGCGCGGTCGCGGCCAGGCCGACCGCCGTCGCGACACTCGCGATCGACAAGGCCGCGATCATTTTGCTTTTCATGGTTGCTCCTTTGAAAACGTGCCCGGGGGACTCGATCAGCCCACCTGGTAGGACTCTGATGACACCTGGAAGAAGTGACCGGTGCTGCTGTCGGTGCATGTCACGCCGGATTGCTTACTGGCACAACTGATCGCGCCCAGCGAGCGCGTTTTTTGGCCGTAGTCGAGCGTGGGCGATATCGGCGTTTTGTTGGCACCGACGACACACGGCATGTCCTTCGGCGACGACGGCGACCCGCCCTGCCAAAGCCCGAATTGCGGCCAGGCGACCACGCCGTCGGACTGGCGTTGTCCCGTGTAGGTGGAGTTCGCGATGGTGCAAACGACGCCTGGATCGGTCCCCTGGGCATAGCCCATCTTGCAGTAAATGCTGCCCGAAGGGGACTGAAAGTCGTAGCCCTCATCTGCGTGTGCAGCGGCCGGAAGGCCGGCGGCCGCCGCGACCGCCGTCATTGCGACGAGGGCGAGCTTGGTGACTGTCATGTACGTCTCCTTAGCTGTGCGCGCCTGTGACGGCCGTTGTGCAAACAATCCCGCAGCCGCCTTGCCTGATCCTTGTGCGAATCTTGCGGCACCGTCCCCGGCATCGGCGGATTGTCGGGGTGCCGTGGCATACTCGAACGCATGTTCGATGAAGCGGCCCGTGCTGAGGTGATTGCCCGGTTCGACGAGATGATCGAGCGGCGTTATCCGTCGACGACGGCGGAGTCCGCGGTGATGGTCGATCGGATTTGCGCCGCCTCGCGGGCCGAGAACCGGCAGGCGGCGGCGCAGTTGGATGCGATCGGTGAGTTGTTTCGGTATCGGTTGTCGCGGTGTTCGGAGACCGAGGAGTGGGCGATCGACACGATGGAGGCGGTGGCGGCCGAGGTGGGGGCGGCGTTGCGGATAAGCCAGGGGCTGGCGGCCAGCCGGCTGCGCTACGCCCGGGCGATGCGCGAACGCCTCCCGGAGGTGGGGGAGGTCTTTGCCGCCGGGGATATCGACTACCGGATGTTTCAGACGATCGTGTATCGCACGGATTTGATCGAGGATCCCGAGGTGCTGGCGGGCGTGGATGCGCGGTTGGCGGCCAATGTGGCGCGCTGGCCCTCGATGACGCAGGGCCGGTTGGGCGCGCAGGTGGATCGGATCGTGGCCAAGGCCGATGGGGATGCGGTGCGCCGGCGCGCGAAGGCCCAGCGGGATCGGGAGGTGTGGTTCGGGCCGGATCAGGACGGCCGGGCCGAGTTCGGTGGTGTCCTGTTGTCCCCGGATGCGCACGCCCTGGACAAGCGGCTGAATGCGGTGGCGGCCACGGTGTGCGCGCATGACCCGCGTACCCGCGAGCAGCGCCGCGCGGATGCGCTGGGCGCGCTGGCCGCTGGGGCGGATCGGCTGGGGTGTCGCTGCGGGCGCCCCGACTGCGCCGCAGGGACACGGCCCGCCGCGTCGCCGGTGCTGATTCATGTCATCGCCGAGCAGGCCACCCTCGACGGCACCGGCGGCGCGCCGGCCTCGGAGGTGGGTGCCGACGGGCTGATCCCACCCGAACTCGTGCGGGAGTTGGCGGCCTCGGCCAAGCTCATGCCGCTGATCCACCCCGGCGACGCGCCACCCGAGGACGGGTATGTGCCCTCGCAGGCGTTGGCCGATTTCGTGCGGTGTCGCGATCTGACGTGCCGCTGGCCGGGCTGCGACGCCCCGGCCATCGGCTGCGATCTGGATCATACGATCCCCTATGCCCAGGGCGGGCCCACGCACGCGTCAAACCTGAAGTGCTACTGTCGAACTCATCATTTGGTCAAGACGTTTCTGGGTTGGGCCGAACAGCAATTGCCTGACGGGACGCTGATTCTGACCTCCCCGGCCGGGCAGACGTATGTCACCACCCCGGGCAGCGCGCTGCTGTTTCCCAGCCTGTGTTATTCGGTGGGCGGCATGCCCACACCGGAGGCCGACCCGCCGGCCGACTACTGCCCCGAGCGCACCGCGATGATGCCCCGACGCCGCCGCACCCGCGCCCAAGACCGCGCCTACCGCATCGCCACCGAACGCCGCCACAACCGCGACGCCCGCACCGCCCGCCGGGCCGAGGCGTGGAGCTACACCCTGCCCGCCCCACCCGCCGACGGCGATGACGATCCGCCGCCCTTCTAGGTGCCGGCCGACCGTAGCCGCCTGACGAATTGAGCCACGGCCAAACCGATCTCGTCCGGGCTGTCTTCTTGGATGAAATGCACCCCGGGGACCGTGACTTCGCTGAGGTTACCCCACGTCCGGACGTAGTCGCGGATGCGGCCGGTGAGGATCGCGCCGGGCTCGGCGTTGACGAACAGCTTTGGCACGTCGTCTTTTTCGAGCCAGGCTCGGTACTCGTCGACGATGGCGACAACGTTGGCCGGCTCGCCATCGATGGGGATGTTGCGCGGCCACGACAGCGTGGGTCGCCGGTCCTCGCCGGAATTGAGGAACGGCTCGCGGTAGGCGTTCATCTCCTCGTCGGAAAGTTTCCGCTGAATAGCGCCGGGCAGGACCGCTTCGACAAACATGTTCTGTTCCAACACCATCCGCTCACCCTCCGGCGACCGGAACCCCTGGAAAACACCCCGCACGCTGGGATGCCAATCCGTCCATGTCATCGGCGTGACGATCGCCTCCATGAATGCGATCCCCTGCACGCGGTCGCGATGCTGGTTCGCCCAGTCGAAGCCCAGCGCGGAGCCCCAGTCGTGCAGCACCAGCACCACGCGGTCCCCCAGGTCGAGCGCGTCCCAGAGCGCGAACAAGAAGTCTCGTTGCTCGGCGTAGTTGTAGCGGTCTGGACCCGATGGGCTGAGTTTGTCCGACGCGCCCATCCCGATGAGGTCGCATGCCACCAGCCGGCCCAGCCCCGCCAGGTGCGGCATGACATTGCGCCACAAGTACGACGACGTCGGGTTGCCGTGCTGAAAGACGATCGCGTCGCCCTCGCCCTCGTCGATGTAGGCCATTCGCTTGCCGGCGATCTCCCGGTGTCGCAGTTCCATGGCGCCATCCTGTCACTTGACATCGGATCGAACAACAGTTCGAATAGAGCGTATGCGCTGGGCTAGTCAGGCCGTCGCTCTCGACGACGGGGCGCTCCCGGGGCTGGCCAGGATCGGCCTGGTCCGAAGCGTGCGCGCGCCGCAGTTCGAGGGGATCACCTTCCACGAGGTGCTGTGCAAGTCGGCGCTCAACAAGGTGCCCAACGCCTCTGCGCTGCCGTTCCGCTATACGGTCAACGGCTACCGCGGCTGCTCGCACGCTTGCCGCTACTGCTTCGCGCGCCCCACCCACGAATACCTGGACTTCGACTGCGGCGCCGACTTCGACACCCAGGTGGTGGTCAAGACCAACGTCGCCGAGGTCCTGAACCGCGAGCTGCGCCGGCCGTCCTGGCAGCGGGAGACGGTCGCGCTGGGCACCAACACCGATCCCTACCAGCGCGCCGAAGGGCGCTACGCGCTGATGCCGGGCATCATCGGCGCGCTCGCGGGGTCCGGCACGCCGATGTCGATCCTCACCAAGGGCACCCTGCTCAGGCGCGACCTGCCGCTGATAGCCGATGCGGCACACCAGGTCCCGGTATCGGTCGCCGTCTCGCTGGCCGTCGCCGACCCGGAGTTGCACCGCGACGTCGAGCCGGGAACGCCGACACCGCAGGCCCGCCTGGGCCTGATCACCGCCATCCGGGACGCCGGCCTGGGCTGCCACGTGATGGTCGCGCCCGTGCTGCCGCATCTCACGGATTCCACCGAGCACCTCGACGGCCTGCTCGGCCAGATCGCCGCGGCCGGCGCCACCGGCGTCACGGTCTTCGGCCTGCACCTGCGCGGATCGACGCGCGGCTGGTTCATGTCCTGGCTGGCCCGCTCGCACCCGGAGCTGGTCGGCCGGTACCGCGAGCTGTACCGCCGCGGCGCCTACCTGCCGCCGAGCTACCGCGACATGCTGCGCGAACGGGCCGCGCCGCTGATCGCCAAGCACCGGCTGGGCGGCGACCCCCGCCCGATCCCATCGGCAAAAGCCACAGCGGAACCGCTGCAGCCGACGCTGTTTTGAGCTAGGCGGGCCGGTCGCGGCGCGGCTTGGTGAGCGTGAACTGGTCCACCACGGTGACGGCGCCGAACGGCCCGCTCAGCCCGTAATGCGTCGCCTTGATCGAGGTGTTGCCGCCAGGTTGGCCCGGGTCGACGTCGAAAGCCGCGAAGCCGTAAGGGTTGTCGCGGTCGCGAAACGCCGACCACGGCGCGTCCTCCAGCACGTAGATCGGCGCCTTGCGGCCGATTCCGGGGTCGAATGCCCCGACGCCGGTCACCACGCGGCACCGCGGCTCGGGAAAGAACATCCCGTTGGACGGCGCGGAGGTGCCGCCGCCGCCGATGACGAGGTGCACGGTGCCCTTGGTCGAGTCGATGAGATCGTTGCGGGTCTCGACGGGTATCGGCGTCCGGGTGTCGGTGCCCAGCGACCCGCGCAACGGATGCGACCGCTCGTAATGGTGTTCGTGGCCGCACAGCACCAGATCGACCTCATACTGGTCGAACAGCGGCAGCCATTCCTGGCGGATCCCGAGGTCGGCGCCGTTGGTCCTATCGGCGGTCGAGATCGCCGTCTGGTGCATGCAGACGACGATCCAGTCGACGTCCGGGTGGCGCCGTGCGGCGGCGAGTTCGCCGGCGAGCCAGCGCCTTTGCTCCCCGCCTGAGTAGCCGTGCACGTAGAAGTTGCCGCCGTCCTGGTAGGCCACGTCGTCGTTGTTCAGGCTGATCACCCGCACCGAGCCGGCGGTGAACGAGTACCACAGGCCGCGGGTCTGAAGGCTGGAGCCCGAATCGGGCACCGCGAAGTAGGTCTGGTAGGCGCCGTAACCGATCGGCCCGTTGCCCAATTCGTTCTCGTGGTTGCCGGCGGCCGGCATCCACGGCCGGAACCGCGCCGAGCGGGTGTTGTTCTCGAACCAGTTCGACCAGGTCCGGATGCGGTCCTGGGCCAGGTTGGCGTAGCACAGGTCGCCGTTGACGAGATTGAACAGCGGACCGAGGCGCTCGACCGCCAGCGTGGTGTCCGCGGCCGCGGGCGACCCGATGTTGTCGGTGGCGTACCGGCCGTCGGGCATCCGGGCCAGCGTGGGGGTGGACTGATCGCCGAAGCTGGTGAAGCGCAGCGGCTTTCGCCCCGACGGCGCGGTGCGCACCGTCCCGCCGCCCGGCTCGGCGCCGTCGTGCACCGCGGCGTACACGTAATCGGTGTCGGGGATCAGGCCCGTCAGGCGCGCGTGGTTGACGCGAACCTCGATGTTGGACTTGGCGTCCCGGTAGGTGCGGGTCTCGGCGGCGACGGTGTGCCCGAACCCGGAGGCCGGGGTGCCCAGCATGACGCGGGGATTGCGGACGGCCTCGGTGGTGTGCCATGACACCACCACCTCGGTCGCGGCGTTCGCGCCGAACTGCAGGTGCAGGCCGGTCACCGGCGGTGCGCCGCCGCGGTCCGGCTGATACCAGACGGCGGGACCGCGCACCTGCGACCACAGCAGCGCCGCCCCGCCCCCGATGCCCGCCCCCAGGGCGGCCGAGACCGCGCTCGTGGTCAACAGCCTGCGGCGGCTGATCCCCGGAAGATCGGTCATGCCTGCTTCATACCCGACCGGGGTGAACGCCCGCATCCTGGTCACAGCTACCGGGGTAACGAATCCGGTAGCGTTTTCGATATGACGAACGTGCGAAAAGTGACCTGCGGGGTGGCGGTGGCAACGTTTGCGGCGGCTATGGGGGTGGCCGTGGCGCCCGCGATTTCCCATGCGGATGGCCACCAGGTGACCTACACCGTGACGAGCCCCAACAATCTGACCGCCACGGTCAGCTATGTGAGTTCGGATCCACCCAGCCAGGCGGCCTACAGCGCGGACCCGTCGAAGTTCACGACGAGTGTGCAGGCGCCGCTGAGCGGGGGAACGCCGGTCACCTACACCGCCACGCTGGCGAACCCGAACCAGTTCGCGACCATCACCGCCAGCGGCATGCTGCACTGGCCGGATTCGGGCAACGGCCCGGCCCAGTTCCACTGCGAGATCGCGGTGGACGGCCAGGTGGTCGCCCACGCGGACGCCACCACCACCGTCACCTGCCGACCCAGCTAGCCCGCCGGCGCCGGCTCAATGCTGCACGCGCACGGCCAGGTAGTACTCGTGCCGCCGGGTGTCGTCGACGGTGTAGCTGGCTGCCTTGGCCGCGCCGTCGTGGTCGGACTCCAGCCAGCGCTCGGTGTGCTGGCGTTCGAATTCGGTCCACGACGGCACGGTGAACCGCTCGAGGACCATGTCGGGTTCTTCCAGGTTTCGATACAGCCGCCAGCTGTGACCGCCCGTTCGCAGGCGTGAGCGCCGGACCGCGCTCATTGCGCCGACGAACTCGTTGAGGTTCTCCGTCGACACCCGGTAGCGGACGGTCACCAGCACCGGCCCGTCGTTGGGGCGCGGTTCGAGCATCACCATCGGCGACGCCCAACAATTGGAAATGTTGCGGCTCAGCTTCCCGGTGGCGGGCAGCAATCCGAGCACGGGGACGCTGAGGGCGGCAACGGCCAGCAGCGCGGCCGACCAAGTCAGCGCGGCGTCGAGCCCGTCGCGGGTGGCGACGAGACCCCAGAGGTACGCGCCGACCGCCTGGCAGCCGGTGAAGACCAACAGGTACATCGCCAATCCGCGGGCCCGGACCCAGCGCGGCAGATGCAGCTGGGCCGCCGCGTTCAGCGTCGTCAACGTGAGCAGCCAGGCCGTCCCCGACAACACCAGGAAGGGGGCCGCCGCGGTGAACGACAGCCGGGCCACCGCGAGCGCCGCAACTCCGTACGCGGCGGCGCACGCCGCCAACAGCGCGTTGGGCGGCACCTTCTCGCGGATCGGGTTCGGCACCGCGAGGGCGAGCGCCGCCCCGCAGCCGATGGCCCCCAGCGTCAGACCGTAACCGCTGGCTCCCAGGTGCCAGCTGTGCGAGGCGGCCACCGGCAACAGCGCCAGCAGGGCCGAGGCGGGAAACACGAAAAGCGCTGTGCGCAGCAGGATCCGACGAAAGATCGGGCTGTTGACGACGTACAGCCATCCGCTCACCATGGCCTGGCCGAACTGTTCCCGTTCGAGCGGCGCGAGTTGCTTGGGCCGCTGCCACGCCGTGAGGGCGAAGATGATCCCGGTGAACGACACGGCGTTGATCGCGAATACCGCTGCCGGACCGGCGATTGCGACCACGACGCCGCCGATCGCCGGCCCGATTACCCGGCCGACGCTCGCCGAGACGCTCGACAGGCCCGCCGCCGACGGGATCTGCTCGCGCGTCACAACCTCGGGCTGAATCGCCTGCCAGGCCGGCGCGGTCAGCGCGGAGGCCAGGCCGATCGCGACGGTGAACAGCAACAGCGCGGTCGGCGTGAGCCTACCGAGGTAGGTCACCGCCGCCAGGGCCAGCGCCACCACCACCGCATACGACTGCAGGACGATCAGCAGGCGCCGTCGGTCGAACAGGTCGGCGAGCACCCCGGCGAACAGCCCCAGCAGCAGCGTGGGCCCGAGGCTGGCCGTCTGCACCAGCGCCACGACGGTGGCGCTGCTGTGGTCCTCGATCAGGAACCATTGCGCCGCCACGCTTTGCATCCAGGTCCCGATGTTCGAGACGAACTGCGCGATGAACAGGTTGCGAAAGATGCGATTGCGCAACGGTGCCCACGCCGACGCCTGCCCATCGTCGGCCAGCTCCTGATCCTGGACCACCATGAGCGCTCAGCCCAGATCGGTCGCGGCGAACGTATTGCACTGGTTGGGGTCACCGGTCTGGTAGCCGATGGTGAACCACTTCTGCCGCTCCGTCGACGAGCCGTGCGTCCAGGACTCCGGGTTGACGCGTCCGGTCGCCTGCTTCTGGATGCGGTCGTCGCCCACCGACGCGGCGGCCGAAAGCGCATCGTTAATATCCTTGTCGCTCAACGGCTCCAGGTACGGCACGCCGGTGCTCTGCTGCTTGACGGTTGACGCGTAGTGGGCCCAGATGCCGGCGTAGCAATCGGCCTGCAGCTCCGTGCGCACCCCGTTGCCCCCGGCGCCCTGCGCCCCCTGCTGGGCGCGGCCCAGGACGCCCTGCAGCTGCTGCACGTGGTGGCCGTATTCGTGCGCGACGACGTACTCCTGCGCGAATGGTCCACCGCTGGAACCGAATCGGTCGACCAGTTCCTGGAAGAAGTCGGTGTCGAAGTACGCCGTCTGGTCCACCGGGCAGTAGAACGGTCCCACCGCGGTGGTGGCCGGGCCGCACCCGGTGTCGACGGATCCGGTGAACAGGCGCACGTGTGGGCGGGTGTAGTTGCGCATCAGCTGATGCCAGACCGCGTCGACGGAATTACCGGTGGCGACGACGCGGCACTGGACGTACTTGTTGGCGTCGGCGCCGGTCTTGCACTGGCTCAGGTCGAAACCGGGCGCCGAATAGCCGCCGGTGTTGGTCTGTTGCTGGGTCATGATGCGGCCCGGGTCGATGCCGAAGAACAACGCCCCGAGCAGGATCAGCAGCCCCAGGCCACCGCCCCCGATGGCCATCCCCATCCCGCCCCCGCCGGAAGACGACGCGGTGCTGGTGTCGATCTGCATGCCCTCGTTGAAGGTCATTGCACGCTCCTAAGGTTGCCGGGTTACGGGGAACCGGGCGTCGGTGTAGCTGCGTAGGTTGCGCAGGAACCGGCGGAGCCCCAGGTTGAGCAGCGGCCCGAACACCGGCATCACCAGCCGGGCGGGGCCGGCCGGTTTCTGCGCCATGGTCCACGTCAGCCGGCACCCGCCGGGGATGACCTCGACCCGATAGTCCTCGGCGAACGCCGCGACCGCCTTCGACGAGCATTCGTTGAACCGGAATGCCATGTGGGTGAACGGTTCCCACGCGAGGAACTCCTCGTCCCCGACGATCCCGCCGCGCATCTCGACGGTGCGGGTGGTGCCGACGCCGCGCGGCTCGGGAGTTGTCCAGGTGACTTTCGTGATCACCGGCGCCCAGCGCGGCCACGACCCGGCGTCGCCGAGCACCTCGAACAGCTGCTCGGGCGTGACGGCGAGGTCGACGCTGTTGCGGAAACGAAACGGCGCGGTATCTACGAAGCCCAGGTCGACACGCTCGCAAGGGAACATGGCCCTAACCTAACCCGGCCCGTCGCTCGCCGCCGCCAGCAGCGGCACCAGGATGTCGCTGATCGGGGTCGCCAGGTCGTGGTTGCGGGCCTTGCGGATGATCACGCCGTTGCGGATGTCCCACTCGAGCCGCCGGTGGTTCTCCCGGTCGAACAGCATCGACGTGCCCATGTCCTTGGGGCCCTTGCGGAACATGTCGACCAGCTCGTCGACCACGCCGTCGGGCAGCCGGGCGCCCTCGGCGCGCGCGACGGCCAGGCATTCGGCCACATAGCGGCGCGACAGCGCGGCGACGTCGTCGCGGTGGAACATCCCGGACCGCCGCCCGGTCAGCACCATGAACCCGGCCAGCGCGTTGACGAGCAGCTTGCGCCAGGCGGCCGTGATGAAGTCGGGATCGCACTCGACCTGGCAGCCGGCGCCGCGCAGCAGCTCGGCCGCCGCTTCCGCCGAGGGCCCCGACGGCAACACCAGCCGCGGTTCGGTGCGCAACCGCACCCACCCTTCCGGCTGCGTCTCGGCGCCGTACCAGACGATCCCGGGCACCACCGGCGACGACGGGCAGTGCGGCTGCACCTGCTCGACCTGCTCGACACCGTTCTGCAGCACGACGACGACCGTGTGCTCGTCGCACAGGCGGCCCAGCCAGCCGGCCGCCTCGTCATTCTGGGTGGCCTTGACCGCCAGGATCACCACGTCGACGGGGCCGGCGACCGCGCCGGGATCCGTGCACACGGGGCCGGGCACCACGATCGGGTCGGCGCCGTCGGGCCGCAGCTCGATGGCGTCACGGGGGGTGCGGCCGCACACCAGCACGGAATGCCCGGCCTTGTGCAGCAGCGCGGCGACCGTCGTGCCGACGGCGCCGGGACCGACCAGTGCGATGTTGGTGGCGATAGGTCCGAAATTACTAGAGCGCGAGCGCTTGGCGCAGCACGGCGACGGTTTCTGCCTGCTCCCGCTTCGAGATCGCCGCATCCTGGATCAGCATCGAGCCGTGGAAAGTCCCTGGGAACAAATGCAATTCGACGCTCACCCCGGCGGCGAGCATGGCCAGCGCGTAGGCGACGCCCTCGTCGCGCAGCGGGTCGAAGTGCATGACCGAAACGTAGGCGGGCGGCAGGCCCGCCAGATCGGTCGCGCGGGCCGGCGCGGCATAGATCGACACGTCGTCCCCGCCGGCGCGGCCGGGCCCCAGGTAGCAGTTCCAGCTGACGATCGCGCGGGGGCGGCTCCAAAAAGGGGTGTCGGTGAACGCGATCATGCTCGCGGTGGCCAGGCGGTCGTCGAGCTCGGGCACGGACAGGAACTGGAAGGCGATGTGCGGCCCGCCGCGGTCGCGCGCCAGCAGCGCCAGCGCGGCGCCGAGCCCGCCGCCGGCGCTGGTGCCCTGAATGGCGATGCGGTGCGGGTCGACGCCCAGTTCGTCCGCGTGCGCGGCGGTCCAGACCAGCCCGGCGTAGACGTCTTCCAGGCCGCCTGGAAATGGGGTTTCCGGCGCGAGCCGGTAGTCGACCGACACCACGACCACGCCGAGTTCGCGTGCCAGCGCGACGTTCGAGGCGTGTTCGGTCTCGAGGTCGCCGGCGATGAACCCGCCGCCGTGGACGTGGTAGATCGCGGCGGGAGCGCTGCGCCGTTCGGGTTGGTAGATGCGGATCGGCACCGCGGGATCGCCGTCGCGGCCCGGGATCTGACGGTCCTCGATCCGCACCCCGGTGGTGTCCGGCGGTGGAAACTGGGCGATCATCTCCGACAGCGCCGCCCGGATGGCCAACGGGTCGTCGCCCGGCAGATCGGGCAGCAGTGGGACGACGGCGGCGATTTCCGGATCGAACGCATACGTGGTCATGTGCACTCCTGATCCGTCCGCGGCGACGTCGCTCATGCACTCTAGACTGGGCAGTCGTTCAATCGGGCAAAAGGGGAGTATTTCGTGCTGCGCAGCCATGCCGCCGGTGCGCTGAGGAGCAGCGACGCCGGCCAGCAGGTGACGTTGGCCGGTTGGGTGGCCCGCCGCCGCGACCACGGCGGTGTCATCTTCATCGACTTGCGGGACGCGTCCGGCGTCGCGCAGGTGGTGTTCCGCGCGGCCGACGTGCTGGCCCAGGCGCACCGGTTGCGCGCCGAGTTCTGCGTCGCGGTGACCGGTGTCGTGGAGATCCGGCCGGAGGGCAACGCCAACCCGGAGATCGCCACGGGCGACATCGAGCTCAACGTCAGCTCGCTGACCGTGCTGGGCGAGAGCGCGCCGCTGCCGTTCCAGCTCGACGAGCCCGCCGGCGAGGAGCTGCGACTGAAGTACCGCTACCTCGACCTGCGCCGCGACGGCCCGGCCGCGGCAATGCGGCTGCGCTCCAAGGTCAATGCGGCCGCGCGCGATGTGCTGGCGCGGCACGACTTCGTCGAGGTCGAGACCCCGACCATCACCCGGTCGACGCCGGAGGGGGCGCGCGATTTCCTGGTGCCGGCGCGCCTGCACCCGGGCTCGTTCTACGCGCTGCCGCAGAGCCCGCAGCTGTTCAAGCAGCTGCTGATGGTGGCCGGCATGGAGCGCTACTACCAGATCGCCCGCTGCTACCGCGACGAGGATTTCCGCGCCGACCGCCAGCCCGAGTTCACCCAGCTCGACATGGAGATGAGCTTCGTCGACGCCGAGGACGTCATCGCCATCTCCGAGGAGATCCTGGCCGCGCTGTGGGGGTTGATCGGCTACCAGCTCCCCACGCCGATCCCGCGGATCAGCTACGCCGACGCCATGCGCCGGTTCGGCTCCGACAAGCCCGACATGCGGTTCGGCCTCGAGCTCGTCGAGTGCGCGGAGTTCTTCAAAGACACCACGTTTCGCGTCTTCCAGGCGCCCTACGTCGGCGCGGTCGTGATGCCCGGCGGGGCCTCCCAGCCGCGGCGCACCCTGGACGGCTGGCAGGAGTGGGCCAAGCAGCGCGGGCACCGCGGGCTGGCCTACGTCCTGGTCGGCGACGACGGCGAGCTGGGCGGCCCGGTGGCCAAGAACCTGTCCGACGCCGAACGCGCCGGCCTGGCCGGCCACGTCGGGGCCAAGCCGGGGGACTGCATCTTCTTTTCGGCGGGTCCGGCGAAGTCGTCGCGGGCCCTGCTGGGCGCGGCCCGCGGCGAGATCGCCCAGCGGCTGGGCCTCATCGACCCGGACGCGTGGGCGTTCGTGTGGGTGGTCGACCCGCCGCTGTTCGAGCCCGCCGAGGACGCGACCGCCGCCGGGGACGTGGCGGTCGGCACCGGGGCGTGGACCGCGGTGCACCACGCGTTCACCTCGCCCAAGCCCGAATTCTCCGACGCCGTCGACAAAGATCCCGGCAGCGTGCCGGCCGACGCCTACGACATCGTCTGCAACGGCAACGAGATCGGCGGCGGCTCGATCCGTATCCACCGCCGCGACATCCAGGAACGGGTGTTCGCCGTGATGGGCCTGGACAAGGCCGAGGCCGAGGAGAAGTTCGGATTCCTGTTGGAGGCGTTCATGTTCGGCGCGCCGCCCCACGGCGGCATCGCGTTCGGCTGGGACCGCATCAACGCGCTGCTGTCCGGGGTCGATTCGATCCGCGAGGTGATCGCGTTCCCCAAGACCGGCGGCGGCGTCGACCCGCTGACCAACGCGCCGGCGCCCATCACGCCCCAGCAGCGCAAAGAGTCCGGAATAGACGCCAAGCCGGAGAAGGTTGACCGGGCATGACTGAAATGCCTGACACCGCCACCATCAACGCCTTCAACACGAGCATCATCGACGAGTTCCGTTCCAACGAGGGCAAGGTCGGCGGCCAGTTCGAGGGCGCCAACCTACTGCTGCTGCACACGACGGGCGCCAAGTCCGGCCAGCCCCGGGTGTCGCCGCTGGCCTACTTTCGCATCGACGGCAAGCTGATCATCATCGGCTCGTTCGCCGGCGCGCCCGTCAGCCCGGCCTGGGTGCACAACCTGCGCGCCAACCCGGCGGCCCACGTGGAGATCGGCACGGACGCGTTCGACGTGGCCGCCCACGAGCTGCCGCGCGACGAGCGCGACGCGCTCTTCGACAAGGTCGCGGCCGCGGCGCCCGGCTTCGGCGAATACCAGTCCAAGACCAGCAGGGTGATTCCGCTATTCGAGTTGCAGCCGGCGTAAGCGCGGGCCTCAAGCGGCTGCGCGGGGTGTGGTTCTACCTCGTGCAGACGTCGGTCGCCTCCGGGCTGTCCTGGTACATCGCGCACGACCTGCTGAGCCACCCGCAGCCGTTCTTCGCGCCGATCGCCGCCGCGGTGTCGCTGTCGATCAGCAACGTGCTGCGCGCCATGCGCGCCGTGCAGATGATCTTCGGCGTGATTCTGGGGATCGGCGTGGGCATCGCGGTGCAGGCTGTGCTCGGGCCGGGTGCGCTGGCCATCGGGATCGCCGCGTTCCTCGCGCTGTGCATCGCGGTGTTCATCGGTCACGGCTTCATCGGGCAGGGGATGATGTTCGCCAACCAGACCGCCATCTCGGCGATCCTGGTGCTGGCCCTGTACCGCACCAACGTCGGCTTCGAGCGGACCTACGACGCGCTGATCGGCGGTCTCGTGGCGATCGTCTTCGCCGTGCTGCTGTTCCCGGCGGATCCGTTGACGCTCCTGCGCAGCGCCCGCGTCGGCGTGTTGGGCGTGTTGCAGGGCGTCCTGACCCGCGCGGCGGACCTCGCCGCCGGGCGCCGGGAGGCCCCGCCGGGCTGGCCCCTGTCGGCTGTCGATCGGGTGCACGCGGAGCTCGGTGGGCTCATCGAGGCGCGCACCACCGCCCGTCAGGTCGTGGCGGTCGCGCCGCGGCGCTGGGGCCTGCGCGCTGCCGTGCGGGCCGCCGATCACCAGGCCGTGCACGTGGCCCTGCTCGCGGGCTCGGTGCTGGAAGTCGCCCGCGCCGTCGTCCCCGGCGACGGCTGCCGCGCCGCGCCGCCCGTCCACAGCGCGCTGGTGGTGCTGGCGGCCGCCACGGCGCTGGCCGACTCCGACCCCGCCGGGGCGTGCGCGTACACCGCGGCCGCGCGCCATCATGCGTCGCAGTTGCGCGCGGCCGCCGGCGAGAAAAACCAGGTGGTGCTCGCCGACGCCGTGCAGGCCTGCGTCGACGACCTGCAGCGGGTCATCGACCTGCGCTCATAGCGAGTCGGCCAGGAACTCCTGCACCAGTTTCTTGGGCGCCTGCGTCAGCCACGCCTCGGTGATCACCTCCGCCAGATCACGTGGCGCGATCTCGGCCAGCCGAAGTAGCACCGCCGGGTAGCCGTCGAAGTGCGGGGTGGTGAAGTAGACGCCGGGCTCGTCGGCGATCAACGCGAACTTGACGCCCTCGTCGGAAACCCGGACGCCGAGGATGTCGCCCTCCGGGGGTTCGACCCCGCTGTCCGCCAGCGCCTCACGGTCCGACGGGCGCAGCGGCCGCTCCCACGCCAGCAACTTCTTGCCGACCCGCCACTCGTGCGGTGACGGCTCGGAGGTAAGTGCCAGCTCACCAACGATGCGGGCGACGTCGTTCCACGTGGCCACGCTGATGATTGTGCGCCCGATATGGCGCGCTTGGCTCGCGATCGGCAAACCCGGTGTGATGGGATCAGCGTTGTGTCAGAAGCCGAGGCCCGCCGGCACCGGGTCACCCACCGCACCCAGTACCGCTACTCCGACGTCGTGACCAGCTCTTATGGCCGCGCGTTCCTCACGCCGCGGGATTCCGCGCGCCAGCGGTGCATCGCGCACCGGCTGACCATCGACCCGGCCCCCGCCGACAGCTCCACCAGCAGCGACAGCTACGGCAACGTCAGCTCCTACTTCCACGTCACCGAGCCGCACCACTCGCTGACGATCACCGGCGACTCCATCGTCGACGTGTATCCGCCGCCCCCGGAGCGCTACACCAGCGGGCCGGCGGTGCAGCCGTGGGAGGCATCCCGGCCGGCCGGGCGCAGGGGAGCGCTCGCGACCGAGTTCACCCTGGACCTGGACCCGCCGGAGATCACCGACGCGGTCCGCGAATACGCCGCCCCCAGTTTCGAGCCGGGCCGCCCTCTGGTCGATGTGATGCGCGACCTGGCGTCGCGGATCTTCACCGACTTCACCTACCGATCCGGGTCGACGACGATTTCCACCGGGGTCAATGAGGTTCTGGCGGCCCGGGAAGGGGTATGTCAGGACTTTGCGAGGCTAGCGATCGCCTGCCTGCGCGCCAACGGGTTGGCGGCCAGTTACGTGTCCGGCTATCTGGCCACCGACCCGCCACCGGGGAAGGATCGGATGATCGGCATCGACGCGACCCATGCCTGGGCGGGAGTGTGGACCCCGCAGGAACCGGGCCGGTTCGAGTGGCTGGGGCTCGACCCGACGAACGACCAGCTGGTCGACGAGCGCTACATCATCGTCGGCCGCGGGCGCGACTACGCCGACGTGCCTCCGCTGCGCGGCATCATCTACACCAACTCCGAGCACAGCGTGATCGACGTCGCGGTCGACGTCGTGCCGTTCGGGGGTGACGCGCTGCATGCGTGACTTCCACTGCCCCAACTGCGGCCAGCGCCTGGCGTTCGAGAACTCGGCGTGCCTGTCGTGCGGCAGCTCGCTGGGGTTCTCCCTCGAGCAGATGGCCCTGCTGGTGATCACCAACGGCGAGCACGCTGGCGCCGTGGCTGCCGACGAGTACCAGCTGTGCGCCAATCTTCATCTGGCGGAATGCAATTGGCTGGTCCCGAAGAACGATCGCGGGGGGCTGTGCGTGTCGTGTGCGCTGACGCTGGAGCGGCCCAACGACAACGACACCGACGGCCTGGCCGCATTCGCCCGCGCGGAGGCCGCCAAGCGGCGGCTGATCGCCGAGCTGCACGAGCTGAAGTTGCCGATCGTCGGGCGGGACCGCGACCCGGACTACGGGTTGGGGTTCCGGCTGCTGTCCAGCGCACACGAGAAGGTGTTCACCGGCCACGAGAACGGCGTCATCACACTGGATCTCGCCGAGGGCGACGACGTGCACCGCGAGCAGCTGCGGGTCGAGATGGACGAACCGTACCGGACCCTGCTCGGGCACTTTCGGCACGAGGTGGGGCATTACTACTACTACCGGCTGATCACCCCGTCGAGCGACAACCTGGCGCGGTTCAAGGAGCTGTTCGGCGACCCCGACGCCGACTACTCCGAGGCGCTGGACCGGCACTACGCCGACGGCGCGCCCGAGGGGTGGCAGGAGAGCTTCGTCTCGTCGTACGCGACCATGCACGCCGCCGAGGACTGGGCCGAGACCTTCGCCCATTACCTGCACATCCGCGACGCCCTGGACACCTCGGCCTGGTGCGGCCTGGCGCCGGCGTCGGCGACGTTCAACAGTCCGGCGTTGGGCCCCAGCGCATTTCCCACCATCATCGAGATGTGGCTGCCGTTGTCGTGGTCGCTGAACATGGTGAACCGCTCGATGGGCCACGACGACCTGTACCCGTTCGTGCTGCCGGTCGCGGTCCTGGACAAGATGCAGTTCATCCACGACGTGATCGACGAGGTGACCTCGGAGTTGCGCGGACCCGCGGCCGCCGCGGGGTAGCCCGGGATCACGAGTTGGACTGCCCGAAGAGGACACGGCCCGAGAGCTCTGGATCGATGGGCTCAACGCATTGATCTACGGATTTGGACAAGTGGCAGACCAACAACACGCGTGATTGGGGCGCCACCCCAGCATGGAGCGCGGAGCCGCAGCGCCGGCGACGTTGGAGCGACGCGGATTGTCGGGCACTCCAAAGAGCGACCGCTACGTTTCTAGCGAAACTCGCCAAGTCAGCTGGACGCCGCGCCGCGAAGAAAGCCCACGCCTAGGTGTGGTGCCGACAGCGAACTCGCGGAATCTGATTCGCCGCTGCCGCTGTCGACTTCGTGCGAATTAGTTTGGGCTGAGGAGTGCGCGGGTGACGAGGTCGGCGGCGTGAGTGGCACCGCCGGAAGCGGTGAATCCGCGAGCGACGCGTTCGGCGCCGGCGGTCATGGAGAGCGCGGCGTCGATGGCGTGACGTAGTCGCTTGACGGATAGTCGGCGAGCGGGTAGCCGGGTGCCGCACTGGGCGACCTCGACGCGGCGTGCTACTTCGAATTGGTCTCGGCCGTGCGGGACGACGCAGACCGGTACTCCCCGCGCCAGGGCCTTCTGTGTTGAACCCATGCCGCCGTGGGTGATGGCACACACCGCCCGGTCCAAGATCATCCCGTGCGGTGCCGACCTGGTCACCGTCGCATTGAGAGGTGTCGCAATCTCGGGCGGCAGGCCTGCGGGAATGGTTGCCACGACGTGGAATTGACTGCCGTGCAATGCTTTCAATGCCGCCGATGGCAGCGCGGCATCGTCTTGGAACTCGGTCGACGAGGTCACGAGCACGATGGAGCGCTCGATGCTTGTTAGCCAACCGGGAACGTCCGCCGGTGACGGGTCGAAGTCGCAGGGACCGATGAGGTGCACATGGGAGGGCCAGTCGGGGTGGTGGTACTCGAAGGGTTCGGCGGTGGCTACCAAGACCAGTGGGGGCCGTAGTGCGAAGTCATCCGCGCTGTTGATGGTGTCGGCGCCCGCACTTTGGCGCACTTCGGCGAGCGCCGAGACCATGGCGCGTTCGAGCGCGCCGGTGACGAAGGGTCGAACGGCGGCGTCGCGCAGGCGCCCGCGCAGCCCGGGCCAGGGTCGCAGGCCCGGGCCGTAGGGCGGCGCCCCTCGCGATCGGATGAATGGCGGATAGGGCCACAACGTCGCCCAACCCATCCCTTCGGCTTCGGCCACAGATGCTGCGCCCCAACAGTTGGCGTCGATGATCATCGCGTCTGGCCGGTGCGCCGCCAACGCGACGCGCACGTCGGCGACTTCCACGGCGGCGCGCGCACCGAAGACGGACATCACGACTTTGAGTGCCGCCAACGAGTTCGGCGCCCTCCAGTCGCTCATCGCGACCGATTCGATCTGCGGGTCGATGGCCTCTGCCGCGAATCCGAGCTGCTGTGCGACGCTGACACCAGCGCCGAGCGTCTTCACCACGATCCGGTGACCACGGGATCGAAGTTCTGCCAGAAGCGGCACCATGGGATAGAGATGACCCAGCGACGGCGAGGTATAGGCCAACACGACGCCCATCACCGGGTCCCCTCGACCAGGGGGGTTACCAACTCCAGCAACGCGGTCAGGGTTTGAGCGCGTGTCAGGTGGCCATCGTTGCGCAGCAAGTGCCAGGTGCGCACGTCGCAGAGCGCGACGAACTGGGCCAGCCGCCGGGCACGCTCAGCGCGGGTCAGGCCCACTAGCGAGTCGGCGAACACGCGGGCACACCAGTCGCGGTGATAGCGCGCCCCGCCGGTCGCCATGGCGGCGATCGCCGGGGAGGCGGACTGTTCGGCGATCAGCTTGAGCACCAAAGCCCCATGTGCTTCGTAGTGGTCCACCAAGTTCGTGATCGCGTCCGCCGGATCGCCGGATACCGCCTGTCCACGTTGGGTGAACACCTCGCGCGCGAAGCGTTCGATCGCCGCGGCGAACACCGAGTCGCGATCACCGAAGTGGCGCAACACCGTCTGCACGGTGACCTCTGCGCCGGCCGCGATATCGGCCAACGTCACCGTGGCCGCCGGCGTGGACTCCAACAACGTCATCGCCGAGGACGCGATGCGCTCCGCGGTCTGCGCCGCGGCCGCCGACCGATTGGTCATATCGTACGACCGCATCAATTTCATGTCACCGACGTTACCACCAAAACAGTCGGTGTGGCGATCGTGATCGATGCCGCGAACCTGTGTGCCGCGACCCCAAGTCGCAGACGCCGCCATATTCATGTTGACATCACTCACACCAATATCTATATTGGCGTTAGTCACAGTAAAATGAAGTTGCGATTCCTCTGGGGAGCGGCCACAGACCAGGCCTAATGAGATGTCGTGGCCCGGGCGGGGTCGTTCGTCACGCGTCTCAATCTCGTACCACGCACTGGAACAGGCGAAGGAGTGCTCATGTCTTTTGTGGTAGCAACACCGGACCTGTTGACGTCGGCGGCCACGGACTTGGACAACCTCGGCTCGGCTATCAAATCGGCGCACGCGGCCGCCGCCTCCTCCACGACGGGCATCCTGGCCGCCGGCGCCGACGAGGTTTCGGCCGCGGTGTCGGCACTATTCGGCCAGTACGGGCAGGCGTACCAAGCGCTCAGCGCCCAGGCGGAGCCCTTCCATCAGCGGTTCGTCACGCTGCTCAATGCCGCGTCCACTCAATACGGGCTCGCCGAGGCCGCGAACGCAGATCCGCTGCAGACCCTCGAGCAAGACCTGCTCGGGGTGATCAATGCGCCCACCGAGACGCTGCTGGGTCGCCCCCTGATCGGCGACGGTGCCAACGGCACGACGAACGCCCAAGGGGTGGGAACGCCCGGCCAGGCCGGCGGAATCCTTTGGGGCAACGGCGGTAACGGCGGCAACAGCACCGCCGCCGGTGTGGCTGGCGGCGCGGGCGGGGCCGCCGGGCTGTTCGGAAATGGCGGCATGGGGGGCAGGGGGGCTGAGTTTGGGAACGGCGGGGCGGGCGGGGCGGGCGGCCTTATCTTCGGCGCCGGCGGCAACGGCGGTGCCGCCGGTTCCGCAGAGCTTACCGGCCCGATTGGCGGTGCCGGCGGCTCGGCGGGCCTCTTTGGTCACGGCGGAATTGGCGGTGCCGGCGGCGCTAGTGGTTTCGGCGCCGGCGGCGCCGGCGGTGCCGGCGGAAACGGCGGGCTGCTCTACGGGGACGGCGGCGCCGGCGGCAGCGGAGGACATGGCGGATCGATGCGCGACGGCGGCGCCGGCGGCAGCGGAGGACATGGCGGATTGGTGGGCAGCGGCGGTGCCGGCGGGGACGGCGGCGACGGCGGCACTGATGGCGGCCCCCACGGCGGCGCCGGTGGCGCCGGCGGTGCCGCCGGCGCGCTGATCGGCGATGGCGGGGCCGGTGGTCATGGCGGCGACAGCATCAACGGCGGTCGCGGTGGCGATGGCGGCGCCGCGGCCCTGTTCGGTAACGGGGGCGGCGGCGGGGCCGGCGGCGGCGGCCTCGGCGGAGGCGCCGGCGGCAACGGCGGAAACGCCCAGCTGGTCGGCAGCGGGGGCAACGGCGGCGACGGCGCGGTCGGCGAAAGCCACGGTAAGGGTGGTGCCGGCGGCACGGGCGGACTCTTGTTCGGCGCGCATGGCACGACCGGCGCCAGCTGACCGAAGAGCCGACCGCCTTGAAGTGCCCGAACGCCCCGATGGCGTCGTCAGCTTGATGGGTGCGGCCCGAGCCGGCCGGTCGGCGGTGGGTGTGCTTCGGCGCGTGCCCTGATTCGCCGGTAGTTGGCTCATCGTCGCCCGCAGCCCTGCGACATCGGCCAACCCCAACTCCGCCAGCTTGACCAGCAGGCCGCTAGGCGGCGAGACACCTTGCTACGGATCAGCGGGGAGAAACCGGGGCCGGGCCTAGGCCGGCATCACCCGGCGTTCGTCGGGGCCCCACAGCGGCTGGAACCCGCCCGGCAACCGCAACTGCGTCTCGGTGATCACCTCGGCCAGGTTGCGCAGCTCGGCGTGGATCGCGTCGAGCAGTTCGGCCAGCTGCGCGCGACGGCCGTCGGCGATCTCCTCCAGCTCCTCGGGGTGCGAGCGGCGCAGCAGCGTGTTGATCTCCTCCACCAACCGCTCGGGGCGCGACGACCCCGACGAGCTCGGCAGGTCCTTGAGGTTGATCCGCAACCGCTCCAGCTGGTACAGCAGCGACCGCGGGTTGCTGGCGTCGAACAGCATCAACTCGGCCACCGCGGCGACGCTGACCTTGCCCACGGTGCGCCGCCGGTAGATGACCGACGACTCGCACGCCATCAGCGTCGCCTCGATGATGGTCTGCTCGGCGGCCGCGCCGCGGACGGTGGTCAGCGTGGCCCGCAGCAGGGCGGTCAGCCACAGGCCGCGTTCGATGCGCTTGCCGATGTCCATCATCGTCCAGCCCACGTCGCGCACCATCGACTCGCCGGCCACCCCGGCCAGCGTCAGCATCCCGGCCAGCGTGTGGGTCTGGGCCGACGCGAGCAGCGCGTCGGCCTCGGCGAGTGAGTCCGGCGGTTCGGTTCGCGCCGCCAGCGCGCGCTCCACCCCGGACAGCACCGTCCACGTGTCGTTGGACAACTGGTCGCGCACCGACCTGGCGGCCAGCCCCAGCCCGTCCACCGAACCCACCAGCGACCCGGGCTGATTCGGGTCCAGGGTCAGCGACCACAGCATCGAGGGGGCGACGGCGATCATCTCCGCGTGGTCGTCGGTGTCGCCGTAGCCCGCGCTGGTGTCGCTGCCGGTGATCCGGCCCAGCGCGGCCATCAGGACCGGCACACACTCGCTTTCCTCGGTGTGCTGCTGGTGCCGGTAGACGTGGAAGCGGTCGCGGGCCACGATGAGCAGCCGGGCCGTCTCCTCGGCCCGCTCGCCGTAGCGGCCCATCCAGAACAGGTCGGACAGCACGCGCGGCGAGCTGACCCCCCAGGTGCCCGCCGCGGTCTTCGCCGGCGCCGGCGCCGACGGCAGGGTCACGGTCTCGGCCCGCGCCCGCTCCGTCGGGCGCACCCAGACATCTTTTGCGGCAACGGTTTTCAGCGTGTACGCCGACGGGCCGGGGGCCAGCACGTAGCCGGCGCCGCCGATCATCGGCGCATAGCCGCCGCGCTGGGCGACCGTGAACAGCCGCATGCCCACGCCGGCCGACGTCAAAACGCCGGTGTGGTCGGTGGGCGCCGAGGAGAATTGCGGCAGCTCCTGGCCGACCCAGTGCCACGGCATGTGCTCGATGCGCGCGGCCAGCTCGGCCAGCTGCGCCGACGAAAGCGTCGGCCCGACATAGGTTTTCCCGCCGACGGTGGACTTGATCAGCAGCGACGACAGGTTGGCCAGCAGGTGCGAGCGCTCGCCGGCGACACCGCCCCAGTAGACCGGCGCGGTCGCCAGCAGCGGGGCCTCGTCGAGCAGCCGCTCGGCCAGCTGCGGCAGAAACCGAAGCAGCCCAGGGCTTTCCAGGATGCCGCTGCCCAGCGTGTTGACCACGGTCACCGTCCCGCGGTGCTGCGCCTCCACCAGCCCGACGACGCCGAGGCGGGAATCGGCGCGCAGGTCCAGCGGGTCGGTGTACTCCGCGTCGACCCGCCGCAGCACCACGTCGACGCGCTTGAGCGTGCCCAGCGAGCGCATCCACAGCTTGCCGTCGCGCACCACCAGGTCCGCGGACTCCACCAGCGGGAAGCCCAGCAGGGTGGCCAGGTACGCCTGGTCGAACGCGGTCTCGGAGTAGATGCCGGGGGACAGCACCACGACCACCGGGTCCTGGGCGACGTCGGGGGCGGCGTCGATGAGCGCGAGCCGAAGCGCCTGCGCGAACGGGGTCGTCGGCCGCGGCGCGATCCGTTCGTAGAGGTCCGGAATCGAGTGCGCCACAACGCGTCTGTCCGCCAGCGCGTAGCCCGCGCCGGACGGCGCCTGCGTCCAGTCGGCGTTGACCGCGAAGCTGCCATCCGGCACCCGGCTGACATCGCAGGCGTGCATGAACAGCTGGTGGTGCCCGGGCACCTCGATGCCGTTGGCGGGCCGCACGTAACCGGGGTGACCGAACACAAGTTGCGGCGGCAGGATGCCCTCGGTGAGCAGGGCGCGGGGCCCGTACAGGTCCGCGAGCACGGCGTCGAGCAGCCGGGAGCGCTGCACCAGCCCGGCCTCCAGCACGTCCCAGTCGGCCGCGGACAGCACGATCGGCAGCGTGTCCAGGTTCCACGGCCGGGGCTCCACGCCGCCGTGGTCGGGATCGACCTCGGTGTAGGTGATGCCGTCGTTGTCGATCAGGCCGTCCACCACCGAGCGCAGCCGGTTCAGCCCGGCCCGGCCGCGCTCCGCGACCGCGTCGGCGAGCTCGGACCACGCCGGGCGCACGTTGCCGTCGCGGTCGACGAACTCGTCGTAGCCGACCCGGGGTCCGTGCCGCAGGTCGAACAGCGCTTCCTGGGCCCGCGCGGTCCGGTACCCGGCCAGCAGCCGGTCGGCGTCGTAGTGGGCGGAGGGGACTTCGAGGGACGACATTTACTGCTGAACGGTACGCACGCGCCGCAGGTCGAGAATGCCCGGCGCGCCGATGTCGGTGAAAATCCGGGCCTGCCGCTCCTTGATCGCGGACAGGTCGAGTTTGCCCGGGGTGAAGCCCGTCGCCTCGAAGCGGCGGGCGCGGCGCGACTCGGCCTCGACGGCGTTGATCGGAGGCTCGTCGTAGGAGCGGCCGCCGGGATGCGCGACGTGGTAGGTGCAGCCGCCGCGCGACGTCCCGGTGGTGAGGTCGACCAGCTCGAACTGCAGCGGCACGTCGGTGCTGATGGTCGGGTGCAGCGCGCTGGGCGGCTGCCAGGCCTTGAACCGCACGCCGCCCACGTGGATGTCGGGGTTGTCGGTGGCCAGCAGCGGCACCGGGTAGCCGTTGGCCGTCACCACGTAGCGGTGGCGGTCGGCGCCGATGATGCGGACCTGGATGCGCTCGACCGACGAGTCGACGTAGCGGGCCGTGCCCGTCGCGGTGGCCTCCTCGCCGAGGGTGTTCCACGGTTCGATCGCCCCGCGCAGCTCGATCTCCACGCCGTCGAAGACGGCGGTGCCGACGCGCGGGAAGCGGAACTCGGTGAACGGGTCCAGCCAGCTGGTCTCGAAGGGCACGCCGTGCGCGCGCAGGTCGGCGGCGACGTCGGCGATGTCGTGAATCAGGAAGTGCGGCAACAGGTATCGCCCGTGCAGGTTGGCGCCGTGCCGAATCAGCGGGGCGCGCAGCGGTTCGTCCCAGAACCACGCCACCAGCGAACGCACCAGCAGCGACTGCACCATCGCCATCCGCAGGTGCGGCGGCATCTCGAAGCCGCGCAGCTCCAGCAGGCCGAGCCGGCCGCGGGGGCTGTCGGGGCTGTAGAGCTTGTCGATGCAGAACTCGGCGCGATGGGTGTTGCCGGTGATGTCGGTGAGCAGGTGGCGCAGCGCGCGGTCGGTCACCCAGGGCTTTGGGGCACCGCCCCCGAAAGGTCCGGACAGGCGCGCGATCTCGGCGAACGCGATCTCGAGCTCGTACAGCGCCTCGGAGCGGCCCTCGTCGACGCGCGGCGCCTGCGAGGTGGTGCCGACGAACCGCCCGGCGAACAGGTAGGACAGCGACGGGTGCCGCTGCCAGTAGGTCAGCAGCGAGACCAGCAGGTCGGGGCGGCGCAACAGCGGGGAGTCCGCGGGCGTGACGCCGCCCAGCGTGATGTGGTTGCCGCCGCCGGTGCCGCCGTGCGTGCCGTCGACGTCGAAGGACTCCGTGGACAGCCGGGCCAGCCGGGCCTGTTCGTACAGCGTCTCCAGCAGCCGCGTCTGCTCGGCGAAGCTGGCGGTGGGCGGCACGTTGACCTCGATGACCCCGGGGTCGGGGGTGATGGTCACCGACGTGAGCCGCGGGTCCGGCGGCGGGCCGTAGCCCTCGATCACCACCGGGCAGTCGGCCTTGGCCGCCGCGGCCTCGACCCGGGCGACGAGGTCGACGAAGTGCTCGAGCGCCTCGGTGGGCGGCACGAAGATGTACAGCTGCCCGCGGCGCACCTCGGCGACCATCGCGGTCGGCGGCGCGCCGCCGGGGTCGGTGACGACGGCGTCACTCGCGGCGTCCGCCGCGAGTTCGCCTCCCGCGGTCAAGGGATCGGCGTCGAACGTGGCGCGGGGCGGGCGCCAGTTGATCGAGTCCAACGGCAGCCGCAGGCCCGCCGGCGAGTCGCCCTCGAGCAGCACGATCCGCCCGCGCCGCAGCCGCCAGTTCGCGCTGGCCCAGCCGAGCTCGTCTTCACGCCGGTGCAGCGGCAGCACGAAAGCGGCCGGGGCCGTGGTGGATTCGTCGAGGCGCGCCAGCAGCGCGGCGCGGTTCTCGGCGGTGTCGGTGTCCGGGTCGAGGTCGTCGCCCACCTCGACCGGCTCGCCGTGCGGCTTGCGCACCTTGGCGGCCAGCCGGGCCAGCGGGTCCTCGTACGCCGGCCGCAGCTGCGAGGCCGGCAGGCCGAACCCGTCGGCGATCGCGGCGAGCACCTCGTAGGCCGCGTCCTTGTCGACCCGGCCCGGCGCGGCGCCCCACGGATCGGCCAGCAGCGTGTCGTCGGTCCACAGCGGTCGCCCGTCGGTGCGCCAGTGGAGCGCAATCTGCCAGCGCGGCAACGGTTCTCCCGGATACCACCGGCCCTGCCCGCGCTGGATCAGCCCCTGCGGCCCCCACACCGACTTCAGCCGGGCGGCCAGGTCGGAGGCCCGCTGCCGCTTGTGCGGGCCGTCGGCGGCCGTCGTCCACTCCTCGTCGACCTGGTTGTCCACCGAGACGAACGTCGGCTCACCGCCGACCGTCAGCCGGACGTCGGCGGCGGCCAGCCGCTCGTCGAGGCGCCGCCCCACGTCGCAGATGGTCCGCCAGGCCTGGTCGGTGTAGGGCAGCGTGACGCGCGGATCTTCATGGACGCGGGTGACGGTGTTGGAGAACTCCAGGATCGATTCGCAGGGCTCGGTGCCGCCGCTGATGGGCGCCGCGCTCGCCGGGTGCGGCGTGGCCGCCAGCGGAATGTGGCCCTCGCCGGCGAACAGCCCCGACGTCGGGTCCAGCCCGATCCAGCCCGCGCCGGGGATGTACACCTCGGTCCACGCGTGCAGGTCGGTGAAGTCGGCGGCGGGGCCGGACGGCCCGTCGAGCGCCTCGACGTCGGAGGCCAGCTGCACCAGGTAGCCCGACACGAACCGGGCGGCCAGCCCGAGCTGGCGCAGGATCGACACCAACAGCCACGCCGAGTCGCGGCACGAGCCCACGCCGTTGCGCAGCGTGAAATCCGGTGTCTGCACGCCGGGTTCCATCCGCAGGCTGTAGGCGACGTCGGCGTTGATGGCGTGGTTGAGCGCGACCAGAAAGTCGATGGTGCGGGTGCCGTCGGGCACCCGGAAGTTGCCCACCCAGGCCTGCGCCAGCTCGCCGGGGCCCGACCCCTCACCGTCCTCGTCGACCGGCCGCAGGTACGGCTTGAGGTCGTCGGCCAGCTCCTTGGGGTAGGTCCACCCGCCCGAGGGCCATGTCTCGGCCCAGTCCTCGATGAAGAAGTCGAACGGGTTGATCACCTTGAGGTCGGCGATGAGCCCGACGGTGATGGTCAGCCGGCTCATGGGATTCGGAAACACCAGCCGGGCAAGGAAATTGCCGACCGCGTCCTGCTGCCAGTTGATGAAGTGGTCGCCCGGCTCGACGCGCAGCGAGTAGGCCTCGATGGCCGTGCGGGAATGGGGGGCGGGGCGCAGCCGGACCACGTGCGGGAAGACCCGGACCAGTCGGTCAAAGGTGTAGCTGGTGCGGTGCTCCAGCGCAACTTTGATGCTCACCCGCTGATTGCATCACAAGCGCCACAAGGTCGCAGCGCGGCCGCAATCGGCGAACCGCCTTGGCCCCCCGGCCTACCCGTACTGGGGCCCCGGCGGCGGCGTGCCCGGGGGCGGCCCGGCCTGGTAACCACCCCCCGGCTGCTCCAGCGGAACGACCTGGCCGCCGGACAGCTTGCGGTAGGCGTAGATCCCGATCAGCGCGGCGACGGGCCCGCCGACGAGGATGCCCAGGCCACAAGCGATGAAGCCGACGACGACGGCCGCCGCCTGCACCAGCCACGCCAGCAGGGCGTTGACGAAGTTCGCCTGGACGGTGGTGAAGCTGGACTTCAGCCCGTCGATGGCGCCCTGCGACCGGTCGATGATGAACGGGATGGCGAACTGCGCGAAGATGCCCACGATCAGGCCGGGGATGAAGCACAACACCGAGCCGATCGACGTCAGGATCCCGATGATGATTGCGGCGAGGATCACATTGCCGAGGTTGCGCGGCTTGAAGAACGAACCGATGCTCACCGACCGGCCGTCAGCGATGTCCAGGCACCCGGACAGGAACGCGGACTGGGCGAAAATGCCTACCGCATAGATCAATACGTAGCCGACGATCATCACGATCATCCCGCCGGCGCCGATGCTCGTCGTGGCGGTCGTGTAGCCGTCGATGTTGGTGGTCGTCGTGGTCGAGCCCATGCCGCCGCCGAACAGGATCGCGCTGTAGGCGATGCCGATCAGGACCGCGTAGATCAGAGCGGAGACGACCAGGGGCGCGACGTTTTGGGTGAACTTGCCCCAGGCCCAGCTGAACGCCTCGCCGATGCTGAAGGCCGGCTGACCGCCGGGGGCGCCGCCGTAGCCGGGCTGCGGCGCATAGCCGGGCGGCGGCGCGCCGTAGCCGGGAGGGGGTGGCGGGGGAGCGCCGTAACCGGGCGGCGGGCCGGGCGGCGGTGCGCCGTAACCGGGCGGCGGGCCCGCGGGCGGTGGTGGCGGAGGTGCGCCGTAACCGGGCGGTGGCGGGTAGCCGGGAGGGTTCTGGGGGGTGCCGGGGTACTCGGGGGGCTGGCTCATGTCCGTCCTAGCTGTTGATTCAACCTGTGGCCACGCGCACGGAATCTGGCAAACCGGAACTTAGCAAATAAGTCGCCAGGACGCTTGGATTGTTTTCGGCCTTTTCCGCCGGCGCATGCCGTCGTCCCGACGTGGTATGCCTAAAACCGTGTCCGACGGTCTCTTCGACCTTCCCGGCGCACCGCAGACAACCGACCAGGGCTTCGGCGTGTCGGCGGGTGCGCCGCTGGCCGTGCGGATGCGGCCGGCGTCGCTGGACGAAGTCGTCGGCCAGGGCCACCTGCTGGCGCCCGGATCGCCGCTGCGCCGCCTGGTGGAGGGTTCCGGCGTCGCGTCGGTGATCCTGTACGGGCCCCCGGGCAGCGGCAAGACCACGCTGGCCGCGCTGATCTCGGGATCGACCGGCCGCCGGTTCGAGGCGCTGTCGGCGCTGTCGGCCGGCGTCAAGGACGTCCGCGCGGTGATCGACAAGGCGAGGCACGCGCTGCTTTCCGGCGAGCAGACCGTCCTGTTCATCGACGAGGTGCACCGGTTCTCCAAGACCCAGCAGGACGCGCTGCTGTCCGCCGTGGAGAACCGGGTGGTGCTGTTGGTGGCGGCGACCACGGAGAACCCGTCGTTCTCCGTGGTGGCGCCGCTGCTGTCGCGCTCGCTGATCCTGCAGCTGCGGCCGCTGACCTCCGACGACATCCGCGCCCTGGTCCGCCGCGCGATCGACGACCCCCGCGGCCTGGGCGGCCGGGTCGACGTGGAGCCCGGGGCCGTCGACCTCCTGGTGCAGCTGGCCGCCGGCGACGCCCGCCGCGCCCTGACCGCGCTGGAGGTCGCGGCCGAGGCGAACGAGCTCGTCACCGTCGAGACCATCGAGCAGTCGCTGGACAAGGCCGCCGTGCGGTACGACCGCGACGGCGACCAGCACTACGACGTCGTCAGCGCCTTCATCAAGTCGGTGCGCGGCTCCGACGTCGACGCCGCGCTGCACTACCTGGCCCGCATGCTGGTCGCGGGGGAGGACCCGCGGTTCGTCGCGCGCCGGCTGATGATCCTGGCCAGCGAGGACATCGGGATGGCCGATCCGACCGCGCTGCAGACCGCGGTCGCCGCCGCCCAGACCGTGGCGCTCATCGGCATGCCCGAGGCCCAGCTGACGCTGGCGCACGCCACCATCCACCTGGCCACCGCGCCGAAATCCAACGCGGTCACCACCGCGCTGGCGGCGGCCATGGACGACATCAGGGGCGGCAGGGCCGGCCTGGTGCCGCCGCACCTGCGCGACGGGCACTACTCCGGCGCCGCGGCGCTGGGCAACGCGCAGGGCTACAAGTACTCGCACGACGCCCCGGATGGCGTTGTCGCCCAACAATATCCGCCCGACGAGCTGGTGGGCGTGGACTACTATCGGCCCACCGGCCGCGGCGGCGAGCGCGAGATGGCCGGCCGACTGGACCGGCTGCGCGCGATCATCCGCAAGAGGGGACGGGCATGAAGACCTTCACCGACGAGGAGATGGGCCGGCTGCTGCCCACTGCCAAGGCCTACAGCGTCGTCATCCTCAAGCGCGGCCCGAGGTTCGGGGACGAGTCGTCGCCCGGGATCATCTGGGAGCACGGCCGGCGCAACTTCGGCCTGCGCGACGACGGCGTGCTGGCGGTGGTGCTGCCGGTCACCGACTCCTCCGACGTGTGCGGCATCGGGGTGTTCGCGGCCACGGTCGACGAGACCACCACGATCATGGCTGACGACCCCGGGGTGGCGGCGGGGGTGTTCACCTATCAGGTGCACGAGTGCCGCGGATTCCCCGGGGACGCTTTGCCCTAGACCAGCTCGGGCACCCGCAAATGGGCGATCGCCAGCTCGAATTCGGCGACGTCGAGCACCTCGGCTCCCAGGTCCCGCGCGCGCCTGCTGCGCAGCTCACTGGCCCGGTCCCGGTTTCGTGCCATCGCTTCCATGCTGTCGAAGCTCGAGCACGCCACCGCGCGCCGGCACGCCGGGTGGTCGACCATCAGGCTGGCGCTGCAGAAGCCGTCGAGCGTCTCCAACTCCGGCAGCACATACATCCGGTAGAAGTTGAGGGACCGCTCGATCTGGTCCGGCACCACTTTGAGCCAGGTGGCCCGCACGCATGCCCCCTGATGCGACCGATGATCGCGACGCATCAGCGAGATGTCCCATTCTTCGACCCGCGCCTGGCCGGAGAACATCATGGCGGCGCGGTCGCGGATGGGCGCCACCCGCTCGGCGCTGGCGCGCATCTTCTCCAGGCTGTTCCAGGAGCTGGTTGCGATGCAGGTGCCGTCCTGCCGGTCAACCAGCAGCGACATCCCGACATACCCGTCCATTTCCTGTAGGGCGGGCATGACGACATCGCGCACGTGCGCAATGCCGATGTCGACCGACAAGGGTTGCGCCTGGATGGTGGTAGAGCGTGCGTACACGACCGACCCCTCCTATGTCGGGGCAGCGCCCCGGTGGCGCCACCGGTCCCACCGACTACCTTCCTCCTGCGAACTGGGCGTGGCAATGGGCCCGGCGGAGCCACCTGACCCAGGTCAGGCCATCTCAGGAACGCGCAGGTGCGCCAGCGCCAGCTCGAACTCGCGCTCGTCGAGTTCCTCGACGCCGGCCTCCCGGATCGACGCGATCTTGAGGGCGGTCGCCTGGTCCCTGTTGCGATCCATCGCGTCGAGGCTGTCGAACGTCACGGACGACACCCCCCGCCCGGATGCGCGGTCGACCAGCAGGCTGGCGCTGCAGAACCCGTCGAGGTCCTCGAGCTGGGGCAGAACGGACGACTTGAAGTACTCGATGCCGCTGTCCATCTGGTCCTGCGGCACCTTGACCCAGGTCGCTCGGACGCCCGCACCGTCGGGCGCGTGGTGGTCGCGGTGCAGCGTCGCGATCTCCCACTCGTCGACAGATGCCGTGCCGCCGAACATTTCCCCGGCCCGATCGCGGATCGGCGTTACCCGATCCGCGCTGGCGCGCATCGCGTCCTCGGTCTCCCACGCGCTCGTAGCAATGCACCGGCCCGACTGCCGGTCGACCAAAAGGGACACCCCGACACAGCCCGCCATGGCCTGCAGCGCGGGCATCACCTCATCGCGAACGTGCGCGATACCCCCGTCGATGGAAGAGGTTTGCGCCTGAATAGTGGTAGAGCGTGCGTACACGATCCACCCCCTCTTTGTCGGGGCAGCGCCCCGGTGGCGCCACCGGTCCAGGAGTTACCTTCCTCCTGGCAGTTAACGGTGGCAATGCCCCCCGGGGGTGTGGCCGCCCTCACAAACGATTGGCCGGTCATGCTGGCCTCGCCGTAGGCTGGACCGGGTGCATACCGATGTGCTGCAGGTAGACACCGCCCAGCGCCGCATCGTCGATCTGACCGATGCGGTGCGGCGGTTCTGCTTCAGCTACGGCGACGGCCTGTGCAACGTGTTCGTCCCGCACGCGACGGCCGGGGTCGCGATCATCGAGACCGGCGCCGGCTCCGACGACGACCTGGTCGACACGCTGGAGCGGCTGTTGCCGCGCGACGAGCGGTACCGGCACGCGCACGGGTCGCCCGGGCACGGCGCCGACCACGTGCTGCCGGCGATCGTCGCGCCGTCGGTGACGGTGCCGGTCGCCAGCGGCGACCCGCAGCTGGGCACCTGGCAAAGCATCGTGCTGGTCGACCTCAACCAGGACAATCCACGGCGGTCGGTGCGGTTGAGCTTCCTGGAGGGCTAGCTGTCTAGGCTGGGAACCCCGATCGAAGCAAAGCAACGCAACAAGGAAGAAGCGGACCAAAAGTGCAGACACACGAGATCAGGAAGCGATTCCTCGATCACTTCGTGAAGGCGGGCCACACCGAGGTGCCGAGCGCATCGGTGATCCTCGACGACCCCAACCTGCTGTTCGTCAACGCCGGGATGGTCCAGTTCGTGCCGTTCTTCCTGGGCGCGCGCACGCCGCCGTACGCGACGGCCACCAGCATCCAAAAGTGCATCCGCACGCCCGATATCGACGAGGTGGGCATCACCACCCGGCACAACACCTTCTTCCAGATGGCCGGCAACTTCTCCTTCGGCGACTACTTCAAGCGCGGGGCGATCGAGCTGGCCTGGTCACTGCTGACCAATCCGGTCGCCGACGGCGGCTACGGCCTGGACCCCGAAAGGCTCTGGGCCACGGTGTTTCACGACGACGACGAGGCCGTCGAGCTCTGGCAGGAGATCGCCGGCCTGCCGGCCGAACGGATCCAGCGCCGGGGCATGGCCGACAACTACTGGTCGATGGGCATTCCCGGGCCGTGCGGGCCGTCGTCGGAGATCTACTACGACCGCGGGCCCGAGTTCGGCCCCGAGGGCGGTCCCGTCGCCAACGAGGACCGGTACCTCGAGGTCTGGAACCTGGTCTTCATGCAGAACGAGCGCGGCGAGGGCAGCACCAAGGAGGACTACGCCATCCTCGGGCCGTTGCCGCGCAAGAACATCGACACCGGCATGGGCGTCGAGCGGATCGCGCTGGTCCTGCAGGGTGTGCACAACGTCTACGAAACCGACCTGCTGCGGCCGATCATCGACGTGGTGGCGGCGCGCGCGCCGCGGGGCTACGACGTGGGCAACCACGACGACGACGTGCGCTATCGCGTCATCGCCGACCACAGCCGCACCGCGGCGATCCTGATCGGCGACGGCGTCAGCCCCGGCAACGACGGGCGCGGCTACGTGCTGCGCCGGCTGCTGCGCCGGGTGATCCGGTCGGCCAAGCTGCTGGGCATCGAGGACCCGATCGTCGGCGACCTGATGGCCACCGTGCGCGACTCGATGGGCCCGTCGTATCCCGAACTCGTCACCGACTTCGACCGGATCCGGCGCATTGCCGTGGCCGAGGAGACGGCCTTCAACCGGACGCTGTCGTCGGGTTCGAGGTTGTTCGACGAGGTGGTCAGCGCGACGAAATCATCGGGCGCCAAACAGGTCTCGGGCTCCGATGCGTTCACCCTGCACGACACCTACGGCTTCCCGATCGAACTCACCCTCGAGATGGCGTCCGAGGCCGGTTTGAAGGTCGACCAGGCGGGCTTTCACGAGCTGATGCTCCAGCAGCGCCAGCGTGCCAAGGCCGACGCCGCCGCCCGCAAGCACGCGCACGCCGACCTGAGCGCCTACCGCGAGCTCGTCGACGCCGGGCCCACCGAGTTCACCGGCTTCGACGAGTTGACCTCCGAGGCAAGGATTTTGGGCATCTTCGTGGACGGCAAGCGGGTGCCGGTCGTCGCGCACGGAGCCGACGGGGCCGAGCGCGTCGAGCTGGTGCTGGACCGCACCCCGCTGTACGCGGAGTCGGGCGGGCAGATCGCCGACGAGGGCAGCATCAGCGGAACCGGCGCGGGCGGGAGCGCCCGCGCGGCCGTCACCGACGTGCAGAAGATCGCCAAAACCCTTTGGGTGCACCGGGTCAACGTCGAGTCCGGGGAGTTCGTGGAGGGTGACACCGTCGTCGCCGCCGTGGATCCGGATTGGCGCCGCGGCGCCACCCAGGGACACTCGGGCACCCACATGGTGCACGCCGCGCTGCGACAGGTGCTGGGGCCCAACGCCGTTCAGGCGGGATCGCTGAACCGGCCGGGCTACCTGCGTTTCGACTTCAACTGGCAGGGGCCGCTGAGCGAGGACCAGCGCACCCAGATCGAAGAGGTCACCAACCAGGCCGTGCAGGCCGACTTCGAGGTGCACACCTTCACCGAGAAGCTGGAGAAGGCCAAGGCGATGGGGGCGATGGCGCTCTTCGGCGAGGCCTACCCCGACGAGGTGCGGGTGGTGGAGATCGGCGGGCCGTTCTCCCTCGAGCTGTGCGGCGGGACGCACGTGCACAACTCGGCGCAGATCGGTCCGGTGACCCTCCTGGGCGAGTCGTCGATCGGGTCCGGGGTCCGCCGCGTGGAGGCCTACGTCGGGCTGGAGTCCTTCCGCCACCTGTCCAAGGAGCGCGCGCTGATGGCCGGGCTGGCGTCGTCGCTGAAGGTGCCGTCCGAGGAGGTGCCGGCCCGGGTCGCCAACCTGGTGGAGCGCCTCAAGGCCGCCGAGAAGGAATTGGAGCGCGCCCGGCTCGCGGGCGCGCGGGCCGCCGCGACCAACGCCGCGGCCGGCGCCGAGCGCATCGGTAACGTGCGTGTGGTGGCGCAGCGGATGTCGAGCGGGATGACGGCGGCCGACCTGCGCTCCCTGGTCGGCGACATCCGGGGCAAGCTGGGCAGCGATCCGGCGGTCGTGGCGCTCATCTCTGAGGGTGAGGGCAACAGCGTGCCGTATGCGATCGCCGCCAACGCCGCGGCCCAGGACCTCGGCATCCGCGCCAACGAGCTGATCAAGCCGCTGGCCGGGGCCGTGGACGGCCGCGGCGGCGGCAAGGCCGACCTGGCGCAGGGCTCCGGAAAGGACCCGACCGGCATCGACGCGGCGCTTGAGGCGGTTCGCGCCCAGATCGCAGCGATCGCGCGGGTCGGTTGAGTGGTCTTGACACAGCACCGCCTCCCCGACCGGCCCGGCGACCCCGATCAGGACCCAGGGCGAGGTCGCAGGCTCGGCATCGACGTGGGCAGCGTGCGGATCGGCGTGGCTGCCAGCGACCCGGACGGCATCCTGGCCACCCCGGTGGAGACGGTGCGCCGCGACCGTTCCGGCAAGCACGTGCGCCGGCTGGCCGAGCTGGCCGCCGAGCTGGAGGCCGTCGAGGTGATCGTCGGGCTGCCGCGCACGCTGGCCGACCGCACCGGGCCGTCGGCGGTGGACGCGATCGAGCTGGCCGAGACGCTGGCCCGGCGGATCGACCCCACACCGGTGCGGCTGGCCGACGAGCGCCTGACCACCGTCAGCGCCCAGCGGTCCCTGCGCGCCGCGGGGGTCCGGGCCCGGCAGCAGCGCGCGGTGATCGACCAGGCCGCGGCGGTGGCGATCCTGCAGAGCTGGCTCGACCAGCGCCGCGCGGCCAGCGGAGGGGTCGGCGATGGTTGACAGCGCCCGCGGCCAGCGCGCCGAGCCGGAAGCGGTTGGGGCGCCACGGCGCCGAATGAGCCGGGTTGCCCGCAACCGGGCAGCACAGCGCAAGCGGCGCAAGCGCTTCGTTGGCCGGATCGCCCTCGCGACGCTGGTCGTGGTCGCGGTCGTGGTGGTCTTCGTCGGCACCCGGCTGTGGAACACGGTGGTCGGCTCCGGTGACGACTTCAGCGGAGACGGCAAGCGCGACATCGTGATTCACGTGCAGGACGGTGACTCGACGACCATGGTCGGCGAGACGCTGCACAGCCAGGGAGTGGTCGCCACAGTGCGGGCGTTCGTCAACGCCGCGCACGGCAACGCCGCGATCAACTCGATCCAGCCCGGCTACTACCGGATGCGCACGGAGATCCCGGCGGCCAACGCCGTCGCGCGGTTGGCCGACCCGAACAACCGGGTGGGGCGACTGGTTATCCCGGAGGGCCGTCAGCTCGACGACACCACCGACATGAAGACCAACAAGGTGAATCCCGGCATCTTTTCGTTGATCTCCCGCGCAACCTGCGTGGACCTCGACGGCGACAAGCGCTGCGTCTCGGTGGACGACCTGCGCGCCGCGGCGTCCAACAGCGCGCCCACGACGCTGGCGGTGCCGCCGTGGGCCGTCGAGCCGGTCACCGAGCTGGGCAAGGACCATCGCCGGATCGAGGGCCTGATCGCGCCGGGGACCTTCAACGTCGACCCCGCGTCGTCGGCGGAGAGCATCCTGACGAGCCTGATCAGCGCGGGCGCCGTGGAGTACACGAAGTCGGGCCTGCAGGATTCCGCGCAGGCGAGGGGGCTGTCGCCCTACGACATCCTGGTGGTCGCGTCGCTGGTGCAGCAGGAATCCAACACCCAGGACTTCCCGAAGGTGGCGCAGGTGATCTACAACCGCCTGCACGCCCACCACACGCTGGAATTCGACTCGACCGTGAACTATCCGCTGGACCGCCGCGAGGTCGCCACCACCGACGCCGACCGCGCCCAGAAGACGCCCTGGAACACCTACGTGTCCCAGGGGCTGCCGGCCACGGCGATCTGTTCGCCCGGGGTGGACGCGCTGCGCGCCGCCGAGCATCCGGAGCCGGGGGACTGGCTGTACTTCGTCACGATCGATGCCCAGGGCACGACGCTGTTCACGAAGGATTATCAGCAGCATCTGGCCAATATCGAGCTGGCTAAGCACAACGGTGTCCTCGACAGCACGCCCCGCTAGAAAGGCGGGGGTGCTCGGACGCCCGATCGCCCATTCGAAGTCCCCCGACCTGCACCTGGCCGCGTATCGGGCGCTGGGGCTGGACGACTGGACCTACGAGCGCATCGACTGCGGCGCCGAGGAGCTGCCCGGCGTGGTCGGCGGTTTCGGGCCGGAATGGGTCGGGGTGTCGGTGACCATGCCGGGCAAATTCGCCGCGCTGCGCTTCGCTGACGAGCGCACCGAGCGCGCGGCCCTGGTCGGCGCGGCCAACACGCTGGTGCGCACGCCGGCGGGGTGGCGGGCCGACAACACCGACGTCGACGGGGTCTCCGGCGCCGTCGGATCGGCCTCTGGATGGGCGCTGGTCTGTGGATCGGGGGGCACCGCGCCGGCGGCCGTCGTCGGCCTGGCCGAGCTCGGCGTCGCCGGGGTCACGGTGGTGGCGCGGGATCCGGACAAGGCCGCCCGGCTGGTGGATCTCGGCGTCCGCGTCGGCGTCGAGACGCGGTTCTGCGGCCTGGACAGCGCCCAGTTGCCCGACGAGGTGGCGGGCGCGGAGGTGCTGGTCAGCACCATCCCCGCGGAGGTGGCCGCGCGGTACGCGGGCGCGTTCGCCGCGATCCCGGTCCTGCTGGACGCCGTCTATGACCCGTGGCCGACGCCGCTGGCCGCCGCGGTGGCCGCGGCGGGCGGCCGGGTGATCGACGGTCTGCAGATGCTGCTGCACCAGGCGTTTTCCCAGGTGGAACAGTTCACCGGGCTGCCCGCGCCGCGAGCGGCGATGGAGGCGGCGCTGCGCTAGCGTGCCGAACGTGGCGGCCGGGGTGGTGTTGCTGTGGATGGGCGCGCTGAGCGTCTTCGACATCCGGCGGCGCCGGCTGCCCAACCTGCTGACGCTGCCCGGGGCTGTTGGCATCCTGCTGGCGGCCGCCCTGACCGGCCACGGGCAGCCGGCGCTGGCCGGCGCGGCGGCGCTGACCGGTACCTACCTGCTGGTGCACCTCGTCGCGCCCGCGGCGATGGGGGCCGGTGACGTCAAGCTGGCGGCCGGGCTGGGCGGCCTAGCCGGCTGTTTCGGGCCCGACGTGTGGTTCCTCGCGGCGCTGGCGGCGCCGCTGCTGACCGCGCTGGCGGGCCTGGTCGCGTGGTGGCGCGGCGCGCGGACCGTGCCGCATGGCCCGTCGATGTGCCTGGCCACCGCGGGCGCGGCGGGGTTGGCCTTGCTCGGTTGAGCGCATGGGAGAATGGCCGGGTGTTGCGCTGGATCACCGCCGGAGAATCCCATGGTCGCGCGCTGGTGGCCGTGGTGGAAGGCATGGTTGCCGGCGTCGGCGTCACGTCCAACGAAATCGCCGATCAGCTGGCTCGCCGCCGCCTGGGCTACGGTCGCGGCGCGCGGATGAAGTTCGAGCGCGACGCGGTGACCATCCTGTCCGGGATCCGCCACGGCGTCACCCTGGGCGGGCCGATCGCGATCGAGATCGGCAACACCGAGTGGCCGAAGTGGGAAACCGTGATGGCCACCGACCCGGTGGACCCGGCCGAACTGACGAACAGCGCCCGCAACGAACCGCTGACCCGGCCGCGGCCCGGCCACGCCGACTACGCGGGCATGTTGAAGTACGGCTTCGACGACGCCCGGCCGGTGCTGGAGCGGGCCAGCGCCCGCGAGACCGCGGCGCGGGTGGCCGCCGGGACCGTGGCCCGCTCGTTCCTGCGTCAGGCGCTCGGCGTCGAGGTGCTCTCGCACGTCATCGCCATCGGCCCGTCAAAGCCCTACGACGGTCCGCCGCCACGCCCGGAGGACCTGGCCGCGATCGACGACAGCCCGGTCCGCGCGTTCGACAAGGCGGCCGAGGAAGCCATGATCGCCGAGATCGAGGCGGCCAAGAAGGACGGCGACACCCTCGGCGGCGTCGTCGAGGTGGTGGCGCTGGGCCTGCCGGTCGGGCTGGGCTCGTTCACCAGCGGCGACAACCGGCTGGACAGCCAGCTCGCCGCCGCCGTGATGGGCATCCAGGCGATCAAGGGCGTCGAGATCGGCGACGGCTTCGAGACCGCCCGTCGCCGCGGCAGCCGCGCCCACGACGAGATGTACCCCGGGCCCGACGGTGTCGTCCGCTCGACCAACCGCGCCGGCGGGCTGGAAGGCGGCATGACCAACGGCCAGCCGCTGCGGGTGCGCGCCGCGATGAAGCCCATTTCCACCGTCCCGCGGGCCCTGGCCACCGTCGACATGGCGACCGGCGACGAGGCCGTCGCGATCCATCAGCGCTCGGACGTGTGCGCGGTGCCGGCCGCCGGCGTCGTGGTCGAGACCATGGTCGCGCTGGTGCTGGCCCGCGCGGCGCTGGAAAAGTTCGGCGGCGACTCGCTGACCGAAACCCGCCGCAACGTCGAGTCCTACCAGCGCGCGGTCGCCGATCGGGAATCGCCCGCCGCGCGCGGTACCGCATGATGCCCCCCAAGGCGGTGCTCGTGGGGCTGCCGGGCTCCGGCAAGTCCACCATCGGGCGGCGGCTGGCCAAGGCGCTCGGGGTTGGCCTGCTCGACACCGACGCGGCGATCGAGCAGCAGACCGGACGCAGCATCGCCGACATCTTCGCCACCGACGGGGAGCAGGAGTTCCGCCGCATCGAGGAACAGGTCGTGCGCGCGGCGCTGGCCGACCACGACGGCGTCCTCTCGCTCGGCGGCGGAGCCGTCACCAGCCCCGGCGTGTGCGAGGCGCTCACCGGGCACACGGTCATCTACCTGGAGATCGGCGCGCGCGAGGGGGTGCGGCGCACCGGCGGGACCGCCGTGCGCCCGCTGCTGGCCGGGCCGGACCGCGCCGAGAAATACCGCGAGCTGATGGCCAAACGCGTCCCGCTGTACCGGCGCGTCGCGACCATCCAGGTCGACACCAACCGCCGCAATCCCGGCGCGGTGGTCCGCAACATCCTCAGCCGGTTGGAGACGACGAGCGGGGCCACCACATGACCGCCGCCCCGGTCACCGTGCACGTGGCCGTCGAAGAACCGTATCCGGTGGTGATCGGCACCGGCCTGCTCGGCCAGCTGGAGAACCTACTGTCCGGGCGGCACCGCGTCGCCGTCCTGCATCAGCCGGTCCTGGCCGACACCGCCGAGGAGATCCGAAGCCGCCTGGCCGACAAGGGGATTGACGCACACCGCATCGAGATCCCGGACGCCGAGGCGGGCAAGGACCTGCCCGTCGTCGGATTCATCTGGGAGGTGTTGGGCCGCATCGGGATCGGCCGCAAGGACGCCCTGGTCAGCCTGGGCGGCGGCGCCGCCACCGACGTCGCCGGTTTCGCGGCCGCGACCTGGCTGCGCGGCGTCGACATCGTGCACGTCCCCACCACGTTGCTCGGCATGGTCGACGCGGCCGTCGGCGGCAAGACCGGCATCAACACCGACGCCGGCAAGAACCTGGTCGGCGCGTTCCATCAGCCACTGGCCGTCCTCGTCGACCTGGAGACGCTGAAGACGTTGCCGCGCAACGAACTCGTCGCCGGGATGGCCGAGGTGGTGAAGGCGGGGTTCATCGCCGACCCGGTGATCCTCGACCTCATCGAGGCCGACCCGCAGTCCGCGCTGGATCCCGCGGGCGACGTGCTGCCGGAACTGATCCGGCGCGCGATCGCCGTCAAGGCCGAGGTCGTCGCCGCCGACGAGAAGGAGTCGGAGCTGCGCGAAATCCTCAACTACGGACACACTTTGGCGCACGCGATCGAGCGCCGGGAGCACTACCGGTGGCGCCACGGCGCCGCGGTGTCGGTGGGCCTGGTGTTCGCCGCGGAGCTGGCCCGCCTCGCCGGCCGGCTGGACGACGACACCGCGGCGCGGCACCGCAGCATCCTGACCTCGCTCGGACTGCCGGTCACCTACGACGCCGACGCGTTGCCGCAGTTGCTGGAATACATGGCAGGGGACAAGAAAACCCGTGCCGGCGTGCTTCGGTTCGTCGTCCTCGACGGGCTCGGGAAGCCGGGCCGGTTGACGGGACCCGACCCGTCGCTGCTGGCCGCGGCCTACTCGGGGTTGGAGGCGTTATGACGGTGAATGTCATCAACGGCCCGAACCTGGGCCGGCTGGGCCGCCGCGACCCCGACGTGTACGGCGACACCACGCACGAACAACTGACGGTGCTGATCGAACGCGAAGCCGCCGCTCTCGGCCTCAAAGTCGTTGTGCGGCAAAGCGATAACGAAGCACAGCTGCTGAACTGGATTCACCTGGCGGCCGATGCCGGCGAACCGGTGATCCTCAACGCCGGCGGCCTGACCCACACCTCGGTGGCGCTGCGCGACGCGTGCGCCGACCTGAGTGCGCCGCTGATCGAGGTGCACATCTCCAATGTGCATGCCCGCGAGGAGTTTCGGCGGCACTCCTACATCAGCCCGGTCGCGACCGGGGTGATCGTCGGGCTTGGCGTCCAGGGCTACCTGCTCGCCCTGCGCTACCTGGCCGACGCGGGTTAACCTTTTTCCGGCTCGGAGCCCGGCTTGGTGTGCCTCGCGTCGTCGGTGCGGATGACCTCCGTCTTGGCGTCGTCTTGGCCCGTCGGGATGACTTCCGTGGGCGCGTCGCGCTCGGCGGTCGCGACCGAACCGGTGCGTTCCTCGGCCTGCACACCCGGGGCCGTCTGCGCCGGTATCTCGCCCGTCGGTGCCTCGTCGCCGCGGACGGCCGAGAAGACGTCGGTGTCGGCCCGCTCGTCGCCCGGCTCGTGCGGGCGGGGCGGCGGGTTGCGGTCGATGCGCCAGCGGCCCACGGCCACACCGATGATCCCCGGCAGGAAGACGAGCAGCGCGGTGAACGCCGCGAACGTCGTCACCTCGTTGATCAGGCCCCCGGTATACAGCCCCGTGTAGGCCAGCGCGATGAGCCAGGCGACGGCGCCGCTGAGGATGCCGGCCAGCAGGCCGGCCAGCAGCCACGTCATGGCCAGGTCCTGGCGGCGGTCCGGATCGGGCTGCGCCGTGGCGTCCGCCCGACCGTCGAGCACCCCCCACACGACGACGCCGATCACGAACAGGAGCAGCAGCACGATGCTGATCAACCCGGCCTGTGTTTGCCACGCGTTGATCAACGCACCTTGTATCAAACGGACGACGACCATCGCGGCGGCGAACACCAATCCGCGCAGGATCCAGTTCCTCATGAAGGGAAAGCCTAGCGAGTACCGTCAAGGGTCGTGACACATTCCCAGCGCCGAGACAAGCTGAAAGCGCAGATCGGGGCCAGCGGGCTGGACGCGATGCTGGTCACGGACCTGGTCAACGTGCGGTATCTGTCCGGTTTCTCCGGATCGAACGGCGCGTTGCTGGTGTTTGCCGACGACCGCGACCCCGTGCTGGCCACCGACGGCCGGTACCGCACCCAGGCCGCCGCGCAGGCGCCCGACCTCGAGGTCGCCATCGAGCGCGCGGTCGGGCGGTACCTGGCGGGCCGGGCCGCCGACGCCGCCGTCGGCAAGCTGGGCTTCGAGAGCAACGTGGTCACCGTCGACGGCTTCGACGCGCTGACCGGCGAGATCGAGGAGCGCAAGGCTTCGACCGAATTGGTGCGGGCCGCAGGGACCGTCGAGGCGTTGCGCGAGGTCAAGGACGCCGGCGAGGTCGCGCTGCTGCGCCTGGCCTGCGAGGCGGCCGACGCCGCGCTGGCCGATCTGGTGGCGCGCGGCGGCCTGCGGCCCGGGCGCACCGAACGCGAGGTGAGCCGCGAACTGGAGTCGCTGATGCTCGACCACGGCGCGGACGCGATCTCGTTCGAGACGATCGTGGCCGCCGGGCCGAATTCGGCGATCCCGCACCACCGCCCGACCGACGCGGTGCTGGCCGAGGGCGACTACGTCAAGATCGACTTCGGCGCCCTGGTCGCCGGCTACCACTCCGACATGACCCGCACCTTCGTGCTGGGCAGGGCCGCCGACTGGCAGCTGGAGATCTACCAGCTGGTCGCCGAGGCGCAGCGCGCCGGCCGCGAGGCCCTGAAGCCGGGCGCCAACCTGCGCGAGGTGGACGGCGCCGCGCGCCAGCTGATCGCCGACGCCGGCTACGGCGAGCAGTTCGGCCACGGCCTGGGGCATGGGGTGGGCCTGCAGATCCACGAAGCGCCCGGAATCGGCGCCACGTCCGCCGGCACGCTGCTGGCGGGGTCGGTGGTCACCGTGGAGCCCGGCGTCTACCTGCCCGGCCGTGGCGGCGTGCGCATCGAGGACACCCTCGTCGTGCCGGACGGCGCCGACGGGCACGGCCCCGAACTGCTGACGCGGTTCCCCAAGGAACTGGCCATTCTCAGCTAGCTGGTGCCGTTGGCCCCGTGGGCGCCGTTCAACAGCCCACCAGCACCTCCGGGGCCGCCTTGGCCGTTGGTGAAGCCGGTCCCGCCGTTGCCGCCGTTGCCGCCGTTGCCGACCAGCTTGGCGTTGCCGCCGGCGCCGCCGGCGCCGCCACCGCCGTCGCTGTTGCCGCCGTTGCCACCGCCACCGCCGGAGCCGAAGAGGGCGGCGTCGCCGCCGTTGCCGCCGTGGCCGCCGTTGAGGGCGACGCCGCCCTGGCCGCCGACTCCGCCGTCGCCGAACAGCGCCCCGGCGGCGCCGCCGTTGCCGCCGGCGCCGCCGTGCGGGCTGCCCTGGTCGCCGGCTCCACCGCCGGCCCCGCCCGCGCCGCCGTTGCCGGCGACCAGGCCGCCGTGCCCGCCGCCGCCTCCGGCGCCGCCGTTGCCCTGGGCGCTGTCGCCGCCGATGCCGCCCCCGCCGCCGTTGCCGTAGAGCAGGCCCCCGTTGCCGCCGGCGCCGCCGGCGCCCCCGTCGCCGTGGGCGCCGCCGCCTCCGGCGCCGCCGAGGCCGCCGCTGCCGAACAGGCCCGCCGACCCGCCGGCGCCGCCGACGCCGCCGGACCCGGCCGAACCCCCGGCCGCGCCGCCGTTGCCGCCGCCTCCGTAGATGAGGCCGCCCGCCCCGCCGGCCCCGCCGTTCGCGGCTTGGCCGCCGGTGCCGCCGGCGCCGCCGCGACCGAACAGCCCGGCGGCACCGCCGGCGCCGCCGGCCACTCCGCCGGCCGTGCTGTTGCCGCCGGCGCCGCCGTTGCCCCACAGGATCCCGCCGGCCTGGCCGGGGGTGCCGACGCCCTGAGCGTTGGTGATCCCGTTGGCGCCGTTGCCGATCAGCGGGCGTCCCAGCAGTATCTCGGTGGGCTCGTTGATCACCGCGAGGATGTCCTGCTCGAGGGTCTGCAGCGGGTTGGCGTTGGCGGCCTCGGCGCCGGCGTACTGCGCCACCCCGGCGTTCATCAGCCCGACGAATTGCTGGTGGAACTGTGCGGCCTGGGCGCTGAGCGCCTGGTAGGCCTGCCCGTGCGCCCCGAATATTGACGCGATGGCTGCCGACACCTCGTCGCCGGCGGCCGCCAGCACGTTGGACGTCGGGACCGCGGCCGCGGCGTGGGCGGCATCGAGCGCCGAGCCGATGTTTGCCAGATCCGATGCGGCCGACGACATGAACTCCGGCGCCGCAATGACAAACGACATGCCTACCTCCCAGTTGCCCCAAACCCGTTGGCGGCGACGCTAGCGATCGGGGGACTGGGCGTTCAATTAGGGATTTCCCTACAAAGTTGGCCGGACGCGACGCCCAAAGTTGGCCATTTGTTAAGTTTTCGCGCGCGCACCGGCAGGCTAGGCTGACCGGGTGCGAGAGCCGACATGTCGTATTTGACCGCGGCGCCGGAGGTAATCGCCTCCGCGGCAACGGATTTGGCAGGCATCGGCTCGAATCTCAGCGCCGCGCACATCGCGGCGGCCGCCCCGACCCTCGCGGTGCTGCCCGCGGCCGCCGATGAGGTGTCGGTGACCATCGCGAACTTCTTCGCCCGGCACGCCGAGCACTACCAGGCGCAGGCCGGTCAGGCGGCGGCGGCGCAGGAGCAGTTCGTCCAGCAGTTGGCCAGGGGCGCGGGATCGTATGCGGCCGCCGAGGCCGCCAACGCCGCGTTGCTGCCACCCGCGGCCGCGCCCGCGGAATCGATTACCGGCGCCATCTCCGCCCTATGGGGCGATGTGCAGAATTTCTTCGCCGGCGCCCTCACCACTTTCGAACAGATGCTCAATCAATTGGCGGGATTTCTGCTTCCGCTGATTCGCCAAGCCATCGCCTTTTCGACCGCATTCTTCTTTGTTTTCGTGCTGCCGACGATCGACATCGCGCTGAATATCCTGGTCGCCCTCTAGGGGCCGGGGTGCGCGCGATCACTGGCGCACGGTGCGGGCCGGGGCCGCGGCGCGGGTAATCTGCATGGGGCGAACCGACAGCGAAGTTCGCGTGAACTGCCATCCCTGAGGAGATACACCGCCGTGGCATCGACTGCCGACTTCAAGAACGGACTGGTGCTGGAGATCGACGGCCAGCTATGGCAGATCGTCGAGTTCCAGCACGTCAAACCCGGCAAGGGGCCGGCCTTCGTGCGCACCAAGCTGAAAAACGTGCTGTCCGGCAAGGTGGTCGACAAGACGTACAACGCCGGCGTCAAGGTGGAAACCGCCACCGTCGACCGGCGCGACACCACCTACCTGTACCGCGACGGCTCGGACTTCGTGTTCATGGACAGCCAGGACTACGAGCAGCACCACCTGCCGGAGTCCCTGGTCGGCGACGCCGCCCGGTTCCTCCTCGAGAGCCTGCCCGTGCAGGTGGCGTTCCACAACGGGGCGCCGCTGTACCTCGAGCTGCCGGTGTCCGTCGAGCTGGAGGTCACCCACACCGAGCCCGGCCTGCAGGGCGACCGGTCCAGCGCGGGCACCAAGCCCGCCACCGTCGAGACCGGCGCGGAGATCCAGGTGCCCCTCTTCATCAACACCGGGGACAAGCTCAAGGTGGACACCCGCGACGGCAGCTACCTGGGCCGCGTCAACGCGTGAGCCGGCCCCATGGCTGCTAGGGGACGCCATCTGGCGCGCAAGCGCGCCGTCGACCTGCTGTTCGAGGCCGAGGCCCGGGGGCTGACCCCGGTGGAGGTCGTCGACGTCCGGACCGCGCTGGCCGAGGCGAACCCCGACGTGTCGGCGCTGTATCCGTACACGGCCGCCGCGGCCCGGGGGGTGGGCGAGCACATCGCCCACATCGACGACCTGATCAGCACGCACCTGCAGGGCTGGACGCTGGACCGGCTGCCGGCGGTGGACCGGGCCATCCTGCGGGTCGCGGTGTGGGAGCTGCTCTACTCCGACGACGTCCCCGAGCCCGTCGTCGTGGACGAGGCCGTGCAGCTGGCCAAGGAGCTGTCCACCGACGAGTCGCCGGGCTTCGTCAACGGGGTTCTCGGCCAGGTCATGCTGGTGACCCCGCAGATCCGCGCGGCGGCCAAGGCGGTCCGGAAAGAACCATGACCCGGTTGGAGCTGCGGGTGGCCGTCGCCGCCTTCCTGGCCGCGACGGTGGTGCTGGGCGCCATCGTGTGCGCCGCCTACGGGTGGACCGTCGTCGCCTCGGCGCTGGCGATCTACGCGCTGGGCGTCGGCGCCTGGCTGTATCACTCGATCGAACGCCTGATCGTGGCCCGGCGCATCAGCACCGTCCGGTCGGCGGCCCGGCCGCTGCAGCCGCTGCTGCCGGTGATGGCGGCCATCATGGGCCTGACGCAGGCCGTGGTGCGCTCGCTGACCGACGTCACCGAACTGCCGGCGCGCAGCCGGGAGCTTCCGGTGCTGCGCTGGATGGACTCCAGGGCAAATCGGCGCGTCGTTGATGCCGACGACGAGCTGGATCCCTGACCTCGAAACGGGCCACAATAGCGGCTACCGATGGGATGCTGCTGGCTATGAGGCGAACCACCGAGATCCGCGAACGGGGCGATCGCGTCAGCATGCGGCAGGACAGCGCGCCCCAAATGTCTTGCCACACACACACGGACAACGGTACGAGCTGCACTGATGTGAAGAGGGTGACGAGATGAGTCCAGAAACTGCCCGGCCGCGACGACTTCGTGTGTCCGCGCTCGCGGCGGTCGCCAACCCGTCGTACACGCGCGTCGACACCTGGAACCTGCTCGACGACGCGTGCCGTCACCTGCGCGACGTCGACCTCGCCGGGCTGGACAAGACCCACGACATCGCCCGGGTGAAGCGCCTGATGGACCGCATCGCCGCCTACGAGCGGTACTGGTTGTACCCCGGCGCGGCCAACCTCGCGACGTTTCGCGCCCACCTCGAGGGCCTTTCGACGGTGCGCCTCAGCGAGGAGGTGTCGCTGGCGGTACGCCTGTTGAGTGAATACGGCGACCGCGCCGGGCTCTTCGACACCTCCGCGCCGCTGGCCGAGCAGGAATTGGTGGCCCGCGCCAAGCAGCAGCAGTTCTACACCGTGCTGCTCGCCGACGACGCCCCGTCGACGGCGCCCGACAGCCTGGCGGAGTGCCTGCGGGCGCTGCGCACCCCGTCCGACGACGTGCAGTACGAGCTGTTGGTGGTGGGCAGCATCGAGGACGCCATCACCGCGGTCGCGCTGAACGGCGAGATCCAGGCCGCGATCATCCGCCACGACCTGCCGCTGCGCTCGCACGACCGGGTGCCGCTGATGACCACGCTGCTGGGCGCCGCCTGCGAGGATGCCCTGACGACGGACACGCAGGACTGGGTCGAGTGCGCCGAATGGATGCGGGAGCTGCGGCCGCACATCGACCTGTACCTGCTCACCGACGAGTCGATCGCCGCGGAGACCGAGGACGAACCCGACGTCTACGACCGAACGTTCTACCGGCTCAACGACGTCACCGACCTGAACAGCACCGTGCTCGCCGGCCTGCGAAACCGTTTCGCCACACCGTTTTTCGATGCCCTGTGCGCCTACGCGGGGGCACCGGTCGGCCAGTTCCACGCGCTGCCCGTCGCGCGCGGCGCCAGCATCTTCAACTCGAAGTCCCTGCAGGACATGGGCGAGTTCTACGGCCGCAACATCTTCATGGCCGAGACCTCGAGCACCTCTGGGGGCCTGGACTCGCTGCTGGACCCGCACGGCAACATCAAGAAGGCGATGGACAAGGCCGCGGTGACCTGGAACTCCAACCACACCTACTTCGTCACCAACGGGACGTCCACCGCCAACAAGATCGTCGTGCAGGCGCTCACGCGCCCGGGCGACATCGTGCTGATCGACCGCAACTGCCACAAGTCGCACCACTACGGGCTGGTGCTCGCCGGGGCCTACCCGCTGTACCTGGACGCCTACCCGCTGCCCGAGTACGCGATCTACGGTGCCGTGTCGCTGCACACGATCAAGAAGGCGCTGCTGGACCTCGAGGCGGCCGGCCAGCTGCACCGGGTCCGAATGCTGTTGCTCACCAACTGCACCTTCGACGGCGTCGTCTACAACCCGCGCCGGGTGATGGAGGAGGTGCTGGCGATCAAGCCGGACATCTGCTTCTTGTGGGACGAGGCGTGGTACGCGTTCGCGACGGCGGTGCCGTGGGCGCGGCAGCGCACCGCGATGGTGTCCGCGGAACGCCTCGAGCAGATGCTGGCGTCGCCGGAATACGCTGCGGAATACCGGAATTGGGCCGCGGAGATGGAAGGGGTCGACCGCTCGGAGTGGGTCGATCGGCCGCTGCTCCCCGACCCCGCGAAGGCGCGGGTCCGGGTTTATGCCACGCATTCCACGCACAAGTCGCTTTCGGCGTTTCGGCAGGCGTCGATGGTGCACGTCCGCGACCAGGACTTCAAGGCGCTCACCCGCGACGCGTTCGTCGAGGCGTTCTTGACCCACACCTCGACGTCGCCGAACCAGCAGCTGCTGGCGTCGCTGGACCTGGCGCGCCGGCAGGTCGACATAGAGGGCTTCGAGCTGGTGCGCAACACCTACAACATGGCGCTGGTCTTCCGGCACCGCGTGCGCAAGGACCGCCTGATCGGCAAGTGGTTCCGCATTCTCGACGAGTCGGACCTCGTCCCCGACGAGTTCCGCGCGTCGTGCGTCAGCTCGTACCGCGAGGTCCGGCAGGGCGCCCTGGCCGAGTGGAACGAGGCGTGGCGGTCGGACCAGTTCGTGCTGGACGCGACGCGCGTCACGCTGTTCATCGGCAAGACCGGCATGAACGGCTACGACTTCCGCGAGAAGATCCTGATGGAGCGGTTCGGAATTCAGATCAACAAAACGTCCATCAACAGCGTTTTGCTGATCTTCACCATCGGGGTCACCTGGTCGAGCGTGCACTACCTGCTCGACGTGCTGCGCCGCATCGCGACCGACTTCGAGCGCAGCCAGAGCATCGGCGGCAAGGACGACCGCGCCCTGCAGCAGCGCCGGGTCGAGGAGATCACCGAGGACCTGCCGCACCTGCCGGACTTCAGCGAATTCGACATGGCGTTCCGCCCTGTCGACGCCTGCATGTTCGGGGACATGCGGTCGGCCTTCTATGCGGGATACGAGGAGTCGGACCGCGAACACGTGCTGATCGGCATGGCGGGCCGGCGGCTCGCGGAGGGCCGGACGCTGGTGTCCACCACGTTCGTGGTGCCCTACCCGCCCGGCTTCCCGGTGCTGGTCCCGGGTCAGGTGGTGTCCAAGGAGATCGTCTATTTCCTGGCCCAGCTCGACGTCAAGGAGATCCACGGCTACAACCCCGACCTGGGGCTGTCGGTCTTCACCGACGCCGCGCTGGCGCGAATGGAGGCCCAGCGCAACGCGGCGACGGCCGCGGTCGGTTCGGCGTACCCGGTCTTCGAGCTGCCGGCCGACGCTGCAGCGCGCAACGGCGATGCCGTCGCGCAGCCGGTGACCGGGGGCGCCTGAGCGGCTCTAGCCGGACACGGCCGGCAAGTCGGACAGGCCCTGCCGGATTCCCCGGGCTATCGCGTCCTGAGGGGCCGGGCTGCCGGTGGGTGCCGCCTGTTGGCAGCTGCAGCTGAGGGCGCTGAAGACGCTGGGGTCGGCGCCGGCCGTGGCCGATCCGACGACGCCGGCGCCCACGCAAATGGCAACGCCGATCAGGATTTTGCTGATGAATTTCGTCAACTTTCCCATGACGAGTCCAGCCTAGGCGCGCGTCGCTGGGAATCCGCTGGGAAGCCCTGTGAATCAGGCGGTTTCCGCCGCCGCGCCGTCGTGCGGCTGGCCGGGATGGCGCCCCGGACGCTGCGGCAGGATGACGATCAGCGCGACGAGAATCGCGGCGATGACCGCCGAGGCCAGCGGACGGCTTAGGGCCAGCCCGCCGTCGGCGACGGGCTTGTCGATGAAGTCGCCGACGGTCGCGCCCAGCGGCCTGGTCAGGATGAAGGCGACCCAGAACAGGACCACCCGCGACACGCCGGTCCAGTAGTACAGGGCCACGACCACCAGCAGGGCCGCGCCGAACACCAGCGCACCGCGCTCGTAGCCGAAACCGCGGGTGTCGGCGAGCCAGTCGCCGAGCGCGGTGCCCAGCGTCTGGGAGAACGTGATCGTCGCCCAGTAGAACGCCTCGACCTTCGGGGTCGAAACGGTGCTCACCGACACCGTTCCCTGCGACCAGCGCCAAAGCCCCAGCGTCGCCAGCAGGAGACCCAACAGCAGCAGCGATCCGCCCGTGTAGCCGATGCCCAGTTGTCGGTCGGCGAAATCGGCCAGCGTCGTGCCGAACGTCGTCGACGCCACGATCGTGGCCCAGTACAGGCTCGCGTGGAATTGCTCGGCGAAGATCTGCGCCGCGACCAGGACGACGAGCGCGACGCCGAACAGCGTGACGCCGGCGGCGTAGCCCCAATTCAGCGTCATCGTGACGGTGTCGCCACCCGTCTCGCCCAGGGTCGTCGCGAGGATCTTGATCACCCAAAAGCCCAGGGTGACCGCCGGCACCTTCGTCAAAGCTTGTTTGGCCGCGTCATCGGTCACGTAGTGATCCTCCCACGGCACCCGGCGTAGGTACCGGCGCATTGCGCGTCAACATTAGATAACGGTTATGAATTACCTTAGAAATCAATAAGTTTCGGGCGCTGCGATTTCCGGTGCCCGCCAAACACTGTGGCAACATTGTTGAATGGGTGCGCGGTGGTCAATCATGGCCGTCTCGTTGGGGGTGACGGCGAGTTCTTTTCTTTTCATCAACGGTGTGGCGTTCCTGATTCCCTCGTTCGAGGCGCGCCGCGGCATGTCGCTGACCGTGGCCGTCCTGCTGTCGTCGATGCCGAGTTGGGGCATGGTGGTCACGCTCGTCTTCTGGGGCTACGTGCTGGACCGGGTCGGCGAGCGCACCGTGCTGACGGCGGGCTCGGTGTTTACCGCGACCGCGGCCTACGCCGCCGCGTCGGCCCATTCGGTGCCGATGATCGGTGTCTTTTTGTTCATCGGCGGGATGGCCGCGGCGAGCTGCAACACCGCCGGCGGCCGACTGGTGTCCGCCTGGTTCCCGCCGCGGCAACGCGGCCTGGCGATGGGCATCCGCCAAACCGCGCAGCCGCTGGGAATCGCCTTGGGCGCGTTGGTTATTCCCGAGCTGGCCGAAAGCGGCCCGCACCGGGGACTGATGTTCCTCGCGGTGATGTGCACTGTGGCGGCGGTCGCTAGCGTGATCGGAATCGTCGATCCGCCAAGGAAATCCCGCAAGGCGGCGGCCGCGGAGGAACTGGCCAGCCCGTATCGCGGCTCGTTCGTGTTGTGGCGGATCCACGCGGTGGCCGGCCTGCTGATGATCCCGCAGACGGTGACCGTGACGTTCATGCTCGTGTGGCTGATGGATCGCCATGGTTGGTCGGTGGCGGCCGCCGGCGGCCTGGTCACCCTCTCCCAGGTGCTGGGCGCCGTGGGCCGAATCGCGGTGGGCCGCTGGTCCGATCGCGTCGGCTCGCGTATGCGCCCGGTCCGCACCATCGCCATCGCCGCGGCCCTGACCCTGTTCGTGCTCGCCCTCACTGACGGCACGGGTTCGGGGTACGCCGTGTTGCTGATGCTCGCCGTCGCGGTGCTCGCAGTCCTCGACAACGGGTTGGAGGCCACCGCGATCACGGAGTTCGCCGGGCCGTTCTGGAGCGGACGTGCGCTGGGCCTGCAGAACACCACGCAGCGGCTGATGGCCGCAGCCGGACCGCCGGTGTTCGGTGCGCTGATCGCGGCGGCCGAGTACCCGGCCGCCTGGGCGCTGTGCGGCTTGTTCCCGCTGGCCGCGGCGCCGTTGGTGCCCACCGGGTTGTTGCCGCCCGGCCTGGACAACCGACCGCCGCCACCGCCGCAGCGGGAAATGGCCGAGGCCGCGCGACCGTAATTTTTGCCCACCGGGATCCCAAAGACGTCGCCCTTCCCCGGGTGGCGCAATAGCTCGCGCCGATTAACCATCTAGCGCAGGATCTTGGCGTAGAGCAGGCTGTCCTGCGGCTCGGGGCCCATGGTGGGGAAGACGGCGTAGCGGCCGAGCCGGCCCTCCAGGACGAAACCGGCGTGCTCCAATAGTCGTGCCGAGCGCGCGTTTTCGACGCTGCACGATGCCCAGACGCGATACACCCCGCGATCGGCTTTCAGCGCGGTCAGCAGCAGGTCGAGCACCTCGGACATGTAACCCTTGCCCCACCACCGCCGTCCCAGGCAGTAACCGATCTCGACCGAGTGCGGCACCGGGCGCCGGCAGCTGGTCAGCCCGATGAGCTCGCCGCTGTGTTTCAGCGCGATCGCCCAGGTCCGCTCCTCGTCGCTGACGTTCAGCTTTTCGGTGATGACCCGCCGCGTCGCCCCCACGTCGGGGTGCGGCGCCCACAGCAGATACTTGGTGACCTCGGGATCGCGGGCGATCCGCTGGAACAGCGCGCCCGCGTCGTCCAGCATCGGTGGGCGCAACACCAGCCGTTGCCCGGTGATGCGGACGGGCGGGTAGTCGACCATGGCCCTAGAGCCCGAGCGCCTGATAGGTGCGGCGGACGAATTTCGGTTGTGCCGATTGAAGTTTCGACAACGACGTGTTGCCCGCGACGGCCGCGGCAACGTCCGCGGACATATCGGGCAGGTTCTGGACCAGATACAGCAGAACCAGATCGGCGGTCGGGTCGGCCTGCCACCACGTGCCGTATGCGCCGGGCCAGCTGAACGTTCCGAGCCCGCCCGGCCCGAACAGCTGTGCGCTCCGGGCCGGGTCGGTCACCACCGACAGGTTCAGTCCGAAGCCGCGACCGACCCAATACGGCGCCCCCAGGAAGTAGTGCCGCTTCTGATCGTCGGTGAGCCGGTCGGTTCGCATCAGCCGGGCGGACTCGGGGGAGAGCACCCGCACGCCGTCGATCGATCCGTCGCCGAGCAGCATCCGCACGAACCGGAGGTAGTCGTCGGCCGTCGACCACAACCCGCCGCCGGCGTTGCAGAAGGACGGTGGCCTGATGTGCGGCGGGCCCATCGCGTCATGGTGCAGCCGGCCCTGCCCGTCGAGCCGATACATGGTCGCGGCGCGGCGGCGCCCTTCCGGGGAGACGAAGAATCCGGTGTCGGGCATGCCCACCGGGCCCAGGACCCGTTCGTCGAGGACCTCGTTGAACGGCTTGCCCTCGATACGAGAAGCGATGACGCCCAGGAGGTCTATGGAATGGCTGTAGGTCAATCGGTCACCGGGCTGATGCACCAGCGGCAGCTTGGCCAGCTCGGCCATCCAGGCGTCCGGACCCTGGTTGAAGGGCAGCCGCACGTAGGCCTTGGCGATCGGCCCGGACACCGAGAAGCCGTAGGCCAGGCCGCTGGTGTGGGTGAGCAGGTCCTCGATCAGGATGGCACGGCCCAGCGGGTGCGTCCGGTCCAGCGGGCCGTGCGGGTCGTCGAGCACCCGCACGTCGGCCAGCTCCGGCGCCCACCGCACGATCGGGTCCTTCAGCGCCAGCTTGCCCTCATCGACCAGGCTCATCACCGCCGCGACCGTGACCGGCTTGGTCATCGACGCGATGCGGAACACGGTGTCCCGCTGCATCGGCAGGCCCGCGTCGATGTCGCGGTAGCCGATCTCATTGACCTGCAGCAGTTCTCCGCGCTGCCAGACCATCGTCAGCGCACCCGCGAGCAGGCCCGCGTCGCACACCTCGCGGATGGAGGCCTGATTGACGTCCAGATTCACCGGTTCAGGGTAATGGGCGCCGGGCTGAACTGTGCGAATAGGGCATCGGTCCTAAACTTGCGCGCGTGGAGTTGCGGGTCACCGAGGATGGTCTGCTTGCCGAAACTGGCTGGTGTGAGTCATTGGCGGTGAGCCTCGCGGGCGGCAGCGCGCCGACGGTAGCTGCGCCGTCCGCGCTGGCCAGCGCGGTGGCGGTGAACGGTGCGCATGCGCAGATCACCGCGGCCGGGACCAGGTGCGGTGCCCGCATTCAAGCCATGGCCACCAAACTGGTGGTGGCGTCAGCCGGCTTCGGCGAGAACGAAGCTCGTTCGGCGGCCGACCTTCGGTCCCTCGGTTCGGTGCAGGTTTGCTAGATGGCGGCCGGCACAGCCCTGCCGACGTTGTCGGAAGTGCAAGCGTTGGACACGGCGTATTTGCGCCTTGCCGCCGACCATTGGACGCGCACCGGCGATCGGTGGGAGCAGGCCTTCAGCGAAGTCCACGAGCGCGTGTCCACGCCTGGCGGGGTCCCGTGGGAAGGGCAGGCCGCGATCGCGGCGCACGAACGCTCCTACGTCGATTTGGTGAAGGTCCGCGGCGCGTCGGATCAGCTGTATGGGGCCGCTGCAGTCGCCGTTCGCGGAGGCCAGCAACTGCAAGCATGCAAAGAAGCCGTGCTGGAGGCGGTCGAAGAGGCGCGCGCCGACCTCTTTAGCGTCGGCGAGGATTATTCCGTCACGGATCGCATGCGTGGCGGCACCTCCGAGTTCCGGGCCGCGCGACTCGCCGTCGCTCAGGGACACGCTTCGTTTATTCGACACCGTCTAGCCGCCCTGGTTGCCAGCGATCGCGACCTCGCGGCGCGAATCACGACCGCTACCAAGGACATCGATACGCTGACGTTCGAGGAGCCCGGCGCGGAGGGCGCCATCGCCGGTAGCGACGAGCACAACATAATCCAGGCCGTCGATAACCACACCTTTAAGGACGCGCCGAATCCCGAACCCGATCCGCCGCCGCCGGCACGCGGTTTGCCGCCGGACGGCGTTCATCCTCCGGTCGCGGGGAACGTGACTGCAGGACCGGCCAGTCGCCCGAGCGAACAAGCCAAGGGCGGCCTGAGTCTGTGGGATGACCGCGGTGGTGAGTGGCGATACGACCCGGGCACTAACCAGTGGCACAACCCACACTGGGATTACAACCCACACGACACCAAGTTCTCGCAATGGCAGAACATCCAGATTGGTGAGCTTTCACCACACACCGCTGAAGCGGCACCTAAGGCGCCCGCGCCGGGACCCGCTGCATCGCCTGCGCCGGCCCCCCAGCCCCCACCCGCGCCGCGTCCGCCACCGCCGGTTGAAGCGCCGCCGGCTCCCAAACCTGTACTGCCAAAAGGCGGAGGAACGCCGATGATTCCGGGCGGACCCGCAACGCCGATCGGGCCCCACGTCGTTCACCCGCCGCACAGCATCCCGCATCACATCCCTGTCCTGGGGGAAGACGATCCTTGGGAAAGTGCCCGGGACTTCGAGTAGCGACTTCGCAGCACCGATCGCTATATGTGCTCGTTGCGTGACAGCACCAGCGTCTGGGCGGGCGTCGAGATGTCGACGTAGAAATGACCTGAATCGGTGGCGCTCTGCGTCATCGCGGTCAACAATTCGATGATCTCGGTGGCCTTGGCATGATCGAGCCGCCATGTAACGCGGTCACCGTGCAGTTCGATGTCGGCGGCACCGGGCTCAATCAGAAAATCGTGAACCGTTCCGTCGCTCTCCAGCCGTGACGTTCCCTGTTCTTGCGCACGAACCAAGGTCGATAGAAGAGTTGTCACTCCATCGGTGTCCATGATCAACAAGACCGCGTCGTCGCCAAAGTAAAACTGCCGAGCCAATTCGGCGCGAACGACCGTCATACTTCCCATGCTTTCTCAGGCCGAAATGGGTTGGCAACAGACGACTCCGGGTCTGAAACTCCAAATTACACGGATTGCAACCAGCCGGTGCACATAGGCCAACAGTGTCGACTCGGCGGGCGCCTCGCTGACCAACTTGGACAAGTTCGTGTCTGCCCGCTTCGCTGCGGAAGCCCACGGCGCCAAGCTGACTCACTGGCTGATTGACCCGACTGTGGCCGAGGCCTTATCGAACCTCAAGAAGCTGTCCAGCGGCTCCAACGAGGCGCTGCTGTCCTTTGTCGAGGACGGCATCGTTATCGCCGGACTGCCGGTTCTGACGTCGACCCACGTCGATAGCGCAACGCTGGTCTGGGGTATCGACAAGACCCAACAGCGGTTCGTCGTCCGCAACGGCACCAAGGTGGAGCGCTTCCCGTCGGTTACCAATGACGGGCAGTGGGTCCGGGGCATCATGCGGGCCGGTTGGGACACCCTGAACCCCGCTGGGATCGTGCGGATCTGGGATGCCACCCCGTGATCCAACCCCCATGGGTACCACTTCGTAACGCCTTGAGGGAAAGGCCCGGAGGCGCCAAACTCCGGGCTTTCCTGGCTGCACCTATAAAAGAACTCGACCTAGGGGGTTAAATGAGAGATCAGGGGAGGTATGGTGCGAAATCTTGCAGTAGACCCGTCACGGCGGGGACGTCGACCGAGAAGGAAAATTGGGGAGCCCCCCCATTCGAGCTGTATACGGAGCCTGACTCCCTAATGCCAAAAGCGGTTGCGTTTACCGATGCCATGCCTCCGTACATATCGGCTGCCGACATCCCTGAGAAAGAGCCGACCTGCACGCTGAACGGGCCGGCTCCGAAATCAAATACCCCTGTCACGTCTTGCTGGATTCCGTCGGCGCCCCACGGCCCGACTACGTCGCTGGTGATGGCGATGCTCGGACCTAATCCCCAATTTGACAGCTGGCTTAGCGAAGAAAGCGACTGTGTTGGGAACAAATAGTTAATATTATTTATGAGATAGCTAATGTTCGACGGGAAGTCGGCTATAGCGTTTCCGATGAACTGTCCAGCACCCGTCACGTAGTTAAAGGCGTTCCCCACGACAAAGCCCGGTGCAAGTCCGCCAAGCAAACCACCGATAGCGCTTAGGTTTTCGGAGAGTGTAGGAACTTCTGCAAATCCTGCGTATGCTTCCTCAAGAATAGCGGCGGACCCTTCCCAAAGGGCGGTGGCCTCTACGGCAACCTCGGAACCAACCTCGGCACCAATCACGGTGCCGCCTCCCGGCTCAAGAAACGTCCCAATAGCACCACCAATTAAAGCGCCGACCGCAGCTGTTTCCCCGGAAATAGCAAGTCTAGTTTCAGCGGTAACTACGGCATTGTAGATCGATTTACCGATATCGCTGCCTGCGAAACTTCCGGCCAAATTACTCCAAAAGCCCGCAGGGCTCGCGGCGGCTGCGGTCCATTGGCCGGTTCCGATTAGCGGGTGACGCAGCGGTGCCACGGCGGGTGTGTTCAACGTGTTCACCAACATTTGCTCGGCGTTAGCGATCTCGGTGTGCACGTACTGAGCTGCGCCGCCATTCAGCAAGTTCGCGAACTCGTCGTGAAACGCTGCCGCCTTGGCACTGACGGTTTGAAACTCCTGGGCGCTTGCGCCAAACAGGGCCGTGATCGCCGTTGACACCTCATCAGCAGCGGGTGCCGCTATGGCCGTCGTCTGAGCCGCTGCTGCGGCGGTCGCAGTTCTTACGGCGGAGCCAATATCCTGCAGATTCCCTGCTGCTGCCGTAACGATGTCAGGCACCACATTGAGCAACGACATGACCGGCTCCTCCTCGCCAGCACCGAGCGGCGGTCACCGGAGTTTACAAGGAATGCTCACACTTGAAACTAGTGATTCTCAAATTTCTTATCGGGTGTTTTAGTTATGTCGCTGACCCGCCCACCGCACCGGTCAGGCTGGCGTACACGGGCGCCGGGCCAGACAGGAGTGGGGCGCTGGGCTAGTGGGGTAGGCCCTGTCCTGCCCCTCGGGGGGTGGCTGCCCTGCCCTGAGGTAGGGGCAGGCAGGTATGGGGTATGGGTACCCCTCGCCCCACGCGGTGGGTGGGCAGGCCCCTGGCCCTGGGAGGGCTTGGGGCACACAGGCATACGGGGCAGGTACGGCCTGCCCCTCGGGCGTCGGGCACTGCGTGCCCTAGCAGGCACACACCCCTCGGGGGTGGTGGGAGGGCACACACCCGGCACAGGCCCCCTGGGGCAGCCCAGGGGGGGTACCCCTCCGGTGCGCCCGTTAGACCGGTACGTAATGCGCCCGCGTGGCTCGATGCGGGCATAGCTGATTTTTTCCAGGCAAAACAAGACAAGACGCTGGTCAGCGGCCAGCGTGACACAACGGAAGGGGGCCAAAAATGGCTCAAAGCGAGCCAGAAGAGGCCGCCCTACCACGGCCGCCAACAGGCCTGCGCGCCCGTGGCAGGCGGCTGTGGCGTGAGCTGCACGCGTCGGCGGAGTTCGACCATGCGCCGGAGACGGTGCTGGTGATCGAGGAGGCGTGTTTCCTGGCCGATGAGCTGGACCGGCTTCGCCGGATCGTCCGGGCAGCGGGGGCAGACACCCGCGTGCTCGGTTACAACAAACAGATCACGTCGATGCCAGAGGTTGATGACCTCCGCAAGACGCAGGCGTTGCTGCTGTCGATGCTGAAGTCGATACGGCTGGACGACGAGATGATGACAGCGTCCGACTTCGGGCGCCGAGGAGTAGAAGGGCGATGGAGATGAGACCTGGGAAGCGACGCAAGCCGACCAAATCGGTTGCGGCTGGGCCGACTACGGCCGACTACTTCAAGCAGCGGCTCCTCTGGAAACCGAGCAACCGACCGTTCCACACAGCCGCCAAGTGGCGGCTGCCGGAAGATCCTGCCCGGCAGCGAATTTGACGTACCGATTACGCCCGGCATGCCCGACCTGAACACGTGTCGGGACTGTTCCTGATCAACCGCTAACGGTCGCAAGCAATTCCGTCGCCGTCGCGGTCCAGCGCGGGGTTGTAGGCGATGTCCCCTCTGGGGATGTTGTAGCGACCGTCCGCGTGGGCTTCCTCGCAATTGCTGTACGGCGGCCCTTTGTGGGCCGGCGGCGATGTGACTTCCGCCGTCGTTCCCGGCGATGGCCCCGGCCCCGGCGGAAGGCGTGGGCTGGTGTGGAAGAAGACGACCAAGACCACCGTGATGACTACGATCGTCGCCACCACCAGGATGCGAATCTTCGTCTCTCTACTGATCGCCACCGTTGCACACCCCTTCGTGTGGGGGCAGCCTACGACGAGGGGCTATGCCCCACGTTGGAATCAAGCGATTTCCGGCTGGGCGGCTCACCTCCGCTCCGTGTCGTGCGACCGCTCTGCAGGCAGCCGATAAATCTCGGCAGTAAACCGCCCATACACCAAGCCCCGCTTCCGCCGCCATGCCAAAAGCTTCCGTCTAAACGCGGCCGCCTTGGAGCGTGGTCGCCATTCGGCTGGCATCATGCCGGTATCTCGTAGCCTGCGGCTCCGCTGAACTGCGTGGTAAATGCGGTTACTCGGGTCGCGTCGGGTAAACGCCCCGTAAGACGCTGGCACGGGAAAATCCGGGGGGACAACGCCTCCGAATGAATCGGGCTCGCGCGTCCCGCGTGATCCGGAAGCTTGCAAAAAGCGCGATCGACTCACTTGCCCAAATCACCAGAGGAAACGGCGCAATTACCAACAAGATTCGGTCTTCCAGAAATGACTCGGGTCCGCGGAGGACCAGTTGAAAGATGGCTGTGAAAACCACACCCCCAACGAAGCCGACTTGGATAACGACATGGCTGAAACGTCCCCAGTCGGTTGGGATGTGATATGCGGCGGCGACCTTGTTTGACAGGTAGTCAGCATGCCTCATCAGCACCTCATGGTGGTTTGGCTGACGATCGGCATCCACGGCTTTCACCGTCTGCATGTGCTTGCGGAGACGCCAAGACCAGAATCGGGCCGGGGTGAAGGGCAGACTCACCAACGTCGCCAACAGCGTTGAAACGCCGGTGGCGACCGCCAGCGTGGTCAACACCCACTGCACGGCTTAATAGTATGTGCGCGATTGGACAACCTGGCCCCCCGCAGCAAACCCAGGGGCCTGGGCGCGGCATTGCGCGACGACCTGACAACTGAGCGCCTGATACCCTCCTAGCGGGTAGGGCATGAGAGTGTTCTACAAACCCCCTTTAACGATCCGTCCGGAGAGGCGGAGAAGGAGGTCAAGTTCTCGCATGGGTGCCGCGGGGGATGCCGCATTAGGCAGTGAATCCCGGGAGTTGATGTCGGCGGCCGACGTGGGTCGCACGATCTCCCGTATCGCACATCAGATCATCGAAAAGACCGCGCTCGACGGTCCCGACGCGCCGCGGGTGGTGCTGCTGGGAATCCCGACCCGCGGCGTCCTCCTCGCCGAACGCCTGGCCACCAACATCGCCGAGTTCAGCGGCGTCGACGTCGCGCACGGCGCCCTCGACATCACCCTCTACCGCGACGACCTGATGCAAAAGCCGCCGCGACCGCTGGCGGCCACCTCCATCCCGGCCGGCGGCGTCGACGACGCGCTGGTGATCCTCGTCGACGACGTGCTCTATTCCGGCCGCTCGGTGCGCTCCGCCCTGGACGCGCTGCGCGACGTCGGCCGGCCGCGCGCGGTGCAACTGGCGGTGCTCGTCGACCGCGGCCACCGCGAACTGCCGCTGCGCGCCGACTACGTCGGCAAGAACGTGCCCACCTCGCGCACCGAGAGCGTGCACGTGCTGCTCGGCGAGCACGACGGCCGCGACGGGGTGGTGATCTCGCGATGACGCGCCACCTGCTGGCCGCGGGCGACCTGAGCCGCGACGACGCCACCGCGATCCTCGACGACGCGGACCGGTTCGCGCAGGCACTGGTCGGCCGCGAGATCAAGAAGCTGCCGACGCTGCGCGGCCGCACCGTCGTCACGATGTTCTACGAGAACTCCACCCGCACCCGGGTGTCCTTCGAGGTGGCCGGCAAGTGGATGAGCGCCGACGTGATCAACGTCAGCGCCGCCGGATCGTCGGTGGGCAAGGGGGAGTCGCTGCGCGACACGGCGCTGACGCTGCGCGCAGCCGGGGCCGACGCGCTGATCATCCGCCACCCCGCCTCCGGCGCCGCGCACCTGCTAGCCGATTGGACCGGGACCAACGACGACGGCCCGTCGGTGATCAACGCCGGCGACGGCACCCACGAGCACCCGACGCAGGCGCTGCTGGACGCGCTGACCGTCCGCCAGCGGCTCGGCAGCATCGAGGGCCGGCGCGTCGTGATCGTCGGCGACATCCTGCACAGCCGGGTCGCGCGCTCCAACGTCATGCTGCTGGCCACCCTCGGCGCCGAGGTCGTGCTGGTCGCCCCGCCGACGCTGCTGCCGGTCGGGGTCGACGGCTGGCCGGCCACCGTCTCCTACGACTTCGACGCCGAGCTGCCGGCCGCCGACGCGGTGCTGATGCTGCGGGTGCAGGCCGAGCGGATGAACGGCGGCTTCTTCCCGTCGGTGCGCGAATACTCGGTTCGGTACGGCCTTTCCGAGCGGCGCCAGGCGATGCTGCCCGGCCATGCGGTGGTGCTGCACCCGGGGCCGATGGTACGCGGCATGGAGATCTCGTCCTCGGTGGCGGACTCGTCGCAATCGGCGGTGCTGCAACAGGTTTCGAATGGAGTGCACGTGCGGATGGCGGTGCTGTTCCATGTGCTGGTCGGGGCGGAGGACATCGCGGCATGAGCGTGCTGATCCGCGGCGTGCGGCTCTACGGTGAAGGTGAGCGGGTCGACGTCCTCGTCGACGACGGGCAGATCGCCGAGATCGGGCCGAAACTCGAGATCCCCGACACCGCCGACGTCATCGACGCGACCGACCAGGTGCTGCTGCCCGGGTTCGTCGACCTGCACACCCACCTGCGCGAGCCGGGCCGCGAATACGCCGAGGACATCGAAACCGGTTCGGCGGCGGCTGCTTTGGGCGGCTACACCGCGGTGTTCGCGATGGCCAACACCAACCCCGTCGCCGACAGCCCGGTGGTCACCGACCACGTCTGGCACCGCGGCCAGCAGGTCGGCCTCGTCGACGTGCATCCCGTCGGCGCCGTCACCGTCGGCCTGGCCGGGGCCGAGCTCACCGAGATGGGCATGATGGCCGCCGGCGCCGCGCAGGTGCGGATGTTCTCCGACGACGGCATCTGCGTGCACGACCCGCTGATCATGCGCCGCGCCCTGGAGTACGCCACCGGCCTGGGGGTGCTGATCGCACAGCACGCCGAGGAGCCGAGGCTGACCGTCGGCGCCGTCGCCCACGAGGGCCCGACGGCGGCGCGGCTGGGCCTCGCGGGGTGGCCCCGGGCCGCCGAGGAATCCATCGTGGCCCGCGACGCGCTGCTGGCCCGCGACGCCGGTGCCCGGGTGCACATCTGCCACGCCTCCACCGCGGGCACCGTCGAGATCGTGAAATGGGCCAAGGAACAAGGGATTTCGATAACCGCCGAGGTCACCCCGCACCACCTGCTGCTCGACGATGGCCGGCTGGCCTCCTACGAGGGGGTGAACCGGGTCAACCCGCCGCTGCGCGAGGCCGCCGATGCCGTCGCCCTGCGTCAGGCGCTGGCCGACGGCGTAATCGACTGTGTGGCCACCGACCACGCCCCGCACGCCGAACATGAGAAGTGCGTCGAGTTCTCGGCCGCGCGTCCCGGCATGTTGGGGCTGCAGACCGCGCTGTCGGTGGTGGTGCAGACGATGGTGACACCCGGGCTGCTCACCTGGCGCGATGTCGCGCGGGTGATGAGCGAGAACCCGGCGCGCATCGTCGGGCTGCCCGACCACGGCCGCCCGCTGGAGGTGGGCGAGCCGGCCAACCTCACCGTCGTGGACCCGGACACCACCTGGACGGTCGCCGGGTCGGACCTGGCCAGCCGGTCGGCCAACACGCCGTACGAGTCGATGACGTTGCCCGCCACCGTGACCGCGACCCTGCTGCGCGGCAAGGTCACCGCGCGGGACGGGAAGAGCCCGGCATGAATTCGGGCACGCTGGTGGGGTCGCTGGTCTTCGCGGCCGTGCTGGTGATCGTGATAACGGTGCTCATCCAGCTGATAATGCGCTCCTGGCAGCGGCGCGCGCAGCGCCAGCAGGAGTTGATCGGTCAGCTGCCCGACCTGCCCGACCAGGTGGGCGCCGCGACCATCAGCACCCGCGGCCAGTACTGCGGTTCGATGATTGCTCCCGACTGGAGCGAGCGGATCGCCGCCGGCGATCTGGGCTTCCGTAGCAAGGCGGTGCTAACCCGCTATCACGAGGGGATCTTGGTGGAAAGGATGCGGGCCCAACCGATTTGGATTCCGCAATCCTTGATCAAGGGCATCCGCATGGAGCGCCGAATGGCGGGCAGGGTCGCGCATCGGACCGGGATCCTGGCGATCCGGTGGCGCCTGCCGTCCGGCGTCGAGATCGACACCGGGTTTCGGGCGAACCATCGCGATGACTATGACCCCTGGCTGGAATCCCAGGAGAAGGGAGCCGCGTGAGTAAAGCTTTACTGGTTCTGGAAGACGGCCGCGTCTTCACCGGAACGCCCTTCGGCAAGGTCGGCCAGACGCTCGGGGAGGCCGTGTTCTCCACCGGCATGTCCGGCTATCAGGAGACGCTGACCGATCCCAGCTACCACCGCCAGATCGTCGTGGCCACCGCGCCGCAGATCGGCAACACCGGCTGGAACGACGAGGACGCCGAGAGCCGGGGCGACAAGATCTGGGTCGCCGGCTACGCGGTGCGCGACCCGTCGCCGCGCGCCTCCAACTGGCGCGCCACCGGCACGCTGGAAGACGAGCTGGCCCGGCAGGGCATCGTCGGGATCGCCGGCATCGACACCCGGGCAGTGGTGCGGCACCTGCGCAGCCGCGGCTCGATGAAGGCGGGGGTGTTCTCCGGCGACGCGCTGGCCGAGCCGGCCGAGTTGCTGGACCGGGTGCGCGGCCAGCAGTCGATGCTGGGCGCCGACCTGGCCGGTGAGGTCAGCACCGACGGCGCCTATGTCGTGGAATCCGAAGGGCCGCACCGGTTCACGGTGGCCGCCCTCGACCTGGGAATCAAGACCAATACGCCCCGCAACTTCTCGAGGCGCGGCATCCGCAGCCACGTGCTGCCGGCGTCGGCGACCTTCGAGCAGATCGCCGACATCGCGCCCGACGGCGTGTTCCTGTCGAACGGTCCCGGCGACCCCGCCACCGCCGACCACGTCGTCGCGCTCACCCGCGAGGTGCTGGGCGCCGGAATCCCGTTGTTCGGAATCTGTTTCGGCAACCAGATCCTGGGCCGGGCGCTGGGCCTGTCCACCTACAAGATGGTCTTCGGCCACCGCGGCATCAACGTCCCGGTCATCGACCACGCCACCGGGCGGGTCGCGGTGACCGCGCAGAACCACGGCTTCGCGCTAGAAGGCGAGGCGGGCCAGTCCTTCGACACGCCGTTCGGCCCGGCGATCGTCAGCCACACCTGCGCCAACGACGGGGTGGTGGAGGGCGTCAAACTCGCCGACGGCAAGGCGTTTTCGGTGCAGTACCACCCCGAGGCCGCCGCCGGTCCGCACGACGCGGAGTACCTGTTCGACCAATTCGTCGACCTGATGGCAGGGGGCCGCTAGTGCCGCGTCGCACCGACCTCAACCACGTGCTGGTGATCGGCTCGGGGCCGATCGTGATCGGGCAGGCCTGCGAGTTCGACTACTCGGGCACCCAGGCGTGCCGGGTGTTGCGCGCCGAGGGCCTGCAGGTCAGTCTGGTCAACTCCAACCCGGCCACCATCATGACCGACCCCGAGTTCGCCGACCACACCTACGTCGAGCCGATCACGCCGGCGTTCGTCGAGCGGGTGATCGCCCAGCAGGCCGAGCGCGGCAACAAGATCGACGCCCTGCTGGCCACCCTGGGCGGGCAGACGGCGCTGAACACCGCGGTGGCGCTGTACGAGAACGGGGCGCTGGAGCGCTACGGCGTCGAGCTGATCGGCGCCGACTTCGACGCCATCCAGCGCGGCGAGGACCGGCAGCGGTTCAAGGACATCGTCGCCAAAGTCGGCGGCGAATCCGCCCGCAGCCGAGTGTGTTTCACCATGGACGAGGTCCGCGAGACCGTCGAAGAGGTCGGCCTGCCGGTGGTGGTGCGGCCCAGCTTCACCATGGGCGGCCTGGGCTCGGGCATGGCGCACTCCGCCGAGGAGGTCGACCGGATGGCCGGCGCCGGGCTGGCCGCGTCGCCCAGCGCCAACGTGCTCATCGAGGAATCGATCTACGGCTGGAAGGAATTCGAGCTCGAGCTGATGCGCGACGCCCACGACAACGTGGTCGTGGTGTGCTCCATCGAGAACGTCGACCCGATGGGCGTGCACACCGGCGACTCGGTCACCGTCGCGCCGGCCATGACGCTGACCGACCGGGAATACCAGCGGATGCGCGACCTGGGCATCGCGATCCTGCGTGAGGTCGGTGTGGACACCGGCGGCTGCAACATCCAGTTCGCGGTCAACCCGCGCGACGGCCGGCTGATCGTCGTCGAGATGAACCCGCGGGTGTCGCGGTCCAGCGCGCTGGCGTCCAAGGCCACCGGCTTCCCGATCGCCAAGATCGCCGCGAAGCTGGCCATCGGCTACACCCTGGACGAGATCCTCAACGACATCACCAAGGAGACACCCGCCTGCTTCGAGCCGACGCTGGACTACGTCGTCGTCAAGGCGCCGCGGTTCGCGTTCGAGAAGTTCCCCGGCGCCGACCCCACCCTGACCACCACCATGAAGTCCGTCGGCGAGGCGATGTCGTTGGGCCGCAACTTCATCGAGGCGCTCGGCAAGGTGATGCGCTCCCTGGAGACCGACCGGGCCGGCTTCTGGACCACGCCGGACGGCCCGGAGGGGACGCAAGTAGACGTTGACGAGGTGCTGACCCGGCTGCGCACCCCGACCGAGGGCCGGCTCTACGACATCGAGCTGGCGTTGCGGCTAGGCGCCTCGGTCGAGCGGGTCGCCGAGGCCAGCGGCGTCGACCCGTGGTTCGTCGCGCAGATCGGCGAGCTGATCGGACTGCGCGCCCAGCTGGTCGCCGCCCCGGTGCTCGATGCCGAGCTGCTGCGGCGCGCGAAACACAGCGGGCTCTCGGACCGCCAGATCGCCGCCCTGCGACCGGAATTGGCGGGGGAGAACGGGGTGCGCTCGCTGCGCGAGCGCCTCGGCATCCACCCGGTGTACAAGACGGTGGACACCTGCGCGGCCGAGTTCGAGGCCAAGACGCCGTACCACTACAGCAGCTACGAGCTCGACCCCGCCGCCGAGACCGAGGTGGCCCCACAGACCGACAAGCCCAAGGTGCTGATCCTGGGTTCGGGCCCCAACCGCATCGGCCAGGGCATCGAATTCGACTACAGCTGCGTGCACGCGGCAACGACGTTGAGCCAGGCCGGTTTCGAAACGGTGATGGTCAACTGCAACCCGGAGACGGTGTCCACCGACTACGACACCGCCGACCGGCTGTATTTCGAGCCGCTGACGTTCGAGGACGTGCTCGAGGTGTTCCACGCCGAAACGCAGTCGGGCAGCGGCGGCCCCGGTGTGGTGGGGGTGATCGTGCAGCTCGGCGGGCAGACGCCGCTGGGGCTGGCGCAACGGCTCTTCGACGCGGGGGTCCCGATCGTGGGCACGCCGCCGGAGGCCATCGACCTGGCCGAGGACCGCGGCGCCTTCGGCGACGTGCTGGCCGCCGCCGGGCTGCCGGCGCCGAAATACGGCATGGCAACAACTTTCGCGCAGGCCCGCCGGATCGCCGAGGACATCGGTTACCCGGTGCTGGTGCGGCCGTCGTACGTGCTGGGCGGCCGCGGCATGGAGATCGTCTACGACGAGGAGACGCTGGAGGGCTACATCACCCGCGCCACCGCGCTGTCGCCCGAGCACCCGGTGCTCGTCGACCGCTTCCTCGAGGACGCGGTGGAGATCGACGTCGACGCCCTGTGCGACGGTTCCGAGGTCTACATCGGCGGCATCATGGAACACATTGAGGAGGCCGGTATCCACTCCGGCGACTCGGCGTGCGCGCTGCCCCCGGTCACGCTGGGCCGCAGCGACATCGAGAAGGTGCGCCGCGCCACCGAGGCCATCGCCCACGGCATCGGCGTGGTCGGGCTGCTCAACGTCCAGTACGCCCTCAAGGACGACGTGCTCTACGTCCTGGAGGCGAACCCGAGGGCGAGCCGCACGGTGCCGTTCGTGTCCAAGGCGACCGCGATCCCGCTCGCCAAGGCGTGCGCCCGAATCATGTTGGGCGCCACCATCTCCGAGCTTCGCGGTGAGGGCCTGCTGGCCGCGACCGGCGACGGCGCCCACGCGCCGCCGCAGGCCCCGATCGCGGTCAAGGAGGCCGTGCTGCCGTTCCACCGCTTCCGCCGCGCCGACGGGGCCGCGATCGATTCGCTGCTCGGCCCGGAGATGAAGTCGACGGGCGAGGTGATGGGCATCGACCGCGACTTCGGCAGCGCCTTCGCCAAGAGCCAGACCGCCGCCTACGGGTCGCTGCCGGCGCAGGGGACGATATTCGTGTCGGTGGCCAACCGGGACAAGCGGTCGCTGGTGTTCCCGGTCAAGCGGCTGGCCGATCTGGGCTTCCGGGTGCTGGCCACCGAGGGGACGGCGGAGATGTTGCGCCGCAACGGGATTCCCTGCGACGAGGTCCGCAAGCACTTCGAGCCGCCGCAGCCCGGCCGCCCCGCGATGTCGGCCGTCGACGCGATCAAGGCCGGCGAGGTCGACATGGTGATCAACACGCCGTTCGGCAACTCCGGCCCGCGCATCGACGGCTACGAAATCCGTTCGGCCGCGGTGTCGGTCAACATCCCCTGCGTCACGACGGTGCAGGGGGCGTCCGCCGCCGTGCAGGGCATCGAGGCGGGGATCCGCGGCGACATCGGCGTGCGATCGCTGCAAGAGCTGCACAGCGCGATCGGGCCCGCGGGCAGTTCCCGGTGACCGGGTTCGGCGCCCGGCTGGCCGAGGCGAAGTCCAGGCGCGGGCCGCTGTGCCTGGGTATCGACCCGCATCCCGAGCTGCTGCGGGCCTGGGACCTGCCCACCACCGCCGACGGCCTGGCCGCGTTCTGTGACGTGTGCATCGAGGCGTTCGCCGGCTTCGCGGTCGTCAAGCCGCAGGTGGCGTTCTTCGAGGCCTACGGCGCCGCGGGCTACGCGGTCCTGGAACGCACCATCGCCGCGCTACGTTCGGCCGGGGTGCTGGTGCTGGCCGACGCCAAACGGGGCGACATCGGCACGACGATGGCGGCCTACGCCGCGGCGTGGGCGGGCGACTCGCCGCTGGCCGCCGACGCAGTAACCGCCTCGCCCTACCTGGGGTTCGGTTCGTTGCGGCCGCTGCTGGAGACGGCGGCGGCGAACGACCGCGGGGTGTTCGTGCTGGCGGCGACCTCCAACCCGGAGGGAGGCACCGTGCAGCGCGCCGAATTCGACGGCCGCACGGTGTCCCAGCTGATCATCGACCAGGCGGCGGTGGTCAACCGCTCGGCTACCGGATCCGAGCCCGGCTACGTCGGCGTGGTCCTCGGCGCGACCGTGTTCGAGGCGCCCGACGTCAGCGAGCTGGGCGGACCGGTGCTGGTGCCCGGCGTCGGGGCGCAGGGCGGGCGGCCAGAGGCGCTCGGCGGCCTGGGCGGGGCCGCCCCGGGCCAGCTGCTGCCCGCGGTGGCGCGGGAGGTGCTGCGGGCCGGTCCCAGCGTGTCGGACCTGCGCGCGGCCGGCGAGCGGATGCTGGACGCCGTCGCGTACCTGTCCGCGCTGTAGCCGCTTGGGTGTGAATCCTTGGCTTTCAGTGTGAGCTGGGGGCGCTGATCCGGCTGGTTTTCCGCCCTTAGCGCACTCGCAAAGCCCTGAGCGCACACGCGAAGCCCTCAGTGCACACTCAATGCCGTCAGCGCGCGCCGCTAGTCCAACGCCGCGGCCGAGCTGGGCCTGGCGGTCTCCACGATGACGGTGGTGGCCTTGATGACGGCCACGGCGACGCTGCCGGGCCGCAGTTTCAGCTCCTCGGCCGCGGCGGTGCTCATCAGCGAGACCACGGTGTGCGGGCCGCACTGCATCTCGACCTGGGTCATCACGGTGTCGCTGATCACCCTCGTGACCAGGCCGACGAACCGGTTGCGCGCCGAGCTGCCGATGCTCAGCGGGTCCGGCGGGGGGGCGGGCGCGTTTGCCCGGGAAAACTCGGCCAGATCCTCGCTGGCGATGACCTTGCGTCCCGCCGCGTCGTGGGTGACCGACAACGTGCCCTGGTTGATCCAGCGGCGGACGGTGTCGTCGCTGACTCCCAGCAGTTCAGCCGCCTGACGGATGCGCAGGTTCGGCACGATTTTGATCGTAACTGATATTTGGCTGGGTGTTAGCTGGCACATCGCTGCGTAGCCGCCGCCGGACCGGGGACGCGACCGGGGGCGCGACACGCGCGACGCGTGACGAAAAATCTCGTGATCCGCCGCACCCGGGCACGGGGCCGTCCGCCACGCCCGCCCGCCCCGGCCGCGGCCGTCCCGCCCCGGACCGTCGCGAAAGCACATAACCGCAGCTAGAACGCCTTATTCGGGGCGCCTCGGCGGCGTCGTCGGCACCGGATCGGGGCGGCGTGCGGCCCGTCTCGGCGCTGGTCGGCGGGGCCCGTCCGGGGCGCCCACGCTGCACATTTGCACAATTAACCAGGGGGTCGGGTTAGATTTCGTCAGGAAGGCTGAGTACGGTCATTTCGGCTGGCTGAAGTACCCGGCAGAGACAAAACGAGATCGATTACCGATTGATCAGATACGGAGGAATCGTGGCCCTTCCCCAGTTGACCGACGAGCAGCGCGCTGCCGCGTTGGAGAAGGCGGCCGCCGCACGTCGAGCGCGAGCAGAGCTCAAGGATCGCCTCAAGCGCGGTGGCACCAACCTCACCCAGGTGCTCAAGGACGCCGAAAGCGATGAAGTCCTCGGCAAGATGAAGGTGTCTGCGCTGCTCGAGGCTTTGCCGAAGGTGGGCAAGGTCAAGGCGCAGGAGATCATGACCGAGCTGGAAATCGCCCCCACCCGCCGCCTGCGCGGCCTCGGGGACCGGCAGCGCAAGGCCCTGCTGGAAAAGTTCGGCTCCTAAACCCCGGAGCGCCGGTGAGCGCCGGCGGGGGGCCGGACGTCGCACGGGGGGCACGTCCCGAGCCATCAGGCAGGGGGCGTGTGGTCGTGCTGTCCGGTCCCTCCGCGGTCGGCAAGTCGACGGTGGTCCGGTGCCTGCGGGAGCGGATTCCCAACCTGCAGTTCAGCGTTTCGGCTACCACCCGGGCCCCGCGGCCCGGCGAGGTTGACGGCGTCGACTACCACTTCGTCACCCCCGCCCGCTTCCAGCAGCTGATCGACGAGGGCGCCCTGCTGGAGTGGGCCGAGATCCACGGCGGGCTGCACCGGTCGGGCACGCTGGCCGAGCCGGTCCGGGCCGCCACCGCCTCCGGGTTGCCCGTGCTCATCGAGGTCGACCTGGCCGGTGCCAGGGCGGTCAAGAAAGCGATGCCCGAGGTGCTGACCGTGTTCCTGGCCCCGCCCAGCTGGGAGGACCTGGAAGCCAGGCTGGTGGGCCGGGGCACCGAGACGCCGGAGGCCATCCGGCGCCGCCTGGACACCGCCCGCACCGAAATGGCGGCCCAAAACGACTTCGACGAGATCGTGGTCAACAGTCGATTGGAGTCTGCGTGCGCCGAATTGGTATCCTTGCTGGTGGGAACTGCGCCGGGCCCGGCATGAACCGCCTGACCAGACCAGATTCAAGCATCGAAGTTCTTTAGCCGTCCCGCACGGCTCTATCCGCCAGGAGACTGACCTACGTGAGCATTCCCCAGTCCGACGCGTCGCTGACCGCCGTGGACCAGTTCGACCCGTCGGCAGGCGGCCAGGGCGCCTACGACACCCCGCTGGGCATCACCAACCCGCCCATCGACGAGCTGCTGGACCGGGTGTCCAGCAAGTACGCCCTGGTCATCTACGCGGCCAAGCGGGCCCGTCAGATCAACGACTACTACAACCAGCTCGGGGAGGGCATCCTCGAGTATGTGGGCCCGCTCGTCGAGCCGGGGCTGCAGGAAAAGCCGTTGTCCATCGCGATGCGCGAGATCCACGCCGACCTGCTCGAGCACACCGAGGGCGAGTAACGGGCGGGCCGGGCGCGCTGTGGACAGCAAGCGGATCGTCATAGGCGTTTCCGGGGGCATCGCCGCCTACAAGGCATGCACCGTCGTCCGTCAGCTCGCCGAGGCGGGCCACCAGGTCCGCGTCATCCCCACCGAGTCCGCGCTGCGCTTCGTCGGCGCCGCCACGTTCGAGGCGCTGTCGGGCCAGCCGGTGCGCACCGGCGTCTTCGACGACGTGCCCGAGGTGCCGCACGTCCAGCTCGGCAAGGAGGCCGACCTGGTCCTCGTGGCGCCGGCCACCGCCGACCTGCTGGCCAGGGCCGTCTCCGGCCGGGCCGACGACCTGCTCACCGCGACCCTGCTGACCGCGCGGTGCCCGGTGCTGTTCGCGCCGGCGATGCACACCGAGATGTGGTTACACCCGGCCACCGTCGACAACGTGGCCACGCTGCGGCGTCGCGGCGCCGTGGTGCTCGAACCCGCCTACGGACGGCTCACCGGCGCCGACAGCGGCGCGGGACGGCTGCCGGAGGCCGAGGAGATCACCACGCTGGCCCAGCTGCTGCTCGAGCGCCACGACGCGCTGCCCTACGACCTCGCCGGCCGCCGGGTGCTGGTCACCGCCGGCGGCACCCGCGAACCGATCGACCCGGTGCGCTTCATCGGCAACCGCAGCTCCGGCAAGCAGGGCTACGCGGTGGCGCGGGTCGCCGCCCAGCGGGGCGCCGAGGTCACCCTGATCGCGGGGCACACGGCCGGTCTGATCGACCCCGCCGGCGTCAACGTGGTGCACGTCAGCTCGGCCGAGCAGCTCGGCGAGGCGGTGTCCAAGCACGCCCCCGGGGCGGACGTGCTGGTCATGGCCGCGGCCGTCGCCGACTTTCGGCCCGCGCAGGTTTCCACCGCCAAGATCAAAAAAGGCCCCGACGTCGCCGAGGAGCCGACGATCGAGCTGGTCCGCAACGACGACGTGCTCGCCGGCGCGGTCCGCGCCCGCGCGCACGGGCAGCTGCCCAACATGCGGGCCATCGTGGGGTTTGCCGCCGAGACGGGCGACGCCAACGGCGACGTGTTGTTCCACGCGCGAGAAAAGCTGCGGCGCAAGGGTTGTGACCTCCTAGTCGTCAACGCGGTCGGCGACAACAAAGCGTTCGAGGTGGACAGCAACGACGGCTGGCTGCTGGCATCCGACGGCACCGAGTCGGCGCTGGCGCACGGCTCGAAGACGCTGATGGCCAGTCGTATCGTGGATGCAATCGTCGCGTTCCTGCACGGCCACAGCGGGTAGCAGGGTTTACTTCGCTACGGCGCCCGCACGGGTGCCGGATGACGCCAGAAGATATAATTCGACTAACTAATTATTGGAAGGATCGGGACTGTGAGCGAAAAGGGTCGTCTGTTTACCAGTGAGTCGGTGACCGAAGGGCATCCCGACAAGATCTGTGACGCGATCAGCGACTCGGTCCTCGACGCCCTGCTCGCGGGGGACCCCCGTTCACGGGTGGCGGTCGAGACGCTCGTGACCACCGGGCAGGTGCACGTGGTGGGCGAGGTGACGACGTCGGCCAAGGAGGCGTTCGCCGACATCACCAACACGGTGCGCGCCCGCATCCTCGACATCGGCTACGACTCGTCGGACAAGGGCTTCGACGGGGCGTCGTGCGGGGTGAACATCGGCATCGGCCGTCAGTCGCCGGATATCGCCCAGGGTGTGGACACCGCGCACGAGACGCGCGTCGAGGGCGCCGCGGACCCGCTGGATTCCCAGGGCGCCGGTGACCAGGGCCTGATGTTCGGCTACGCGATCAACGACACCCCGGAGCTGATGCCGCTGCCGATCGCGCTGGCGCACCGCCTGTCGCGCAAGCTGACCGAGGTCCGCAAGAACGGGACGCTGGGATACCTGCGCCCGGACGGCAAGACCCAGGTCACCATCGCCTACGAGGACGACGTTCCGGTGCGGCTGGACACCGTGGTGGTTTCCACCCAGCACGCCGACGGCATCGACCTGGAGAACACGCTGGACCCCGACATCCGCACGCACGTGCTGCAGACCGTGCTGGACGAGCTGGCCCACGACACCCTGGACTCGTCGTCGACCCGGGTGCTGGTCAACCCGACCGGCAAGTTCGTCGTCGGCGGGCCGATGGGCGACGCGGGCCTGACCGGCCGCAAGATCATCGTCGACACCTACGGCGGCTGGGCCCGCCACGGCGGCGGCGCCTTCTCCGGCAAGGATCCGTCCAAGGTGGACCGCTCGGCGGCGTACGCGATGCGCTGGGTTGCCAAGAACATCGTCGCCGCCGGGCTCGCGGAGCGGGTCGAGGTGCAGGTGGCCTACGCCATCGGCAAGGCCGCGCCCGTCGGGCTGTTCATCGAGACGTTCGGCACCGCCACCGTCGACCCGGTCAAGATCGAGAAGATCGTGCCCGAGGTGTTCGACCTGCGCCCCGGCGCCATCATCCGCGACCTGGACCTGCTGCGCCCCATCTACGCGCCGACCGCCGCCTACGGGCACTTCGGCCGCACCGACATCGAGCTGCCGTGGGAGCAGCTCAACATGGTCGACGAGCTCAAGCGCGCGATCTAAACCTGGAAGAAGCCGGCCTCGCCGGTGCCCGTGTTGGCAAAGCCCGAGTTTCCCAGGTCAAAGGGGTAGCCCCCGCCGGAGTTGAAGAAGCCGGTGTTGTTGCCGAGGCCGGTGTTGAACCACCCGGTGTTGCCGCCGATGCCCGTGTCGGTGTTCCAGAAGCCGGTGTGGTTGCCGTTGACGCCGGAATTGCCGATGCCGGTGTTGTAGTCGCCCGTGCCGAAATTGCCGATGCCGGTGTAGAAGCTGCCGCTGCCCGAATTTTGGAAGCCCACGGCGAATTGACCGCTGCCGGAGTTGAAGAAGCCCATGTCGTTGCCGCCCGCGCCGCTGTTGCCGAAGCCCGAGTTGAGGCCGCCGCTGGCCGTGTTGTAGAAGCCCGAGTTGAAATCGCTGGTGTTGAAGAAGCCCGAATTGCCCGTGCCGGTGTTGCCGAAGCCCGAGTTGCTCACTACGCCGGTCAGATCCTCGGCGCGGCCCCAGCCCGTATCCAGGTTGCCGGTGTTGAACAGGCCGGTGTTGGTGTTGCCCGAGTTGAAGAACCCGGTGTTGGTGTTGCCCGCGTTGAACGATCCGGTGTTGTCGCAGCCCGCGTTGAAGTCGCCGACGTTCTGGTCGCCACTGTTGAAGCTGCCCATGTTGTACGCGCCGGAATTGCCGACGCCGATGTTGTTGTAGCCGCCGTTGAGGTAGCCGATGCTGCCGTTTGACCCGTTGAGATCGCCGATGTTGTTTTGACCGGCGTTCCACGAGCCCACGTTGCTGTCGCCGGGGTTGCCGACGCCGACGTTCTGGAGGCCGGAGTTGAACATGCCGGCGTTGGAGTAGCCGGCGTTCCACAACCCGGTGTTGGTGTTGCCCGTGTTGCCGACGCCGGTGTCGCCGTGGCCCGAGTTGAACAGGCCCCAGTTGTGGGAGCCGCTGTTGAACAGGCCGATGTTGTCGGAGCCCGAGTTGCCGAAGCCGATGTTTCCGTTGCCGGAGTTGAACGCGCCGAGGCTGAAGCGACCCGTCGCGGTGTCGTAATAGGTGCTGCCGATGCCGATTTGGTTGTTGCCGGTCAGCCCGAAGCCGATGTTGTTGTTGCCGGTGTTGCCCCAGCCCAGATTGCCGAGGCTGCCGTTGGCGTTGAGGCCGCCGATGCCGACGAGGTTGTTGCCATTGAGCCCGATGCCGATGTTGTTGTTGCCGGCGTTGCCCACACCGAAGTTGTTGTTGCCCAGGTTCCCCATGCCAAGGTTCGAGCTGCCCCAGTTGCCGTTGCCGACGTTGCCCACGCCGAGGTTGCCTGCGCCTAGGTTTCCGTCGCCGACGTTGCCGCCGCCCAGGTTGCTGCCGCCGTTGTTGCCGAGCCCGACGTCGGCAGCGCCCTTGTTGCCGAGCCCCAGCAGGTTCTGCGCCTCGCCGCCGGCGTACGCGGCCGAGGCGGCGGCCAGGTTCTGCACGAACCCCTGATGGAACGCCGCCGCCTCGGCGCTGACGGCCTGATACTCCTGGGCATGACCGGAAAACAGCGCCGCGACGGCCGCGGACACCTGGTCGGCGGCGGCGGCCAGCACCCGGGTGGTCGGCGCCGCCGCGGCGGCGTTGGCGGCGGTGATCGTCGATCCGACGCCGGCTAAGTCCGTTGCCGCCGCTGTCATGAGCTCCGGTGTGACGAACACAAACGACATCGTCGGTCCCTTTCCGTCACCCCCGCTTGCTCAACAATCGCTCGGCGCGGGCAAAGCGTTACGGTCGGGGCGGCGGGTGGTCGGCGTCGAGCGCGGGCAGGCCGTCGATGCTGCGCCGGTTGCGCTCGGCCAGGTGCGCGAACTTCTCGTCGGAGGCCTGCGCGTGATGGGCGTCGAGCACCGGCCGTTCGCCGACGAGCTCGTAGTAGGGCACCGCAAATCCGCAGGCGTCGGCGATCCGTTCGAGATGGACGACGATGACGGCCCGCACGCCGTCGTGCTGAGCGCCGAAATGCGTTAGCAGGCCCGGGAATTCGGCGTCGTCGGGGCGCACGACGCGGCCGGTGCCGAACAGCCGCAGGATCCGCGAGTTGCGGGTGAACGAGCAGAACATGACGGTGATGCGGCCGTTGTCGCGCAGGTGCGCGATGGTTTCCACGCCGCTGCCGAACAGATCGAGGTACGCCACGGTGTGCTCGTCCAGCACCGCGAAGGTGTCGCGATAGCCCTTGGGGGAGAGGTTGATTCGGCCACCCTCGGAGGGGGCGGTGGCCACGAAGAATACGGCCTGGTCCGAAATGAATTCGGTCAGCGACTCATCGATGCGCGAAAACTCTTTGGCCACGCGCCAGAGCGTAGCGTCGCCGGCCCCGCGCTGTCGCGCGGTTTTAGCGCGGCCAATCGGACGTCGCCGCCGTAGAAGTCGAGCACCCGCGGGTCCATCACCCGTCGCCACAGCGGCGGGACCAACGCCAGCAACAACATTGCGCTGTAGCCACTGGGCAGCTGCGGCGCGTCGTCGACGTGGCGCAGCACCTGGTAGGGGCGCAGCGGATTCGCGTGATGGTCGGAATGCCGCTGCAGGTGGAAGAGCAGGACGTTGGTGATCACCGTGCTGCTGTTCCAGCTGTGCGCCGGCCGGACCCGTTCGTAGCGGCCGTTGGGCAGCTGCTGGCGCCGCAGCCCGTAATGCTCCATATAGTTGACCGTCTCGAGCAGGCTGAAGCCGACGATCGCCTGGAGGATCAGCCACGGCAGCACGCCGGGACCGAACCATACCGAAAGTACGGTGAACAGCGCCGCGCTGATTAGCCATGCATTCAATATGTCGTTGTGCAGGCTCCATCGGGATTTGCCGAGTCCGGCCAACCGGGTCGCCTCGAGCCGCCACGCGGAGCGCAGGCCGCCGGTCACCGACCGCGGCAGGAAGGCGTAGAGGCCCTCGCCGAATCGGGCGCTGGCGGGGTCCTCGGCGGTCGCCACCCGGACGTGGTGTCCGCGGTTGTGTTCGACGTAGAAATGGCCGTAGCAGGTCTGTGCCAGCGCGACCTTGCTGAGCAGTCGTTCGGACCGCTCGCGGGTGTGTCCGAGTTCGTGCGCGGCGTTGATGGCCAGGCCGCCGATCAGGCCGACGGTCGCCATCACCCCCACCTTGTCGACGAAACCCATTGGGAGCCCACCGGCGCCAGTCCACAGCCAGCAGGCGAACACCAGCGACAGGTACTGGTTGGGCAGGTAGAGGTAGGTGGCCCAGCGGTAAAACCGGTCGGTCGCCAGCCAGGCGAGCACGCTCTCGCCGGGGGCCTGCGAGTCGGGCCCGACCAGGTGATCGACGATGGGAATGATCACGAACGCCAGGATGGGAACGCTCCACCAGAACGCGCCGAGCCCGGTCACGCGCACGGCATGCGAGGACGGGAAGATCAGTGCCGGGACGGCCGCCGCGAGCAGCCAGAGGTAGCGCTTGGGCTTCTTCCAGCCCGCGGACCGAACTGGTACAACCGTACCAGAACATGCAGGAAGTCCAATTCGCAACGGAAAACCTGTCATGGATAAGTACAGTAGCGCACTTAACGTACCTAAGGTATGCTTAGACCCGAGTTAGTTAAATCACAGTTCGTTATAAACCCGCATGATCGGAGAGGCATCTCAGGTAATGGCTTTCTCGCGGAGACGTTTCCTGGGTGCCGCCGCGGGTGTCGCGGCAGGCGCGCTCGGCGCGGGGGCGGTGGAGTTCGGCACTCGGAACGCCTCCGCGACCGCCGCGCTACGGCCTCACTACCAGGCCATTGTGGTCGGCAGTGGGTATGGCGGCGGCGTTTCGGCGCTGCGCCTCGCCCAGGCCGGCGTCCAGACGCTGATCCTGGAGAAGGGCAGGTGGTGGAACACCCCCGACGCGGACGGCAAGCGCTTCTCGCGGATGGTGCCGGCGGATAACCGGGCGGGTTGGTTCACGTCGGTCCCGCCGAGCCTGGTGCCGTCGTACCGGGGCGTGTCGATCGCCCAGGTGGCCAAGCACTCGCCGTCTACGCAACCGGTCCAGGCCGGAATCTGCGAAAAGGTGGTGCACGGTGCGCACGCGGTGTTCCGCGGCACGGCGGTCGGTGGGGGCTCGATGGTCAACGCCGCGATCGCCGCGATCCCGACGCCCGACCAGGTCCGCACCGCCTTCCCGGACATCGACCCCGACGCCTTCCTGGGGACGTACATCGAACGCGCCAAGTCGATGCTGCGGATCAGCTATCGCGACATGGACTGGTTCGAGCAGACGCCGTGGTTCCAGTACGCGCGGGTGGGCCGGCAGTACGCGGAGGCGGCCGGCTACAAGGTGGACTACAACGGTAGCGCCTACTCGTTCGACTACATGCAACAGGAAGAGGCGGAACTGGTTCCGCGTTCGGCGCTGAACTTCGAGCAGCAGTACGGCAACAACTTCGGCAGGGTCGGCAGCGTCGATGCGACGTACATCGCCGCCGCGCTGGCGACGGGCAAGGCCACGCTGCGGCCGCTCACCGAGGTGACCGGCATCCGGCGCGAGCGCTCGGGCGAATACGTGGTGTCCACCCGCGAGATCGACCGCTTCGGCAAGGAGCTGGCACGCGCCGAAATCGGCTGCGACGAGCTGCATCTGGGCGCCGGCGTGCTGGGCACCACCGAGCTGCTGCTGCGCGCCCGCGAGAAGGGGACGCTGCCCCACCTGAGCGACGAGGTCGGCCGCGGATACGGCAACAACGGGGACATCATGGTCTCGCACATGCTGAGCCCCGACGATCCGGCGGGCACCCAGCAGTCGCTGCTGGGGATGATCAACCTCGACGGCCGCGACGACCCGGACAACCCGGTGTACGCCAGCATGTTTTCGCTACCGCTTCCGGTGGAGACGCTCGCGCTGGGCTACTACGTCATGGTGCGCACCGGTGACCGCGCGGAGATCAGCTACGACCGGACGAAGGACTCGATCGCCATCGACTGGCCGGAGGGCCACACGGATCACCTGCGCGAGAAGGCCCAGTTCGTGTTCGACAAGGTCACCCAGGCCAACGGCGTCGACTACCGCGACGACCTCTTCGAAGGAACGGCGTTCGCGCCCAACACCGTTCACCCGATGGGCGGGGTGGTCCGGGGCCGGGCCACCGACGGCTACGGCAGGGTGAAGGGCTACGACAAGTTGTACGTCAACGACGCGTCGCTGCTGCCCGGCTACCTGGGCTGCAACCCGTTCATGTCGATCACCGCGCTGGCCGAGCGCAACATCGAGGGGATCCTGCAGGGCCGCCACTAAGCGGTGAAGCGATAGTCGTCGAGGTCGAACCGCCGGCTGCGCCAGTAGGTCTCCAGCGTGGTCGCCGGACGCAGCGGCACGTCGCCGTTCTTGTCGAAGTAGTAGCTGTTGGCCTGCTTGCAGCTGTCTTGCCAGAAGATCTGCCGGTGCCGTTTGCGCATCATCTCGGCGAAGTAGCGGTCGTTGGCCTCCGCGGTCACCTCGACGCGGGTCGCGCCGTCGCGGCGCGCCCGCTTGAGGCACCGCACGATGTGGTGCGTCTGCGTCTCGATGAGGGCGAAGTACGACGAGCCGACGTAGCCGTACGGACCGAAAACGCTGAACATGTTGGGGAATTCCGGGACGCTGACGCCCTCGTAGGCCTGCAGCCGGTTCTCGTCCCAGAACCGGCTCAGGGACTTACCGGTGCTCCCGGTGACGGAGAAGGTGGGGACGTTGTCGGTGTCCATCACCCTGAAGCCGGTGGCCAGGATGAGCACGTCGATCTCGTGCGCCTCGCCGTCGGTGGTGGCCACCGCGGCGGGGGTGACCTTGTCGATCGGCTCGGTGACCAGCCGCACGTTGTCGCGGTTGAACGTGGCCAGGTAGTCGTTGTGGAAGCCGGGCCGCTTGCAGCCGACGGCGTAACGCGGGGTCAGCTTTTCGCGCAGCGCCGGGTCGGTGACCTGCTGGCGCAGATAGGCGAGCCCGGCCGACTCCATCCTCTTGGCGATCGGGAACAGGGTGAAGTACTGCGCCGCGATCGTGAAGCCGAGCTCGACGAAGGCCTGGCTGAGCAGCCGCTGCAGCACCTTGCCGCCCGGAATCCGCATCGCCCACCGGGCAGCTTTGGGCAGCGGCACGTCGAACTTGGGGAAGCACCAGATCGGGGTGCGCTGAAAGACCGTGAGGTGGGAGACGATCGGCGCGATCTCGGGGATGACCTGTACGGCCGAGGCGCCGGTGCCGATGATCGCGACGCGCTTGCCGGTGAGGTCCCGGCTGTGGTCCCAGCGCGCGGTGTGCATGGTGATGCCGGCGAAGGAGTCCACGCCGTCGATGTCGGGCAGCTTCGGCACGGTCAGCACGCCGCTGGCGCTGATCAGGAAGCGGGCCGTGAGTTCTCCCCCGCAAGCGGGAGGTGCCCCCACGCCCGGATCGGTCTGCACCCGCCACAGGTGGTTGTCGTCGTCGAACTCGGCGGACAGCACCTTGGTGTTCAACCGGATTCGCGACCGGAGGCCGTATTTGTCGACGCAGTGTTCGGCGTACGCCTTCAGCTCGCCGCCCGGCGCGTAGGTTCGCGACCAGCGCGGGCTCTGCTCGAACGAGTACTGATAGGAAAACGACGGAATGTCCACGGCGATACCGGGATAGGTGTTCCAGTGCCAGGTGCCGCCGACCCCGTCGCCGGCCTCGATCACCAGGTAGTTGGACAGGCCCGCCTTGTCCAGCTTGATCGCGGCGCCGATGCCGGAGAATCCGGCGCCGACGATCAGGGTTTCGTAGTCGGGGTTCATCCGCGCTCGCTTCCGATGACGGGTACCCCGCTCTTGGGCCGCAGGGTCAGCGTTGCCTCGAGGTCGATCGCGGCGCCGGGCGCCAGGTCGAAGGTGAGGCGCCGGCTCATGATGGCCGCCATCAGCACCATCTCCATCAGGGCGAAGCTCTGCCCGATGCAGATGCGGCGGCCACCGCCGAACGGCAGATACGCGGAGCGGGGTCGGTCCGCCGGCCGGTAAAACCGGTCGGGGTCGAAGGTTTCCGGGTCGGGCCACCAGCGCGGGTCGTGGTGGATGTGGTGGATGGGGATGACGACGGTGGTGCCGCGCCGGATGCGATGCCCCGCGATGACGTCGTCCTCGACGGCCCGGCGCGCGATGATCCACACCGCCGAGAAGTAGCGCTGCGACTCCTGCAGGCACGCGGTGGTCCACGGCAGCCGGCCCAGGTCCCCGGCTTCGGGGCGGCGGGCGCCCAGCACGTCGTCGATCTCGGCCAGCATCCGGTCGCGGGCGTCGGGGTGCAGGGCCATCAGGTACCAGAACCACGACATCGCGTTCGCGGTGGTTTCGTGCCCGGCGAGCATGAACGTCAGGGCCTCGTCGCGGACCCGCTGGCGCGGCCAACTTCCGCCGTCGGCGCTCAGCAACACGTTGAGCAGGTCGGGGGACCCGGTCGGGTGGCGCAGCCGGTGGTCGATCACGTCGTTGACCGCGCGGTCCAGCGTCAGCGTGATGTCCTGCATGTCCCGCAACGGCGGTGGCATCCGCACGCCCGAGAAGGCCAACCGGTGCAGCACGTCGTACACCGCGGGCGGCATCAGGCCCCACAGCCCGAGCCGCTGCAGCCGCTCGGCGTGGCGCAACCCGCGCGTCGCGAGGTCGTTCATGCTCTGCACCAACGGCCCGAAGTCCTGGCTGAACAGCGAGTTGGCGACCACGCGCAGGGTCGCCTCGACCATCGTCTCGTGGATGTCGAATCGCACACCGGCTTCCAGCGCGTCGGCGACGCCCATGATCGGGTCGATCATCAGGTCGACGATGCCGTTGAGGTGGCGCCGGGCGAAGGTCGGGTTCAGCACGCCGCGGTGGGCCGCCCAGGAATCGCCCTCGTCGGTGAGCAGGTTGATGCCCGCGGTGGCCCGGATCGGCTCGTATTCGTTCGACTTGACGTATTTCAGGCGGGCGCCGTGCAGCACGTGATCGACGTAATCGGGGTGGCTGATCGAGACGAATCGCCTTCCGGCGCAACGGAACCGGGCGATGTCACTGCCGCGTACCCGGCCCATGAACCCGTTGCTCACGTCGAATCCGATGGTGAGGGCCTCGCGGGTCATGGTCCAGGAGTTCAGCCGGGTCGCCGGTCCCGCGGCGGGACGCTCAGCGCTGAGGGTCGCCATGACTCCAACTGTATGGATGACGCGGGCGGCCGGTAATGAGATTATCGGACAGGGAGTTGGGATTTTAGGACACGCCATGGGACAACCTCCGACGCTGAGTCACCCGGTGCACGCCACCCGGGTGTTGTGCGAGGTGGCCAACGAACGCGGGGTTTCGACGGCCGACGTGTTGGCGGGCACCGCGATCGAGCCGGCCGATCTCGACAAGCCGGACACCATGGTCAGCGCGGTCGACGAGATCGCGGCGGTGCGCCGGCTACTGGCGCGGCTTCCGTCCGAAGCCGGCGTCGGCGTGGACGTCGGCAGCCGGTCCACCCTCACCCACCTTGGCCTTTTCGGGTTCGCCGTGATGTCGTGCGGCACCCTGCGCGAACTGTTTTCCATCGCGATGCGCTATTTCGCGCTGACCACGATGCACATCCGCCTCACGCTGTTCGAAACCGCCGAGGAGTGCGTGATCGAGCTCGACGCCAGCCACCTGCCCGCCGACGTGCGGGGGTTCTTCATCGAGCGCGACATCGCCGGAATCATCTCGACCACAGTCAGTTTCGCGCTGCCGGTGGCCGAGAAGTATGCGGACGAGGTATCCGCGGACCTGGCCGTCGACGAGGCATTGCTGCGGCCGCTGCTCGAATTGGTGCCGGTGCACGACGTCCGGTTCGGCCGGGCGCACAACCGGTTGCACTTCCCGCGCGCCATGTTCGACGAGCCGCTGCCGCAGGCCGACCGCCACACGCTGGAGATGTGCATGGCGCAGTGCGACGTGCTGATGCAGAGCAGCCAGGGCCGCCAGGGCATCACCGCGCTGGTGCGCAGCAAGCTGTTCCGCGATTCGGGTGTGTTCCCGACGCTTGCCGACATCGCCGGCGAACTCGACATCCACCCGCGGACGCTGCGCCGCCGGCTCGGCGACGAGGGCACGTCGTTTCGGGCCCTGCTGAACGAGGCGCGCTCCACCGTGGCCGTGGACCTGTTGCGCAACGTCGGGCTGACCGTGGAGGAGGTCTCGACGCGGCTGGGCTACACCGAGGTCTCGACGTTCTCGCACGCCTTCAAGCGCTGGTACGGGGTTGCGCCCAGCGAGTATTCCCGCCGGGGCTAGCGGCTAGCGCTAGGGGTGTAGCGCCTTGCGCAGCGCAGTGAGCCCCCGGCTGGTGGCCTTGGCCGCCGCGGGGATCACCAGGGAGAAGCTGGCGTACCCGTGCACCATGTCGGGTTCGTTGCTGTGTTCGGTGGGCACGCCCGCCGCGTTGAGCAGCTCGGCGTAGCGGGAGCCGTCGTCGCGAAGCGGGTCGTGCTCGGCGGTCCCGATGAAGGCGGGCGGCAGACCGGACAGGTCCTCCGCGTTGGCCGGCGCCAGCGTGGTCGGCAGCGCCTTCGGGTCGCTGATGTCGAGGTCGGGCAGGTACCAGGACAGGAAGGCCTCGATGACGTCGCGGTCCAGGATGGGCGCGTAGGCGTTCTCGGTATGCGACGGCAGCGACAGGTCGGCGGTGACCGTCGGGTACCACAGCAACTGGAACGCGAGGTCAGGGCCGCCATTGTCGCGGGCGAGGTGCGCCATCACGGCGGCGAGGTTGCCGCCCGCCGAATCCCCGGCCACGGCAATGCGATCCGGGTCGCCGCCGAGCTCGGCGGCGTTCTCGGCGACCCATTGCAGCGCGGCCCAGCAGTCGTTCACGCCGGCGGGGAACGGGTGCTCGGGGGCGAGCCGGTAGTCGACCGACACCACGATGGCCTCCGCGCCGACGGCGTGGGCGCGGGCGACGGGATCGTGGGTCTCCAAGTCGCCGAGCGAGAATCCGCCGCCGTGATAGAAGACGACGACGGGCATGACCCCACCGTCGCCGGGCGGCCAGTAGATCCGAACGGGAATGTCGGTCAGCTCGCCGTAACCGATCGTCCGCTCCTCGGTCCGCAGGTCCGGCAGCAGCTCGGGTGGCACCTTGAGCTGACGGAGCCTCGAGCGCGCGACCTCGACGCCGTCGGCGGCATTGAAAGTGACCGTGAAGGCGTCGAGCAACATCTTCAACGTCGGGTCGATGCTCGGTCGGGCGGTGATCGGCTCAATCATCCGTTCACCGTACGCTTCCGGGCCGTTAATGCAGGGCATTCCGCAGCGCCGCGAGCCCCTTGTCCTGCGCGGTGGTGGCCGCCGGCACCACACCCGCGTAGCCCAGGTAGCCGTGCACCATCGTCTCGGCGTTGTGCACCTCGACCGGCACCCCGGCGGCGGCCAACAGCTCGCCGTAGCGGATGCCGTCGTCGCGCAACGGGTCGTGACCGGCGACACCGATGTAGGCCGGCGGCAGGTCCGCCAGGTTCTTCGCGCGTCCGGGTGCCATCCGCGACGGCGGGTCCGACAGGTCGACTTCGCCTGCGTACCAACGCGAGAACGCGGCGATGGCGTTGGCGTCGAGGATCGGCGCGGTCGCGTTCTCGGTGAAGGACGGCAGCGACGCGTCCCACAGCGTGGAGGGATACCACAACAGCTGAAACGCGATCGGCGGCCCGCCGTCATCGCGGCACTGCTGCGCCGTGGCCGCGGCGATGGTGCCGCCGGCCGAATCCCCGGCCACCGCCATGCGCGTGGTGTCGGCGCCGAGCTCGGCGCCGCGCTCGGCCACCCACAGCGTTGCGGCCCAAGCGTCTTCGACGGCGGCGGGATAGGGGTGTTCGGGCGCCAACCGGTAGTCGACGGACACCACGATGGCCTCGGCGCCCACCGCGTGCTGGCGCGCCGTGCCGTCGTGGGTATCGAGATCGCCCACGACGAAGCCGCCGCCGTGGAAGAACAGCACCACCGGCGCATCCCCGCCCGGATCGGCTGAGGGCCAATAGATCCGGATGCCGATCGCGCCGCCCGGACCGGGGATGGCGCGGTCCTCGACCCGCAACTCGGGGTGCAGCGGCCGTCGGGGCAGGTCGCGGAGCCGCTGGCGCGCCGCGGCGACACCATCGTCGGTTGTTAACCGGAACGGAACCGCATCCAGTACCTTCAGCAGGATGGGGTCGATACCAGGGTTCTCGTCGGCGGTTTCCAAGCTGGGCATGGAAGTACCGTACGCACCCCGCCTGGTGTCCGGCGGCTGGGTGGTGGCCGGCTGGGCGGGCCTCGCCTACGGGGTCTACCTGACGGTGGTCGCGTTGCGGTCGCCGCCGGGAACGGCTTTGACCGGGCACTGGGTCCTGCAGCCGCCGTTCAAGGCGTCGATGGCATTGCTGCTCACCGTCGCCGCGGTGGCGCATCCCATCGTCCGCGAGCGGCGCTGGCTGATGCCCGCGCTGTTGATGTCGGCCGTCGGCGACTGGCTGTTGGCGATCCCGTGGTGGACGATGTCGTTCGGGTTGGGGCTGGCGGCATTCCTGTTGGCGCACTTGTGTTTCCTGGGCGCCCTCATTCCGCTGGCGCACCCCTCCCGGGTCCGCCTCGCCGCCGTCGCCTTCATGTGCCTGGTCTCCGTGTCGTTGTTGGCGTGGTTCTGGCCGCACCTGGCCCGCGACAAGCTGACCATTCCGGTGACGCTGTACATGGTCGCGCTGACCGCGATGGTTTGCATGGCGCTGTTGGCCGAGCTGCCGACGATCTGGACCGCGGTGGGGGCGGTGTGTTTTGCCGCGTCGGACACGATGATCGCCATCGGCCGGTTCATCCTGTACAACGACGCGCTGGCGGTCCCGATCTGGTGGTTGTACGCCGCGGCCCAGATCTTGATCACGGCCGGGTTCTTCTTCGGTCGCGAGGAACCGGATTACGAAACGGATTACGAAACGGACTATTACGAGGCCGAGTACGAGACCGACTACGAGCCCGGGTCCGACGAAGGCTAGTTGTCGATCCCGTTGGCTGGCAAGGCAACTCCCGAGGTCGAGCCGATCGCCCGAGTGCTGCCCATGCTTTCGGTGCCGCACCTGGACCGCGAGTTCGACTACCTGGTGTCGGCCGAGCAGTCCGACGACGCGCAGCCGGGGGTCCGGGTGCGGGTGCGGTTCCACGGCCGGCTGGTCGACGGGTTCTTGCTGGAGCGCCGCAACGACACCGATCACGCCGGCAAGCTGGGCTGGCTGGGCCGCGTCGTGTCGGCCGAACCCGTGCTGACGGCAGAGATCCGGCGCCTGGTCGACGCGGTGGCAGCCCGCTACGCCGGGACCCGGCCCGACGTGCTGCGCCTGGCCGTGCCGGCCCGGCACGCGCGCGTCGAGCGCGAGCCCGCGGCGACGCTCTCGTTGCCCGCGCCGTCGCTGCCCGCGCCCGTCGACCCCGTGGCGTGGGGGGCCTACGGCCGCGGCGGGCAGTTCCTGGGGGCGCTCGCCGAATCCCGCGCCGCGCGGGCGGTCTGGCAGGCCCTGCCCGGCGAGCCCTGGGCGGACCGCTTCGCCGAGGCCGCCGCCCAGACCATCCGGACGGGACGGGCGGTGCTGGCGATCGTTCCCGACCAGCGCGACCTGGACACCCTGTGGGCGGCCGCGACGACCCGGATCGACAAGGAGTGTGTGGTGGCGCTGTCGGCGGGCCTGGGCCCGGCCGCACGCTACCGGCGCTGGCTGGCCGCGCTGCGCGGCTCGGCGCGCCTGGTGATCGGCACCCGCAGCGCAGTGTTCGCGCCGCTGAGCGACCTGGGCCTGGTCATGGTGTGGGCCGACGCGGACGACAGCCTGGCCGAGCCGCGGGCGCCGTACCCGCACGCCCGGGAGGTGGCGATGCTGCGGGCCCATCAGGCCCGCTGCGCGGCGCTGATCGGCGGCTACGCGCGGACCGCCGAGGCCCACGCGCTGGTGCGCAGCGGGTGGGCGCACGACATCGTCGCCGCGCGGCCGGTGGTGCGGGCCCGCACCCCGCGGGTGGTCGCCCTGGACGACACGGGATACGCCGACGAGCGCGACCCGGCGGCGCGCACCGCGCGCGTTCCGTCCATCGCGCTGCGCGCCGCCCGCTCGTCGCTCGAGGCGGGTGCGCCGGTGCTGGTGCAGGTGCCGCGGCGGGGGTACGTCCCGTCGCTGGCCTGCGGACGCTGCCGGGCCATCGCCCGCTGCCGGCAGTGCACGGGTCCGCTGGCGCTGCAGGAGCGGGGCCCCGGGGCGGTGTGCCGGTGGTGCGGCCGCGCCGAACCGGCGCTGCGGTGTGCGCGGTGCGGATCGGACGCGGTGCGCGCGGTCGTCGTCGGGGCGCGCCGCACCGCCGAGGAACTCGGCCGCGCGTTTGCCGGCACGCCGGTGGTCACCTCGGCGGGCGACGCCATCGTGGCGGAGGTCGCCGCGCGCCCGGCCCTGGTGGTCGCCACTCCCGGGGCCGAACCCCGCGCGGCGGGCGGGTACGGGGCGGCGCTCCTGCTGGACACCTGGGCCCTGCTGGGCCGCCAAGACCTGCGCGCCGCCGAGGACGCCCTGTGGCGGTGGATGAGCGCCGCCGCGCTGGTGCGGGCCCGCGGCGACGGCGGCGTGGTGACGGTGGTCGCCGAATCGTCCATTCCCACCGTGCAATCGCTGATCCGGTGGGATCCGGTGGGCCACGCGGAGGCCGAACTAACGGCGCGGGCCGAGGTGGGGCTGCCGCCCAGCGTGCACATGGCGGCCATCGACGGGACGGCCGGCGCCGTCGCGGCGTTGCTGGAGCAGGCCCGCCTGCCCGAGGGAGCGGAGCTGCTGGGCCCCGTCGACCTGCCGGCGGGCGTGCGCCGCCCGGCCGGTACCCCCGCCGGCGCGCCCGTGACCCGCATGCTGGTGCGGGTCCCGCGCGCGGAGGGTCTGGCGCTCGCCGCCGCGTTGCGCAGCGGCGTCGGCGTGCTCAGCGCTCGGCAGAATCACGAGCCGGCGCGGGTGCAGATCGATCCGCTGCACATCGGGTAGCCGAGGGCGTAGGCAAATGCTCCGCTGCGGCGATAGTATGTGTGGGAAATAATGCCTGACCTCGATATTGAGGGTTGTTACACTTCCTACTCTTTGGCCCGCGGATGCTCGGGGAGGCCCGGAAAGGGGCGCAATGGCGGCGGACAACGCGACGGAAGCGGACGAGTCATTGGACGTGATCACGGACGCGTTGCTGACGGCATCCCGCCTGCTGGTGGCCATCTCGGCGCGCTCGATCAGCCAGGTCGACGAGACCATCACCATTCCGCAGTTCCGGACCCTGGTCATCCTGTCCAACCGGGGCCCGGTCAACCTGGCGACGCTGGCCAGCCTGCTGGGTGTGCAACCCTCGGCCACCGGCCGGATGGTCGACCGGCTCGTCGCCGCCGGGCTGATCGACCGCCTCCCGCACCCCACGTCCCGCCGCGAGCTGCTCGCCGCGCTGACCAAGCGCGGGCGCGAGGTCGTCCGCCGGGTCACCGCCCACCGGCGCGCCGAGATCGCCGTCATCGTCGAGAAGATGCCGCCGCCGGAGCGTCACGGGCTGGTGCGGGCCCTGACCGCGTTCACCGCCGCCGGCGGCGAGCCCGACGTCCACGTGGACGCCGACCTCGACTTGTAGCCTGGCTCACCGCCTTTCGGCCGTCATCAGCAGGTACTCCCACCGCATGCCGCCGTCGACCAGGTACCGGCGCGCGAGTTCGACGAGCTGGGCGTCGAGTTCGGCGGCCAGCACCCGGTTGTGGCCGATGTTCGCGTACGCCTCGATCGTCGGGCCGTAGTGATGCTTGAAGTACGCGTGCACGGCCTCGGGGTCGTCGAATCTGTTCACCCAGAGATTGCGCCGCAGCATCGTGACGCTGTTGACGCGATCACCCAGCAGCCCGCCGACATACCCCTCGCGACCCCACAGCGCCGCCGGCGGCACCGCCGGCGACAGGCTCGGCCGGTATGGCCTGATGGTGGCCAGCATCCGGCCGAAGAAGCCCTCCGGGGTCCAGCTGATCACGCCGATCGTCCCGCCCGGCCGGCAAACCCGCACCAGCTCGTCGGCGGCGCGCCGGTGGTCGGGCGCGAACTGCACGCCGATCGCCGAGATCACCGTGTCGAACTCGCCGTCGCCGAACGGCAGCGCGTGCGCGTTGGCCTGCCGGTAATCGATCGTCAGCCCCCGCGCCGCCGCCCGCGCCTGGGACCGCCGCAGCAGTTCGGGCGTGAGGTCGGTGGAGACGACGTCGGCGCCGGTCGCGGCGGCGGGAAGCGAGATGTTGCCCGAGCCGGCGGCGACGTCGAGCACCCGCGTGCCCGGGCCGACGCCGGTCGCGGCGACCAGGACCGGCCCCAGTGGGGCCATCACCTCCTCGGCCATCAGGGCGTAGTCACCGAGCGCCCACATCACGCGATGTGCGGCCGCAAGATCGTCGGGGGTGTTGGCGTCGACGGTGTCGAGAGTCATCGGACCTCCTCAAGGTCGCGGGCGCGGCAGGGGCAGTCGTTGACTCTTACCGCTAGAAATAATAGCAATAGGAAACAATATACTGACGCAACTGTGTGAAACCTGGGCATGTCCTGCGGAGATCCGGTGGTTCCTAGACTTGTGCACGTGCGCCTCGTCTTCGCCGGCACCCCCGAACCCGCGCTGCCCGCGCTGCGCCGCCTCGTCGACTCGTCCCGGCACGAGGTGGTCGCGGTGCTGACCCGGCCCGACGCCGCCGCCGGCCGGCACGGCAAGCCGCAGCCGTCGCCGGTGGCCCGCGAGGCGCTCGACCGCGGCATCCCGGTGCTGCGTCCGGCGCGGCCCAATTCGCCGGAGTTCGTCGCCGAGCTCGCGGAGCTGGCGCCGGACTGCTGCCCGGTGGTGGCCTACGGCGCGCTGCTGCGCGACGACCTGCTCGCGGTTCCCCCGAACGGCTGGATCAACCTGCACTTCTCGCTGCTGCCGGCCTGGCGCGGCGCGGCCCCGGTACAGGCCGCGATCGCCGCGGGGGACACCATCACCGGGGCGACCACCTTCCGGATCGAACCGAGCCTGGACTCGGGACCGGTGTACGGGGTGGTGACCGAGACGATCCGGCCGACCGACACCGCGGGCGATCTCCTTGAGCGCCTAGCGGTTTCGGGGGCGGCGCTGTTGTCGGCCACGCTGGACGGCATCGCCGACGGGACGCTGAAGCCGCGGCCGCAACCCGCCGACGGGATCAGCATGGCACCGAAGATCAGCGTGGAAGCTGCCCGGGTGCGCTGGGAGCTGCCGGCGCCGGTGGTGGAGCGCCGGATCCGCGCCGTCACGCCCAACCCGGGCGCCTGGACTCTCATCGGCGACCTGCGGGTCAAGCTCGGACCCGTGCAAATCGAAGAGGCCCCGATGCCGCTGGCGCCTGGCGCCATTCACGCCGACCGCAAGAACGTGTGGATCGGCACCGGCTCGGAACCCGTGCGGCTGGGCCAGATTCAGCCGCCCGGCAAGAAGCTGATGAACGCCGCCGACTGGGCCCGCGGCGCCCGCCTCGACGCCGCCGTCCGGGCGTCGTGAGCGGCAAACCGCGCAAGGCGCGCCGGCCGCTGGACCCAGCGCGCGCCGCCGCGTTCGAGGTGCTTCGGGCGGTCAGCGAGCGCGACGCGTACGCCAACCTGGCCCTGCCCGCGCTGCTGCGCCAACGCGGAATCACCGGCCGCGACGCCGCTTTCGCCACCGAGCTGACCTACGGCACCTGCCGCACCCGGGGCCTGCTCGACGCGGTCATAGGCGCGGCCGCCGGGCGATCGCCGGAGGCCATCGACCCGGTGCTGCTCGACCTGCTCCGGCTCGGCACCTATCAGCTGCTGCGCACCCGGGTCGACGCGCACGCCGCGCTTTCCACCACGGTCGATCAGGCCGGCATCGAATTCGATTCCGCCCGAGCGGGATTCGTCAACGGTGTGCTGCGCACCATCGCCGCCCGGGACGAGAAGTCGTGGGTCGACGAGCTGGCCCCCGACCCGGCGCGGGATCCGGTCGGGCACGCCGCGTTCGTGCACGCACACCCGCGCTGGATCGCGCAGGCCTTCGCCGACGCGCTCGGCGCCGCCGCCGCCGAACTCGACGCGGTGCTGGCCAGCGACGACGCCCGGCCCCAGGTGCACCTGGCGGCCCGGCCCGGGGTGCTGACCGCCGCCGAGCTGGCCCAAGCGGTGGGTGGCACCGTCGGCCGGTACTCGCCGTACGCGGTGTACCTGCCGGGCGGGGATCCCGGGCGGCTGGCGCCGGTGCGCGACGGCACCGCGCTGGTCCAGGACGAGGGCAGTCAGCTGGTGGCCCGCGCGCTCACGCTGGCGCCGGTCGACGGCGACACCGGGCGGTGGCTGGACCTTTGTGCCGGGCCGGGCGGCAAGACCGCGCTGCTGGCCGCGCTGGGTTCGGAGTCCGGGGCCCGCGTCACAGCGGTGGAGCCGTCGCCGCATCGCGCCGAGATGGTCGAGGAGAACACCCGCGGGCTCCCGGTCGACGTGCTGCGGGTCGACGGACGCCAAAGCGGTCTCGAGCCGGGCTTCGACCGGGTGCTCGTGGACGCGCCGTGCACCGGGCTGGGCGCGTTGCGCCGCCGTCCGGAAGCCCGGTGGCGGCGCCGGCCGGCCGACGTGCCGGCGCTGGCCAAGCTGCAACGCGAGCTGCTGGGCGCCGCGATCGCGCTGACCCGGCCCGGCGGCGTGGTGCTGTACGCGACCTGTTCGCCGCACCTCGCGGAAACCGTTGGGGTGGTGGCCGACGCGCTGCGCCGCCATCCGGTGTCCGAACTGGACACCCGGCCGCTGTTCGAGCCCGTCACCGGGCTAGCGGGGCAGGGCCACGCAGAGAACACAGTGCAGCTGTGGCCACACCGGCACGGCACCGACGCGATGTTCGCCGCCGCGCTGCGCCGCGCCTGAAGTGATGATGGCCGTTCGGCTCAGTAATGTGGCGCACATGCCTGGCAATAGCGGTAAAGCGCTGATCGCCCCGTCGATTCTGGCCGCCGATTTCGCCCGACTGGCCGACGAAGCCGCCGCCGTGCGCGGCGCCGACTGGTTGCACGTCGACGTGATGGACAACCATTTCGTGCCGAACCTGACCATCGGGCTGCCCGTGGTGGAGGCCATGCTGAAAACGACCAGCATCCCGATGGATTGCCATCTGATGATCGAGGACCCGGACCGGTGGGCGCCGCCCTACGCCGAGGCGGGCGCCTACAACGTCACTTTCCACGCCGAGGCCACCGACAATCCGGTGGGGGTGGCCCGCGACATCCGCGCCGCCGGCGCCAAGGCCGGGATCAGCGTGAAGCCGGGCACCCCGCTGGAGCCCTACCTCGAAATCCTGCCGAACTTCGACACCCTGCTGATCATGTCGGTCGAGCCCGGCTTCGGCGGCCAGAGCTTCATCCCCGAGGTGCTCTCGAAGGTCCGCGCCGCGCGCAAGCTGATCGAGGCGGGGGAGCTGACGATCCTGGTCGAGATCGACGGCGGCATCAACGAGGACACCATCGAGCAGGCCGCCGAGGCCGGCGTCGACTGCTTTGTCGCGGGGTCGGCGGTGTACGGGGCGGCAGACCCGGAGGCCGCGGTCGAGGCGTTGCGGCGGCAGGCCGTCACCGCATCAGCGCACCTGCGCGCTTGACGTCCTCCTCTGGCTGAAGGCAGAGGATTCCAACCCCGTCCCACTACCTATGCGGCAGGAGCGCAGAGTTGAGGTTCACGGTTCGTAGACCGGCTAATGCCGAGGTCTCCCCGTGCTGTCACCGCCCGTCCGGCGGCGATGTTGCGCGCGGCGTTCACGTCGGCGTTGCACGGACCCGCGGTGCAGGCTTCGCAGTCGAAAACCGCTTGGCTCTTGCGGTTTGCGGGAGCAACGTGCCCACACACGGCGCATCGTTGCGACGTGTACGCGGCCGGGACCTGCTCGACCCGACCAACGGCTTTATGTTGCAAGCGCGCAGCGAGCAGGCCCCAACCGCTGCGGTGGATTCCGCGGTTCAGGTCGCGTTTGGCGCCAACATGCACCCCGGGCTGCTGCACGGTTCCTCGCGCAGAGCGGGTCATTGCGCGCACGTCGAGGGCTTCGATGCGGATCGTTTCGAACCGGTGTGCGAGATCCGTGGTGGCCTTTTCGACCCAGTCCTTGCGTCGGTCGGCCTCGCGAGCCTTGAGTTTCGCGATGGCGTGTTTCGTGCGAGCGCGCCGGTTGGAGCCACCCTTGGCGCGGGCCAGGCGCCGCTGCAGCACCGTCAGGCGCTTGGCCTCACCGCGGCTCAGGCCGGGCGCATGCAGCAGTTCGCCGGTCGACAAGGCGGCCGCCACGGTGACGCCACGGTCGATGCCCACCACCGAGCCGTCAGCGGGCCCCGGGATGGGTTGCGGTGCGTGGGCGAACGCGATGTGCCAGCGCCCGGCCCGATCGCAGGTGACGCGGTAGGACTTGACACCCTCGGGAACCGGCCGCGACAGGCGAAACCGGATCCAGCCGACCTTGGGCACCCACACCCGAGCGAACCGACGGTTCAGACGCTTCACATGGTGGGCCTTCAACCCGACCTGCCGAAAGCCCTCATGCACACCGGCTTTGCGCCACGTCGGGCGGCGGTGGGTGCCGTTGAAAAAGTTGCGCATCGCCTCGGCGAAATCGCGCAACGCTTGCTGTTGCACCGTCTGAGAGCCGGCTGCCAGCCACTCGTATTCGGCGCGGGCCGCGGTCAGCTGGGCGCACTGCTCGTTGTAGCCAGGCGCTCGGCGACCCGGCTGCCAGTGCTGCTGCTGTTCGACCGCCAGGTTCCACACATACCGGGCGTGGCGACAATGCTCGACCAACACCACCGCCTGCTCAGCACTCGGAAACAACCGATAACGCGACACCCCCGCAACCTAACCGCCACCACCGACAACTCACCGAAAAGAGACGCGGCGTTCCCTCCCCCGGCTCAAGCCAGGGGTTTCCACACCGCAACAACCTTATGAACCAGCCCCAGTCGGTCGACAGCCTCGACGCGGCCATGCGCCTGGCGATCGAACATTCCTACCAGGTCAAGGGCACCACCTACCCGAATCCGCCGGTCGGATGCGTGATCGTCGACCCCGAAGGCCACGTCGTCGGCGTCGGCGCCACGGAGCCCGCCGGCGGCGACCACGCCGAGGTGCTGGCGTTGCGGCGGGCCGGCGGTCTGGCCGCCGGCGGCATCGCGTTCGTCACCCTCGAGCCGTGCAACCACTACGGCAAGACGCCGCCGTGCGTCAACGCCCTGATCGAGGCCAGGGTGGGCACGGTCATCTACGCCGTCGGCGACCCCAACGCGGTCGCGGGCGGGGGCGCGGGCCGGCTGCAGGCCGCGGGGGTGCAGGTGCGGTCGGGGGTGCTGGCGGATCAGGTGGCCTCCGGGCCGCTGCGCGAGTGGCTGCACAAGGTGCGGACCGGGCTGCCGCACGTGACGTGGAAGTACGCGAGCAGCGTCGACGGACGCAGCGCCGCCGCCGACGGCACCAGCCAGTGGATCTCCAGCGAGGCTTCCCGGTTGGACCTGCATCGCCGGCGCGCCATCGCCGACGCCATCGTGGTCGGCACCGGCACGGTGCTGGCCGACGACCCGGCGCTCACCGCGCGGCTGGCCGACGGCTCGCTGGCCAACCGCCAACCGTTGCGAGTGGTGGTGGGCATGCGCGAAATACCGCCGGAGGCAAAGGTTCTCAACGACGATTCGCGCACCATGGTGATTCGCACCCACGATCCCATGGAGGTCATCAAGGCGCTGTCGGATCGCACCGACGTCCTGCTCGAAGGCGGCCCCACCCTCGCGGGCGCCTTCCTGCGCGCGGGGGCGGTCAACCGCATCCTGGCCTACATGGCGCCCATGCTGGTGGGTGGCTCGATCACGGCCGTCGACGACGTGGGGGTGCCCACCATCGCGCGCGCGCTGCGCTGGCACTTCGACGGGGTCGACCGGGCGGGGCCCGATCTGGTGCTCAGCCTGGTGCCGCAGGGCGGGTAGCGCTTAGGGGGTGGGCGCCGGGTTGACCTCGGCCGGCTCCTCGGTGACTTCCGGTTCCTCGGCGTGCTCCTTGCGGCCGCTGACCAGCAGGCCCAGCAGCGCGCCCACCACACAGATGCCGACGGTGACCATGAAGATGTCGCCGTACATCGCCGCGAACGCCTTGATGTACATCGTGCCCTGCGCGAGCACGCGTTCCAGCAGGGTGGCATCCGGCGGGATCGCCGCCGTCAACCCGGCGACGATCTGGTTGAACCGGTAGAAGCCCCAGGCCGTCAGCGCGGCGACACCGATCAGCATGCCCGTCATGCGGGCCACCACCACCGCCGCCGAGGCGATGCCGTGTTGCGCGGCCGGGACCACCCGCAGGGCCGCCGACGACAGCGGCCCGATCACCAGGCCGAGGCCGAGGCCGGCCACCAGCAGGTTGGCGTGGATCGTCGGCACGCTGAACAACCCGAAGACATTGACCTTGTGCCCCATGATGTCTTCGCGCCAGTAGTGAATCAGCCAGTACCCGTAGGCGGCGATCAGCAGCCCGACGAAGATCATGATCCGGTCCCCGATGCGGGTGGCGATCCAGCCGCCCAGCACCGCGCCGATCGGCAGCGCGATCAGAAACCACAGCAGCAGCCCGGCCGCCTGGTTCTGGTTCATCTGCAGCACGCCCTGCCCGAACAGCTCCACGTCCACCAGCGTCACCATCAGCGCCGCGCCCGCCGCCAACGAGGCGCCCAGCGCCGCGAGGAAGGGCCGGAAGCGCACCCCGGCCGGGTCGATCAGCCGGGTGCGCGAGAACCGCTCCCACACCACGAAGCCCGTCGCGGCGACGATCGCGCCGATCACCAGCGGCAACCCGTAGCTCGGCAGCACCTGCTTGCCGTCGGGGTTGGGGTTGTACAGGCCGATCACCGCGAGGCCAAGCGCGACGGCCAGCAGCAGGCCACCCACCAGGTCGATCCGCTCCGGCGCCTCGGTGCGATCCCGCGAGGGCAGGCTGAATTGGATCATCACCATCGCGATCAGCGTCAGCGGGACGTTGATCCAGAACACGTATCGCCAGTCGTGGAACAGGAAGACGATGAAGATGCCGTACAGCGGGCCCAGCACGCTGCCCAGCTCCTGCGCGGCGCCGATGCCGCCCAGCACGCCGGCGCGGTTGCGCTGCGACCAGAGGTCGGCGCCCAGCGCGAGGGTGACCGGCAACAGCGCGCCGCTGGCCACGCCCTGGATGGTCCGGCCCGCGATCAGCATGTGGAAGTCGCCGAACTGACCGGCCAGCGCGGTGACCACCGACCCCACGATGAACAGGGCCAGGGCGGCCTGCAGCAGCATCTTGCGGCCGAACCGGTCGGACGCCCGGCCGAGCAGGGGCATCGCCGCGATGTAGCCCAGCAGGTACATCGTCACGATCCAGGTGATCCGCTGCAGCTGGTTAACCGGGATGCCGACGTCGGACATGATGTCGCGCATGATGGTGACCACGACATAGGTGTCGAGGGCCCCCAGCAGCACCGCAAGGCTGCCGGCGCTGATCGCGACGCGGCGTCCCGCCCGAGTGCTCACGAGATCACCGGGGGCTTGGTGACGGTGACCGGTGCGCCCCAGTTGGACATGGTCATCTGCAGGGAATTGCCCGAGCTCTTCTCCAGGCTGGCCTGCACCAGTTGGTGGTCGCCGTTCTCCTGGATCCACACGGTGCCCGGCACCTGTCCCGATGCGGTGAACTGCGGAACGAGCTTGTTCACCGCGTCCGCGGAGAAGTTCCCGCTGATCTTGACCGCTTCCTGCCCGTTGATGTTGTCGCGCCCCTCGGCCTTGGCGTTGGTGAAGTTGTTCAGCGCGTTGGCCAGCCCGGTGTCCGGGTTCAGGATCACCGAGACGTCGTAGATGTCGGACGCCTTGCCGAAGTCGCTCCACTTGTTCGGCGTGAGCGTCGCGTACAGGTCGCCGTCGACGACGACGAAGTCAGCTTGAATGTCGGACCCCCCGACGGTGAGCGTGGCGTTTCCGGACGCCGCGGTGGCCGGTGCGTTGGTGAGGTCACCCGTCAGCACCTTGATGGGCAACCCCGGAATCTTGCCGTTCACCTTTATAACGAGGTGGGCGCTCTTGACGTTCTTGGTCGATGCGGCGGATTGCTTGACCAGGTTCGTGGCGTCGGGCAGCGGCCCGCCGCTCACCTTCGGGCCCGACGAGCATCCGGCGATCAGGGCGGAGGCGAGGGTTAGGGAAGCGAGGACGGCCAGTAGACGGTGGCGAGTCGGCATACCCTGCATCGTAGAGGGTGCCCGTGACCGGCTCTTCGAACGCGGGGCCCGCCCGGCCGCGTATCGGCCCGATAACCTGGTGCAATGTTCACCGGAATTGTCGAGGAGCTCGGGGAGGTGACCGGCCGCGAGATGCTCGCCGACGCCGCGCGGTTGACCATCCGCGGGCCGCTGGTGACCGGCGATGCCGGGCATGGCGATTCGATCGCCGTCAACGGCGTGTGCCTCACGGTCGCCGAGCTGCTGCCGGACGGCCGGTTCACCGCCGACGTGATGGGCGAGACCCTGAGCCGGTCGAACCTGGGCGAGTTGCAGGTCGGCAGCCGCGTCAATCTCGAGCGTGCCGCGGCCGTCAACAGCCGCCTCGGCGGACACATCGTGCAGGGGCACGTGGACGGCACCGGCCAGGTGGTGTCCCGCGCCCCGTCGGAGCATTGGGAGGTCGTGCGGATCGAGGTGCCCGCGGCGGTGGCCCGCTACGTCGTCGAGAAGGGGTCGATCACCGTCGACGGAATCTCCCTGACCGTGTCCGGGCTGGGCGCTGAGCCGCGCGACTGGTTCGAGGTCTCGCTGATCCCGACGACGCTGGAACTGACCACCCTCGGCCGTGCCCCCGTCGGAACCCAGGTGAACCTCGAGGTCGACGTCATCGCCAAATATGTTGAGCGGCTGATTACGCATAATCCCAGTTCAAGCGCATAAAGTCCGAGTTTCTCAACCCTATTCTTAGCACTGGTCACGCTGCCCCCAGCGGGCATGTTTTCGTGGACGTATTGCTTTACGGCCCTGGTCACCTCGTCAGCCCAGTCGTCCGCCATACGCCGGCCCTATCGCCGTGGGTAACGGCAAATCCAGGGCCTGTCCCTCTAGCCTTCTTTTCGTGCCGCATTGGGTTCATACGCTGTTGTGCTGGCTGTCTGTCCACTGGGGCGACGTGGTGCCGGCATGGCTGGCGGTCATCGTGGCCGCGATGTTCGGCTGGCTGTCGTGGCACTCTTCGCGCCGGTCTGCGGCTGCGGAACGTGGGGCGAGAGAGCAGGCTGACCGCGCCACGACGGCCGCCGAGCGAGCGGCGGCGGCCGCCGACCGCTCCGCTGCCGCCGAGGAACGGTCGGCGGCAGCCCACGAGAAGCTGCGACGCGGAACTCCGGAATTTCGTGTTACGTTAATCAAGTGAGGCCACTGACGGTCCACGACTCGGCCCTCAAGCGCGAGTACACCGAGGACGACATACGACACGCTCTCGAGAACATACACATTTCTTACGACGTGATCGACGACGATCCGCCTCGGACCTGGGTATTTGGCTTCACGGCCGGGGCGGTCTTGATCGAGCTGATCGTGCTTCACAAGGCCAAGGAAGACCTCGTGATCCATTGCATGAAGGCCCGGAAGGCGGAACTAGACAAAGCCCTTCGCATCACGGGAGGTAGGTACTGAAATGGGAACTTCTAAAAAAGACGCGGCGCGCGCCGCGAATGTGCTCAGATCGGGCAAAGGGGGCAAGTCCGTCGCTGCGTCTGATCTGGCGCAGGCCGCGAGTAAGCGCGGGCGCCGGAGGGTCGCCAACGCGGCGAAGTCTGGGCGTTTCCAGGTGGTGCGGCGCCCTGAGGTGAGGAGCATGCCTCGGACCGTCAGGCCGCAGGAGCCGAACAATGACGCGGGCGACGAGCGCCCATTGCCGGAGTCGGTGGACGAGGAAATCATCGCCCGTTTGATTGCCGAAGCTGAGGATGGGATTCCTGCGGGGAAGTTGCGTCGTCGCGGGCGTCCTGCGATTGGCGGTGAAGCGGCGAGGGCGTTTTCGATTCGGCTGCCCGAGGACTTGATAACCCTCGCCGACGAGCGTTCGCGGATCGACAGTGTGAGCCGGGGGGAGACGATCCGTCGCGCGCTAATCGAGTACCTCGCCAAGTGACACCACGAAGGACCGGCGGATACCCTGCCGCTCAAACATATTTGGCCTACACCAGGGTGCGACCAGCGGTGTTTTCCCAGCAACCCTGAAGTGGAGGTTGAGGCGTCATCGCCAAATACGTTGAGTGGCTGACGAAAGCAGACCGCTAGCAGCGGTGGTGTGGTGCCGCTGCAGCGGCCTGCTCTCAGATCAGGTGGTTGTGTGCTGGTTTACAGCCCGCGCCACACAGGGCCGTCCCAGTAGCCCCAGTCGTTGAACTGGGCATTCCAGACGACCTGGGCCCACGGCGCCCACGGCGGCGGCGGGGGCATCGGCCGCGCCCACGGCGGAGGGGCGCCGTACCCCGCAGGTCCGCCGTAGTTGTCGTCCCAGTCACGGCAGTTGTTCCAGTGCTGGTACGGACCCCAACCCGGGTTCCACTGGTCGCCCGGGCACCAGTGGTAGTGCTTCACGGGTGCGGGGGGAGGTGCCGCCTGGGCGGTCCCCGACGTCAGCCCCAGCGCGGCCGCGGCCATTCCGCCGGCCGCCAACGCACCGGTGCACAGGCGAACCCATGTCTTGGTTTGCGTGTTTGTATTCATGTCTCGCAGATTTCCCTTATGAATGTGGCCAAAACGGCATCCGCCGTCCCTCACACGTGGCTCATAGCCGGGGCTTACACGCGGCTTACGCCAGGGCCGGTTTCGGGCAGAAAAGCCGTGGCAATAACGGCGCTTCCGTGGTGGTTCATACTGGATGCAACACTTGGGCCGCTCCCATGGCCCCTACGACAGCAAGGCAGCACAGATGACGAGGTTGGACTCCGTCGAGAGGGCGGTTGCCGACATTGCGGCCGGTAAGGCCGTCGTCGTCATCGATGACGAAGAACGCGAGAACGAAGGCGACCTGATCTTCGCGGCCGAGAAGGCGACGCCGGAGATGGTGGCCTTCATGGTCCGCTACACCTCGGGATACCTGTGCGTACCGCTGGACGGAGCGATCTGCGACCGGCTTGGGCTGCTGCCGATGTACGCGGTGAACCAGGACAAGCACGGGACCGCCTACACCGTCACCGTCGATGCGAGAAAAGGTGTGGGCACCGGGATTTCGGCCTCCGATCGGGCCACCACGATGCGGATGTTGGCCGACCCCGCCAGCGTCGCCGAGGATTTCAGCCGCCCCGGTCACGTGGTTCCGTTGCGCGCCAAGGACGGCGGCGTGTTGCGCCGGCCCGGCCACACCGAGGCCGCCGTCGACCTCGCCCGGATGGCGGGGCTGCAACCCGCGGGCGCGATCTGCGAGATCGTCAGCCAGAAGGACGAGGGCTCGATGGCCCAGACCGACGAGTTGCGGGTCTTCGCGGACGAGCACGACCTCGCGCTGATCACCATCGCCGACATCATCGAGTGGCGGCGCAAGCACGAGAAGCACATCGAGCGCATCGCCGAAGCGCGGATCCCGACCCGGCACGGGGAGTTTCGCGCCATCGGCTACTCCAGCATCTATGAGGACGTCGAGCATGTGGCGCTGGTCCGTGGCGAGATCGCCGGCCCCAACGCCGACGGCGACGACGTGCTGGTGCGCGTGCACTCCGAATGCTTGACCGGTGATGTGTTCGGGTCGCGCCGCTGCGACTGCGGGCCCCAGCTGGACGCGGCGATGGCGATGGTCGCGCGCGAGGGGCGCGGCGTGGTGCTGTACATGCGTGGCCACGAGGGCCGCGGCATCGGGCTGATGCACAAGCTGCAGGCCTACCAACTGCAGGACGCCGGGGACGACACTGTCGACGCCAACCTCAAGCTCGGATTGCCAGCCGACGCAAGGGATTACGGGATCGGCGCGCAGATCCTGGTCGACCTCGGCGTGCGCTCGATGCGGCTGCTGACCAACAACCCGGCCAAGCGGGTCGGGTTGGACGGGTACGGGCTGCACATCATCGAGCGGGTGCCGCTTCCGGTGCGGGCCAACGCCGAGAACATCCGCTACCTGATGACCAAGCGCGACAAGATGGGTCACGACCTGGCCGGGCTCGACGACTTCCATGAATCCGTGCACTTGCCAGGCGAATTCGGCGGTGCTTTGTGAGCCCTGCGGCCGGCGTCCCGGACGTGCCGCCGCTGCAGGCGTCCGGCCTGCGGCTGGCAATCGTGGCCAGTACCTGGCACGCGGAAATCTGCGACGCGCTGCTGGACGGTGCCCGCAAGGTGGCATCCGAGTCCGGTATCGACGATCCGACGGTGGTCCGGGTGATCGGGGCGATCGAGATCCCGGTGATCGCGCAGGAGCTGGCCCGCAATCACGACGCCGTCGTCGCGCTGGGCGTCGTAATCCGTGGCCAGACACCGCATTTCGACTACGTTTGTGACGCCGTGACGCAGGGGCTGACCAGGGTGTCGCTGGACTCTTCGACGCCGGTGGCCAACGGGGTGCTGACCACCGACACCGAGGAGCAGGCGCTGGACCGGGCCGGCCTTCCGGAATCGGCCGAGGACAAGGGCGCCCAGGCCACCGGGGCGGCCCTCGCCACCGCCCTGACATTGCGTGACCTGCGCGCTCGGTCGTGACGTCGCCGCCGAGCCGAGAGGTCTGGGATGTCGAGCTGCGTCCCCACCGCACGCCGTTATTCGTTTACATCGCCGCGTTTCTGATCGCCGCGGCGCACATCGTGGTGGGCCTGCTGCTCACGATCCAGTCCAGCGGGGTGATCTTTCACCCCTCCGATCAGGTGGCGATAGCCGCCCTTGGGCTGGTGATCGCCGGCGGCGTGCTGCTGTTCGCGCGCCCACGGCTGCGGGTGGGACCGGCCGGGCTTTCGGTGCGAAACCTCCTCGGGTACAAGCTGATTCCTTGGTCGGATGTGGTCGGCGTGTCGTTTCCCGCCGGCCGGCGGTGGGCCCGCATCGACCTGCCCGACGACGAGTACGTTCCGCTGATGGCGATCCAGGCCGTCGACAAGGAGCGCGCCGTGGAAGCGATGGACACCGTGCGGTCGCTGCTCGCGCGATATCGCGCAGACGCCAGCTGAGCGCTGTACCATCGCCCGATGGCACGTCACGTGCGAGCGGCTGCCGCGCTGGTCATCGCCGCGGTGCTGGTGAGCTCTTGCGCAACCTCGGTGGCGGGTCGAGCGGTGCGGGCCCCCGGTCAGCCGGGGATCCTCGCGAATGCGCACCTGGCGATCCCGGCGCGCGAGCTGCTCTTGCCCGACGGGGATAGCACGCCTTTCGGCCCGGCGACCGCGAATCCGCTAGGCGACAACTACTTCACCAGCGCGCGGCCACCGGAATGCTCGGCGGCGCTGCTGTTCAAGGGTTCCCCGCTGTTGCCTCCCGGCTCGGCGGAGCACGCCGAGTCGGCCTACCGTGTCGGCGGCGCGGCGCAATACGCCGAGTCGGTCGACGTCTACGACAAGGCGGTGAAGGCGCACGACGCGGTGTCGAAGGGCTTCGCCGCCATCGCCAAATGCCATGGTGAAGCCGTGGGGATGTCGCCCGCCGGGCCGTTTCGGCCGATGCGGCTCAGCTTCTTCGGTACCACCGACGACGGCGTGCTCGTCTGGACCATGACACGTCAGGATTGGACCTGCGACTACGGGCTGGCGGTGGTTGCGCGGGTGGCCCTGATGCTGTCGGCCTGTGACGACAAGCCGGGATTCCCGATGAGGGACTGGGCGTCGAAGCGCAAGGCGCAGCTCGACCGGCGGACCGCCTGACGAGCCCGTGACTCAATCGGCCGTACGGCACCGGTTCCGCCCCGACTTCGCAGAATCGGCGACGATTCCTGTCGATGCGGTCGATGCGGTCGATGCGGTCGATGCGGTCGATGCGGTCGATGCGGTCGATGCGGCTATTCAGCCATGCATTTCGGCGTCTTGCTGGCTCTCGGCTATGACACGACCCAATCGAGGTCAAACGCGTTGCCGATGGCGTCGGCAAGGGCTGGCTCCTGCGACGCGAGGAGGTAGCCGATTCGGCGACCAAGGTCAGACACCGGGATCGTTTGAACGTTGTCGCAGCTGACCACCGACGGTTGATTCAGCCCGTTCGCCGTGCCTACCGGAACTTCGGTGGACAGTCCACGGACGGTCGTCGTGATCGGGGCGACGGTGACGTTGCTGAGGTGTGGACGCACCACCTCGCGGGTGAGAATCACGACCGGTCTGGCTTTGTCGAGCCTGGCGATGTGGATAGGTCGCATCAGCCGATGTCGAGGGAGGTGCGAGCAGAGTGGCCGGCCAGCGCATCCAGATCGCTCGGCGCTGACGTACCGGCCGCGAGAATCTCCGCGTCGCGTTCGGCGAGACGGCGGCGCCGTTCCCGTTCCAGCGCCCTCAGCACAACGGCCGCACGGCTGCGAGCATGGTTGCCCTTGACCTCGTCATCGATGAAGGCGACGATCTCGTCGGGTAATCGGACCGCAATCTGTGTGCTCACTTCACAGATGGTACCAGTTTGGTATGCATCTCTTATCGTGGCTGCCGATAGCCAACCCATCAACTGGTGGGAACGGGCGACGCCGCGAGAACGGCACTGACTGCCTCGGCTGGACGTAGGTGAAAGATCGCGGAACTTACCGATCTGGAGGCTGCGCGACCCGAAGGCCTATCTAGCCACGCGGGGCCGCCGACACCCGATGCCGACGAGTCACTGCCGTCCGACCCGCCTACTAGCCTGAGTACGTGCCAGATCCCGCAACGTATCGCCCCGCGCCCGGGTCCATCCCGGTCGAGCCAGGCGTCTACCGGTTCCGGGACGTGCACGGGCGCGTCATCTACGTCGGCAAGGCCAAGAGTCTGCGTAGCAGGCTGACGTCCTACTTCGCCGACGTCGCCGGCCTGCACCCGCGAACCCGCCAGATGGTGACCACCGCGGCCAAGGTCGAGTGGACGGTGGTCAACACCGAAGTCGAGGCGTTGCAGCTGGAATACAACTGGATCAAGGAATTCGATCCGCGCTTCAACGTCCGCTACCGCGACGACAAGTCGTACCCGGTGCTGGCCGTCACCCTCAACGAGGAGTTCCCGCGGCTGATGGTGTACCGCGGCCCGCGACGCAAGGGGGTGCGCTATTTCGGCCCCTACTCGCACGCGTGGGCAATCCGCGAAACGCTGGACCTGCTCACCCGCGTCTTCCCGGCACGCACGTGCTCGGCCGGAGTGTTCAAGCGGCACAAGCAGATCGACCGCCCGTGCCTGCTCGGCTACATCGACAAGTGCTCGGCGCCGTGCGTCGGCAGGGTCAGCGCCGAGCAGCACCGCCAGATCGTGGAGGACTTCTGCGACTTCCTGTCCGGCAAGACCGATCGCTTCGCCCGCGACCTGGAGCAGCAGATGAACTCCGCGGCCGAGCAGCTCGATTTCGAACGGGCCGCGCGGCTTCGCGACGACCTGTCGGCGTTGAAGCGGGCCATGGAGAAGCAGGCCGTGGTGCTCGGCGACGGCACCGACGCCGACGTGGTCGCCTTCGCCGACGACGAGCTGGAAGCGGCGGTGCAGGTGTTCCACGTGCGTGGCGGCCGGGTCCGCGGCCAGCGCGGCTGGATCGTCGAAAAGTCCGGGGAGCCCGGCGATTCCGGGGAGGAGCGGCTGGTCGAGCAGTTCCTGACGCAGTTCTACGGCGAGCAGGCCGAGCTGGGCGGCTCGGCCGATGAGGCGGCCAACCCGGTTCCCCGCGAGGTGCTGGTCCCGTGCCTGCCGTCCAACTCCGAGGAGCTGACCAGCTGGCTGTCCGGGCTGCGCGGCTCGCGCGTCACCCTGAGGGTGCCGCGGCGCGGCGACAAGCGCGCCCTGGCCGAAACCGTGCAGCGCAACGCGAAAGAGGCCCTGCAACAACACAAGCTGAAGCGCGCCGGCGACTTCAACGCGAGATCCGCCGCGCTGCAGAACATTCAGGATGCGCTGGGCCTGGCCGACGCGCCGCTGCGCATCGAATGCGTCGACATCAGCCACGTGCAGGGCACCGACGTGGTGGGCTCGCTGGTGGTCTTCGAGGACGGCCTGCCCCGCAAATCGGACTACCGCCACTTCGGGATCCGGGAGGCCGCGGGCCAGGGGCGCTCGGACGACGTCGCCTCCATCGCCGAGGTGACCCGCCGCCGCTTCGCGCGCCACCTCAGCGAGCAGCAGGACCCCAATATGCTTTCCCCGGAAGGGAAATCGCGCCGCTTCGCGTACCCGCCCAACCTCTACGTCGTCGACGGCGGCGCACCGCAGGTCAACGCGGCCAGCGCCGTGCTCGACGAGCTCGGCGTCACGGACGTCGCGGTGATCGGACTGGCCAAGCGGCTGGAGGAGATCTGGGTGCCCTCGGAGCCGGACCCGATCATCATGCCGCGCAACAGCGAGGGCCTCTACCTGCTGCAGCGGGTGCGTGACGAGGCGCACCGGTTCGCCATCGCCTACCATCGCAGCAAGCGATCCAAGCGAATGACCGCCTCGGCGCTCGATTCGGTGCCAGGATTGGGCGAACACCGCCGCAAGGCGCTGGTAACGCATTTCGGATCGATAGCCCGCCTCAAGGAGGCCACCGTCGACCAGATCACCGCCGTTCCGGGCATCGGCGTGGCCACGGCCACGGCCGTCCTCGAGGCGCTGCGACCCGAACAATCCGGGGACCCGCAATGACGGGCGACGCGGGCATCGACGTCGTCCTGGTGACGGGGCTGTCGGGGGCCGGGCGGGGCACCGCGGCCAAGGTGCTCGAGGACCTCGGCTGGTACGTCGCCGACAACCTGCCACCCCAGCTGATCACGCGCATGGTCGATTTCGGGCTGGCCGCCGGTTCGCGCATCACCCAGCTGGCGGTGGTGATGGACGTGCGGTCGCGCGGCTTCACCGGCGACCTCGACGAGGTCCGCAACGAGTTGGCCACCCGCAGCATCACCCCGCGCGTGGTGTTCATGGAGGCGTCCGACGACATGCTGGTGCGCCGCTACGAGCAGAACCGGCGCAGCCACCCGCTGCAGGGCGACCAGACCCTGGCCGAGGGCATCGCCGCCGAGCGCAGGATGCTGGCCCCGGTCCGCGCCACCGCCGACCTGATCATCGACACGTCCACGCTGTCGGTGCGGGGCCTGCGGGAGAGCATCGAGCGCGCGTTCGGCGGCAACGGCGCCGGAACGACCAGCGTCACTTTCGAGTCCTTCGGCTTCAAATACGGCCTGCCGATGGACGCCGACATGGTGATGGACGTCCGGTTCCTGCCCAACCCGCACTGGGTCGACGATTTGCGCCCACTCACCGGCCAGGACCCCGCGGTGCGCGACTACGTATTGGGCCAGCCCGGCGCGGGCGAGTTTCTCGACGCTTACCATCGATTGCTAAACCTGGTCGTCGAGGGCTACCGCCGGGAGGGCAAGCGCTACATGACGGTCGCGATCGGCTGCACCGGCGGCAAGCATCGCAGCGTCGCGATCGCCGAGGCGTTGATGCAGCGCTTGGGGGGTAACCCGCAGCTGACGGTGCGGGTGCTGCACCGGGATCTGGGTCGCGAATGAGTGAAGGCATCGTTGCGCTGGGGGGCGGACACGGCCTGTATGCGACGCTGTCCGCGGCGCGCCGGCTGACGCCCTACGTCACCGCAGTGGTCACGGTCGCCGACGACGGCGGCTCGTCGGGCCGGCTGCGCAGCGAACTGGACGTCGTCCCGCCCGGCGATCTGCGAATGGCCTTGGCGGCGTTGGCATCTGACAGCCCTTACGGGCGGCTGTGGGCGACCATCCTGCAGCACCGATTTGGCGGCACCGGCGCCCTGGCCGGGCACCCGATCGGCAACCTGCTGCTGGCCGGACTCAATGAGGTGCTGGCCGATCCCGTCGCCGCCCTCGACGAGCTGGGCCGCATCCTCGGCGTCAAGGGCCGGGTGTTGCCGATGTGCCCGATCGCGCTGCAGATCGAGGCCGACGTGGCCGGCCTGGAGGCCGACCCACGGATGTTCCGGGTGATCCGCGGCCAGGTGGCGATCGCGACCACGCCCGGCAAGGTGCGGCGGGTGCGGCTGCTGCCGCCCGACCCGCCGGCGACCCGGCAGGCCGTCGACGCGATCATGGCGGCGGACCTGGTGGTGCTGGGCCCAGGCTCGTGGTTCACCAGCGTCATCCCGCACGTGCTGGTCCCGGGGCTGGCGACGGCGTTGCGGGCCACCACCGCCCGGCGCGCGCTGGTGCTCAACCTGGTGGCGGAGCCGGGGGAGACGGCCGGCTTCTCGGTGGAGCGCCATCTGCACGTGCTGGCCCAGCACGCACCCGGTTTCACCGTGCACGACATCATCATCGACTCCGAACGGGTGCCCAGCGAACGCGAGCGCGAGCAACTGCGCCGCACCGCGACGCTGCTACAAGCCGAGGTCCACTTCGCTGACGTGGCCCGACCTGGTACACCTTTACATGACCCGGGCAAGCTCGCGGCGGCGCTGGACGGGGTCCGAGCGGGTCACAAAGGTCAAGGAGCCCCTTTGGATCGGACCACCGCGCAGCTGCCGGTCGACGTTGAGACGAGGGGTGACGACGCGTGGCGATGACGACCGAAGTCAAGGACGAGCTGAGTCGCCTGGTGGTGAAATCGGTCAGCGCGCGGCGCGCGGAGGTCACGTCCCTGCTGAGGTTCGCCGGCGGGCTGCACATCGTGGGTGGCCGGGTGGTCGTCGAGGCCGAGGTGGATCTGGGCAACGTCGCGCGCCGGCTGCGTAAGGACATCTTCGAGCTGTATGGGTACAACGCCGTCGTGCATGTGTTGTCCGCCAGCGGGATTCGCAAGAGCACCCGGTACGTGCTGCGGGTGGCCAACGACGGCGAGGCGCTGGCGCGCCAGACGGGCCTGCTCGACATGCGGGGGCGCCCGGTGCGCGGCCTGCCGGCCCAGGTCGTCGGCGGCAGCGTCGGCGACGCCGAGGCGGCGTGGCGGGGGGCCTTTTTGGCGCACGGGTCGCTGACCGAGCCGGGACGTTCGTCGGCCCTGGAAGTCAGCTGCCCCGGCCCGGAGGCCGCGCTGGCGCTGGTCGGGGCCGCGCGCCGGCTCGGGGTCAGCGCGAAGGCGCGCGAGGTGCGCGGCGCGGACCGGGTGGTGGTGCGCGACGGCGAGGCGATCGGCGCTCTGCTGACCCGGATGGGGGCCCAGGACACCCGGCTGGTCTGGGAGGAGCGTCGGATGCGGCGCGAGGTCCGCGCGACGGCCAACCGCCTGGCCAATTTCGACGACGCCAACCTGCGCCGGTCGGCGCGCGCGGCGGTCGCGGCGGCCGCCCGGGTGGAGCGGGCGCTGGAGATCCTCGGCGACACGGTCCCGGACCATTTGGCGTCGGCCGGCCGGCTGCGCGTCGAGCACCGGCAGGCGTCGCTGGAGGAGCTCGGTCGCCTGGCCGACCCGCCGATGACGAAAGACGCTGTGGCCGGCCGCATTCGGCGCCTGCTGTCGATGGCCGACCGCAAGGCGAAGGTCGAAGGCATTCCCGACACCGAGTCGGCGGTGACGCCCGACCTGCTGGAGGATGCCTAATTCAGCGCGCGGTGCTGATCCGCTCCAGCACGACTCGCACGCCACCCATGTCGGGTCGCGTCCAGATCATGCGCCCATCCTCGTCTAGGCGCCGGGTGACCTCGATGCCAGGCAGGCCGACCGGTCGCAGCACGAACACGCCGTCCTCGTAGGAGGCGACTACGTGGATGGGTGTCGTGAAGTCGAACACCGACACGTCGTGGACACCGTGTTCCGCGGTTCCGTCCGCGCGGGCATCGGCTATGGTCCCGCCACCGCAGTCGACGATTCGGTTGCCGCACTGTTCAATCCGCTCGGTATACCCCAATAAAGGGTCGCCGTCCGGCACCGGCGCACCTCCGCGGGTGGCCGAGATGACTCGCCAAGTACCCCTCAGGTCAGGCGCTCCATCCACCAAAGGCTCGGTGCATCCGGCCAGTATCAGCGGCGGGAATTCATCGCCATAACCTCCGGGTGGGGTGTGGGCCACGGGGATGTCATCGGCGTTGAGTTCCCCTGTGGACCCGATATCCGACATGTTCGATGCCTCCTGGGAAGGTGACCCCTAAACTACTTGCCTGGGGAAGCCCGTCCAGCAAATTGCTGGGCTTGGCGGGTGGGGGAGGGCTACGGTCATCGCATGAAGCGGCTTTCGAGTGTCGATGCGGCGTTTTGGTCTGCGGAAACCGCGGGCTGGCATATGCATGTGGGTGCGCTCGCGATCTGCGATCTCACCGATGCCCCCGAATACAGCTTTGAACGCGTCCGCGAGCTGATCATCGAGCGGCTGCCCGAGCTGCCGCAGCTGCGGTGGCGGGTCACCGGCGCGCCCCTCGGGCTGGACCGGCCGTGGTTCGTCGAGGACGAAGAGCTCGATGTCGACTTCCACATCCGTCGCATCGCCGTCCCCGCCCCGGGCGGCAGGCGCGAGGTCGACGAGCTGGTGGGTCGGCTGATGTCCTACAAGCTGGACCGTTCCCGACCATTGTGGGAGCTCTGGGTAATCGAGAACGTCAAGGGCAACCGGGTCGCGACGCTGACCAAGATGCACCACGCGATTGTCGACGGCGTCTCGGGCGCCGGGCTCGGCGAAATCCTGCTCGACGTCACGCCCGAACCCCGTCCGCCGCAAACGGAGACGGTCGGATCGTTGGTGGGATTCCAGCTTCCGGGGCTGGAGCGGCGCGCGATCGGCGCGCTGATCAACGTCGGCGTCAAGACGCCCTTCCGCATCGCCCGGCTGGTGGAGCAGACTCTGCGTCAGCAGGTCGCCGCGCTGGGGGTCAGCAGTCGGCCGCCGCGTTACTTCGAAGCGCCCAAGACGCGCTTCAACGCACCGGTGTCTCCACACCGGCGGATCACCGGCTGCCGCGTCGAGCTGGACCGCGCCAAGGCCGTCAAGGACGCCTTCGGCGTCAAGCTCAACGACGTGGTGCTGGCGCTCGTGGCCGGGGCCGCCCGAACGTACTTGATGAAGCACGATGAATTGCCGGCCAAACCGCTCATCGCGCAGATCCCGGTCTCGACGCGCACCGACGAAAGCAAGAGCGACGTCGGCAACAAGATCAGCTCGATGACCGCGTCGCTGGCCACCGACATCGAAGACCCCGCTGATCGGCTGAGGGCCATCCACGAAAGCACCCAGAGCGCCAAAGGGATGGCCAAGGCGCTGTCGGCACACCAGATCATGGGCCTTACCGAGACCACGCCGCCGGGATTGCTGCAGCTGGCCGCCCGCGCCTACACCGCTACCGGGCTCTCGCGCAACCTGGCCCCGCTCAATCTGGTCGTGTCCAATGTCCCGGGCCCGCCGATGCCGCTGTACATGGCGGGCGCCAAATTGGAGTCGCTGGTCCCGCTCGGCCCGCCCGTCATGGACATCGCCCTGAACATCACTTGCTTCTCCTACGAGAAATACCTGGACTTCGGCTTTGTCACCACCCCCGAAGTCGCCAATGACATCCACGAGATGGCCCGCGCCATCGAGCCGGCGCTGACCGAGCTCGAGAAGGCCGCGGCGCAGGAGTGATCGGCTAGACCGGCTTTTTGTGGGACTTTCTGCCCTAGTGGCGGGTTTCCGTCTGGCCATAATTAGAACAAGTTACAGGTCTTGATTTATGGCCTTGTACAGCGGAAACAACAAAATGCTCAGCCACAGTTGCAACTCAGTCTAGTCACGAGTGCGCACGTCTGGAGGTAGGCCGGTGACGTCGATTCACCAATGCGATGCCCAGTCGGTTCTGGTCGCCATCGATGATCTCTTGCCCAAGCTGCGGCAGCGGGCCCAGGAAACCGAGGAACTGCGGCGACTGCCGGATGCCACCGTCAGCGAGCTCCAGGAAATCGGCTTCTTCCGGCTGCTGCAGCCGGGGCAGTGGGGCGGCATGCAGTGCGATCCGACGGTGTTCTTCGAGGCCGTCCGGCGCCTGGCCAGTGCGTGCGGGTCCACCGGATGGGTGGCATCGATCCTCGGGGTGCACAACTGGCACGCCGCGCAGTTCGACCAACAGGCCCAGCAGGACGTCTGGGGCAACGACGCAGGCGTCCGGATCTCCTCGTCGTACGCCCCGATGGGCGCCGGTCGGGTGGTCGACGGCGGTTATCTGGTCGACGGCTCGTGGAACTGGTCGTCGGGTTGCGACCACGCCACGTGGACCTTCGTCGGCGGCCCGGTGATCAAGGACGGCCAGCCGGTCGACTTCGGCAGCTTCCTGATCCCCATCAGCGACTACCGCATCGACGACGTCTGGCACGTCGTCGGCCTGAAGGGCACCGGCAGCAACACCTTGGTCATCAAGGACGTGTTCGTGCCCCGGCACCGGTTCCTGTCTTACAAGTCGATGAACGACCACACCGCCCCGGGTTTGGCGACCAACACCGATCCGGTCTATCGGATGCCTTGGGGCACAATGCATCCCACCACGATCACCGCCCCCATCGTCGGCATGGCATACGGGGCCTATGAATCCCACGTGGAGCATCAGGGCCAGCGGGTGCGCGCGGCGTTCGCGGGCGAGAAATCCAAAGACGACCCCTTCGCCAAGGTTCGCATCGCCGAGGCGGCCAGCGACATCGACGCCGCCTGGCGGCAGCTGATGGGCAACGTCGGCGACGAGTACTCGTGTTTGGTTGCGGGTCGGGAGGTCCCGTTCGAGCTGCGAACCAGGGCCCGTCGTGACCAGGTGCGCGCCACCGCCCGAGCGGTCGCCTCGATAGACCGCTTGTTTGACGCCTCGGGTGCCACCGCGTTGGCGAGTAGCGGTTCGATTCAACGGTTTTGGCGCGACGCGCACGCCGGCCGGGTGCACGCCGCCAACGATCCCGAGCGGGCCTACATGATCTTCGGCAACCACGAATTCGGGCTGCCGCCCGGCGACACGATGGTCTGATTCCAAAGGAGCGATTGATGCCCTGCCCTCACCTTCCGTCCGGCTTCGACCCGACCGACCCGGACATCTACGCGGAGCGCTTACCCGTCGAGGAGCTCACCGAGCTGCGTCACAACGCACCGATTTGGTGGTGTGACCAGCCCGTCGGCAAGGGTGGCTTCAATGACGGCGGCTTCTGGGTGGTGACCAAGCACAAGGACGTCAAGGAGGTTTCGCTGCGCAACGACGTCTTCTCCAGCTGGCTCAACGGCGCCATCCCGCGGTTCGGCGACGACATGGCGCGCGAAGACATCGACCTGCAGCGGTTCGTCCTGCTCAACATGGACCCCCCGCATCACACCCGGCTGCGCAGGATCATCTCCCGCGGATTCACGCCTCGCGCGATCGGCCGGTTGCGCGACGAGCTCAACGAGCGCGCGCAGGCCATCGCCCAGGCGGCCGCCGCCGAGACTGCTGGCGATTTCGTCGAGCAGGTGGCGTGCGAACTGCCGCTGCAGGCCATCGCGGGCTTGCTCGGGGTGCCGCAGGAGGACCGCAGCAAGCTGTTCCGGTGGTCGAACGAGATGACCGGTGCCGAGGATCCCGAGTACGCCCACGTCGATCCCAAGGTCTCGTCGGCGGAGGTGCTGGCCTACGCGATGAAGATGGCCGAGGCCAAGGCCGAGAACCCGGGCGACGACATCGTGACCACGCTGATCGAGGCGGACATCGACGGGGAGAAGCTCTCGGAGGAGGAGTTCGGGTTTTTCGTGATGATGCTGGCGGTCGCCGGTAACGAGACCACGCGCAACTCGATCACCCAGGGCATGATGGCGTTCGCCGACTTCCCCGACCAGTGGGAGCGCTACAAGAACGAACGCCCGGAGACCGCCGCGGACGAGATAGTCCGTTGGGCCACACCGGTTACCGCGTTCCAGCGCACCGCCAACCAGGACACCGAACTGTCCGGGGTCACGATCAAGAAGGGCCAGCGGGTGCTGATGTTCTACCGCTCGGCCAACTTCGACGAGGAGGTCTTCGCCGACCCGTTCTCGTTCGACATCATGCGTAACCCCAACCCGCACGTCGGATTCGGCGGCACCGGCGAGCACTACTGCATCGGCGCCAACCTGGCCAAGCTGACGATCAACCTCATGTTCAACGCCATCGCGGACCACATGCCCGACCTCGCTCCCGTCTCGAAACCGGAGCGGATTCGGTCCGGGTGGCTCAACGGCATCAAGCACTGGCAGGTCGACTACACCGGTCGGTGCCCGGTCGGGCACTGACCGCGGGGCCAATCCTATTGGGGCTGCCCGACTTTGGGCCGCAGGTTCTCCTCCACCTCGGCGTGCCAGTGCTTGTTCGCCGCGGTGGTGTCGACCTCATACTCGAAGCGGTCGGTCATCTGCGGCGTCACGTCGGCGGCATCGACATAGAACTGCTGATACCAGCGGCGCAGCTGATAGACGGGGCCGTCCTCTTCGACCAGCAACGGGTTTTCGATTCTGGTCTTGTGCTTCCAGATCTCGACGTCCTGCAAGAAGCCCATGCTGACGCCGTCGGCGAACGCCTTGGACAGCTTCTCGGTGGCGTCGTCGTCCATGCCCTCGGGCTTCCGCACGATGACACCCCACTGCAGCATGAAGGAGTCCTGCGTGACGGGGTAGTGGCAGTTGACGAGGACCGACTCGACCTTGTAGCCGCCGTAGCTGTTGTGTAGCCAGTTGATCATGAACGACGGGCCGAAATAGGAAGCCTCGGAATCGAGCAATTGCTCACCGGTGTAATGCGATCCGCCGAGCAGCACGTCGGGCCGGCCGACCGTGCTGAGGTACTGCGACGCGATGTGCCCCTCGAAAACGTTCTTGAAGTACGTCGGGAAGCCGTAGTGGATGTAGAAGAAGTGCGCCATGTCGACGATGTTGTCGACGATCTCGCGACAGTTCGAACCCTCGATGAGCTGACTGCGCCAGCGCCAGCCGGTCCAGTCGGCGCTGGCGGCCTCGGGGATGTCGGGGATCTGCAGTTCCGGTGACGGCGGGTTGCCCTCGTGGTCGTGCCAGACGAACAGCAGGCCGTTGTGCACCTCGGTGGGCCAGGTGCGGGTGCGCGCCATTCGTGGGGTGCGCTTGGCATACGGCACCTCCTTGCACCTGCCGTCGCCGCCCCACCGCCAGTCGTGGAACGGGCACGCGACGGTGTCGCCCTTGATCGTGCCCTGCGACAAGTCCCCGCCCATGTGCCGGCAGTACGCGTCGAGCACCCGCAGGTTGCCTTCGGCGTCGGCGAAGACGACCAGCTTGGTGCCGAAAACGTGGACCGGGTGCGGCCGGCCGTCGCGGAAGTCCTTGGCCACGCCCAGGCAGTGCCAGCCGCGGGCAAACCGGGTCGGCAACGCCCCGACGTCGATTTCCCGGACGCCGACCCCAGCGGTATCGATACTCACTTCGGACCTCCACTCGCCAACCGGCCAAACTAGAACACGTTATAGTTTGGTCCCATGTGGGCCGGTATATATGCAGGCTAAAGCCACTACATATGTGACTTATGGCCCTAGTCAGGCGTCGCGGTCGAGATAGGTGGTCGCGTAGACCCAGGACAAGAACCGGGCCACCGCCTCCGCGGATTTGTGCGCGCGCGGCGAACCGAAGATGTCGAAAGCGTGCTGCGCGTAAGGCAATTCGGCGTAGACCACGGGGGACTTCGACACCGCCCGGAGTTCGGCGACGAACTCCTGCGCCTCGACGACCGGGATCAGGGAATCGTCACTTCCGTGCAGGACGAAAAACGGTGGCGCGTCCGGCCGTACGTATTGGATCGGCGAGGCGTCGAGGTAGATGTGCCGGTGGGTGCTGAGCTTGTGTTTGACCACCAGCCTTTCGAGCACCTCCACGAACTCGGCCCGCCCGTCGGCCTCGGTGGAATACCAGTCGTAGCGCCCGTAATAGGGCACGGCCGCCACCACCGAGGTGTCGGCCTCCTCGAAGCCCGGCTGGAATTTGGGGTCATTGGCGGTCAGGGCCGCCAGCGCGGACAGATGACCGCCGGCCGACCCGCCGCTGATCGCAACGAAATTGGGGTCCCCGCCGTAGGCCGCGATGTTCTCCTTGACCCACGTCAGCGCGCGCTTGACGTCGACGATGTGGTCGGGCCAGGTGTGCCACGGAGAAACGCGGTAGTTCATCGACACGCACACCCAGCCGCGCGAAACCAGGTGGCTCATCAACGGATACGCCTGGGGGCGGCGCCACCCGATCATCCAGGCGCCCCCGGGCACCTGCAACAGCACCGGCGCCTTGCCATCGCGCGGCAGGTCGCTGCGCCGCCAGATGTCGGCCAGGTTTGCACGCCCGTGCGGACCGTAGGACACGATGTTTTCTTTGTCGACGAAGCGCCGCCGGGCCACCGTGGTGCGCAGCGGCGGATTGCGCCGACCCCTGCCCTTTTGGCTGGTCGTCGCCGCGGGCAGCTTGGCCAGTTCTTCCGCGTAGTCTCCTCCGAGCTCTTCGGTCAGTCCGGTTTCCAGCACCGGGCCGGGCGTCGTCGCGCCGCGGTAGGCGATCATTCCCAGGATCGGCCAGGACGCGACGGTGAGGGCCAGCGCCAGCTTTCCTTTTCGTCCGGCGAAATCACCCCGGCGGCCGCGGCGGAGGGCATCCAGCATGGAGGCGGCGGCGTAGACGCCCGGCACCTCCGAGGCCGGCCAACCGAACCAGAACACCAGCACCGAGGCGTAGGGATGCCGGCTTATCGGGTGTAAACCGTTGGCGGCGTTGACGAGTTCGACCGCGGCGCGCGCCAACGGCCGGGGCTTTCGAAGCCTCCGCGCGAGCCGCATCAGCCGTTGACCCGGGACAGTAGTTCGTTGCGCAGGATCTTGCCGGTGCTGCCGCGGGGGAGCTCGTCGAGGACGGTGATCTCGCGGGGCACCTTGTAGTTGGCCAGGTTGTCGCGCACGTGTTGCTTGAGCGTGTCGACCGTGGCGGACCCGCCCGGGGTCAGCACCACGAAGGCCGCTAGCCGTTGGCCGTACTGTTCGTCGTCCACGCCGATCACCGCCGCCTCCGCGACCTCGGGGTGCGCCGCGAGGGTCTTCTCCACCTCGATCGGGTAGACGTTCTCGCCGCCGGACACGATCATCTCGTCGTCGCGCCCGACGACGAACAGGCGCCCGGCCTCATCGAGGTATCCGACGTCGCCGGACGACATGAACCCGGCGTGGAAGTCTTTCGTCGTGCCCGAGGTGTAGCCCTCGAACTGGGTGTCGTTGCGGACGTAGATGGTGCCGACCTCGCCGGTGGGCAGCTCGTTGAATTCGGAGTCCAGGATGCGGATTTCGGTTCCGCCCGCCGGCCGGCCGGCGGTGTCGGGGGCCGCCCGCAGGTCCTGCGGGGTGGCGGTGGCGATCATGCCGGCCTCGGTGGCGTTGTAGTTGTTGTAGATGACGTCGCCGAACTGGTCCATGAACGCGGTGACGACGTCGGGGCGCATCCGCGAACCGGAGGCCGCGGCGAAGCGTAATGACTTGCAGCTGTACCGGTTCCGCACCTCGGGTGGCAGCTCCATGATCCGGTCGAACATCACCGGCACCACCGCCAGACCGGTCGCCTGATGCCGGTCGACGAGATCGAGCGTGGCCTCCGGGTCGAACTTGCGCCGGGTGATCACCGTGCAGGCCATCGACGCGGCGAATACCAATTGCGAGAAGCCCCAGGCGTGGAACATCGGCGCCACGATCACGACATTCTCCTCGGCCCGCCACGGCGTGCGATCGAGGATGGCCTTGAGCGTTCCGATCCCCGCGTTGCCGCCGGTTTGGTTGGCGCCCTTGGGCGTTCCGGTGGTACCCGAGGTGAGCAGGATCATCCTGCCCTTGCGGCCGGTGCGGTGCGGCCGGCGGCCGGCGTGGTCGGTGATGAGTTTCTCGACCGTCAATTCGTGCTGCCCGCCGGTCCACGCCAGGATGCGGGTGGCGTCCGGCCGGTCGGCCAGGGCGCGGTCCACCGTCTCGGTGAACTCCTCGTCGTAGATGACGGCGTCGACGCCTTCGCGGCTGACCACCTCGGCCAGCGCCGGCCCGGCGAACGACGTGTTCAGCAGCACCACGTCGGAGCCGATCCGGTTGACGGCCACCACGGACTCGACGAAACCGCGGTGATTGCGGCACATGATGCCGACCACCTTGGGAGCCCCCGAGGGCAAGCCCTGCAGGGCGGCCGCCAGCGCGTTGATCCGCTCGTCGAGCTGCCGCCAGGTCAGCGTGCCGAGCTCGTCGATCAGGCCGGGACGGTCCGGGCAGCGCTGGGCCGCGCCGGCAAATCCCACCGTCATGCCCATGCCCTCGCGGCGCATGGCGGTGGCGATCTTCCAATAGCGGTCGGGCCGCATCGGCGCGATCATGCCGGCGCGCCGCAACGTCCCAAAGATGCCGAGGGCCTCGTCGATTCGGGATGCCATGGCTCAGCCCAGGATCGGGAAACGGCGCTTGGCGGCGAGGTCGCGCAGGGCCTGCTGCATCACCGCCCGCACGTGCTCGTCCACCTCGTCGACGTCCGGGTCGTCGCCGAATTGCGCGGCGATGTCGATCGGTTCGAGCACCTGCGTCACGATCTTGGTGGGCAGCGGCACGTTGGGCGGGATCACGGCGCTGAACCCGAACGGGAAGCCGAACGACAGCGGCAGGATGGCGCTGCGCAGCAGGCGCTTGACGCCCAGCCGCTCCGCCAGCCACGTGCCGCGCGACAGGTAGAGCTGGGTCTCCTGGCCGCCGATGGACACCGCCGGCACGATGGGCACGCCGGCCTCGATCGCCGTGCTGACGTATCCCTTGCGGCCGTTGAAGTCGATGACGTTCTCCGCGAGCGTCGGCCGGTAGGCGTCGTAGTCGCCGCCGGGGAAGACGACCACCACGCCGCCGGACCGCAGGGCTTTGGCCGCGTTCTCCCTATTGGCGCGGATGTAGCCGGTCCGCCGGAAGAATTGCCCCGTCGGGCCGGTCATCAGGATGTCGTGGCTCAGCGTGTAGACCGGCCGGTCGTAGCCGAACTTTTCGTAGAAGTGGACGCTGAAAATCGGTACGTCCATTGGGAACATGCCGCCGGAGTGGTTGCCGACCACCAGCGCCCCGCCCGGCGGGAATGAATTCAAGCCGTGCACCTCGGACCGGAAATAGGTCTTCAGGAACGGGCGCATGAGGCCCATCACGCGCTGGGTCAGACCGGGATCGAACTTGTCGATGTCCTCGATGTCTGCGCTGTCGGTGTCGGTCACAGTTCTCCCTTGTGGTGCCGGCGGGGCCGCATTGCCGCGTCGAGTCCCATGATGGTAGCGACCGGATACCCGGACGAACGTTTTGATCCAGCCCGCGACCGAGGTATCCAGTTGTCGAAGCCTATGGCGCCGGTCGGATCGGGGGGTATTGTTACCTCCGCCGATGACCCTGCCCAGCGAAAAGAGGCGAAGATGGACGTCGCTGGTTTGTCCGGTGAGCGCGGTACTCGCTCGGTCGCTGGGCACGGTTCCAATAGCGTTCGTGACCGCCGCGGCCGCCCGCCCCGCAGCAGCGCGGTCCGCCCCGGCCCGGTCAATGTCCGCCAACCGGCGACCCGGGCGGAGTCGCCGACGGCGGCGGCCGCGACGGCGGATCGCCGCCAGGCCGAGTACTTCCGGCGGGTGCTCATCCAGAACCGTCGCCACATCGACCACCGGCTCACCGAGTACCAGAAGGCGATCGCGACCGCGGACGCCGCCGGTGACGCCGAAGGCGCCGCCGGCCTGCGCCGGATGGCGCGCGTCGAGGAGCAGGAACGCCAAACCCTCGATGGATTGATCGAAAAGCTGCAGCGCCGATTTCCGCCCCGCAACGGGGCCGGGGTCCGGTAGGGGCTGCGGAGGTTCAATCACGCTGCGTGCCAGCTGGTTTCACCTGCGACGGGAATGAGGCCGCCCATGGGATTCATGTCACCGGAGCTTCCGGACGTCGACCCCGACACGTGGCGGGCGCAGCCACGGGCGACGCGACTGCAGATCGTGACCCGGCACTGGGCGGAACACGGCTTCGGAACCCCGTATGCGGTGTATCTGCTGTACCTGTTCAAGATCGCGTTGTACGTCGCGGTCCCGGCCGCGATCATCTCGCTGACCCCCGGCCTGGGCGGGCTGGGCCGCATCGGCGAATGGTGGACGCAGCCGATCGTGTACCAGAAGTTCATCGTCTTCACGCTGCTGTTCGAGGTCCTGGGCCTCGGCTGTGGGTCCGGACCGCTGACCGGGCGGTTCATGCCGCCGGTCGGCGGATTCCTATATTGGTTGCGGCCCAACACGATTCGGTTGCCCGCCTGGCCGGGCAAGGTGCCGCTGACGAGCGGCGACACCCGCACCGTCGTCGACGTCGCGCTCTATGCCGTCGTGCTGGCCGGCGGGGTGTGGGCGCTGTGGGCGCCGGGCCCTCTGATCGACCCCGTCCGGGTGGTGCCGACGATCGTGGCGCTGGCGGTGCTGGGTCTGCGCGACAAGACCATCTTTCTCGCGGCCCGCGGCGAACACTACTGGCTGAAACTATTCGTATTCTTCTTCCCGTTCACCGACCAGATCGCGGCTTACAAGATCATCATGCTGTGCCTGTGGTGGGGAGCGGCGACCTCGAAGCTCAACCATCACTTCCCGTACGTCGTGTCGGTGATGACGAGCAACAACGCGCTGCTGCGGCCCAAGCTGTTCAGTCCCTTCAAGCGCGCGATGTACCTCGACCACGTCAACGACCTGCGACCCTCGTGGTTGCCGAAGGTGATGGCCCACGTCGGCGGAACCACGGCGGAATTCGTGGTTCCCACGGTTCTGGTGTTCGTCGCGGGCGATCAGCCGTGGCGATGGTTCCTGATCGCGTTCATGGTGATCTTCCACCTCAACATCATTTCCAACCTCCCGATGGGGGTCCCGTTGGAGTGGAACGTGTTCTTCATCTTCTCGCTGTTCTATCTGTTCGGGCACTACGGCGCGATCCGCGCCACCGACCTGCGGTCACCCCTGCTGCTCGCCCTCATCCTTGTCGCGGTCGCCGTCGTGATCGCGGGAAACATGTTCCCCGAAAAGATTTCGTTCCTGCCCGCGATGCGCTACTACGCGGGCAACTGGGCCACCAGCGTGTGGTGCTTCCGCGCGGGCGCCGAGGACAAGATCGAGGCCGACATCGTGAAAAGCTCTGCGCTCGTGGTGAATCAGCTGGCCAAGCTCTACGGCGCCGGGACCGCCGAAGTGATGTCCGACAAGGTGGCGGCGTTCCGGGCGATGCACACGCACGGCCGGGCGCTCAACGGCCTGTTGCCCCGCGCTCTCGGGGGAGAGGCCAACGAGGCCGACTACAGCATCCGCGAGGGCGAAGTGGTCGCCGGTCCGCTGGTGGGGTGGAACTTCGGTGAGGGCCACCTGCACAACGAGCAGCTGCTGGAGGCGGTGCAGCGGCGCTGCCAATTCGAAGAGGGCGACGTCCGCGTGATCGTGCTCGAGGGCCAACCGATCCACATCCAAAAGCAGTGGTACCGCATCCTCGACGCCAAGACCGGGGTGATCGAGGCGGGCTACGTCGAGGTCGCCGACATGCTGACCCGCCAGCCGTGGCCCGAGCCCGGCGACGAGTTCCCGGTCCAAGTCACCGCGCGCGCCGTAGCCGAAACGTGACCCAGGCTTGATCGAATCGCTAACGCGCCCTTGCACTTCCGCTCTTCACGCCGCCCGTACCATGGCTATTACAACCACGTCAGTTAAACAGGGACTGGAGCCATGCGAGCGGTCGTTCGGTGTGTTCTTGCGGTAAGTGCTGCGGCTGTGAGTGTGGTTGCCGCGCCGACCGACATACGCCTGGCCGCGCTCACCCAGCCGTACGGATCCGCCGTCGCGTCGGTGCTGCCCACGCGCGGCGAGGTGGTGGGCGTGGCCCATCCGGTGGTGGTGAGGTTCGGCGCACCCGTCACCAACCGGCGCGCCGCCGAGCGCGCCGCCCGGGTCACGACGGAGCCCCCGATGACCGGCAAGTACGAATGGCTCGACAACGAGGTCGTGCAATGGGTGCCGGACCACTACTGGCCGGCGCACCGCACGGTGGCGCTCGCAGTGGGCGGCCTGGCAACGGAATTTGCCACGGGTCCGGCGGTCGTCGGGGTCGCCAACATCCCGGATCACACCTTCACGGTCACCATCGACGGGGTCGAGTCGGGCCCGCCGCCCACGCTGCCCGCGCCGCATCACCGGCCCCACTGGGGGGAAGCGGGCGTGCTGCCGGCCTCGATGGGCAGGCCCGAGTACCCGACGCCGGTCGGCTCGTACACCGTGCTGTCCAAGGAACGCACGGTGATCATGGACTCGAGCAGCGTCGGCATCCCCGTCGACGATCCCGACGGATACCGGATCCCGGTCGACTACGCCGTCCGCATCACCGGCCACGGCCTCTTCGTCCATTCGGCTCCGTGGGCCGTCAACGCGATGGGCCTGGAGAATGTCAGCCACGGCTGCATCAGCCTGAGCCCCGAGGACGCGGAGTGGTACTTCAACACGGTCCACGTCGGTGACCCGGTGATCGTGCAGGACTCGCCGCAGCCACAACCGCAGCCACAGCCACAGCCACGGCCGCAGCCGCCGCTGCTGTGGGAGGCCCCGCCCAGCTGAGCTGCGAAAAACCCGCCGGGCTTGGCCCGGCGGGTTTTTCGCGTAAGTGCAAGGGATCCGCGTCAGTGCGCGGGACCGGGTGCGGTCGGCTGACCGGGCGTCGGGCCGCCGGCCGGCGCGGGACCGGTCGGGGCGCCCTTGCCGGTCCCGGACATGTCGATGATCGGGGCGGCCGGCGCCGCAACATCCAGCGGACCCCCAGCGAGCGCGATCAGCGGAGCGCCGACCGGCACCACCGGGACTGGGGCGCCGATTGGGATCGGGGCGCCCACCGGGATCGGCGCGCCCACCGGGACCGGCGCACCCACCGGCACCGGCGCGCCGACGGGAACCGGCGCGCCCACCGGAACCGGTGCACCCACGGGCACCGGCGGCCCCAGCGCGATCAGCGGGGCACCGGCGGGCACCACCGGGACCGGTCCGGGCGCCACTATCGGGACACCGGACATGTCGGTAAGCGGAGCGCTGGACGTGCACACGGTGGCGGCCGGTGCGGGTCCGCCGGGTGCCGGTGAACCGCCGCCCGGCCCGCTCACCGGTGTGCCGCCCGCTTCCGGTGCACCGGCCAGCGGCGCGCCTGCGGCCAAGGGTCCGGCAGCGCCCGCCGGCCCGCCGGCTGCCGGCGCGCCGGCCTCGCCGGACTGCCCCTGGATGCACGCGTAGCCGCCCGCCTTCAGCGGGATGGCTGCCGCATCCGGGCTCAACGCTATGGCGGCCCCGCACAGCCCAGCGATGGCACCAACTGTGATGTTGAACCGATCAAAGCCCCTCATCAACGTCGACTCCTTAAGCATTCGCAATCAGATGCGGCAGCAGAACCGCATAGCTGTCCCGCAGCCGTGTCGAATGTATGACTCGCTTTTGCTATTGGACACGCGACGATTCGGGGGCTTATCGAACCGATACAAACCAGACACGCTCCGGTTACCGCAGGCGTTTGCCCCCGCAGCAAGCAGTGGTGCCCGTCACTGATCTAGGCTGACGGCGAACGCTTAATCAGCGGCACGAAGACCTCAGAAAGACTAGGGAGAAGACAAGTGACGGTCCGGGTAGGTATCAACGGCTTCGGCCGAATCGGCCGCAACTTCTATCGGGCCCTGCTGGCCCAGCAAGAGCAGGGCACCGCGGACATCGAGGTGGTGGCGGTCAACGATCTGACCGACAACGCCAGCCTCGCGCACCTGCTGAAATTCGACTCGATCCTGGGCCGGCTGCCCTACGACGTCAGCCTCGAGGGCGACGACACCATCGTGGTGGGCACCCACAAGATCAAGGCGCTGGAGGTCAAGGAGGGCCCGGCGGCGCTGCCCTGGAGGGACCTGGGCGTCGACGTCGTGGTTGAGTCCACCGGCATCTTCACCAACGCGGCCAAGGCCAAGGGGCACCTGGACGCCGGGGCTAAGAAGGTGATCATCTCCGCGCCGGCCACCGACCCCGACATCACGATCGTGTTGGGGGTCAACGATGACAAGTACGACGGTAGCCAGAACATCATCTCCAATGCCTCGTGCACGACGAACTGCCTGGCCCCGGTGACCAAGGTGCTCCAGGACGAGTTCGGCATCGTCAAGGGGTTGATGACCACCGTCCACGCCTACACCCAGGACCAGAACCTGCAGGACGGGCCGCACAAGGACCTGCGCCGGGCGCGGGCGGCGGCGCTGAACATCGTGCCGACCTCGACCGGGGCGGCCAAGGCGATCGGCCTGGTGATGCCCGAGCTCAAGGGCAAGCTGGACGGGTATGCGCTGCGGGTGCCGATCCCGACCGGCTCGGTGACCGACCTGACGGTCGAGTTGGCCAAGGCCGCCAGCGCCGAGGACATCAACGCCGCGTTCAAGGCCGCCGCCGAGGGCCGGCTGAAGGGCATCCTGAAGTACTACGACGCCCCGATCGTGTCGAGCGACATCGTCACCGACCCGCACAGCTCGATCTTCGACTCCGGGCTGACCAAGGTCATCGACAACCAGGCCAAGGTGGTGTCCTGGTACGACAACGAGTGGGGCTACTCCAACCGGCTCATCGACCTCGTCGCACTGGTCGGCAAGTCGCTGTAAACCGTGAGCACTCCGACTCTCGAAGACCTTCTGGCCGCGGGGGTTTCGGGGCGTGGCGTGCTGGTGCGCTCCGACCTGAACGTCCCCCTGGACGACGGCACCATCACCGACGCCGGCCGTATCACCGCGTCGGTGCCGACGTTGAAGGCGCTGCTCGACGCCGGCGCCAAGGTCGTCGTCACCGCGCACCTGGGCCGTCCCAAGAACGGGCCCGACCCGAAGCTGTCGCTGGCGCCGGTCGCCGCCGCGCTCGGCGACCAGCTCGGCCGGCACGTGCAGCTGGCCGGCGATGTCGTCGGCGCCGATGCGCTGGCCCGCGCCGAGGGCCTGACCGACGGCGACATCCTGCTGCTGGAGAACATCCGCTTCGACCCGCGCGAGACCAGTAAGGACGACGGCGAGCGGCTGGCGCTGGCCCGGCAGCTGGCCGAATTGGTCGGGCCGACCGGCGCTTTCGTCTCCGACGGCTTCGGTGTGGTGCACCGCAAGCAGGCCTCGGTCTACGACGTCGCCACCCTGCTACCGCACTACGCCGGCACGCTGGTGGCCGCCGAGATCCGGGTCCTGGAGCAGCTCACCAGCTCGACCACCCGGCCGTACGCGGTGGTGCTGGGCGGCTCGAAGGTGTCCGACAAGCTCGGCGTGATCGAGTCGCTGGCGACCAAGGCCGACAGCATCGTGATCGGTGGCGGCATGTGCTTCACTTTCCTTGCCGCGCATGGTGTTTCGGTCGGCACATCGCTGCTCGAGGCCGACATGGTCGACACCTGTCGCCGGCTGTGTGAGACCTACGCCGACGTGCTTCACCTGCCGGTGGACATCGTGGTGGCGGAGAAGTTCGCCGCCGATTCGCCGGCGGAAACGGTGGCCGCGGACCGCATTCCGCAGGACAAGATGGGCCTGGACATCGGGCCGGAGTCGGTCAGGCGGTTCGCCACGCTGCTGTCCAACGCCGAGACCGTCTTCTGGAACGGCCCGATGGGGGTGTTCGAATTCCCGGCATTCGCCGCCGGAACCAAGGGCGTGGCCGAGGCCATCGTGGCTGCGACCGGCAAGGGCGCCTTCAGCGTGGTCGGCGGCGGGGACTCCGCGGCCGCGGTGCGCGCGCTCGGCATCCCCGAGGGTGATTTCTCGCACATATCGACCGGCGGCGGCGCGTCGCTGGAATACCTGGAGGGCAAGACGCTGCCGGGCATCGAGGTGCTTGGTCGCCCCCAGCCCGCGGGAGGGGACTCGTGAGCCGCAAGCCACTGATCGCCGGCAACTGGAAGATGAACCTCAATCACTTCGAGGCGATCGCGCTGGTGCAAAAGATCGCGTTCGCGTTGCCGGACAAGTACTACGACAAGGTCGACGTCACGGTGCTCCCGCCGTTCACCGATCTGCGCAGCGTGCAGACCCTGGTGGACGGCGACAAGCTGCGACTGACCTACGGCGCCCAGGACCTGTCCCCGCACGACTCGGGCGCCTACACCGGCGACATCAGCGGCGCGTTCCTGGCCAAGCTGGGCTGCCAGTTCGTCGTCGTCGGCCACTCCGAGCGACGCACCTACCACAGCGAGGACGACGCGCTGGTGGCCGCCAAGGCCGCCGCCGCGCTCAAGCACGAGCTCACCCCGATCGTGTGTATCGGCGAGCATCTCGAGACCCGGGAGGCGGGCGAGCACGTCAGTTACTGCGAAAACCAGCTGCGCGGCTCGCTGGCCGGGCTGTCGGCCGAGCAGATCGCCAACGTGGTGATCGCCTACGAGCCGGTCTGGGCGATCGGCACCGGCCGGGTGGCCAGCTCCGCCGACGCCCAGGAGGTGTGCGCGGCGATCCGGAAAGAGTTGGCGTCCCTCGCCTCGTCAAAGGTCGCCGAGGGCGTCAGGGTGCTCTACGGCGGTTCGATGAACGCCAAGAACGTCGGCGAGCTGGTCGCTCAGGAGGACGTCGACGGCGGGCTGGTCGGCGGCGCGTCGCTGGACGGTGAGCAGTTCGCCACGCTGGCGGCCATCGCCGCCGGCGGGCCCCTGCCGTGACATCAGCGCGCCGCCGGTAAGCTGCACATCATGCAATTGGCCCTGCAGATCACCCTGGTCGTCACCAGCATCCTGGTGGTGCTGCTGGTGCTGCTGCACCGCGCCAAGGGTGGCGGCCTGTCGACGCTGTTCGGCGGCGGCGTGCAGTCGAGCCTGTCCGGCTCGACGGTCGTGGAGAAAAACCTCGACCGGCTGACGGTGTTCATCGTCGGCATCTGGCTGGTCTGCATCATCGGCATGGCGCTGTCGATCAAGTACCGCTAGGCCTCCCGGGCCGCGCGAGTTGCGCTCGACGCGGCGCGGTCGATGCCGCTGCGGACGTCGCCGACCCGGTATTCGATGCGTGACAGGTCGCGGCGCTCGGATGAACGCAGTTGCCAGGGCACGCTGGTGACCATGACGTTTGGCTCGAACAGCAACCGCCCCTTGAGCCGCCAAGAGCTCTGGTTGTGCAACAGGTTCTCCCACCAACGGCCGACGACGTATTCCGGGATGTACACGTTGATGACGTCGCGAGGTCCGCCGTTTCGCAGCCGCTTGATGTAGTCGAGCACGGGCCGGGTGATCTCACGGTAGGGCGACTCGACGACCTTGAGGGGAACGTTGACGCTGAGGTTCTGCCAATCCTCGACGAGCGCCGTGGTGTCGACGTCGTCAACCTTGACGGTCAACGCGGTCAAGGTGTCCGGATTGGTGGCCCGCGCGAACATGACCGCGCGCAACGTCGGCTTGTGCCAGTTCGAGACCAGCACGACCGCGTGCACCCGGCTGGGCCGGACTTGTTCGTCTTCGTCTTCTACGCGCAGCTCGGAGCCCACGGCCGCGTAGTGCCGTCTTATGCCCTGCATCACGAGGCACAGCACCGGGATCGCGATCACTACCAGGTACGCGCCGTGCGTGAATTTGGTCACCATCACCACAACCAGGACGACGCCGGTGAAACAGGCGCCGAATGCATTGATGGCCCGCGCGCGGTGGACCCTGAGCCGCCCGGCACGGCTGTCGGCGTCGCGTAGCACCCGATTCCAGTGCCACACCATGCCCGTCTGACACAGCGTGAAAGAGGTGAACACGCCCAGGATGTAGAGCTGGATGAGCCGAGTCGTGGAGCCGTCGAACGCATAGATCAGCGCGCCGGCAATCGCGGCGAGCAGAATGATGCCGTTGGAGAACGCCAGCCGGTCACCGCGGGTATGCAGTTGCCGCGGCATATAACGATCTTGGGCGAGAATCGAGCCGAGCAACGGAAACCCGTTGTAGGCGGTATTGGCGGCCAGGATCAGGATCAGCGCCGTCGCGGCCTGCAGGTAATAGAACATCACACTGTTGTCGCCGAACACCGCGGCCGAGATTTGAGCGATGACGGTGCGCTGCGGGTCCCGCTGACAATCGCCGGGAAAGCCGATGAGATCACAGGTGTTTTCCACGACACGGGTGTGCGCGATCAAGGCCAGCGCGGTCACGCCGACGAACATCGTGATCGCCAGGGCGCCCATCATGGACATCGTCCGTGCGGCGTTGAGCGCCTTTGGCTTTCGGAACGCCGGCACTCCATTGGAGATCGCTTCCACGCCCGTGAGCGCGGTGCAGCCGGATGAAAACGCGCGCAACGCCAGCAACGCGATCGCCAGGGTGTTGAGTCCCGACAGCTCGGCGTGAATGCCGTAGTGAGCGCTCTCGGCCTGCGGCGCGTCGCCGAGAAGCGTGCGAACCAAACCGATGACGATCATCAGGATCACGCCGGCGATGAAGGCGTACGTCGGCACGGCGAAGGCCCGCCCGGACTCACGCACACCGCGAAGATTCATCGCGGTCAATACCAAGATGAAGCCGATATTCACCGCCACCCGGTACGGATTCAGTTCGGGCACAGCCGAAATGATGTTGTCGACCCCGGCCGCGACGGACACCGCCACCGTCATGACATAGTCCACCAGGAGCGCGGCCGCCACCACCAGTCCCGCTCGCGGTCCCAGATTCTTGGAGGCAACCTCGTACGAGCCGCCACCGCTCGGATAGGCCTGCACCACCTGCCGGTAGGACAACACCACCACGCCCAGCAGCAGCACCACCGCGGCGGCAATCCACGGCGTCAGGTACAGGTAGCTCAGCGCGCCGAGGGTCAAGATCAACAGGATCTCTTGTGTTGCGTAGGCCACCGAGGACAACGGGTCGCTCGCGAAGATCGCCAACGCGATCCGCTTGGGCAACAGCGTGTGGTGCAGTCGATCGCTGCGGAACGGCCGGCCCACGATCAAGCGTTTGACCAGCGAAGTCGGTGACGACACGCTAGGAGCGTAATGTCCGATCCGCGCCAGCGACCGGCCCGAGCCGTAGAGATTCCGTAAAAGTTCGGCGCCCAAGCGTAAGGCTTCCATCAGCACCAGAGACAAGGCCCGGGTGACCGATTGAAGGTTCCAAGCTGGGCCGGCGCTGCAAAGCTGGTCGGAAAGTGACGACCCATGCTCGTTTCCGCTTCGGTGGACCGCGACGGCGACCGCACCACAGCTTGAAGACGATGTTCGGGACTGACGGGCGTGCGTTCCATCGGCCGCTGGCGATCAGCGTGGCAGGGCTCATGCTTGCCGGAGTCGGGCTGGCCGTCATCGCGCTGGTCCTCGCCGTCACGCACCGTGAGATGGGTCAACTACTGGCCTATATCCCGGTCGCAATCGCCTTGACGGGCGTCGCGGTGATGGTGCTGCGTGACACGCGTTGGGTGATCCGGGTCGTCATCGTCGTGCTCGCCGGGCAGCTCGCTGCGATCGCGGGAACCGCATGGGAGCTCAGCCACGGTATCGATGCCCGCAAAGCCAGCCAGTTGCGCCGGCTCGGGTTCGATCCAACGGCGGGCGTGGTCATCAACCTGATCTATTCCAGCCTCGGGTTTGCGCTGTTCTGCTGGTTCGCCACACGCTGGCTCGCAGAGCGCGGACGCCGACACATGTCCGCACGTGCCGCGATAATCGCGGTGGCCGATGGCAGCAGCGTGCGAGCGTTCGATGAAGGGCACGGGCCGGCCGTGCTCATCCTGCACGGCGGCATCGATGACGGCAGTTCGTGGCGACGGGTCGCAGGCCGGCTCGCGCCGCGGTTCCGAGTGCTGAGGCTGCACCGACGACAGTACCGACCCGACCTGAAGACCGAATCGGCCTGCACGATGGCCGAGGAGGTCCAGCATGTGACCGCGTTGGTGCGCGCGATTGGCCAGCCGATGGTGATCATCGGTCACTCGTCAGGGGCGGTCGTGGCGTTGGAGGCGTTGGTCGCGACCCCGACGGCGTTCGCTGGCGCAGTGCTCTACGAGCCGCCGTGTGTGATCGGACCACCGCTCGGCGGTGAGGCGCTGGCGCAAGCGCAAGCCGCAATCGCCGCCGGCAAGCCGGGGACTGCGCTGGCGATCTTCCTACGCGACATCGTTTGCGCGCCAGCCTGGACGGCACGACTCAGCAAGCTGGTGGTGGCGGTCTCGCCGCGGATCCGCCAAATGGTTCGCCACCAGATCGATGACTGCGCGGCGATCGATCAGCTGGGTAACCGGCTCGACACGTACGCGAAGATCACCGTTCCGACCGTGCTGCTGGGCGGCGATCGCAGCGCCACGCATCTTGGCGAACGGCTCGATGCATTAGAACGAGCGCTACCGAACACCGAACGCATCGTTCTGCACGGGCAGGGCCACGCGGCGAACGCGCTCGCCCCGGGTAGAGTTGCCGACGTAATCGCCGGATTTGCTGACCGAGTGCTGCGCCCGTAACAAGGTCGTGAAAGCCGTTCAGCGGAACCATGACTGATTCAACAGGCAACGCTGCCGCTCAAAGAGCTTGATCCACAGGTCTTGACAATTGCGCTCATCCCGTTACTGTGTCGCCGCGATCTCGCGGTGGTGGCCGATGACCCTCACGGCTCGACGGGCGGGCCGGGCGATCCGCGTCGATACTAGGACGCATGGCTGAGGCTCCCGACACCGCGCTGGAACCGATCGGTGCCGTCCAACGCACCCGCGTCGGTCGCGAGGCGACCGAGCCGATGCGCGCCGACATCCGGCTGCTCGGCACCATCCTCGGCGACACCGTGCGCGAGCAGAACGGTGACGAGGTCTTCGAGCTCGTGGAACGCGCGCGGGTGGAGTCCTTCCGGGTGCGGCGCTCCGAAATCGACCGGGCCGACATGGCGCGGATGTTCGACGGCATCGACATCCACCAGGCCATCCCGATCATCCGGGCGTTCAGCCACTTCGCGCTGCTGGCCAACGTCGCCGAAGACATCCACCGCGAACGGCGCCGCGACGTCCACGTCGCTGCCGGCGAGCCACCGCAGGACAGCAGCCTGGCCGCGACGTACGCGAAACTCGATCTGGCAGAGCTCGATTCGGCCACGGTGACCAACGCCCTGCGGGGCGCCCTGGTGTCCCCGGTGATCACCGCCCATCCCACCGAAACCCGCCGGCGCACCGTGTTCGTCACCCAGCACCGCATCACCGAGTTGATGCGGCTGCGCGCGGCCGGGCACACCGAGACCGACCACGGCCGCAACATCGAGCTCGAGCTGCGCCGCCAGGTCCTCACGCTGTGGCAGACCGCGCTGATCCGGCTGTCCCGGCTGCAGATCACCGACGAGATCGAGGTGGGCCTGCGGTACTACCCGGCCGCGCTGTTCAAAGTGATCCCGCAGGTCAACGCCGAGGTCCGGGAGGCGCTGCGCGCCCGCTGGCCCGACGCCGACCTGCTTTCGGCTCCCATTCTGCAGCCCGGGTCCTGGATCGGGGGTGACCGAGACGGCAACCCGAACGTGACCGCCGACGTCGTCCGGCGGGCCACCGGCAGCGCCGCGTTCACCGCCCTGGCGCACTACCTGGCCGAGCTGACCGAGCTCGAGCAGGAGCTGTCGATGTCGGCGCGGCTGATCACCGTCACCCCCGAATTGACCGCGCTGGCCGACGGCGGCGAAGAGAGCGCCCGCGCCGACGAGCCCTATCGGCGGGCGCTGCGGGTGATCCGGGCCCGGCTCACCGCGACGGGCGCCGAGATCCTGGACCGCCGACCCCAGCACGAACTCGACCTGGGCCTGCCGCCGTACTCCGTCCCGGCGGAACTGCGGGCCGACCTGGACGTGATCGACGCGTCGCTGCGCACGCACGGCGCCGAGCTGCTGGCCGACGACCGGCTGGCCCGGCTGCGAGAAAGCGTGCACACCTTCGGCTTTCACCTGTCCGGCCTGGACATGCGGCAGAACTCCGACGTGCACGAGGAGGTGGTCGCCGAGCTGCTGGCCTGGGCCGGGGTGCACCCGGACTACGGCTCGCTGGCCGAAGACGAGCGGGTCGCGCTGCTGGCGGGGGAGCTCGCCACCCGCCGCCCGTTGGTCGGCGACCGCGCGCAACTGTCCGACCTGGCCCGCGGCGAGCTCGCCGTCGTCGCGGCCGGCGCCCGTGCGGTCGAACTCTACGGCCCGGCGGCGGTGCCCAACTACATCATCTCGATGTGCCAGTCGGTGTCGGACGTGCTGGAGGCCGCGATCCTGTTGAAGGAGGCCGGGCTGCTGGACGCGTCCGGGCCGGAACCCTATTGCCCCCTGGGCATTTCGCCGCTGTTCGAGACGATCGACGACCTGCACAACGGCGCGTCGATCCTGCAGGCGATGCTGGACCTGCCCATCTACCGGGCGCTGGTGGACGCCCGCGGCGGATGCCAGGAGGTGATGCTGGGCTACTCCGACTCCAACAAGGACGGCGGGTACCTGGCCGCCAATTGGGCGGTGTACCGGGCCGAGCTCACCCTCGTCGAGGTGGCCCGCAAGACGGGAATCCGGTTGCGGCTCTTCCACGGTCGCGGCGGCACCGTCGGCCGCGGCGGCGGCCCCAGCTACCAGGCGATCCTGGCGCAACCGCCGGGCGCGGTGAACGGCTCGCTGCGCCTCACCGAGCAGGGCGAGGTGATCGCCGCCAAATACGCCGAACCCGAACTGGCCCGGCGCAACCTGGAGAGCTTGGTGGCCGCCACCGTCGAGTCGACGCTGCTCGACGTGGAGGGGCTGGGCGACGCCGCGGAACCGGCCTACGCGGTGCTCGACGAGGTCGCCGCGCTGGCGCACCGCGCCTACGCCGAATTGGTGCACGAGACACCGGGTTTCGTCGAGTACTTCAAGGCGTCCACACCGGTCAGCGAGATCGGGTCGCTGAACATCGGCAGCCGCCCGACCTCGCGCAAGCCCACCGAATCCATCTCCGATCTGCGCGCCATCCCGTGGGTGCTGGCCTGGAGCCAGTCGCGGGTGATGCTGCCGGGCTGGTATGGCACCGGCACTGCGTTCGAGCAGTGGATCGCGGCGGGCCCCCAAAGTGAAACCGAGCGGGTGGCGATCCTGCACGAGCTGTACGAGCGGTGGCCGTTCTTCGCCAGCGTGCTTTCGAACATGGCGCAGGTGTTGTCCAAGAGCGACCTGGGCCTGGCGGCGCACTACGCCGAGCTGGTGGCCGACGAGGCGTTGCGGCACAGGGTGTTCGACAAGATCGTCGACGAGCACAAGCGCACCATCGCCATGCACAAGCTGATCACCGGTCAGGACGACCTGCTCGCCGACAACCCGGCGCTGGCCCGCTCGGTGTTCAACCGCTTCCCGTACCTCGAGCCGCTCAACCACCTGCAGGTGGAGTTGCTTCGCCGCTACCGTTCGGGCGACGACGACGAGTTGGTGCAGCGCGGCATCCTGCTGACGATGAACGGATTGGCGAGCGCGTTACGCAACAGCGGCTGACGGGCATTCAGATGCCATGGACTCGGCGCAAGTGGCCCAAAACGGCGTCTTCGAACGGCTCGCCCGCGCGGGCTACGTGGTCAACGGGCTGTTGCACCTGATCGTCGGCTACCTCGCGTTCCGTGTCGCTTTCGGCGACGGTGGTACCGCCGATCAGACCGGCGCGCTGGCGACGTTGGCGGCCAAACCGGGGGGCCCGCTCGCCCTGTGGATCGCCGCGGCCGCGCTGTTGGCGATGGGCCTCTGGCGGCTCGTCGAGACGGCCCTCGGGCGGTCGTACGACCGGAAGAAGGACACGTCGTCGAGCGGGTGCGATCGGGCGAAGGCCTTTGGCCTGGCGGCGGTCTACATGGCGTTCGCCTACTCGGCCTTCGGGTTCGCCCGAGGCTCCGGACGCCCGGCCGACCAACAGAATTCGACCATCAGCGCTCGCCTGATGCAGACCACCGTCGGCACGGTCACGCTGATCGCGTGCGGCGCGATCATTGTCGTCATCGGCGGCTATCACGTGTACAAGGGCGCCAGCCGCAACTTCGTCGGCGACCTCAGAGGCAAGTCGGGGGCCCTGGTGCGACGGCTCGGAATGGCGGGCTACATCGGAAAGGGCGTGATCATCGCCGCCACGGGTGGGCTGGTAATTGTCGCCGCGTGCCGCTCGGAACCGAAGAAGGCCACCGGACTCGACGGGGCACTGAAGACCCTCGGCGCCCAGCCCTACGGGGCGGCTTTATTGATCGCGGCCGGCGCGGGGATCATCACCTATGGCCTGTACAGCTTCGTGATGGCCCGATCCACCAAAATGTAGATCTAGCGATTGCGCAGCCTTTCCAGCATGCCGCGCACCGCGTGTTCGGTGACCGATAGCGGCGACATCATCGTCTCGCCCACCTTCACCAGGTCGTCGATCCGCGCGACGATGGCCTCCACCGGCTCGACCAGCACGATCAGCCGCTTGGCCAGGTCGTCGAGGCTGCCCAGGGTGCCGTCCAGGTGATCCAGCCCGGCCTCCATTCGCTCGACCGTGGCGTTGAGGTTGGTCAGCGAGCTGTTCAGCTCCTTCATCGTGGTGCTCAGGCCGTCGAGGACGTCCTCGACCTGTTCGACGGTCTTGTCGGCGTTCAGGGCGGCCTGGGTGAGGGTTTTGATCCGGTTTCGCTCGGGCCCCCCGCGCGCGGTTCTGTCTGCCATGACGGCCATTATGACTTCGGACCGGTCAGGCGGGAAGCTTGGACGCGGCCTCTCGGTCGAGCAGCCAGAGCGTGGTCTCGAGCCCGACGGCCCCGGCGGCGGGCACCGACGCCGGCGAGGCGCCACCGATGGCGGCGGCCGCCGCGTCGGCCTTGCCCGCCCCCGACACCATCAACCACACCTCGCGGGACCGCCGGATCGCGGGCAGCGTCAACGTGATTCGCAGCGGCGGCGGCTTGGGGGAGTCCTCGACGGCGACCACCAGGCGGCTGGTCTCGTGCACGGCGGGGGTGTCCGGGAACAGGGAGTTGATATGGCCCTCCGGCCCCATTCCCAGCAGGTGGACATCGAAGTTCGGCGCCGGCTGCCCGGGCTCGGCGTTGGCGGCCAGCAGCTGCTCGTAGGCCAGCGCCGCGGCGGCGAGGTCCGCGCCGAATTCGCCGTCGCTGGCCGGCATCGTGTGCACCTGGCTCGATGGGATGTCGACGTGATCGAGCAGCGCCTCGCGCGCCTGCTTGTCGTTGCGTTCGTCGTCGTCCTCGGGCACGTAGCGCTCGTCGCCCCAGAACAGGTGCACCTTGGACCAGTCGATCTGCTCACGCCGCGCGCCGAGGTAGCGCAGCAGCCCGATGCCGTTGCCGCCGCCGGTCAGCACGATCAGGGCCCGGCCCCGTGCCGCGGTGGCGTCCCGGATGGTCTTGATCAGCTGTCCGCCCGCGGCCGCGACGAGGGCGTCGCCGTCTTCGAAAACTTCGACGATGGGGCTCATACGTACTGCACCTTCTTGATGCCCTCCAGCGCTGTTCGGTAGATCTCGTCGGCGTCCAGCCGCCGCAGGTCCTCGGCCAGGCACTCGCCGGTTTCCCTGCGCGCCAACGGAACCAGCGCGTCCGGCTTGGCGGTGCGGCTCAGCGTGGCCGTCCTGCCGTCTTGGGGGCGGCTCAAGACGATGGTCTCGCTCTGGCGCGCCAGCTCGACCTTGAGGTCGCCGACGGCCCGGCGCACCGGACCGTCGATCCGGCTGGCCAGCCAGCCCGCCAGGATGTCGAGGGCCGGCTCGGTCTGCAGGCCCGACACCACCGCCGACTCGATCGGCTCGTGCGGCGGCTGGTCGACGGCGGAGGTCAGCAACGCCCGCCAGTAGGTGATGCGCGCCCAGCACAGATCGGTGTCACCGGCGGTGTACCCGGGCAGGCGGCCCTTGATCGCCGACAACGGGTCGATGCCGTTGGTGGCGTCGGTGATGCGCCGGATTGCCAACCTGCCCAACGGGTCCTGCGCCGGGTTATCCGGGGCGACGTCGGGCCACCACGCCACGACCGGGATGTCGGGCAGCAGAAACGGAACGACTACGCTGGCGGCGTGGCCGGCCAGCTGCCCGGACAGCTTCAGGATCACCACCTCGCTGGCGCCGGTGTCGCCGCCCGAGTGCAGCTGCGCGTCCAGGCGCGGTTCGTCGGCGTAGGGGTCGCCCCGCATCGTGACGATGATCCGGCTGGGGTGCTCGTGGCTGGCGTCGTTGGCGGCCTTGAGCGATTCCTCCAGCACGTCCTCGCTGTCCGGCGCGACCAGCAGCGTCAGCACCCGGCCCATCGTGACGGCGCCCGCCTTCTCACGCAGCTCGTCGAGTTTCTTGTTGACGGCGGTGGTGGTCGTGTCGGGCAGGTCGACAATCACGGCCGCCGCCATTCCCGCCCGGTGCGGCGCAGCATCTCGAACGCCGACTCCGGACCCCACGTGCCGGCCTCGTACGGGTCGGGCTTACCGTGTGCCGCCCAGTTGTCCAGGACGGGATCGAGGATCTCCCAGGCCAATTCGACCTCCTCGTTGACCGGGAACAGGGACGGCTCGCCGAGCAGCACGTCGAGGATGAGCGCTTCGTAGGCCTCCGGCGATTCCTCGGCGAACGCCGACCCGTAGGAAAAGTCCATGTTGACGTCGCGGACCTCCATCGCGGTGCCCGGCACCTTGGAGCCGAACCGCAGCGTGATCCCCTCGTCGGGCTGCACCCGGATGACCATCGCGTTGGCGCCCAGCTCGTCGGTCATGGTGGCGTCGAACGGCAGAAACGGTGCGCGCTTGAAGACCAGGGCGATCTCGGTCACCCTGCGGCCCAGGCGTTTACCGGTCCGCAGGTAGAACGGCACACCGGCCCAGCGGCGGGTGTCGACCTCGAGCGTGATGGCGGCGAACGTCTCGGTGGTGGAGTCCTTGGCGAACCCCTCCTCGTCGAGCAGCCCGACGACCTTCTCGCCGCCCTGCCAGCCGCCGGTGTACTGGCCGCGGCTGGTGGTCTCGTCGAGCGGTTCGGCGAGCTGCGTCGCCGAGAGCACCTTGATCTTCTCGGTTTGCAGCGCAGCCGGATTGAAGCTGATCGGTTCCTCCATCGCGGTCAGCGCCAGCAGCTGCATCAGATGGTTCTGAATGACGTCGCGGGCGGCGCCGATGCCGTCGTAGTAGCCGGCCCGCCCGCCCAGCCCGATGTCCTCGGCCATGGTGATCTGCACGTGGTCGACGTAATGGGCGTTCCAGATCGGGTCGAACAACTGGTTGGCGAACCGCAGCGCCAGGATGTTGCGGACCGTTTCCTTGCCCAGGTAGTGGTCGATGCGGAACACCGCCTCCTCCGGGAAGACGGCGTTGACGGTTTTGTTCAGCTCGCGGGCGCTATCCAGGTCGTGGCCGAAGGGTTTTTCGATGACCACCCGGCTCCACCGGTCGCCCTGCGGGCGGGCCAAACCGGACTTGTGCAGCTGCTCGCACACCACCGGGAAGGCGTTCGGTGGGATCGCGAGGTAGAAGGCGTGGTTGCCGCCGGTGCCGCGCTCGGCGTCGAGCTTCTCCAAGGTCTCGGCCAGCCGGGCGAACGCCTCGTCGTCGTCGAAAGCGCCCGGCACAAAACGGAATCCCTCGGCCAGCCGCTCCCAGTTCTCCTCCCGGAACGGCGTGCGGCAGTGCTCCTTGACGGCCTGATAGACCACCTTGCGGAAATCCTGCGTCTGCCAGTCCCGGCGGGCGAAACCCACCAGCGAGAAAGTGGGCGGCAGCAGCCCGCGATTGGCCAGGTCGTAGATGGCCGGCATCACCTTCTTGCGGGCCAGGTCCCCGGTGACGCCGAAGATCACCATCCCGCACGGCCCGGCGATCCGGGGCAGCCGCTTGTCCTGCTTGTCCCGCAACGGGTTTCGCCACTGGGCGGCGCCGCCGCGGGAGCTCGCCTTGGAGCCCGACGGGCTCATTTGCCGAGGGAATCGAGTTGCTTCTGCGTCTCTTCCAACAGCTCGGTCCAGGACTCCACGAACTTGTCCACGCCCTCTTTTTCCAGCACCACGAAGACGTCGGTCAGGTCGACGCCGACCGCGGCCAGCTTGTCGAACACCTCCTGGGCGGACGACGCGGTGCCGCTGACGGTGTCGCCCTTGACATCCCCGTGATCGGCGACGGCGTCAATCGTCTTCTCCGGCATGGTGTTCACCGTGTTCGGGGCGACCAGCTCGGTGACGTAGAGGGTGTCGGGGTAGTCGGGGTTCTTGACCCCCGTCGACGCCCAAAGGGGGCGCTGCACCCGGGCCCCGTCGGACTTGAGCGACTCGAAGCGATCGCCGCCCTTGAAGACCTCTTCGTAGGCGGCGTAGGCCAGCCGGGCGTTGGCGACGCCGGCTTGGCCGCGCAGCGCCAGTGCCTCCTCGGAGCCGATCTTTTCCAGCCGCTTGTCGACCTCGGTGTCCACCCGGGAGACGAAGAACGAAGCCACCGAGTGGATCTTGGACAGGTCGTGTCCGGCCTCGCGGGCCTTCTGAAGCCCGGCCAGGTAGGCGTCCATCACCTGGCGGTGCCGCTCGACGGAGAAGATCAGCGTGACGTTGACCGAAATCCCTTCCGCCAGAACGGCGGTGATGGCCGGAAGCCCGGCCTTGGTCGCGGGGATCTTGATGAACAGGTTCGGGCGGTCGACGATCTTCCACAGCTCGACGGCTTGGGCGATGGTCTTGTCGGTGTCGTCGGCCAGCCGCGGGTCGACCTCGATGGAGACGCGGCCGTCCACCCCGTCGGAGCCCTCCCACTGGGGTGCCAGCACGTCGCACGCGCGGCGCACGTCGTCGGTGGTGACCGTGCGAATCGTGGCGTCGACGTCGGCGCCGCGCTCGGCCAGTTCGGCGATCTGGCCGTTGTAGGAGTCGCCCTCGGCGAACGCCTTCTGGAAGATCGACGGGTTGGTGGTCACGCCGACAACGCTTTTGGTGTCGATCAGCTCCTGCAGGTTGCCCGACTGCAGCCGCTCCCGCGACAAGTCATCCAGCCAAACGGACACCCCGGCTGCGCTCAACGCCGCGAGGTTGGGGTTCTGACTGGCCATGTGAATCACCCTTTCTCAGTTGTCGACTACCTGCTCCGCGGCCGCCGCGACGGCTTCGGCGGTAAAGCCGAATTCACGGAACAAAGTCTTGTAGTCGGCGGATTCGCCGTAGTGCTCGATCGACACGATCCGCCCCGTGTCACCGACGAGCTTGTGCCAGGACTGCGCGACGCCGGCCTCGACGGCCACCCGCGCCGACACGTCGGGCGGCAGCACGCTGTCCCGGTATTCCTGGGGCTGCGACTCGAACCATTCGACGCATGGCATCGATACCACGTACGCGACGATATCCTTGTCCGCCAACAACTTCTGCGCTTCGACCGCGAGCTGAACCTCGGAACCCGTGGCGATGATGATGACGTCGGCGTCGTCGGCGGGGTTGCCGCCGCCCAGCACGTAGCCGCCCCGTTCGACGCCCTCGAAGCTGGTGCCCTCGAGGATCGGCACGCCCTGGCGGGTCAGGATCAGGCCGACCGGGCCGCTGCCGTTGCCGCGGGCCAGGATCGTGCGCCAGGCGAAGGCCGTCTCGTTGGCATCGGCCGGACGCACCACCGACAGGTTCGGGATCGCGCGCAGCGCAGCCAGGTGCTCGATCGGCTGGTGCGTCGGGCCGTCCTCGCCCAGCCCGATCGAATCGTGCGTCCACACGTAGATGGTGTCGATGTTCATCAGCGACGCCAGGCGCACGGCCCCGCGCATGTAGTCGGAGAACTGCAGGAACGTGCCGCCGTAGGCGCGGGTCGGGCCGTGCAGCACGATGCCGGAAAGGATCGCGCCCATCGCGTGTTCGCGGACGCCGAAGTGCAGGGTGCGCCCGTACCAGTCGGCCGTGTAGTCCTTCGTCGTAATCGATGGGGGCCCAAACGATTTGACGTTATCCATGGTGGTGTTGTTGCTGCCCGCCAGGTCGGCCGAGCCGCCCCACAGCTCCGGCAGCTTCGGGCCCACCGCGTTCAGCACCTTGCCGGACGCCGCGCGGGTGGCCAACGGCTTGTCCTCCGTTGTCCAGGTGGGGATGTCGGCGTCCCAGCCGTCTGGCAGCTGCTCGGCGGTCAACCGGTCAAGCAGCGCCTTGCGCTCCGGTTCGCGTTGCGCCCAGGCGTCGAACTCCGCCTGCCACTTCTCGTGCGCTTCCTTGCCCCGGTCCACCAGCTTGCGGGTGTGGGCGATGACCTCGTCGCGCACCTCGAAGTTCTTGTCCGGATCGAACCCCAGGATCTTCTTGACGGCCGCGACCTCTTCGTCGCCGAGGGCGGCGCCGTGCGCCTTGCCGGTGTTCATCAGCTTGGGCGCCGGATAGCCGATGATGGTGCGCAGCTCGATGAACGACGGCCGGTCGGTGACGGCCTTGGCGTTGGCGATGGCCTCCTCGATGCCGACGACGTTCTCGCCGCCCTCCACCCGCTGTACGTGCCAGCCGTAGGCCTCGTAGCGCGCGGCCGTGTCCTCGCACAGCGCGATGTTGGTGTCGTCCTCGATCGAGATCTGGTTGTGGTCGTAGAACACGATGAGGTTGCCGAGCTGCTGCACGGCCGCCAGCGACGACGCCTCGGAGGTCACGCCCTCCTCGATGTCGCCGTCGGAGGCGATCACGAAGATGAAGTGGTCGAACGGGCTGGTTCCCGACTCGGCGTCGGGATCGAACAGGCCCCGCTCGTAGCGCGACGCCATCGCCATCCCGACCGACGACGCCAGGCCCTGGCCGAGCGGGCCGGTGGTGATCTCAACGCCCTTGGTGTGCCGGAACTCCGGGTGCCCGGGCGTCTTGGATCCCCACGTGCGCAACGACTCGATGTCGGAGAGCTCCAGGCCGAACCCGCCGAGGTACAGCTGCAGGTACAGCGTCAGGCTGCTGTGCCCGGCCGACAGCACGAACCGGTCGCGACCCAGCCAGACGGTGTCGCTGGGGTCGTGGCGCATCGCTCGCTGAAACAGGGTGTAGGCCAGCGGCGCCAGGCTCATCGCGGTTCCGGGGTGGCCGTTGCCCACCTTTTGGACCGCGTCGGCGGCCAGCACCCGGATCGTGTCGACCGCGGCCGAATCGATCTCGGTCCAGTCGTCGGGCAGGTGCGGTTGGGTCAGCGTGGAGATCTCTTCGAGTGTCGTCACAGCCTCAGTCCTTGGGTCATCAAGCTGATATTGCCTACCCTAATGCGGGAGTGCCGGCTCCTGCAGTGCAGAGTTTCGGGTACCCAACGCCGGCCGCTGTGAAAATTACGCCCTCGTTGCCTGGGCTTTGCAATCAGTTCGGAATTCTCGGAAGAATCCCTTTCGGACCCTCCGGGCAGGCGGCCGCCTGCCCGCGGTCTACCATCGTGCGTAGTAGATGCTGCGCGCTGCTGCGACCCGAGGAGTTATTGCGTGAGCGTTCGCGGGCGCGTCGCGCCGAGTCGAGTACCGAGCCGGGTAGAAGGCACGGTCTTGGCGTACCTGGCGCTCACCAAGCCGCGAGTGATCGAACTGCTGCTGGTCACCGCGATACCGGCGATGCTGCTCGCCCACCGCGGCACCGTGAATCCGCTGCTGATCCTGAACACGCTGATCGGCGGGATGCTGGCAGCCGGCGGCGCCAACACGCTCAACTGCGTGGCCGACGCCGACATCGACAAGGTGATGAAGCGCACGGCGCGCAGGCCGCTGGCGCGCGCCGCGGTGCCGACGCGCAACGCCCTGGTATTCGGGCTGGTGCTCACCGCCGCCTCGTACTTCTGGCTCTGGTGGACGACGAACCTGCTGTCCGGGCTGCTGGCCATGGCGACCGTCGCGTTCTATGTGTTCGTCTACACGCTGTTCCTCAAGCGCCGCACGTCGCAGAACGTCGTGTGGGGCGGGGCCGCCGGCTGCATGCCGGTGATGATCGGCTGGTCCGCGGTCACCGGCACCATCGCCTGGCCTGCGCTGGTGATGTTCGCGATCATCTTCTTCTGGACGCCGCCGCACACCTGGGCCCTGGCGATGCGTTACAAGGACGACTACAAGGCGGCCGGCGTCCCGATGTTGCCCGCGGTGGCGACCGAACGACAGGTCACCAAGCAGATCCTGATCTACACCTGGCTGACGGTGCTCGCGACACTGGCCCTGGCGCTGGCAACCGGCTGGTTGTACGCGGCGGTCGCCCTCCTGGCCGGCGTTTGGTTCCTGGCGATGGCCCATCAGCTGTACGCCGGCGTGCGCGCCGGCGAGCCGGTCAAGCCGCTGCGGCTGTTCCTGCAGTCGAACAACTACCTGGCGGTGGTGTTCTGCGCGTTGGCGGTCGACTCGGTGATCGCGCTCCCGACGCTGCTCTAGCCGCTCACGGCAGCAGCACGATCGAGCCCGTCGTCTTGCGGCCCTGCAAGTCCTGGTGTGCGCGCGCCGCCTCGGCGAGCGGGTAGCGCCCGCCGACCTCGATGGTGATGCCGCCGCCGGCGATCGCGTCGAACAGTTCGCCTGCGCGCCAATGGAACTCGTCGCCGGTGCGGATGAAGTGCACCAGCGACGGCCGGGCCAGGAACACCGATCCGGCCGCGTTGAGGCGCTGCGGGTCGAACGGCGGGACGGGGCCACTGGCGGCGCCGAACAGCGCCAGCGTGCCGCGGACGGCCAGGCTGGCCAGGCTGGCGTCGAACGTCGTCTTGCCCACGCCGTCGTACACCGCGGCCACCCCGACGCCGCCGGTCAGCTCGCGAATCCGCTGGCCGAACTCAGCGGCGTCATCAGGGTAGGGCAGCACCTCGTCGGCGCCGGCCTGCCGGGAGATTCGCTCCTTCTCCGGCGTGGAAACGGTCGTGATCACCCGCACGCCAAGGGCTTTCGCCCACTGCGTCAGGATCAGCCCGACGCCGCCGGCGCCAGCATGCACCAGCACGGTATCCCCGCTCTTGACCGGATACACCGACGTCAGCAGGTAGTGCGCGGTCAGGCCCTTCAGCATCACCGAGGCCGCCACCTCGGACGTCACGCCGTCGGGCACCTTCGCGGTCAAAGCCGCCGGGGCGGTGGCGAATTCGGCGTACGCGCCGGATGCCGCGGCGGTGCCCACCCGGTCGCCCGCGCTGAAACCGTCGACGCCGTCGCCCGTGGCGACGACGGTGCCGGACGTCTCCTGGCCGAGGACGAACGGCACCTCGCGCGGGTACTGCCCGGAGCGGAAATACGTGTCGATGTAGTTGACGCCGATGGCCTCGGCCTTGATCAGGACCTCGCCTGGACCGGGCGTGGGCTCGGGGACGTCGATGTAGCGCAGGACTTCGGGACCGCCGTGTTCGCTGACTTCGATTGCGTGCATAGGGATATCATGCCCGGGCATGAAGCTGGCCCGGCCGGACGTGTTCCATCCGCGCATCGTGCTGGCGGGCGGTCCGCGACACGACGACGATGCGGGGCTGGTCCCGGCGCTGCGAAGCCGCGGGCTGCACGCGCGCTGGTTGTCCTGGGACGACCCGCAGACCGTCGGCGCTGACCTGGTGATCCTGCGCCGCGCCCCCGACCGGCACGCCGACTTCCTCGCCTGGATGCGCCGCGTGCGCCACCTGCTCAACCCGCCCAACGCGGTCGCGTGGAACCTCCACGAGCGGTACCTGCGCGACCTCAAGGACGACGGGGTGCCCGTGGCGCCGGGCGCGACGGCGCAGTCGGCGTTGGTCTTTCTCGGCGGGGAGCGGTCGCACGCATGGCCGGACGACCCGGAGTTCGAGGGGTGGGACCTCGGCTACGCCGCCATCGCGGCGGCCGCCGGGCGCGCCGGAATCGGCTCGCGCGACCTGCTTTACGCGCGTGCCGACCTGGCGGGGGACCGGCTGGTGGAGCTCGACCTCGTGGCGCCGCCTCTGGGTTGGTCGCACCTCGACACCGACACCCGTGCGCGCGCCCAGCGCGACTTCGCCCTCGCGGTGGAGTCAGCCTGCGAGCGGCTGGGGCTCGGTCCGTTCTCGCATCGACGCCCATAGGGCCGCGGTCGCCGCCGTGCAGGCCGCCGCGCCGGCCACGTGCACCGCGACCAGGGCGGCGGGCACCCCGGTGTAGTACTGCGCGGTGCCGACGGCGGCCTGGGTGCACACCAGCGCGACCAGCACGCCCAGCCGCAGCCGGATGGCCCGGCCGGCGCCGACGGCCAGCAGCCCGAAGCCGAGCCCGACCAGCAGCGTCAGGTAGGAGACCAGCAGCGACGAATGCGCGTGCACCAGCGTGGTGATCTCGACTTTCAGCCGGGGCACCGTCCGGCTGGGGCTGCGGTCGCCCGCGTGCGGGCCGGCGGCCGTCACCAGCGTGCCGGTGACCAGCACCGCCGCCAGGTTCACCGCGCTCAGCGCCGTCAGCGCGCGCAGCGGCCGCGCCACCCGGTCGCGGACCACGCCATCGTCGGGCTCGCCGACCTTGACGTAGAGCAGCACCGACAGCCACACCATCGTCATCGACGTCAGCAGGTGGACGGCGACGGTCCACCACAGCAGCCCGGTGCGCACGGTGATGCCGCCGATCACCGCCTGCACCACCGTCGACACGGGCATCAGCCACGCGTAGACCAGGACCTCGGTGCGCCGGCGCGCGCGGGTCACGACCAGCACGGCCAGCGCGGCGGCGATCACCACGGCGAAGGTGATCATCCGGTTGCCGAACTCCACGGCCTGGTGGATCCGCGGCACCTCGGCCACGGCGACCGGGGTGAAGCTGCCGGGGAAGCACTGCGGCCAGGTGGGACAGCCCAGGCCCGAGGCCGTGACACGCACGATCGCGCCGGTAACGGCGATGCCGCCCTGGGTGAGGATGACGAGCGCCGCGACGGCCCGCTGGGTGCGCAGGCTGGGGTCGGGGAGCAGGTCCACCAACGGCCGCAGCGTTCGTCGTAGCACCGCCCGATCGTAAGGGCTCCTACGCCGCGTAGTAGAAGCGGCCTGCTCAGGTGAAGCGGAACCAGCGCAGCGCGGCCAGCGCGGCCAGCGCGCCCCACGCCGCCAGCACGACGAGCCCGAACCAGTCGACCGAGAGCGTCATCGCCCGCGAAAGCGCCTCGGTCAGCGCGCCCGACGGGGTGAGCCGGGCCGCCCACTTGACCGCCGTCGGGATCACCTTCATCTCCACGGTCAGCGCGCCGAGGCCGGCGAAGACGAACCACATCAGGTTGGCGACCGCAAGCACGATCTCGGCGCGCAGCGTCCCGCCGAGCAACAGCCCCAGCGCCGCGAAACCCGCCGTTCCCAGCGCGATCACCGCCGCGCCCAACAGCAATGCCGCGGGCACGGGTCGCCAGCCCAGCGCAAAACCGATGGCGCCCAACAGGATTGCCTGTAGGAACACCACCGTGACCACCGCCAGCGACTTTCCGGCGATGATGCCCCAGACCGGCAGCGGGGTGGCCCCGAGCCGTTTCAGCGCGCCGTAGCGGCGATCGAACGCGACGGCGATCGCCTGCCCGGTGAATGCCGTCGAGATGACCGCCAGGGCCATGATGACCGGGACGAACGTGGCGGCACGGTTGCGGCCGAAGTCGCCGAAGGGCAGCAGGGTCAGCCCGACCAGCAGCGTGATCGGGATGAACATGGTCAGCAGCAGCTGCTCGCCGTTGCGCAGCAGCAGCTTGAGCTCCAGCCCGAACTGCGCGGCGAGCATCCGCGGCACGGCGCTGGGGCGCGGATCGGGTGTGAAGGTCCCCTTGGGGAAGGTGTCCGACTGGGTCAAGGCCGTAGCTTCCTCCCGGTGAGGTCGAGGAAGACGTCCTCGAGGCTGCGTTGCTCGACGCGCATGTCGGTGGCCAGCACGTCGATCTGCGCGCACCACGCTGTGACGGTCGCCAGCACCTGCGGGTCGACCGGGCCCTCGACCAGGTACTCGCCCGGCGTCACCTCGGTGGCCTTGTAGTCCTCCGGCAGCGCGGCGGCCAGCAGGGACAGGTCGAGGCGCGGGGGCGCGGTGAACCGCAGCTGGTCCTTGGCGCCCGCCCGCATCAGTTCGGTCGGGGTGCCCGACGCCACCGTCACCCCGTGGTCGATGATCACCAGCCGATCGGCGAGTTCCTCGGCCTCCTTGAGTTGGTGGGTGGTCAGCACCACGGTCACGCCGTCGCGGCGCAGCGCGTCGATCAGCTCCCACACCAGCAGCCGGGCGTGGGCGTCCATGCCGGCGGTGGGCTCGTCGAGGAACACCAGCTCGGGCCGGCCGACCAGCGCGCAGGCCAGCGCGAGCCGCTGCTGCTGCCCGCCGGAGAGCCGCCGGTAGGTGGTGCGGGCGGCGTCGGTGAGGCCGAGGGTGTCCAGCAGCCACGCGGGGTCCAGCGGGTCGGCGGAGTAGGCGGCCACCAGGTTGAGCATTTCGCCCGCCCGCGCCGCGGGATAGCCGCCGCCGCCCTGCAGCATCACCCCGATGCGCGCGCGCAGGCGCGCGTTGTCGCCGATGGGATCCAGGCCGAGCACCTGGATGGTGCCGGCGTCGGGGCGCACGAAGCCCTCGCACATCTCGACCGTCGTGGTCTTACCGGCGCCGTTGGGCCCGAGCAGGGCCAGCACCTCGGCGGCGTGCACCTCCAGATCGAGGTTGGCGACGGCCGTGGTTGACCCGTATTGCTTGGTGACCCCGCGCAGCCGCACGACCGTGTCGGGCGTTTCGGGGAGCGGGCTCACGTGGAATCAGCGTAGGCGTCGGGCTTCGGGGTCTCGGCAGGAGCCGGGCCGGGCAGCTTGATCACCGCCTCGCCGTTGGTTTCTCGGCCGTTCGGCTGCAGTTGGCGCCACGGCAGGCGGGTGTAGGTCACCGCGATCAGGACCGCCACGATGAGGCTGCTGGCCAGCGTGGCGTCCACGATCTGAAACAGGGCGAAGCGGTCGCCGTTGGCCGTCGGGCCGAAGATGCCGACGACGAGGGTGATGACGATCACCGCCACCCGGAAGCCCGGACGCGTCGCCCAGGCGGCCAGCGGGATGATCGCCCACAGCAGATACCAGGGCTGCACTACCGGGAAGAGCAACACGCAGATGCCCAGCGCGACCCCCAGGCCGCCGATCGGATGCAGCCGGCCGCGGAAGACCGCCACCAGCAACCAGGCCACCAACACCATGATGATCAGCACGCCGATGCCACGGGTCAGCGCCAGCACCGCGGTGGTGTGGTCGCCCAGGCCCAGCAGGATGCCCACCTGCCCGGTGCCCAGTGCCAGCAGCGTCGGCGGCGACATCCAGCTGCGCACCACGTTGGCGGTGCCCAGGGTGTAGATCCAGCCGAACCCGAGCCCGCTGGCCCAACCGACGAGGGCCATCACCGCCAGCGCCAGCGCCGCCATCCCGCCGCCCGCCAGCAGCAGGGCGCGCAGGTTGCCCCCGCAGCGGTAGGCCAGCGCCATGGTGACGAAGCCCAGTGCCAGCAGCGACGGCAGCTTCACCTGCGAGGACAGGGTGATCAGAATCGCGCCCGCGAGCAGCATCCCCAGCGGTTCCCATTCCGGGCCCGGGCGCCACGAGGTGGGCAGCAGTCGCGGAGAGTCGATGCCGCGCAGCGCGAACTCGGCGCCGGCCAGCATCAGCCCGAGCATCAGCGCTTCGTTGTGGACCCCGGCGACCAGGTGCATGATCAGCAGCGGATTGGCGGCCCCCAGCCACAGCGCGCTCACCTCGGCGACGCCGCAGCGCCGGGCCAGCCGCGGGGTGGCCCACACGATCAGGCCCACACCGACGAGCACCACGAGCCGGTGGCACAGCACGGCGGCGACGATGTTCTCACCGGTCAGCGACGAGATGCCGCGCCCGATCCACAGGAACAACGGGCCGTAGGGCGCCGGGGTCTCGCGCCACAGGGTGGGCACCGACAGCGTGAACACGTGGCCGAGTCCCAGCCCGGAAGCCGGGCCCACCTTGTAGGGGTCGAGCCCTTCCAGCGAGATCTGGCTCTGCGCCAGGTAGGAGTAGACGTCCTTGCTGTACATCGGCGGCGCGATCAGCAGCGGCAGCGTCCACAGCAGCAGGGTGCGGTCCAGGTCGCCACGCGACATCCGCCGGTTGCCCAGCGCGAACCGGCCCAGCATCAGCCAGGCCAGCGCCATCATCACCGCGCCCGTCGTCGTCATCGTCAGCGACACCGTCTGGATGCGCGACGGCAGGTTGAGCAGCCGGACCCCGAAGGTGGGGTCCTGCACGACGGGCCGCGCCCCGGCGCCCAGCGCGCCGATCGCCATCAGGACGGTGCCGGTGGCGCCGAACAGGCGGGTGCGCTGCAGCGCGGTGAGCTCGGTATCGTTCAGCGGCGAACCCACCGCTTGCTCGTCGCCGTGCAGGCTGGCGATCGACGAGCTCAGCGTGTGGTGGCGGGCTGCCATCAGAGCAGCGTAGCCGTCCAGATATGTGACCAGCGCAACGTGCGGACAGGGGACCCTTGGTAGACCGATCCCCGGAATTGCGTCACACTGGTGTTGTGAAAATCCGAACCCGCCTCGCTGAGGCGCCCGCGGCTCCCGTCGGCGCCGCGGTGCCGGATGGTCACACCCGCCGCGCCATCGTGCGCCTGCTGCTGGAATCCGGATCGATCACCGCGGTCGAGATCGGTGACCGGCTCGGCCTGACCCCCGCCGGCGTGCGTCGCCACCTCGACGCGCTGATCGAGGCGGGCGACGCCGAGTCGGTGGCCGCCGAGCCGTGGCAGCAGGTGGGCCGCGGGCGCCCCGCCAAGCGCTTCCGGTTGACCGGGGCCGGCCGGGCCAAGCTCGACCACGCCTACGACGACCTGGCGGCGGCGGCTATGCGCCAGCTGCGGGAGATCGGCGGCGAGGACGCCGTCCGCACGTTCGCCCGGCGGCGCATCGACGCGATCCTGGCCGGCGTCGAGGCGGCCGACAGTCCCGACGACGACGCGGTCGAGGCCGCCGCCGAGCGGGTCGCCGGCGCGCTGACCAAGGCCGGTTACGTCGCCACCACGACCCGGGTAGGCGGGCCGATCCACGGGGTGCAGATCTGCCAGCATCACTGCCCGGTGTCGCACGTCGCCGAGGAATTCCCCGAGTTGTGTGAGGCCGAGCAGCAGGCCATGGCCGAGGTGCTCGGAACCCACGTGCAGCGGTTGGCGACCATCGTCAACGGAAACTGCGCCTGCACCACCCACGTGCCCCTGACCCCGGCGCCCAGCCCGCGCCGCGACCAAACGAGCATCGAAGGAGCGTCGTTATGACCCTCACGCCCGAGGCCAGCAAGACTGCAGCCGCGCCGCTGACCCAGGAGGAGGCGATCGCCTCCCTGGGCCGGTACGGCTACGGCTGGGCGGACTCCGACATCGCCGGCGCCAGCGCGCAGCGCGGGCTGTCCGAGGCGGTGGTGCGCGACATCTCGGCGAAGAAGAACGAGCCCGAATGGATGCTGCAGACCCGGCTCAAAGCGCTGCGCATCTTCGAGCGCAAGCCGATGCCGAACTGGGGCTCCAACCTCGAGGGCATCGACTTCGACAACATCAAGTACTTCGTGCGCTCCACCGAGAAGCAGGCCGCGACGTGGGATGATTTGCCAGAAGATATTCGGAATACCTATGACAGGCTCGGAATTCCGGAAGCTGAAAAGCAAAGGCTGGTTGCTGGAGTAGCGGCTCAGTATGAGTCCGAGGTGGTGTACCACCAGATCAGAGAGGATTTAGAGGCTCAAGGAGTCATTTTTCTCGACACTGATACGGGTTTGCGGGAACAGCCCGAAATATTTAAGAAATACTTTGGAACGGTTATTCCGGCGGGCGATAATAAGTTTTCTGCATTGAATACCGCGGTGTGGAGCGGCGGCTCGTTCATCTATGTGCCGCCGGGTGTGCACGTCGACATCCCGCTGCAGGCCTACTTCCGGATCAACACCGAGAACATGGGCCAGTTCGAGCGGACGCTGATCATCGTCGATGAGAACGCTTACGTTCACTACGTCGAGGGCTGCACCGCGCCGATCTACAAGTCGGATTCGTTGCACTCCGCGGTGGTGGAGATCATCGTAAAGCCCGGTGGCCGTTGCCGTTACACGACCATCCAGAATTGGTCGGGCAACGTGTACAACCTGGTCACCAAGCGGGCCCGCGCCGAGGCCGGCGCCACCATGGAGTGGGTCGACGGCAACATCGGCTCGAAGGTGACCATGAAGTACCCGGCGGTCTGGATGACCGGCGAGCACGCCAAGGGCGAGGTGCTCTCGGTGGCGTTCGCCGGCGAGGACCAGCACCAGGACACCGGCGCGAAGATGCTGCACCTGGCGCCCAACACGTCGAGCAACATCGTGTCCAAGTCGGTGGCCCGGGGCGGCGGCCGCACCTCCTACCGCGGCCTGGTGCAGGTGAACAAGGGCGCGCACGGGTCACGCTCGAGCGTGAAATGCGATGCGCTGCTGGTCGATACGATCAGCCGCAGCGACACCTACCCTTACGTCGACATCCGCGAGGACGACGTCACGATGGGCCACGAGGCCACGGTCTCGAAGGTCAGCGAGAACCAGCTGTTCTACCTGATGAGCCGCGGGCTGACCGAGGACGAGGCGATGGCGATGGTGGTCCGCGGCTTCGTCGAGCCGATCGCCAAAGAGCTGCCGATGGAATACGCGCTGGAGCTCAACCGGCTGATCGAGCTGCAGATGGAAGGCGCGGTCGGGTAGTGACTGCCGCTCTGAATAAGGGAGAGCTGTTCGCCTCCTTTGACGTTGACGCGTTCGAGGTGCCGCATGGACGCGACGAGCTGTGGCGGTTCACCCCGCTGCGCCGGCTGCGCGGGCTGCACGACGGTTCCGCGAACGCCACGGGCCGTGCGGGAATCGAAGTGGCCGAGCGGCCGGGCGTGCGGGTCGAGACCGTCCGCCGCGGCGACGAGCGGCTCGGTCAGGCCGGTGCCCCCGCCGATCGGGTTGCCGCCCAAGCATTTTCGTCGTTCAACTCCGCGACCTTGGTCACCGTCGGCCGGGACACCCGGATCGCCGAGCCGATCAACGTCACCGTCACCGGGCCCGGCGAGGGCGCGGTGGCCTACGGGCACCTGCAGATCCGCGTCGAGGAGCTCGGCGAAGCGGTGGTGGTCATCGACCAGCGCGGCGGCGGAACCTATGCCGACAACGTCGAATTCGTCGTCGACGACGCCGCCCGGCTGACGGTCGTGTGGATCGCCGACTGGGCCGACGACATGGTGCACGTGAGCGCGCATCACGCCAGGCTGGGCAAGGACTCGGTGCTGCGCCACGTCGCGGTCACGCTGGGCGGTGAGGTCGTGCGGATGTCGGCCAACGTGCGGTTCTCCGGCCCCGGCGGGGACGCCGAGTTGCTGGGCCTGTACTTCGCCGACGACGGCCAGCACCTGGAGTCGCGGCTGCTGGTGGACCACGCGCGGCCCGACTGCCGCTCGAACGTGCTGTACAAGGGTGCGCTGCAAGGGGATCCGGATTCGGCGCTGCCCGACGCCCACACGGTCTGGGTGGGCGACGTGCTGATCCGCGCCGAGGCCACCGGCACCGACACCTTCGAGGTGAACCGCAACCTGGTGCTCACCGACGGGGCGCGCGCCGATTCGGTGCCTAACCTGGAGATCGAGACCGGCGAGATCGCCGGCGCCGGCCACGCCAGCGCCACCGGGCGTTTCGACGACGAACAGCTGTTCTACCTGCGCTCGCGCGGCATCCCGGAGGATCAGGCCCGCCGCCTGGTGATCCGCGGGTTCTTCGGGGAGATCATCTCGAAGATCGCGGTGCCCGAGGTGCGCGAACGCCTGACCGCAGCCATCGAAACCGAACTGGCCATCACGGAGAAGACAACGACCTCATGACGACCCTTGAAATCAAAGACCTGCACGTCAGCGTCGACGACCCGAACGCCGCCGAGGGGGAGCGGGAGATCCCGATCCTCAAGGGCGTGGACCTCACGGTGAAATCCGGTGAGACGCACGCCCTGATGGGCCCCAACGGGTCCGGCAAGTCGACGCTGTCCTATGCGATCGCGGGCCACCCCAAGTACCGGGTCACGTCCGGGTCGATCACGCTGGACGGCGAGGACGTGCTGGCGATGAGCGTCGACGAGCGCGCGCGGGCCGGGATATTCCTGGCGATGCAGTATCCCGTCGAGGTGCCGGGCGTCTCGGTGTCCAACTTCCTGCGCTCGGCGGCCACGGCCGTGCGCGGCGAGGCCCCGAAGCTGCGCCACTGGGTCAAAGAGGTCAAGGGGGCGATGACGGCCCTCGAGATCGACCCGGTCTTCGCCGAGCGCAGCGTCAACGAGGGTTTCTCCGGCGGCGAGAAGAAGCGCCACGAGATCCTGCAGCTGGAACTGCTCAAGCCCAAGATCGCGATCCTCGACGAGACCGACTCCGGGCTGGACGTCGACGCGCTGCGGGTGGTCAGCGAGGGTGTGAACCGTTACGCCGAAACCGAACACGGCGGGATCCTGTTGATCACGCACTACACCCGCATCCTGCGCTACATCCATCCGGAGTACGTGCACGTGTTCGTGGGCGGCCGCATCGCCGAGTCCGGCGGCTCGGAGCTGGCCGACGAGCTGGAGCAGAACGGGTACGTGCGCTTCTCCCAAGCGGCGGCCACCGGGGCCTGACCATGTTGGACGTCGCGGCCGTCCGTGCCGATTTCCCGATCCTCAAGCGCATCATGCGTGGGGGAAATCAGTTGGCATACCTCGATTCCGGCGCGACCTCGCAGCGTCCGCTGCAGGTGCTCGATGCCGAGCGGGAGTTCCTGCTGACCTCCAACGGCGCGGTGCATCGCGGTGCGCACCAGCTGATGGAGGAGGCCACCGACGCCTACGAGCAGGGCCGGGCCGACATCGCGGCCTTCGTGGGCGCCGACGCCGACGAATTGGTGTTCACCAAGAACGCCACCGAGGCGCTCAACCTGGTGTCATACGTGCTGGGCGACAACCGTTTCCAGCGTGCCGTCGGGCCCGGCGACGTCATCGTCACCACCGAGCTCGAGCACCACGCGAACCTGGTCCCGTGGCAGGAGCTGGCCCGGCGCACCGGAGCGACGTTGCGCTGGTACGGCGTGACCGATGACGGGCGCATCGATCTCGACTCGCTGCAGCTCGACGAGCGGGTCAAAGTCGTTGCGTTCAGCCACCATTCCAACGTCACCGGCGCGCTCGCGCCGGTGGGCGAACTGGTCGGCCGCGCCAAGGCCGTGGGCGCGCTGACCGTGCTGGACGCCTGCCAGTCGGTGCCGCACCGGCCGGTCGACTTCCACGCCCTCGACGTCGACTTCGGCGCGTTCTCGGGCCACAAGATGTTGGGCCCCAACGGGATCGGCGTGCTCTACGGGCGTGGCGAACTGCTGTCGGCCGCGCCGCCTTTCCTCACCGGCGGGTCGATGATCGAGACGGTGACCATGGAGGTCAGCACCTATGCGGCGCCACCGCAGCGCTTCGAGGCCGGCACCCCGATGACCTCCCAGGTGGTCGGATTGGCCGCCGCCGCACGCTATCTCGGCGCGCTCGGCATGGACGCCGTGGAGGCCCACGAGCGCGAGTTGGTGGCCGCAACCATCGAGGGCCTGTCCGGCATCGACGGCCTGCGCATCGTCGGCCCGACGTCGACGGAGAACCGGGGCTCGCCGGTGGCCTTCGTCGTCGACGGCGTGCACGCCCACGACGTCGGCCAGGTGCTCGACGACGACGGCGTCGCGGTGCGGGTGGGTCACCACTGCGCGTTACCGCTGCATCGCAGGTTCGGCGTGGCGGCGACCGCGCGGGCGTCGTTCGCGGTCTACAACACCCTCGACGAGGTGGATCGCCTGGTGGCCGGCGTGCGACGCGCGCTGGATTTCTTCGGGAGAGACTGACGTTGCGTCTCGAACAGATCTATCAGGACGTGATCCTCGATCACTACAAGCACCCGCAGCACCGCGGGCTGCGGGAGCCGTTCGGCGCGCAGGTGTACCACGTCAACCCGGTCTGCGGCGACGAGATCACCCTGCGGGTCGCCCTGTCCGATGACGGCGAAACCGTCACCGACGTCTCGTATGACGGGCAGGGCTGTTCGATCAGCCAGGCGTCGACGTCGGTGCTGACCCAGCAAGTGATCGGCCGCAGCGTCGGCGAGGCGCTGAAGACCGTCACCGCGTTCAGCGAGATGGTGTCCTCGCGCGGCACGATCGAAGGCGACGAGGACGTGTTGGGCGACGGGGTCGCCTTCGCGGGAGTCGCCAAATATCCGGCGCGGGTGAAATGCGCGCTGCTGGGGTGGATGGCTTTCAAGGACGCACTGGCTCAAGCGAGTGCGGGTTTTGAGGAGGACCAGAAATGAGCGAAACCACCGCACCGAGCGACGAGTTCCTCGCTGACGTGGAGGAGGCGATGCGCGACGTCGTCGACCCCGAACTGGGCATCAACGTCGTCGATCTCGGGCTGGTTTACGGACTCAACGTGGAAGAGGGCGACGAGGGGACCGTCGCCCTGATCGACATGACGTTGACGTCGGCGGCCTGCCCGCTGACCGACGTCATCGAAGACCAGTCGCGCAGCGCGCTGGTCGGCAGCGGCCTGGTCGACGACCTGCGGATCAACTGGGTGTGGAACCCGCCATGGGGCCCCGACAAGATCACCGAGGACGGGCGCGAACAGTTGCGCGCCCTCGGCTTCACCGTCTAGGCGCCGCCCGGGCGGGCGGCCGCCCCGTCGAGCAGGATGTCGACGAGGCATTCGGGCATGTCGTCGGGGATCGGCTCGTCGGAGAACAGGACCCGGCCCTGCAGCGGCGTCAGCAACATCCCCAGCACCAGCCGCGGGTCGGCTTCGGCACGCAGGTCCCCGCGCGCGACGCCGCGCTGCACGACGGGCGTGAGCGCCTCGATGCGACCCTCCCAGAAGGCGAGGCGCGCCCTGTCGTAGCCGGGATCGGCGCGCAGGGTTCCCGCGTAGAGCACCGCCTTCCCGGCCGCGGAGTTGAGGTACGCGGCGAGGGAGCGGGCGACGGCCAGCAGATCGTCGCGGGTGGATCCGGTGTCCGGGTCGGGGATCGAATGGGCGCCGCGCGTCAGCATGGCGTCGACCAAGAGGTTTTCCCGGGTAGTCCAGCGTCGGTAGACGGTCGTCTCGTGGACGCCGCACCGGCGCGCCACGCCCGCGACCGTCGCGGCCTCGACGCCGTTCTCGACGAGTTCGTCGAACGCGGCGTCCAGCACGATCTGGCGCACGTGCTCCCCGCGCCGGTGCGACACAGCCGATGTCATGCGCCCGAGTCTATCGCAACTCATCTTGCGTTACGCGACGCCGAGTGGGAGGCTATTGCAAGTCAACTTGCGATAGGGCAACGGCCATGCGATTCATGTTCGACACCGACGAGTCGTTCTCGTTCGAGACGTTGCGGGCCGTCGGATACACCGTCTACGGCGGGGCGGACATCGGTGAGGTGATGGCCACCGCGGCGCGGATCACGCCGGGCGACTGGGAGTCCTGGCACCGGGAATGGAGAGCCCTGGCGGACCGGATCGCCGGCATCGCCGACGATTGTGCCGCCAAGGGGCACTCCGTCAGCGCCAGCAGCGCCTACCTGCGGGCCGCGAACTACTACCGGACTGCCGAGTTCTACCTGCGCGACGACCCGGTCAACGACCCGCGGGTGGCGGACACCTCGGCACGCGCGATCAAGGCGTTCCGGGCCGCGCCCGAGGTCCGGGAGCACTGGCAGCGGGTCGGCATTCCCTACCAGGGCATCGAGCTGAGCGGCTACTACCTCAATGTCAGCGGCGACGAGCCCGGCCCGACGCTGGTCGCGCACGGCGGCTTCGACTCGACGGTCGAAGAGATGTTCTTCGCTGTGGGGGAGGCGGCCCGCAGGCACGGCTGGAACTGCCTGATCTTCGAGGGACCCGGCCAGGGGGCGGCGCTGCGGGTCCACAAATTGCCGTTCCGCCACGATTGGGAGGCCGTGGTCACCCCGGTGCTCGACGTCGCCGTCACGCTGCCCGGGGTCGACATCCACCGGATCGCGCTGCTCGGGATGAGCATGGGCGGCTACCTCGCCCCGCGGGCGGCGGCGTTCGACAAGAGGATCGCCGCGTGCGTCGCCTACGACGGCGTCTTCGACTTCGCCTCGGCGCTTCCGCCCACCGCGGTGATCGACGCGGCGATCGGCCGCCCCGACCAAGTGCCGACCTCCTTGCGCTGGGCGCTCCTCAACGGCCTGTGGACGCTCGGCGTCGCGGACATCGGGGAGTTGGCCGACGCGTTCGCCAAGTACGACCTCACGACCGTCGTTGACCAGATCACCTGTCCGACGCTGGTCTGCGAGGCCGAACGAGACCAGTTCTTCCAGGGGCAGCCGCAAAAGCTCTACGACGCGCTGCGTTGCCCGAAGACGCTGCTGAAGTTCACCGCCGCCGAGGGCGCCGAGGAACACTGCCACGAGGGCGCGATGGCCCTGTTCCATCAGCGGCTGTTCGACTGGCTCGACGAGACCCTCGTCGGCTAGAGGTGGAAGGGGAGATGGGGCAGGTGCAGGTGCAGGTGATGGTGCGGGTGACCCATCGGCGGGCATGTCTCGAGGCTGATGGTCATCGCGTGCAGCGCCCCGGTGTCCTGAGTTCCCTGCGCCCCCAAGCACTTTCCGTTCGTGATCGCCTGGGAGTCTGAAGCTGTCTGCTTCTGGTAGGACGTCGTGTTCGCGACCGTTACGCTCGTGGGCGCCGGTTGGGTGCCTCCGGAACCCAAGCCGCTGACGGCGATGGTGTTACCCGAGACCGAGCTGACCGTCCCGTAGAACCCGGCGGGTGGCGGGCACTTGCCGTCGACGGCGGGGGTGACGGTCACCGATTGCGCGGTGATGGCGCCGGGGGCGGGCGCGCTCTGCGGGGTGGCGCGCACGTTGACGCAGCTGCCCGGGGTGACATCGGTCAGCTGGGCTGGCGTGGTCTCGACGACCCTGGTCTGTGGCGTGAAATCCACGGTGGCCGATCCGGTCCGCGTCCTGAGCCCGATGGTGCCGCCCGACACCGACTGGACCAGACCCTCGACGTAGTCCTTGGCGGCGGGGGGCGGCGCGGGGACCGGCGGGGGCGGCCGGCCGGCCGCGGGGCTGGGCGGGGTCGCCGTCACGGTCGGTTTTCCGGTGCTGCCGGTGTTGCTCGCCGTGCCACCCGAGTGGCACATGGCCAGGCTCAACGCGATCAGAGCGACGACCGCGACGAGCGCGATCTGGGCCAGCCTAGGCTTGACCGTGCTGGCAGACATCGACAACCGGGATCACCCGCGCGGCTTGCCCGGGCATTTACCGTCGACGGCCGCCCGCACGTTGATGCTCGTCGCCTGCAGCGTGCCGCCGTTGTCCAGGCTGCCGCGCGCGGTGACGCACTTGCCCTGCGCGATCGCGTCGGGCGTGGCGGTCGCCAGCTTGGAGTACTTGGTCTGATCGTCGACGGTCACCGGCGTCTGCGTGCTGTTACCGCTGGCGTCGGTGCCCGCGACGGTGATGGTGTTCCCGGCCACCGAAGCGACCGAGCCGACCAACGGCTTCGGCTTGGCGGGCGCCGGCGACGGCGAACCGGGGGGCGGCGTGCTGGTGGAACTTTGCCCGGATCCTTTTGCCGGGGGGCAGGTGCCGTTGACGGAGGGGCTGACCCGGACCGACGCCGCGGTTGTCGGCTGCCCGCTCTGGATCTCCTTGGTAGGCCGCACGGTGACGCAACTCCCCTGGCTGACGTCGCTCAGCGTGGCCGGGCCCACCTCCGTGACCTTGGTCGTGGACGTGAAGTTGACGGCGGCGCTGCTGTTGTCGTCCTTGGTGACCCGGATCGAGTTGCCCGCCACCGACGCGATCAGGCCGCTGACCTTGGCTTCGCCCTGGGCGGGCGGCTGGGACGTGGTCGTCGAGGTGACCGTCGAGGTAGAGGTGGACGTCGACGTCGGGCTCGATTGGTTCGAAGAACCGCAGGCGGCGACGGACAGCGCGGCGGCGCCCGTGACGGCGAGGATGGCGAATCGGCTTGCTGATATCAACGTTTCCCCCATTCGTGAGTTGGACCACGAAAAGGTGTACCCGCTCGAGCTGTGCCGGAACTGTGAAGTGTCAGAACGCGTCTTCGGAGACCCGCATGATGTCGTCGTCGAGGGACTCGAGGACCCTGCGCTGGGCGGTCAGCCTGGGCAGCATGTTCTTCGCGAAGAACGTCGCCGTCGCGATCTTGCCCTCATAGAAGCTCTTGTCGCTCGCGGAGGGCGCGCCGGCCAGCGCGGCCTGGGCGACGCCGGCCTGCACCAGTAACCGCCAGCCGATGACCAGGTCGCCGACCGCGAGCAGGTAGCGCACCGAGCCCAGCCCCACCTTGTAAATCTCGGTCGGGTGCTGGGTGGCCGACATCAGGTAGCCGGTCAGCGCGCCCGTCATCGCGGTGACCTCGTCGAGCGCGGCCTGCACCAGCTCGGCCTGCGGTTTGAGCGCCTCGTCGCAGGCGTCGATGGTCTTACTGATCTGTGCCACCAGGAACTGCAGCGCCTGGCCGTGGTCGCGGACGATCTTGCGGAAGAAGAAATCCAGCGCCTGGATGGCGGTGGTGCCCTCGTAGAGCGAATCGATCTTGGAGTCGCGGATGTACTGCTCGAGCGGATAGTCGACCAGGAAGCCCGAGCCACCCAGCGTCTGCAGCGACTCGGTCAGGATCTCGTAGGCCCGCTCCGAGCTCACCCCCTTGACGATCGGCAGCAGCAGGTCGTCGATGCGGTGCGCCATGTCTGCGTCGGCACCCGAAACCCGTTGCGCCACAGCCGGATCCTGGTGCGCGGCGGCATACATGTAAAGGGCGCGCAGCCCCTCGGCGTACGCCTTCTGCGTCATCAGGCTGCGACGCACGTCGGGGTGGTGCATGATCGTCACCCGCGGCGCGGTCTTGTCGGTCATCTGGGTGAGGTCGGCGCCCTGCACGCGCTCCTTGGCGAAGGCCAACGCGTTCAGGTAGCCCGTGGACAGGGTGCCGGCGGCCTTCACCCCGATCGTCATGCGCGCCTGCTCGATCACGGTGAACATCTGCGCGATCCCGTTGTGCACGTCACCGACCAGGTAGCCGACCGCGGGCACGTCGCCGTCGCCGAAGGTCAGTTCGCACGTCGGCGAGGATTTGATGCCCATCTTGTGTTCCAGCCCGGTGGCGAAAACCCCGTTGCGGGAACCTAATTCGAATGTTTCGGGGTCGAACAGGTACTTGGGCACATAGAACAGGCTCAACCCCTTGGTGCCCGGGCCGGCGCCCTCCGGGCGGGCCAGCACGAGGTGGAAGATGTTCTCGGCGGTCTCGCCGACGTCGCCGCCGGAGATGAATCGCTTGACGCCCTCGATGTGCCAGGTGCCGTCCGGTTGCTGGATCGCCTTGGCGCGGCCCGCCCCGACGTCGGATCCGGCGTCGGGCTCGGTGAGCACCATGGTGGCCTGCCATCCGCGCTCCACGCCCACCGCCGCCCACTGGCGTTGCTGTTCGTTGCCCTCCTCGTAGAGCGCCTGGGCCATGAACGGGCCGAAGTTGAAGAAATTCGCGGACGGATTGGCGCACAGGATCATTTCGTTGACCGCCCAGGCCAGCGGCGGCGGCGCGGGCATGCCGCCGATCTCCTCCGCCAGGCCCAGCCGCCACCACCCCGCCTCCTTGATCGCCCGCACCGTCTTGGCCAGCTCGTCGGGCACGCTGATCGAGTGCGTGGCCGGGTCGAACACCGGCGGATTGCGGTCGGCGGCAGCGAAGGACTCGGCGACCGGCCCCTCCGCCAGGCGCGCGGCCTCGGCCAGGATCGTTCGGACGGTGTCCTCGTCAAGGTCGCTGAAACTTCCGGTGCCGAGCACGGCACCTAGCTCGAGAACCTCGAACAGGTTGAACTCGAGATCGCGGACGTTAGCGATGTAGTGGCCCAACGCATTCCCCTCCACTTAGGCCGATCAACCCGTTCGTCGGGCTCAGTCTCTCCGAGTGGGGAAAACGTACGCAACCGTAAGTAGGGTCGCTACCCGTTCGCGCCGTTCATGCCGAACAGGAGCCCGCGCTGGCCACCGGTGCCGCCAGGCGTTCCGCCGTGCCCGCCGTTGCCAACCAGCAGCGCATTACCGCCGTTGCCACCGGTGCCGGTCACCGTCCCGCCGTTGCCGCCGTCCCCGCCGTTGCCCACCAGGCCGGCCTGGCCGCCGAGCCCGCCGTTGCTGTTCGTTCCGCCGCCGCCGCCGGTGCCGCCGTCGCCGACCAAGAACCCGCCGGCTCCGCCATTGCCGCCGCCACCGAACGACAGCGAGCTACCGCCGAGGCCACCGTTACCCAGCAGCCACGCCCTGCCCCCCGCGCCGCCGCCCTCGAAGCCCGCGCCGCCGCCGCCGCCGTTGCCCCACAGGAACCCGCCGTTGCCGCCGGCCCCGCCGGTCCCGCCGGGCCCTCCGGCGGCGCCCAAGCCACCGTTGCCGAACAGTCCGGCGTCGCCGCCCTTGCCGCCGGCCGGGACGGACCCGTTGCCGGCCGCACCGTTGCCGCCGTTGCCGAACAGGATTCCGCCGTCCTCGCCGTTCGCGCCGGGCGTAGCGCCGTTATTGCCGTTGCCGATCAGCGGGCGGTTGAACAGCGCCCGGCTGGGTGCGTTGATCACGTCGAACAGCGGCTTCAAGGGGTTGGTGTTGGCGGCTTCTGCGGCGGTATAGGCCTGCGCGCCGCCGGCCAGGTTTTGCACGAATTGGTCGTGAAAGGCCGCAACCTGGGCGCTCAGCGCCTGATAGCTCTGGCCGTGCGCCGCGAACACCGCCGCGATGGCGGAGGACACCTCGTCGGCTCCCGCCGATGCCAACGTGGTCGTCTGGGCCGCCACCGCGGAATTGACCTCGCTGATTGTCGAGCCGAGGCGCGCCAGATCGTCGGCTGCCCCCGAGACCAACGCCGTATCTGCGACCAAAAATGACATCTCGGACCTCCCCGGTGAAGTGTCAGCGACCGCAAAATCGTATCGCCTTTTCGGCTGGTACGGGCACCAATGAACTTCATTGCGGGGCCGGATTCAATGAGGTCGCGCGGTCCAAGCGAGTTATTCGCGGGCGTCGGCGGTCGTAAACTCGGCGGGAACATCACGCCGGTCGCTTACGTTAGGAGCATTGTGACGACACGCGATCTCACTGCCGCGCAGTTCAACGAGACCATCGAGGGCAACGACATCGTGCTGGTCGACTTCTGGGCCTCCTGGTGTGGCCCATGCCGCCAGTTCGCGCCGACGTTCCACGCGTCGTCGGAGGAGCACCCCGACATCGTCTACGCCAAGGTCGACACCGAGGCCGAGCAACAGCTCGCCGCGGCCGCGCAGATCCGGTCCATCCCGACGCTGATGGCCTTCAAGAAGGGCAAGCTGCTGTTCAACCAGGCCGGTGCGCTACCGCCGGCGGCGCTGGAGGACTTGGTTCAGCAGATCAAGGCGTTCGACGTGGACGCGGCCGAGGCCGCCCAATCCGAGCAGGCCTAAACGAGTTGCCGCTGCGGCGCGGCGACATCCCAAGGCGCTGCCGCGCTGACGCGGCCTTCGGCGACGCGGAGATAAATGGATTTCAGCGTCTCGAGGTAACGGGTGACGGATTCCCGCGCGACGGGATTGTCCGGGAAGAACACCATGGCGTGCGTCTCGTTCTCGTACCGGTTGACGCGCAAGTCGAACCGCGCCGGAACCCCGCCGTCGTGGTGAATCTTGATGTTGGAGCCGCCCCATTCCGCCTTGACGATGGTGGATAGGGGAGGGCTGCTGGCGTCGAGGTGGAACAGCAGGGGAACGCGCCCCTGGGGCATGCTCAGCCACGGCGCCAGCTCCAGCACCCGGGAAAACGGCACGTTCGCCAGGGCCTTACCAGAATCGAACGACTGCTGCGCGGCCCGCACGGCGGCACCGAACGATGACCCACCGACGGGAATGGTGATCGGGACGAAACCGGTGAACCAGCCGATCGTCAGAAACTCGGCCCGGGAACTGCGGGTGTCGCACGCAATCAGCCCGTAATACGTTTCGGCGCCGGTCAATTCGTATTGCGCGAGGCCGGCGACGGCGAACACCCCGCCGCTGAAGCGGCCGCCCGCCGCAATGCACGCGGATTCGAAATCGGCCGTCTGTTGCTCGTCCATCAGCCGCACGAACATCAGGTCGCAGGCCCCCGACCCGTCGCCGAGCGACACCGGGCATTCCGGGAGGGTGCCGTCATTCTGTTCGAAGAAGTCGACCCAGGCCTGCACCTGCGGGGACTCCAGCGTCAGGGCGGACGTGTACTCGTGTTGCTGGACACAGTAGTTCTCGTAGCTGCCCGGGGCCGGAAGGGCCGGCGGCGCACCGCCGGCGAGCAGCGATGTGTACATCAGATACAGCTCCATGCGCATCGCACCGAGGAACTGCGCGTCGATGTACAGATGGTCGATGCTGAAGCAGAAGGTGAAGTGATCCGCGCGCTGAATTACGGCGAAGCGGAAGCAGTCCCAGTCCAACGGGCTCGGCGTGGCCACGATGTGCTCGCGGAATTCCTCCGGCGTCATGTCGTGCTTGATCGGAACGCATTGAATGTCGGCGGGATTGGGAACGGTGTGCCTCAGGATCCGGTCGCCGTCGGCAAATTCGAACCAGCTGTGATATGTGTCGTGCCGCCGAAGATGCGCGTTGATGACGTAGGTCAGAACCCGGATGTCGCAGCGGCCGGGCATGTCCCAGCTGCCGATACACAGCCGCGACATGTCCACCCCACGGCCCGCGTGGTCGACGAAATTACGCAGGTGACGGGCCTGCTGATGGCTGGGAGGAACAGCGCTTATCGGGGCTTGCCGGACCTTGGCGAGCGCGGCCGGCGAGGGATGCCAGCACACGATCGAACCGGGCTCGGGCGACCAATCGTGGATGGCCCCGAACGCCTCTTCTCCTGGGATGAACACATTCCCTCCCTAGTCTGCCTCATCGCCTGGACACAGCGAATTCATAGCTCTACCATTTGCTTTGCCGAACGGCGTTCCTGCCTCCATTGGTCGGATTCGGTTGCGGGACAACATATTTGCGCGCCAATGCCTCTGCTGCTGTCGCCCGCGCAAGACATCTCAACGGGCGTAGCTGGCACGCGCCCAATGGTGGCTAAAGATAGCAGACCAAACCAAGCCACGTGCGGCGTTTGCACGACATTTAACGTACGGTCGCGTGGCCGCGGCTCGATCGCCCCGAAGTGCGAACGCGACCCTGGCCGTCCGCGGTAGAGTCGCGCCCATGTGGGGCACGGTGCTGGCGTTGGCGCTGGTCGCGGGGGTGGACCCGGGGCGGATTGGGATCGCCCTGCTGCTGTTTTCGCGACGACGGCCGGTGCTGCACCTCTTTGCTCTCTGGCTGGGCGGGGTGGCGGTGGGTGTCGCCCTGGCCCTGGGCGCCCTCGTGGGGCTGCACGACGTCGTGCTCGGCGTCATGGACCGGGTGGAGGTTGCCAGCTCGAGCTCCACGGCGGGGCAGATTCAGGTCGCGATGGGCCTGCTCGCCCTGATAATCGCCGGCGCGATCGCGGTGGGCTTTTCGGTGCGCCGACCCGTCCCGGTGCCCGCCGGGGCTCCCCTGAACCGGGCCGAACCCACGGCTTTGTCCCGCGTGTCGACGCGCGCCGTACGAGCGCTGCAGTCCGGCCCGCCCTGGATCACCTTCCTGGTCGGGGTGGGGATAACGACCGACTTCCGCTACCTGGCGGCGCTCACCGTGATCCTGGCCTCCGGGGCCGCCCTGGGCACCCAGGTCAGCGCGGCGGCGGCGTACACGCTGGTTGGCCTGGCGTTTGCCGAGGTCCCGCTGATCTGCCAGCTGGCGGCGCCGGCGCGCACCGGCGCGATGATGTCGCGGGTGCACGACTGGGTACAGGCCCGCAGGCGGGCGGTCCTCGGGGTCGTGGTGGCGGTGCTGGGGGTTTTCCTGATGACCACCGGCATGGGCCACGTCTGAGCCAGGGCACGCTACCTTTCTCGGGTGAGTCTGGTACTGGTAGAGCAACCGCGGCCCGGTGTCGCGCTGATAACCCTCAATCGGCCCGAGCGGATGAACTCCATGGCCTTCGACGTCATGGTGCCGCTCAAAGAGGCCCTGGAGAAGGTCACCTACGACAATTCCGTGCGCGTCGTGGTGCTGACCGGGGCGGGCCGAGGGTTTTCCTCGGGCGCCGATCACAAGTCCGCGGGCACCGTGCCGCACGTCGCCGGGCTGACCCGCCCGACGTACGCGCTGCGCTCGATGGAGCTGCTGGACGACGTGATCCTGGGGCTGCGGCGGTTGCACCAACCGGTGATCGCCGCGGTCAACGGCCCCGCCATCGGCGGGGGACTGTGCCTGGCCCTGGCCGCCGACATCCGGGTGGCCTCCACCAGCGCCTACTTCCGGGCCGCGGGCATCAACAACGGCCTGACCGCCAGCGAACTGGGCCTCTCCTACCTGCTGCCCCGGGCGATCGGGTCGTCGCGTGCGTTCGAGATCATGCTGACCGGCCGCGACGTCAGCGCGGAGGAGGCCGAGCGCATCGGCCTGGTGTCCTGCCAGGTGCCGGAGGAACAGCTGCTGGACACCTGCTACGCGATCGCCGCGCGGATCGCGGCTTTCTCGCGCCCGGGAACCGAGTTGACCAAGCGCACGCTGTGGAGTGGACTCGACGCCGGTAGCCTGGAAGGGCACATGCAAGCCGAAGGCCTAGGACAGCTCTTCGTCCGCCTGCTCACCGCCAACTTCGAGGAAGCGGTTGCCGCGCGCGCGGAGAAGCGGCCGCCGGTTTTCACCGACGAGAAATAGCCCAGACAAGGGAAGTAACAGGAGTAGATGTGATCACGGCCACGGACCTCGAGGTCCGCGCTGGTGCGCGCATTCTGCTCTCGCCCGACGGCCCGGACCTGCGTGTGCAGCCCGGCGACCGCATCGGGCTGGTGGGCCGCAACGGGGCGGGCAAGACGACGACCCTGCGCATCCTGGCCGGCGAGAGTCAGCCCTACGCGGGATCGGTCGCCCAGATCGGCGAAATCGGTTATCTCCCACAGGATCCCAAAGAGGGCGATCTCGACGTGCTGGCCCGTGACCGGGTGCTGTCGGCTCGCGGATTGGACGTCCTGCTCACCGACCTCGAGAAGCAGCAGGCGCTGATGGCCGAGGTCGCCGACGACGACGCGCGGGACCGCGCGATCCGTCGCTACGGGCAGCTGGAGGAGCGGTTCGTGGCGCTGGGCGGCTACGGCGCCGAGAGCGAGGCCGGGCGCATCTGCGCGAGTCTCGGCCTGCCGGAACGGGTCCTGACGCAGCAGTTGCGCACGCTGTCCGGCGGTCAGCGCCGCCGCGTGGAACTGGCGCGCATCCTGTTCGCCGCCTCCGACAGCGGGGCCGGCTCGTCAACCACGCTGCTGCTCGACGAGCCGACCAACCACCTCGACGCGGATTCGCTTGGCTGGCTGCGCGATTTCCTGCGGGCGCACACCGGCGGGCTGGTACTCATCAGCCACAACGTCGAGCTGCTGGCCGACGTCGTCAACCGGGTGTGGTTCCTGGACGCGGTGCGCGGCGAGGTCGACGTCTACAACATGGGCTGGCAGAAGTACCTGGACGCCCGCGCGACGGACGAGCAGCGCCGCCGCCGGGAACGCGCCAACGCCGAGCGCAAGGCCGCCGCGCTGCGCACGCAGGCCGCCAAGCTGGGCGCCAAGGCCACGAAAGCCGTTGCGGCGCAGAACATGTTGCGCCGCGCCGATCGGATGATGGCGGCGCTCGACGAGGAACGAGTCGCCGACAAGGTGGCCCGGATCAAATTCCCCACCCCGGCCGCGTGCGGGCGCACCCCGCTGGTCGCCAAGGGCCTTTCCAAGTCGTACGGGTCGCTCGAGGTGTTCAGCGGTGTCGATCTGGCCATCGACCGCGGCTCGCGCGTGGTCGTGCTGGGTCTCAACGGCGCGGGCAAGACGACGCTGCTGCGCCTGCTGGCCGGCGTCGAAACCCCCGACAGCGGGGGGCTCGAGCCCGGACATGGCTTGCGGATCGGGTATTTCGCGCAGGAGCACGACACGCTCGACAACGACGCGACCGTCTGGGAGAACATCCGGCACGCCGCGCCCGAGTCGGGCGAGCAGGAGCTGCGCGGCCTGCTCGGCGCGTTCATGTTCAGCGGTCCGCAGCTCGACCAACCGGCGGGCACCCTTTCCGGGGGGGAGAAGACCCGGCTTGCGCTGGCCGGCCTGGTGGCGTCGACGGCTAACGTGCTGCTCCTCGACGAACCCACCAACAACCTCGATCCCGCGTCGCGCGAACAGGTGCTAGACGCGCTGCGCAGCTACCTGGGCGCGGTGGTGCTGGTGACCCACGACCCGGGCGCGGCCGAGGCCCTCGACCCGCAACGCGTCGTGCTGTTGCCCGACGGCACCGAGGACTACTGGTCCGAGGACTACCGGGATCTCATCGAACTGGCGTGATTTCGCCAAATCGGCCCGCGGCCGACGACGGCTTCTTACTCTATGTGCTTGGGGATCGAGCCCGGAGCATGGAGGGGACCTTGAAGACCGCAGTGAGAAGGCCGAAGAAGACGCGCGAGCAGATGTTGCACGAACTGCGCAACGCGTACGAGGGCGGCGCCAGCATCCGCAACCTGGTGGCCACCACCGGCAGGTCCTACGGGTCGGTTCACAGCATGCTGCTCGAGTCCGGTACCACGCTGCGCGGCCGCGGCGGCCCCAACCACACTTCGGCCCGGCGCCAGTCCCCGCGGGCGTAGCGTCACTGCGAAATCACGTCCCCTTGTTCACAGTGGCGTTACGCCTGCGCCCCAGCTTCCTTGCGCCGCACCGACTTTTCCACCAGATCGAGGACCGCGGACAGCCGGCGCGGATCCTCGCCGGACGCCAGCCGGGCCACCAAGCCGTCGAGAACCAGCTCTAGGTAGCACTGCAGGACGTCGCCGGGAACGTCGTCGCGCACCCGGTGCGCCTCCTTCTGCCGGCGCAGCCGATCGGTCGTCGCCGCCGCCAGCTCGGCGGAGCGATCCGCCCAGCCCTGGCTGAACACGGGATCGTTGCGCAGCTTTCGCGCTATCTCCAGCCGGGTCGCGAGCCAGTCGAATTGATCGGGGGCGGCGAGCATGTCGCGCATCACCTGGATCAGGCCCTCGCGGGACGCCACGTCGGCCATCCGCTCGGCGTCCTCGTGCGCCAGCGCGAAGAACAACGCGTCCTTGTCCCGGAAGTGATGGAAGATCGCGCCGCGCGACATCCCGATCGCCTTCTCCAGCCGACGCACCGTCGCCTTGTCGTAGCCGTATTCGGCGAAACAATGGCGGGCACCGTCGAGGATCTGGCGGCGGCGAGCCGCCAGATGGTCCTCGCTGACTTTTGGCACCGGCGGCCCGCGTTAGCCGGACTTGAGCATGTTGCGCAGCACGTACTGCAGGATGCCGCCGTTGCGGTAGTAGTCGGCCTCGCCGGGTGTGTCGATGCGCACCACCGCGTCGAACTCGATCGGGTCGCCACCCTCCTTGGCGGCCTTGACTTTCACCGTCTTGGGCGTCTTGCCGTCGTTGAGCGCCTCGATGCCGGTGATGTCGAAGACCTCGGTGCCGTCCAGCCCCAAGTCCCCGGCGGTCTTGCCCTCCGGGAACTGCAGCGGGATGACGCCCATGCCGATCAGGTTGGACCGGTGAATGCGCTCGAACGACTCGGCGATCACCGCCCGCACACCCAGCAGCAGCGTGCCCTTGGCCGCCCAGTCGCGCGACGAGCCCGACCCGTACTCCTTGCCGCCCAGCACCACCAGCGGAATGTTCTGTGCCGCATAGTTTTGCGCCGCGTCGTAGATGAACGCCTGCGGGCCGCCGTCCTGGGTGAAGTCACGGGTGTAGCCGCCGGCGACGTCGTCCAGCAGCTGGTTGCGCAGCCGGATGTTGGCGAAGGTGCCGCGAATCATCACCTCGTGGTTGCCGCGCCGCGAACCGAAGGAGTTGTAGTCCTTGCGGTCCACGCCGTGCTCGTCGAGGTACTGCGCCGCGGGCGTGCCCGGCTTGATGCTGCCGGCGGGGGAGATGTGGTCGGTGGTCACCGAATCGCCCAGCAGCGCCAGCACCCGGGCGCCGGAGATGTCGCTGACCGGCTCGGGGTCGGCGGACATGCCGTCGAAGTACGGGGGCTTGCGGACATACGTCGAATCCGGGTCCCACTCAAAGGTGTTGCCGCTGGGGGTCGGCAGGTTGCGCCAGCGCTCGTCGCCCTTGAACACGTCGGCGTAGTTCTTGGTGAACATCTCCTGGCTGATCGCCGAGGCGATGGTGTCCGAAACGGCCTGCTGCGACGGCCAGATGTCTTTGAGGAAGACCTCGTTGCCGTCCTGGTCCGTGCCGAGCGGCTGGGACTCGAAGTCGAAGTCCATCGTCCCGGCCAGCGCGTAGGCCACCACCAGCGGCGGCGACGCCAGGTAGTTCATCTTCACGTCCGGGTTGATGCGGCCCTCGAAGTTCCGGTTGCCGGACAGCACGGCCGCCACCGAAAGGTCGTTGTCGTTGATCGCCTTGGAGATCTCGTCGGGCAACGGGCCGGAGTTGCCGATGCACGTGGTGCAGCCGTAGCCGACGAGGTAGAAGCCGAGCTTCTCCAAATACGGCCACAGGCCGGCCTTGTCGTAGTAGTCGTGGACCACCTGGGAGCCCGGCGCCATCGTGGTCTTCACCCACGGCTTGGCGGCCAGCCCCTTCTCGACGGCGTTGCGGGCCAGCAGCGCCGCGCCCAGCATCACCTCCGGGTTGGAGGTGTTGGTGCACGAGGTGACCGCCGCGATCACCACCGCGCCGTGATCGAGCACGAACTCGCCGAGTTCGTCCGAGCGGACCGTCACCGGGCTGCTCACCCGGCCCTTCGCGTGCTTGGCGGCCGACTCCACCTTCGGGGCGTCGTCCGCGTGACCGTTCTCCAGCGCCCCCGGGTCGCTCGCCGGGAACGTCTCGTCGACGGTCTCGTCGAGCTTCGAGTAGGCCTTCTTGTCGGGATCGTCGCCGACATAGTTCGGAATCTGCTCGCGGAACGTGGATTTCGCGTCAGACAACGCGATGCGGTCCTGCGGGCGCTTGGGGCCGGCGATCGACGGCACCACGTCGGACAGGTCGAGTTCGAGGTATTCGGAGAAGGCCAGCTCGTGCTCGGGGTTGTGCCACATGCCCTGTTCCTTGGCGTACGCCTCGACCAGGGCCAGCTGTTCGTCGCTGCGGCCGGTGAAGCGCAGGTAGGAGATGGTCTCCTCGTCGATCGGGAAAATGGCTGCGGTGGAACCGAATTCGGGACTCATGTTGCCCAGGGTGGCACGGTTGGCCAGCGGCACCTCGGCCACGCCTTCGCCGTAGAACTCGACGAACTTGCCGACGACGCCGTGCTTGCGCAGCATCTCGGTCACCGTCAGCACGACGTCGGTGGCCGTGACGCCGGCCTGGATCTCGCCGGTCAGCTTGAAGCCGACGACGCGGGGGATGAGCATCGACACCGGCTGGCCCAGCATCGCTGCCTCGGCCTCGATGCCGCCCACGCCCCAGCCGAGCACGCCGAGGCCGTTGACCATCGTGGTGTGCGAGTCGGTGCCCACGCAGGTGTCCGGGTAGGCCACCCCGTCGCGGGTCATCACCACACTCGCCAGGTATTCGATGTTGACCTGGTGCACGATGCCGGTGCCCGGCGGCACCACCTTGAAGTCGTCGAAAGCGCCCTGGCCCCAACGCAAGAACTGGTAGCGCTCGCCGTTGCGCTGGTATTCGATCTCGACGTTGCGCTCGAAGGCGTCGGGGCGGCCGAACAGGTCGGCGATCACCGAGTGGTCGATCACCAGGTCGGCGGGGGCCAGCGGGTTGACCTTGTCCGGGTTGCCGCCGAGGTCGCCGACGGCCTCGCGCATGGTGGCCAGGTCGACGATGCACGGCACGCCGGTGAAGTCCTGCATCACCACGCGGGCCGGCGTGTACTGGATCTCAATGCTGGGCTCCGCCTTGGGATCCCAGTTGGCGATGGCTTCGATGTGGTCCTTGGTGATGTTGCTGCCGTCCTCGTTGCGCAGCAGGTTCTCGGCCAGGACCTTGAGGCTGTAGGGGAGTTTCTCGGTATTGGGGACGGCATCCAGGCGGTAGATCTGGTAACTCTTGTCGCCGACCTTGAGGGTGTCGCGGGCTCCGAACGAGTTCACAGAATCAGTCACTTCAACTCCCAAGGATTAAGTTCTTCCGCCGACGGGCCATGTCGGCGGTGCGGTGTCACTTTAACAGTACGCTTGTCCTGTATACGGCGGGGTGCCCGCCGTTCCAGTCTTGTCGCGCGCGGCGCGGGATTAAACCCCCAGCGGCCGAAGAATCCGCGCCGACCATCGCACTACAGTGTCGGCATGACCGGGCACTCGTTTCTGCCGCTCTACATTCCGGTGGACGTCGACATGACCGCGATCAAGGCTCAGGTCGCCGCCAACGGCGTCAGCGCGCCGCCGGCGGCCATGCCCGGGCTGATCGATGTCGTCAACCAGGCGCACGCCGACGGCATCAACCTCAAGATCGTCCTGCTCGACCACAACCCGCCGAACGACACCCCGCTGCGCGACATCTCCACCGTCGTCGGCGCCGACTATCACGACGCCACCGTCCTGACGCTGAGCCCGAGTTACGTCGGCACCTACAGCACGCAATTCCCGCGCGTCACGCTCGAGGCCGGCGAGGACAACGCCAAGACGGGAAACCCGGTGGTCTCGGCGCAGCATTTCCTGCACGAGCTGAATACGCCCGAGTTCCCCTGGACGGGGCTGACCATCTTCCTCCTGATCGCTGTGCTCGCGGCGGCCGTGGGCACCCGATTTCTGCAGTTGCGCGCCAAGCGCGCAGCAACGCCGGCCGGCGCGCCGGATCCGCCGGCCGAAACGGCCGGCGACGCCCAGTAACGGCCCCTGACACGCGGGTCCGGCGCGAGTTGCCTCGTCGGGCCGTCGCCCGCGATTTCCAGCGGCAAACCTTGCAGGTCACCGTTCGGTCACATTAAACGCACGTCAAGAGTGCAGTTTGTGACGAGCGTTTCCACGGCGTCATATGTGACGTACGGTGCAAATGGTGCTCGTGTTGTTTGTGGCGTTTTCAGAAAGGCCGTGCCTGGCGCCGCCCGTCCGCGTTGAGCCGTAGGAGACCTGCCGAATGAGACGTATGCGCTGGGCATCGTCTGCGCGACCGGCCGCCAGGCTGCTCCGGCCGGTCGCTCCGTCGGTGCTGAGCGTGGCCATGTTGATGTGCACCCCGGGTCTGGCCGACGCCGACCCCGCCGCCGACAGCATGGCCGCGTTGATCGCCAACGTCGCCAAGGCCAACCAGCGCCTGGAAGACCTGACCGCCGAGATCCAGACCGAGCAGGAAAGTGTCAACAAGGCCCTGGTCGACGTCGAGACCGCGCGCGACAACGCCACCGCCGCCGAGCACGACGTCGAGGCCAGCCAGCAGGGGGTCAAGGACGCCAACGCAGCGATCGCCGCCGCGCAACACCGGTTCAACACCTTCGCGGCGGCCACCTACATGAACGGGCCGTCGGGCAGCTACCTGACCGCGACCAGCCCCGAAGACATGATCGCGACCGAGAGCGCCGCGGAGACCCTGACCGCGAGCTCGCAGGCGGTGATGGACAAGCTGCAGCGAGCCCGGACCGAGCAGGTCAACAAAGAGTCGGCCGCGCGGCTGGCCAAGCAGAAGGCCGACAAGGCCGCCGCCGACGCGAAGGCGAGCCAGGACGCCGCGGTGGCCGCGCTCACCGATTCCAAGCGCAAGTTCAACGACCAGCGCGAGCAGGCCACCCGGCTGGCGGCCGAGCGCGACCAGGCCCAGGCGAAACTCGAAGCGGCCCAGCGCGAATGGTCCGCGGGACATGGTGGGTCCGCCGTCCCGCTCTCGGGGGACCGGTGGGATCCGGGGTCACCCGCCGGCGCCCCGCCCACCGGCGGCCGCCGGTGGGACGGCCTGTGGGACCCGACGCTGCCCATGGTGGCCAGCGCCAACGTCCCCGGTGACCCGATCGCCGTGATCAACCAGGTGCTGGGCATCTCGGCGACCTCGACGCAGGTCACCGCCGGGATGGGCCGCAGCTTCCTACAGCAGCTGGGCATCCTCAAGCCCGACGACACGGGTATCACCAATGCGGCACCCGGCGGCACCGCCGGCCGCATCCCCCGGGTGTACGGGCGGCAGGCCACCGAGTACGTGATCCGGCGCGGCATGTCGCAGCTCGGCGTGCCCTATTCGTGGGGTGGCGGCAACGCGGCGGGGCCCAGCAAGGGCATCGACTCCGGTGCCGGGATCACCGGCTTCGACTGTTCGGGTCTGGTCCTGTACTCGTTCGCCGGCGTGGGCATCAAGCTGCCGCACTACTCGGGTTCGCAGTACAACCTGGGCCGCAAGATCCCGTCGTCGCAGATGCGCCGCGGCGACGTCATCTTCTACGGACCGGGCGGCAGCCAGCACGTGACGCTCTACCTCGGCGGCGGCCAGATGCTGGAAGCCCCCGACATCGGTTTGAAGGTTCGCGTCGCGCCCGTGCGCACCAGTGGGATGACGCCGTATGTGGTCCGCTACATCGAGTGGTGACGATCGATTACTGAACGAGGAGCTATGCGCCGCAAACGGTTTCGCCTGATCAACCTGACCTGCATCACCGCAATGGTGACCGGGCTGATGTTGTCTGTCGCCGCGCCGGTTCCCGTGGCCGGCGCCGACCCCGGGTGGGATCCCACCCTGCCGGCCACCATCAGCGCCGGCGCGCCCGGCGATCCGCTCGCCGTCGCCAACGCCTCGCTGCAGGCCACCGCCCAGGCCGCGCAGACCACGATGGACCTGGGCAAGCAGTTCCTCGGCGGGCTCGGGATCAACCTGGGGGGCGATCCGGCTCCCACCGCGGCGACCCCCACCAACCCCGGCGGCAAGATCCCGCGGGTCTACGGCCGGCAGGCGATCGAGTACGTGATCAAGCGGATGGGTTCGCAGATGGGCGTGCCGTATTCGTGGGGTGGCGGTTCGCTGGACGGGCCCAGCAAGGGCGTCGGCGACGGCGCCAACATCAACGGCTTCGACTGCTCGGGCCTGATGCGCTACGGCTTCGCCGGTGTCGGGGTGCTGATCCCGCGGTTTTCCGGTGACCAGTACAACGCCGGGCGCCACATTCCCCCGGACCAGGCGAGGCGCGGCGACCTGATCTTCTACGGGCCGAACGGCGGCCAGCACGTCACCATGTACCTGGGCAACGGCCAGATGCTGGAGGCGTCGAGCCTCGCCGGCAAGGTCACCGTCAGCCCGGTGCGCAAGCCCGGCATGACGCCGTTCCTGACTAGGATCATCGAGTACTGATCGCGGGCCAGGCCGGCCATCAGCTGGGCGAGCGTCGACGGAAACCGGCAGGCCTGGAATAGTTGGTCCAGGGCACGTCGCTGCCCGGCAGTCGTGTCCGTTTGAGCGTGGAGGGTTCTTGATGACATCAGCAGGTGGGCCGCCCCCGGGCGCCAGCAGCTACCCGGGCCAGGCTGGTCCTTCCGGCCCTCCGGCCCACGAGGCGCCTCCGGGTGGCGGTAATGGGCTGGCCGCCGAGGTCCACACGCTGGAGCGGGCCATCTTCGAGGTCAAACGCATCATCGTCGGACAGGACCAGCTCGTTGAGCGCATGCTGGTCGGCCTGCTGTCCAAGGGGCACGTCCTGCTCGAGGGCGTTCCCGGCGTCGCCAAGACGCTGGCCGTGGAGACGTTCGCGCGAGTGGTCGGCGGGTCGTTCGCCCGCATCCAGTTCACGCCCGACCTGGTGCCTACCGACATCATCGGTACCCGCATCTACCGGCAGGGCAAGGAGGAGTTCGACACCGAACTCGGCCCGGTGGTGGTCAACTTCCTGCTGGCCGACGAGATCAACCGCGCGCCGGCGAAGGTGCAGTCGGCGCTGCTGGAGGTGATGCAGGAACGCCACGTGTCGATCGGCGGCAAGACCTTCCCGCTGCCCAACCCGTTCCTGGTGATGGCCACGCAGAACCCGATCGAGCACGAGGGTGTCTACCCGCTGCCCGAAGCCCAGCGGGACCGCTTCCTGTTCAAGATCAACGTCGGCTACCCGACGCCGGAGGAGGAGCGGGAGATCATCTATCGGATGGGCGTCAAGCCGCCGGTGCCCAAGCAGATCCTCAACACCGGCGACCTGCTGCGGCTGCAGGACATCGCGTCCAACGTCTTCGTCCACCACGCGCTGGTCGACTACGTGGTGCGGGTCGTCACCGCCACCCGTAACCCCGAGCAACTCGGCATGAACGACGTCAAGACCTGGGTCTCGTTCGGCGCGTCACCGCGCGCCTCGCTGGGCATCATCGCCGGCGCCCGTTCGCTGGCGCTGGTGCGTGGCCGCGACTACGTGATCCCGCAGGACGTCGTCGAGGTCATTCCCGACGTGCTGCGGCACCGGTTGATACTCACCTACGATGCGCTCGCCGACGAGATCTCGCCGGAGATCGTCATCAACCGGATTCTGCAGACGGTGGCCCTGCCGCAGGTGAATGCCGTTCCGCAGCAAGGTCATTCGGTCCCCCCGGTGATGCAGACCGTGGCGGCTAGCGGTCGGTGACCGACCCCCAGAAGCCCGCGGTGCGTCATCCGCCATCGTTCGAGCGCGGGCAGATCGACGACCCGAAGCTGTCGGCGGCGCTGCGCCAGCTCGAGCTCACGGTCAAGCGCAAGCTCGACGGCGTGCTGCACGGTGATCATCTCGGCCTGATCCCTGGGCCGGGCACCGAGCCGGGGGAGTCGCGCGAGTACCAGCCCGGCGACGACGTCCGGCGGATGGACTGGGCCGTCACCGCGCGCACCATGCACCCGCACGTCCGGCAGATGATCGCCGACCGCGAACTGGAGACCTGGATGGTGGTCGACATGTCGGCCAGCCTGGACTTCGGCACCACGGTGTGTGAGAAGCGCGACCTGGCGGTGGCCGCCGCGGCGGCGATCACTTTCCTCAACAGCGGCGGCGGCAACCGGCTCGGCGCGATCATCGCCACCGGCGCGACCATCACCCGGGTCCCGGCCCGCTCCGGGCGCCAGCACGAGCAGACGCTGTTGCGCACCATCGCCACCACGCCCAAGGCGCCGGTGGGGGTGCGCGGCGATCTGGCGACCGCGATCGACGCGCTGCGCAGGCCCGAACGCCGCCGGGGAATGGCCGTCATCATCAGCGACTTCCTCGGCCCCATCAACTGGATGCGCCCGCTTCGGGCGATCGCGGCCCGCCACGAGGTGCTGGCGATCGAGGTGCTCGACCCGCGCGACGTCGAGCTGCCCGACATCGGCGACGTCGTGTTGCAGGACGCCGAAACCGGCGTCACCCGGGAATTCACCATCGACGCCCAGCTGCGTGACGACTTCTCCAAGGCGGCCGCGGCGCACCGCGCGGAGGTGTCCCGCACCATCCGCAGCTGCGGGGCCCCGGTGCTGACGCTGCGCACCGACCGGGACTGGATCGCCGACATCGTCCGCTTCGTCGAGTCCCGCCGGCGCGGGGCGCTGGCGGGCCGGCAGTGACACTGCCCCTGCTGGGCCCGATGACGCTGTCGGGCTTCGCGCACGCGTGGTTTTTCCTTTTCCTCTTCGCGGCGGTCGGGCTGGCCGCGCTGTACATCGTGCTGCAGCTGGCGCGGCAGCGGCGGATGCTGCGGTTCGCCAACATGGAGCTTCTGGAAAGCGTTGCGCCGCAACGCCCCTCGCGTTGGCGGCACCTGCCGGCGATCCTGCTGGTGCTGGCGCTGGTGCTGTTCACGATCGCGATGGCGGGGCCGACGAACGACGTCCGGATTCCCCGCAATCGCGCGGTGGTGATGCTGGTGATCGACGTGTCGCAGTCGATGCGCGCCACCGACGTCCCGCCCAACCGCATGGCGGCCGCGCAGGAGGCCGCCAAGGCGTTCGCCGACGAGCTGACCCCGGGGATCAACCTCGGCCTGATCGAGTACGCGGGCACCGCGACGGTGCTGGTGTCGCCGACGACCAACCGGGAGGCGACCAAGAACGCGCTGGACAAGCTCCAGTTCGCCGACCGCACCGCCACCGGGGAGGGCATCTTCACCGCGTTGCAGGCGATCGCCACCGTGGGCGCGGTGATCGGCGGCGGCGACACGCCGCCGCCCGCGCGCATCGTGTTGTTCTCCGACGGCAAGGAGACGATGCCGACCAACCCGGACAACCCCAAGGGCGCCTTCACCGCCGCGCGTACCGCCAAGGACCAGGGCGTGCCGATCTCGACGATCTCGTTCGGCACCCCGTACGGGTTCGTCGAGATCAACGACCAGCGCCAGCCCGTACCCGTCGACGACTCGACCATGAAGAAGGTCGCCGAGCTCTCCGGCGGGAACTGGTACAACGCCGCGAGCCTGGCCGAGCTGAAGGCCGTCTACGCGTCGCTGCAGCAGCAGATCGGCTACGAGACGATCAAGGGTGACGCCAGCTCGGGCTGGCTGCGGCTGGGTGCGCTGGTGCTGGCGCTCGCGGGGCTGGCGGCGCTGCTGATCAACCGGCGCCTGCCGACCTAGCTTTGCCGCCGAGCGTCACGCCAGCGCGACGGTGGGCGTCGATCGCCGCGCTAGTGTGACGCTCGCGGCGCGACAGGGGGGAGATTTCGGGCGTGCCGCGGTGAGGCGATAGGTTGGCGGGGTGACTGAAGTAGCCACCGACGGCGTCAAACCCGCGTTCGTATCCCGTTCGGTCCTGGTGACGGGCGGAAATCGGGGGATCGGTCTGGCGATCGCACAGCGGTTGGCGGCAGACGGGCACAAGGTGGCCATCACGCACCGCGGATCCGGGGCGCCCGAGGGGCTGTTCGGCGTCGAGTGCGACGTCACCGACAACGACGCCGTCGACCGCGCCTTCAAGGAGGTCGAGGAGCACCAGGGCCCGGTCGAGGTGCTGGTGTCCAACGCCGGCATCTCCAAAGACGCCTTCCTGATCCGGATGACGGAGGAGCGGTTCACCGAGGTCATCAACGCCAACCTCACCGGGGCGTTCCGGGTGGCCCAGCGGGCGTCGCGCAGCATGCAGCGCAAGCGGTTCGGCCGCATCATCTTCATCGGGTCGGTGTCCGGTATGTGGGGCATCGGCAACCAGGCCAACTACGCGGCCGCCAAGGCCGGCCTGATCGGCATGGCCCGCTCGATCTCCCGCGAGCTGTCCAAGGCCGGCGTGACCGCCAACGTGGTCGCCCCCGGCTACATCGACACCGAGATGACGCGCGCGCTGGACGAGCGGATCCAGGCGGGCGCACTGGAATTCATCCCGGCCAAGCGGGTCGGCACCGCCGAGGACGTCGCCGGGGCGGTCAGCTTCCTGGCGTCCGAGGATGCGGGCTACATCGCCGGCGCGGTCATCCCGGTCGACGGCGGCATGGGCATGGGCCACTGAGTAGAAGGACGGATATGGCAGGACTGCTCGAAGGCAAACGGATTCTGGTCTCCGGGATCATCACCGACTCGTCGATCGCGTTTCACATCGCCAAGGTCGCCCAGGAAGCGGGGGCGCAGCTGGTGCTGACCGGATTCGACCGGTTGCGCCTGATCCAGCGCATCGCCGACCGGCTGCCGGAGAAGGCGCCGCTGATCGAGCTCGACGTGCAGGACGAGAAGCACCTGGCCACGCTGGCCGAGCGGGTGACGGCCGAGATCGGCGAGGGCAACAAGCTGGACGGCGTGGTGCACTCGATCGGCTTCATGCCGCAGACCGGGATGGGCATAAACCCGTTCTTCGACGCTCCGTACGAGGATGTGTCGAAAGGCATTCACATTTCCGCCTTTTCGTACGCCTCGCTGGCCAAGGCGCTGCTGCCGATCATGAACCCCGGTGGCTCCATCGTCGGCATGGACTTCGACCCGTCGCGCGCGATGCCGGCCTACAACTGGATGACGGTGGCCAAGAGCGCGCTGGAGTCGGTCAACCGGTTCGTGGCGCGCGAGGCAGGGCCGTACGGCGTGCGGTCGAATCTCGTTGCGGCCGGCCCGATCCGGACGCTTGCGATGAGTGCGATCGTCGGCGGCGCGCTCGGCGAGGAGGCCGGCGCCCAGATGCAGCTGCTCGAGGAGGGCTGGGACCAGCGCGCACCGATCGGCTGGAACATGAAGGATCCCACACCGGTCGCCAAGACGGTGTGCGCGCTACTTTCGGAGTGGCTGCCGGCCACCACCGGCACCATCATCTACGCCGACGGCGGCGCCAGCACCCAGTTGCTCTAAGCACCAATGGATTTCGACGCGGTCCTGCTGCTGTCCTTCGGCGGTCCGGAAGGGTCCGAGCAGGTGCGGCCCTTCCTGGAGAACGTCACCCGGGGCCGCAACGTGCCGCCCGAGCGCCTGGATGAAGTCGCCGAGCACTACCTGCATTTCGGCGGCGTGTCGCCGATCAACGGCATAAACCGCGCCCTGATCGCCGAGCTGCGCGCGGAACTGGACCTGCCGGTCTATTTCGGCAACCGCAATTGGGGGCCCTACGTCGAGGACACCGTTGCCACCATGCGTGACAACGGCGTTCGCCGTGCCGCGGTGTTCGCCACGTCGGCGTGGAGCGGATATTCCAGCTGCACGCAGTACGTCGAAGACATCGCCCGGGCGCGCCGGGTGGCCGGGCCGGGCGCGCCCGAATTGGTGAAGCTGCGGCCCTATTTCGACCATCCGCTTTTCGTCGAGATGTTCGCCGGCGCCGTCGCCGCCGCGGCCGAGACCGTGCCGGAGGACGCGCGGCTGGTCTTCACCGCCCATTCGGTCCCGGTGGCCGCGGACGACCGCTTCGGCCCCCGGCTCTACAGCCGCCAAGTCGCCTATGCCACAAGGCTCGTCGCTGCGGCCGCCGGCTACACCGACTACGACCTGGCGTGGCAGTCGCGCTCGGGACCGCCCCAGGTCCCGTGGCTGGAGCCGGACGTGGGCGACCATCTGGCGACGCTGAGCGCCAAGGCCGTCATCGTCTGCCCGATCGGGTTCGTCGCCGACCACATCGAGGTGGTGTGGGACCTCGACCACGAGTTGCGATTACAGGCCGAGGCCGCGGGCATGGCCTTCGCCCGCGCCGCAACTCCCAACGCCGACAGGCGATTCGCCCGGCTGGCCGCGGACCTGATCGACGAGCTGCGCCACGGCCGGGCGCCGAATCGGGTGGACGCAACGGATCCGGTGCCCGGCTGCCTCGCCAGTGTCAACGGCGAGCGGTGCCGGCCGCCGCACTGCGCGGCGCGGGTAAGCAAGGACTAATCGGCCCAGGCCGAGTGCAGGATCGCGTCGACCGCGGCCATCCGCGCCGAACGCACCACCGTGGTCAGCGGGCGCAGCGCATCGGTGGCGATCTGCGCTTGCGACGACGACTGGGTGATCCCCGCGGCGATGCGGTCTGCGGGGGAGTCGGATCGGCTCAGCCCGGCGCTGACGGCGATGATGGCGTCGACGTGCGTGGCGTTCTCCAGCACCCGCAGCGCGCGCGACGGCGCATGCTCGGGAATGCGGTGCTGCCGTGCAGATTCCAGCAGCTGCTCGACGAGCCCGCGCGGGTCGTCGACGTCCGATGCGGCGCCCAACCCGATGGCGCCGAGCGCATCCGCGGCCGAGCGCACGGCGGACCGCAGCGCGTACTCCGCGTCGCCGAGCTCGTACGGGTGGGGCGGCGCCGCGCCGGGCAGCGAGTACACCGTCCAGGACAGCGCGCACAATTCGTCCAGGCTCGCGTCGTCGGGCCCGTCCAGATCGCCGTAGCTGAACTCGGGGACCAGCCCGACGGCGGAGGTCGGATCGTCGGGGTTGGTGATGATGACCGCCTCGCCGGCCGCGAGCGCGTCGCTCTCGAACTGCGTTCCCGCCGCCAGCCCCCGCACGTCGCCGGGCACCGGCAGAACCAAGTTGATCGTCCCCCGCAAACGACCGGGCCGCGCGGAGGGTGCCGAAATCGCCGGCCGGCCAACCGCCGCGCGCAGGGTTTGCAGCAGCGTGACCGTCCCGGCGTCGTGGACGTCGGGCCACGGCAGTCCCGTGTGCCCGGCGGCGACGGCATCATACGCGGTGACCGATTGCTTTGGCGCCCAAAGAGATAACGCGTCCAACACATCGTCGGGCGCGGCCTTTCCCGCGAGCCAGGCGTTGGCCCACAGGGATAGCGAGACACTCGGACACCACATGATCTCGGAGTGTAGTTGTTTGGTCCGGCAAAGGCGGATTACGCGTATTCTGACCGCATGCCCGCCGCGGTGATTTGGCTCATATTCGCGCTGGTACTTGCCGGTGCGGAAGCGCTGACCGGCGACATGTCCCTGTTGATGCTTTCCGGCGGCGCGTTGGCCGCCGCGGGCAGCACTTGGCTGCTGGGCTTGCCGATCTGGGCCGACGCGGCGGTGTTCGTGGTCGTCTCCGTGCTGCTGCTGGTGTTGGTGCGGCCGGCGCTGCGGCGGCGGCTCACGCCCGCGAAGGGGTTGCCGACCGGCATCAAGGCGCTGGAGGGCAAGAGCGCGCTGGTCCTGGACCGCGTCGCGCGAGACGAGGGCCAGGTGAAGCTGGACGGTCAGGTATGGACGGCCCGGCCACTCAACGACAACGATGTCTACGAACCCGGCGACCGGGTGACGGTCATGCAGATCAATGGCGCCACCGCGGTGGTGTTCAAGGACATGTAATCGCTGGGGCAGAAATAGGAGGAAGCACGATGGCTGGGATCGCTCTGTTGGTGGTGGCGCTTGCGATCATCGTCTTCGGGATCATCGTGGTGGCGAAGTCCGTTGCGCTGATCCCGCAGGCCGAGGCTGCGGTGATCGAGCGCCTGGGCCGTTACAGCCGCACGGTCAGCGGGCAGCTGACGCTGCTGGTGCCGTTCATCGACCGGGTGCGCGCCCGCGTGGACCTGCGCGAGCGGGTGGTGTCGTTCCCGCCGCAGCCGGTGATCACCGAGGACAACCTGACCCTCAACATCGACACCGTGGTCTACTTCCAGGTCACCGTGCCGCAGGCGGCGGTCTACGAGATCAGCAACTACATCGTCGGCGTCGAACAGCTCACCACCACCACCCTGCGCAACGTGGTCGGCGGGATGACGCTGGAGCAGACGCTGACCTCCCGCGACATGATCAACGGCCAGCTGCGCGGCGTGCTCGACGAGGCCACCGGCCGCTGGGGCCTGCGGGTCGCCCGGGTGGAGTTGCGCAGCATCGACCCGCCGCCGTCGATCCAGGCCTCGATGGAAAAGCAGATGAAGGCCGACCGGGAGAAGCGGGCGATGATCCTGACCGCCGAGGGCATGCGCGAGGCGGCGATCAAGGAGGCCGAGGGCCAAAAGCAGGCGCAGATCCTGGCCGCCGAGGGCGCCAAGCAGGCCGCGATCCTGGGCGCCGAGGCCGACCGGCAGTCGCGGATGCTGCGCGCCCAGGGTGAGCGGGCCGCCGCCTACCTGCAGGCGCAGGGGCAGGCCAAGGCCATCGAGAAGACGTTCGCCGCGATCAAGGCTGGCAGGCCCACCCCGGAGATGCTGGCCTACCAGTACCTGCAGACACTGCCGGAGATGGCGCGCGGCGACGCCAACAAGGTGTGGGTGGTGCCCAGCGACTTCAGCTCGGCGCTGCAGGGATTCACCAAACTCCTGGGCGCCCCGGGCGAGGACGGCGTGTTCCGGTTCCAGCCGTCCCCGGTCGACGACGTCCCGAAGCACGCCGCCGAGTCCGACGACGCCGAAGTCGCCGACTGGTTCTCCACCGAGACCGACCCGGCGATCGCCCAGGCGGTCGCCAAGGCCGAGGCGATAGCCCGCGCCCCGGTCGACGGGGAGCCCGGAGCGCCGCCGCGGCTGACCCAATAGGCTCGGGTGTATGAGTGCGCTGAATTCACCGAAAACCTATGCGGCGCTTGCCGTCTTCCATGCCGTCGACGCCGTGGCCTGCGGGGTCCAGGTGGCCCCGATCAAGAAGGTTCTGGACGACCTGGGGGTGCCGGACGAGATTCGTCCGGTGCTGCCGGTCGTCAAGGCGGCCGCGGCGGTCGGCCTGCTCTCGGTCACCCGGTTCCCCGGCCTGGCGAGGCTGACGACGGCGATGCTGACGCTGTACTTCACCCTGGCCGTCGGCGCGCACATCCGGGCACGGGACAAGATCGTCAACGCCCTTCCCGCCGCCACGTTCTTGGCCACTTTCGCGGCCATGACGGTGCAGGGCCCGGATCGGGACTAGTTGCCGAGCGTTGCGGGTAAGTCATTTACCCAATGAGTCGAAAAGCTGAGGTCCACGTCCCCGATAGGCGCGCGACGCATCGGTCCATCCAGGGCACGGCCATCGGCAACTTCATGGAGGCATACGACTTCACCCTGTTCAGCCTCGTCGCCACCCTCCTCGCGCAGACGTTCTATCCCGGAGACAATTCCGGGGCGGGCAACCTGATCGCCACATTCGGCACGATGACGGCCGGATTCGTCGTCCGGCCCCTCGGCGGGTTCATCTTCGGCCCGCTCGGCGACCGCATAGGGCGCAAGCCCGTGCTGGTCATGACGATCTCCCTGATGGCGGTGTGCGGCGCGGCGACCGGTGTGCTGCCCGGCTACCACGCCATCGGGATCTGGGCCCCCATCCTGCTCACGATCATTCGCATCGGCCAGGGGCTCTCCTCGGGCGGCGAATACGCGGGCGCCATGACGTTCATCGCCGAACACGCCCCGGACCACAAACGCGGGACGCTGGCCGGGTTCCTGCCGGTGGGCACGCTGGCCGGCTTCGTGGTGGGCGCCGTGCTGGTGACGGGGCTGCAGACGGCGCTGCCGAGCGCCGACATGCTGAGCTGGGGCTGGCGCATACCGTTTCTGCTGGCCGCGCCGTTGGGCCTCGTCGCGGTTTACCTGCGCTCGCGGATCGACGAGTCGCCCGGTTACGAGAAGGTGCACAAGGTTGCGCTGCCCGTCTCGGTTGGCACCCAATTCAAGTTGACGGTCGTGCGGCAGTGGAAAGGGTTGCTGATCTGCCTTGGTGTCGAGCTCGCGGTCACCGACACCAGCTACATGGTCAGCGGGTACGTGCCGACGTACCTGAAGAAGACCGCGGGCGTGGGGGACACCGCGGCCCTGGTGATGGTCCTCATGGTGCTGGCCGTCCTGACGATCGGGGTGCTCCTCGTCGCGATGCTGTCCGACCGAATCGGCGTCAAACCGCTGATGTGGACGGGCTGCGGGCTGCTGATCGCGGTGTCGCTGCCGGCATTCGCGTTGATGCGGTTCGGCGGGGCGTATCCGACGAAGTTCGCCGGTGTGGTGCTCGTCGGCCTGCCGATGCTCTTCCTGAGCAGCCTCGAGCCGGCGATCCTGCCCGCGCTGTTTCCCACCCACGTGCGCTACGGCGCGGTGTCGATCGGGTTCAACGTCGCGGTCTCGGCCTTCGGCGGCACCACCCCGCTGATCGCCGAGACGCTGGTCGCCGGAACCGGCAATCCGTTGATGCCCGCCTACATGCTGATGTTCGCCGGGCTGGTCGGCGCCGTCACCCTGTTCTTCGCCCCGGAGGTGGCCGGCAAGCCGTTGCTGGGTTCAACGGAGCTGGTCGGGCTCAGCGCGGCAGCGGCGGCAAGGGCGGAGCCGGCATGACGCCCGGCGCCGGCGCCGGCGCGGTGCCCGACGTCGGCGCCGGGTAGACACAACCGGGCGCGTTCGACCCGAGGGGTGGCGGATACGGCGGCGGGGGCAGCTGCACGCGGACTGTGAAGACCAGGCCGGTGATCGCAAAGGCGGCGATCGCGCCGAGCACCAAACCCACCAGCCCCACGCCGATTACGACGAGCGTGGAGTGGCGACGGACGGGGGCATCGGTGTCGTTGGAGGTCATGCTGGTTCCCCTGGTCGTCGGATGTGGGTATCTGAGGACGCTACTGCCCGGACGTGCCCTCGGGGACCGACACCGAACAGGTAATGCCTGGCGCTCGCAGGATCCGCCGGTCCAAAGTCACCAGTGGGGCCGTGATGGTCTCGGCAAGGGCGACGTAGGCGGCGTCGTAGCTGGATAGATTGGCCCGCAGCTCCCAAGCGCGCGTCGCCAGCACGTCGTACGGCCAGAACTCGATCGCCAGGTCGAGCAGGTCGGCGTGCGCTTGAGCGGCCTGGTCGGCCCCGATCACCCCGCCGCGCTCCGCGCGCCTGATGACGTTGGCGCATTCGTAGGGCAGCAACGTCGGTGCGAAAAGTTCCGCGTCCGCTAGACGCCCGGTTGCCCATTGCCCGTCGCCGCCCGAATCCAGCAGAACGGCTATGACCGCCGACGCGTCGCAGACGACACGCCCGGTCACCGGCGCTCGGCGTCCTTGGCCGCGAGGATGGCGGCCGCGTCGAGGCGCGCTTGCGTTGCGTCGACCCTGGCGCGGGCCCGGGCGATGACATCGCGCGGTGTTGGCTTGTCCGCCGTGGCGAGGAGCAGGCCGTGGAGGTATTCCTGTAGCGACTGGCCCGACCGGGCTGCACGAGCGGCCAGTTCGTCGCGAACGTCCCCGGGAACGCCCCGGATCGTGATAGCCACCATGCCTGCAGATTAGCATTGATGCAGGCATTATGCAGCCACTGAAACTGTCCGCGTCGGGCGGTTTCTTCAGGTTCGCTTCAGGCGGCGGTGCGCCAGTAGCGCCGACAATGGGACGATGAGCGACCGGTCCGACGCCAACCACGCCCCGCGCCGTGCCGCGGGCCAGGCAGTCGCCGCGCGGGTGCTGGTCGTGGAGGATTCCGAGGCGATCCGCGAGATGGTCGGCGAGGCATTGGCCGACGCCGGGTACGTGACCGCGACCCGCCGCGACGGCGCCGGGCTCGAGGATGCGTTGGAGGGGTTTCGGCCCGACCTGGTGATCCTGGATGTGATGCTGCCCGGCCGGGACGGTTTCGCGCTGATCGACGTGGTCCGGGACTGGGGCGGGGCCGGAATCGTATTGCTCACCGCCCGCGACGGGTTGCCGGATCGGATCCGGGGGCTGGACGGCGGGGCCGACGACTACGTGGTCAAACCGTTCGAACTGGCCGAGCTGCTCTCGCGGGTCGGCGCGGTGCTGCGCCGGGGCGGCCGGTTGCCCTCGGCGGTTCAATTCGGCGACCTGACCCTCGACCTGGAGGCCGGAGTCGCCTCGCGATCGGGTAACCCGTTGGCACTGACCGGCACCGAGCTCAGGCTGCTGGGCTTTCTGGTCGAGCAGCGCGGCCGCATCGTCAGCACCGGCCAAATCCTCAATGCCATATGGGGTTACGACGCCTACGACGCCAACCTGGTGCATGTTCACGTGAGTGGGCTGCGGCGCAAGCTCGAGGCGCACGGCCCGCGCGTTTTGCACACGGTGCGGGGCATCGGCTACCGCCTGCAGGCGGTGCGGCCATGACGGCGACAACGCGGACACCGTCGTTGCGCCGGCGGGTGATCGTGATGGTGCTCGGCCTGCTCACCGGGCTGCTGGTGGTGCTCGGGGTCGCGATCGATTTGGTGGTCGGATCGCAGGCCCGCCGCGATCTGCACGATCGATTGATGGCGACGGCAGCGCGCGCGGACGCCTTGGCCGCCGCCAACACCCCACCCGAGCGCCTGGTCGCGCAGCTCGGCGGCGGCGGCATCCGCGCGCTGCTGATCACCCCGGATGGAACCAGCTACGGCGACCACGCGATAAGCCTCGACACCACGGCGGGGGCGACCGAGCTGCCGCCCGCGCCGCCGCCGTGGGGCCCGCGACCTCCGCCGTGGGGGCCGCCCCCACCACCGCCACCGTGGGGCCCACCGCCGCCACCGCCCGCGGACGCAACCGCAGCGGTCATCGTGCACCCGCTGAACACCGGGGGAAAGGTGATCCTGGTTGCCGACACGACCCAGACGACCGCGCTGCTGCGCCGGCTGCGCGAAGTCATGGTGGTGGCGAGCTTGGCCTTCCTCGCCGCCGCCGGTCTGCTGCTCATCCTGGTCACCGGCGCCGCGCTGCGGCCCCTTGACCGGCTCACCACCCTGGCTCGGTCCATCACCACCGGCGACCGGGGTAGGCGGCTGCGTCCCGACCGTCCGAGCACCGAATTAGGCCGCGCGGCTGCGGCTTTCGATGGCATGCTCGACGCCCTGGAAGCCTCCGAGGACCGGGCCCGGCAGTCCGCCGAGTCCGCGCAGCGCGCCGAGGAGGCGACCAGGGGATTCCTCGTCGACGCCGCGCACGAGCTGCGCACGCCGATCACCGGCATCCTGGTAGCCGCCGAGCAGCTCGTCAGCAACGCCGGCCAGCATCAAGCGGATGACGCGGCGCGCGGTCAGTACCGCCGTGCCAGCCTGCTGCTGTCCGACGCCCGCCGCGCCGGACGCCTGGTGGCCGACATGCTGGACCTGAGCCGCATCGACGCCGGGCTGCCGCTGGATCTGCAAGACGTCGACCTGGCCGCCCTGGTCCACGCCGAAGCCGACCGGGCGACCATGCTGGCGCCCGCCGTCACGGTCGTCCGGACCGGCCTCGACGAACTCCGGATGAATGCGGACCCGACCCGGCTGGCGCAGATCTTGTCCAACCTGCTCGACAACGCCCGCAGGCATACCCCCGCGGGCGGCGCCATCCACATCGACCTCCGCTCGAGCGACCAGACCGCCGAGGTCACGGTCACCGACACCGGCTCCGGCGTTCCCGACGACGAGCGCGACCGCATCTTTGAGCGGCTGGTACGCCTCGACGCCGGGCGCGCCCGCGACCACGGCGGCGCCGGCCTGGGCCTGCCGATCGCCCGGGCGCTGGCGCGCGCGCATGGCGGGGACCTGACGTGTCTGCCGGGCGAGGGCGGGGCCCAATTCCGGCTCAGCCTGCCGCTCGACGCGGGCGTGAATTGAGGGAGCGGTGGCCGCCCCAACCGGATTGATTGGGGCGACCACCGCTCGTCAGTGCCCTGGACCTCCGGCGTCAGAATCCCGGCGGCGGTGGAGGTGGTCCGCCGGGGTGCTGCCCAAATGGTCCGCCCGGTACACCGGGCCCGGGCGGGGGAGCCCCGAACGGTCCGCCCGGACCCCCCGGACCGGGCGGCGGCTGTGCGGGCTGTCCCGGTCCCGGTGGTGGCGGCGGCGGATCGGCGCTGGCCACCGCGGCACCGAAGCCTGCCGCGGCCACCCCGAGGGCGCCCGCGAGCAACGTGCTGGCGATCGCTTGCTTGATGTTCATCAACCTTTTCTCCTTTTATTTGTTAGTGGGCCTGCGGTGGCGACGACGGCGGGGACGCCGGTCCGGCGGGGGGAGCGGGGACGCCGGGCTGCGGCGGCTGGCCCGGCGGCGGGCCGGCCCAGGGCGGCGGCGGTGCGTGCCAGCCAAACGGCGGTGGCGGCGGGGGACCCCAGGCGGCCGGCGGCGGCGGAAAACCCCCGCCCGGCGGCGGGGGCGCGGGGGCCCAGAGGCCGATCAGGGTGGCGGCCCCGAACGCGCCGACGACGAGCCCGGCCAATCCGGTGCCGACGGCGACACCGAGCGGGTGCCGCTGCAGGACCGAAGGTGCAGTTGCGGGTTGTGTGGTTTGGGTTGATTCCTCGGCGGTCACTGTGCCTCCTTGTCGCTGTGCTGATGCCGGCGACGGTAGGAAGCGGATCTGAAGTCAACCTGAAGAGCGGCTCGTAGCGCTCAGATCTTCAGGTTCGGTTCAGAATCGCCGAGGCGACGTCAGGTGACGACGGCCGGCTCGGCCGAACGCACGTCTCCCTGGATCCTCCGGCGGTGGTGGCGCCGGAATTGGCGGATCTCGATGATCAGCCCCGTCAGCCCCAAGGCCCCCGTGCACAGCGACACCAGAAGCAGCAGCGGGCTCGGGTGACTGGCGAGCGCATCGCCGAGGATCACCACGGCCGCGGTCCCGGGCAGCAAACCCGCCAGCGTTGCCAGCGTGTACGGCACCGGGCGCACCGCCGACGCGCCGGCGGCGTAGTTGATCGCCGAAAACGGCACGGCGGGGATCAACCGCAGGGAAAAGACGGCCAGCCAGCCGCGTTCGCGCAAGCGCTCGTCGACCGTGTCGATCGCGCGGTGGCGAACCAGTCGGTTGAGCTGCCACCCGGCCGCCCGCACCAGCAGCAAAGCGAGCACCGCGCTCGCAGTGCTCGCGACCACCGCGATGGCGACCCCCAGCAGGGGGCCGAACAGCAGCCCGGCCGCCAGGGTGAACGCGGTGCGGGGCACCGGCACCACGGTGACCACGACGTGCGCGGCGAGAAAGGCCAACGGAAACCAGGGGCCCACCGACTCGGCCCAGTCCCGCATCTGCACCGGCGTCGGCAACCGAAGCCAGCTGGCCGCCACGATCAGCGCTGTGATACCGACCACTGTCGCGATTGTCCGGGGCCCGGACAGCTGCCGAGCCGTCGCGGCCAGGGCGCGGCCGACGTCGCGCAATCGCTCGGTGATTTTGCAGGTGGCGGAACCCGTCACGCCTGTCAAGGGTACGGGGGACGGTCGAATAAGTCCTTTCCAGAGCCTGGCGTTTCATCGCCGTCCGCAACCGGCGCGTCCCGCTGGTCGCCCCGCGCGGTTTTTTGCCGGGAGGCCCAATCAATTAGCCTCGTCAGTAATTGGCAGAGCCCCATTTACTGGGAAAAAGGGAGCAATCGGTGTCCATTGATGTACCCGAACTCGCCGGCCTGGAACAGGTTCGCGGGCGTTGGCGCACCGCGGTCGCCGGTGTGCTGTCGAAGAGCTCGCGCAAGGATCCCGAGCAACTGGGGGACGAGCCCGAACGGCTGCTGGAAACCCCGACCTACGACGGGATCGCCGTCCGGGCGCTCTACACCGCGCTCGACCAGCTCCCCGAACCGGCGCTGCCCGGCGAGTGGCCCTACGTGCGCGGCGCCGACGCGGCCCGCGACGTCGACGCCGGCTGGAAGGTCGCCGAGGCTTTTCCCGCGCCGGGTTGCGATGACCCCAACGCCGCGATGCTGGCCGCCCTCACCGACGGGGTCAGCGCGCTGCTGGTACGGGTGGGGGAGTCCGGGGTGGCGGCCGGCGACCTCGGGCAGCTGCTCTCGGGCGTCTACCTGGATCTGGTGCCGGTGATCCTCGACGCGGGCGCTCACTACACCGAGGCCTGCGACGCCCTGCTGGCGTTGGTCGACCAGCTGGATGCCGACAAGCGGGACGCCCTGTCGATCGACCTGGGCGCGGACCCGCTGACCGCGACGCTGAGCCGCCGGGAATCCCCGTCGGCCGAGCAGGTGGTCGCCATTGCAACGCGGGTGGCCGCAAACCACGGCGTGCGGGCGATCACCGTCGACGGCCCCGCCTTCCACAACCTCGGGGCCAACGCCAGTTGGGAGCTGGCCGGCGGCCTCGCGGCCGCCGTGGCCTACCTGCGTCTGCTCACCGAGGCCGGGATCCCGGCCGGACAGGCGTTGCGGCAGATCAGCTTCCGGCTGGCCGCCGACGACGACCAGTTCATGACCATCGCCAAGGTCCGCGCCGCGCGTCAGCTGTGGGCGCGCGTCGCCGAGGTCGTCGGGGAGCCGGCGGCCGGCGCGGCGGTGGTGCACGCCCAGACCTCGCTGCCGATGATGACCCAGCGCGACCCGTGGGTGAACATGCTGCGCGGCACGGTGGCCGCCTTCGGCGCGGGCGTCGGCGGCGCCGATACCGTGGTGGTCTTGCCCTTCGATGTGGCCATCCCCGGCGGCTTTCCCGGAGTTGGGCGCGGCTTCGCGCGCCGCATCGCCCGCAACACCCAGCTGCTGCTGCTGGAGGAGTCCCACGTCGGACGGGTGTTGGACCCGGCCGGCGGGTCCTGGTACGTCGAGGACCTCACCGAGCAGCTGGCCCAGCGGGCGTGGCAGCAGTTCCAGGCCACCGAGGAGCGGGCGGCCCGCGGCGGGTTCGCCGACGCCCGTGACTACATCGCCGAGCAGATCGCCGACGTCGCCGCGCGGCGCGCCGACGACATCGCGCATCGGCGCACCGCGATCACCGGCGTCAACGAATATCCGAACCTCGAGGAACCTCCCCTGACACAGGCCGAGCCGCAAGAGCATTCGCCATCCGGGGTCCGGCGCTACGCGGCGGAGTTCGAAGCCCTGCGGGACCGTTCCGACGCCTTCCTGGCGCGCACGGGTTCGCGCCCCAAGGCGTTGCTGCTGCCGCTGGGCCCGTTGGCCGAGCACAACATCAGGACGACGTTCGCGGCCAACCTGCTCGCGTCGGGTGGCATCGAGGCGATCAACCCGGGGCCGGTCGACGCCGCCGGGGTCGCGGCCGCGGTGGCCAACGCCGATTCGACGGTGGCCATCGTGTGCGGCACCGACAAGCGCTATCTCGACGACGCTTCGGGCGTCGTCGAGGCGGCCCGAGGCGCCGGTGTGACGACGGTCTACCTCGCGGGCCCGGAGCGGGCGCTGGGAGATGCCGCACATCGGCCGGACGAGTACCTGACCGCGAAAATCAATGCGGTCGAAGCCCTTTCGAACCTGCTCACCCGGTTGGGAGCGTAGCGCCATGACGATGACGACGCCTGCCGTCGGCAGCTTCTCCGACATCCCGCTGCACGGCGATCGCGAAGTGCGCCCGCCCACCGAGGCGGCCGCCCGAAACCACCTCGCCGCCGAGTGGCACACGCCCGAAGGCATCGATGTCAAACCGGTGTACATCGCCGCCGATCGTGCGGCCGCGGCGGCCGAGGGCTATCCGCTGAACAGTTTCCCGGGAGAGCCCCCCTTCGTGCGCGGCCCCTACCCGACGATGTATGTCAACCAGCCGTGGACAATTCGCCAGTACGCCGGGTTCTCCACCGCGGCGGATTCCAACGCCTTCTACCGCCGCAACCTCGCCGCCGGCCAAAAGGGCCTGTCGGTCGCCTTCGACCTGGCCACCCACCGCGGCTACGACTCCGACCACCCCCGCGTCCAGGGCGACGTCGGAATGGCCGGTGTGGCAATCGATTCCATCCTCGACATGCGGCAGCTGTTCGACGGCATCGACCTGTCGGCGGTGTCGGTGTCGATGACCATGAACGGCGCCGTGCTGCCGATCCTGGCGCTGTACGTGGTGGCCGCCGAGGAGCAGGGGGTGCCACCGGAGAAGCTGGCCGGCACCATCCAGAACGACATCCTCAAAGAGTTCATGGTGCGCAACACCTACATCTATCCGCCCAAGCCGTCGATGCGCATCATCTCCGACATCTTCGCCTACACCAGCGCCAAGATGCCCAAGTTCAACTCCATCTCGATCTCCGGTTACCACATCCAAGAGGCCGGTGCCACAGCGGATTTGGAGCTGGCTTACACCCTGGCCGACGGCGTCGACTACATCAAGGCGGGCCTGGACGCCGGGCTGGACATCGACAAGTTCGCGCCCCGGCTGTCGTTCTTCTGGGGCATCGGCATGAACTTCTTCATGGAGGTCGCCAAGCTGCGCGCCGGGCGGCTGCTGTGGAGCGAACTGGTCGCGGGGTTCGGCGCCAAGAACCCCAAATCCCTGTCGTTGCGCACGCATTCGCAGACCTCGGGCTGGTCGCTGACCGCCCAGGACGCCTTCAACAACGTCGCACGCACTTGCATCGAGGCCATGGCCGCCACCCAGGGCCACACGCAGTCGCTGCACACCAACGCGCTGGACGAGGCGCTGGCGCTGCCCACCGACTTCTCGGCCCGGATCGCGCGCAACACCCAGCTGCTGTTGGCGCAGGAGTCGGGCACCACCAGGCCGATCGATCCGTGGGGCGGCTCCTATTACGTGGAGTGGCTGACGCACCGGCTCGCGGAGGCCGCGCGCGGCCACATGGCCGAGATCGCCGAGCACGGTGGCATGGCGCAGGCCATCGACGACGGCATCCCCAAGATGCGCATCGAGGAGGCCGCCGCGCGCACCCAGGCCCGCATCGACTCGGGCCAGCAGCCCGTGATCGGCGTGAACAAGTACCAGGTCGACGAGGACCAGGAAATCGAGGTGCTCAAGGTCGAGAACAGCCGCGTGCGGGCCGAGCAGTTGGCGAAATTGCGGGAGCTGCGGGCCGGCCGCGACCAGGCGGCCGTCGACGCCGCCCTGGCCGAGCTGTCGCGCGCCGCGGCCGCGCACGGTCGGGCCGGGGCAGATGGCCTGGGCAACAACCTGCTGGCGCTGGCCATCGACGCGGCCCGCGCCAAGGCCACCGTGGGCGAGATTTCCGACGCGCTGGAGAAGGTGTATGGCCGTCACCAGGCGGAGATCCGTACTATCGCCGGGGTCTACCGTCACGAGGCCGGAAAGGCGACCAACATCGCAACCGCCACCGAATTGGTCCAGAAATTCGCCGAGGCCGACGGTCGCCGGCCCCGGATCCTGGTGGCCAAGATGGGCCAGGACGGCCACGACCGTGGGCAGAAGGTGATCGCGACGGCGTTCGCCGACATCGGTTTCGACGTCGACGTCGGGTCGTTGTTCTCCACGCCCGAGGAGGTGGCCCGCCAGGCCGCCGACAACGACGTGCACGTCATCGGGGTGTCGTCGCTGGCCGCCGGCCACCTGACGCTGGTGCCGGCGCTGCGCGACGCGCTGGCCGAGGTGGGACGGCCCGACATCATGATCGTGGTCGGCGGCGTCATCCCGCCCGGCGACTTCGACGAGCTGTACGCCGCCGGGGCCACCGCCATCTTCCCGCCCGGAACGGTGATCGCGGACGCCGCGATCGGCCTGCTGCACAAGCTCGCCGAGCGGCTTGAATACAAGCTGGATTAGCGCGCATTCACCGGATGCGTTGGTGACCTCGGTCTATTAGCGGCACACCTGGGCCGTCGACGGATCCCGGGCGCCATGTATTCATGATCGGGCGATCGGGCTAGGTCTAATCGCGCAAGAAGCTATGCGCGTCCGTTCGGGGTCGGCTATTCTCCTGCAAACCGCCTTATCGGGAAGGCGCTGTAATGATAGTGGACGTTTCCACTTATTCGGGGGGTCGCTATTTTCCGCGGCGATACCCGCACCTGGCCGACCGAATTTCATTAGTTTATCTACTGACCTCGACCTGGGTGATCGTCTGGGTTATCGCCCACATGTATTTTCAGCGGGTCGTCTTTTCCAACGACTTATGGTGGTTGCAGTACTACGTCGGGAATTACGCGCCCGGATTCGTGCGGCGCGGCCTGGGCGGCGAGCTGATCCGTATATTCGCCCCCGGCCACTACTTAACCGCCGCCTACGCGATCCTGTGGGCGTCCATCGTGGTTTGGCTGATCGCCCTCGCCGTGCTGGCGTGGCGGATCGTCACCGTTCCTTCCGGGGAAGCCAGACCCCAGCGCAAGGTGATGCTTGCCCTCCTGGTCCCGGTGCTGCCCTTCTCGCTTTCCTATGCCATCTACAGCCCGCATCCCGAACTCTTCGGCATGACTGCGCTGCTGGCCTACAGCATCGCGCTCACCAGGGCGAGAACGCCCCGCGCCCGAATGGGTCTCAGCGCCCTGTACGGAATCGCGCTAGCCGCGCTGGCCCTGATGCACGAGGCGATTCCGCTGGCGTTCGCGCTCGGAGCGGCTTTGGCGATCGTCGTCCTCGCGAACGATTCGCCCCGCGCCACCCAGCGAATGTGCGCGGTCCTGGCGGTCGGTCCGGGGATCGTCGCGACACTCTCGGTCGCCGCACTGGGGCGCCGAGACGTCGCGGCGCAGTTGTGCGCCCAAGTTCCGCACGGGATGATCGAACATCCGTGGGGGGTTTCCACGACGCCCCAGAAAGCGCTCGACTACATGCTCGGTCGTGTCGAGAGCCGGACGGATTTTCACGACTTCATGTGCAGTAAAGTGATCCCGATTTTCGACGCCGACACCGCGGGCGCTATTTACATGGTGTTGAATTGGGGGTTCTTCCCGCTCCTCGGCGCCTTCGTCCTCGGGGTGGTGTACTTCGCCGGCACGGCGGGGACAATCCGCTATTTCTCCGGCGTTCCGGTCCGTGCTTTCCTCGGGGAATTTCGCCACAATCTCGTGCTGCCCCTGCTGGGGGCGGCATTGGTGGTTCCCCTATTCGTCACGGCCGTCGATTGGACCCGATGGTGGATCCTGATCACGTTCGACGTGGCGGTCGTGTACATGCTGTACGCGGTCAAGAGGCCGGAGATCGAGCGAGCGCCGACGAGAAGAAACGTCCTGCTCTCCGTATACATCGTTCTCGCGCTGGCGTTGCTGCCGACCGGGGCCGCCAACAACGTCGGCGTGTGGAGCGTGCACCTTTTCTGACCCGGCGGCCCTATACGCTGGGGGATCGTGTCGGTATCCCAGAACAACGATGCCGTCGAGGCGTTGGCCGAGGCGGTGCGCAGCGGCGATCGTGCGGCGCTGCCGCGGGCGATCACGCTGCTGGAATCCACCCGCGCCGACCATCGCGACAAGGCGCAGCGGCTGCTGCTGGAGTTGATGCCCCACTCGGGCAACGCGCGCCGCGTCGGCATCAGTGGGACGCCGGGGGTGGGCAAGTCCACCAGCATCGAGGCGCTCGGCATGCACCTGATCCAGCGGGGCCACCGGGTGGCGGTGCTGGCCGTCGACCCGTCGTCGACCCGCACCGGTGGCTCGATCCTCGGCGACAAGACCCGGATGGCCCGCCTGGCGGTGCACCCGGACGCCTACATCCGTCCGTCCCCGACCTCGGGCACCTTGGGCGGGGTGGCCAAGGCGACCCGGGAAACCATCGTCCTGCTGGAGGCCGCCGGGTTTGACGTGATACTCGTCGAGACGGTCGGCGTGGGCCAGTCCGAGGTGGCCGTGGCAAACATGGTGGACACGTTCGTGTTGCTGACCCTGGCCCGCAGCGGCGATCAGCTGCAGGGCATTAAGAAGGGCGCGCTGGAACTGGCCGACATCGTCGTGGTCAACAAAGCCGATGGGGAGCACCTGCCCGAGGCGCGAAAGGCCGCGCGGGAACTGTCGGCGGCGATCAGGCTGATCCATCCGGGCGAAACGCTCTGGCGGCCACCGGTTCTCACGATGAGCGCGACGGAAGGTACCGGCCTGTCCGAGCTCTGGGAGACGATCGAGCGCCATCACCGGGTGCTGTCCGAAGCCGGGGAACTCGATGAGCGGCGCCGGGCCCAGCAGGTCGACTGGACCTGGCAGATGGTCCGGGACACGGTCCTGGACCGGGTGATGTCCAACCCGGGCGTCCGCAAAATCCGCGCCGACCTGGAACGGCAGGTCAAGGCGGGGGAGCTGACCCCCGCCCTGGCGGCCCAGCAAATCATCGAGGCCGCGTCGACCTAACGGAAAGGTAAATTAACCGCCGGTTTCCCGGCGGAAGGTATGAAATCCACGTAAATTAGATAGCGTGACGATGGAGTCTCGGGTCGCTCGCCGCGCGGTCCCTATGCACGATGGCCCTGACGCAGGTCATCGCGTGTCCGGCGCGGCGGACCCACACTTTACGTGCGTCGTTCGCGCTTTCTCCACCATGTTCCCGGCCCGCCGATTCGGCGGCGGGGCCCTGGCCGTCTATATCGACGGCCGACCGGCCGTCGACGTGTGGAGCGGCTGGGCGGACCGGGGCGGTCATGTGCCGTGGTCGGCCGACACCGCACCCATGGTTTTCTCGGCAACCAAGGGCATGGCCGCCACCGTCATCCACCGGCTGGCCGACCGCGGGCTCATCGACTACGAGGCCCCCGTCGCCGAGTACTGGCCGGAATTCGCGGCCAACGGCAAAGCCGAACTCACCGTGCGCCAGGTGATGAAACACCACGCCGGCCTCTCGGGGCTGCGTGGCGCCACGCAGGAGGACCTGCTGGATCACGTGGTGATGGAGGAAAGGCTGGCGGCGGCCCCGCCGGGACGCCTGCTCGGCAAATCCGCGTATCACGCGCTGACCTTCGGCTGGCTGATGTCGGGGCTGGCCCGGGGCGTGACGGGCAAGGGCATGCGCACGCTGATCCGCGAGGAGCTTGCCGAGCCCCTGGGCACCGATGGGATGCACCTGGGCCGGCCACCGGCCGGCTCGCCGACGCGGGTCGCGCAGATCATCATGCCGCAGAGCATCGTCGGCAACCCGGTCCTGTCCTACGTGACGCGCAAGGTCGCCAACGAGTTGTCCGGCGGCTGGCGCTCCATGTACTTCCCGGGCGTCATCGCCGCCGCCCAGGGTGAGATCCCGCTGCTGGACGGCGAGATCCCGGCGGCCAACGGGGTGGTCACGGCCCGCGCGCTGGCGCGGATGTACGGGGCGATCGCGAACGGCGGGGAGATCGACGGCACCCGATTCCTGTCGCGGGAGCTGGTTGCCGGCCTGACCGGCCGGCGCAGCCTGCGTCCGGATCGAAACCTGTTCGTGCCGTTGGCTTTCCACCTGGGTTACCACAGCCTGCCGTTCGGCAACGTAATGCCGGGCTTCGGGCACGTCGGGCTGGGCGGTTCGGTCGGCTGGACCGACCCCGCCGAGGGCGTCGCGTTCGCGCTGGTCCACAACCGGTTGCTGACACCGTTCGTGATGACCGATCACGCCGCGTTCGTCGGGATCTACAAGCTGATCCGGGACGCCGCCGCGAAGGTGCGCAAGCGCGGCCTGCAGCCGGTGACCGAGTTCGGAGCGCCGTTCTCGGAGCCGGGAGCCGTCGCCGGCTGACGCGATTTTTGGCAGCTTGCTGAAAACGCCCGTGCTCCGATACGGCGGTCTCGTACGCTCCGACCACGGGATCCATACACGTACGTAGTTGCCCTTGCCAGCGCGCAACCCTTGGGCCGGGTTTCAGGCAAGGGGGCCGGAGGGGGCGTCTGGCATGGCAGTTCAACCCGATCAACGCATGTGCATAATCGGCGGCGCCGGGCACGTCGGTCTGCCGCTGGCGCTCGTTCTCGCCGACGAAGGTTTCAACGTCGACATTCTCGACACCAACGCCAATGCCTTGAAGACGATCATGGCCGGCCGGATGCCCTTCGTGGAGCACGGTGCCTCGGAGTTGCTCAAGCGGTTATTGCCCACCGGGCGCATCTCGGCGACCACCGATTCGTGGGCGGTCAGGAATTCCGACATCGTGATCTGCGTCGTCGGGACGCCGGTCGACGAATACCTGACGCCAAAGGCGCACACCTTCTTTCGCATCATCGACGAGATCAGCTCGTACTTCCGCGACGGGCAGACGCTCGTTCTCCGAAGCACCGTCTACCCGGGGCTGAGCCAGCGCGTCCACGACATGTTCGCCGAGCGGGGGATCGGCGTGCACGTCACCTTTTGCCCCGAGCGCATCGCACAGGGCCACTCGATCCGCGAGCTGAGGGAGATTCCGCAAATCATCAGCGGGTTCGACGCCGAAGGGTGCCGGATCGTTCGCGAGCTCTTTTCCCGGATAACCCCCGAGATCATCGAGGTGGAGCCCCAGGAAGCCGAGCTGGCGAAACTGTTCTGCAACGCTTACCGCTACATCCAGTTCGCGGTCGCCAACCAGTTCTACCTGCTCAGCCGCGAGGCCGGCCTCGACTTCAGCCGGGTTCATCGGGCCGCGACCTACAAGAACAGCCGCGTCGACAGCCTGCCCACGGCCGGGCTGGCGGCGGGCCCGTGCCTGCTGAAGGACACCATGCAGCTCGCCGCGTTCAGCAACAACAACTTCATGCTCGGACACGCGGCGATGCTGATCAACGAGGGCCAGCCGCAGTTCATCGTCAACATGCTCAAGCGCCGGGTCGATCTGCGCGACAAGACCGTTGGCCTCCTGGGCATGACATTCAAGGCCGACTGCGACGACACCCGCGACTCGCTGAGCTTCAAGCTCCGGCACCTGCTCACGCTCGAGGCCAAGAAGGTGATGTTGCACGACCCGTTCCTAAACGGCCCGGACTACTACGCACTCGACGCCGTTCTGGGCCGCGCAGACGTCATCGTCGTCGGCGTCCCCCACTCGATCTACCGCGGCCTGCAGATCGCCAAAGACAAGATCGTCGAGGACGTCTGGGGCTGTCTGGACGTCACGGAGGTTGACTCGGGCGCGACGAACGGGACCCCGTTGGCGACGCTCGGTACCGGGACTTCGGCCAAGTGAAAGTTCTCGTAACCGGTAGCGCCGGATTCATCAACGGGTACGTGGTCGACGAGCTGCTGCGCGGCGGCCACGAGGTCGTCGGGATCGACAACTACTCGAAATACGGCCAGGTCGAGAAGAGCTACGACAATCACCCGCGCTACCACTTCGTCCAGGGTGACGTCAAAGACCTGGACCTGATGTTCCGACTGGTCGAGGGCTGCGACCAGATGGTCGCCAGCGCGGCCCGCATCGGCGGCATCACGTACTTCCACGAATATGCCTACGATCTGCTGGCCGAGAACGAGCGCATCGCGGCCGCCCATTTCGACACCGCCATCCACGCCTATCGCAAGGGCTGGCTCAAGAAGATCAACGTGATCAGTTCGTCGATGGTGTTCGAGAACGCCACTGTATTCCCGACACCGGAGAAACACATCACCGAATGCCCGCCGCCGACAAGCACTTACGGGTTCCAGAAGCTGGCGTGTGAGTATTTCGCGCTCGGTGCACATGAACAGTACGGCCTCCCGTACACGATCATCCGTCCGTTCAATTGTGTGGGCACCGGGGAGCAGCGGGCGCTCGGCGGCCGTGAAATCCCAAGCGGCAATGTCAAACTCGCAATGAGTCACGTCGTGCCGGACCTCATCCAGAAAGTCGCAAAGGGCCAGGATCCGTTGCACATCCTGGGCGACGGCAGCCAGGTGCGGCACTACACCTATGGGGGCGACCTGGCCCGCGGCATTCGCGTATGCATGGAACATCCGGCCGCGCTCAACGGCGATTTCAACCTTTCGACGCCCGAAGCCACCACGGTATTGCAGCTCGCGGAACTCATTTGGAAAAAAATGCGGTCCGACAGCCAGTTCCGATACGAGTGCGATCCGCCGTTCGAGCACGACGTCCAGCTGCGCTCCCCGGATGTCCACAAGGCGTCCGAGGTGCTCGGATTCGAGGCGACCACGACGCTCGAATCGATGCTCGACGAGGTCATCCCCTGGGTCGTCAACGCCGTCGAGGCCGGGACCATCTGACATGCGACGGCCGTCGCCCCCATAACGCCATGTGCATCGCGGGTAAGCCCGACCTGCAGCGGCTCTACCGCAATCGTTTCGGCCATGCGCGCGAGTCGCGATCGGCCGTCTGGTCGGTACTGGTCAGGGACTTCTTCCAGGCGTGGATCAGACGCAGCGACACGGTGGTGGACCTCGGCTGCGGCTATGGCGAGTTCCTGAACCATGTGCAGGCGGCGCGCCGGATCGGCGTCGACCTCAACCCGGACAGCGCGGGCATGCTCGAGCCCGGCGTCGAGTTTCACCATGGTCGCGCCGACGACCTCGGTTTCCTCGAGGACGCGTCGGTAGACGTCGTCTTCACGAGCAACCTGCTGGAACACCTGCGAAGCAAGGAACAGGTCGAGCGGACCATCGCCGCGGCCCGCCGGGTGCTCAAGCCGGGCGGGCATCTCATCGCGATGGGGCCGAACATCCGCTTCGTCCCCGGCGACTATTGGGACTTCTGGGATCACATCGTGCCAATCAGCGATCGCTCCCTGAGCGAGTTGCTGGTCTCCTGTGACTTCGAGATCATGGAAAGCTGCGGCAGGTTTCTACCGTACACGTCGTCTTCGCCGTTGCCGCAAGCGCCGATTTTGGTGCGGATGTATCTGCGTTCCCGGCCGGCGTGGCGAATCTTGGGCAAGCAGTTCGTAATTCGCGCCCGCAAGCCGGCGCCTTCGTCCGAGGTCGGCGATCGTCTGGTGAGTGTGGTCATCCCGGTCTACAACGAGGGCGAAAACATCCAGGTGTGCGTCAGGAGGCTTACCGAGGCGCTGGCGGGCACCCCGCACGAACTGCTCGTCTGTTACGACTTCGATGAGGACACCACGCTGCCGGCGCTGGCCACCATGCCCGACAGGCCCGAAAGCGTGCGGCTGGTTAGGAACTCGCTCGGGAAAGGCGTGGCGAATGCGTTGATCGCCGGCTTCGGCGCCGCGCGCGGTGACGTCGTCGTCACCAGCATGGCGGACTTGTCGGATCCACCATCGGTTATTCCGTTGATGGCGGCCAAGATCCGCGATGAGGGCGCGGCCGTGGTCAGCGGGTCACGGTATATGCGCGGCGGCACGCAGCGCGGGGGGCCCCGGCTGAAGACGCTGATGTCGAGGACCGCCGGGCTGAGCCTGCATTACGTGGGCGGCGTCGCGACTCACGATGCCACCACGAACTTCCGCGCGTACAGCCGCCGCTTTCTCGAGGAGGTTCCGGTGGAGAGTGGGCAAGGATTCGAGGTCGGGCTCGAGCTCACGACCAAGGCGCATCTCCTGGGCTATCGCATTGATGAGGTCCCGAGCAGCTGGGACGACCGAACCGCCGGCACCAGCAGGTTCGATCTGGTCGGCTGGCTGCCCGCTTATTTGCGTTGGTATGGGCTGGCCATGCGACGTCCGGTGCTGCGCTGGACGGGCGGCCTGGCATCGCTGGGGGCACTCGCCTGGGCGCGAAAGGCCACGTCATGACTTTGCGTGAGCACGATGAATTGACGACGCATGACCCGGGCGATCATGACGAAGCCGGGGCAGCGCCGACGGTCGCGCCACGAGATACGCGGCCACGAACGAAAGGCACGATTGCCCTGCTGGCCGCGATTGCCTGCATGGTGTTCGGCGCCAAGCTCATCACCATTTCGTCCCTCGGTTCGCCGGTGCCCCTGTCGGACCAGTGGGCCGGCGAGGCGGGGATCCTCTATTCGCGGTATTTGCGGGGCGTACTGTCTGTCGCCGATCTCTTCGCCCCGCACAACGAACACCGCATCTTCGTTTCTCGCATCTTCGCACTGGTCCACCTCGAGCTCGCCGGCCAGTGGAACACGCGCTTCGAGATGATCTTCGGAGCGATCGTCGAGACCGCGGCGATCACGTGGCTTGCGTCGGTGCTGGTGCCCCTTGTCGCGCCGCAACGCCGAATGCTGCTGGCGTGTTTCGTCGCTTTCGTTGGTTCGCTTCCCGTCTACGAGAACACGCTGTGGGGGTTTCAGGACCAGGTGTACCTCGCGTTGTTCTTCGGTATCGGCGGTCTCATAATGTTGGCCGCCGCGCGGCCGTTCTCCGTGCGCTGGTTGTGCGGATTGACCTTCGCGGTCCTCAGTTACTTCTCTTTCGCGACAGGCGTGGCCACCATTCTCGCCGCGGGCGCCCTGGTGGCCTTGCAGATCGCGGCCAACGCGAGAAGGCGGTGCCGTCGTGAGTTCGCCGGCCTCGTGGTCATGGCGTCGGCGTCTCTGGCCATGATTCTGTGGGCGGTGTCGATCGCGAAGCCGATGAGCAGCCCGTGGACGTTCATCCAGGGTTTGTTCGCGTTTGCCGTGTTGGTCGGCGCCGCGTTGGTCCCGACGGCCTGGTTCTGTTACCGCACGGTCGCGCGGCGCCCCGGCATTTCCGACCGTGCGTGGGTGGTGGTCGGAATCGCGGCGTGGCTCGGCATCCAGTTTGTGCTGTTCGCCTATGGCCGCGGCGTTCGCATTGCAATCCGGTACACCGACGTCATGGTCTTGGCCTATGCCGTCGGGCTGATGTCGGTCCTCGCGCTCGCCGACGACGCGCGCGGCATGCGGTTCGGCCGGCACGCGGCGCGTGGCGCCGTGGCTTGGGTATTCACGGTGGTAACAGTCGTCGGAGCGCTGGCCTACTACGGATCCGTGCTTGGGGCGATCGACTGGAGCAAGGCGGCACGTCAAGAGATGATCAAGGTCCAGGCCTACCTCGCGACCGGAAACGTCGACGATCTGAAGTCAAAGAGCCGCGCTGGCCACGGAATCGAACTCTCCTACCCAAACCCAACGTACCTGGCAGCAGTCCTCAAAGACCCCGATGTCAGGGCGATCCTGCCGCCGGAAATCCGGCCCGCCGACGCAGACAATGCCGGGGCCCGAAATCGCATGTGGCTCAAGGGATCGCTCGCTGACGCCACCGCAACGGCGGTCCGCCTGATACTCGCGATGGGCCCCGCGTTCCTGGCGCTGGGCGTGGGGCTGTTCTTCGCTGCCGGAGCACGACGAAGCCTCGAACGTGCTGAGGGTGATCCGGCGTTAACGCCGACACTTTAGCGCCTCGAAATGCCGAGGCATGCATGAGTGCCCGAGCGCCCAGATCGAAATCCGTTGGTGGCGTCTCTATTCGGCTTGGGCGCGAAGCGTCTGATCGGGTGCGTCACGCCCATCGCTCAGCCTTGAAGTGGTGCCGACCGCGTGCGGCGGGCGCGCCAGCCGCCGACGATGTGTCGCCGCAAACGTGAGAGCGTCCGGCGGGTCATTTCCAACGCGGCCCAATGGAAGTACGACGGCAGCCGCTTTTTCAGCGCGTTGTCCTTGCGTTTGCTTATGCCGCCCGTGTCGTTGTAGCGCGCAATGACGATGTCCATGTAGCGGGCTACCAGCGCCGGGTTGGAGAAGCAGCGGATATTGAAATCCCAGTCCGCCCAAATGGGATAGCGCAGGTTAAAGGGCCCGATGCCGGCGAAGAGCTCGCGGCGATAGAAGATCGCCTGGTGGCAGATGTTCTGTTCGAAAAGTAAACGGTCGAGGTCGAAGGCTCCCGCGTACCGGGACGAGTTCGAACGCATGATTACATCGCCATACACAAGGTCGCTGTGGTCGTGTGCGTCAAGGAATGCGGCTACCTGGGCAAGTGTGTCCGCCTCGTACAGGGCGTCATCGGCACCCAAGAAAAGGAGCCAGGCGCCCGTCGCCATGCTGACGCCGCGGTTCATGGCATCGTAGGCGCCCTCGTCGGGACCCGAGTGAACGACCAGACGCGTGCCGAGGGCCGAAGCGTAGCTGTTGGCGATGTCGAGGGTGTCATCCGTCGAACCGCCGTCGACCAGAACCACCTCGAAGTCGCCATAAGTTTGACCTGCGATGCTGTCGAAGCAGGTCCGAAGGGTCGCCGCAACGTTGAAGGCGGGCACGACGATCGAAAACAATGGGGTTGCAGGCATTCCCGTCAGCCCTCCGCGCGGAAGAAGATGCCATCGGCCTGAAGTGTTCGGCCATTACGCAAATCGGTGAAACAAGGCGATAGCCCGGTCAGCGTGAAGCCCAACGAATACGCGATATCGAGAGCTTCCCGAATAAGCATGCCGCCTTCGTACAACGGCAGGAAAGACAGTTCCATTTGCATGCCTACGCAACTTTGATTCACCGTTGAATTGCCCCCAGCCAGCACTTGTTTCTCAAACCCCTGAACGTCGATTTTCAGGAAAGCCACATCGGCCGGCCCGAGAATTTCCGCTGCCACAGAGTCAAGTCGCCGCATCTGCACCTCCTCGGTGCCAACATAGTTCGCGGGCGGGTAGGCCTCCCGATGAGTTGCCAACATCGGCAATATGGAACTACTCTCGCCGGAATTTCCCGCGACATTTATCGAGATCGTGCCGTCGGAGTCACCCAGCGCGCAGCGGCGGGGCTCCCAGAGCGGATCACGAGCGGCCCTGGCCTCCAACTCGGAAAACGGACCCGACAGGGGCTCGAAGGACACGATGCGACCCTCAAAGCCCGCGGCCCGGAGGCCGGCCGCGTATTGCCCTGAGTTGGCGCCTATATCGAGGATTACGTCCACCCGGCTCGACGTCAGTTGATGCATAAAATTGCGTTTCCAGTCGAGTGCGGGATCATAACGCGACAACTCGATACCGGTGCGACGCAGGATGTTACGAGCACGTTGGGACAAACTCACCGCGCCACACTAACACGCTGCTAGCAGGCGCGATGGCTCTTCATTGCCGCATTACCCTTGCGATCGAGAAAAGCGGGCTCCCGTTGTCTCGATGCCGACGCGCAGCGGCGATCTGGGACGTTCAACACGCTTCCCGCAGAACCGAAACGTTCCACAGTTTGGTTGTTGCTTCGTCTGGTTTCGTTGGGTCCCATGGAGTTTCGCCGCCATAGCCTACGGCCTTCGCCGCCATAACGGAGATCTCGCCAAAGGTATGGTCGAACCGAGAGACAGCAGCGCGGCACTCGGGCGCCTGCAGCAGCATCGAGCCAGTTGAGCTAGGTCTGAAGATTGTCGGGATCGCCAGATCCAATGCGGCGGTCCGGGTGTCGAGTTGGCGCCGCCGATACCCATTGTGCTGCCCTACGCGCACGCTGCTGTGCCTGCGGCCGCTCGACATCGTGGGCAGCGGTTGTCGGGCCGATTCCGTTGCTCGAGTGACTCTGGATGGTCTCTCGGAGAATCACCGGTGAAGCACATCCATTCGTTCCGACCCGGCCCTCATCCACGACCCGTCTTGCGCACCAGCTTAGTGGACGCAACCGCCAGGTGGTGCGGATCATGCTTTCGCTCGATGGGCTGGTCGTACGCCAGATCAGACCGGCGCAGTCAGCACCTCCCATGACGTTCCGCAGGCCGAACTCGAGGCTGCCGCCCGCGCGGCACGGGCGCGCGGCTGGCGGCTAAGGTTTCGAATGGGGGTGTCGGAGCGCACCGAGGGGTTCAAATCATTATCCGACAGGCCGTCTTGTTGCTAGAGTCCACCCACTATTTTTGGTTCTCGGTAATGGAGTTCAGATGAAGCGAATCCTCGTCATTGGTGGATCGGGGTATGTCGGCCCAGAGGTGGTTACCAGGCTAAGGTGCTCCTCACCGGACATAGACGTTCACGGCATTGATGCAGGTTGGTTCGCCGATCAGTGCGACGGAGCGGGACCTCTTCCTGAGGTGCTGTATGACAGCTTTAGGTTCAAGGATGTTCGCGACCTGACCGCGCAGGACATTGCGGGGTACGAATGCATCGTGTACCTCGCGGCAATTTCGAATGATCCGATGGGAGATCGCTTCGCCAGCCTGACGCGTCAAATCAACCACCAGGAAGCTGTCCGAGTAGCGTCGCTAGCCCGCGAACATGGATCTAAGGCGTTTGTACTTGCTTCCAGTGCCAGTGTCTACGGTCGCGGAGATAACGACCGTACTGAGGCAAGTCTTCTTGATCCACAAACCGAGTACGCCCGCTCCAAGATCGCAGCGGAAAGTGACCTTCAAGCCCTGGCGACGCCAAACTTCCAAGTCACGAGCCTGCGCTTCGCCACCGCTTGTGGATGGAGCCCCCGGGTTCGACTTGACTTGGTTCTCAATGACTTCGTCGCTTCAGCGCTGACCACGGGTCGCATTGTCGTCCTTTCGGATGGCTCCCCGTGGCGGCCCTTGATACACGTCAAAGACATGGCGCTGGCAATCGAATGGGCCGTTGGCCCGGACCGGCAATCACTTCCGGCTCATCTGGTAGTGAATGTAGGGCACGCCGACTGGAACTTCCGCATGCGCGACCTGGCTGATGCCGTCGCTTCGGTCCTGGGGGGTATTGCGGTCTCGGTCAATTCGAATGCGGCGCCGGACACACGTAGTTATCGAGTCGACTTTTCGATGTGGCAACAAATTGCGCCGAAGCATCAGCCCCGTGTCACGTTCGAAGACGCCATCCAAGAGCTTGCGGCCAACCTTGCTCAAGTACCTGGACTCAGCGCCGAGTTCAGAGCGTCGAGCAGAATCCGACTCAGGAGGCTTCAGGAATTGACGGCTTCAGGGTTTCTTGATGGCGACCTGCGTTGGAGAAGTCCGTGAAAAAGGTGGGGCGCCCATGACCGTTACCTTGACCGGAGCAACGGGGTTCGTCGGGCGGCAGATTCTGCGCAACCTGCTTGAACGGGATTGCTCGGTGAGGGTGCTGGTCCGCGATCCGTCCCGCCTGCAAGGTGTCCCGTCACGAGGGGCGCTTGAGGTCGTGCAGACGCCGGACTTGTTTACCGAAGCAAGCGGGCGTTTGGAAGAGTTGCTCGAAGGATCGGAAACGATCGTCCATGCTGCTTGGCATGTTGAGCCGGGGGAGTACCTGACCTCGCCACTGAACCTTACCTGTCTCACCGGCACCCTCAACCTGGCCTCCGCATTTGCAGCGGTCGGAGGCAAGCGATTTGTTGGTGTGGGAACATGCGCGGAGTACGACCCCTCCGCGGGCCTGATGACGACAGACACCCCGTTGGTGCCGAGCACCTTGTATGCCGCGTGCAAGGCGTCGGCCTCTCAGGTGCTCCGCCATTTTCTTAGCACGGTGGATGTGAGCTTCGTCTGGTGCCGGGTCTTCTACCTTTACGGGGAAGGCGAAGACGAGCGGAGACTGGTGCCCTACATTCGTCGGCAACTAGAGGCGGGGCAAGAAGTCCTCCTCACGCGCGGCGATCAGGTGCGTGACTTCCTTGACGTCAAAGACGCCGCTGGGATGATCGCCGACGTCGCGCTCGGACAGCAACAGGGCGCCGTGAACGTCTGCTCAGGCCAAGCGGTGACCGTTCGACAACTCGCCGAACGCATCGCCGACGAGTACGGTCGTCGTGACCTATTGCGGTTTGGGGCGAAGGCCGAGAACGTTTTTGATCCACCGCGGCTGGTCGGCGTGCGGCAGGACGTGTGATGAGCGAGGTCGTTCAGCTCCGGGGACAGTGGATACCCAATCTCCCGGAATGGACTTACGGCAACACCCAGTAGGCGCGACTGCCCGGGCGGCAATGTGCGCCCGGCCGGAGACCCAGAGTTCGGTAATCGATGGCGTCGTAAGGGATGCGGCACTTCACATGAAGCTCAGCTCGGGAACCGCGGTCACAAAACGGGTGCCGCTGTCGGCGAGGTCCGCCAATTGGTTCCGCACCTCGTGGGCGATGTTCCAGGGCAGGATGACCACATAGTCTGGCGGGCTCTCGCGCAGTGCCTGAGGCGAACGGATAGGGATGTGGCTGCCCGGCATGAACTTTCCCTGCTTGGACACCGCGGCATCACAGACGTAGGGCAATAAGTCTGGCCTGACACCTGCGTAGTTCAACAACGTGTTGCCTTTCGCCGCGGCGCCGTAGGCCGCCACGCGCCGGCCGGCGCGCTTTTGTTCGATCAGGAAGGCCAACAGCTCGTCCTTCACCCGGTCGGCACGCTGCTGGAACTGGGTGTATGTCTCGCGCCGCTTTAGCCCAAACTGCTCCTCGCGCATGAGCAGCAATCCGACCCGGTCCGTAGTCGTGGTTGCTGCCTCGGCATGGCAGCCATACACTCGCAGGCTGCCTCCGTGCGTGGATAGCTCCTCGACGTCCCACACGCGCAATCCGGCCTCGGCGAAGACGCGCGCCACAGCCGTGAGTGACAGGTATGAGAAGTGCTCATGATAGATAGTGTCGAACTGAGACCCCTCGATCAACGGCAATAGATGCGGGAATTCCAGCGTGACGGTGCCTTCCGGCTTCAGCACAGCGGCCAATCCACGAGTGAAGTCGTTGATGGCAGGCACATGGGCATACACATTGTTGCCTAGCACCAGATCCGCCAGACGGTGCTCACCGGCCAGTCGCTGCCCGAGAGCTTCGCCGAAGAATTCCCGCCTGACCGGGATCCCCAGCGCCTCGGCGGCCGCGGCGGTGCTCGCTGTCGGCTCGATTCCTAGGCAAGGAACGCCCGCTGCCATGAAGTTCTTCAGCAGGTAGCCATCGTTGGATGCGACTTCAATGACGAAGCTCTCAGGCCCCAGTTGCAGTCGCTCGATGATCATCTGTACGTAGCCGGCCGCATGACTTAGCCAACTGCTCGAGGTGCTGGAAAAATAGGCGTAGTCGGCGCTGAACAGTTGCTCCGCGCGGGCGTAGTCCTCGGTCTGTACCAACCAACACCGGTCGCACACCTTAACGCGCAGCGGGTAATGCACCTCTGGGTTAGACAGGTCTTCGGCATCCAAGTAGGCGTTCGAGGGGGGCGCGAATCCCAGGTCCACGAAGCTGTGTTGTACGGGCGTGCCGCAGTGTCGGCATTTCATAGCGCGACTCCCGTGAAATCAACGTCCAGCAGCGGATGGGAAAGGTCACGAGGCGAAAGGCCCTTTGGGGACAATGGCCAGGCGATGGCGAGCCGCGGGTCGTCGTAGCGGAGACCCCCCTCCGAAGGTGGGTGGTAGAACGCCGTGTGTAGGTACAACAGTTCGCTGTCCGGCTCCAGGGCTTGGAAGCCGTGGGCGAATCCCTCTGGGATTAAGAACATCTGCGCGTCGTCTTGTGCCAACTCCTCGGCGTGCCACTGCAAAAAAGTGGGAGATCCCGCCCGAAGGTCGACCGCCACGTCCCAGACCCGGCCGCGAAGGCAGCGGACCATCTTCATTTCGGCATGCGGGGGATGCTGAAAATGCATGCCCCGCACAACCCCGGCGTCGTTGGTTCTGGAGTGGTTAATCTGCGCGATTTGGCGGTGGCCCAGCGCGGGTTGGAGCTCCTGCGCGCAAAAAAGGCGAACGAACGCGCCGCGGGCGTCGTGGTGCGGCACGGACTGTACGAGCTTCAGGTCGGCAATCGGGGTGTCGAGGATCCTCATGCCGGCGCCCAAGCCAGATCTGATGCCACCGCATCGGTGATGTAAGCGTCCAGTCGGTCGGCACTCGATGCGCCACAAAATTCCGGCGATCGGCGATACCAATCGGCCGTGTCATCGACTGCTTTTTCAAGGATCCGGCTTCCGACCACGTTCAACGCCAGCATTTCCACGGGGCTGCGCCGCTATTCCACAGATCTTCCAGCAGGTTCCGCTCTCGTAGTGTGTCCATGGGTTGCCAGAAGCCGGAATGCTCGAAGGCCATCATTTCGCCATCTGCAGCGAGACGACTCAATGGCGCGCCTTCCCAAGAGATCTCGTCGCCCTCTATGTAATCGAGAACCGCGGGCTTAAGGACGAAAAATCCGCCGTTGATCAGGCCACCATCGCCACGTGGCTTCTCGACAAAGCGCGTGACGCGGTCGCCCGCGCATTCGATGGCCCCGTAACGCCCCGGCGGAAGCACCGCTGTGATCGTGGCGTGCCGGCCATGCTGACGGTGGAATTCGATGCTCGCGCTTATGTTTACGTCGCTCAGCCCATCACCGTAGGTGAAGCAGAAAGCCTCATCATCTCGGATGTAGCTGGCAACACGCTTGAGGCGCCCGCCCGTCTGTGTGTCTTCGCCAGTGTCCACCAACGTCACCCGCCAGGGTTCCGCATGGCGCTCATGCACTTCCATCTTGTTGGCGGACATATCGAAAGTGACGTCCGACATGTGCAAGAAATAGTTGGCAAAATATTCTTTAATAACGTAGCCCTTATAGCCACAGCAAACGATAAAGTCGTGGATACCGTGGTGAGAGTACAGCTTCATGATATGCCACAGGATCGGTCGGCCGCCTATCTCCACCATCGGTTTGGGGCGGATTGTGGTTTCCTCTCTGAGGCGAGTGCCCAGGCCGCCCGCCAATAAGACGGCTTTCATTGAACTCGCCTACGCTTGAGATGGTCCTGCCTCGAGTAATTACCTCGTCGATCTGCTAATCGACGGCAGCAAATCGAGCTAACTTCACCTATGACAGTCATATACCCAAATCTATCGGCAGGAATAATTGAACGCTTTCCCAAAAACGAGACGAATTAGAGAGAAAACCCCCAACGGTTAGATACTTCGCGCCCTCACGCTCCAGGTTGCTAGGAGCGACACGCGGTGAGCGTACACGGCGACGGCTGTCCCGAGGGCAGAAACCGCGAGACAAACCACGGTCACCTCCATCGGGTCCGAACATCCAACGGCCTGGGGCGTAGGCAACTCGGCACTAGGCCGTTATCCCTTTGCCGACATCAGGCCGCAGTGCGGGTCGACGTCACTCAGCTGTGGCCAGCGGAATCACAATTGCCCCACAAAATCGGTCTTCCATGGGTAAAGTCACCTCTCTGAACCTGTCCGTTGGGGAGGCAACGCGTGACTGGCGACGGCCAATTGAGCCGAGTGGACTCGGTCAGCGTTGTGATACCGGTCTACAGCGGAGCTGAGACCTTGTCCGGCGTGGTCAAGGAGCTTGAGCAACTTCGTTCGACCCAGAAAACCCCCGACGGCCGTCAGTTCCGCGTCGACGAGGTGCTCCTGGTGTGGGACCGGGGCATTCGCCGTAGCGACGAAGTCGTGCGCGAGTTGGCTGCGGGCGGCGAATGGATCCGCCCAATATGGTTGTCTCGCAACTTCGGACAGCATCCCGCGACGCTCGCGGGCATGACGTCGTCCGGTGGCGACTGGATCGTCACGATGGACGAAGACGGACAGCACGATCCGGCCTACATCGGCGACATGCTCGACACGGCGTACCGGGACCGAACACAACTCGTTTACGCCGCGCCAACAAACCGACCACCGCACGGTCCCTTGCGCAACGCGGCGTCTTGGCTGACCAAGTGGTTGTTCGTGCATGTCCTGATGTCGTCGGACGGGCCCAAAGCCTTCCACAGCTATCGACTCATGTTGGGCGAGGCTGGACGAAGCGTCGCGGCATACACCGGCGCAGGGGTTTTCTTGGACGTCGCTCTTTGTTGGGTTGTCGCCAACCCTTCGACCTGTCCGGTGTCGATGCGCCAAGAGGGGAGACCGGCGAGTGCCTACACACTGAGCCGGCTAGTCGCGCATTTTTGGCGGCTGGTCATCTCGTCGGGTACCCGGCCGCTGCGTTTTGTCTCCATGATGGGGATTCTGTTCGCGCTGCTCGGTTTTGCCGTGGCGATCTACAGCGCGTTCCAGAAGGTGATCGGGCACGTCAGCGTGCAGGGGTGGACGTCTGTGTTCGTGGCGGTAATGGTCGTCGGCGGAGCCGTCTTGTTCGCCCTGGGGATCATCGCCGAGTACATCGCGGCTTCGGCCAATATGGCCATGGGTAAGCCGGTGTATGTCATCGTGCGCGATCCCGGTGACGTGTTCGGCAGCACGGCAGCGGAGTGACCGGTGCTTACCTGGATCGTGGGTCGCGGTGGACTGCTCGGCAGGGCGGTGTCGCGAGCTATCGGCACGAAGTTCGAGGAACTGCGGGTGCCGTGGGAGAACCACGATGGGGCGGTCGAGGTGCTCGACTCCGACCTCAGGCGATTCATCCGACAGGCCGGAAACGACGATTGGTCGGTTATTTGGGCCGCCGGCAGCGGGGTGGTGGGTACCACGGCCGACAAACTTGCCGCGGAGACGCGCATCGTCTCTCACCTATTCGAGAGGATGCGAGATGCGCGGCCGACTGGTCGGGGTGCGGTCTTCCTCTCGTCCTCGGCGGGCGGCGTCTATGCCGGGTCGACGCATCCGCCGTTCAGCGAGTCGACGACGCCACGGCCGCTGAGCCCCTACGGCGAAACGAAACTCGTCCACGAGGAGATCCTCCAGACGACGCTCGCAGGCCACGTCCCACTCGTCATCGGACGGTTCTCAAACCTCGTCGGGCCCGGGCAGAACCTGGTGAAACAGCAGGGTCTCGTCAGTCAGATGTGCCGAGCCGCAATCACGCGACAATCGTTGAACGTTTTCGTGCCGATGGAGACACTCCGCGACTACCTATACGTCGATGACGCCGCCGCGATGGTGCGCACGCTGGTCGAGAACGCGGTGCACAATCAGCCGTCGACGCCGGTGCTGCGCAACATTTCGTCACAACAACCCGCGTCCGTGTGCACCGTCGTACGGACGGTGCAACAGGTTGCCCATCGCACGGTCCGGATCGCCCTCGGGACCAGCACGTCCTCGAGCTATCACGTTCGGGACTTGCGGCTGAGCACAGACTTCCGGCCCGATTTCCAAAACGTGGCGATCACTCCATTTCCCGTAGCAGTCAAACGCGTGTACGACGATCTACTGCGGCACCAAGCGATGTCCTACTAGGTTCGGCCAGCGGCCGCCTCGAGGCGCGCCAGGCCAAGCCAGCGGTACACCGCGTGCCGACCAAGGGTGTTTATCCGGGCTAGCGCGCTCCCGATGAGTAGGTGCCGCCGGGCCAGCAGCCCGGGATGCTCAGCGGCCAACGCTCGATAAAAGCCGATGACCTGGTCGGCTTGAGTTTGCATCTGCCCTCGCACGCTCTCCTGACAAATGCTGATTCGAAATGCCCAGAGTGGCTGATTTACTGCTACGACATTGCCATTGCTTTGAAGTAGCACCGCGCAGTACGTTGCCAGATCGAGCATGTAGGGGAAGCGACAATCCCAGCCGCCGGCGTTGACCAGGGCCGCGCGCCTGAACAAGATCGATGGCGGCTCGCCGAAAATGTTAGTGCCGGCGAGCACGCTGCGCCGAATGGCGTCGCTGCCGGTGACCTCACCGCCCAGCCCGGCCAGCCCTCGGTTGCGCAACACTATCTTTCCGGTGGCGTCGATGACATCCCTTGAACTCGCAGCTAGCACCGCTGATGGGTGCGCTGTCAGTTCCGTTACCAGCACCTCGAGGTTATTGGAATAGAGCACATCATCGGCGCAAACCAGCTTCACGAACTCGCCAGTGGCGAGGTTGGTTACGCGGTCGAAGTTCTCTGCGGCTGGAATGGTGGACGCCAGCCGGGTTAGGCGGACCCGGGGGTCGGAGGTGTAGCGCTGCAGCGCCTCCCAGGTGCCGTCGGTGGACGCGTTGTCCGAAACCACCAGTTCGAAGTCGGTGAAGGTCTGCGCCAGGATCGACTGCATGGCCGCATCGATGAACTCGATGCCGTTATACACCGGCACGACCACCGATACCAATGGCGTCACAGCGCTGCCTCCTAGTGTTCGGTCACGCATTCGGCGGGATTGTGGCGCAACGAAACGCTAGGCCCCCGTGAACGAACCAGTTGTATCCCAAGACCACGGACGATGACCAGCTGCGACAGGCGTGATTGACTCCGCCAGCTCAGTAATTTAGTTCCTAACTTATCTTGGCGCTAGGCTTCTGACATATCGCGCGGCATGTCCGAGGTAGCGGATCGACGTGTTACCAATGCGTCCGAACCGCAACGCCCCTTGCTAACCCGGAGAGCGAGTCATGATCACTTTCAACGCGTGTCCGCGTACAAATCTGTGGTACCGACTATGAAACATCGCACTGTACTTGCCCTAAATGCGGCCATCGATGCTCCGGCGCAGCCTGGGTTGACTGCGTCGTCCGCCACAGGAGCCTCGCCGAGGTGAGCCTGGTGGCGGCGGCGAAAGCCCGGGTGGGGAGGCCGGTGCTGCTCAACCTACGCCCGCGGTCCGACCGCCGCGCAGACGAGACCGGCCGCTGTGCGGCCTGTGGCGCCGACACCGTCTTTGCCTTCAATTCGTGGACGATCCCCAACGACATGCACGCCTTTTGGTCCGATACCAGCGTGTCGCAGGCCTACGTCCGGCGCGAAAGCATGTTCTGCCGATTCTGCTGCAGCAACCTGAGAGTGAGGCGGATCGCCGAGGTCCTCGTGGCCCTTTACGGCCCGCCAGGGTGCGGATCCTTCGCTGAATTGATCGAAGACTCCGCGTTCCGCGTCCTCGACGTGGCCGAAATAAACACCATCGGCTCGCTCGGATCGCTGCACGCTCTGCTGCAGCGGCTGCCGCGGCTGGTGTTCTCCGATTACCGGGGGTCAGAGCGACTGGGCGAGGTCGTCGATGGCACCCGGAACGAAGACATCTGTCACCTCACCTACCCCGATGCGGCCTTCGACCTGGTCCTGTCGTCCGACACCCTAGAGCACGTCCACGACTTCCGGGCCGCGCTGGCGGAGACGCGGCGGGTCCTGCGGCCCGGAGGCCGTCATGTCTTCACGGTGCCGGTCGTATGGACGCGCGAGACTACGGAAGCGCGGGCCTATATAGGTGACGACGGCGAGATCGTGCACCTGATGCCGGCCCTCTACCACGGTCGGGGCAGCGGGGCTTACCGGTTCATCCCGGCGGGGGCTGACTTGCTGACGTTCACCGAGTTCGGCCGCGACATCGTCGATTACGTGCGTGAGGCGGGCTTCGAGCCCGAGGTCTACGAAGGCTCCGGTGACGGCACCGGTGCCCAGACGGTCTTCGCGGGGCGCGTCCCGGCGTGACCGCATGTGGATACCGTCGAGATGGTGGAGGGTGTCGGTTAATTGACGGTGAGGAGCTCTCCTGACGGAATTCGACCTGCCGCCCGAATCGGCGCCCCCGGGGCCGCTGATCCGGCTCATCCGCGACCAGCGGGTGGCATTCCTGATTGTCGGGGCAATCAACACAGTCGTCGGGTTTGGGCTATTCGTCGCTTGCTCGGTGACGGTTGGCCGCTTCGTCGACAGCCAATTCGGCGCGATCGCCGGGTCGCTGGTGACGGTCGGCCTCTCGCACGTACTGAGCGTGCTGTTCGCCTTCGTGATGCACCGCCGGCTGGTGTTCCGCGTGCGGGGCCACGTGCTGCGTGACGCCTTGCGATTCGAGAGCGTCTACCTCACCACGTTTGGCATCAACGTCGTCAGCTTGACCGTACTGGTCGGGTTGGGCGTGCACCGCATCCCAGCCCAAGCAATCGTCTTTTTCCCCATCCTGCTGCTGAACTACTTAGGGCACCGGTACTTTTCATTCCGTCGCAGCGGCGCCGCGGCTGAGACCGGCGAGGCCCACGACGAGACGTCGCGTACGTAGAGCGAGGAAAAAGTACGTCAACTGCGCCATGGCGCGACCGGCGTTGGCAGCTGTCAAGCAATGGAGTCGGTGCCTTCTGCGCCAGCACGGGCGCTGTCGCGAACCCGCAACTACCTTCTGAGAGCGCTGATGTTGGCGCGATACCAGGCCACCGTCGCCTCGATGCCGTCACGCAGCGAGATTTCGGGCTCCCAACCCGCTTCCCGCAAAACCGAAATGTCTAGGAGTTTTCGTGGCGTTCCGTCCGGTTTCGTTGTATCCCAAGATGTCTCGCCGTTGTATCCGACCGCCTCCGCCACCATCTCGGCAATCTCACGGATAGTGTGGTCCACTCCGGTACCGACGTTGACTTGATTCGGCCCATCGAAGTGCTCCAGAAGGTACAAACAGGCGGTCGCCAGGTCGTCGACGTGCAGGAGCTCGCGCCGGGGGGTTCCGGTGCCCCAGTTCGTCACTCCGGGTGCGCGAGCGGCTTGGGCCTCGTCGTACCTGCGAATGAGCGCCGGCAGTAGATGGGAGTCGGATGCCGAGAAGTTGTCACCGGGTCCATACAGGTTCGTTGGCATCGCAGAGATCCACGGGAGGCCGTATTGGCGCCTGACGGCTTGGACTTGCAGGATGCCGGCTATCTTCGCGATCGCGTACGCGTCGTTTGTCGGCTCCAAAGGGCCGGTAAGCAACGAACTTTCCTTGATGGGCTGCGGACTGTATTTCGGGTAGATGCACGAGGAGCCGAGGAATAGCAGGCGCGGTACTCGAGCCTCCGCCGCAGCGTCGAGCAAGTTGACCTGGATCCGTAGGTTTTCTGACAAGAATTCGGCCGGGTAGGTGTCGTTCGCCAGGATTCCACCAACTTTGGCGGCGGCGTCCACGACCACCTGGGGCTTGGACTCGAGAATGAACGCAAACGTCGCATCTCGATCCCTCAGGTCGAGTTCAGCACGCGACAGCAGAAGAAGATTGGTAAAGCCCTCGGCTTGAAACTTCCTCAATAGAGCAGAACCGACCAGCCCACGGTGACCTGCTATGTATACCGGCGCCGCGCGGTCAATGACGCCGACTGATTCGACCGCTTTGCTCATGTCCTACCAGTGATGTGTCTTGGTTGCTCGACAGTACGTTATCGGAGTGCCCACCGGTTGGGGTGATTGCGGCGTCGCGGGATGAGGCGCTCCGGTAAAGGGTTGTGCCCTGGCTGGCCGGAGTGTCAAGCCATCGCGGGTTGCTTCTCGGCCGGGCGAGATCGTTTCAGATGCTCATTCCAGGATGTCGAGGCTTGGATCGAACTTTCGTGAATGCGGCAGTCTTCCGCCGGCACGCACCGAAGCGAGGACGGTCGAGCGCGGTGCCACGCCGGGCACCCCGCCCCAAACTCGAGAATGGGTGTTTTCAACATGGGTTGCGGCCTGGCCGATATCCATGTGGCACGCCGATATTCGGAAGCCCTGCTTCAAGCAGTGCCGAGGGCATGTCCAGCCCGCGAAAAACCCTTTCAACGCACGTCGGCCTAGTACGCTCCGGCATGCGGGCGCATTGTCCGCAGCTCCGGCAACCGCTTTGCGAGAACCGAGGAGAGTGCAGTTTGAAGCAAGCCCGCGAGTTGACGCGGGGTGCGGTGATGCCGCTCCGAAAGCGGGTGTTGGCGGTCGCCAGCGAGTCCGAACGGTCCATCATGCTCGGCATCATCCTGATCGGGTCCGCCCTGTCGGGAGCCGTAATTTACGTGCTGACTCAGTACTACTCGGTCGACGTGCTTTCCTCTCTCGTATCGTTCCCCGAGGACTGCTACGTCGATTCGGAAATTCATATCGGTCGCCACTGTTTCAGCGACTACTCGATGGTTGTGAAAGCCGTGTTGCGACCCGATCCCTGGGCGCCCTACCCGTTGCTGCCGCCGCACCCGCTGGTGCGGATGCAGTATCCGGCAGCCGGAATGATCCCACACCTGTTGTTCGGGCTTCTCGGAAAATTGCTGGGCGCCCCGCGGCTGGGGCTGATCGGCTATCTGGTCGCGCTGACGATCTCGGTCCTTTCTCCCGCGGTCTGGGCGGCCCGCGGGGCATGCGGTCTGGAACGGGTGGTGGTCTTCGTGGCGTTGGGCGCCGCGGCGGTACCGGCGTGGATGGTGATCGATCGGGGAAACTCGACGGGGTTCCTGGTACCAATCGCGCTGGTTCTGCTGGTCGGGCTGTGCCGGCGGCAATGGGGCCTCGTCACGATCATGGTGGTGCTGGCGGCGCTGGTGAAGCCGCCGTTCGCTGTATTGGCTGTGACGTTGTTCGCCGCCCGACGGTGGCGGTGGGGCGGCCTCGCCATCGCCGGCATCCTGGTCTCCAATATCGCCGCGTATCTAGCGTGGCCGGGGGGCTTTCCCGGGACAATTGGGGAGTCGATCCACAACTTCCGCGACTTCAATGGTTCCAATGCGGTGCTTTTCAGTGGTCGGAACGTCTCTTTCAGCAAAGCCGTGTTTCTGATCCCGGATAACATCAAGCTCGCACAGACCGGCGGCAGGATTCCGGAGGACTTTCTCATTGGTCCGCGATCCGCGGTCGGGTACGTGGTTCTGGTCGCCGTGGTCGTTTGCGTGCTGGCGCTGGGACGACGTATGCCGCCGGTCATGGTCGGCATTGTGCTGCTGGTCACCGCCACACTCTTCCCGCCACAAACCCTCTATTACTACCTGGTATGCGTTTTACCGATCGCCGCACTCGTCGCTCGAGACCCCGACGGGCCGCCCGGAAGCGGGCTATTCGACCGGCTCGCAAGGCGGGGCGACCGCCGTCGCGCGGTTGGCATCTGCGTGAGTGTGGCCGCGGCGCTCAGCGTCGCCCAGGTCGCGCTACCTATCCCGATTAGCACTGTTGAGATTCCCGGTATCGGGACCCGTACGGTCACCGGTTCCACGACGTTTTTGACCCCGTTCATATGGCTGGTCGCGTGCGCCGTCATCATCGTTTCCTACGCGCGTCGACCGGTTTCCCCGCGTGGCAGCGACGACGGGCTGGCCCGGGCGCAAGGCCCCCCAGATCCCGATGCGAGTCCTACATCGTCGGCAGCGGAGCCGGTGACGAAATCATCACCGGAGGAAAGTCTTCGGCCCGCCGGGCCGCACTGATGTTGCCGGACGGAGGCGCCGCTGCCCTGGTGGCGAGTCGCGTCTGCGATATCCACTCGGACGGCGATGACCTGCTGCGGCTCGTCCTCACCTCTCAGGCGCCACCGACGATCGTTCGCTAAAACCACATGGGAACGTCGCGCTTGCGAGACTATGGGCGGCGATCGACTTAGAGGATGAAGGGGTCATCTTGAAGATTTCGGTGATCGGATGCGGTTACGTCGGGCTGGTCACGGGCGCGTGCCTGGCAGACAGCGGCAACGAGGTCGTCTGCGTCGATATCGACCAGGCGAAGGTAGACCGGCTTCTCGAGGGTGAGGTTCCGATTTATGAGCCGGGACTGGCCGAGCTCATCGAACGCAGCCGGGAGATGGGGTCCATCGACTTCACGACCGACAAACAGCGCGGGGTGGAGCACGGAGACGTGATCTTCATCGCCGTCGCGACGCCCATGAGCGAGGGTGGCGAGGCGGACCTGTCCTACGTCTACTCCGTGGCCGATGACATCGGGTCGTATATGGACCGCTACAAGGTCGTTGTCGACAAGTCCACCGTGCCCGTCGGCACTGCCGACGAGGTGCGGGCGATCGTCGGCAAGAAGGCCAGGCACGAGTTCGACGTCGTGTCCAATCCCGAATTTTTAAAGGAGGGGACGGCGATCGCGGACTTCATGAAGCCCGATCGCGTGGTGATAGGCAGCGACTCAAAGCGCGCCCTCGACATTATGCGTGAGGTATACGAGCCGTTCCTGCGCACGTTCAATCCCTTGATCGCCATGGACATCAGGAGCGCCGAGATGACGAAATACGCGGCGAACTGCTTCCTGGCGACCAAGATTTCCTTCATCAACGAGATCTCGAACCTGTGCGAGAAGGCCGGCGCAGACATTTCGGCGGTGCGGGAGGCGATCGGCGCGGACAGGCGAATCCGCTATGAATTCCTGTTCCCCGGGGTGGGATATGGTGGCTCCTGCTTGCCGAAAGACGTTCAGGCGCTTATACATACCGCCAAGAGCCTGGGCTCGGACTCGCGCCTGCTGCGTGCGGTCGACGAGGTCAACAGCGGGCAGAAATCCGCCCTCGTGTCCAAGATCGTGACCCATTTTTCAGGCCAGTCGCCTGCGACGACCCTGGAAGGCCTGCGCTTCGGGCTTTGGGGCCTCAGCTTCAAGCCCCAGACCGACGATATGCGCGAGGCCCCCTCCATCGTCATCGCGAGGCGGCTGGTCGAGATGGGGGCGACACTACGGGCCTATGATCCCGAAGCGACCGTGCAGGCGAAAAAGGCGCTGGGGGACTCGATCGAGTACGCCGAGAATATGTACGAGGCCGCCGAGGGCGCAGATGCCCTGCTTCTGGTCACCGAATGGAAGCAGTTCCAGCGGCCATCGTGGCAGCGCCTCAAGTCGATAATGCGAGGTTTCGTCGTGTTCGATGGCCGAAACATCTATGACCCAAAGCGCCTGCGGGCCGAGGGTTTTGAGTACTACGGCATGGGCCGGAACTAGAACTTAGGAGAAAGAAACGAATGAGAGCCCTCGTCGCCGGGGCGGCCGGCTTCCTGGGATCCCACCTCTGTGATCGCCTTCGTCGCGACGGCGTCGAGGTTCTCGGACTCGACAACTTTTATACGGGTAGTCGCGAGAACATCAGTCACCTCGAGGATGACCCGGGCTTTGTTTTCTTCGAGCACGACATCACGCAACCGATCGATGCGGCTGCGGCGGGCCCGCTGGACGTCGTCTTCAACATGGCCTGCCCGGCTTCGCCGCTGACCTACCAGCGCGATCCGCTGTTCACCCTCGAGACGAACTACACCGGCGTGAGAAATCTCCTCGAACTGGCGCACCAGAAGGGAGCGACGATACTTCAGTCCTCCACCAGCGAGGTCTATGGGGATCCCACCGTCCATCCCCAGGTCGAAAGCTATTGGGGCAACGTCAACTGCTTCGGCCCCCGGAGCTGCTATGACGAGGGTAAGCGAATCGCGGAGACGTTGATGCTCGAGTACGCGCGCCGCTATGGCGTCCGAATCAAGGTCGTCCGCATCTTCAACACCTACGGCCCGCGGATGGACCCCGCGGACGGGCGCATCGTGGCCACCTTCATCACCCAGGCGCTGGCGGGTGAACCGATCACGGTGTTCGGGGATGGCAGCCAAACCCGGTCCTTCTGCTACGTAGACGACCTCATCGAGGGACTCGTGAGAATGGCCGCCAGCGACCCCTCGTTCGTCGGACCCGTCAACCTTGGCAGCAGAGGCGAATTCACCGCCGAGCAGGCCGCAACCCTCATCAAGGAAATGACCGGATCGACCTCGCCCACCGTTTACCAGCCCCTGCCTCCCGACGACCCGAAACAGCGCCAACCAGACATCAGCCTCGCCGCGTCCGAGCTCGATTGGGCCCCGAAAGTCACTTTCGAGGAGGGTGTCGCGCGGACGATCGAATACTTCAAGCCCAGAACCACCCCGAGGACCGGACTGTGACAACGACGCCCCCAATCATCTTCATCGTCTTCAACCGGCCGGACACCACGCGGCAGGTGTTCGAGACGATCCGGGCCGCAAAGCCCCAGAAGCTGCTGATCGTTGCCGACGGACCCCGTGCGAATAGGCCCGGCGAGGCTGAGAAGTGCTCAGAGACACGCGAAATCGCCAAAGAGGTCGACTGGGACTGCGAAGTCCAGACCAATTTCTCGGACACTAACCTGGGGTGCCGGTTGCGTGTCTCTTCCGGCATCGGCTGGGCCTTCGACCAAGTCGACAAGGCGATAATCCTCGAGGACGACTGCGTGGCCTCGACTTCGTTCTTCCAGTACTGTGCTGAACTCCTCGATCGCTACGAGAGCGACGAGCGCATCATGATGATCTCCGGGGACAATCATCTATTCGGGCGCGTGGCGACGTCGGACAGCTACTACTTCTCCAGATATCCACACGTGTGGGGGTGGGCCACCTGGAGGCGGGCCTGGGCAAAGTATGACCTCAACATGACGCGCTGGCCGGAGATCAGGGATAGGAAGCTCTTTGACCAATATCTTCCGAGGCGCAGTGAGCGTTACCAGTGGGAATCGGTCTTTCAAAGCGTTTACGACGGCAATATCGACACCTGGGATTACCAGTGGGTTTACAGCATATGGGCCAACGCGGGCCTTTCCGTTGCGCCTACCCGGAATCTAGTACGCAACATCGGCTTTCACGCCGAGGCGACGCACACGACGGGGGACACTGTTTACTCCTCGCTGGACGCTGAAGAATTGCAATGGCCCCTCACCCATCCGGCGATCGCGCTGGCGAGCTCTGACATAGATGAGCTGGAGGCGAAACTTCGTGTTGCGCACTCAGACAGCTCGCCGTTGCGGTTCAATACCGCGGCCTCCGCCATCAAGCTGCTCGCCAATCGGGCGACTAAGCGCCGGCAGAACCGTTAGCCGGCCTCGTTATGACCTAGCGAGCGTCGGCTTGTCGATCCACGGCTTGCCCTCACACTCCAGTGCGGTGATGTCGGCGTCCACCATGAGCCTCGCAAGCTCGCCAGTGTGAACAGACGCCGTCCAACCAAGCGTTTCGGCGGCCTTTGACGCGTCGCCGATCAGCGCGTCCACCTCCGTGGGCCGCAGATAACGCTCGTCGAACTTGATGTGCTTCTGCCAATCCAGTCCGGCGTGCTCGAATGCCGCTTGGGCGAACTCACGCACGGTGTAGCCGCGTCCCGTCGCCAGAACGAAGTCCTCCGGCTCGGACGCCTGGAGCATCCGCCACATGCCTTCGACGTATTCGGGCGCGTATCCCCAGTCGCGGACCGCGTCCAAATTGCCCATGAACAGCTCGGACTGAACGCCGGCCTTGATGCGCGCCACGGCCCGGGTGATCTTGCGGGTCACGAACGTTTCGCCGCGCCTTGGGGATTCGTGGTTGAACAAGATGCCGTTCACTGCGAACAATCCGTACGCTTCCCGGTAATTGCGGGTCGCCCAATACGAGTAGACCTTCGCGGCACCGTACGGCGAGCGCGGATAGAACGGCGTTAGCTCGTTCTGCGGTGGCGGCGACGCGCCGAACATCTCCGACGAGGACGCTTGATAGAAGCGGCAGTGCACCTTGGAAAGCCGGACGGCCTCGAGCAGTCGCATGGATCCCATGCCAGTGGTGTCGCCGGTGTGCACGGGCTCATCGAAACTGACGCGCACGTGCGACTGCGCCGCGAGGTTGTACACCTCGTGCGGTTCGATGGTGCTGAGCAAAGTGACCAAGCGGGTTCCATCGATGAGGTCCCCGTAGTGCAAAAACAAGCGGGCATCGGGGTCGTGCGGGTCAACGTAGAGGTGATCGATCCGCGAGGTGTTGAACGTGGAGGCTCGGCGGATGAGCCCGTGGACCTCATAGCCCTTGCTGAGCAACAGTTCGGCCAGGTAGGAGCCATCCTGCCCCGTGATTCCAGTGATCAGCGCTCGCTTCACCAATTTCTCACCCCTGTCGATGCAGACCTCTGCCCAAGTCCTTGGATCGTGGGCCCACTGGCGCTACTCCGCTACGCCCCGCATTGCCGTCGCTTCATAGTAGAGGTCCTACCCAGCGCGAGTTGGTGCTACAGCTGGCAAACGGGCGCCGAACGGCGCCCAGGTTAGTTACATTGTGGATACGGTCGACCGCTCGGCGCAGCCGGTCGCTGGCCATGGCATCGAGCTATGACTGCCTTCTTCCGCACTCGTCGATATGCGGAAGACGTTTGGGAGGGTGGGTATGTCCGTGCAGTGCCGAATTTGCGGTTCCGCTGCCAGGACGGCGTTCGAGCACGAGGTGCTTGGCAAGCACGAATGTCGCTACTACTTCTGCGCTGACTGTGGCGGACTGCAGACGGAAGAGCCTTACTGGCTGGAAGAAGCCTATGACAGCCCCGTGGCGTCCGCAGACACGGGAATTCTGGTCCGCAACCTCGACTTGGCACGGGTGACGTCGCTGGTCTTGTTTTTCCTGTTTGACCACCGGGGTCGGTTCCTGGACGCGGCCGGGGGCTATGGCATTTTCACCCGCCTGATGCGGGATATCGGCTTCGACTACTACTGGGCCGACAAATACAGCCCCAACCTGGTCGCGAGGGGCTTCGAGATGAGCGAGGCGGGGGAGCTACCGTACACAGCCGTTACCGCCTTCGAAGTGCTGGAGCACCTGCCAGACCCGGTGGCCTTCGTAGATGAGCTCCTGGGCAGCTCCGGCACCGACACGATCATCTTTTCGACGGAGCTGTTCTCCGGCGAGCCTCCCGCTCCGGACGCGTGGTGGTACTACTGCTTTGCCACCGGACAGCACATCAGCTTCTATCAGAAACGGACGCTGGAGCTCATAGGAAAGCGCTTCGGCATGCGCCTGTACAGCGCGGGAACGTTCCATATCTGGACGCGAGCAAAAATCAACCCGCTGGCCCTGCGTTTCCTAATGTCGCCACGTGTTTCAGGACTTCTGTCCTGGTTGCCGCGCCGCGCGCTCGGTTCCCGCGCCTGGGCCGACCACGAGCGGCTGATAGCTGCCGTCACGGGCTGAAACCCGGCGTGGGAGTCGCCTGCGGCGAGAGTTACACCAGGTCGCGATAGATCTGTGCGGTGGCCGCCGCGCAATCATCCCACGAAAAGGATGCTAGCCGGGCCTGGCCGCGGTCCCGCAGATCCGTCCGCAATTCGTCGCTGGTCACGACGCGTTCCAGGGTCGCCCGCAGGTCCTCGACGCTGTTGGGATCGAAATAGGCCCCGGCGTCGCCCACCACTTCCGGGATGGGGCCCGCATCGCTGCACACGACCGGACACCCATAGCTCATGGCTTCGAGCGGAGGAATCCCGAACCCCTCGTACTTGGACGGATAGATGAACGCGGTGGCCGACCCGTAGCGCGTGACGAGCTCACGATCCGATCCGGACTCGAACCGCACCCTGTCCGTAACACCGAGTCGCTCGATCTCTTCGAGCTCATCGGGCAGCACCGGCTGTCCGCCGAAAGCCACCAGGTCGAATTCCCGCAATATCGGAGAGCTACCAAAGGCTTGCAGCAGAGATTTGAAATTCTTGTAGCCGTAGCGGTTTCCCACATAGAGCAGGGAGGGCCTGCCCGTATGTTCCTGCTCGGCGGGCGTGTCAACATCCACCGAATAACCCAGGTGGACAACGCTTGTGCGCGCCGGGTCGACGCCGAAGAGACTGACGAGATCTCGGCGCGTGTTTTCGGAAATGCAGATGACGTGGTCGGCGCGATTGATGGCGGCTCGCTTGGCAGCGGTTGCTTGCGCGGCGTCGGGAAACTCTTCGGGGAACAGCTCGTGGATCATGTCGTAGACGGTGACAACGCGGCGCCGTGCCCTACCGATGGGCTTGATGGCGTAGTAGGTCTCGTGGAGGATGTCTGGATTCGCCTTCCGCAGTGCGATCGGCACGGCGAACCGGTTGACGGCCCCTACGACGCGCGCAGTGTCTTTGAAGGTGTACGGGACATACCTGCCCCGCGTGAAGGGGCGGGCGGAATCCGCCGTCAGATAGTTGTTGACGTGCAGCGGAGCCACGATGGACACCTCCGACACGTTGTGGTCCGGCAGGCGGCGAGCGAGCTCGAAAAAGTAGCGCGAGACGCCGCCATACCGCTGGAAAGCGAAGATCTGGTGGTCGAACGCGACTTTCACCGGCGCTCACTCAAAGCCCACTCGGCCTCCACCATTGCCTTGACGACGTCGGGCATCCGGTAGGTCGGCGACCAGCCGAGGACTTCCCGTGCCCGCGATGCATCGCCAAGCCCTTCTGCGATGTCTGTCGGGCGCACCAGTGCCTCCGAAAGGTCCGTATGCTCGCGCCAGTCCAGTCCGACCTGCGCGAACGCAGTCTCCGCAAACTCTCCCAGCGTGTGGCTCTCGCCTGTCGCTATCACGAAATCCGAGCCGCGCGACTGTTGCAGCATGCGCCACATCGCGTCCACGTATTCGGGAGCCCAGCCCCAGTCTCGTTTGACTTCGATGTTGCCCAGCGTGAGACGCGAGGGGGCGCCCCTGGCGATGCGGACCGCCGCCGCGACGATCTTCTTCGTCACGAAACGTTCCGGGCGCAAAGGGGACTCGTGGTTGAACAGCACGCCGGTGCTCGCGTGCAATCCGTATGCGTCGCGATAATTGGCAACCAGCCAATGCGCCGTCGCCTTCGCCACGGCGTAGGGGCTACGGGGACGAAACGGCGTCTCTTCGTTCGCCGCGCGACCTGCCGTGTCGCCAAAGCACTCACTTGACCCGGCGTTATAGAAGCGGATCGGTTCGTCGAGAAAGCGTATCGCCTCAAGGAGATTCAGCGTCCCCGCGGCGATGCTTTCGAGCGTTTCCACGGGTTGCTCGAACGACAGGCCGACCGAACTTTGCCCCGCCATGTTGTAGACCTCTTGCGGATTGGTCCTGCGCAGCACGTTCAGGACGCTGCGAAAATCGTTAGCTGCCATGGATTCCAGGCGCACGCGTTCCCGAATGCCCAGGCCCGCGAGATTCGCGAATCCACCGATCTGCGCGTCGCGTGAGGTTCCCCACACCTCGTAGCCCTTGTCGAGCAGCAGGCGCGCCAGGTACGCACCATCCTGGCCTGAGATGCCGCAGATGAGCGCCCTCATGCCGCCCTTCCTAGTTTTCCTGGCGCGGATACCCGTGAGCACGGCGTATGCGCACGTTAAGCCGCCATTGGCCCCTATTGAACCATCCAAGGTGCCGTCGGAACCCCTGGATCACCCCCGGACGGGTAGCGCAATAAGTAGCCCGCTCCCCGGGTGCTCACACGTGGGCGCGGGGCCTGCGTTGATCGGGCGCCTAAACGCCACGTCGCACGGTTCGCCGACATGTTCGACGCTGTGGTGGTGGCGGTGCGCACGCCGTGGGCCAACGAACGAATTCGCCAGTAACGCCACGGGATACGCGGCAGCAATGTAGCGTCCTCAATGATGTGGGCCTTACTGGTGGTAGCCGGCTTGGGGATGGCGATCGATCCCGTGCGGCTGGGGCTTGCCGTCGTGATGTTGTCTCGGCGGCGACCCATGCTGAACCTGTTCGCTTTCTGGCTGGGCGGCATCGTATCGGGTGTCGCGATCGCAACAATTGTGCTGCTAGGGATGCGTGACGTCGCGTTGGCGGCCATCCGAGCCGCCTCAGCCGCCATCGCAGAGGTCAGGGCAGCGGTCATCATCTTCTCCGGCCCGCGCCTCATGATCACCGTCGGCGTGCTCTCACTGGTGATCCTGGCGGTCATGTTGGCCCGCGAACGGGCGGCGGCCCGGGTCCCGGTTGGGCCGCCAATCGAGACAACCGTGGGTGGCGGCAACACGGCGGTCCTGGTGGAGGACGAGCGCCCCAAGAGCCTGTTCGCGCGGCTAGGCGCGCGCACCCAGGCGATGCTGAGCGGCGATGCGCTCTGGCCGGCGTTCGTGGTCGGCGCCGCATCGACGTTTCCCCCCTACGAGGGCGTGATTTTGCTGACCTTCATCATGGCCTCGGGGACGGGCATCTTCACGCAGTTCTCCGTCTTCATCGTCTTCACGTTCATGGTGCTCGCGGTCATCGAGATTCCCCTGGTCAGCTACTTGGTCAGGCCTGAGAAGACCTTGGCGCTCATGCTGAAGATGCAGACCTGGCTGCTGACTTACCGCCTGAAGATCACCCAGGCCGTGCTGGGTCTCGGGGGGGTCGTGTGGGTGACCCAGGGTGTTGCCGCTCTCTGATAGCGCTGCCGAGGGCGCCACATCGGTGAATCCCGATCAGGTTGACGATCCGCCTGCAATCCCGCTGGTCTCGGTCTGCGTGCCGATGTACAACAACGGCGCCACCATCGAGCGTTGCCTGCGCAGCATCCTGGACCAGGATGGCGCCGACTTCGAGATCATCGTCGCCGACGATGATTCGTCGGACGACGGCGCCGCTGTCGCCGCCGCGCTGCTGCGGCCCGGGGACCGGCTGGTCAAGAATCGGCCCCGCCTCGGCCTCAACGGGAACCACAACAAATGCCTGGAACTGGCCCGGGGCACGTGCGTCCAGTTCGTGCACGGCGACGACTGGCTGCTGCCCGGCGCCCTGGCGACACTGGCGCGGTGCTTCGAGGACCCGGCGGTCGGGCTCGCGTTCGCCCCGCGCCAGGTGGTGGGCGACGACGAGCGGTGGCAGCGCCGGTACGGCAAGATGCACTCGCGCTTCCGTAACCTGCGGGAACGCAACGACGGACCGTCGTTGGTGCGCCAGGTCGCGCTGCGCGGCGCCAAGGAAAATTGGGTGGGCGAACCCACCTGCGTGATGTTTCGCCGCCAGCTGGCGCTCGACGCGGGGGGCCTGCGCACCGACATCTACCAGCTCGTCGACGTGGATTTCTGGTTGCGCCTGATGCTGCGGTCGACCGTTTGCTTTGTGCCCCGGGAACTGTCGGTGCGCAGCCACATGAAGGGGACCGAAACCACGCACCTGATGAAGTCCCGCGGCTACCTGCTCGATCAGCTGCGCATTCTCAGTTGGCTCGCAGTCGACCCGGCGTCTCCCCGCTCGATCCGAATCCTCGCGCGACTCTGGTGGTTTCCCGCGTGGCTGGCGCTGGCCGTGGAGATCGCGGTCTTCGGGCCGCAGCGGGCACAGCATCTGAAGACCTTGGCGCGGGCGCCTTTTCGCGAATTTTCCCGCGCCCGCGCGCTAGCCGTGGATTTCCGCGGCAAGGCCGAATTCCTCGAACGTGCGTGAGACGTCCTCGCGCAGCGCGGCTTGGGAGTTCGTCCGCCCGGCGAGGTAGGCGTTGACCGCGAGGAAGATCTTTCCGTGCACCCGCCCCGACGCGACGAACAGCTGGCCGCCCATGCGCTCGAGGGCACGCCGGTTGATGCCCGGTTCGATCAGCCGCCCGGCGGCGTAGTCGGCCTCGGTCCCGTCCGGGCGGTTCGTCGCCGGGGGCATGTCCCCGACGTTGGAGCAGCCGATGGGATGGCTGGCGGCACCCAATCCCATTCCCGCCGCGCGGCGCGCGGCCCATTTGGGCGCCAGCGCCGCGAGCGGCAGCGGTCCCAGCAGCTCCTCGGTGATCTCCGTCAGGTCGGCGAACGCCTGCTTGAACTTGAGACGGACCTCCCCGAGATCGGAGGACAGGTGGGCCGGGTCGACGGAGATGGTGGGGAACACCACCGCATTGCCGCGGGTGTCGTCCTCGGTGCGGTCGCTGACCGGGAACGCCAGCGTGACGGTTCCGTCGTCGCAGACGCGCCCCATTCGCACGCCGAGCCTGCCCGCGAACCCCGCCAGCAGCGTGAAGCTGTTCCCGCCAATGCCTTTCGCGCACGCGTCCCAGCGCGCCACGTCCACATAGGCCGTCAGATACGGCACCACGACGGGACGATCGGGGGCGGCCCGGCGCGGTGAAGGTGGTGCGGACGTCATCGAGGCGACGACGTCCTTGCGCCGGCGCCGGGCGATGCGCACCACCGCCGCCACCGCCCGCGCCAGCTCGGGAGCCGACGCGATCGTTTGCCGGGCATCCTGGCGCGCGGCCCGCCCGAGGCGGCGCGAATCGGGGGATGGGTAGCCCAGGTGGCGGGTCCGTCCGGTTGCCGCGTCGGAGATCGCCTGCAGGATGCCGAGGCCGTCGACGAGGGTGTGCGACGCCGTCAGGCACACCGCGGTCCCCCCGTCATCGAGGGGGAGGACCCCGATATGCCAACCGGGCCCGTATTCGGGATCCAGGGGCAGGCACGCCCGCTCATGAAGCCACGCGTTCAGATCCGCACGGGAGCGCGGTGTTTCGGCGATCTCGATGTCTTCGGGTCCCCGGGATACGACCCATCGATCACGGGCGAAAGGCAGCGGCGACGGTTCGACCAGCCGCCCCAGCAACCCGTATCCGAGATTTCGGTGGAAGCGGCGCAATCCGTCAATGTTTGCGGGGCGGTTGTAGATCCAGTTGAACTGCACGTGCGCCCCGTAGCCAAGCGCCCGCAGACCGAGGAAAGACGCCTGGTCCATGTGTGCGAGTCGATTGTCCACCGCGTACACAGTAGTTTATTCGCCACCAGGGGCGGAGCGCTTTGTGCGTGGGGGGAAACCGCGGGGCGGTGCGGTTGTAAGCTGCCCGTTCCGGGCCGTAAACGCTTTCGACGAAGGTAGTGTGTTCTCCGTGGTTCAGTCATCCATACCCGCTGTGGTGCGCGAACGCGCGAGCCTGCAGCCCAACGACGCAGCTTTCACATACCTTGACTACGACCAGGATTGGGACGGCGTCCCACACACCCTGACGTGGTCGCAGCTGTACAAGCGCGTCGTCAACCTCGGCGAACAGCTGAGGGCCAGCGCGTCGACCGGCGATCGGGCGCTCATCCTCGCTCCCAATGGACTCGATTACGTCCTGGGTTTCCTTGGCGCCCTCCAGGCCGGGCTGGTCGCGGTTCCGCTCTCGGTTCCCTATGGCGGTGCGCACGACGAACGCACCATCTCGGTGCTGGCCGACACCTCGCCCGCCGTCGTCCTGACGACGTCCGCGGTCATCGACAACGTTGCCGCGTCCGTGCAGTCGCAGCAGGGGCAATCCGCGCCCACGATCGTCGAACTCGATTTGCTGGACCTCGAGACACGGCAGCGGCCCACCGGCCCGCGGCCCCGACCCGGCGCCAACGACGGGTCGGACTTCATCTACTTGCAGTACACCTCCGGCTCCACCCGTACGCCCGCGGGTGTCATGGTCTCCAGCAAGAACGTCTTCGCCAACTTCGAGCAGATCATGGGCGACTTCTTCGCCCTGGAGGGCGGGGTGGCGCCTCCCGGCATGACGGTGGTGACCTGGCTGCCGCTCTACCACGACATGGGTCTGCTGCTGGGGATCATCATGCCGATCCTGGCCGGCGTACCGACGGTGCTGTCCAGCCCGGTGGGCTTCTTGCAGCGACCGGCCCGCTGGATGCACATGATGGCCCAGAACGACTGCACGATCTCGGCCGGGCCGAACTTCGCCTACGAGCTCGCGGTGCGCAAGACCTCCGACGACGACATGGTCGGGCACGACCTCAGCGTCGTTCACACGATCCTCAACGGCAGCGAGCGGGTGCAGCCGGCCACCCTCAAGCGATTCACGGACCGGTTCGCGCCCTTCAACTTCGATCCCCGGGCGCTGCGGCCCTGCTACGGCATGGCGGAGGCCACGGTGTACATGTCGACCCGCCAGGTGGGCGACCCGCCCGAGATCGGTTACTTCGATTCCGAGAAGCTGCCCGGCGGCGAGGCGGTGCGCTGTGAAACCGGAAGCGGCACACCACTGGTCAGTTACGGCGACCCGAAATCGATGTTGCACCGCATCGTCGACCCCGACACCGGTCGCGAGTGCCCGGAGGGCACGGTCGGCGAGATCTGGGTGCACGGCGAGAACGTCGCCGCCGGGTATTGGCAGAAGCCCGACGAGACCGAGCGCACGTTCCGCGCGAAGATCGTCGAGCCGTCGCCGGGCACACCCGAAGGCCCGTGGCTGCGAACCGGCGACTCGGGCTTCTTCTCCACCGGCGAGATGTTCATCATCGGCCGGATCAAGGACCTGTTGATTGTCTACGGGCGCAACCATTCGCCCGACGACATCGAGGCGACGATCCAGGAGATCACCGCGGGACGTTGCGCGGCCATCGCGGTGCCCGACAAGGGCGTCGAGAAGCTGGTCGCGATCATCGAGATGAAGAAGCGCGGCGGCTCCGAGGAGGAGGCCGCGGACAAGCTGCGCGGCGTGAAACGCGAAGTCACGTCGGCGATTTCGAAGTCACACGGGCTGAAGGTGGCGGATCTGGTTCTGGTATCGCCGGGTTCGATTCCCATCACCACCAGCGGCAAGATCAGGCGATCGCAGTGCGTCGAGCTCTACCGGCAGGACGAGTTCGTCCGGTTGGACGGCTAAGCGGATTACAGGAGCGGGTGCTTGCCGCGCCCGTTGCCGTTGGTGGGCTGCTGCGCCGGTGCGCCCGTCCCGAACAGCGGCAGCGGGTTGCCGAGGTCGTCGTCCGCTGATTGTTCGCTGTGTCCGTTGCCGTTCGAATGCCCGTTTCCGTTGGCGCCGACGGTGATTGGTCGCGGCGACAGGAAGTCCTGGCCGAACAGCGGCAGCGAGTGGCCGAGGTAGCCGTCGCCCCTGCGCTTGCCGTTGCCGTTGGGGGCCGGGCCATAATCCGGCGCCGCATCGCGAAGGTCGTCGGTCACGTGACCGGGCAGACCGCTGAGGTCGAACAGCGGAAGGGCGTGGTTGGAAATGCGTTGGCGCTTGGACCGTTTCCCGTTCTTGGCGGCCGCGACGCCGGGCGTCGGCTTGGCGGCGGCGGTGGGCCGGGTCCGACGCGACTTGGTCCGCGGCTTGTGCCCAGGGGGAACGAGTTTCAGGCGAACGAGCAGGTCGTCGGGAATCCACGGTTCATGGGCCCCGTTCGCCGCCGGGGAAGCGGCCGCCGGGGCCAACGCGGCCGGGCTGGGAATCACCTTCATCTTGACCAGTTGGTCGGTCAGCTGATCGAGCTGGTGCTGCTTCTTCTGGTGCGCCGCGACAACCTGGGCGGGCGTCTTGCCGAGGTGTGAAGGCCACCAGTTCTTCTGTCCGATCAGCGCGGCCATGGCCGGCACCGTGATCGAGCGCACCAGGAAGGTGTCGATCAGGATGCCCATCCCGAGGATGAAGCCGGCCTCGGCCATGGTGTAGATGCTGGCGCTCATCAACCCGAACATCGAGGCGGCAAAGATGAGGCCGGCCGAGGTGATCACGCCCCCGGTCGAACCCACGGTCCGAATGACGCCGACCCGCACGCCGTGCGGGGACTCGTCGCGGATGCGCGAGATGAGCAGCATGTTGTAGTCGGCGCCGACCGCGACGAGCAGGATGAACGACAGCCCGGGCAGGCTCCAGTGCAGGTTCTGCCCGAGCAGCAGCTGAAACACCAAGACGCCCAAACCCATTGCCGACAGGTAGGAAAGCAGCACTGAGCCGATCAGGTAGAGCGGCGCGACGACCGCCCGCAACAAGCCGACCAGGATCAGGAACACGATCATGATCGTGGCGAAGACGATGTAGCCGATGTCGTTGTTGTAGTAGTCACGCGTGTCGGCAAGCCCGCTCGGCAAGCCGGCCACTGCCACCTTGGCGTCCGAGAGATCGGTGTTCGGCTGCGCCGACTGCGCGGCCTTGATGATCTTCGGGATCTGGTCCATCGCGTCGGTGGTGAACGGGTTGATCGCGCTTTGGATCAGGTAGCGCGCCGAGTGACCATCGGGGGACAGGAAGATCGCGGCGCCCTGCTTGAACTCGTCCCGCGTCAAGATCTGCGGCGGGATGTTGAAACCGGACATCGATGGCTTGTTGTCGGTGTCGTGTTTCATGGTGAGCAGGAACTGCGACGCCTCGTTGAGGCCGCTACCGATCTGCCTGGTCGAATCGACGAGTTGCTTCACCCCGCCGGCGATGGCGCGGCTGCCGTCGGCGAGGGCGTTGGCGCCCTGCTGCGCGTTGGCCATGGTGGACTGGAGGTCCCGGATCGTCTTCATGGCGCTGGAGGCCTGGGTCAGGGTTTGCTGAGCGGTGTTCAGCGTCTGCCCCACGGTTTGTGATTTCCCGGCCGCTTGCAGGTTGCGGGCCATGATCTTGATCGAGTTCAGCGTGCCGTCATTGTTTGCCTGCACCATCGCGGCCAGCCCCGACCGCGAACTCACGCACCCGGGGTCGGCATTGCAGTCGGGGCTGTTGTTGAGGGCGTTCAACATCGGGGTGGCCCACGCGGCGATGTTTTCGGTGTTCGTGGTGGACATGTTGAGGTTGTCGCCGAGCGTCTTCATCCGCCCGGTGAGGGCGGCGCCCTGGTCGAGCGCGGCGATCGTGCTATCGCCGCCCGCCATCTGCTCCATCGCCGTCAGCGCCGAGACCGCCGGGCCCAGGCTGGAAACGGCGCCGCTGACCTGATCGCGCAGCATGGCCAGGGCGTCAGCCAGCTGATTGGAGCCGTTGACCAGCCGGTCCAGATCGCTCCCGTGCTCGGTGATCTGGCGGGATCCGTCGTCCAGCTTGTTGCCGACCTCGCCGGCCTGGAACGAGATCTTGGTCTGCTCCAGCGGTTCGCCGTTGGGCCGGGTCAGCCCCCGCACCATCGTGATGTCGGGCAGCTGGCTCACCCGGGCGGCCATCTGCTCGAGGTCGGCAAGGGCGGCCGGCGTCCTCAGGTCGTGGGATGGCGAATTGACGAACAACACCATGGGCGTCAAGGAGTTGGCCGGGAAATGGCGGTTCATCACGTCATATCCCTTGGAACTGTCCACCGACGAGGGCATCGTCTTGAGGTCGTCGTAGTTGAAGCGCATCACGCTGGTGCAGCTGGCCAACCCGATGAGCACGATCAGGCTGCCGATCAGGTGGATTTTTGGCCGGCGCACGACGCGCGTTCCCATGATCCGCCACACGCGAGTGGTGAGTTCGCGTCGGGGTTTGATCCAGCCGCGACGCCCGGCGAGCACCAACAGGGCGGGCAACAGGGTCACCGCACAGAAGAACGCCACGATGACCGAAATCGAAATGGCCGGGCCGACGGTCGAGAACACGTCCAGCTTGGTGAAGACCATCGCGAGGAATGCGACCGCGACGGTGGCCGCCGACGCGGCGATCACCTTGCCGATCGACATCAACGCCATCTTCACCGCTTCATCGGAATGGTGGCCGTGTCGCACGTAGTCGTGATAGCGGCTGATCAGGAAGACGGCGTAGTCCGTTCCCGCTCCGACCATGACCGCGGTCATCAGGACGAGGGACTGCAGGCCCACCGTCAGGCCGATCTCGCTCGCCGCGGACAAGACGCCCTGCGACGTTCCGATGGACGCACCGATGTTGATCAACGGGACCAACATGGTGATGATGTTGCGGTAGATCATAAAGAGAATGAGCAGCACGGCCGCCACGGTGAAGATCTCGATGAAGTGCGCGTCTTCCAGCGCCATGGCGGTCGCGTCGGCGATGGTGGCCAGTGGTCCGCTGACATGCGCGGTCAGCGAGGTTCCCGCGGTGACCTCTTTGGCAATCTCTTTGACGTGGTGGTAGGCCGCGATCGTCGACGGCGCGGTGCCGGCACCGGGAAACGAAATCGGCAGGATGAAGGCCTTGCCGTCCTTGCTCGCCAGGACTTCGCGCATCTGGGGGCTGGACAGGAAGTCCTGCACCGTCAGCTTGTCGGATTTGTCCTGTCGCAGCCTGTCGACCAGCTTGGCGTAGACGGCCTCGTCCGCGGGCGAGATGCCGTTCTCGTCGCTGAGCAGGATCATCAGCAGGGAACCGCCGCCGCCGAACGGGTTGTCGCCGCCCCCGTCCCCGGCTGCGTCCCCGCCTTTTTTGGTGTCTCCGGGGCCTTTAGCCGCGGAGTCGGCGCCGGGTGTGGCGAAGTCTTTCGCCATTTCCTGGTTGAGGAGCACCGTGGGGGCGTTGTCCGGCAGGGCCTTCGGCTCGTGCTTGCTGGCCTGCACCGGTAGCGGCGGAAACGCCAGCGCCAGGGTGGCCGCGACCCCGATCCACGCGGCGATGACAAGCAGGGGCCACCGCACGACGATGTCGCCTATGCGGTCGAAGATTCCCCCAGGCTTGGCTGCCTCGCCCGTGCCAGTCCGGCTCGACACCCAACCCACCCTACAATCCGGCCCACACTCGCGTGGGGTAATCAAGATCTGCGCGGCGACCGTGACATTGCTGTGATCTTTGGGTGAACGCGCAGGTCAGACGCGCAATTGCTGGTCGCGAAGTCGGCAAGGCGGCTATTCGGCGTGTAGTGCCGCGGATCCGTGCAACACTCTCCCCGTGGCTCTCAAATACCGCCTGCAATCCAACCCACTGGTCGGCAAGCTCACCACGAAGTACTTCTTGCCCCTCGGCACCCGCCAGGTCGGCGATGACGTGGTCTTCTTCAACTTCGGCTACGAAGAGGATCCGCCGATGGGCCTGCCGCTGGCGGCATCCGATGAACCCAACCGCTACTGCATCCAGCTCTATCACGTGACGGCCTCGCAGACCGATCTCACCGGCAAGAAGGTGCTGGAGGTCAGTTGCGGGGCGGGCGGGGGCGCCTCCTACATCGTGCGAAACCTGGGGCCGGCCTCCTACACGGGGCTGGACCTCAACCCCGCGAGCATCGACAAGTGCCGGGAACGCCACCAGCTTCCCGGCCTGGATTTCGTGCAGGGCGATGCGGAAAACCTGCCCTTCCCCGACGGCTCGTTCGACGCGGTGGTCAACGTCGAGGCCTCCCACCAGTACCCCCACTTCAGTCGTTTCCTCGAGGAGGTGGCCCGCGTGCTGCGGCCCGGCGGGCATTTCCTGTACACCGATTCGCGCCGCGCTCCCGTCGTCGCCGAATGGGAGGCGGCGCTGGCCAACGCGCCGCTGCGGAAGGTCTCGGAGCGGGACGTCGACGCGGAGGCCAAGCGCGGGTTGGACGCCAACACGCGGCGGACCCAGCAGCAGATCAGCGACCGCCTGCCCGGCTTCATGAATTCCCTGATCCGGTACGGCGTCGGGGTGATGGACTGGGATCTGCGCCGCGCCGGGGGGTTTTCGTACCGCGTCTACCACTTCGTCAAGGATTGATGGGCTCGACTCCGTCATGAAGTTTGCGTTGGCGAGCTACGGAACTCGCGGCGACATCGAGCCGTGCGCCGCCATCGGCCGGGAGCTGCAGCGCCGGGGGCACGAGGTGCGGGTGGCGGTGCCGCCCAACCTGATTGGCTTCGTCGAGTCGGCCGGGCTGCCCGCCGTCGCCTACGGGCAGCGGGATTCCCAGCAGCAGTTGGACGAGGACTTCCTGCATAATTCGTGGAAGATCCAAAATCCGGTCAAGCTGGCGCGCGAGGCCATGGAGCCGGTCAGGGTGGGCTACGAGGAGCTGGGTGCCGCGCTCAAGCCGCTCGCGGCCGGGGTCGACCTGCTACTGACCGGCCAGCTCTATCAGGAAATCGCCGCCAATGTCGCGGAGCGCTACGGCATTCCGTTGGCCGCGTTGCACTTCTACCCGATGCGGCCCAACGGCCAAGTGGCGTTTCCCGCGCGGTTACCGGCGCCGCTGGTGCGCTCGGCGATGAAAACCCTCGACTGGATGTACTGGCGGTTCACCCGGGGCGCCGAGGACGCGCAGCGCCGGGATTTGGGCCTGCCGAAGGCCACTTGCCCCGCGCCGCAACGCATGTCAGAACTTGGCGCGCTGGAGATCCAGGCCTACGACGAGCTTTGCTTTCCCGGGTTGGCCGCGGAATGGGGCACCCGGCGGCCGTTCGTCGGCGCGCTGACCATGGAGTCGCCGACCGATGCCGACGACGAGGTCGCGTCGTGGATCACCGCCGGAAAGCCGCCGATCTATTTCGGGTTCGGCAGCATGCCCGTCGGGTCGCTTGCGGATCTCGTCACCATGATCGGCGGGGCCTGCGCGGAGCTGGGCGAGCGAGCCCTGGTCTGCTCGCGCGCCCAGGACGGCGGCGTTCCGGATTTCGATCATGTGAAGGTCGTCGCGGCGGTCAATCACGCCGCGATCTTTCCGACCTGCCGCGCGGTCGTGCACCACGGTGGCTCCGGCACGACGGCCGCGGGGTTGCGCGCGGGCGTCCCCACGCTGATCCTCTGGATCACCTCCGATCAGCCGATCTGGGCGGCCCAGATCAAGCAGCTGAAAGTCGGCTCGGCCCGTCGCTTCTCGAGCACCACCCGCAAAACGTTGGTCACCGACCTCCGCTCGGTCCTCGCGCCCGCGTATGTCGGCCGGGCGCGTGAGATCGCCTCGCGGATGACCAAGCCCGCCGAGAGCGTCGCCGGCGCCGCCGATCTGCTGGAAAAGGCCGCCCGACGCGACGGATTCGGCTGATGCCCGAACGCCCCGCGGGGTCGCCCGGCTCGCGGTACGCTCCGGTGGTGTCCCTACTGATCACCGTGCCGGTTTACGGGCAGCACGAGTACACACACGCGCTGATAGCCGATTTGGAGCGCGAGGGCGCCGACTACTTGATCGTCGACAACCGCGGCGACTACCCCAAGATCGGCAACGAACGCGTGGCCACACCGGGTAAGAACCTCGGGTGGGCCGGGGGCAGCGAATTCGGTTTCCGAACTGCGTTCGCGGAGGGCTACTCCCACGCCATGACGCTCAACAACGACACCCGGCTCTCCCGCGGATTCGTCGCCGCGTTGCTCGACCCGCGCCTGCCCGCGGACGTCGGGATGGTGGGGCCGCTGTTCAACATCGGGTTCCCCTACGCGGTGGTCGGGGGGATACCGGATGCAGCGAGTTACGTTCCGCGACCGCGGTATCGGGTGGTGCCCGCCATCGAGGGGACGGCGCTGGCGATGTCCCGGGAATGCTGGGACGCAATGGGGGGAATGGATCTCGACACCTTCGGGCGCTACGGCTGGGGGCTCGATCTCGACCTCGCGCTGCGGGCACGCAAAGCCGGATTCGGTGTTTATACGACGGAAATGGCCTACGTCAACCATTTCGGGCGCCGGACCGCGAAGGTCCACTTCGGCGGCTTGAAGTACCACTGGGGCTCCAGCCGCGCGATGATCCTGGGGTTGCGCAAGACGCACGGTTGGTTCGCGGCCATGGGGATCTTGCGCGAGATGGGGGCGGCGCACCACCGCAAGTGGTACAAGTCGTTCCCGCTCGTCGGGCGCGACGCCGCCGCCAGCCGGCAACCGTAGAGCCCCTTCGCCACGAGCTCAAGGCCCTGCGCCGATGAGGGCCGAATGGCTGCCGGGGCGGATGCGGGAGTAAACCCAGTCAACGTGGGAATAGCGAGAACGCCCACACGCGAACCTGCTCGGTAATCACCATCTAATGATTTGTCGGTGGCGCGCACGGGTGCGTATCTGGCATACGCGAGCAGTCATGCTGGGTCCCGATTTCGGGTCGCAAGTGCCGCCACCAGCAGAAGATGTAAAGCAGCATCGACAGTGCCAGGATCAGGATCACCCAGACAACGACTGTGACATCGACCCACCATCCCATGGGTGGTGAATCCGGAAGCGCGTTGCGCAGGGGAACAATGGCAAAGAGCATTGCCGCGTACCAGGTTGTCATGGGCGGCTGAAATTTCCGTTTGTTTCGCGCTGTTTGGACTGCGACGAATAGCCCCATACCCGCGATGAGGGTCAGGACAAAGAGGATGATCGTGGCAATCGCGGCGGTACTTGGGGACCGCTGCACCAGCACGCGGTAGTCCTGAGACACGGACTTTGGGTCGACTGGATCGGAAATCTTCCGGGCGGCATCTTCAACTGAGACCTTCCAGCCGCGCAACCGGTCGACAAAAGTCACCGCGGCCCGTTCCGGTATTTGAGCTGGGCCCCGGAAGAGCTCGACGGTGATCGGCCGCGAGCGGTAGTGATCCAAGGGGTATTCAGCAGGGTCGCCGGTAATGCTCATGGAAACCTGGAAAACACCGGGCACGTCGCCTTTTGGCCAGGTGCGCTTGGTGGGCGTCACAGCCGAGGTGACCGCGACACTGAATTCTTGCGCGAGGATGTGGGTGTGCGGTGCGAGCAACTGGGGCCCCGGTGCAACGAGAATGTTCGCCACCAGAACGCCGTTGATGGGCTGAACATCCACCAGGTCCACGGTAACCGAGGTGCCATCAGTCGCCAGCTGTCCTGCTCTGACCTCACTGGGCCGTCCCAATCCGGTACTGGCATACAACGCAACCGCGGTGACATAGGCGGCAATGAAGACGACGCAGGCGACGGTGCTGCCGATGGCGACCTTCATGAGGGATCCCCCTGGTTCGTTTCCAGTACGAAATGCGGCCCGGCCAAACTGACACCGATCCTCTCAGATCGACGGCGCAACAGCATTGGTCGGGCCCAACCACACAGACAGGCTTCCCTGGCCGCCCATGTGCCCATTGCCGCCGACTCGCGAGAGGCTTTGGCGAGAGGGAACACCGCGCAGCCATATCCGACCGTCTCGGCAGACCGTAATCGACGTTTCTCGCGCGCGCACAGCCGGACGATTTCGATGTTGCACACTTGAATCGAATTGCCATATTCGTTGTCGCCGTTTATGTTCCGTAAATCCAGTCGGTATCCGATGCCCGGCGCGCTGGCGCCATCGACGGGGGATTAGCGCCGCTCCTCCGGTGGGAATTGACGCCGGGCAAACGGAGCGGCGATTACAGCAAACGGCAGAAGTCTTGTGCTGCATCAACGCACAGAATGCGGGTCGGCTCAGACCCCGACGCGGACGGTCTGCTCCAGGAGGTCAGCGGCGGCCACCACGCCCACGGCCGGTTTGGACATCTGCGGTGCGATCTCGCGGGCCCGGGCCACGCAGTCCGGTGCCAGGATCTTGCGGAGCTGGGAGACCAACGATTTGCGGGTCATGTGCGAAAGTTTCTTGGCGGAACCGACTTTCAGCCGTTTGACCTGAGTGGCCCAGATGAACTGGTCGGCCACGTCCCACAGGATGAGCGTCGGGAGTCCGGCTCGTAGGCTCGCCGCCGTCGTGCCCGCCCCGCCATGGTGCACGGCCGCCCGGCAGGTGGGCAGGATCGCGGAGTAGTTGAGATGCCCGACCAGCTTGATGTGCTCACGATCCGCGGCGGGCTGCGAACCCTCGGCGCCGGAGTAGATCAGCGCCCGTTCGCCCAACTCGGCGCAGGCGTCGGCGATCATGGCCACCGTCTCGGCGGGGGACCGGACCGGCGTGCTGCCAAAACCGAAGTAAATCGGCGGCTTTCCCGCCGCGATCCAGGACGCGACCTCGTCGTCGGTGTCCGCGGCCAACTCCAGGGTCAGCGAACCCACGAAGGGGCGCTTGCCAGTCCATTCCGCCGCGAGCCTTGGGAACAGTGCTCGGTCGTACGCCTGGATTTCGAGCGTTCCGCCGTCGCCCATCCGCTGCCACGCGGGAACCGTCGTGCGCGGCAGACCCAGTTCGCGGCGTTGCGCGTCCTCGTCGGGCTTGGTGAAACGCGAATACAGCCACCAGCCCGCCGACAGCGTGGTGCGGACGGCCGGCGCCGGCGACGGCAGAAACGGAACGCCGATCTGACCGTTGACCCGCACCGGGAAGTGATGCAGCCCCGCCACCGGAATGTCGTAGTATTCCGCGACATTCGCCACCACCCCGTGGTACGTCTGGCCCGTCAGCAGCAGATCCGCCCCGTCGGCCAGCGAGGTGAGCGTCCGGCTCATCTCCGCCCAGCCCTCGACGAAAAGCGACCTGAAGGTGTGCATGAAGTTGACCGGGTTCTGGGGCTTGAATGCGTTGTGGGTGAAGTCGGCGACGGCCACCACCTGCTCGCGCGTGTCCGGACCGTAGGGGACGGCGGGCACCCCGGCCGACTCGACGAAGTCAACCAGGTTGGGCGGCACCGCCATTCGGACATCGTGCCCGCGGCGCCGCAGTTCCACGCCGACCGTGGCGCCGGGCTCGATGTCGCCGCGGGTACCGTGGGCCGCCAAGACAAACTTCATCGACGGAGCTCAGCCTTCCACTTCGCTCGGGGACGAAGCGCTTCGCAGCTTACCTTGCTACGCGAACCGGAACCGCGGCCAGCTTGCCCGCGACGACCCGGTCGAACACCGACTTCAAGGCCTCCGTGTAGCGAATCACGGATTCGCGGGCAACCGGGTTGTTCGGGTAGGACACCATGATCGAGACCTCGTCGAACAGCCGGAACACCGTCGAGTACATGTACGCCGGGCTGCGGCCATCGGTGAACGCGGTCGCGTTCACGCCGTCCAGGGCGGTGGCGACGATGCCTGACAGGGGAGGAAGGCCCGCGTCCATGTAGCTCATCATGGTGAACTGGGGTCCGTGCTTACGGAGCCAGGGCGCCAATTTCAGCACGCGGTCGAACGGCACGTTCGCCAGATCCATGTTCGCGTCGAAGGAGGCCTGCGCGGCGCGGGCCGTTTCCTCGAACGAGTTCGGGTCGACGGGCACGGTGAACGGCACCACGCCGGTGAACCAGCCCACCGTCATGAAGTCCGCCGGGCTCTTCCGCTTGTCGGTGGGGGTGAGCCCGTAATAGGTTTCCGCGCCGGTCAATTCGTAGTGAGCCAGGGCGGCGCAGGCGAACAGGCCACCGCTGAACCGGGCGCCTGCCTGCCGGCAGAGGGCCTCGAACTGGGCCGTCTGTTCCGGGCCCAGCAGCCGCTCCACGTGGGTGTCCCCGCCGCAGGGAATCGACTGGTCGCCCAGCGGCAGCGGGAAGTCGGGCAGGGTCCCGCCGTTGGCTTCGGCGAACTCGATCCACTTGCGCACCTCGGGGGACTCCAACGTCATCCCCGACACGATCTGGTGCTCGCGCATGCAGAAGTCGTCGTAGCTCGCCGCCGGCGGCAGCGTGACGGGCGCCTTGCCCTCGATGAGCGCGGTGTAATTCATCACGATCTCGACATACAGCCCCGCGAGCAACATCGGATCGCAGTGCAGGTGGTCCACGACCGCGTACAGCGAGAAGCGGTCGTCGTGCTGGACGATGCCCAACCTGAAGCAGTCCCACTGCAGCGGGTCGGGCGTGGCCAGCACGTGGTCGCGCCATTCGAGCTCCGTCATCACGCCGTACTCCTTCGCGACGAACTGAATGTCGCGCGGGTTCTTCAGGGTGTGGCGGATGATGTTCTTGTCTTCGGTGTACTCGAACCAGCTGTGGTACGTCGCGTGACGCCTAAGGTGCGCGTTGATCACGTAGCTCATGGCTCGGATGTCGCAGCGGCCGGGCACATCCCAGGAACCCATGATCGCTCGCGAGTAGTCGAGACCGCGCTCGCCGAACTCGACGAACCCACGAATGTGACCCGCCTGCATCGAGCTGGGCGGCACCGGGCTCACCGGGGCCTGCCGAGCCTTCACGATGCAGCCGGGCGTGGGCTGCCACGTCACGACTGATCCCGCACCCGGGTACCAGTCGTACGCGTTGCCAACTCGCAGGCTGTCGTGCTCAGAGCCTCCACCTATGAACACGTTTCCCTCCTTAATACCGGCCTAAGCAATACAGTCGACGTTGACGCAGTACGTATCTCACGCGGGTGCCGCAGCGGTCTCCTCCTTCGGCGCCAGCTTCGCGAACAGGTGATCCGCCAGACCCCGCACGGTGGTGATGTCGGCTGAGGTGATGCGGACGCCGGTCTGGGCCTCGATGTGGGTGCGCAGCTCGAGGTTGCCCAGCGAGTCGAGGCCGTACTCGGCAAGCGGGTGGTCCACGTCGATGTTGCGGCGCAGGATCAGGCCGATCTGCTCGGAGAGCAGGCGCCGCAGCCGGGTAGGCCACTCGTCGAGCGGTAGGTCGGACAGCTCGGCGCGCAGTTTGCTTGAGCCCGAACGCTTTTCGCCGGCCGACTTGAACATCTCGAGGAACTTGCTGCGTTCCGCGAAGGACGCGATCCACGGGGTACCGATGAGCGGGCTGTAGCCCGTGTACGCCCGGTCGTGGCGCAGCAGCGCCTCGAAAGCGTAGGCGCCCTCGTCGGGAGCGATCGCGGCGCCGCTGCCTTCGGCGAAGTCCGCACCGCGGCCGATCTCGCCCCAGGCACCCCAGGCGATCGACGTGGCCGGCAGGCCCTGCGCACGCCGCCAGTGGGTGAAGGCGTCCAGCCAGCTGTTGGCCGCGGCGTAGGCGCCCTGGCCCGGCGAGCCCAGCAGGGCCGCCGCCGACGAGAACGAGCAGAACCAGTCCAGGTCCGCGGATGCGGTGGCCTCGTGCAGGTTCCACGCGCCGTACACCTTCGGCGCCCAGTCGCGGTCGATCAGTTCATCGGTGATGTTGGTCAGGGTGGCGTCCTCGACCACCGCTGCCGCGTGGAGCACGCCCCGCAACGGCAGGCCGGTGGCGGTCGCCGTGGCCACCAATCGCGCTGCGACGTCTGCCTGGGCGATGTCGCCGCACTCCACGATCACGTCAGAACCTATCGCTCGGACGAGCTCGATCGTTTCAAGCGCCTTCTGCGAGGGCTCGGACCGCGAGGTGAGCACGATCCGGCCCGCGCCGGCCGCGGCCATCTTCTCGGCCAGGAACAGCCCGAGGCCACCGAGCCCACCGGTGATGATGTAGGAGCCGTCGCGCCGGAAGACCGGTGCCTGCTCCGGCGGCAGCACCACGCTGCTGCGACCGACCCGCGGGATGTCGAGGATGAGCTTGCCGGTGTGTTCGGCCGCGCTCATCACGCGGATCGCCGTGGCCGCCTCGGAGAGCGGGTAGTGCGTGCTCTCGGGCATCGGCAACACGCCCTCGGCGGTCAACCGGTAGACGGTGCTCAGGACCTGGCTGACCTGGCTGGGATGGCTCACGGACATCAGCCCGAGGTCGACGCCCCAGAACGCCAGGTTGCGACGGAACGGGAAGAGACCCAGCTTGGTGTCCCCGTAGATGTCGCGCTTGCCGATCTCGACGAACCGCCCACCGAGCGCGAGCAGTTTGATCCCGGCCAGCTGCGCGGCGCCGGTCACCGAGTTGAGCACGATGTCCACGCCGTAGCCGTCGGTGTCGCGCCGGATCGCGTCGGCGAACTCGACGGAGCGCGAGTCGTAGACATGCTCGATTCCCATGTCCCGCAACAACTGCCGGCGTTGCTCGCTGCCGGCCGTGGCGAAGATCTCGGCGCCCGCGGCGCGGGCGATGGCGATGGCCGCCTGCCCGACCCCGCCGGTGCCGGAGTGGATCAGCACCTTGTCGCCGGCCTGGATGCGGGCCAGTTCGTTCAGGCCGTACCAGGCGGTGGCGTGCGCGGTGGTCACCGCGGCCGCCTGCGCGTCGCTCAGCCCCTCGGGCAGCGTGGTGGCCAGGCGCGCGTCGCAGGTGACGTACGTGGCCCAGCAGCCGTTGGGGGACATGCCGCCGACGTGGTCACCGACCTTGTGGTTGGTGACGTCGGGTCCGACGGCCGTGACCACGCCCGCGAAATCCGTGCCCAGCTGGGGCAGGATGTTGTCGAGGCTCTGGTAGCGGCCGAACGCGTTCAGCACATCGGCGAAGTTGATGCTCGACGCGGTGACCGCCACCTCGATCTGACCCGGTCCCGGCGGAACCCGGTCGAACGCGGCGAACTCCATCGTCTGCAGGTCACCCGGCGTGCGGATCTGCATGCGCATCCCGGCGGCCTCGTGATCGACGACGGTGGACAGCCGCTCTTCGGGACGCAGCGGGGTGGGGCACAGGCGCGCGCTGTACCACTCGTCGTTGCGCCAGGCCGTCTCGTCCTCTCCGGGGCCCGTCATCAGCAGCTGGCGCACCACCTGCTCGGCGGCGGTCTGCTCATCGACGTCGATGTGGGTGGTGTGCAGGTGGGGGTGCTCGGCACCGATCACCCGCAGCAGGCCGCGCAGGCCGCCCTGGTCGAGGTTGGGAACGTCCTCCGACAACACCTTTTGGGCGTTGCGGGTGACGACGATCAAGCGGGGCGACTCGCCCTGGAGTTCCGGCAGCTCGCGGGCGATGCGCACCAGGTGGTGTACCAGATCGCCGCCACGCACGGCGCTTTCGTCGTCCGGGTTGCCGTTCTTCGGCTCGGTGACCACGACCACGCCGGCGAACTCACCCTTTTCGACCTCGTCGCGCAGGAGCCCGGCGATCGCCTGGTGGTCGGCCTGCTGCGGCCAGGACAGGGTCTTGGCTTCCGCGTCGTGCAGCTTCATCGCGTCGGTGAGCGCCGTCGCCACCAGGTCGGCGGCGTCGGAGGTGCTGATCAGCAGCCACGCGCCGGTCTCGGCGGCAGCCTCGGGCAGCTGGCGTTGCTGCCATTCCACGGTCAGCAGGCGCTCGGCCATCACCTTGGCCCGCTCGCCGCTGGGCGAGACGCCGGTGCCCATCTGCAGCCCGCGGACGGTCAGCAGCACGGTTCCGTGCTTGTCCAGCACGTCGAGGTCGGCCTCGACGGCTCCGCCGCTCGCCGCGGTCACCCGCGAGTAGCAGTAGCGGGCGGTGCTGACGGGGCCGTGGACCCGAAGCCGGCGAACACCGAGCGGCAGCAGCAGGCCGCCCAGGCTGGCGTTCGCGACGCTGGGGTGCGCGGCGACCGACTGGAAGCAGGCGTCCAGCAGCGCCGGGTGCACCCCGTAGTTCGTCTGCTGCGTCCGGATCACGCTGGGCAGCCCGATCTCGGCGAGCACGGTGGTGCCGGTTCCCTCGGCGGTGTGCGCGCCGGCCAGGCCGGTGAAGGCGGGGCCGTACTGGATACCGCACAGGTCCATGGCGTCGCGGAGGTCGCTGCCCTCCAGCCGGCTCGGGTGCGTCTCCAGCAGCTCCTCGATGTCCTGCGCGGCCGGCACGTCTTCGTCGTCGACGTCGTGCAACACGGCCGACGCGCGACGTGCCTGCACGCCGTCCTCGTTGGTTTCCACCGCGAAGGCGAGCGTGCCGGGCGTCTCCGCGGTGGCGGTGAGGCTGATCTGGGTTTCCTCGTCGAGCATCAGCATCTGCTCGAAGCGGACGTCGTGAACCTCGGATGCGTCACCGAAGACGGTGCGGGCCGCGGCCAGCGCCATCTCGCAGTAGGCCGCACCCGGCAGCGTGGCCGTGCCGTGCACCTGGTGGTCGGCCAGCCAGGGCAGCGTCGCCGTGCCGATGTCTGCCTGCCACACGTGGCGCTCCGGCTCCTCGGGCAGGCGCACGTGCTGGCCCATCAGCGGGTGCACCGCGACGCTGGAGGCCAGCGCGCGCGAGCTGTGACCCTCGCGGCTCAGCAGCAGCGACCGATGGGTCCACGCGGGCAGCGGCGCGTCCACCAGGTGCCCGCCCGGGTACAGCACGGAGAAGTCAACCGTGGCGCCGGTGGCGTACAGGTCACCCAGCAAGCCGCGCAGGCCGTGGGGCAGCGGCTGTTCGCGCCGCATCGCGGCGAGTGCGGCCACGGTCATGTCGAGGCTGCGGGCGGTCTGGTCGACCGCGTGGGTCAGCAGCGGGTGGGGCGACAGCTCGCCGAAGACGCGGAAGCCGTCTTCCAGTGCCGCCTGCACCGCGGCCGAGAACCGCACCGTGTGGCGCAGGTTGTCGACCCAGTAGTTCGCGTCGCAGTACGGCTCCTCGCGCGGGTCGAACGAGGTGGCCGAGTAGTACGGGACCTCCGGGGTCAGCGGCTCGATCTCGGCCAGCACGTCGTACAGCTCGTCGAGGATCGGGTCGACCTGCGGCGAATGCGACGCCACGTCGACGGCCACCTCACGGGCCATCACCTCGCGCTGCTCCCAGACCGCCACCAGCTCGCGGACCGAATCGGTCGCGCCGCCGATGACGGTGGACTGCGGCGACGCGACGACCGCTACCACGGCGTCGTTGACGCCGCGAGCCATCAGCTCCGAAAGCACTTGCTGGGCAGGCAGTTCCACGGACGCCATCGCCCCCGAGCCGGCGATCTTGGTCATCAGCCGCGAGCGGCGGCAGATGACCCGCACCCCGTCCTCGAGCGACAGCGCTCCGGCGACGACGGCCGCCGCGGACTCGCCCATCGAGTGGCCGATCACCGCGCCGGGGCGGACGCCGTAGGCCTTCATCGTGGCCGCCAGCGCGACCTGCATCGCGAAGATCGTCGGCTGCACCCGGTCGATGCCGGTGACCTTCTCGGGGGCGGTCAGCGCCTCGGTCACGGAGAACCCGGACTCGTGGGCGATCAGCGGCTCGACCTCGGCGATGGCCGCTGCGAACGCGGGCTCGTTCGCCAGCAGGTCGGTGCCCATGGCGGCCCACTGCGACCCCTGGCCGGAGAACACCCAGACCGGGCCGCGCTCCTCCTGACCGACGACCTCCTGGAACAGGGCGTCACCGTTGGCGACGTCACGCAGGGCCGTCAGCAGCTCCGGCGTGTCGCTGGCCAGCACGGTGGTGCGCACCGAACGGTGCCCGCGCTTGCGAGCGAGCGTGTAGGCCAGGTCCGGCGCAGCCACCTCGGTGACGTGGGCCTCGAGCCAGTCCGCCAGCCGGGCGGCGGTTTCGCGCAGACTGTCGTCCGAGGTGGCCGACAGCGGGAACAGCAGGGTGCCGTCGCGGCCCGGGCGGGTCGCCGCGCCGTTGCGCGAAATGGGCTCGGGAGCCTCCTCGACGATTGCGTGCACATTGGTGCCGGAGATCCCGTACGCCGACACCGCCGCGCGCCGCGGCTGGTCGCCGCTCAGCGGCCACGGCGTAATCTCTTGCGGCACAAACAATCCGGTGTCGATCCTGGCCATCTCGTCGGGCAGGCTCTCGAAGTGCAGGTTCTTGGGAACCACACCGTGCTGGACGGCGAGAACCGCCTTCATCATCCCCAGCGCACCCGCTGCCGCCTGGGTGTGCCCGAAGTTCGTCTTCGCGGCGCCGAGCACGCAGGGGTTGCCGATGCCGTATACCTCGGCGAGGCTGCCGTATTCGATCGGGTCGCCGACGGGGGTCCCCGTGCCGTGCGCCTCGACCATGCCGACGGTGCCGGCGTCCACACCCGCCGCCGCGAGCGCCGCGCGGTAAACCGCCGACTGCGCCTCGCCGGACGGCATCGCGATGTTCATCGTGTGGCCGTCCTGGTTGGCGGCCGTGGCGCGGATCACACCGAGGATCCGGTCGCCGTCGCGCTGCGCGTCGGTCAGGCGCTTGAGCAGCAGCACCACGCAGCCCTCGCCGGAGACGAAGCCGTCGGCCTTGATGTCGAACGCGTGGCAGTGCCCGCTGCCCGACAGCATGCCCCCCGCCGACGCGGAGGCGGACCGGCGCGGTTCCAGCATCACGTTCACGCCACCGGCGAACGCGAGGTTGCTCTCCCCGTCGTTGAGGCTGCGGCAGGCCTGGTGGATGGCGAACAGGCCGGAAGAGCACGCGGTGTCGATCGTGACCGCGGGGCCGTGCAGGCCGAGCGCGTAGGCGATCCGCCCGGACGCCATGCAGGAGATGGTCCCGGGGTTTCCGTACGGGCCGTCAAAGGCGTCAGTGGCGGCGTGGACGAATTGGTAGTCGCCATAGTTCAATCCGACGAAAACACCCGTTTCCTCGGCCATGGTTTCCTTGGTGAGGCCGGCGTGTTCCATGGCCTCCCACGCGGTTTCCATCAGCAGGCGGTGCTGGGGGTCCATCGCCGTGGCTTCTTTTTCGGTGATGCCGAAGAACTCGGGGTCGAAGTCGCCGACGTTGTCCAGGAAGGAGCCCCACTTGCAGACCGACCGCCCAGGCACGCCCGGCTCGGGGTCGTAGTAGTAGTCGACGTCCCAGCGTTCGGCGGGAATTTCCTTGACAAGGTCGTCGCCGCGGAGCAACGCTTCCCAAAAGAGGTCAGGTGAGTTGATGCCCCCGGGCAGCCGGCAAGCCATCCCGATGACCGCGACCGGAGTCACGCCTGCCTTATCCACTGTCCTTCACCTCTCCTTGCCTATCCACAAGTTCCTATCACTGCTGCTCGCTCTTATCAGAGCTTCGAGAAATCTCGTCGAATTTTTTTGCGCGAGCTGGCAACTCCGCCGCAACGCAAAAAAACCCACCGACCCCCGCATCGAAGCCCACCCGTAACAACATGGCGCGATCAGCAGCGTAGCGGCTTCGCTTCTCACGCGTGGAAAAATCGTGCGAACGTACAAAAATTTAACAAAGCCCTGGCCAGGGCCGGTCGACACCCGGCTTGGCGAACCGGCCAGACGCATACTTTTGGGACGGTATTCGCCCATTGCCTCGTACCGGCGTCGCCACCAGACACGCTGTCCGACAAGGTCTCCGGCGTTTACCAGCCCGAACCGGCGCCGACCACGGGCGTTGTCGGCGCCGAGCGTCGGGGACAGCGTGAACCAGCCCGACCCGCGGGGGCCGAGGCGTAGACCAAATTGGACGCACCGATGCGCTGCATCGAAGATGCGAATCACGCCATGGTAGGGGCTATTGCGAAACTCCGCAGGAAAATCGCTGAAATCTTTAAGATTGCAAGTTAAGTCCTGCCTAAATTGTGTCGAGATTCATACTTTGCCGTGATTGCCGTGCCCGGTTCGAGGCCGAACCGTGGTGTCGGGGGAGCGGCGCGGGCGCCGTCTGGGGGACCGATCACGGGCCGATCACGGCCCGGCCACAGCTTTGAATTCATTCGCTGGCGACGGCCGTGCGGCGCGACCGGGACGAGCCGGCCCGACGCCGTCGTCGTCGCGGTATCCCTCCGGGCGCCAACGGTATTCGCGCATGCGCCCCCGGCGCCGCTCGAGCCGGAACCGTCGTTTTCATCAGGCCGCCCGGCGTTGCGGCGTTGGGGCTCCGGGCTTTTCGTCCGTCATTCTCCCGGTCCGACGGCTGTGGCTGCTGGCTACCATTGCCCGTGAACGCGAGGTGTCCACCAGTGGACGGAGTGCTCACACCATGACCCCACCTATCGGGCAAGCCCGGGTCCCCAGACTGCCGCTTGACGTGGCCAAGGCCGCCGCCGACGAGGCCGCGGTGCCCGACTACATGGCGGAGCTCAGCATCTTCCAGGTGCTGCTGAACCATCCGCCGCTGGCGCGCGGCATCAACGACCTGCTCGCCACCATGCTCTGGCACGGCAGCCTGGACCCGCGGTTGCGTGAGCTGGTCATCATGCGGATCGGCTGGCTCACCGCGTGCGACTACGAGTGGACGCAGCACTGGCGGGTCGCGTCGGGGCTGGGCGTGAGCGCCGGCGATCTCCTCGGCGTGCGCGATTGGCGGGCATATGAGGGCTTCGGGCCGGCCGAGCGCGCGGTGCTGGCGGCCACCGACGACGTGGTGCGCGACGGCGCGGTAAGCGCCGAGAGCTGGGCCGCGTGCGAGCGTGAATTACAAAGCGACACAGTGGTTCTCATAGAGCTCGTCACCGCCATCGGCGCGTGGCGAATGGTCTCGTCGATCCTGCGCAGCCTCCAGGTCCCGTTGGAAGAGGGCGTGTCCAGCTGGCCGCCGGACGGCCGGTCCCCTTAACCGATTGACTTATCAATCAGTAACTCTTAGCGTCGGGCAATGCGAACCAGGGCCGCCGAGATGCTCGGCGTTGAATTTCCGATCTGCGCCTTCAGCCACTGCCGCGACGTCGTCGCCGCGGTGACCAATGCGGGCGGCCTCGGCATCCTCGGCGCCGTCGCGCACAGTCCGGAGCGCCTGCACAACGAGCTGACCTGGATCGAGGAGCAGACCGGCGGCAAGCCATACGGCGTCGACCTGCTGTTGCCCCCCAAGTACGTCGGCGCCGAGCAGGGCGGGATCGACGCCAAACAGGCGCGCGAGCTGCTGCCCGAGGAGCACCGCGCGTTCGTCGAGGACATCCTGTCCCGCTACGGCGTCGCGGCCCCCACCGAGGCGCCCAGGGCGTCGTCCGGGGGCCTCAACATCTCGCCCAAGGGCTACGAGCCGTTGCTCGACGTGGCCTTCGAGCACGACATCCGGCTGATCGCCAGCGCCCTCGGGTCGCCGCCCGCCGACCTCGTCCAGCGCGCCCACGACCGCGACGTCGTGGTGGCCGCGCTCGCGGGCACCACGCAGCACGCGCGGCGGCATGCGGCCGCGGGCGTCGACCTGATCGTCGCGCAGGGCACCGAGGCGGGCGGCCACACCGGCGAGGTGGCGACCATGGTGCTGGTGCCCGAGGTGGTGGATGCCGTGGCACCGGTGCCCGTTCTGGCGGCCGGCGGGATCGCGCGCGGCCGCCAGGTCGCCGCCGCCCTGGCGCTGGGCGCCGAGGGGGTGTGGTGCGGCTCGGTGTGGTTGACCACCGAGGAGGCCGAGACGGTTCCCGTGGTCAAGGAGAAGTTCCTGGCGGCCAGCTCCTCGGACACGGTGCGCTCCCGATCGATGACCGGCAAACCGGCGCGGATGCTGCGCACGGCCTGGACCGACGAGTGGGCGCGGCCCGACACCCCCGATCCGCTCGGCATGCCGCTGCAGACCGCCTTGGTCACCGGCTCGCAGGTGCGCATCAACCAGGCCGCCACCAATCCGGAGTCCAAGGCGCGCGAGCTGGCGACGTACTTCGTCGGCCAGGTGGTCGGTTCGCTCGACCGGGTCCGCCCGGCCCGCTCGGTGGTGCTCGACATGGTCGAGGAGTTCATCGACACCATCGGCCGGCTCGACGGCCTGGTCGATACGTGACAAGCGCGGCCCGCCGGCGCCGCGCGGTCAGCGACGAAGACAAGTCACAGCGGCGCGAGCAGATCATGTCGGCCGCCAAGGAAGTGTTCGCGCGCAAGGGTTTTCATGCGACGACGATCGCCGACATCGCCAAGCGGGCCGGCCTGGCCTACGGCTCGGTCTATTGGTACTTCGATTCCAAGGACGAGTTGTTCCACGCGTTGATGGCGGCCGAGGAGAGCGCACTGCGCACCCATGTCGTTGCGGCGCTGGGGGTTCCGGCCCGCAGCGTCGGGCAAGAGGAGTCGCTTCGGGTCGCGGTGCGGGCGACGCTGGAGTTCTTCGAGTCCGACAGGGCGACGGTCAAGCTGCTGCTGCGCGACCCGTGCGCGCTGGGCGAGCGATTCGAAAAACATCTCGGCGGGATCTACGAGCGGTTCATCGACGACATCGAAAGCTTCATCGTGGCCGCCCAGGAGCGCGGTGAGGTGGTGAGCGCCCCGCCGCGCATGGTGGCGTACACGCTGGCGGCGCTGGTCGGCCAGCTGGCGCAACGGCGGCTGAGCACCGACGACGACGTCACCGCAGCTCAGGTGGCTGATTTCGTGGTGGCGCTAGTGCTGGACGGGCTGCGCCCGCGGGGGGCGGGGTCCAGCGCGCCCGCAGCTTGTTAACGCCTGTGTGTTCCCGTAATGACCGCATAAAGATTCGGCGACACGACCAGATCACATTGACCGTGTCGTGGCGGTCGTGCATGATCGGTCGCGTATGCACCTCGTTAGGTGAGGCGTCTACACGAATACAGGCCACTGACCCCGAACGTCCAAAGACGCCCCGGGTCAGGACAGCTCCTCCCGGCTTAAGGGTTGAGCCCAGGTGGCTTCCGAGGAATCGGACACGTCGTGTAGTGCCAAAGCTCTGACGAGAGGGGTGCGGATCCGGCGTTCGCCGGCTTCTGTACTCCTTTCGGTGCGCGTGGATCGCGCGGGCAAACCGCACGCGCGTCGTGACCGTCGAGGAGGTGAGGGACGCATGAGTTCCAGCGATAGTCCGGGTCGAAGTCCGGGCTGTGTTCCGTCCCGATCCGACTTCCGGCGCGACGTTCTCGGCTGAGTCGCCGCAACGCTAATAGGCTTACCGGCCAAGCGTTCTCGGATCGGAACCCCAACGGGATGGGACACGTCAGTCCAATCAAAGCTCTTGTTTTGATTCCATCCGCTCGTTTGGATTCCGAGGAGACGATCATGACCGCAGTTCTGCACGACGAAGTGGTAACCGTCGCACCCAAGCTGACCGTGGTGCGCGACACGACCCCGGCCCCCGCGCCCACCCCCGCGCCCAAGAAGGGCACGACCATCGTCATCACTGACCCGCTGGTGGATGGTGCCGCCCACTTCCTGGCCATCGGCGTGCGTCACGTGTACGCGGCGCTGTGGCGGGTGGGTGTGCTGGAAGTCCGGGCCTAATGGTGCTCTATTCGCTCCAAGGGGCTACCCGGCCGCAGGTCTGTCCTGAGGCCAGGTAGCCCCTTGGAGTGCGGGGTTTGAGTAGAATCGAGCCAATGGCATCGATCCGGCGATCACCGGGGAGCCTTCGGAAGAACGGCCGGCAGGCTCAGTAGAACCGAACGGGTAGGCCCGTCACAGCCCTCGTCGAGCGGTCGCGCGCGAGCGCGGCAAGCGGGGTGGTACCGCGGCGCTCGCGCACCTTGCGCGTCGTCGTCCCCGGCCTGAGTATCGAGGCCACAGGAGACGACACACATCGTGACCGAGAACGCGGACGTCAAGGCGTACCCGAAGCCGGCCGGCGGGGCGCCCGATTTCCCGGCGCTCGAAGTCGAGGTTCTCGACTACTGGGCCCGCGACGACACCTTCCGGGCCAGCATCGCTCGCCGCGACGGCGCCCCGGAGTACGTGTTCTACGACGGGCCGCCGTTCGCCAATGGGCTGCCCCACTACGGTCACCTACTCACCGGCTACGTCAAAGACATCGTGCCGCGGTATCGCACCATGCGCGGCTACAAGGTGGAGCGCCGGTTCGGCTGGGACACCCACGGGCTGCCCGCCGAACTCGAGGTCGAACGCCAGCTCGGCATCAACGACAAGTCCCAGATCGACGACATGGGGATCGCCGCGTTCAACGACGCCTGCCGCGAATCGGTGCTGCGCTACACCGACGAGTGGCGGGCGTACGTGACGCGCCAGGCCCGCTGGGTCGACTTCGACAACGACTACAAGACGCTGGATCTCAGCTACATGGAGTCGGTGATCTGGGCGTTCAAACAGCTGTGGGACAAAGGCCTGGCGTACGAGGGGTATCGGGTGCTGCCGTACTGCTGGCGCGACGAAACCCCGTTGTCCAATCACGAATTGCGGATGGACGACGACGTCTACCAGAGCCGCCAGGACCCGGCTCTGACGGTGGGGTTCAAGGTCACGGGTGGCGAGCTGGACGGGGCCTACCTGCTGGTGTGGACGACGACGCCGTGGACCCTGCCGTCGAACCTGGCGGTGGCCGTCAACCCGGACGTGACGTACGTGCAGGTGCGGGTGGGGGAGCGCCGTTTCGTGCTGGCCGAGGCGCGGCTGGCCGGCTACGCGCGCGAACTGGGAGAAGAGCCCGAGGTGCTGGGCACGTATCGGGGCGCGGACCTGCTGGGTCTGCGGTATGTTCCGCCGTTCCCCTACTTCATGGACACCGACAGGGCGTTCCAGGTGCTTCGTGGTGACTTTGTGACCACCGAGGACGGCACCGGGATCGTCCACATGGCGCCCGCCTACGGTGAGGACGACATGGCGGTCTGCGACGCGGCCGGCATTGCCCCGGCCACTCCGGTGGATTCCAAGGGCCGCTTCGACTCCACGGTCCCGGATTACCGGGGGCAGCGCGTCTTTGACGCCAATCCGAACATCATCCGCGACCTGAAGAACGGCAGCGGTCCGGTGGCGGCCAACGGCGCGGTGTTGGTCCGCCACGAGACCTACGAACACCCCTACCCACACTGCTGGCGCTGCCGCAACCCGCTGATCTATCGGGCGGTGTCGTCGTGGTTCGTCGCGGTCACCGAATTCCGGGACCGCATGGTGGAGCTCAACCAGCAGATCACCTGGTACCCCGAACACGTCAAGGACGGCCAGTTCGGCAAGTGGCTGCAGGGCGCGCGCGACTGGTCGATCTCCCGAAATCGGTACTGGGGCAGCCCGATTCCGGTGTGGAAGTCCGACGACCCGGCCTACCCCCGCATCGACGTCTACGGCAGCCTCGACGAGCTGGAACGCGACTTCGGGGTGCGGCCCACCAACCTGCACCGGCCCTATATCGACGAGCTGACCCGGCCCAACCCCGACGACCCCACGGGTCGCAGCAAGATGCGGCGCATCCCCGACGTGCTCGACGTGTGGTTCGACTCGGGCTCGATGCCCTACGCGCAGGTGCACTACCCATTCGAAAACCGCGACTGGTTTGACGGCCACTATCCGGGCGACTTCATCGTCGAATACATCGGGCAGACGCGCGGCTGGTTTTACACCCTGCACGTGCTGGCCACCGCGCTGTTCGACCGTCCCGCGTTCAAAACCTGTGTGGCGCACGGGATTGTGCTGGGTTCCGACGGCCAGAAGATGAGCAAGTCGCTGCGCAACTACCCCGACGTTTCCGAGGTGTTCGACCGTGACGGCTCGGATGCGATGCGGTGGTTCCTGATGGCCTCGCCGATCCTGCGCGGGGGCAATTTGATCGTCACCGAGCAGGGCATCCGCGAAGGCGTGCGCCAGGTGCTGCTGCCGTTGTGGAACGCCTACAGCTTCCTGGCCCTCTACGCGCCGAAAGTCGGTAATTGGCGGACTAATTCGGCCAACGTGCTGGACCGCTACATCCTGGCCAAGCTGGCGGAGCTACGCGACGACCTCACCGGGTCGATGGACGTCTGCGACATCTCGGGGGCCTGCGAGCAGCTGCGCCAGTTCACCGAGGCGCTGACGAATTGGTATGTGCGACGGTCGCGTTCGCGGTTCTGGGAGGAAGACGCCGACGCCATCGACACGTTGCACACGGTGCTGGAGGTGAGCGCTCGCCTGGCCGCGCCGCTGCTCCCGTCGGTCACCGAGATCATCTGGCGAGGCCTGACCTTCGGGCGTTCGGTGCACCTGACCGATTGGCCCGACGCGGACGCGGTGCCCGCGGATCCCGGCCTGGTCGCCGCGATGGATCAGGTCCGCGAAGTCTGCTCGGCGGCGTCGTCGCTGCGCAAGGCCAAGAAGCTGCGGGTGCGCCTGCCGTTGCCGAAACTGACCGTGGCCGTGGAGAACCCGCAGCGGCTCGAGCCGTTTGTGGACCTGATCGCCGACGAGCTCAACGTCAAGCGCGTCGAACTGACCGACGCGATCGACACGTACGGCCGGTTCGAGCTGACGGTCAACGCGCGGGTCGCCGGGCCGCGGCTCGGCAAGGACGTGCAGGCCGCCATCAAGGCGGTCAAGGCCGGCGAGGGCGTCGTCAACCCCGATGGCACCCTGACGGCGGGTCCGGCGGTGCTGCAGCCCGACGAGTACAGCTCCCGGCTGGTGGCCGCCGACCCGGATTACACGGCGGCGCTGCCCGACGGCTCCGGTCTGGTCGTGCTGGACGGCACCGTGACCCCGGAGCTGGAGGCCGAGGGCTGGGCGAAGGACCGGATCCGCGAGCTGCAGGAGCTGCGCAAGTCGACGGGGCTGGACGTGTCCGACCGCATCAGTGTGGTGATGTCGGTGCCCGGCGAGCGCGCCGACTGGGCGCGGGCGCACCGCGACCTGATTGCGGGGGAGATCCTGGCCACCAGCTTCGAGTTCGGTGAGCCCGCCGACGGCTCGGAGATCGGCGACGGCGTGCGCGTGGCCATCAGTAAGGCCTGACCGCGACCGGTCGGCCGGAGGTTCCGAAAAAGAACTTTCAAAAAAGTGTCCGAGGTGACGGGGCTCGCTGCTCCTACCTGTGACGGCGGTCCAACGGGGGCCGCGACCACAGTTAAGGAACACCATGAGCACCATCGAAGACTTCCAGTCCACTACTTTCGCCGCGATCCCGCACGAGGACCTGACGGTCGCCGAGGCGTGGGCGTCGAGCCCGCTGGGTGACCCGGCGGTCGAGGACGGATCCCTCTCGGAGCCCGCAAAATTTGAGGACTTTCCCGCCACGACCGTGACCGAGCAGCCGCGCTCGCGGGCAACGACCGTCCTGGTGGCCGCGGCGGTGATCGCCGGGCTCGGAGTGGTCGGCGGGCTCGGCATGATGCTCATCGACTCGACGAGTTCGAAGCAGGATAAGCCGGCCGTCGTCGTTCCGAACTCCAGCGTCAGTTCGGTGACACCGCAGTCGGCCGGCGCGGTCGCGCCGCCGCCCGTGGCGCCGGCGCCGCCGTCCATCGCGACGCCTCCCGACGCCGCGCAATTGCCGAGCGGACCCGTGAACGGTGGGGGAGCGCCGGTGTGGACCGCGCCCGCGCCGGTCGTCGCAGCGCCCCCTGCCGACCCGGGTATCCCGCCCGCCGCCCCGGCCGACCCCGACTCCCCGCCGCCGCCGAACGTGACGGTGAACATCCCGCCGGTGGTCGTGCCCGTGCCCATCCCGGTGCCAGTGCCGTCGGACCACGATGGCGGCCAGCAGCAGGGCGGTGGCCAGCAACAGGGTGGCGGCCAGCAGCAAGGTGGCGGCCCGAAGCAGGGCGGCGGCCACGGTCCGATCGAGTGCCTTGCATGCCAGCAGCATCCGATCCAGCAGCAGCCCATCCACCCGCAGCCGATTCAGCAGCAGCCCGTCCACCCGCAGCCGATCCAGCAGCAGCCGATCCACCCGCAGGTGATCCCCGGCAAGAAGTGAGCCGGCCCGCTCGAACCGCGAAAGTGCAACTGCCGACACGTTTCCCGAGAGGGATGGTCGGCAGTTGCCTTCTCGCGGCTAGGCGGCCTTGACCGCCCGCCAGCGCTGCCGGCCGCCGCGAACCTCGACCTCCACATCGCGAAAACCCGCTGCCCGCAGGCGATCCGGCAAGGTTTCCGGTGACACCGTGTTGCAGGTGTCGCGGAAGTGCAGGAGGCGGAATCGCAGCGAGGTCACGCTGTCGCTGCCGGCGAAGACGCCGCCGGGTCGAAGCACCCGGAACGCCTCGGCGAACAGCCGGTCCTGCAGCTCGGCGGTCGGGACGTGATGCAGCATCGTGAACGACACCACCGAGCTGAACTCGTTGTCGGGCAACCCGGTATTGGTGCCGTCGCCGTTGATGACGCGCGCGCGATCGCCGTAGAGCCGCTGCAGACGCTGCGCCATCGGGGCGTCGATCTCCACCGAGGTCAGTTTCGGCGTCTTGTCAACGAGCACTCGCAGAATCGCGCCGTAACCGGGCCCGATCTCGAGGGTGTTGTCGCCAAGGTCCACATCGGCAAGAGCCCATGGCAGCAGCTCGTCTTCCACCTGCTTTGCCCAGCGATCCGAGCTGCAAATCCGTCGGTGCGCGAGGTTCATTGCCATACCCAACGACGGTAGACCAATAGCATTTGCAGGTGTGGAGTCCCGGTGGGTGCTGCACCTGGACATGGACGCGTTTTTCGCCTCCGTCGAACAACTCACCCGACCGACCCTGCGGGGGCGGCCGGTGCTGGTCGGCGGCCTGGGTGGGCGGGGCGTCGTGGCCGGTGCCAGCTACGAGGCCCGCGTGTTCGGCGCCCGGTCGGCCATGCCGATGCATCAGGCGCGCCGGCTGATCGGAGTGACCGCGGTGGTGCTGCCGCCGCGCGGTGTGGTCTACGGGGTGGCCAGCCGCCGCGTCTTCGACACCGTGCGCAGCCTGGTACCGGTCGTCGAGCAGCTGTCCGTCGACGAGGGTTTCGGCGAGCCGCCGCGGCTCGCCGGGGCGCCTGCCGAGGACGTCGAGGCGTTCTGCGAGCAGTTGCGGCGGCGCATTCGCGACGAGACCGGCCTGGTCGCGTCGGTCGGTGCGGGCTCGGGCAAGCAGATCGCGAAGATCGCGTCCGGACTGGCCAAACCGGATGGGGTGCGGGTGGTTCGGCGCGCCGAGGAGCAGGCGCTGCTGGGCGGGCTGCCGGTGCGGCGGCTGTGGGGGATCGGCCCGGTCGCCGAGGAGAAGCTGAACCGGCTCGGCATCGAGACCGTCGGAGAGTTGGCCGCGCTCACCGACGCCGAGGTAGCCAACATCCTGGGCGCGACGGTCGGGCCGGCGCTGCACCGCCTCGCCCGCGGCATCGACGACCGGCCCGTAGCCGAGCGCGCGGTGGCCAAGCAGATCAGCGCCGAGTCGACCTTCGCCACCGACCTGACCAGCCTCGAGCAACTGCGCGACGCGATCGATCCCATCGCCGAGCACGCGCACCAGCGCCTGCTGCGTGACGGCCGCGGCGCGCGCACCGTCACGGTGAAGCTGAAGAAGTCCGACATGAGCACGCTGACCCGCTCGGCGACGTTGCCCTATGCGACCACCGAGGCCGGCGCGCTCACCGCGGTCGCCCGCCGGCTGCTGCTCGACCCACGCGAAATCGGGCCGATTCGCCTTCTCGGGGTGGGGTTTTCGGGGTTGAGCGACGTCCGCCAGGAGTCGCTGTTCCCCGACCTCGAGTTGTCGGGGGAGACGTCCGACCCGCAGCACATCGAGACCGCGACCGAGGCGATGTTCGCGCCGGCGCCCGAGGAGGCCGCGCCGTGGCGGATCGGTGACGACGTGACACACCGCGAACTGGGACACGGCTGGGTGCAGGGCGCCGGCCACGGTGTGGTGACGGTGCGCTTCGAGACCCGCGGCTCCGGCCCGGGTCAGGCGCGCACGTTTCCCGCCGACACCGACGACCTCACCGGCGCCAACCCGGTCGACTCCCTGGACTGGCCCGACTATCTCGGTGGCCTGCAGGCCGACGCGCTGCTAACCCCAGCGGTCGACGACGTCGGCGACGGGTAGCCCGGCGGCCAGCGCGGCCATCGTCAGCACCCGCGCCTGCGGCGGCCGCAGCCGCGGCACCATCACCGCGCCGGCGGCGGCCATGTCGTGGCCGGGACCGTAACTCGCGCCGACCCGCCCGCCCGGGACCCGGGTCGACACCGCGACGACCACGCCGTCTCGGCAATGCTGGCGCACCCCGTCGACGACCGCCGGACCGGCGTTGCCCGAACCCAGCGCCTCCAGCACCACGCCCCGCGCGCCGGCGGCCACGCAGGCGTCCAGCGCCACCGAGTCACTCCCCAGGTATGCCGCGACGATGTCGACGCGGGGGGCGGCCGCGGCGCCGAGATCACCGAGATACGGGCGGGTCTTGGGGCCGGTCAGGGTCACGTCGCCGCTGTCCACCCTGCCGACCAGTTCGCCGGCGAAGCCGCTCAGGTCCTCGGTGGCCACCTTGTGCATGCCCAGCGGCTGCAGCACCCGGCCGGCGAAGCACACCAGAACCCCCAGGCCGCGGGCGGCCGGGCTGGCCGCGACCGCCAGCGCGTCGCGCAGATTGGCCGGCCCGTCGGCGTCGGGGGCGTCGGCGCTGCGCATGGCGCCGGTGAGCACGACCGGGACGTCCCCCGCGTGGGTGAGGTCCAGCCACAGGGCGCTCTCTTCCATGGTGTCGGTGCCGTGGGTGACGACCACGCCGTCGGCCCCGCCGTCGATCGCCGCGCGCACGGCGGCCCGGATGCGGTCCCAATCGGCCGGCGTCAGCTCGGAGCTGTCGAGGGCCAGCAGGTCGACGACGTCGACGTCCAGCCCCGAGGTGAGATCGGCGCCGCTATAGGCCGGTCGGCGCACCCCGTCGGCGCCTTTGCCCGTCGATATCGTGCCTCCGGTGGCGATCACGGTGAGCCGGCTCTTCGAATAAGCCACGGTGGCATCATCGCGCACCTTCGGGTTAGGGGATGATGGTGACGTGTCCGACGAACCCTCAGGACCGGCCCGGGAGGTGGCCGAACCCGAACCCGCACCCGCCAGGCCGCCGAGGCGGCTGCGCCTGCTGCTGTCAGTCGCGGCGGTGGTGCTGACCCTCGACATCGTGACCAAGGTGCTCGCCGTCAGGCTGCTGCCCCCCGGCCAGCCGGTGTCGATCATCGGTGACACCGTGACGTGGACCTTGGTGCGCAATTCGGGCGCGGCGTTCTCGATGGCGACCGGATACACCTGGGTCCTGACGCTGATCGCGACCGGCGTGGTGGCCGGCATCTTCTGGATGGGGCGGCGGCTGGTGTCGCCGTGGTGGGCGGTCGGGCTCGGCATGATCCTCGGCGGCGCGATGGGCAACCTGGTCGATCGGTTCTTCCGGTCACCCGGCCCGCTGCGCGGCCATGTGGTGGACTTCCTGTCGGTCGGCTGGTGGCCGGTGTTCAACGTCGCCGACCCGTCGGTGGTCGGCGGGGCCATCCTGCTGGTGGTGCTGTCGGTCTTCGGATACGACTTCGACGCCGTGGGCCGCCGAAAGGCCAACGGGGAGGCCGTCGCCCGGCGCCAGGCCGATCAGCACCGATGACCGAGCGTTCGATGCCCGTCCCGGAGGGACTGGCGGGCATGCGCGTCGACGCCGGGCTGTCGCGGCTGCTGGGGCTGTCGCGGACCGCGGCGGCCGCGCTGGCCGAGGACGGCGGCGTGGAATTGGACGGGGTGCAAGCGGGCAAGTCCGACCGCCTGACGGGCGGCGCCTGGCTGCACGTGCGCCTGCCCGGCGCGCCGGCGCCGGTGGAAAACACGCCCGTCGACATCGAGGGCATGACCATCCTGTACTCCGACGACGACATCGTCGCGGTCGACAAACCTGCGGCGGTGGCCGCGCACGCGTCGGTCGGGTGGTCCGGACCCACGGTGCTCGGTGGCCTGGCCGCGGCCGGTTACCGGATCACCACATCCGGCGTGCCGGAGCGCCAGGGCATCGTGCATCGCCTCGACGTCGGCACCTCCGGGGTGATGGTGGTGGCGCTTTCCGAGCGCGCCTACACGGTGCTCAAGCGGGCGTTCAAGCAGCGCACCGTCGACAAGCGTTACCACGCGCTGGTGCAGGGGCATCCGGATCCGTCCAGCGGGACGATCGACGCGCCGATCGGGCGGCACCGCGGCGGCGAGTGGAAGTTCGCGGTCACCAAGGACGGCCGGCACAGCCTCACCCACTACGACACCCTGGAAGCCCACGTCGCCGCCAGCCTGCTCGACGTGCACCTGGAGACCGGACGCACCCACCAGATCCGGGTGCATTTCTCCGCCCTGCACCACCCGTGCTGCGGCGACCTCGTCTACGGCGCCGACCCGAAACTCGCGAAAAGGCTTGGGCTGGAACGGCAATGGCTGCACGCACGCTCGCTGGCTTTCGCCCACCCGGCGGACGGCCGGCGGATCGAGATCGTCAGCCCCTACCCGCCCGATCTGCAGCACGCGCTGGACGTGCTGCGCGACGAGGGCTGATCAGCCGGGCTTGCGGACGTCCACGAGCACCCGCGTCGGGTGCGCGACGAAGGGCCCGTCGGCCTCGATCCGCTCGTGCAGTTCGCGCAGCCGGTCGCGGTAGCGCTCGACAGTGAAGTCCGGCACCGTCCACACCACCTTGCGCAGGAAGTAGACGACGGCGCCGATGTCGAAGAACTCGGCGTGCAGTTTTTCCATGCGCAACTCGACCACCTCCAGGCCCGCGGCCCGCACCTGCGCGCGCACGGCGTCCGGGTGGAACTCGGCCCATTTCTCGGGCTGCGGCCCGATGAAGTACTCGACCAGCTCACCCATGGTGGCGGGCCCGATGTGCTGCGCGAAGTAGCTGCCGCCTGGCCGGAGCACCCGCAGGATCTCGTTCCACCACACCGAGATCGGGTGGCGGGTGGTCACCAGGTCGAACGCTTCGTCGGCGAAGGGTAGCGGCGGCTCGTCGCGGGTCGCCACCAGCACCACGCCCAGCGGATGCAGGCGTTTGGTCGCCAGGGCCGCGTTCGGCGGCCAGGTCTCGATCGCCGCCATGGTGGGCGGGAATGGGCCCGCCCCCGCCAACACCTCGCCCCCTCCGGTGTGGATGTCCAGCGCGGCCGACACCGTCGCCAGGCGGCCGCTCAGCAGCCGCTGGAAGCCCCAGGAGGGCCGTTCCTCCGTCGCGCGGCCGTCGAGCCAGGAGAAGTCCCAGCCGTCAACGTTGACCGAGTCGGCTTCGGCCACCAGATCTTCGAATGTGCGGGGCATGCATTGCATTCTCACCGACGCGTCGATCGGGTGCCATCGCCTCAATCGTCATGCGAGCAATCACCGAAATTGCCGCCGTGGTCGTGATTGGCGCCCGATCGCAGCCGTCACGGCAATCTCGGCCCGCATCGGTCGCGGGTGAGCGCCGCGCTTAGACCTTCGTGGTTTCCGGTGACGTGATCTCGGGGGCCAGCGGCGCGATGGCGCCGAGGATTTCGGTCACCGTCGCGGCGGAGACCCCCGCCGCGGCGAGCGCGTCGGCCAAGTGCCCGGCGACCAGGCTGAAGTGGTGCATCGTGATGCCGCGGCCCTGATGCACCTGTTTCATCGGCGCCCCGGTGTACGGCTCGGGGCCGCCCAGTGCGGCGGCAAAGAACTCGGCCTGTTTGCCCTTGAGGCGGTTCATGTTGGTCCCGGTGAAAAAGCCCGCCAGTTGGCTGTCGGCAAGCACGCGAACGTAGAAGTCCTCGACGACGACTTCGATGGCCTCGCGTCCGCCGATCCGGTCGTAGATCGTGTGCGGCTCCGGTTTGCGGAAGTGCGCCAGCATTTTCATAACGCCGATTGGAACATTTGAGCGTTGCCCGTCAGTTAGTCCACGATCACACCCGGATTACCCTGTGTAACAAGCCGATTGCTCTCTAATGGTCACGATTTGGGCAGCTGTGTGAGCGAATCTGCCGCTCGCGGTCGGTTAATGCCCTAGGTTGGATTTATGATCCACGTCACATTGCCCCTCAGGAGCGAGCGCCGATGAATCTGCTTGGTGACTTGACCCACTTGGTGGAAAAGCCCTTCGCGGCGGTCTCCAACATCATCAACACCCCCAACTCGACCGGGCGATATCGACCGTTCTACCTGCGGAATCTGCTGGACGTGGTGCAGGGCCGTACGCTCAGCGACGCCGTGGAGGGCTGCACCGTCCTCATCACCGGCGGGTCGTCGGGCATCGGCGCGGCCGCCGCCAAGAGGATCGCGGAGGCGGGCGGCGTGGTGGTGCTGGTGGCCCGAACCCGGGAGAACCTCGAGAAGGTCGCCTCGGAGATCGAGGGCAATGGCGGCACCGCCCACGTGTACCCGTGCGACCTGACCGACATGGACGCCATCGCCGCGATGGCCGATCAGGTGCTCGACGACCTCGGCGGGGTCGACATCCTCATCAACAACGCGGGGCGATCGATTCGGCGCTCGCTGAAGCTGTCCTACGACCGCATCCACGACTACCAGCGGACCATGCAACTGAACTACCTCGGCGCGGTCCAGCTCATCCTCAAGTTCATCCCCGGCATGCGCGAGCGCGGCTTCGGCCAGATCATCAACGTCTCCTCGGTCGGCGTGCAGACCCGCGCGCCGCGCTTCGGCGCCTACATCGCCAGCAAGGCCGCCCTCGACAGCCTGTGCGACGCACTGCAGGCCGAAGTGGTCAACGACGACGTCAAGTTCACCACCGTGCACATGGCGCTGGTGCGCACGCCGATGATCAGCCCGACCACCATGTACGACAAGTTCCCGGCGCTGACGCCGGACCAGGCGGCTGGCGTGATCGCCGACGCGATCGTGCACCGACCCCGGCGGGCGAGCTCGCCGTTCGGGCAATTCGCCGCCGTCGCCGACGCCGTCAACCCGGCGGTGATGGACCGAGTGCGCAACCGCGCGTTCGCCATGTTCAAAGACTCCGACGCGGCCAGGGGCGGCGAATCATCCAGTGAGGCAGAGCATTTCGACAAGCGGAGCGAGACGTTTGTCCGCGCGACCCGAGGGATACATTGGTGACACCATGAGTCTTCCGAAACCCGACACCGACACCACCGTCGTCATCACCGGCGCCTCCTCCGGCATCGGCGCCGAACTGGCCCGCGGCCTGGCCCGCCGCGGCTTCCCGCTATTGCTGGTGGCGCGGCGCCGCGACCGCCTGGACGACCTCGCCAACGAGGTGGGCCAGGAGTACTCGGTGGCCGTCGAGGTCCTGCCGCTGGACCTCAGCGACGCCAAGGGCCGCGGCAAGCTCGCGGACCGGCTGCGCAACGAGCCGATCGCCGGCCTGTGCAACAGCGCCGGTTTCGGCACCAGCGGGGTCTTTCACGAGCTGCCGCTGGAACGCGAAAGCGAAGAGATCACCCTCAACGCGCTCGCCTTGATGGAACTCACCCACGCCGTCCTGCCGGGCATGGTCGAGCGCGGCGCCGGCGCCGTGATGAACATCGCCTCGATCGCCGGCTTCCAGCCGTTGCCGTACATGGCGGTGTATTCGGCCACCAAGGCCTTCGTGCAGACCTTCTCCGAGGCCATCCACGAGGAACTGCACGGAACGGGGGTGTCGGTCACCGTGCTGTGTCCGGGTCCGGTGCCCACCGAGTGGGCCGAGATCGCCAACGCCGAGCGGTTCAGCATCCCGGTGGCGCAGGTCTCGCCGCGCGACGTCGCCGAGGCGGCCATCGGCGGGATGCTCGCCGGCAAGCGCAGCGTGGTGCCGGGCATCGTGCCAAAGGTCGTCAGCACCGGCGGCAGGTTCGTGCCGCGCACCTTGCTGCTGCCCGGACTCCGGATCGGCAACCGATTCCGGGGCGGGCCCAGTCACTAGCGGCTTTGTCTGCGCGGGCGTTGAGTGTGAATCCACGGCGTTGACTGTGCGTCCACGGCGGAAAAATCGCCCGTTCCGCGCCCTGAGCTCACTCGAAAAGCCCTGAGTTCACACTCACAGCCGTGGGCGCACACTGGTCGACGGCTACGTTTGAACCATGGCCGCCGTAGAGATGACCGCCGACATGCCGATGACCCCGTATGAGATGTGGGATCACGTTTCGGACCTCTCGGAATTGGGCGAATGGCTGGTGATGCACGAGGCGTGGCGCAGCGAGCTGCCCGACGAGATCACCGAGGGAACTCAAATCGTCGGCGTGGCGCGTTCCAAGGGTCTGCGCAACAGGGTGACGTGGACGGTGACCAAGTGGGATCCGCCGCACGAGGTGGCGATGTCGGGAGCGGGCAAGGGCGGAGCGAAGTACGCCGTCACGCTCTCCGTGCGGGCGGCCGGCGGCGGGTCGACGCTGGGCCTGCGTCTCGAGCTGGGCGGGCGCGCGTTGTTCGGCCCGGTGGGCTCGGCCGCGGCGCGCGCCGTCAGGGGAGACGTGGAGAAGTCGCTGAAGCAGTTTGTCGAGCGGTACGGCTAGGCATCACCGCGGTGTCGTCGTCCTCCCACAGCAGCAGCTGACGCACCGAGGCGCGCGACCCGTAGGGCTGCAGCATCGTGCTGGCCGGGCGTGGGCGCACCCGTAGGGGCCACCAGAACCAGCGCCCGAGAAGCGTTGCGACGGAAGGCGTCATGAAGGAACGCACGATCAGTGTGTCGAACAACAGCCCCAGTCCGATCGTGGTCCCGATCTGGCCGAGCACTTGGAAACCGCTGAACACGAACGCGCACATGGTGATCGCGAAGACCAGCCCGGCGGAGGTGACCACCGAGCCGGTGCCGGCCATCGAGCGGATGATGCCGGTCTTTATGCCGGCGGGGATTTCTTCCTTGAATCGGGAGATCAACAGCAGGTTGTAGTCCGATCCCACGGCCAGCAGCAGGATGATGGCCAGTGCGAGCACGACCCAGTACAGCTTGATGCCGAACAGGTACTGCCACACCAGCACCGACAGTCCGAACGAGGCGCCCAGCGAAAGGGCCACCGTCCCAACGATTACCAGTGCCGCGACCAGGCTGCGCGTGATGATCATCATGATCAGCAGGATGAGGGCCAGGGCGGCGAATCCCACGATGAACAAGTCGTACTTGGCGCCGTCCTGGATATCCTTGTATGTCGCCGCCGTGCCGCCGACATAGATTTTGGCGTCGGCCATCGGCGTGCCCTTCAGCGCCTCGTGCGCGGCGTTGACGATCGGGTCGATGTGCGAGATGCCTTGCGGCGTAGCCGGATCGCCGTCATGGGTGACGATCATCCGGGCCGCCTTGCCGTCGGGGGAGAGGAACAGCTTCAGCCCCCGCTTGAAGTCGGGGTTCTTGAACACCTCGGGGGGCAGGTAGAAGCTGTCGTCGTTCTTCGCCGTGTCGAAGGCCTGCCCCAGCGCCGTCGCGTTGTCGATCGCGTCCTGCGTCTGGGCGTTGATGCCGGCCTGGGTGGCGTGGCTCGCCAGCGCCAGTTGGCGGTTGGTCTCCTGGCTGTCGATCTGGGGCGGTATCAATGCCACCAGTTTCGGCTGCAGCGCATCGAGCTTGTCCAAAGTGGCCGTGAGGTTCTCGAACTTCTCCGTGAGCTGGTCGACGCCGTCGAGCGCGTCCAGGACCGAGCGGATCGCCCAGCAGGCGGGGATGTCGAAGCAGTGTCTCTCCCAATAGAAATAGCTGCGAATCGGGCGGAAGAAGTCGTCGAAGTTCGCGATCTTGTCGCGCAGGTCCCGGATCGTGTCGACCGTGTCGTGAAAGCTCTGAGTCTCGCTGTGGGTGGCGGCGGCAAGCTGTTGCTGAAGGGTGTATTGCTCCTTGAGGATGTTGATCGTCTTCGCCAGCTCGCCGGCCTGCGTCAGCAGGTCATTCGCTCGATCCCGTTGGTACGACAGGTTTTCCTGTTGGGCGGCGCTCTGATTGCTGATCACGAAAGCGAGCGAGCTGTGGACGAGCGGGGTCCCCAGCGGCCTGGTGATGGTCTGCACCTGCGCGACGCCGGGGACGTGGAACACCGCCTTGGCCACCCGGTCCAGGATCAGCATGTCGGCCGGGTCACGCATGTCGTGATCCGTTTCGACCATGAGCAATTCGGGCTCGAGCCGGGCGCGCGAGAAGTGCCGCTCGGCCGCGGTGTAACCGATGTTGGCCGGCGCGCTGGCGGGCATGTAGGGCCGGGTGTCGTAGCTCGTCTTGTATCCGGGCAGCGCGAGCAGGCCAACGAGGGCCAGCGCGCACGCGGCGGTGAGCACGGGGACGGGCCAGCGCACGATGGCGGTGCCGATCCGTCGCCAACCGCGGGTCCGCATCGCGCGTTTCGGCTCGAAGACGCCCAGGGCGGAACCCAGGGTGAGCACCGCCGGGCCCAGGGTCAGCGAGGCGGTGAGTGCGACGAGGATGCCGAGAGCGGCCGGGATGCCCAGGCTTTGGAAGTAGGGCAACCGGGTGAAGCTCAGACAGAAGACCGCGCCGGCCACGGTCAGCCCCGAGCCCAGGACGATGTGGGCCGTTCCGCGGTACATGGTGTGGTAGGCGGTTTCCCGGTCCTCGCCGGTCCCGCGCGCCTCCTGATAGCGGCCGACGAAAAATATCGCGTAGTCGGTTCCGGCGGCGATCACCAGCAGCGTGAGGATGTTCGTCGCGTACGTCGACAATCCGATGATGCCGGCGTTGCCCAGAAACGCGACTATCCCTCGGGCGGCGGACATTTCGATGAGGACAGTGAAAAGCACGAGCAGCATCGTGAAGAGGGAACGGTAGACGAACAGCAACATCACCGCGATCACCCCGACGGTGATCGCCGTGACCTTCGCGGTGCCCTTGCTGCCGACGTCGAACTGGTCGGAGATGAGCGGCGCCGCGCCGGTCACGTAGACCTTGACGCCCGGCGGGGGCTGCATGTGCTCGACGATGTCGCGGACGGCGCCGACGCCCTCGTTGGCCAACGCCGAGCCCTGATTGCCCGCCAGGAACAGCTGGACGTAGGCGGCCTTGCCGTCGTTGCTTTGCGACCCCGCCGCGGTCAACGTGTCGCCCCAGAAGTCCTGAACGTGCTCGACGTGCTTCTTGTCCTGCTCGAGCTTGCGGATCATCGCGTCGTAGAACTTGTGCGCGTCCGCGCCGAGCGGCTTGTCGCCCTCCAGCACGATCATGGCCTGGCTGTCGGTATTGAATTCCTCAAACTTCTGGCCGATGCGCTTGATCGCCTTCAGCGACGGCGCGTCGGGGGAGTTCAGTGCCACGTTGTGGGTCTTGCCCACCTCTTCCAGCTGTGGCACCGCGATGTTGGTGATGGCCGCGAGCGCGATCCAGAACAGCAGGATCGGCAGCGAGAGCCGCCGGATGATGTGCGGCACGCGGGGCCGTCTCTCTGTGTGATTGCTCATCCCGACTTATCCAGGCAGAAGGTGTAGGCGTCGACTTGGTTCACGGTGCGTTCGTCCTTAACCTCACCGTTGACGGTGATCCGGCAGCCGAGGGTGTTCCCGGTGCCCTGCGCGACCACGTTGCCGATCACCGCGGGCTCCGTCGTCGTGATGGTGTATGACCAGGGCAGCGGCGCGTTCTTGACTTGCTGCGGTTGAGCGTTGACGTCCAGGTAGTTGATGGTCGCCACGGCGCCCGGTGCGCCGAAGACGTCGAGGACCACCTTCTTGGGGTTGAACGGGACGATTTCGTTGGCCAGGCCGCTGTTGGCCGAGACGTTGGAGTGGGAGCCGAAGATCCCGTGCAGCCGGTAGATGGCGAATCCCGTGAGCGCGACGACGAGCACCGCGACCAGTGGAATCCATCCCCGTCTGACGAGGGACATGATCGAAATCCCCTTCATCCGTCGGCCTTTCGATGCTCGGGCGCCACGGTCACGCGGCCCCTTCGAGCGCCATCGCTGGGCATGACCTTACGGTACTGATCAGTACTGCACAAGAGACGCGACCGTGCACTTTGTGCATCATCTATCAATTTGCCTGATATCCGTGGTGCCGGGTGAGTCCGGGAATGATGAAGCCGTCGACGAGGGCTCTTACCGTGCGGCGGTTGGGCGCCTGCCCTGGAATGATCGAGCGGTATATCAGGTATCCGGGCAACAGGTCCCAGAGCTCGTCGGCGGTTGCGTCCTCGGGGATCTCGCCGCGGTCGATGGCCTGTCGCAGCACGTGCTGGAGCAGGGCCTTGCGCTGATCGAGGAACTGGTGCTGCAGGGCGTCGGCGAGGGCGGGGTGGCGCGACGCTTCGACGAGAACCGCGCGGATGGTGCTGGCGAGCTGGGGGCCCTGCTGACAGATTTTCTCCCCGATGTGCAGCAAATCGCCCCGCAACGTGCCGGATTCCGGCGGGACCGCGATCTGGCAGATGCCCTCGATGAAGGCGGCCAGCACCAACTCGGCTTTCGAGGGCCAGCGCCGGTACACCGTGGCCTTGCTGGCCCGCGCCTCGCTGGCCACGGCGTCCACCGTCAGGCCGTCGTACCCGTGCTCCTGCAACAGGCGCAGCGTCACCGCGAGCAGCTCGGCCTCTCGCGGCGACCACGGCGGCCCCGCGAACGGGTCGGCGGCCTGGGTCATAGCGCCACCTTAAATCCGCCGCGCCCAAACGGCGGAGTTAAGAGACACACGACGCGACACGCCGGGGAAGCGTCGGTGGTCGGTCATACACTGGCGTCCCTATGGACCAGTCGTCGTTCGTGCACCTGCACAACCACACCGAGTACTCGATGCTGGACGGTGCCGCGAAGATCGCGCCGATGCTCGCCGAGGTCGATCGGCTGCAGATGCCCGCCGTCGGGATGACTGACCACGGCAACATGTTTGGGGCCAGCGAGTTCTACAACGAGGCGACCAGGGCCGGGATCAAGCCCATCATCGGGGTGGAGGCGTACATCGCGCCGGGCTCACGCTTCGACACCCGCCGCGTCACCTGGGGAGATCCCAGCCAGAAGTCCGACGACGTCTCCGGCAGCGGCTCCTACACGCACCTGACGATGGTGGCCGAGAACGCCACCGGCCTGCGCAACCTGTTCAAGCTGTCCTCCCTCGCCTCCTTCGAGGGCCAGCTCAGCAAGTGGTCGCGGATGGACGCCGAGCTGATCGCCGAACACGCCGAGGGCATCATCATCACCACCGGCTGCCCGTCGGGCGAGGTGCAGACCCGGCTGCGGCTGGGACACGACCGCGAGGCGCTTCAGGCGGCCGCCAAGTGGCGCGAGATCGTCGGGCCGGACAACTACTTCCTCGAGCTGATGGACCACGGGCTGTCCATCGAACGCCGGGTCCGCGAGGGGCTGCTCGAGATCGGCCGGAAGCTCGGGATTCCCCCGTTGGCGACGAACGACTGCCACTACGTGACCCGCGACGCCGCCCACAACCACGAGGCGCTGTTGTGCGTGCAGACGGGCAAGACGCTGTCGGATCCCAACCGGTTCAAATTCGACGGCGACGGCTATTACCTGAAGTCGGCGGCCGAGATGCGCCAGATCTGGGACGACGAGGTGCCCGGCGCCTGCGATTCGACGCTGTTGATCGCCGAGCGCGTCCAGCCCTACGACGAGGTGTGGCAGCCGCGCGACCGGATGCCGGTTTTTCCGGTGCCCGACGGGCACGACCAGGCGTCCTGGCTGCGCCACGAGGTGGACGCCGGGCTGGCCCGGCGGTTTCCCGCGGGCCCGCCGGACGGCTACGCACAGCGGGCGGCCTACGAGATCGGGGTCATCTGCGACAAGGGCTTCCCGTCGTACTTCCTGATCGTCGCCGACCTGATCAACTACGCGCGGTCGGTGGGCATCCGGGTCGGGCCCGGCCGCGGCTCGGCCGCCGGATCCCTGGTGGCCTACGCGCTGGGCATCACCGACATCGACCCGATCCCGCACGGGCTGCTGTTCGAGCGGTTCCTCAACCCCGAGCGCACGTCGATGCCCGACATCGACATCGACTTCGACGACCGCCGCCGCGGCGAGATGGTGCGCTACGCCGCCGACAAGTGGGGCTCCGACCGGGTGGCCCAGGTGATCACGTTCGGCACCATCAAAACCAAGGCGGCGCTGAAGGATTCGGCGCGCATTCACTACGGCCAGCCGGGCTTCGCCATCGCCGACCGGATCACCAAGGCGCTGCCGCCGGCGATCATGGCCAAGGACATCCCGCTGTCCGGCATCACCGACCCGAACCACGAGCGCTACAAGGAGGCCGCCGAGGTCCGCGGCCTGATCGAAACCGACCCGGACGTGCGCACCATCTACCAGACCGCGCGCGGCCTGGAGGGCCTGATCCGTAACGCGGGCGTGCACGCCTGCGCGGTGATCATGAGCAGCGAGCCGCTGACCGAGGCGATCCCGCTGTGGAAGCGCCCGCAGGACGGGGCCATCATCACCGGCTGGGACTACCCGTCGTGCGAGGCCATCGGCCTGCTGAAGATGGACTTCCTGGGCCTGCGCAACCTGACGATCATCGGCGACGCGATCGAGAACATCAAGGCCAACAAGGGAATTGACCTCGACCTGGAGTCGGTGCCGCTGGACGACAAGGCCACCTACGAGCTGCTGGGCCGCGGCGACACGCTCGGAGTGTTCCAGCTCGACGGCGGGCCCATGCGCGACCTGCTGCGCCGCATGCAGCCGACCGGGTTCGAGGACATCGTCGCGGTGCTCGCGCTGTACCGGCCCGGCCCGATGGGCATGAACGCCCACAACGACTACGCCGACCGCAAGAACAACCGCCAGGCGATCAAGCCGATCCACCCCGAGCTCGAGGAGCCGCTGCGCGAGATCCTCGCCGAGACCTACGGCCTGATCGTGTATCAGGAACAGATCATGCGGATCGCGCAGAAGGTGGCCAGCTACTCGCTGGCCCGAGCCGACATTCTGCGCAAGGCCATGGGCAAGAAGAAGCGCGAGGTGCTGGAGAAGGAGTTCGAGGGCTTCTCCGACGGCATGAAGGCCAACGGGTTCTCCGCCGGCGCCATCAAGGCGTTGTGGGACACCATCCTTCCGTTCGCCGACTACGCGTTCAACAAGTCGCACGCCGCGGGCTACGGCCTGGTCTCCTACTGGACCGCCTACCTGAAGGCCAACTACGCCGCCGAGTACATGGCCGGCCTGCTGACGTCGGTCGGCGACGACAAGGACAAGGCCGCCGTCTACCTGGCCGACTGCCGCAAGCTGGGCATCACGGTGCTGCCGCCGGACGTCAACGAGTCCGGCCTGAACTTCGCGTCGGTGGGCGCCGACATCCGCTACGGGTTGGGCGCGGTGCGTAACGTCGGCGCCAACGTGGTGAGCTCGCTGATCAGCACCCGCGGCGAGAAGGGCAAGTTCACCGACTTCTCGGACTACCTCAACAAGATCGACGTCTCGGCGTGCAACAAGAAGGTGACCGAGTCGCTGATCAAGGCTGGCGCGTTCGATTCGCTGGGCCACGCCCGCAAGGGCCTGTTCCTGGTCCACACCGACGCCGTCGACTCGGTGCTGGGCACCAAGAAGGCCGAGGCGATGGGGCAGTTCGACCTCTTCGGCGGCGGCGAGGCCGGCACCACCGACTCCGTGTTCACCATCAAGGTGCCCGACGACGAGTGGGAGGACAAGCACAAGCTGGCCCTCGAGCGGGAGATGCTGGGGCTGTACGTGTCCGGGCACCCCCTCAACCGGGTGGCGCACCTGCTGACCGCGCAGGTCGACACCGCGATCCCGGCGATCCTCGACGGCGACGTCCCCAACGACACCCAGGTGCGCGTTGGCGGCATCCTCGCGTCGGTGAACCGGCGGGTCAACAAGAACGGAATGCCCTGGGCCTCGGCGCAATTGGAGGACCTCACGGGTGGCATCGAGGTGATGTTCTTCCCGCACGCGTACTCCACCTTCGGCGCCGAGATCGTCGACGACGCGGTGGTGTTGATCAACGCCAAGGTCGCGATTCGCGACGACCGGATCGCGTTGATCGCCAACGAGCTTGTGGTGCCGGACTTTTCCAACGCCCAGCCGGACCGGCCGCTGGCGGTCAGCATGCCGACGCGTCAGTGCACCTTCGACAAGGTGAGCGCGCTCAAGCAGGTGCTGGCGCGCCACCCCGGGACGTCGCAGGTGCACCTGCGACTGATCAGTGGGGACCGGATCACCACGCTCGAGCTGGATGCCTCGCTGCGGGTGACGCCGTCGCCGGCGCTGATGGGCGATCTCAAGGAGCTGCTGGGCCCGGGCTGCCTGGGTCTCTAAGTTACGGTTGACAATTGGATTCCCTCAATTTTATGCAGAACCGGTTTTCCGGAGGCTCTCGTCGATGAGCCTCACCGATACCGACCGTCGAATCTTGTGGGTGCGCGCAGGCGGGCGGTGCACACTGTGTAAGCGGTATCTGCTTGAGGGTGATCTCAGTGCGAAAGAGGTGTCGTTGGGCGAGGGCGCCCACATTGTCGGTCGAGTCAATTCCGAGAAGTCGCCGCGGGGAATGGATTCGCTGCCCGTCGACGAGCGTGACGAGGTCGACAACATTCTCCTCGCGTGCAGTGCATGCCATAACGAAATCGACAGCCAGCAAGTCGCTGGACTTCTCGACGTCCGGTTTCTGCGCGAACGCAAACGGCAACACGAGACCGAGATCAAATTCCAGACCGGCCTCGTCCAGGATCGGCGCACCGCGATCTTGCGGATGGCTGGCGATATCCGCGGTGATGTCATGGAATTGCCCCGTCGCGCAGCTGCCGAGGCGGTATTGCGCTGCGCTCAACGCTTTCCGCATTTCCTGGAGTCCTACGATCGACAGGGTGTAGAGATCGATCTGCAGCGTATTCCGGGCGAACATCCCCTGAGCCCGGACTACTACCGCCTCGCCGCAGGCGAGATCGACCGCGTTGTGGAAAATTGGGTCCAGCCAGGGATCCGCAAGGGTGACATCACTCACTTGAGTGTTTTCGCGATCGCGAGATTGCCACTGCTGGTGTATCTGGGGTCGAAATTGGATGACGGGTCACCGGCCGAGATCTACCAGCGGCACCGCTGTACGGACTCGTGGTTGTGGCCCCAATCAATAGACCCAGGAACTGATTTCATTCTCAAGCAAGTTTCCACCGACGAATCTGCCGCGGACGGGGTGCTCATCACCAACCTTTCTGGCACCACTCCGTTCGGTGATCTACCCGAACGCCTGCAAGGGCTTTCGATTTGGACGCTCGCTCCGGATGTGGGGCCTGCAGAAGACGTCTTCTCACATGCCGCAGTTCTGGACCGGTTCACCGCTGCCGTCCGCAGCTACTTCACGGGCTTGGAAGCGACGAATAAACAGATGCGTCGCTTGCACGTGGTGGGCGCCCTTCCACTATCGGCCGCCGTCGCCTTCGGGCGGATCCTGAAGTCAAAGGACTTGCGGCCCGTGATTGTCCTTTACGACCGCGCGGACGGTGGTTATCGCCGCGCACTGGAGGTGTAACCATGCCAACCGATTTCGACGCACATTTCCATGCCTTCCTAGACCGCACGGTCAATCTCAAACAGTATCGGCTCGATCAGCTAGACGCTCATGTCGACGCCATCACCAACGCGTTCAAGCGCGACCCCGGGATCGGCCACATGTACAAGGAACACTTGCCCCAGGGATCCTGGTCCCAGAAAACCATCATCAATCCCGTCGCCACACACGACGAGTTCGACGCCGACGTTCTGCTGCATCTAGAACAGAACCACGACTGGAACGGCAATCCCAAGACGTACCTGCAGCAAGTCAGGGCCGCCTTCAAACGCAACAACACCTATAAGGCCAAACTGGTACGCAAGAACCGCTGTGTTCGTATCGCTTACGCCAACGATTGTCACGTGGATGTGGTGCCGTCGATCACCCTGGACGACGGGCGGCAGGTAATCATCTGCTATCGCGACAATGAGTTCGAAGAGACGAACCCCCTCGGGTTCTCCGACTGGATGAAGGAACGCGACGATATAACGGGCGGTCAGCTGCGCCGGGTGATTCGGCTGCTCAAGTGGCTACGCGACTTCAAGAACACCTTCAGTTGCCCTTCAGTCATCCTCACCGTGATGCTGGGTAACTGCGTTCAGTTCTGGGAAACCGAGACCACGTACGCAGATCTGCCGACGGCATTGGTGCACCTGTTGGAAGCCCTCGATACCTGGCTCGCCGGGTACGTGGGGAGTCCCCCGCTCGACGATCCGAGCTGTCCCGGGGTGAGTTTCGGCCACCGCTGGGAAGACCCGGTGGTGATCGCTAATTTCAAGTCCAAGATTGCCGACTATGCCCGTTGGGCGCGTGAGGCTTTCGATCTCCAAGGCCGAGATGACGCAGCCGCACTGGTTGCATGGCAGAAACTATTCGGCCCTGAGTTTGCCGCAGACGAGGTCCAGCAAGCGCGCAACGAGTTGGTGGCCAGCAAGGTGGTGAGGGATCTTTCCTCGCGCAGCCGCGTTTTATCTTCGGGCATAGATATCGCGCCTGATGAGGAGTTTATCGAAGCGCGTTGCGGCGTTGTCCGGCAACGCTACAACGCGACGATCGTGGCCAGCGTCTTGGGCTCGCGGACAAACCTACTGCGCCAGCAGCGCGTCGTCGGCCGTCACGAATCCTTGCAATTTCAGCTTTACACCGACACGCCCGAGCCGTACGAGGTGTTCTGGAAGGTACGAAATCGCGGCATTGAAGCCGCACGGGTACCTGGCGGGCTCCGCGGACAAATCCGCAAGGGCGGCAACAAAAGTCGGAACGTGCAGACAGAAGAAACGCTCTATCGGGGAAAGCACTACGTCGAAGCCTACGTTGTGCAAGGCGGTGTCGTCGTCGCGAGCGACCACCATGAGGTCCAGATTATTTGATGGGCGACCTCAAGGAGCTGCTGGGCCCGGGCTGCCTGGGTCTCTAGACCGGCAGCTGCTGCGCCGCCTGATGGTCGTGGGTCGGGATGATCGTCACCGCGTGCCGCGCCAGGTGCAGGCGGTGCAGCGTCCGGAAGGTCTCGTCGCGATCCACATCGACCAAAGCCCCCGGGTAGCTTGACTTTTGGCGGACCTTCTCGACCTGCAGCTGGTGCCAGGCGGCGTCGCCGGCGATCAGGATCCACCCCCGGCCGGTGTGCGCGAGCACCCCGACGCTGCCCGGGGTGTGCCCGGCCAGGTCCACCAGCAGGACGGAGTTGTCGCCGAAGAGGTCGTGGCTTCGGGCGAAGGTCAGCACCGGCGGGCCGTCCAGCTCGTATTCGGTGCGGGGCCGATCGCGCAGGGCATCGCGCACACCGCCCACGGGCGCGACCGGTCCGCCACCGATCCACTCGCTTTCCCTGCGGTGCAACAGCACTGGAAGCTGGGGCAGGTCCAGCAGCCCCGACACGTGATCCCAATGCGCGTGGGTGGGCAATGCGAAATCCAGGCGCGGTGTTTCGGGAAGCTGCGCCAGCGCGGTGACGGTGGGGATGGTGTCCGCGGGCGGGCGGACCGCGACGCGCAGCACCGCGGGCAGTTGTACGATCGCCCGCTGCTCGACGTCGGTGCACACGGCGGGGTCGACGATGAACGTGGCTTTCGGGTGCGTGACGATGAACGACGTCAGCGAGTTCTCCACGCGCGCAGGGCGGAACGTGCCCTCGACGATCGCGGCGGTCGGCACTGAGCGGGGCACCTGGGGCAGCGCGGTCACCTCGACGGTGCCGAGGGGATCGGGCAGCCCCGCGTCGGCGATGCTGCGGACGAGCCGCCGGTCGAAGCGCCTGGGCCGCACCAGGCCCCGAACGAGTCCGGCTGCGGCACTGCAGCATTCGAGGACGGTGGGGGAGCGGACGGGGTCGGGCAGTGCGGCCTTCGTGGCGGTCATGGCAGCTCCACCCGCACGATGGCGCTGTCGGTCCAGACGCGGCGGTCGCGGGCGCGGCGCAGCTTTTCGCGGACGCACAGGTCCTGGTGGACGTTGGTCACGCCCGGAACCTTGATCAGCGGGACGACGTTCCACTGCCAGCCGTAGCGCCGGTGCAGCACGCGGTTGGCCCGCTCGGCGTCGGCGCCCGACAGGATCGTCGCCCGGCCGGCGAGCGTCGTCGCGCCCGGGCGCACCCGGCCCCGGTAGTCGCAGGCGGCGAGTTCGACGTCGCGGCGCGCGGCCAGGCGCCGGGTCTTCGGCCCCACCTTGGTCCGGAACACCAGCCCGTCGCCGTCCAGCCCGAACCAGATCGGGGTGTTGACCGGGGTTCCGTCGCGGCGGAAGGACCGGAGCAGGGCGTAGCGGGCGTGGCTCAGTTCGTCGAGCGCTGGGGGGTGCATGCTCCCAGTCAACGACTTAGAGTTAGCTCTAAGTCAAGCATCGAGTTTTCGGGAGGCGACGATGGCCCCAAGCCTGACGATCGGGGAGGTGGCGCGCCGGGCCGGGGTCGCGGCCACGACGCTGCGCTACTACGAGCAGATCGGCCTGGTTTCGGCGCCGGCTCGGCTGGGCGGCCAGCGCCGCTACGACGATTCGGTGCTCACCCGGCTCGAGGTGATCCGCCTGTGCAAGTCCGCCGGCTTCGCCCTGGAAGAGATCCAGCTGCTGTTCGCCGACGATGCGCCCGGACGGCCCACCAGCCGGGCCCTGGCCGAGGCCAAGCTGGCCGAGATCGACGCGCAGCTGGAGTCGCTGGCCCGGGCGCGGGCCGTCATCGAGTGGGGGATGCGCTGCACGTGTCCGTCGATTGACGCCTGCACCTGCGGGATTCACACCGCGCCGTCGGTGCCGTACGCCGTCTAGCAACTTAAGGAGCAGCAATGACCCACCCGATCGCCGTCCAGAACTTCTCGCACATCTGCATCGGCGTCTCCGACATCGAGGCGTCCGTGGCGTTCTACACCGCGGTGCTGGGCATGGACGTGGTGTTCGACGTCGAGCTGGCCGGGGCGGGGTTGGACTCGGTGACCGGCGGGGCTGCGCAACAGGGCCGCATGGTGGGCGGGCTGATCGGCGCCGCCATGGTCGAGCTGCTGTCGTTGGGCGTGGTGCCGGAGTCCCCGAGCGGCCCGCACCTGGGCTACACGAACATGTCGTTCCGGGTCGACGATCTCGACGCGGCCTACGAGACCGTTCGCGGCCACCACCCCGACGTCCGGGCCGAGCCGCCCGTCGACATCGGCGGCGTGCGGATGTTCTTCATTCACGATCCCGACGGCACCCCCATCGAACTGCTCGAATTGCCCGGCGGCGCGTCGAGCACCGTGCAGCTCTGGCGACCCGATGCCCGGTGATGTGTTCCGCGCCACTGGCCACGGACGTACGCTCACGGAATGACGACAACCGACGGTCCGGCCACCCTCTGTGAGGCCTTCCAGCGCACCGCGTCCATCGACCCCGATGCCGTAGCGCTCCGGACGCCCGGCGGCACCCAGACGCTGACGTGGCGCGAACTCGCGGAGCAGGTGCGCAAGGTCGCCGCCGGCCTGGCGGGCCTGGGGGTGGGGCCGGGCGACACGGTGTCGCTGATGATGGCCAACCGGATCGAGTTCTACCCGTTCGAGATCGGCGCCCAACACCTTGGCGCCGTTTCGTTTTCGGTCTACAACACGCTGCCCGCCGAGCAGCTGACCTACCTGTTCGACAACGCCGGCACCAAGGTCGCGATCTGCGAGGAGCAGTACGTCGACCGCATCCGCGCCAGCGGCGCGCCCGTCGAGCACATCATCTGCATCGACGGCTCGCCGCCGGACACCATCTCGGTCGAGGACCTCTATGCCGCCGCACGCGACGATTTCGACTTCGAATCCACCTGGCGGGCGGTGCAACCCGACGACGTCGTCACGCTCATCTACACGTCCGGGACGACCGGGAACCCCAAGGGCGTGGAGATGACGCACGCCAATCTGCTGTTCGAGATGGTCGCCCTCAACTCGGTCCTGCCGGCCCGGTTCGGCGACCGGGGCACGTCGTTCCTCCCGACGGCGCACATCGCCGACCGGGTGATGGCGCTGTACGGCCTGGAGGTGTTCGGCACCCAGGTCACGGTGGTCTCGGACGCGCGCGCCATCGCCGCCGCGCTGCCCGACGTGCGGCCCACGGTGTGGGGGGCGGTGCCGAGGGTGTGGGAAAAGCTCAAGGCCGCAATCGAATTCGCGGTGAGCCACGAGACGGACGAAGTCAAGCGGCAGGCGTTGCAGTGGGCGATGTCGGTGGCTGCCCGGCGGGCCGCGGCGCTGGTGGCCGGCGAGGAGATGTCTGACGAGCTGGCCGCCGAGTGGGCCAAGGCCGACGAGCTGGTGTTGTCGAAGCTGCGGGAGCGGCTCGGCTTCGGGGAACTGCGCTGGGCGGTGTCCGGTGCGGCGCCGATTCCCATCGAGACGCTGGCCTTCTTCCTCGGCATCGGCATTCCGATCGCCGAGGTCTGGGGGATGTCGGAGCTGAGTTGCGTGGCGACCGTGAGCAATCCGGTTGACGCGCGCCTGGGCACCGTCGGCAAGTTGCTGCCCGGGCTGGAGGGTAAGATCGCCGACGACGGCGAGTTTCTGGTCCGCGGTCCGCTGGTGATGAGGGGCTACCGCAAGGAACCCGCCAAGACCGCCGAGGCGATCGACGAGGACGGCTGGCTGCACACCGGTGACATCTTCGAGGTCGACGCCGAGGGGTATCTGCGGGTGGTCGACCGCAAGAAGGAGTTGATCATCAACGCGGCCGGAAAGAACATGTCACCGGCCAACATTGAGAACACCGTGCTGGCCGCCTGCCCGATGGTCGGCGTGATGATCACGATCGGGGACGGCCGACCGTACAACGCCGCCCTGATGGTCTTCGACGCCGACTCGGTCGGACCGTACGCGGACCAGTGCGGCCTCTCGGACGCCTCGCCGGCGGCGCTGGCCACCCATCCGGAGGTCATCGCGCAGATCGCCGCGGGTGTGGCCGAGGGCAACGCCAAACTGTCCCGGGTGGAACAGATCAAGCGCTTCCGGGTGCTGCCCACCGTGTGGGAGCCGGGCGGGGACGAGATCACGCTCACGATGAAGCTCAAGCGCAAGCCGATCATGGCGAAGTACGCGGGCGAGATCGAGGAACTCTATTCTGCTGATCTGCACCCCGACGTCCACGAGCCGGCCGAAGCCGCGACGGCGCAGCCGGCGTGAGCGGGGGACCGGTGGTGTCAGCGCGCGAAATCGGGCGCACGGGGGTGCGAAAGCTGCTGCAGCGCACCGGCATGGTGGACGAGTCGACGATGCCGCTGCCGACCGACCCCGACGAGGTGGTCGAGCTGTTGGCGGCGCCGTGGTACGACGAGCGGCTGGCCAAGTTGGCGGAGGAACTCGGACGCGACCGCGACGACGTGCGCGCGGAGGCCGCCGGCTACCTGCGCGAGATGGCTCCCTCGCTGGACGAGCGGGCCGTCAGGGCCTGGCGCAGCTTCAGTTGCTGGCTGACGCGGGCCTACGACATCCTGGTCGACGAGGATCAGATCGCCCAACTGCGTAGGCTGGACCGCAAAGCGACTCTGGCGTTTGCCTTTTCGCACCGCTCCTACCTGGACGGCCTGCTGCTGCCCGAGTCGATCCAGGCCAACCGGCTCTCGCCCGCGCTCACCTTCGGCGGCGCGAACCTGAACTTCTTCCCGATGGGCGCCTGGGCCAAGCGCACCGGCACGATCTTCATCCGACGTCAGACCAAGGACATTCCGGTGTACCGGTTCGTGTTGCGCGCCTACGCCGCCCAGCTGGTGCAGAACCACGCCAACCTCACGTGGTCGATCGAAGGGGGCCGCACCCGGACCGGCAAGCTGCGGCCTCCGGTGTACGGCATCCTGCGCTACATCAGCGACGCCGTCGACGAAATCGACGGGCCCGAGGTCTATTTGGTGCCGACCTCCATCGTGTACGACCAGCTGCACGAGGTGGAGGCGATGACCACCGAGGCCTATGGTGCGGCCAAACGGCCGGAGGATTTCCGGTTCCTGGTCCGGCTGGCGCGCCAGCAGGGCGAGCGACTCGGGCGCGCCTACCTGGACTTCGGCGAACCGCTGCCGCTGCGTAAGCGGCTCGAGGAGTTGCGCGCCCTGGATACCTCCGCGCCCGGGACCGGCACCGAGATCGAGCGCATCGCACTGGACGTCGAGCACCGGATCAACCGCGCGACCCCCGTCACCCCCACCGCGGTGGTCAGCCTCGCGCTGCTCGGCGCGGACCGGTCGTTGTCCATCAGCGAGGTCCTGGCCACCGTGCGCCCGCTGGCGAGCTACATCGCGGCGCGGAATTGGACGGTCGCCGGCGCCGCCGACCTGACGAACCGCTCGACGATCCGCTGGACCCTGCACCAGCTCGTCACCTCGGGCGTGGTCAGCGTCTACGACGCCGGCACGGAACCGGTCTGGGGCATCGGCGCCGACCAGCACCTGGTGGCGGCGTTTTACCGCAACACCGCCATCCACATCATGGTCGATCGCGCCATCGCCGAGACCGCGTTGCTGGCCGCCATCGAAACCGCCGAGAACTCGGTCGACCGGCTGGTGTCACCGGCGGCCGTTCGCGACGAGGCCTTGGCCCTGCGCGAATTGCTGAAGTTCGAGTTCCTGTTCTCCGCGCGGGCGCAGTTCGAGAAGGAACTGGCCGACGAGGTGCGCCTGATCGGGCGGGTGGAGGACACCAGCAAGGCCGCCCCCGCGGCCGATGTGCGCGGGCTGCTGGAAAAGGCCGACCTGCTGCTGGCGCACCTGGTGTTACGTCCGTTCCTGGACGCCTACCACATCGTCGCCGACCGGCTGGCCGCCTACGACGACGAATCGTTCGACGAGGACGTCTTTCTCACCGAATGCCTCGAGGTGGGCAAGCAGTGGGAGTTGCAGCGCAGGATCGCCAACGCCGAGTCGCGGTCGATGGAGCTGTTCAAGACCGCGCTGCGGCTGGCCCGGCACCGCGAGCTGGTGGACGCGTTCGAGGACCCGCAACTCGCCCAGCGACGGCGCGAGTTCGCCGACGAGATCGCCACCGCCATCCGGCGCGTCAACACCATCGCGGAGCTGGCCCGCACGGCGGCGACCTAGCAGCGGTGGCTGCGGGAGATTACGCCACAGGTGCCCCAGTAGAGGCGCTGTGTCGTTTGACCGGCACCCGAGGGAGCCGATGCGTTTCGGCCGACGGCCCCGCCCACGCGATGTACCCGTCGGGGCGCACCAGCACCGCCGGACCCCGGTCGGCCCGCTCTGCCTGCAGCATCCCGGGTGCCTCGAGGAGCGCGGCACCGTGTTCGCGCACCAAGACAAATCCCCCCGTGCGTTGCAGCTCGGTCAACCGTCCCTCGACCAGGGGTATCTGAGTGGCGCGGGTGCCGACCAGCCCGCGGCGGGCGTAACGCAGCGTCGTGCCCGCGAAACTGCCCGCCACCCGGTCTCGCACCGCAGGGATCCGAAGCAGACTGGGAGCCAACAGGTTACGCAGCAGCCGCGCCGGTCGCGGGTGCAGCGTGGCGGCGCGGGCCATCAGTCCGGACTGGAACAGCACGCGTTTGCCGATCGGGTGCCGCTCGTCGTGGTAGGAGTCCAGCAATCGGTCGTCGGCGCCGCCCAGCACGGCATCCAACTTCCAGGCCAAGTTGGCGGCGTCCTGGATGCCGGTGTTCATGCCCTGGCCGCCCATCGGGGAGTGCACGTGCGCGGCATCGCCGGCCAGGAACACCCGGCCGTGCCGGTATTGGTCGACTTGTCTTTCGTCGCAATGGAATCGGGACCTCCAGCTGACATCGATCACGCCGAAATCGGTGCGCATGGCCCGGGTAAGGACGTCGACGATCTCACTGTTGTCGACGGGCTCACCGTCGGGCACCTGGTGGTCGCGGTCCCACACCATGGCCCGATACCACGAGCCGTCCGCGTCATGGCGGTCGTAGGGCGCCAGGAACCCCAGGACGTCGCCGGTGGCTCCCGCCGTCAAGCCGCCGCCGGTGGGGCCGTCGGCGAGCTTGACGTCGGCCAGCACGATCGACGTCAGCACGGTCTTGCCGGGAAAATCCGCGCCCAGCAACGCTCTAACGGTGCTGTGGGCGCCGTCGGCACCGATCACGTACCGCGACCGCCAGGTCTGCCGATGCGCCGGATCGCCGTCGTCTTTGGGCCGGGCGGTGACGGTGACGCCGTCGGCGTCCTGGTCGAGCGCGATCACCTCGATGCCGCGACGGATGTCGGCGCCCTCGCCCGCCGCGTAGCGGTGCAGCGCCGCGTCGACGTTGGTCTGCGGGGTCACCAAGACGAACGGGTACGGCGAGTCGAGATGGGTCAGGTCGATGCGGGCCCCGGCGAACAGTTTCACGCCCGGCGCGCGGTGCCCGAGCGCCAACAGGTCGTCGGCGAGCCCCCGGGCGTCGAGGACCTCGAGGGTGCGGGCCATGGTGGCGAACGCGCGGCTCGACGGGTTTGCGGTGGGCCAGCGCTCCAGCACCGCCACCGATCGCCCGGCGCGGGCCAGGTCGCCGGCCGCGGTCAGGCCCGTCGGGCCCGCGCCAACCACCAGGACGTCGACGGTGTGCATGGTGGTCATCGGGCCGCTCCTTCCGGCTCGGGAAACCAGCGGCGAATGTCGCCGGGCGTGGACACCGCCGCGCGGTTGAAGACGAAGCGGCAGCCGGGCTGCGTCGCGTGCGCGGCGTTGACGATCGACTCGAACAGCAGGGTGTTGCCGGGGACGAGGCGAATCCCGGCTCCGATCAGCACGGCGTCGTAGGGCTTGGCCTCCAGCCAATGTCGGGCCTTGTCGGCGCCCGCCGCACCGAAGTCGATCAGGCAGTTGTCCACGTCGTAGCCGGCGGCCCGCAGTCCCGCGACGTTGTCGTCGTTGGCCGCCCGCAGCGTCTCCCTGGACAGCCCCGGGAATTGGGCGAAGTCCGGTGACGAGTAGTCGATCACCTCGGGATCGAGTCCGATCTGGATGACGGTCACGGTCATGGCGGGGCCTCCTCGGTGACTTCAACAGTTGTTGAACTCGACGGTAGGCCTCGGTGCTGGCGGTGTCAACAGTTGTTGAATATAATTCGCCCATGCCGGCTAAGACGCGTGATGGGAAGGTCACCCGCGCGACGATCCAGCGCGTCGCGCGCGCCCAGTTCTCCGCCCACGGCTTCGAGCGGACCACCATCCGCTCGATCGCGTCGGAGGCCGGCGTCGATCCCGCGCTGGTCATGCACTACTTCGGCAGCAAGGCGGACCTGTTCGCCGCCGTTTCCCGGCTCGAGGTCACCTTTCCCGACCTCTCCGGCGTCGCGCCCGAGCGGATGGCCGATGTCCTGGTGCCGCTGTTCGTCAGGGTGTGGGACCCGCACGGGTCTTTCCTGCCGCTGCTGCGCGCGGCCGCGACGAACCGGGCTGCCGCCGACGCGCTGCTCGAGGTGTTCGTCGAGCAGGTGGCTCCGGCGCTGGCGGTCGTCACCCCCGACCGCGCCGCCGAGCGGGCCGCGCTGGTGGGCTCCCAGGTGCTGGGAATTGCGATGGCCCGCAACGTCGTTGGGGTGCCGGCGCTGGCGGATATGGACGACGCGACGCTGACCGAATGGGTGCGCCCGGTGCTCGCGCGCTATCTCACGGGCCCGGCGCCCTAGCCGGGAACGCCGCCTAGAGTTGGTGACATGCCGCTTACAGGTGAATACGCACCGTCGCCCTGGGATTGGTCGCGCGAGCAGGCCGACAAATACGCCGCGTCGGGTGGAACGGAGGCCGCGGACATGAAGGGGAAACCCGTCATCCTGCTGACCACGGTCGGGGCCAAGACCGGCAAGATCCGCAAAACCCCGCTCATGCGCGTCGAGCACGATGGCGAGTACGCCGTCGTCGCCTCGCTCGGCGGGGCCCCGAAGAATCCGGTCTGGTACCACAACATCAAGAAGAACCCGCGCGTCGAGCTGCAGGACGGCGCCGTCACCCGTGACTACGACGCCCGCGAGGTGTCCGGCGACGAGAAGGCCACCTGGTGGGAGCGAGCGGTGGAGGCCTTTCCGGACTACGCCGAATACCAGAAAAAGACCGACCGCCAGATCCCGGTGTTCGTGCTCAGCCCGGTCAGCTGAAGGCGGCATGGGACCATTGATCGGTGTCCGCTGAACTGAGCCAGAGTAGGTCACCGCTGCCTGTAATTTCAGCGGCCGACATCGACGCGGCGGCCCAGCGAATCGCCCCGGTGGTCACGCCGACCCCGTTGCAGCCGAGCGACCGGCTGTCGGCGATCACCGGCGCGCAGGTCTACCTCAAGCGCGAGGACCTGCAGGTGGTGCGCTCCTACAAGCTGCGCGGCGCCTACAACCTGCTGGTGCAGCTGTCCGAAGAGGAGCTGGCCGCGGGCGTCGTGTGCTCGTCGGCGGGCAACCACGCGCAGGGCTTCGCCTACGCCTGCCGCGCGCTCGGGGTGCACGGCCGCGTCTACGTGCCGGCCAAGACGCCCAAGCAAAAGCGCGATCGGATCCGCTACCACGGCGGGGAGTTCATCGAGCTGATCGTGGGCGGGTCGACCTACGACCTGGCCGCCGAGGCGGCGCTCGACGACGTCCAGCGCACCGGCGCCACGCTGGTGCCGCCCTACGACGACCCGCGCACGATGGCCGGGCAGGGCACCATCGCCCTGGAGCTGCTCGACCAACTCGACGCCGAGCCCGACCTGGTCGTGGTCCCGGTGGGCGGCGGCGGCTGCATCTCGGGCATCACCACCTACCTGGCCGAACGGACCACGAACACCGCGGTGCTCGGTATCGAGCCCGCCGGGGCCGCGGCGATGATGGCCGCGCTGGCCGCCGGCGAGCCGGTGACGCTGGACCACGTCGACCAGTTCGTCGACGGGGCCGCGGTGAAGCGGGCGGGCACGCTGACCTACGCCGCGCTGGCCGCCGCCGGTGACATGGTGTCGATCACCGCGGTCGACGAGGGCGCGGTGTGCACGGCCATGCTGGACCTCTACCAGAACGAGGGCATCATCGCCGAACCGGCGGGCGCGCTGTCGGTCGCGGGCCTGCTGGAAGCCAACGTCGAACCGGGGTCCACGGTGGTGTGCCTCATCTCGGGCGGCAACAACGACGTGTCGCGCTACGGCGAGGTGCTGGAGCGCTCGCTGGTGCACCTCGGCCTCAAGCACTACTTCCTGGTGGACTTCCCGCAGGAGCCGGGCGCCCTGCGCCGGTTCCTCGACGAGGTGCTAGGGCCCAACGACGACATCACCCTGTTCGAGTACGTCAAGCGCAACAACCGGGAGACCGGTGAGGCGCTGGTCGGGATCGAACTGGGATCGGCCGCGGGCCTGGACGGGCTGATGGCGCGGATGCGGGCGACGGAAATTCACGTCGAGGCCCTCGAGCCCGGCTCGCCCGCCTACCGCTACCTCCTGTAGGCCGCGAACGTGCGCAGTTGCACGCGTTACGCGGCGTGCCGCCGCACAAACACGCACGCTCGGCGGGTGGTTATGTCAGGTACGACGGCACGGGGATAGCGGGGTCGAGGTCGGCGGCGGGCACCGGGGTTCCGGCGGTCAGTGTCAGCGGAACGACGCCGGCCCAGTGCGGCAACGCGCGGTCCTCCGGATCGTCGGCCGGGCCGTCGGCGCGGACCTTGGCCGAGACCTCGGCCAGGTCCAGCGCGAGCACGCCGGTCGCGGCGAGTTCGCGCGCGTTGGGATTGCGGCAGTCGTCGGCACGCCCGGGCCGGATGTGGTCGAGCAGGCCGCGCAGCGCACGCAACTTCTCCGCGGGATCGTCGACCACCCGCGCGTTGCCCAGCACGACCACTGAGCGGAAGTTCACCGAATGGTGCATGGCCGAGCGCGCCAGCACCAGCCCGTCGACGAGGGTGACGGTGACGCACACCGGCAGGCCCGACCCCGATGCCGCGGCCGCCCGGGCGGCCAGCACGGGGCCGCCGCCCGTCGAACCGTGCAGGTAGAGGGTCTCGTCGAGGCGGGCGTGCGTCGTCGGCAACACCACCGGCCCGCCGGCGCCCGGGTAGCCCAGGTGACAGATCAGGGCCTCGTCCAGGATCGCGTGGACCGTGGGGCGGTCGTAGTGCGCGCGCTCGCGGTAGCGGGTGGGCGTCGTTCGGGGCGTGGGGCGGTATGCGGTTTCCAACGGATTGCCCTTTAGTTTGTCCTAGTACATAATTATTCTCGTGCCAGTACAATATACGGGGACGGGCGCGGAATCCATAGCCGCCAACGTCGAGGAGGCCATCTCGCACGGCTCCCTGGCGCCGGGTGAGGCGTTGCCGCCGATCCGCGACCTGGCGGGCCGGCTCGGCGTGAACGCCAACACCGTGGCCGCGGCCTACCGCCTGCTGCGCGATCGCGGGGCCGTCGAGACCGCGGGACGGCGCGGCACCCGGGTGCGGCACCGCCCGGCGACGACGCCCCGCTCGCTGTTGGGTCTCGACGTTCCCGCGGGCGTGCGCGACCTGTCGACCGGCAACCCCGACCCGGCGCTGCTCCCGATCGCCTCCGCCCGGGTCCCGCGCCCCAGGCCGCTGCTGTACGGCGAGCCGGCGATGTCGCCCGCGTTGGTCGACCACGCCCGCGCGGCGCTCGCCGCGGACGGCGTCCCGGCCGATCGCCTGGCGGTGACCAGCGGCGCGCTCGATGGCATCGAGCGGGCGCTGAGCGTGCACCTGCGGCCCGGCGACCGGGTGGCCGTGGAAGACCCGGGTTGGGCCAACCTGCTGGATTTGCTTGCTGCCCTTGGCCTTTCGGCGGAGCCGGTGCGCGTCGACGACGACGGCCCGCTGGTTGCCGACCTGTCCCGGGCGCTCGGACGCGGCGCGCGGGCCGTGGTCGTCACCACCCGCGCGCACAACCCGACCGGTGCGGCGCTGTCGGCGGATCGCGCGGACGCGTTGCGCGAATTGCTGGCCGCCCGCACCGACGACGTGCTGCTCGTCGAGGACGACCACTGCGCGGGCATCGCCGGGGCGCCGCTGCACACGCTGGCCGGATCGACCGGCCACTGGGCGTTCGTGCGCTCGGCGTCCAAGGCCTACGGCCCGGACCTGCGCGTCGCCGTCCTCGCCGGGGACCGCCGCACCGTCGAGCGCGTGCACGGCCGGCTGCGCCTCGGCCCGGGCTGGGTGAGCCACCTGCTGCAGGATCTCGCCGTGGGCCTGTGGTCCGACGAGGCCGCAGCGCGCCTCGTCGGCCGGGCCGAGAGGCAATACGCCGACAACCGGACGCGACTGCGCGCCGCGCTGGCCCGGCGCGACGTCGCCGCTCACGGGCGCTCCGGGCTCAACGTATGGGTCCCGGTGCCCGACGAGACGGTGGCGATCACCCGGCTGCTCGGCGCGGGTTGGGCCGCGGCGCCGGGGGCGCGGTTCCGGATCCGCACCGCACCCGGAATCCGCGTCACCGTCGCCGATTTGGGCGCGCGCGAGATCGATCCGCTGGCCGACGCGATCGCCGAGGCGGTACTGGCTACCGGTCGGCCGAGCGTGTAGGGATGCCGGCGGCCCGGGCTACCTCGCCGTAGGCGGCCGCGAGGCTGGGCAACGACGCGTGGGCGTTGCGCCCGCTCGGATTCGGCAGCACCCACAGCTCGGTTCCGGGGTAGGGCGACACCTGCTTGCCCTGCTTCGCCAGGCGGTCGCCGAAGGCGTCGCGGTAGGCGGTGACCCCCAGGACCGCGACGACCCGCGGGGAGTACTCGTGAACCGTGTTGTCCAGTCTGCTTCTGCCCTCGACGAATTCGGCGACCGTGAGCTCGTCCGCGCCCGCGGTGGCCCGCTCGACGAAGCTGGTGATGCCGATCCCGAGTTCCAGCAAATATTCTCGGTCGGCGGGCGTGAACCCGGACGAGGCGTCGATCAGATGATCGGTGATGCCGGCCCGGAACAGCGCCGGCCAGAACCGATTGCCTCGGGGAGCGAAATGGGCTTGCACGGCAACGCTTCTCAGGCCGGGGTTGATCCCGACGAACAGCAGCCGGACCCGATCGGAAATCAGGTCCGGCAGGGTTGCACCGGCGAACCGCTTCAGCTGGTCGCGGGTGAACCGGGCGTCGTCCACCTAACCCGCGATCGAACCGCGCGTGTCGAACACGGCCATGTTCGCCGCGGCGCGGCCTGCGCCCCAGCCGGCACCGTCGGAGACTGACACCGCGCGAGGAAGCGTCGACGGGAACAGTCGACAAAGGAGTTCGTCGGCCGCCAGGCTATCGGCCGCCAGCACCGGAAGCAGTCGACCGTCCCCTTTGGCCTCCGCGGCAACCGATGCGCTCGCGCCCTCGAGCCGTTCGCCAATGCGTTGGGCGTAGGCCACAAGAAACGAATGGCGAAATGTCCTGGAACGTGTTTGCGCACTTGCGTTGCGCCCCGCGCCGAGCATGGCTCGGTTGGCTTGTACGAGCAGCGACGTGCTGAGCAGCTCGACCAGGTTGAGATCGGTTTCGCAGCCGATGACAGTGACGAATCCGAGGCACTCGGCCCACACCGCGCGGCAACGATTGGACCTACTCACCACTTGCACCAAGGCCGCCTTGGCGGCGGCGTACGGGTTGTCGATCCAGATCCGTCGCGCGGTCGCGGCCGGCTTCCGGCCGCGGTCGTGACGGGCCAGCGCTTCGCTCAGCGCGTACCTGCTCATGAGATCTTGGGCCTTGGCCGAAAGTGCCTCCGCCTCGTCCGCGAACCCGGTGGCTTCGGCTTTGGCCAATAGTGCACGCACCTTGCCGAGAGCCCTTTCGTCAGCATCACTCACCGCGGTTGTCACGTGCCGGTGCGTACCTGGCGGCGGCACGAGCACTTCCAGCACTGGGAGTCTGCCGAGAAGATTCAGGAGTTTGAGGACGACCGCGACGGCCGCGCGGCGGTCGACCGTGTGCGACGCGACCCACCGCCGCATAAGGGGCGGTTGTGCGCTTGAATCGGCTGTGGGTGCGAGGCGGGCGAGATCGGCGCGCCAGGCCGGGTGCAATGTCGCTGCGGCGTAGCGCCGGCATTCACCGACGATGGCCTCATCGAGGTAGCGGACGTCGGCCGGCTTGAGTTTGCGCCGTGCGATTTCATGCAAGTCGGATGGTTGCCATCCGTGCTCCCATGCTGCGCTGATGGCCTCGTTAATGGCGAGGTCAGCCGCAACGTCGAGCTCACGTGCGAAGGCCGCGAACTCGCGTAACAGCTCGCCGGCGTGACGCGGCGCCTGCTCGGGAGCGCACGACGCGGCCGTGCTCAACGCGACGACAAGGCTTTCGAGAAGCAGCGCGCGGTCGGGTCCCGGATTGGGGCCGACGCGCTCTTGCGCGGGCGCCGCCCGGCGCCGGTTCTTGTGCTTGGCCGTGCGCTTCTCACGGTTGCGTCTGCTCATGTTCCGCAGTCTTCCGAACGGGTCCGACACCCTGGGGCAGGCACGCCGGGCCGTGCGGCGAAACGGTCAGTCAACGAACTCGTATTGCACGTTGAGTGAGCGGTAGGTGCGCTCTGCCCGACGATCGCGGGTGAGCAGTGTGCGTCGGTTCTTCGACGCGGCATGGCCGACGAGAGCGTCATAGACCGATCCGCCGACGATGCCGAAGTGGGCAAGTCGCTCGAAAAGATCGCTGGTAGCACTCGCCTCGAGCCAGCACGCTGCTGGAAACGCTCTCGCCAGTACCGAGGACGCTTGGGCCGCATTCAGACGTAGCGGAAGTGGAAGTCGGGTGAGCACCGAATACGTCTCGAACATCGCATGACCCGCGAGCGCGGGGCGACGTCGAACGAGCACTCGACGGCACGCCGAGTGCGCCTCGTGGGTCGAATCGAGAGCGGCGACGGCGACGCTGGTGTCGCACGCCCAAAGGTCACCGTTGGATGTCATCGCGAAGCCGGCGCACGTCGTCGTCCGTCAGCACCGCACCCTCCACATGGCCGAGGACTGGAAGGCCGTCTTGCGTCTCGATCGGGCGGACGCGCTGCTGGACGGGCTCGATCCGCAGTCCAGATCCGTCGGGAATCAATTCGAGCTGTGTGTCGGGCGTGATCCCCAGCGCGACCCGTAATGCCTTCGGAATGACCAACCGCCCCAGTCGGTCCACGGTCACGTTCATGGCACTACATTACCATGCGATTGGCAAAACAGTCGTTGACAGGCAGCTCTCTTGGCGCCGCGGGCACGAGGGACCGGCCTGCGGTGTGATCGGCCGTCCGCGGTCCGATGTGTATGCTTGGTGTATGTCGCGCACCAACATCGACATCGACGACGAACTCGCCGCCGAGGTAATGCGAAGGTTCGGCCTCTCCACCAAAAAAGCGGCCGTTGACCTCGCCCTGCGACGGTTGGTTGGTCAGCCGTTGACCCGCGAATTCCTGCTGGGGTTGGAAGGGGTCGGCTGGGACGGCGACCTCGATGACGTGCGGAGTGAACGGCCCGCCACGTTCTGATGATCCTCGTTGACACATCGGCCTGGGTCGAATACTTCCGCGCTACCGGCTCGGCCGCCGCCGCCGAAGTGCGCCGACTGATCTCCGAGGAGGAGCGTCAAATCGCGATGTGCGAACCCATCGCGATGGAAATCCTGAGCGGTGCGACCAACGACAACGCCTACGTGATGCTCGAGCGGCTCGTGAACGGGTTGCCCTCGTTGGGCCTGGACAACGCGATCGACTTCCGGGCCGCCGCCGACATCTATCGGGCGGCCCGGCGCGCGGGGAAAACGATTCGGAGCATTAACGACTGCCTCATCGCGTCGGTCGCGATCCGCCACGGTGCCCGCATCGTCCACCGCGATGCAGACTTCGATGTCATCGCGCAAATGACCAGCCTCGGCGCCACGTCGGTGCGCTGAGGGCGCTCAGGTCTGCTCGCGCACCGACAGGATGGCGAACGAATGCGCGGGCAGCTTGGTGGACCCGGCGTCGAGCGTCGGTTCGCCCCAGGCGAGGACCAGCTCGCCCGTCACCGGCACCGTGACCGGCTCGGCGCCCAGGTTGCAGGCGATGCGAAACCGGCCGCGGTGCATCGTGATCCAGCGCTCGGCCTCGTCGTATTCGACGATCAGGTGCTCCAGCCACGGGTCGGCCAGATCGGCGTCGCGGCGGCGCAGCGCGATCAGCTCGCGGTAGGTGTCGAGCAGGCGGGCGTGCTCGCCGGCGCCGACCTCGTCCCAGCGAAGTTTGGAGCGCTGGAATGTCTGGGGATCCTGGGGGTCGGGGATGTCGTCGGCGTTCCAGCCGTGATCGGCGAATTCGGCCTTGCGGCCCTCGGCCGTGGCCCGCGCCAGCTCCGGTTCGGGATGCGAGCTGAAGAATTGAAACGGCGTCGACGCAGCCCATTCCTCGCCCATGAAAAGCATTGCGGTGTAGGGTGATCCGAGGACGAGGGCGGCCTTGACCGCCAGCTGGCCGACGGTCAGGTTCTGCGAGGGCCGATCCCCGAGCGCCCGGTTGCCGACCTGGTCGTGGGTACAGGTATAGGCGACCAGCCGGGTGGCGGGGATCGCCGTGGTGTCCAGCGGGCGCCCGTGGCGGCGGTGCCGGAACGAAGAGTAGGTGCCGGCGTGGAAGTAGCCGCGCCGCAACGTTTCCGCCAGCGTGGCCAGCGAACCGAAGTCGGCGTAATAGCCCTGGCGTTCGCCGGACACGGCGGTGTGGATGGCGTGGTGGATGTCGTCGGCCCACTGCGCCGTCAGCCCGTAGCCGTTGCGCTCGCGCGGGGTGATCAACCGCGGGTCGTTGAGGTCGCTTTCGGCGATCAGCGACAGTGGGCGGCCCAGTTGGCTTGACAGCAGGGCGGTTTCGGCGGCGAGCTCCTCGAGAATGTGGATGGCGGTGGTGTCCACCAGCGCGTGCACGGCGTCGAGCCGCAGCCCGTCGGCGTGGAAGTCGCGCATCCAGCGCAGCGCGCAGCCGATGATGTAGCGGCGCACCTCGTCGGACTCGGCGTCGGCGATGTTGATGCCTTCGCCCCACGGGTTGCTCGCCGACGACAGGTAGGGGCCGAAGCGCGGCAGGTAGTTCCCCGACGGGCCGAGATGGTTGAACACCGCGTCGATCAGCACGCCCAGGCCGCGGGCGTGGCAGGCGTCGACGAACCGGACCAGGCCGTCGGGGCCACCGTAGGGTTCGTGCACGCTGTACCACAGCACGCCGTCGTACCCCCAGCCGTGGGTGCCGGCGAAGGAGTTCACCGGCATCAGCTCGACGAAGTCGACGCCGAGATCGACCAAGTGGTCCAGCTTTTCGACGGCCGAATAGAAGGTGCCGGCGGCGGTGAACGTGCCGATGTGCAACTCGTAGATCACCGCCCCTTCGACCGATCGGCCCGGCCAGTCGCCGTCGGTCCAGGCCGCGTCGGCGGGGTCCCAGCGCTGCGACCGGGCGTGCACGCCGTCGGGCTGGCGGGGCGAACGGGGGTCGGGCAGGACGGTGGGGTCGTCGTCGAGCAGGTATCCGTACCGGGCGCCCGGAGGCGCGTCGACGTCCGCGTGCCACCAGCCGTCGTCGGAGCGCCTCATCGGGTGCACCGTGCCGTCCAGGTCGAGCCGCACCAGCGCGGGTTTGGGCGCCCAGACCCGGAACTCAGTCATGCCGGCGCTCCAACAGCACGACCGGCAGGTCCGAGAACAACTGGGCCGCCGAGGTCGCGCCGCTGGCCACGGCGCCGGACAGGGCGTCGGTCCAGGTGCCCTCGGGCAGCGGCAGCACGGTGTTGCCCCATCCCGTTTCCGCCAGCCGCACGGTCCAGCGGGTCACCGCGACCAGCACGTCGTCCCCGCGACGAAACGCCACGACGTGGTCGCTGGCCTCGCCGTCGGCGAGCACCGGCCGGTAGCCGCCTTGCAGGAACGTGTCCGGGCGGGCGCGCCGCACCCGGAGCGCCGTGGCGACGACGCGAATCTTCGGGTGTTGCAAGTCCTTCAGGGCGGTCCGGCGGGCGCCGTAGTCGACGGCGCGCCGGTTGTCGGGGTCCACCAGGCTGTCGTCCCACAGCTCGGTGCCCTGATAGATGTCGGGGGTGCCGGGCACGGTTAGGGCCAGCAGCTTCTGGCCCAGCGCGTCGCTCGCGGCGTGCGGATTGAGTTGGGCCACAAGCTCGGTCAGCTGGCCGGCCACCGGGCCGTCGAGGATGTTGTCCAGCCAGCGGTGCACCGCGTCCTCGAAGGCGGCGTTTGGATCGTTCCACGAGGTGTGCCAGGCCGCTTCCCGGACGGCCTTCTCGGCGTAGGCGTGCAGCCGGGCGCGCAGTTCCCCGGTCACCTGACCGTTCACTGGCCACACCCCGAAGATGTTCTGCCACAGGAACCGTCCGGTCGCGGGATCGGGCGAGGGGGCCCGGATCTCCCAGCGGGCCAGGAACTCGGTCCACAGCGACGGCACCTGAGACAGCACGCCGATGCGGGCCCGCACGTCCTCGCCGCGCTTGGTGTCATGGGTGGTCAGCGTCGTCATCGTGTGCGGCCACAACCGCGCGCGGGTCGCGGCGCCGTGGTGGAACTCCGCGAGGCCGACACCGAAGCGGTGCGGTTCGCCGCCCACCTCGTTGAGCGAGACCAGCCGGGCGTCGCGGTAGAACAAGCAGTCCTCGACGGCCTTGGCGGTCACCGCGCCGCAGAGCTGCTGCAGCCGGGTGGCCGGCTCGCCGCCCTCGGCCAGCGCCGCGGCCAGCACCTGCAGTGCGGGCCCCAATTGCGGTGACTGCGCCTGGGTTTCGGCCAGCGCGGTGGGCAGCAGCGCGGCCAGGCCGGGGTAGTCGCTGCGGTAGACGCCGACGTGGGTGAGCAGGGCGGCGACCGCATCGGGCAGCAGCGGGTGATCGGTGCCCGCCGTCGCCGCGACCACCCGCCGCAGTCGGGCCAGCTCGCTGGCCAGTGTCTCGGTGGCGGCGCGGATCTTGAGCTTGGCGAGCAGGCCCGGCATGGCGTCGTAATCCAGCCCCGCCGAGTTGACCAGCGCGGTGAGCGCCTCTTCGCCGGCCGGGTCGACGAAGACGCCGCCCACCTGACGGAGCACGTCGTAGCCGGTGGTGCCGGCGACCGGCAGCGTCGGCTCGAGGGCCTCGTCGACCGCGAGGATCTTCTCGATCACGATCCACGCGTCGGGCCCGACAAGCCCGCGCAGCCGCGCCAAATATCCGCAGGGATCGGACAATCCGTCGGGGTGGTCGATGCGCACGCCGTCGACGAGTCCCTCGTCGAACCAGCGGGCGATTTCGGCGTGGCTGGCGTCGAACACCTCGCGGTCTTCCTGCCGCAGCCCGGCCAGCGAGGTGATCGAGAAGAAGCGCCGGTAGCCGGTGACCCCGTTGCGCCAGCCCACCAACCGGTAGTGCTGGCGGTCATGGACCTGCGGGCCGCTTCCTTCCCCGGTGCCCGGGGCGATGGGCAGCGCCAGATCGCCGAGCCGCAGCCGGTCGCCGTCGACCTTCAGGTCGGCCGCGTCGTCGTCGGAACCCAGTATTGGCAACACAATTCGGCCGTCCTCATCGAGATCCCAGTCGATGTCGAAGAACGCCGCGTACTGCGAGCCCCGGCCGTGCCGCAGCACGTCCCACCACCACGCGTTCTGCTCGGGGTCGTCGACGCCGACGTGGTTGGGGACGATGTCGACGACCAGGCCCATGCCGCGCGCCCGGGCCGCGGCGGACAGCCGCGCCAGGCCGTCGGCGCCGCCCAGCTCCGCCGCGACCGTGGTGGGATCGGTGACGTCGTAGCCGTGGTTGGATCCGCGGGCCGCGGTCAGCACGGGGGAGAGGTAGAGATGTGTCACCCCGAGGTCGTCGAGGTAATCCAGCAGGCCCTCGGCGTCTTCGAAGGTAAAGGCGAACCCGCTGGATTCACCACGCAGCTGCAGCCGGTAGGTGGACAGGACGGGTAAAGCCATGCGTCACAAGGTCTTACGAAGTATCAGCAGCGAACGTGAGGGCAGCGAGACCTTCTCCTCGGCGTTGACCACCTGGTCCGCCTCGCCGGCGGGATGGTTCGTGTCCAGCTCCACCGTCCACTCCTGGGCGTAGTCGTCGGGCGGCATCACGAACTCCACCGGGTCCTCGCCGGCGTTGAAGCACAACAGGAACGAGTCGTCGACCACCCGCTCGCCGCGGGCGTTCGGTGCGGTGATGGCGTCGCCGTTGAGAAACACCGCCACACACTTGTGAATGCTCTCGCCCCAGTCCTCGTGGGTCATCTCGCGGCTGCTCGGATTGAGCCAGGCGATATCGCGGACCTCGTCGCCGCTGCGGATCGGCTCACCCTCGAAGAACCGGCGCCGGCGGAACACCGGATGGTTCTTGCGCAGGGTGGTCACCTTGCGCGCGAAAGCCAGCAGGTCCGAGTTCTTTTCGACCAATGACCAGTCCATCCAGGACAATTCGGAGTCCTGGCAGTAGACGTTGTTGTTGCCGCTCTGGGTGCGGCCGAACTCGTCGCCGTGCGCGATCATCGGCGTGCCCTGGCTGACCAGCAGCGTCGCCCAGAAGTTGCGCATTTGCCGGCAGCGCAGCTCCAGGATGTCGGGGTCGTCGGTGGGGCCCTCGACGCCGCAGTTCCACGACCGGTTGTGGCTTTCGCCGTCGCGGTTGTCCTCGCCGTTGGCCATGTTGTGCTTGTCGTTGTAGGAGACCAGGTCGTTGAGTGTGAACCCGTCGTGGGCGATGACGAAGTTGATGCTGGCGCTGGGGCGCCGGCCGGTCGCCTCATAGAGGTCCGACGACCCGGTCAGCCGGGAGGCGAACTCGCCCAGGGTCGCGGGTTCGCCCCGCCAGTAGTCGCGCACAGTATCGCGATACTTCCCGTTCCACTCGGTCCACAAACCCGGGAAATTTCCCACCTGATAGCCGCCCTCGCCGACGTCCCACGGTTCGGCGATCAATTTGACCTGGCTGACGATCGGATCCTGCTGGACCAGGTCGAAGAACGCGCTCAATCGGTCGACGTCGTGCAGCTCGCGGGCCAGGGTGGCGGCCAGGTCGAAGCGGAACCCGTCGACGTGCATCTCGAGCACCCAGTAGCGCAGCGAGTCCATGATCAGTTGCAGCACATGCGGGTGGCGGGGGTTCAGGCTGTTGCCGGTGCCCGTGTAGTCCTTGTACAGCCGCAGGTCCGTGTCGACGAGCCGGTAATAGGCGGCGTTGTCGATGCCGCGGAAGTTGATCGTCGGGCCGAGGTGATTGCCCTCGGCGGTGTGGTTGTACACCACGTCGAGGATCACCTCGATGCCGGCGTCGTGGAAGCTGCGCACCATGGATTTGAACTCGGCGACGCTGGCCGTGCGGTTGGCCGCGTATTGGTTGTGCGGAGCGAAAAAGCCAAAGGTGTTGTAGCCCCAGTAATTTCGCAGCCCCAAGTCCAGAAGTCGCTGGTCATGCATGAACTGGTGAACGGGCATCAGCTCGATGGCGGTGACGTTGAGCGACTTGAGGTGTTCGATGACCACCGGATGGGCCAGCCCGGCGTAGGTGCCTCGAAGCTGCTCGGGGACGCCGGGATGGGTCTGCGTCATGCCCTTGACGTGGGCCTCGTAGATGACGGTCTCGTGGTACGGGGTGAGCGGGGCGCGGTCGGAGCCCCAGTCGAAGAATGGGTTGCTCACCACGCTGGTCATGGTGTGGCCGAGCGAGTCCACCATGGGAGGAGTCCCGGGGTCGAGCCCGTCGGCGTTCGGGCCGTCCGGGGTGACGGCCGCGAGGTCGTAGGAGTACAACGCCTGGCCGAAGTCGAAGTCGCCGTGGAAGGCCTTGCCGTACGGGTCCAACAGCAGCTTGCTGGGGTCACACCGGTGCCCCGCCGCCGGGTCGAAGGGGCCGTGGACGCGATAGCCGTAGCGCTGACCCGGGACGATGTTCGGCAGGTAGGCGTGCCAGACGAACCCGTCGACTTCGTCCAGCGGGACGCGCGACTCGCGGCCGTCGTCGTCGATCAGACACAAGTCGACCTTGTCGGCGATCTCGGAGAACAGCGAAAAGTTGGTGCCCGCCCCATCATACGAGGCACCGAGCGGATAGGGATTTCCCGGCCAAACGGTGGCCAGCGTGGGCCGTCGGTTACCAGCGCCTGTTTCCGAAGCGGGTCTGTCGGTCGGCATCACATGACCTTATCCGCGCCCACAGGGCCGCGGCTTGTTACCACCAACCGGTGCCGGCCCCGATCTGCCGGCCCAGCTCGGCCGTCATCGTTCGCACGTAGGTGGGCGACAGGTGGTGCGCGCCGTGGTAGATCAGCACGTTTCCTTCGACGGGGCGGCAGACGTCGGCGCGGCAGATCGCGTCGGACATGTCGAGGACCTTCAGCAACGGGAACTGTGTGACGAAATCGAGCGTCTGGTTGCGATCGGACAGCACGTCGGAGCGCTTGACCGAGCAGGACTCGGGGTTGCCGCCCTTCTTGGCCAGGCAGTCCGCGGGGTCGAACGGCTTGCCGTTCTTGACCAGCCACGGGGTGTCCCGCATGCCGAGGATGGGAATGTTGTTGTCCGACAACGTTTGCCAGATGCCGATATAGGTCGCCGGCATCACGTCACCGCTCTTGATGTTCCATGGCCGGGTCGTCGTCGTGAACACGTAGTCGGGCCGGTCGGTGACGAGCTTGGTCATGGTCCGCTGCACCCACTCGCGGCACTGCATGTATGGGGCGTTGTTGCCCATGATCAGCGGGACTTCCTCGGTGGACAGCGGGCAGCCCATCTTGAGGTATGTCACGACCTTGAAGTGGTGCAGTTGGCCGAGCAGGTCCAGCGCGGGCAGCCAGTGCTCCGCATGCGATCCGCCGGCCAGGGCGATGCTGCGGGTGGCCGCGACGTCGCCGTAAGTGCAGTTGACCAGCGCGGGGTTGACGAAGTCGCTGATGCAGCCGTCCCGGGTCGAGATCGGCAGGTCGTCCTTGACCTCCAGGACGCCGGGCCGCATCGGCAGCGCCGGGACCCGGACGTGTTCGGTGAGGGCGCGCGCGCCCGGGTAGTCCTGCGGGTTGAGGACGCTGAGCTCCTTGCCCGCGGCGCGCAGCACCGTGACGTGCTGACGCCAGGTGAACGACGTTGCCGTGAGCGTGACGGCGAGCAGCACCACCATCGACCCCAGCGCCATCGTGGGCCTGCGCAGGCGCAGCGACCAGGGGACCGAGGGGAAATCCGGCATGGGCGCGGGCGAGGCGGCGCCGGCGGATGCCCGGTACCGCAGCGGGTCCTCGACCAGCCGGGTGGTCAGGTAGGCCAGGGCGCCGGAAACCAGCAGCACCGCCGCGCCGTCGACGAAACCGGCGTGGCGGTGGCCGCTGTAGGACAGCCAGAAGATGAGCAGCGGCCAGTGCCACAGGTACAGCGAGTAGGCCATCGCGCCCAGCGCCACCAGCGGCCCCGTCGCCAGCATCCGGTTCGGCAGCGGCAACCGGTTGTCCCCGCCGGCCGGTAGGTTGGCCCCGGCCAGGACCATCAGCATGGTGGCCCCGACCGGGACCAGCGCCCAGGGGCCCGGGAATTCCTTGACGCCGTCGATCAGGGCCCCGCATGACACGATCGCCGCCAGCGCGGCGGTGGCGAGGGCGGTGCGCAGCCACATCGGCCAGCGGATGTAGGGCACGACGGCGCCGGCCAGCGCGCCCAGCAGCAGCTCCCAGGCCCGCGCGAAGCTGTTGTAGTAGGCGATCGCCTGGTCGTCCTGATGGGCGACGGCGGCGTAGACGAACGAGGCCACCGTCAGCGCGACGAGCACCACCAAAAAGACGGTGCGCAGGTGGGCCCTCAGCCGGCCCCGCAACGGGTAGGCGCACCCGGCGACCAGCAGCAGGAAGGCGACGTAGAACTGGCCCTGCACCGACATGGACCAGATGTGCTGCAGCGGGGTGACGGCCTCACCCGCCCGCAGGTAGTCCGCCGCGGAGTTGGCCAGCTCCCAGTTCTGGTAGTAGCCGAGGCTCGCCAGGCTCTGGTCGGCGAACGTCTCCCAGCGGGTTTCCGGCTGCACCAGGACGGTCAGCAGCCCACAGCCGGCCAGGACCACCACCAGCGCGGGAAGCAGGCGGCGGACCAGCCGGGTCACCTCGGCCACCGGGGACAGCGGACGGTCCGGGTTGAGGGCGGCGCGCAGGATCTTGCCGCCGAAGAAGAACCCGGACAACGCGAGAAACACGTCCACGCCGCCGGAAACCCGGCCGAACCAGACGTGGAAGACGGCGACGAGCGCGATCGCGATGCCGCGCAGGCCGTCGAGGTCGTAGCGATAGAACCCGGCCGCGCGCGCCGCCGCCGGTTTGGCGGCAACCGGTGGGCGAGGCGGCGACAGGGTCTGCATGGTCAACCGCCAACTTATCCGAAAACCGCCACCCGCTCCTGCCGGCCGGCCGTGCGGCGAGCCAGCTCAGGGGAGCAAGTGGCGGCTGTTGGGTGGGGAGAAGCGGCCCCGTCTAGGGCTACCGGGTGATGCCGTAGGGCGCCTGCTGCACCGGTGCCTGCGTCGGCTGCTGCAGCAGCGGCAGCTGCTGCACCGGCGCCTGCTGCACCTGCTGCTGGAGCGGCGCCTGCTGGGCCGGAGCCTGTTGCAGCGGTGCCTGCTGGGCCGGCGCTTGTTGCAGTGGTGCCTGTTGCGTCGGGACCTGCTGCACCGGCGCTTGCTGCGGCGGTGCCTGTTGCGTCGGGACCTGCTGGACCGGCACTTGCTGCAGCGGCGCCTGCTGGAACGGCGTCTGCTGGGCCCCGAGAACCCGGACCAGGTAGGGCGTCATGCCATTGGCGCGCACCGGCGATACCTGGACCACGTCACCCACCTCGAGCATCTGGTTGTTGCCGAGGTACATCGCGACGCTTTCCGTGCCCGCGGGGCCGTAGAAGATCAGGTCGCCGCGTTGGGCTTGCTGCGGCAGCACCTTCTGCCCGAGCCGGTACATCTCGCCGGAGGAACGCGGCAGCTTGATCCCCGCGCCGGCGTATGCGTACTGCATCAGGCCGGACGCGTCGAAACCGACGGTCATGGCGCCGGTGCCCTTGCCGCGCGAGGGGCCGGTGATGCCGCCGCCGGCCCAGGAGAACGGCACGCCACGCTGCGAAAGGCCGCGCATGACGACGACGTCGGTGGCCTGCTGGTAGTCCATCGACCGGGTGCCGGGGTCGGCGGCCGCGATACCGGCGGTGGCCAACGGGGCCACCAGCATCGCGAGACCGATCGCGAAAGCCGAGATGCGTTTCATGGGGTTCCCACCTTCTTGGGTCCTGGGCCTCCGTCGCGGTGACTTCGCGCGTCGGCCGCTACTGCAGGAGGCTTGGCCTCCCCGTCGGGGCCTACGCCGCTGCATGACGCTTGGAGGAACCCGGCCGGCTTGCCCGAATTCACACCAGTCACTACAGACACTTTTACAACAGAAGTTGCACGCGGAAAATGGCTGCTGAGCTCCACGAATGATTTTTTGTCGTAACGTGACCGGACGGTGACTGGCGGGCCTAATTCCGTGCCCGCAGTTGTGATTTGGGTCTCAGTCGGCGGTCGCGCCGGGCTCAGCGACGCAAGCGCGCCGTCTATGCGCCGAAATCGACGTTAGCGCGGTCTCCACTCGCACTTTTCCGCGCTGGCGTCGATTTCGGTGAGCATGTCGGTGGTCCCGCCCATCATCTCCCCATGGGGGAGGTGTTCTTGGGCAGCGAAGCGGTCGGGGCCGCCGCGTTGACCGAGTATCAGCTGCGCCGGTGGTACCGGACGATCTTTCGTGACGTCTACATCCCGAAGCGGCACGAGCCGTCGCTGGCTGATCGCACGCTTGGCGCGTGGCTGTGGTCGGGCCGGCGGGCCGTCATCGCGGGGGCGGCGGCGTCTGCGCTGCACGGGGCGCGGTGGGTCGACGCGGACACGCCGATCGAGCTCGTGGGGAAAAACGCCCGGCCGCAGCGCGGGTTGATCGTCCGCAACGAAATGCTCGGCGCCGACGAAGTGACCGCCGTCAAGCGGCTGCCGGTGACATCGGTCGCCCGCACCGCGTTCGACCTCGGCCGCCACCCGGCACGTGGTCAGGCGCTGGCTCGGCTCGACGCCGTCATGCGTGCCACGTCCTTCTCATTCGAGGATGTCTGCGTCGTGGCTAAGCGGTATCGCGGCGCTCGCGGTCTGCGACGTCTCGCGGAGGTGCTGCCTCTGGTCGACGGAGGCGCGGCCTCGCCGAAGGAAAGCTGGTTGCGGCTGCTTCTCATCGATGCCGGACTGCCGAAACCGACAACGCAGATACCGGTCGCCGACGGCTGGCGATTAGTCGGCGTGCTGGACATGGGCTGGGAGGACTACATGGTCGCCGGCGAATACGACGGCGACCAACATCGCGCCGACCGAAGGCAATACGTGAAGGACATTTCGCGACTGGACAAGTTCGCCGAGTTGGGCTGGATCGTGATCCGGGTCGTCGCCGAGCATCGACCCGACGAGATCGTCCGCCGTGTGCGCGAGGCCCTCGTCCGCCGCGGATATCGCCGAGATTGACGTTATCGTCATGCGTACTCGAACTTTTCCGCGCTGCCGTCGATCTCGGCGCACACCGCGGGCCGGGGCCGTCACAGCCAATAGCGCTCGCTGAAGGTGGTCAGGATGAAGCCGGCCGCGGACGCGACCAGGAGCAGGATGAGCGCCAGCACCGGCCAGAAGGACATGTACCAGCCCTTCAGGAGGGAAACGAACGGGCCGATTCCGGCCGCGGTGATCGCCGCGCCGATGCCGCCCCACACCACCGGATGAATGTAGTAGTCGATCCCGAACGGGACCGGTCCACAGTCCTCGCCTTGGCACACCTTCCCGAGGTAGCCGAAGAGCCGCGCCGGCCAGTCCGTCGCCGTGGCGAGGACCAAGAGCAGCACCAGCAGCGTGACCGTGCAGATGACGTCCCATGCCGCTAGCCGCAGGCGAAGCACCCGGGGTGCCTGCTGGTCGGATTGCTCGGGCGCCGGCGGGGCGGCGATGTGGTCGCCCGGGTGGGGGCCCTCGGGCTGGTGCGGCGAAGCCATGGCCATAGATGGTCCCCGATGGCCGCGAATTGTGCGAACCGGCTGCCTCTACGCTCGATCTCTATGCCTGCGACGAGGGCCGGGTTGACGCCCGCGGAGATCAGCGCGATCGACGCGGCGCACGTGTGGCATCCCTACAGCACCATCGGCAGGGAATCGGTGGCGCCCGTCGTGGCCGTCGCCGCCCGCGGCGCCCGGCTGACGCTGATCCGCGACGGCGAACCCATCGAGGCGCTCGACGCGATGAGCTCCTGGTGGACCGCGATCCACGGGCACGGCCACCCCGACCTGGACGCCGCGCTCGGCGCGCAGCTGGCCACGATGAACCACGTCATGTTCGGCGGGCTGACCCACGAGCCCGCGGCCCGGCTGGCGCAGCTGCTGGTGGAGATCACGCCGGCGGGCTTGGAGACGGTGTTCTTCAGCGACTCGGGATCGGTGTCGGTGGAGGTCGCGGTGAAGATGGCGCTGCAGTACTGGCGCAGCCGTGGCCGGCCCGCCAAGCACCGGCTGATGACGTGGCGGGGCGGCTACCACGGCGACACCTTCACCCCGATGAGCGTCTGTGACCCCGACGGCGGCATGCACTCGCTGTGGTCCGATGTGCTGGTCCCGCAGGTGTTCGCCCCGCAGGTGCCGCGCGACTACGACCCCGCCTATGGGGCGGCGTTCGAGGCGCAATTGGCGCAACACGCCCCCGAGCTGGCGGCCGTGGTCGTCGAGCCCGTCGTGCAGGGTGCGGGCGGGATGCGCTTCCACGACCCGGCCTACCTGCGGGACCTGCGCGAGGCGTGCAGCCGGCACGACGTGCTGCTGATCTTCGACGAGATCGCGACCGGGTTCGGTCGCACCGGTGAGCTATTCGCCGCCGACCACGCCGGGGTGAGCCCGGACATCATGTGCGTCGGAAAGGCGCTGACCGGCGGATACCTCAGCCTGGCCGCCACCCTGTGCACCACCGAGATTGCGCACAGCATCAGCTCGGGGGAGGCCGGCGCACTGATGCACGGGCCCACATTCATGGCCAACCCGCTGGCCTGCGCGGTGTCGGTGGCCAGCGTCGAGCTGCTGCTCGGCCAGGACTGGCGATCCAGGGTCGGGGAGATCGCCGCGGGACTGGCGGAAGGGCTGGGGCCGGCCCGGGCGCTGCCCGGCGTGGCCGATGTCCGGGTGTGCGGGGCCATCGGGGTCATCGAGTGCGACCGGCACGTCGACCTCGCCGTCGCCACCCCGGCCGCGCTGGACCACGGCGTCTGGCTGCGCCCGTTCCGCAACCTGGTCTACGCGATGCCGCCCTACATCTGCACGGACGCGGAGATCGCGCAGATCACGTTGGCGATGGTGGAGGTCGCGCGGCGGGTGGGCTGAGCCCGCGGTCCGCTTCCGGCACAGCGGCTCAGCAAATTCTCAGCAGATTCTTCGGCCGCGGCTAGCTCGGCTCAAAGGATCCCCAAAGCCGCCGGGCCCATGATCAATCCCATGATGAGTGAGTCGCTCTGCGCCAAGTTGATCGAACGCTACGTACGCACCTGCGGGCTGCAGTTCCTCAAGGGCGAGCACGACGGCGAATACTTCTGTGTCGCCAACGCCGATGCCGGGCGGCTGCACATCCACCTCGAGGTCTCGCCGTCGTTCGGCGACATGCTGGTCATCGGGGTCGCTCCCGCGTGCTCGTTCCGCGCAGCCGACCGCCCCTGGCTGACCCGGTTAGCTGACAAATGGAACAAGCAGAACCGCAAAGTCACCGCGATCGTGCACGGTTGCGCCGACCCACAGCGCGTCGGTCTTGTGGCCCGCAGGTCCCGCTGGATCCAGGACGACATCTCCTTCGAGGAGTTCGCCGCTTTCGTTGACCGCACCATCGCGGCGTCGGTCGATTTGTTTGCTGAGGCGACGGTGGCCGTCGAGCTGCCCTCGACCGCGCAGCCGATGCTGCGGGACGCGAGCTGAGATTTTGACGCGCCGGGCCCCCGCAATCCCGTCGGCCATGGCGGGCCGGGGAGCCCGACCGTCGACGATGGAGTAGCGGCTCATCGAAGCCGACCGGGACGGTTTCGGGAGTGACTTCGTCCGCGCGTCCCGGTGGCGGCGCAACGACCCGGGGGACCGCATGGTTTTGGGGCCTACGCCATTAGGTCTGAAGCAGCACTAGCAGCCAGTTTGAGGTGCCGCCGAGTTTTGTTCTTAGGGATCAGCCGAAGCTGCAGCGCGCCGTTGTACTTGTGTGTAATCTCCGTGACGGGCGTGATCCAGCCGTGATTCTTGCTTTGCCGCTGGGTCGTGTCGGTGACCGGCTGGAGGATAGATATGTCGTATGTGATGGCGACGCCGGAGTTGATGGCGGCCGCGGCGAGGGATTTGGCTGCTATTGGTTCGACGCTCAGCGCGGCACACCTGGCGGCGGCGGCCCCCACCGTCGGGGTGATACCCGCGGCCGCCGACGAGGTGTCGGCGGCCATCGCACAGGTGTTCTCCCAGGCCGCGCAGAGCTTCCAGGGGCTGGTCGGCAAGGCGTCGACGTATGGCGCACAGTTCGCACAGCAGTTGACCGCGGGTGGAGGCGCCTATGCGGCCGCGGAGGCCGTCAACGCCGCGTCGGTGGCCGCCGATTCGAATTCGATTATTCAAGAGCTCATCGACGCGCCGGCCGGGTTCCTCGCAGCGTTTAACAGTCTCTATAACAGCACGACGGGCGTTTTGAAGTTCTTCTTGAGCTTCTTCGAGCTACCTGTCTATATCGCATACGAGACACTCGTATTGACATATTTGACACTGGCCGGATTGATCGAATTAGAGCAATTCTTGGCCAAGTTGCTAACTGGGTCAACGATTCCGATTCCGTAATTTTCGGGCCGGCGCGACCTACACGGTTAGCCGGGGGAGTTCAAGCGTGGCCGCGTCGTCGTCGCGGCGCTCCTCGTGCAGCAGCAAGGACCGCACCACCGCGCGCGGCGCCTCGGAGCGAAGCATGAAGCTGGCCGGGCGCGGGCGGACCGTCTGTGGCCACCAGAACCAGCGCCCGAGCAGCGCGGCGATGGACGGGGTCATGAACGAGCGCACCACCAGCGTGTCGAACAACAGCCCCAGGCCGATGGTGGTGCCCAGCTGGCCGATGATCCGCAGGTCACTGAAGATCATCGACGCCATGGTGAAGGCGAACACCAGGCCGGCGTTCGTCACGACCTTCCCGGTGCCGCCCATGGCGCGGATGATGCCGGTATTTATGCCGGCCGCGATCTCCTCTTTCATGCGGGCCACCAGGAGCAGGTTGTAGTCGGATCCCACCGCTAATAGGACGATGACCGACATCGGCAGTACCATCCAGTGCAATTTGACGCCCAGAACGTACTGCCACACCAAAACCGACAGCCCGAACGATGCTCCCAGCGAAAGCACCACCGTCCCAACGATAACCAGGGCGGCCACGAAGCTTCGGGTAAGGGCGAGCATGATGACGAAAATGAGGCAAAGCGCGCCGACGAGCGCGATCCACAGGTCGTATTTCGAGCCGTCATCGAAGTCTTTATAGGTGGCCGCGGCACCGGCAATGGAAATCTTGGCGCTCTCCAGCGGAGTCGTTTTCAGCGCCTCTTCGGCCGCCGCCCTGATCGGGTTGATCCGCGATATGCCTTCGGGTGTCGCGGCGTCGCCCCGGTGCGAAATGATGAATCGCGCCGCCTTCCCGTCCGGAGACACGAAGGAAGCCATCGCGCGCTGGAAGTCCTGGTTCTGGAAGACATCGGGCGGCAGATAGAAAGAGTCGTCGTTCTTGGCCGAGTCGAACGCCTGCCCCATTTCGGTTGCGCTACGGCTCGCGTCATCAAGCTGGCCGAAAAGCCCGGACGTGGTGCTGTGGTTCGTCAACAGCGTCACGCGCGTGGCCTCCGCGATCGCGATCAGGGGGGGAGTGAGCTGCAGTAGCTGAGCCGCCAGCTCGTCCGCCTGCACCGCGTCTTTGACGACCATGTGCAATCTGTCGCGAAGAGCGTCGACACTGTCGAATAGCTGGAATATCGACCTGATCGCAAAACATATCGGGATATCGAAGCAATGCTTTTCCCAGTAGAAGTAACTTCGAATTGGCCTGAAGAAGTCGTCGAAATCCGCCACGTGGTCCTCGAGCTCGTCCACGATGGTTTCCATCTCTTTCGCCACGCCGACCGTCTCGTGAGCGACGGCGGTGAGCTGCTTCTGCAACTCGTACAGGTGCTTCAATATCGCGATCTGTTTGGCCAGCGCGTCGGCCTCCGTGAGCATGTCATTCATGCGGGCCTTCATGAATGACATGTTCTGCAGCATGGATGCGTTTTGCAGGCTGATCAGGAAAGGTATCGAGGTGTGCTCGATCGGCGTTCCTTCAGGCCGGGTTATGCCCTGCACCCGAGAAATTCCCGGAACGCGGAAAATGGCCTTGGCTATTTTATGCAGCACGAGAAAGTCGGCCGGATTACGCATGTCGTGGTCGGCCTGGATCATCAGAATGTCGGGCAACATCCGCGATTGCGAGAAATGGCGATCGGCGGCCGCGTACCCCAAGTTGGCCGGCAGGTCTTTGGGCAGGTAAGACCGGTCGTCGTAGCTGGTTTTGTAGCCCGGCAAGGTCACCAGGCCGACCAGGGCGACCGCCAGTGTCGCGACCAGAATGGGCGCGGGCCAGCGGACGATCGCCGTCCCGATGCCTCGCCATCGCTTTTGCGCGATCCGGCGCTTGGGGTCGCACAGCCCGAAGCGGCTTCCCGCCGTCAGGACCGCGGGAACCAGCGTGACCGCCACCGCGACCGCGACGAGCATGCCCACGGCGCAGGGCACGCCGATGGTCTGGAAAATGGGCATCCGGGTGAAGCTCAGGCACAACATCGCCCCGGCGATCGTCAGACCGGAACCCAGGACGACGGGAGCGACGCCGCGGTAGGTGATGTAGTAGGCCGATTCGGGGTCCTCGCCGGCCTGCCTGGCCTCCTGATATCGGCCGAAGAAGAAGATCCCGTAGTCGGTCCCGGCCGCCATGGCCAGCGCCACCAGCAGATTGATCGCGAACGTCGAGAGCACGACGACGTTGTGATCGGCGAGAAACGCGATAATCCCTCGGGCCGTACCGACTTCGACCCCGACCCCAATCACCACCAGGATCACGGTGGTGACCGAACGGTAGACGAGTAGCAGCACCACGAAGATGATCGCCCCGGCTATCAGAGTCATCTTCAGCAGCGAGTCGTTGCCGCTGCGCACCATGTCCGGGATGAGCGCCGCCGGGCCGGTGAGATGGACTTCGACACCGGGCGGCGGTGGCGTCTGTTTGATGATGTGCCGGACCGCCGTCACGGATTCCTGCGCCAGGGTGGTCCCTTGGTTGCCGGCCAGATTCAGCTGCACGTATGCGGCCTTGCCGTCGGGGCTTTCCACGCCCGTCGCCGTGAGCCGGTCGCCCCACAGGTCCTGCACGTGTTCGACGTGCCGCGGGTCGTTTCTTAACTCACGGACCAATCCTCGGTAGTACGTGCGAGCGTCTTCGCCGAGCGGTTGCTGCCCCTCCAGCACGATCATCGCGAAACTGTCCGAATCGGACTCTTTGAAGGCCTTGCCCATGCTCGTCATGGCGCGCACCGACGGGGCGTCTTGAGGAGCCAGCGGCACGGAGTGTTCTTCGCCGACCCGCTCCAAAGGCGGAACCCCGAACGTCACAAGGAGCGTCAACGCCACCCACGCCAGAATGACGACGAGCGAAAGCCTGCGGATGATCCGCGCAAAGAAGGGTCGCCAAGGCGGTTCGTTGCTCATGGGGCCTGCACCGGGCAGACGGCGAAGGCGGCCGCGCCGCGCACGTCGAAGCGGCAGCCACTGCTCCCGCTGTCGCCCTGTGCCACGATGCTCCCCACGGTTGCCGGTCTCGTTCTGAACTGGAAATGCGCCATGGCTGCCGCTATCTCAGCAACAAGGCGCGTACCAGCGGACGGGGTCCCGTGGGCCGGAGCAGGGAGCTCGCGGGACGGGGGCGAACCTGTTGCGGCCACCAGAACCACCGCCCGAGCAGCGCGGCGATAGACGGCGTCATGAACGCGCGCACGACCAGCGTGTCGAACAGCAAACCCAGACCGATCGTCGTGCCGACCTGACCAATGGTGCGCAGATCGCTGACCAGCATGGACCCCATGGTGAACGCGAAGACCAGTCCCGCGTTCGTCACGACTTTTCCGGTGCCGCCCATCGCGCGGATGATGCCGGTATTTATACCGGCGCCGATTTCCTCTTTCATGCGGGCGACGAGCAGCAAATTATAGTCAGAGCCCACCGCCAAAAGGACGATCACCGACATCACGAGCACCGACCAGTGTATTTGTATGCCCAGCAAATCCTGCCAGGCAAATACGGAGAGCCCGAAAGAGGCGCCGAGCGACAGCAATACCGTGCCGACGATAACGAGGGCGGCAATAAAGCTTCGCGTCATGATCAGCATGACGATGAAAATTAGGCAGAGCGCGGCGATTCCCGCGATCATGAGGTCGATTGTCGAAGCCCGCACCTGGTCGCGCACCGACGCCGCGGTGCCGGAGAGGTAGATCTTCGCGTCTTCCAGAGGCGTTCCCTTGAGCGCCTCCTCGGCCGCGCTCTTGATCGCGTCGACCCGCGACAGGCCCTCGGACGACGACGGGTCGCCCTTCTGCAGGATGAGCATGCGGACGTCCTTGCCGTCCGGCGACACGAAGATGTTCATGATTCGCTGGAAGTCTTTGTTCTTCAACGTTTCCGGCGGCAGGTAGAAAGAATCGTCGTTCCGGGCGGTGTCGAACGCCCTGCCCATTGCAGTCGCGTTGTTGCTGTTGTCGCCCATGTTGCCGAGGACGCCCGACATGGTGCTGTGCATGGTGAGCAGCATGGTCCGCGATTGCTGCATGATCTCGATCGTCGCCGGCAGCTGGGCGAGGATCTGCGGCAGCAGCGCGTCAACCTGATCGAGGTCCGCCACCAGCAGGATCAGCTTGTCGCTGACCGCGTCAACGCCGTCGAGGGAATCGAAGATGCTTCTGATCGCGTTGCAGACCGGAATGTCGTAGCAGTGCTTTTCCCAATAGAAGTAGCTGCGGATGGGCCTGAAGAAATCCTCGAAATCGGCGATGTGGTCTCGCAGCTCGCTGGTGAGGGCCTGCATTTCGTGCGTGTTGGCGACGACATCATGCGTCGTGGCGACCAATTGCTTCATCACGTCATACATGCGCTGCGTGATGCTGATCGCTTCCGAAATCAGGTCGGCCTGCTTGAGCAGGTCGTTCATGCGCGCCCGCTGGAAAGTGATGAATTGCTGCTGGCCGGCGGCTTGCATGCTGAGCAGATACGGGATCGTCGTGTGCTTGATCGGGGTTCCCTCGGGCCGTGTTACGGCCTGGACGGTCGAAATGCCCGGCACGGCCAGGACGGCTTTGGCCAGTTTGTCCAGTACCAGGAAATCGGCCGAATCGCGCAAATCGTGGTTGGCCTCGACCAACAGGATTTCGGGTGCCATCATCGCCGACGGGGGGAAATGGCGCGCCGCGGCCTCGTACCCCAAATTGCCGGGGATATCTTTGGGGATGAATTTCTGGTCGTTGTAGCTGGGGTTGTAGCCCGGCAGCGTCAACAATCCGACCAGGGTTACCGCCAACGCCGCGGCGAGAATGGGTGCGGGCCAGCGAACGATCGCCGTGCCCACCCGCCGCCAGACGCGAAAGCTGATTTTCCGCTTGGGTTCGAACAGGCCGAAGCGGCTTCCGACCGTCAGGACTGCCGGGATCAGCGTGATCGCGACCGCGACGGCGACCACCACGGCCACCGCGCAGGGGACGGCCAGCACGTAGAACGAGGGCAGTCGCGTGAAGACGAGGCAGTAAAGCGCTCCGGCGATCGTCAAACCCGAGGCCACGACGACCTTGGTGACCCCGTGGTAGGTGGTGTAGTAGGCCGTTTCCCGGTCCGCTCCGGCCTGACGCGCCTCCTGATACCGCCCAATGAAAAATATCCCGTAGTCGGTTCCGGCCGCGATCACGAGGGATACCAGCAGATTGACTGCGAGGGTGCTCAGACCGATGATCCCGTGATAGCCGATAAATGCGACAATTCCTCGGGCAACCATTAATTCGATGCCGACCACCAGCAACAACAGAATTACGGTTACGATCGAGCGGTAGACGATGAGCAGCGTAATGAAGATTACCGCAAGGCTTACCAAAGTAATTGTGGCAACCGTTCTGTCACCACTGTGGCTCATATCCGAAATGATGGCCGCCGGCCCGGTGACAAACGCCTTGACTCCCGGCGGCGCCGGCGTCCGCGCGACGATATGCTGAACGGCCTCGATCGAGTCGTTGCCCGCGGCGATAATCACCAGCACATACGCGGCCTTACCATCGGCGCTTTGCGCGGCCTGCCGGGTTAATTCATCACCCCAGAAATCGTTGACATGTATCACATGCTTCGGATCGTCTTTCAGCTGAGAAATCAACCGATCGTAAAACCTGTGGGCGTCGTCGCCGAGGGGTTGCTGGCCCTCCAAAACAATCGTCGCCACACTTGTGGACCCCGATTGACCGGATTGGTCAGCCGCCTTGAAGTCTTCGTTGAGCCGCTGTGACGCGGTGGCGGACGGCGCATTGGTGAGCGTCGGGGAGACCGAATGCTGGTTCTCGACCTGCTCCAGGGGGGGAACGAAGAAATTCAAGACCGCGATGATCGCCAACCACCCCAGGATGATGGCGACCGAAAACCGACGGATCGTCCGCGCTACGAATAGCCGACTGTGCTGTAGCTGGTGGTTGGTCATGAGCCCTTGAGCATGCAGGACGTAAAGGCGCTCACCTCGTTGGTGACCTTCTCGGACTTGACCACGCCGTCGAGCAGGATGCGGCAACCGATGCTGTCGGTGTCACCCTGCGCCGCGACGCTTCCGATGCCCGTCGCCGCGGTAACCGGGAATTCCACGGACCATGGCAGACTCGCCGCGTCGACATGCTGCGGCGAACCGGTTTCGTCGTAATAGCTGATCAACGCCACGGTCCCGGGTGGTCCGAAGACCTCGTACCTCAGGTGCTGGGGGTTGTACGGCTTGTTGTCGACCCTGGTGTCGGCGTACGAGAGGCGCTTCTCGGAGCCGAACAGGCCGTGCAGTCGAGACACGGTGAATCCGCCAACCGCGATCACGACCAGTACGACCAGCGGTATCCAAAGCCGCCGCAGGCCACGGAAGATCGCGGGCCCCGCACGCCGACGACCGGCTCCAGATCCACCTTGTGCCCGGGGGGCCGACGACGGTTGGCGGGAGCCTCGGAAGAGGGCCCGTCGGGGTCCGGGCGGCGGGCCGGCATCCTGGCCGGTCTCGACGGCGATATCGGACCGCGTCGGCTCAACATCGCGCACACTGCCCCAGACCACCGCACCACCCTAACTGACACGAGTTTAATTACGGATGCAAACCATAATGGAGTACAACAGCGCCTGACCAGGATTTAAGGAACTTCTCAGCATGGCGTCCCGAAGCGGGCGCAGGCAACGAATTCTTACTCGATGTCGCCGGTCAGGCCGAACTCGGCCAGCGTGCGCGCGGCCAGTTCGCGCAGGGCGGGCTTGGTGTTCTCCGCGCCCGGGTGGTAGGCCACGACGGTGAGGTAGATCTTGCCGATCCCCGGTGTGCGGCACGACACCACCTGCATGTGGCCGCCCGTCCGCTCGAGCTGCTGCCGTGTCGCGTGCTGCCTCGTCCCGCGCGCCCAGGCGTACTCGCACTGGGTGCCGTCGGCGCGGCTCACCACCGAACCGGCGTCGCCGAGGTTGGAATAGATGACCGGCATGTCGGGGTCGTTGAGCTGCGCCTCGACCCCCCGTTTCCAGATCCGCTTCGGGGTGAAGGGGGACAGTGCGGCCAGTTGCGAGGATTCATCCGGCGCGCTCTGCAGAGACTTCAGCGCCTGCTTGATGGCGGCCCGGGTGTCGCGCAGATCGGCCGTCAACCCGGTCGGGTCGAGGCTGACACGGGCGAAGGACACCGCGAGCGCACGCGTATCTTCCTCGCCGCGGTCGGTCATGACGATTTGCAGGGTCACGGCGCCGTCGGAGGCCCGTCGGCGGCCCAGGTGCTGTGCGAGTTTTGCGGCCATCACGGCGGCCAGCGTCGTGCTCGTTCCGCCGAGGGCCTCCGCACGCGCATCCCACTGATCCAGGTCGACGAGGATTGCGATGCCCGGAACGATGACGGGGTCGGCGCCGCCGTCGTCGCGGCGCGCGACGGGTCGTGACGCCGGCGTCGACCGGTCGGCGTCGCGGCGCTGACGGCGGGTCAGCTGTGCCAACGCGGCGAACGCCCGGGCAACGTCGGGCGCGTCCCGAGCGGTTTGGCGCAGATCCTGGGCCGCCGCGCGCAGTCGGGTCCTCGAGCGCGGCGGCGGGTAGCCGAGGTCGCGGTTGGTGCCCATGATCGCCTCGGCCACCGCGACGAGACCCCCGACGCCGTCGATTATGTAGTGCGAAATCACCCAGGTGACCGCCGTCGAGCCGTTCGTCAGGGGAAGGACGCTGAGATGCCAGCCGGGCCCGGCTTCCGGATCGACGGGAACTTGTGAGCGTTCATCGGCCCATGCGCTGAGGTCGGCGCGGGGACGGGCGCGGTCGGCGAAGTGAATTTCCGACGGCCCCCGGTCGACCACCCACCGGTGCCGGCCGAACGGCAGCGGCGACCGCTCGATGAGCCGGCCGGACAACCCGTAGCCGAGGTTGTGGTGAAAACGTTTCAGGCCGTCGAAATCGATCGGGTGCTCATAAACCCACACGACCTGCATGACTTCCGTCTGACCGATGGCGCGCTGTCCGGCAACGAAGCCTTGGTCCACCAACGTCAGCAGATTGTCCGGCGGCGACTCGCCGTTGGACGCGCGGTCGTCAGAGGATGCGCGCGCGCGGCGTATCCGGATTGGCACTGATTAGCCTCCTATGACAGACGATTCGCCGGGCACCGGCCGCGCATCACGGCGGCGGCGTTCATGCGGGCGAGCCGATTCATCACAGCAGATTAGCCTCGGGCGCATCCTCGCGGCCGAGCATTGGCAAAGACTTTTCCGTGTTCGCTGCCGCGGGGCAGAAACTCGAGTTGCCGCCCCATGCCTGAAATGCGGTCTGCGCGAGGCTAAATCGCCGTATTGACGACGCCGCCGGCGGAGCTGCCAAAAGTTCCAGATAGCCGGTTGATGGCGCCGGCATTGGGGTTATGCTGCTGGGCGGCTGAGCTGGGCACCGGGTCTGCCGCTTTCATTTCGCTTCAACGCGCACGGGAAGTGAAGGACCAGGATCACGCGATGAAGTTTGTGCTGGCGTTCTATGGGACTCGCGGCGATGTCGAGCCCGGCGTCGCCGTCGGCCGTGAGTTGCGGCGCCGCGGGCACGACGTGTGCATGGCCGTCCCGCCGGACCTGGTCGGGTTCGCCGAGGCGGCAGGGCTCGCCGCGACCGCCTACGGGCCGGATATTCAGACGTGGCTGGAATCGACGCGCAACTTCTGGGCCTATTTCTTCCGGAACTTCTGGAGGATTCGGGACGTGCGCGCGTTTTTGCGTGAGTCTCGGGAGCCCGGCACGCAGCGGTGGGCGGAGATGAGCAGGATGCTGACGTCGCTGACGGAGGGGGCCGACCTGCTGTTGACTGGCATGAGTTACCAGGAGCTGGCCACCAACGTCGCTGAGTACCGCGACATTCCGTTGGCCACGCTGCTGTGGTTCCCGATACGCGTCAACGGCCGCCTCGTTCCGACGCTGCCGCCGTCGCTCATCCGCTCGGCGATGCGGGTCTACGACTGGCTGGTGTGGCGCGGGGTGAAGAAAGTCGAGGATGCGCAGCGCCACGAACTGGGCCTTCCGAAGGTCACTGGCCCCGCGCCGCGGCGGATTGCCGAACGAGGATCGCTGGAAATCCAGGCCTATGACGAAGTGTGCTTTCCAGGGTTGGCGGCCGAATGGGCGAAATTCGATGGCCAGCGGCCCTTCGTCGGCACCCTGACGCTGGAGTCACCGACGGATGCCGACGACGAGGTCGCCGCGTGGATCGCCCAGGGAACACCGCCGATCTTCTTCGGGTTCGGCAGCATTCCGGTCGAATCCGCCGCCAGCACGATCGCCATGATCGGCAGGGCTTGTGCGCAGTTGGGCGAACGGGCTCTGGTTTGCGCCGCTGCGACCGATTTCGGCGACGCCCCCGGTTTCGAGCACGTCAAAGTGGTGGGCGCAATGAATTACGCGGCGATCTTTCCGGCCTGCCGCGCGCTCGTGCACCACGGTGGGGCGGGCACCACCGCCGCGGGGCTGCGCGCGGGAGTCCCGACTTTGATCCTCTGGATGGCCGACGTTCAGCTGATCTGGGGTGCCGCGGTGAAACGGCTGAAGGTGGGTACCGCCCGGCGCTTTTCGACCGCGACCGAGAAAACATTGGTCGCGGACCTGCGGACCATCCTCGCCCCGCAATATGCCGCCCGGGCCCGCGAGGTCGCGGCGCGAATGACCAAACCCACCGAAAGCGTCGCGGCCGCCGCCGATTTCGCGGAAGACTTCGCCCGCCGCAAGCGCGCCGGCTGATCGACGGACGGGGGATCGGTTCGCGCACAGGCGAATCCAAGGGGCGTCAGCTGGCGAAATGCGCCTGGTTCACGTGGGCGGCCACCCGCAAGGCGTTGGCCGCGACCGTCAAACTTGGGTTCAACCCGGCGCTGGACGGGAAGAACGACGCGTCCGCCACGTAGAGGTTGTCCACTTCGTGCGCCCGGTTCTGCGGGTCGAGCACGCTGGTCTTGGGATCGGTGCCGAATCGGCAGGTGCCGCAGACGTGGCCGAGGGTCGAGTTGTTTGCGCCGGTTCGCAGGGTGAGGGTGCGATACGGCTTCAACACCTCTTTTATCTGCCGGATAAACACTGCGCGGCGGTCGACCTCGCTTGGGTGCAAACGGTATTGAAGTCGTAGCCGCTGGCGCCCATCCTCGTCGGGCCGGTCGCTTGGCAGGACCCGGTTGTCCAGATACGGCAGGTCCTCCATGATCGGGGCCAGCACCAGCCCACCATTGAAGAAGCGATCGTAGATCGGCCGCACCGCCGGGCTCACCAGGCGCAGTGCCTTGGGCTGCCAACCGGGCTGGTTGGTGAACATATCCATGGATGCCAGATTGGCCATCGCGCCCGCCGACTGTACCGTGCCGTATTTCTGGCCGTCGGCGAAATAGAAATCGTTGAAACCGATTTCCTTGTTCTCGGCCGTGATCTTGCAGCCGGGCTGCGGCCAGACCTCGATCCAATCCATCAGATGGCGCATCAGGTTGCGCCCCACCATATCTGAGCCGTTGGCCAGCCCGCGCGGCCAGTCGCCGGATCGCGAGTTGAGCAACAAGACGGGGGTGGCCAGCGCGCCGGCGGCCAGCACCACGACTTTGCCTTGCAACGTCAGCATGTCGGAGTGGTGCTGGGCGATCACCCGCTGCACCCGGGTGCGGTCGGCCTCCAGGCGCACGACCCGGCACTGGTCCAGCAGCTGCGCCCCGTGTTCGGTGATCGCGGGGAGCACGCCGTTGCGGGCGGCGTCGTTCTTGCACGACCGCTCGCAGAGATGGGCCTGGCAGGTGGGACAGCCCTCGGTGTAGTCGCAGGCCATCGGCAGGTGGTAGGGGTGCAGGCCGCGGCCGCTCAGATAGTTGACCAGCGGCTGGTTGTCGGATGAAAAGGGCGGCGCCGCAGGCAAACCCACGTCGGCGGACTCGGGTCGCAGCGGGTCGGGTTGGCCGCGCACATTGAGGAGCTTTTCCGCCTCGGCGTACCACGGGCTCAGCTGGTCGTAGGTGATCGGCCAGGCCTCGGGCACGGTGGATTCGCCGGGGTCGCGGAAGTTTTGCCGGGGGGTGAAGTCTTGGGCGAAGAATCGCTCGCAGACCATGCCGTAGAGGGCCGAGGAGCCGCCGGTGCCGCTGCCGATGAACGGCACGAACCGCTTCGAGCGTCGCCCGGTGATGTCTTCGATCTCGTCATTGGAGCGCCCGGCCCGGGCCAGGGCGTCGTAGTAGGTCTCCGCCGAACGGGCGGCACGCGGTTCGGCGAGTTCGGGCATGGCCGCGCGAATCGTTCCCGGCGTTCCGGGCAGGGTCGAGCGGCCCTTTTCGACGAACAGCACCCGCCGGCCCGCGCGGGCAAGCGAATAACCCAGCGTGCCGCCGCCCATGCCGGTCCCGACGACGATCACGTCCCACACAACGCGTTCGGCCTCGCGCGGACTCAACTCGCCGACAGCCAAAGTTCAACTCCTCAGCCGATCCTGGCTCAACGTTTGGCCCGGTCTCGGCGAAGCGAGATCGTAGCATCGCACGCTGCGGGTGGAAGGGCTTTGTATTGCCCGTTCTTCGGGCCGGGTTCAAGGCAGGCCGAGAATGCTGATGAATTCATCGTCGTGACGGTCGCGTTGGAAGCGCGGCGTTTCCACCGCGCGAACGGCGAGCTTGCGACGGAGGTCTTCGTCCGATTCCAGCGTCATCAGGTTGGCCGCGAGTGCTTTCGCGTCGCCGGCGGGGCCTAGCAATCCATTGACACCCGGATCGATGATCTCCGGCGTGCCACCCGCGTCCGTCCCGCACACCGGCAGGCCGGCCCGCATCGCCTCCACGGTTACGCGGCCGAATGCCTCGCATTGGCTGCACATGAGGCCGACGTGGGCGGCGGACCAGTAGCGGCCGACGTCGCGGGTGCGCCCATGGATGTTCACCAGGTCCTCGACGCCCAGGCGCCGGGCGAGTTCGCGAAGTGGTTTCTGGTTGCCGGCGCCGACCAAGTCCAACTCGATGTCGACCCCGGCCGCCCGGGCGATGGCCACGGCCTCGACCGCAACGCGCTGTCCCTTGGCTTCGGAGAAGTAGCCGATCAACACGGCTCGCATGCGCTCTCCCGGCTGCCGCTCCGGCGGTGTGCCGAGCGGGGTGTCGACGACCGGGTAGACCACGTGCGTCGTCATCTTCGGGTCTACTGCGAGCAAAGCGTCCTCAACCGCACGCGAGTTGCAGATCACCGCCTCCGACAGCCGGCCGATGAGGCGAATGGTGCTGCGATAGCCAAACAGGAACCAAAGCCGATGGTCGTCTTTGCCGAACTCGCGGACCAGCCAGTAATGCGGGATCCCGAGCAGCTTGGCGGCGATCGCGTGCGCGGGGATGACCATCGTGTTGGTGAGCACCATCGTCGGCCGCTGCCGAATAAGGAGGAACAGCGCGGGCACTATGCCGACGAGCAGCATCGCGAGGTACGGGACCGTGCCGACGAGCGCCTCGACGCGCGGCGCGCGCGACCGCGCGAGGAAAGCCCAGCCCGGTATCCAGGTGATTTTGGTCGAGATATCGTGCCGGGCGCATTCCGTGACCAGGCTTCCCCTCCACGGGCAGACGGCGACGACGTCTATGTCGGGCCGCTTTTCGTGGATGGCGAGGACCATGTCGCGGAAGTCGAGCGCGCCCCCTCCGCCGAAGCTGCCTACGTTGGAGATCACCATCACCCGGGGGACAGGGCCGGCCCCCCGCGACGCCGTGATCGCGCGGAGCCGATTTCCCACGCGGCGCAAGGCATCAGCGGCGAGCATTGCCAGAGTGTATGTCGGCCGGGCTTCGTAGCCGCATCTCGCCCGCAACGGCGCCCGGCCCGAATATGGGCCGACTGCTAGCATCCCGACCGTGTTTGCAGGCGGCGCACCGGTGCGGATCGGCATCCTGGGGGCGGCGCGCATCACGCCGACGGCGCTCATCAAGCCCGCTCGGGACAACGACGAGGTCGTGGTGGCCGCGGTGGCCGCCCGCGATGTGTCCCGCGCTCAGGCCTTTGCCGCCAAATACGGCATCGCCCGCGTGCATGACAGCTACGAGGCGCTGATCGCCGACCCAGATCTCGACGCCATCTACAACCCGCTGCCAATTGGGTTGCACGGCAGGTGGACTCGGGCCGCGCTCGACGCGGGCAAGCACGTGCTGTGCGAAAAGCCGTTCACGGCCAATGCCGCCGAGGCCCGCGAGGTCGCCGAGGTTGCCGCCCGGTCGGAGCGGGTTGTGATGGAGGCATTTCACTACCGCTACCACCCGTGCGCGGCGCGGGTGGAGGAGATCATCGCCTCGGAAGAGCTCGGCACGCTGGAGCGCGTCGACGCCCAGTGGTGCTTCTGGATGCCGAAGCTCTCGCACAATCGCTACAACTACGCGCTGGCCGGCGGCGCGCTGATGGACCTCGGCTGCTATGCGGTCGACATGGTGCGCAGGTTCGGCGGTTCGACCCCGGAAGTCGTTGCGGCGCATGCGAAACTGCGCGGCCCTAACGTGGACCGGGCCATGACGGCCGAGCTGCGGTTCGCCGGCGGGCACACCGGCCGGATCCACTGCTCGATGTGGTCGATGGCCTTACCGCGCTTGACGGTGAAGGTGGTTGGCGACCGCGGCGAGTTGCGGCTCAACCCGCTGATCCCGTTCCAGCGGTTCTCGGTCCGGACGGCCGCCGGGAAGCGGGTGGAGAACTTCACGGCGGGGCGCTCTACCTACGGGCATCAGCTCGACGCCTTCGCCGCGGCGGTGCTGCGGGGTGAGCCGGTGAAGACGACACCGGAGGAAGCGATCGAGAACATGACCGTCATCGACGCGATGTACCGCGCCGCCGGCCTTCCGCTCCGTGAGCCCGCCGCGTGAACTTCAGCGCCGCGACGGCTGGCTGAACTGGAGCTGCACGCTCGCCCGGCCCGGTCGAGCCGGCCCGTTCGCCACGGTTGCCGCTCCGATAACGCTCATTTGCAACAGACCTGACCCCTAGTCACTCGTGTCGCATCAGTCACACAGCGCAGGCGGTGCGCTGCTGCGGCGGTCCAGGGTATGCAAATCACACGCGATTCAAACTTTCGGAATCGGATTCCAAACCGTATTAGACACGCGTAACCTACGCCCTAAAATACTCGCGTCCAATAGACCGTCCCGTCCCCACGAGGGGGAGCTCATTTGTCTTCCTATGTGATCGCAACATCGGGAGCTTTGGCCACCGCGTCGGCGGATTTGGCCGGGATCGGGCGGACGATCGGTGCTGCCTACGCGGCGGCGGCGCCTTCGACGACGTCCGTGGCGGCTGCGGCCCAGGACGAGGTGTCCGCGGCGATCGCGAAGTTGTTCGGTGCCGTTGCGCAGGAGCAACAGGCGCTGAGCGCGCAGGCGGAGGCGTTTCATACACAGTTCGTGCGGGCACTGAACGGCGCGGCGGGCGCCTACGCGGCCGCCGAGGCGGCCAATGCTTCACCGTTGGACCAGGCGCTTTCGGCGATCAACGGGCAGGTCCAGGCGCTAACGGGGCGTCCGCTGATCGGCGACGGCGCCGACGCCACCACCCCGGGCGGCAACGGCGGCGACGGCGGGATCTTGTGGGGCAACGGCGGCAACGGCGCGGCCGGGGCGGCAGGGACCGGGCAAAGCGGAGGTAACGGCGGGTCGGCGGGCTTTTTCGGGCACGGCGGCAACGGCGGGGCCGGCGCATCCGCTACTACGGCCGGGGTGAACGGGGGTAACGGCGGGGCCGGGGGCAGGAATGGACTGTTCGGCGGGGGCGCCGCCGGCAACGGCGGCAATGGCGGGGCCGGCGGTTCCGCCACGCTCGCGGGCCAGCAGGGTGGTGCCGGGGGCAACGGCGGGGCCGGCGGGGCGAGCGAGTCGCTGTTGGGCGGATCCGGCGGTAACGGCGGTGCCGGAGGCCAGGGCGGGTACAGCACCGCGGGCGCCACCGGCGCCCCCGGCCAGCCGGGCTCGAGTTTCGCCGGCGGTACCGGCGGCGCCGGTGGCGCTGGCGGCAGCGCCGTCGGGCTCTTGAGCGCCGGCGGGCACGGTGGTCAGGGCGGATCCGGAGGCAACGGCGGTGCCGGCGGTACCGGCGGGGTTGGCGACTTCAGCATCAACAACGGGACCGGGGGGGCCGGCGGCGCGGGCGGTGTAGGCGGCGCCGCAGGAGCCGGCGGTGCCGGCGGTTCCGCCGGTATTTTCGGCACCCCGGGCGCCAGCGGTAACGGCGGCACCACCGGTACCTCCGGCGCGGGCGGCGCCGGGGGTCAAGGCGCGGCGGGCAACTTTTTCCATCCCGACGGCGGCAACGGCGGCAACGGCGGCAGCGGGAGCAGCGGCGGCGACGGCGGCGCGGGCGGCACGGGCGCAGTCAATGGTCACGGCGGTAACGGCGGCGCCGGCGGCGCTGCCGTTTCGCAGACCGGCACTGGCGGCACCGGGGGCGCCGGCGGCGATGGCGCCGGCAACGGCAACGGCGGTAACGGCGGTAACGGCGGCGCTGCCGCTTCGCAGGCAGGCAACGGCGGTAAGGGTGGCAACGCCCCGGGCAGCGGTAACGGCGGCGCCGGCGGCAACGGGGCCACGGTCTCCACGGCCGGCACGGGCGCCGTCACACCCGGCACGGGCGGCAACGGCGGTAGCAGCATCGGCGGTGTCGGTGGGGCCGGCGGGGCCGGGGGCGCCGTGCTTATCACGAATGCCTCTAATGCCGTCCCCGTCGCCGGCGGCGCCGGCGGCACTGGCGGGAGCGGCGCCTTCGGTGGGGCCGGTGGGGCCGGTGGACAGGTCATCACCGCCGGGTCCGGCGCCACGACCGGCGGCCACGGCGGCGACGGTGGCACCGCCAGCCTCGGCCTCGGTGGGGTCGGCGGCGCCGGCGGTAGCGTGCAATTCCAGAACGGAACCTCTTCGGCAGTCGTCACCGGCGGCGCGGGTGGCCATGGCGGGCAGGGCTTTGCCGGCGGTGCCGGTGGGGCCGGTGGTGTTGTCGTCACCAACGGAGCGGGAGCCACCGTTGGTGGCCATGGCGGGGACGGCGGCACCGGCACCGGTGGCGTCGGTGGGGTCGGCGGGGCCGGCGGCAGCGTGCAGTTCCAGAGCGCCACCTCTTCGGCCGCCGTCGGCGGCGGCGACGGCGGCACCGGCGGGAGCGGCGTCTCCGGTGGTGCCGGCGGGGCCGGTGGGGTGGTGGTCACGAACGGCACCGGCGTCACCGTCGGCGGCCATGGCGGTGCCGGTGGCACCGGCGGCAGCGGTGTGGGTGGCGCCGGCGGGGCCGGCGGTGGCGTGGCCATCCAGAATGCTTCCTCGTCGGCCACCGTCACGGGCGGCGACGGCGGCACGGGCGGGGACGGCGCATCCGGTGGCGCCGGTGGAGCGGGTGGGCAGGTCCTCACCAACGGCACGGGAACCGTCAAACCCGGTGCGGGCGGCGCCGGTGGCGCCGGCACCACCGGTGTGGGCGGCGCCGGCGGGAACGGCGGCGGCGTGGCCATCCAGAGTTCTTCCTCTTCGGTCGCCGTCACCGGCGGCGACGGTGGCAAGGGCGGCAACGGCGCCTCCGGTGGTGCGGGCGGCGCCGGTGGAGCGGTCCAAACGAACGGAACCGGCGCCACTACCGGTGGCCATGGCGGCGCGGGCGGTACCGGCAGCAGCGGTGTCGGTGGGGCCGGTGGCAACGGCGGTGGCGTGGCCATCCAGAGTTCTTCCTCTTCGGCTACCGCCACGGGCGGCGATGCCGGCAACGGCGGGAACGGCGGATCCGGTGGTGCCGGCGGCACAGGTGGGGCGGTCCAAACGAACGGAACGGGCAACGCCACCGGTGGCCATGGGGGCGCCGGTGGCACCGGCAGCGCCGGTATCGGCGGGGCCGGCGGGAACGGTGGTGGCGTTGCCATCCAAAGCACTTCCGCGGCCACCGGCACCGGCGGCGACGCCGGCAAGGGCGGGGACGGCAGCTCCGGCGGCAAGGGCGGGACCGGCGGGGCGGTCGTCACGAACGGAACGGGAGTGACCAACGGCGGCCACGGCGGGGCCGGCGGCAATGGCAGCCTGGGCGTCGGCGGAGTGGGCGGCGCCGGCGGCGGCGTGACCATCCAGACCTCCGCCTCGGCGGCCGTCGGCACCGGGGGTGACGGTGGCGCCGGCGGGAACGGCACTTCCGGTGGCGCCGGCGGGGCCGGTGGCGGCGTCCTGACGAACGGCTTCGGAAACGTCGGCGGCGGGCACGGCGGCGCCGGTGGCACCGGCACGGTCGGCGTCGGTGGGGGCGGCGGGGACGGCGGGGACGTGACCATCCAGACCAGCACCTCTTCGGCCGTCGGCACGGGCGGCGCCGCCGGCGCGGGCGGGGCGGGCGCGTCCGGTGGGACCGGCGGTACCGGGGGTCAGGCCGTAACGAACGGATTCGGAAACGTCAACGGCGGCCGGGGCGGCGATGGCGGCGCCGCCACCAGCGGAGTCGGTGGCGGCGGTGGGGCCGGTGGGCTTGCGGCAATCGCTTCCACCTTCTCCGCGGCCACCCCCACCGGCGGGAACGGCGGCGACGGCGGGACGGGCACGCCCGGCGGCGCCGGCGGGGCCGGTGGGGCGGCCACCACCCAAGGAATCGGAACCCCGCAACCCGGCGCTCCTGGCAGCCACGGATGACGGAATCGGCAGGCCTGAAAGGCCGTCCCGCCGCCCGGCCGGCGCTCGCGACCGGGGCATCTTTACAACCGCAGCGGCCGGCTTCTATTCAACACGCGTCTACCGACGGGTATGGTCTGTCTTCGTGATCGAGCTAGACCGCGTAGCAAAGGCTTTCGACGGAAAAATACACGCGCTGCAAGACGTGAGCTTTTTCGTTCCGACGGGGTCGGTGTGCGCCCTGCTCGGTCACAACGGCGCCGGTAAGTCGACCGCGATCAAGATCCTCTCGACATTGCTGCGGCCCACCTCCGGCCGAGCGGTCGTGGCGGGGCACGACGTCGTCCGGGAGGCGGCCCAGGTGCGGGCGAGCATCGGGAGCATCGGGCAGCTGGCCGCGCTCGATTTCGAGCTCACCGGCCGGGAGAACCTGGTGTTGTTCGGCCGGCTGCGGGGAATGCGTCGCAAAGACGCGCGGCTGCGAGCCGACGCATTGATCAATGAGTTCGACATGTCGCACGCCGCAGACCGGCCGGTGCACACCTATTCCGGTGGAATGGTGCGCCGCATCGACATCGCGGCCGGGCTGATGGTGCCGCCGGAAGTGCTTTTCCTCGACGAGCCGACCACCGGGCTGGACCCGCGTAGTCGCCGCGATGTGTGGAACTTGGTTTCGTCCTTGTCATCCCAGGGCGTGACAATCCTGCTCACGACCCAGTATCTCGAGGAAGCCGACGTCCTCAGCGATTCGATCGTCGTTCTGAACAAAGGTCGCGTCGTCGCCGAAGGCACCGCCGAAGAGCTCAAGCGGCGCGTGGGATTGGGCTATTGCACGGTGAGTCCGGTAAATCCGGCCGACCTCGCCAAGATCCTGGAAGCGGTCGCCGACCTCGAGGGCGCCGAAGCCGACTACGAGGCGAACACCGTCTCGGTGCTCTCGCCCGACGGTGTCGCGACGCTCGGCGAGGTGTTTCGCCGGGTCGACCGGCTCGGCGTCGAGCTCCTCGATATCGCGCTGCGCAAGCCGTCTTTGGACGAAGCGTTTCTACACCTCACCGCGAAAGTCACCACGTGACCGCGCTCGCCGCGCTCACCGAGCGTGCGGTGCAGAACGCGATGCGCAACGATCTGATATTCGCGGTGGTGTCGCCTGCACTGAACTTCGTCGTCTTCAATTTCATGCTGGGCAATGTGATCGACACCGGTGGCATGAGCTACCCGCAGTACGTCCTGCCGGTCGTCGTCATCCAGGTGATCTTTCTCGGCGCGCTGACGACCATCGACCGTGCCGCCCAGGACGAGCGGAGCGACTTCGCGGATCGACTCCGCACCCTTCCCATATCCGCGGTCACGCCGCTGATGGCCCGCATGTCGTATTGCCTGTTCCGCGGGACCCTCGGCTTGCTTGCGGCGATCGCGATCGGGTACGCGTTCGGCTTCCGAATGTTCGGCGGGTTGATCTATGCGGTCGCCTTCGCCGTCCTCGCCCTCGCGTTGACGCTGGCGCTGTCGCTCGCCGCCGATGCGGCCGGGGTCCTTTCCGTCGCCTCGCAAGGCCGGTTCGCGAGCAGCGGGGTGTTGGATCAGCTGCTCCTGGTTCCCCAGATGCTGCTGGTCATGCTCTCCACGGGGATGGCGCCGGCCGACTCATTTCCCGACTGGCTGCATCCGTTTGTGCGCTACCAGCCCGTGTCGCAGGTGACGCAAACCCTGCGTGGATTCACCACCGGCCATGTCACGGTGAGCAATTTGGCGACCAGCCTCGCGTGGTGTCTCGGGCTGCTGGTGGTGTTCGGCGCAATCGCGGTTCGGGTGCAGGGGCGCCCACAATGACCGCGCAGGCACCGCCGCGGAGTTCCCTGGCCAGCGAAACTCTGCTGTTCGCAAGCCATCTCCTGACCCGGTGGCGCCGCCAGCCGATGGTGCTGATCCAGGCTCTGGTGTTCCCGACCTTTCTGCTCATTGCCTACAAACTGTTGGTAGGCAAGTCGATAATCAGGATCACCGGCACGGAAAGTCTCTACGGTCTGGTGCCGATGTGCGCCGTCGCCGGTGCGATGTTCGGGGCGCTCGCGACCGGCCGCCGCATGTGGATCGACCGCGACAGCGGCCTCATCGGCCGGCTGTGGGTGTTTCCGGTACACCGCGCCAGCGCGCTGACCGGCAGGCTGCTCGCCGAGGCCGCACGCACGCTGGTAAGTGCCTCGCTGATCACGGCGGTCGGTGTCGGGCTCGGGCTTCGCTTCAAAGGAGGCCTGCTCAACGTCATCCCGTTCGTGCTGGTGCCGGCGCTGGTGGTGGTCGTCTTCTCGATGGCGGTGATCGCGATAGCGGTACGGGCCCGGACCGGCTCCGCACTCATGTGGCTGGGGGTGCCGTCCACCGGTGCGGTGTTCGCCAGCTCGGGTGTTGTTCCCACTCAAACGCTGCCTTCGTGGGTGCGCTTGGAAATTCGCCTGCAACCGATGTGGGCGACGATCGAGTCGATGCGGGGGCTTGCGCAAGGCGGTCCCGTGTTGTTTCCGCTCCTGGTGACGGTTGCGTGGGCCCTCGGTCTTGCCGCGGTGCTCGGGCCGCTGGCCGTCCGCGGTTACCGTGCCGCCGCCGAATCGGGGCACTGACACAACTGAAAGGTCAAGACTCGCAATGAAATTCGCGCTGGCGTGCTACGGAGCGCGCGGCGACGTCGAGCCCTCCGTCGTGGTGGGCCGTGAGCTGACGCGCCGGGGGCATGACGTGTGCATGGCGGTGCCGCCCAACCTCGTCGGCTTCGCCGAGGCGGCGGGGGTTGCGGCCGTCGGCTACGGTCTCGATTCGCGGATCATCATGGACGTGCAGCGCGACTACTGGACGCTTTTGTTCCGCAGCCCGTGGCGGATGCAGGAGCTGGACCGGTTGGGGCGCGAGATCGCGGAGATCGTGATGCAATGCTGGACCGAGGAAGCCTTCGACACGCTGAAGTCGCTGGCGGACGGCGCCGACCTGATCATCTCCGGCTACGGATTCGAGCAGTTCCCCTTCAATGTCGCTGAGTACTACGACATTCCGTTCGCCATGCTGCATTGGTTCCCGATCCGGGCCAACGGCAAAGTCATGCCGTTGTTGCCGGCCCCGTTGGGCCGCGCCGCGATGCGGGGATACGAGCGGCTGACGTGGGGCGGCCCGGCGAAGAAGGCCGAGGACGCGCAACGCCGGCTACTGGGTCTGCCCGATGCGACGCAACCCTGGCCGCGCCGGATTGAAGAGCGGGGATCCCTTGAAATCCAGGGCTACGACCGCCTTTTCGTTCCGGGGCTGGAAGCCGAATGGGCGAAATGGAACGGCAGGCGCCCGCTCGTCGGGACGCTGACGCTGGGGTTCCCGCAGGATGCCGACGACGAGGTCCTGTCCTGGATCGCGGCGGGGACGCCGCCGATTTGCTTCGCATTCGGCAGTCTCGCGGTCGAATCCGCCGGCACCGTGCTGGCCATGATCGCCGCGGCCTGCGCGCGGCTGGGCGAGCGGGCGCTGGTATGCGCCGGCGTCAGCGACTTCAGCGACATCCACCAGTTCGAGCACGTCAAGGTGGTGGGTGCGGTGAACTACGAGGCGATTTTTCCGGCCTGCCGTGCGGTGGTGCATCACGGCGGCGCAGCCACCACGGCCACGTGCCTGCGCTCCGGAGTCCCGCAGGTGGTGCTTTGGACGTTCTATGACCAGCCGCTGGAGGGGGCGGCGCTCAAACGCTTGGGGGTGGGCACCGCCCGGCGGCTTTCGACCACCACCGAGGACACGCTGGTCAAGGATCTTCGCCGGATCCTCGCCCCGGAATACCTCGGCCGGGCCCGCGAGCTAGCCCCACGGATGACCAAACCCACTGAAAGCGTCGCCGCCGCTTCCGATCTCGTTGAAAACTTCGCCCGCCTGCAACGGGTCGGCTGATCGAAAACCCTCTCGCGCTAGGAACTCCCCGATGATTCGTGCTGACGCTCCGCAAGGACACGGGTCTTCCGTCCCCTCTCTGCTGCGGGAACGCGCCGGCTCGCACCCCAGCGAGCCGGCGTTCACCTTTGTCGATTACGAACAGGACTGGGCGGGCGTTCCGGAAACCCTGACGTGGTCGCAGCTGTATCGCCGCACGCTGAACGTCGCGCGCGAACTCGACGCCTGCGGGTTGGTGGGCGATCGCGTGGTGATCGCGGCGCCCCAGGGACTCGGTTACGTCGCCGCATTTTTGGGCGCGTTGCAAGCCGGCCGGATCGCCGTTCCGCTATCGGTTCCACTCGGCGGAGTCACCGATGAGCGGTTCATTTCCGTCCTGAGTGACGCGTCGCCGTCGGCGATTCTCACGACGTCTTCTGTCGCGGCCAACATCGCCGCGAACGTCGAGCCGAAGCCCGGCGCATCCGCGCCGTCGGTCATCGAGGTTGATCTGCTCGACCTCGACGCCGAGAACGGTCCGGCCGCCGAGACCGAGATCCGGCCGGAAATCGCCTATTTGCAATACACCTCCGGGTCGACCCGCACTCCGAAGGGCGTGGAGATCTCGCACCACAACATCGTGGCGAACTTCGACCAGATCAATGTGGACATCTTCGGCGGGGCCGCCCCGCCCGACACCACGATGGTGTCCTGGCTGCCGTTCTATCACGACATGGGTTTGTATCTGGCCATCATCTTTCCCATCCTGGCGGGATTTCCCACCCAGATCACCAGCCCGGCGTCGTTCCTGCAGCGACCCGCCCGATGGGTGCAAGCGCTGGCGAGCAACAGCCACGCATTCTCCGCGGCGCCGAACTTCGCTTTCGAATTGGCGGCGCGCAAAACGTCCGACGACGACATGGCCGGGCTCGACCTAGGCAACGTCCTCGGCATCCTCAACGGCAGCGAGCGAGTGCAACCCGTGACGCTGCAACGCTTTGCCGAGCGGTTCGCCCGCTTCAACTTTCACGACCGGATGTTGCGGCCCGCTTATGGCATGGCGGAAGCGACCGTGTACATCGCGACGCGCGAACCGGGCCATTCGCCCGAAATCGTTCACTTCGAATCGGAGAAGCTGACCGCCGGGCACGCGAAACGCTGCGGGGACGGGGGCACACCGCTGGTGAGTTACGGCGTGCCGAGGTCGCCGGCGGTGCGCATCGTCGACCCCGATACCACCACCGAGTGTCCGGCGGGAACCGTCGGTGAGATCTGGGTGCAGGGTGGCAATGTCGCGCTGGGCTATTGGGGCAACCCGCCAGGCACCGAGGGCATGTTCGGTGCCACCCTTGTCGGGGCGTCGGCCGGTGCATCCGAGGGCCCTTGGCTGCGGTCCGGAGATTTGGGCTTCTTCTCCGACGGCGAGCTGTTCATCCTCGGCCGCATCAAGGATCTCTTGATCGTCTACGGGCGCAACCATTCTCCCGACGATATCGAGGCGACGATCCAGGAGGTCACCCGCGGCCGCTGCGTGGCGATAGGGGTTCCGGATGACGGCGGCCTGGAGAGCCTGGTCGCCATCGCCGAGCTCAAGAATCGGGACGAACCCGAAGAGGCCGCGATGCAGCGGATGGGCGCCGTCCGACGCGAAATCACCACGGCCGTATCGAAGCGGCACGGTCTGAGTGTGGCGGATCTGGTTCTGGTGCCGCCTGGTTCGATTCCCATCACCACGAGCGGCAAGGTCCGGCGAAGGGACTGCGTCCAGCTGTATCTGCGCGACGAGTTCACCCGGTTGGACGGGCAGATCCGCCGGCCGGCGCCGCACGCGGTCGAAGATGCCGACACGGACGCCGGCACCGACTCGGGATGGACGCGGCGCCTGCGCACGCTCCGCCGCCAGCAGCAGACCCTCCGCCGCCAGGAGCATGACCTGCTGGTGCAGGTGGTGTGCGCGCAGGCGGCGGCGGTATTGGGGCGTCCCAGCGCCGAGGACGTCGACCCCGAATCCGCCTTTGGCGATCTGGGTTTCGATTCGGTGAAGGCCACGGAGTTGCTGGATCGGCTCAGGACCGAGACCGAGTTGCCGTTGCCGGCGACGCTGGCGTTCGACTATCCGACCCCCGACGAGTTGGCCGCCCACCTGGGCGGCCTGTTGGACGGGTCGGTCGCGGCGGCCTCGCCGGTGGAATCGCGACTGGCGGTGGACGAGCCGATTGCGGTGGTGGGCATGGCGTGTCGGTTCCCCGGTGGGGTGGATTCGCCGGAGGCGTTGTGGGATTTGGTGGCCAGCGGCACCGACGCCGTCGGGGCGTTTCCCGGCGACCGGGGCTGGAATTTGGGGGAGTTGTTCGACCCCGACCCGGATGCGGTGGGCAAGACGTATGCCCGCGCCGGGGGGTTCTTGGTGGACGCGGCCGAGTTCGATGCGGAGTTCTTCGGGATCTCGGGGCGCGAGGCGCTGAGCATGGATCCTCAGCAGCGGTTGCTGCTGGAGGTGTGTTGGGAAGCGTTGGAAGCCGCGCGGATTGATCCGGCGGGCTTGCTGCGCTCGGAGACCGGGGTGTTCGTCGGGGCGTGGTCACAGTCCTACGGCGGGGGCGGCTCGGAGGGCGTGGAGGGCTATGCGCTGACGGGTCTGTCCCCCAGCGTGGCCTCGGGGCGGGTGGCGTATGCGTTGGGGTTGCAGGGCCCGGCGATCACCGTGGATACCGCGTGTTCGTCGTCGTTGGTGGCCACGCATTTGGCGTGTCAGTCGCTGCGCAGTGGGGAGTCGTCTCTTGCGTTGGCCGGGGGTGTGACGGTGATGGCGACGCCGTCGGTGTTCACCGAGTTCGCCCGCCAGCGTGGGTTGGCCGCTGATGGGCGTTGTAAAGCGTTTGCCGCCAACGCCGATGGCACTGGGTGGGGTGAGGGTGCGGCGGTGTTGGTGTTGGAGCGGCTCAGTGATGCCCGGCGCCACGGCCATCCGGTGTTGGCGGTGATCGCGGGTTCGGCGATCAACCAGGACGGTGCGTCGAACGGGTTGACGGCGCCGAATGGGCCTTCTCAGCAACGGGTGATCGCTCAGGCCGCGGCCAATGCGGGGGTGGGGCTGGATCAGGTCGATGTGGTCGAGGCGCACGGTACCGGCACGACGTTGGGGGATCCGATCGAGGCGGGTGCGCTGCTGGCCACCTATGGGGCGGCGCGCAGCGCGGAGCGTCCGTTGTGGTTGGGGTCGATCAAGTCGAACATCGGTCATACCCAGGCGGCGGCGGGGGTGGCGGGGTTGATCAAGATGATCGAGGCGCTCAATCACGACAGTTTGCCGCCGACGTTGAACGTGGATCGGCCCAGCCCGCATGTGGATTGGTCGGCGGGTACGGTGCGGCTGCTCACCGAACCGGTGCCGTGGCCGGTCACCGATCATCCCCGCACGGCGGCGGTGTCGTCGTTCGGGATCAGCGGCACCAACGCCCACGTGATCCTGCAACAGGCCCCCGTCGCGCCGGTTGAGCAGGCCGAAGAACCCGCTGAGGGTGTGGAGTTCGGGTTGCGGGTGTGGCCGGTGTCGGCGCGCACGCCGGCGGCGGTGCGCGCGCAGGCCGACCGGCTGCACCAGCACCTGCTCGGTCACCCGGAGCTGGATCTCGCCGACGTGGCCTACAGTCTGGCCACCACCCGTGCCCATCACCCGTATCGGGCGGTGATCACGGCCGCGCCGGAGGGTGTTGACGCGCGCGAGGATCTGTTGGCCGCGTTGGATGCGCTGCGCGAAGGGCACCCGCACCCGCGGCTGATACAGCATCATTTCCTGACCCATCTGCGCGGCAAGACGGTGTTCGTGCTGCCGGGTCAGGGTGGGCAGTACCCGGGCATGGGCCGCGAGTTGTATGAACGCCATCCGGTGTTCGCGGCGATGGTTGATGACTGCGATGAGGCGTTGCGCCCGTTCACCGGCTGGTCGGTGCGTGAGGTGTTGTTGCAGGAGTCGGGGGCGCCGTCGCTGGATCGGGTGGATGTGGTGCAGCCGGTGCTGTTCACGATGATGGTCTCGCTGGCCGAGGTGCTCGGTTCTTACGGCATCACCCCGGAGGCGGTGATCGGGCACTCGCAGGGTGAGATCGCCGCGGCGTATCTGGCCGGGGTGTTTTCGTTGCCCGAGGCGGCCCAGATTGTGGCGCGGCGCAGCCAGGCGTTGGGTGACCTGTGTGGGGCGGGGGCGATGGCGTCGGTGTTGTTGGGTGCCGAGGCACTCGAGCCCTTGCTGCGGCCGTGGAGCGGGGCGTTGAGTGTGTCGGCGATCAACGGGCCCAGCCACACCATCATCAGCGGCGAGCCCGCCGCGATGGAGGAATTCACCACGGCGGCTGAGCGTGACGGCATCCAGATCCGTCAGATCGCGGTGGATTACGCCTCGCACTGCGCGCAGGTCGAGGCGGTACGCGAGCGGCTGCTGTCCGAGCTGGGTGAGCTGAACCCGGCCCTGGCCCGCATCCCGTTGTATTCCACGGTGGGACAGGCGGTTTCGGGTGATCCGTTGGACACCACCACGATGGACGCCGAGTACTGGTATCGGAATCTGCGTGAGCCGGTGCGTTTTTATGATCGGGTGGCCGAGCGGCTGGCCGCGGGGGAGTGCACGTTTGTCGAGCTGTCCCCGCATCCGGTGTTGGCCCCGGCGTTGAGCGACACGCTGGCCCAGATCCCGGGGCGGGCCCAGTCGGCGGTCGTGGTCACGCTGCACCGGGAGCGTGCGGATCACGACAGCCTGGCAATGGCGTTGGCGCAGCTGCACATTCACGGCCACAGCCCCTCCTGGCAGGCCCTGTACCCGCGCGCCCACACCGTCGCGCTGCCCACCTACCCCTTCGACCACCGCCGCTACTGGCTCGCCCCCACCCGGCCCGGCCCGGTCGCCGCACTGGCCGACGAAGACCGGGTCATGCCGGCAAGCCCCCGAACGTTGGCCGCCACGTTGGCAGCCCAGACCCGCGAGCAACGGCTCGACACGCTCACCGCGCTGGTCACCGAGACGGCCGCCGCCGTGTTGGCGCACCCCGATCCCGCGGCGCTCGATCCCGACGGGCCCCTGAAAGACCTCGGCATCGACTCGCTGACGGCAATGGAGTTGCGCAACAGCCTCAACCGGCACACCGGCCTGGCGCTGCCGGCGACGCTGGCCTTCGACCATCCCACCCCGGCGCAGCTCGCTGGCCACCTGGCCGACCTACTGAACGACACCGACCTGCCCGAGGCCCCCGCGGCTCAGGTCGGCTTGCGTAGCGACAAGCCGGCGGACAACAGGCTCGCGCACGTGGATCAAGCGGTGTTTCTCACCATGCGAGCGGTCCACGGCACGCAGGTCCAGTTCATCTGGGTCTACGACCGGGGTGTCAATCTCGATGGGCTGCGGCGTTTCCAGCGCAACCTGGGCCGCGGGCTGTTGGGACGCAGGGTCGAACGTTCCCCGATACCGTTCGCGCGCGATCACTGGGTCGCGGCTCCGGCCCCGGACGAAATCGATGTCGCCGCAACGCCGCGGCGGCGCTCCGAGGTGAGCGCCTGGGCCGACGAGCGGGTGCGCCTGCCCATCGATCCGGAGTGGGGACCCGGCTGGCATCTGGGAGTGCTTCCGCTCGAGGGCGGCGGGGCCGCGATAAGCCTGGTGGTTTCGCACACGATCGTCGACGGGATCGGGTTGGTCCAGGCGATCGCCGATGCCGCCGAGGGCAGGACACGCGATCTGGGTTACCCGCCGGCGGGATCGCGCACCGCCGGGCGCGCCTTGCGCGAGGATTTCGGCCAGACGGTCAAAGAACTGCCCGACATCGCGCGGGCCTTGGCCGCGACGGCTCGACGAGCCTGGCCCGACCGCAAGCAATTCGCATCCTCGATCAAGGCGGCGCCGCCCTCCCCGAGGACGGCCGGCGCCGATCAGGCGGTCGAGGTGCCCGCCCTGACCGCGTACATCGACCCGGCGCAGTGGGATGTCCGCGCGAAAAGCCTTGGTGCGAGCAGTAACTCGCTTGTGGCAGGGGTCGCGTGCCGGCTGGCGGTGCGGGTGGGGCGCGTTCGTGACGACGGAATAGTTACGCTGCGATTTCCGATATCGCTTCGGACCGAGGGCGATACCCGTGGCAATGCGCTCACGGTGGTCGACGTCGCGGTCGACCCCACGCACGCCGCAGCGGACCTCAGGGACACGCAGGCGAAGATCACCCGCGCGATCCTCGCGGGGATGGAGAACCCCGACGAAGAGTTCTTGGCGACCTTCCCACTGGCGGCGATGGTTCCGAAGCGGCTGAACAGGAGGCTGGCGGGGATGGCGGCGGGCGGTGCCAGCCTTCCGGTAACCGTCTCCAATTTCGGTGACCTGTCCGCGGCGGTGAACCGGCCCGACGGCAGCGACGCCGACTATGCGTACATGAGGTCCCACGAACCCGACATCAAGAAGAGCACGCTCGAACACATCGGTGGACAACTGTTCGTGGGCTCGGGGCGGGGCAACGGGAAGATCTTCATCAGGATCTCCGCATATGTTCTCGGCCGGGAAAATACCAAAAATGAGCTGCGGGAGACCATTTCGCGGACCTTCGCCGAATTCGATTTGACCGCCGAGATCGATGACTAACCAGCACTCGCGGTGTCGGGCACCCGACCCCCGTGATGGTGCCGATCCGGTGATTTCGCCAACCCAGCAATCTGTTGAACACGCGTGTGATAATCCTCCCTTGGTGACCTCTCAACAGTCCGACAGCGTGAGCCCAACCGAAGAGACGCAGAGTCGGCCCTCCGCACAATCGCGGTTCCGCCCCGACATCGAGGGCTTGCGTGCCGTCGCCGTGCTGGCCGTGGTCCTGTTCCACGCCGGGATGCCGGGTATCAGCGGTGGGTTCGTCGGCGTGGACGTCTTCTTCGTCATTTCGGGCTTCCTCATCACCGGGCTGCTGTGGCGCGAGGCGAACGCCAGCGGCAAGGTCCGGCTGGGCGGCTTCTACGGGGCGCGGGCCCGCCGGCTGCTGCCGGCGTCGGCCACCGTCGGCGTCGTCACCGCCATCGCGGCATTTCTCCTCCTGCCGCCGTTGCAGGTCGGCAGCGTTCTTCGGGACGGCATCGCCAGCGCGCTGTACGTCAGCAACTACTGGTTCATCAACGGAAGCGTCAACTACTTCGGCGGCCACCTGCCGCCGTCGCCGTTCCAGCACTACTGGTCGTTGGGGGTCGAGGAGCAGTTCTACCTGGTGTGGCCGGCGCTGATCATCGGTACGGCGTTCGTCATCCGGCGCGTGCGCCGGCGCACCAGGACCCAGGCCACCGCGTCGAAACGCCCCTATCTGGCGGTCCTCGCGCTGGTCGCGGTCGCGTCGTTCGCGCTGTCGCTGGTGGACACCCTTTGGTTGCCGTCCGTGGCCTTCTACTCGCTGCCGACCCGGGCCTGGCAGTTGGCGGTCGGCGGCATCGTCGCCCTCACCGCCGACCAATGGCGCCGGCTGGCGCCCCGGGCTGCCGTGCCGGCCGGCTGGGCAGGGCTGGCCCTGATCCTGCTGGCCTGCGTCTGGCTGGGCCCGACCACCCCCTATCCCGGAATCGCCGCGCTGTTGCCCGCGCTGGGCGCGGCGCTGGTGATCGGCGCCGGCTGCGCCGTGGCGTCGCAGGGGTGCGGCCGCGTCCTGGCGGTGTCGCCGATGCGGGCGATCGGCCGGATCTCCTACTCGTGGTACCTGTGGCACTGGCCGGTGCTGGTGCTCGCGCCCGCGTTGCTGGGCCACCCTCTGGGTCTGGCCGCCAGGTTGGCAGCGGCTCTGATCTCCGGCGGGTTGGCGGTGCTCACCCTGCGTTTCATCGAGAACCCGCTGCGATTCGCCTCGCCGATACGCCGATCCGCCCTGGCCAGCCTCGCGCTGGGTGGTGCGGCCACCGCGGTCGCGGTGTCGGTGGGCCTGGTGCTGCTGGAGCACGTGCCGACTCCCGTCGGGCGCGGCCCGGCGGCGGCGCCGCTGTCCATCGCCGCGGCCCCTGTCCCCGCCGGCTCCAGCGTCGACGCCTACGACGCGGCCGTGCGGCAGGCGTTCGCGCAGGTGCAGGCCGCGGTCGCGGCGTCGGCCGGCCTCCAGGCCGTCCCGTCGAACCTGAGCCCGCCCCTGGCGACGTCCGGAGACTTGTTGTTCAACGGCTGCCTGCGCAACATCGCCGAAGTCGGACAGCCCGAGTGCGCGAGCGGCGACACGGCATCGACGACGACGGTCGCGCTGGCCGGCGACTCGAACGCCGCGATGTGGAATCCCGCGTTCCAGCAGATCGCCGCCCAGCGGCACTGGCGGCTGGAGACCCTGGCCAAGGGGGCCTGTCCCCTGATGGACTTGCCCAGCAGCGTGCCCCTGCACCACCTGGCCGAACGATATTCACACTGCCAGCAGTGGCGCGTGCAGATCATGGCCCGGTTGCGCGCCGAGCGCCCGCGGCTGGTGGTGCTGAGCATGTGGCGGGGTTACACCGCCGAAAGCGAGCGGCTGCTGGGTGTCGACGCATACGGCCCGGCCTGGGTCCAGAGCCTGACCCGTCTCGTGGTGCAGCTGCGCGGCATCGGCGCCAAGGTGCTGGTGCTCGGGCCTATCCCGGATCCGCAGTCCGAGGTGCCGATCTGCCTGTCCGGGCACCTCGACGACGCGACGGCCTGCTCGCCGCCCACGTCGTCGGCGGTCAACCCGCCAGGCATCGCGGCCGAGTCCGCCGCCGCCAAGGCCGGCGGCGGACAATACGCCGACCTCACCGAGTTGTTCTGCACCAAGGCCCGCTGTCCGGTCATCGTCGGCAGCACCCTCGTCTACCGGGACTGGCGCCACATCACGCTGGAGTACTCGCGGCTGTTGGCGCCGGCGATCGGGGCGCTTGCCGACCGCGCGCTCGCCGATGGCTGACCCTCGGACGGCAAGCGCGTCAGGTGGCGAAATGCGCGTGGCTCACGTGCGCGGCCACCCGTAGGGCGTTGGCCGCGACGGTCAGACTCGGGTTCAACCCGGCGCTGGACGGGAAGAACGAGGTGTCCACCACGTAAAGGTTGTCCACCTCGTGCGCCCGATTTTGGGGGTCCAGCACGCTGGTTTTCGGATCGGTCCCGAAGCGACAGGTGCCGCAGACGTGGCCGAGGTTGGCGTTGTCTTTGCCGGTGCCCAGGGTGAGGTTGCGAAACGGCTGCAACACCTCCTTCAGCCGCCGCACGAACGCCGCGCGGCGCTCGACCTCGCTGGGGTGTAACCGGTACCGAAGCCGCAGCCGCTGGCGATCGTCGGCGCCGGGCCGGTCGCTCGGCAGCACGCGGTTGTCCAAATACGGCAGGTCCTCCATGATCCCGGCCAGCACCAGGCCGCCGGTGACGAACCGCTGATACAACCGGCGCCCCGCCGGGCCCGTCGCACGCAGTGCCTTTCCCCGCCGGCCGGGGCGGTTGCTCAGCCACTCCATGGGCGGTATCTCGCCGAACGACTGCACGGTGCCGTACTTCTGCCCGTCACAGAAATAGAAGTCGTTGAGCCCGATTTCCTTGTTCGGCGCCGTGATGGTGCGTTTGGGGTTGGGCCAAATCTCGATCGGCTCGAGCAGGTGGCGCATCAGGTTGCGCCCCACTAGGTCTGAGGCGTTGGCCAGCCCGCGCGGCCAGTCGCCGGACCGGGAGTTGAGCAACAAGACGGGGGTGGCCAGCGCGCCGGCGGCCAGCACCACGACTTTGCCTTGCAAGGCCAGCATGTCGGAGTGGTGCTGGGCGATCACCCGCTGCACCCGGGTGCGGTCGGCCTCCAGGCGCACGACCCGGCACTGGTCCAGGAGGTGCGCGCCGTGTTCGGTGATCGCGGGGAGCACGCCGTTGCGGGCGGCGTCGTTCTTGCACGACCGCTCGCAGAGATAGGTCTGGCAGGTGGTGCAGCCGTCGGTGTAGTCGCAGGCCATCGGCAGGTGGTAGGGGTGCAGTCCGCGCCCGCTCAGGTAGTTGACCAGCGGCTGGTTGTCGGGTGAAAACGGTGGCGCGGCAGGCAAACCCACGTGGGCGGCCTCCGGGCGCAGCGGATCCGGCGCGCCGCGCACCCCCAGCAGTTTTTCGGCCTCGGCGTACCACGGGCTCAGCTGGTCGTAGGTGATCGGCCAGGCCTCGGGGACGGTGGATTCGCCGGGGTCGCGGAAGTTTTGCCGGGGGGTGAAGTCTTGGGCGAAGAATCGTTCGCAGACCATGCCGTAGAGGGCCGAGGACCCACCGGTGCCGCTGCCGATGAACGGCACGAACCGCTTCGGGCGCCGCCCGCTGATGTCTTCGATCTCGTCGTTGGAACGCCCGGCCCGGGCCAACGCGTCGTAGTAGGCCTCCGCCGAACGCACCGCACCCGGTTCGGCTAGTTCGGGCATGGCCGCGCGAATCGTTCCCGGTGTCCCGGGCAGGGTCGAGCGGCCCTTTTCGACGAACAGCACCCGCCGGCCCGCGCGGGCCAGCGAATAACCCAGCATTCCGCCGCCCATGCCCGTGCCGACGACGATCACGTCCCACACAACGCGCTCGGCCTCGCGCGCACTCAGGTCGCCGTCAGCCAATCGAGCTCCTCTGCGGATGGTGTCCAACGCTTTGCCCGCTCCGGGCGAATCGCGATCCTAGCACCGCGTTGCCGTCATCCGATCCGTTCAAAATTGTTGCGGTGGCCAGCCGGATCGGCTGTTAGCATCGCCCCCATGTCTGCAGGCGGCGGCCCGGTACGGATCGGAATCTTGGGTGCTTCGCGTTGGGCGCCCACGACGTTCCTCACCCCGGCCAAGGAGAACACCGAGGTCGTCGTCGCCGCGGTGGCCTCGCGGGATGCGTCCCGCGCCCGGGACTTTGCCGCCAAACACGGCATCCCCCGGGCGCACGACAGCTACGAGGAGTTGGTCGCCGACCCGGACCTCGACGCGGTCTACAACCTGCTGCCGACCAGCGTGCACGGCAGGTGGACCCGGGCCACGCTCGACGCGGGCAAGCACGTGCTGTGCGAAAAGCCGTTCACCGCCAATGCCGCCGAGGCCCGCGAGATCGCCGAACTGGCCGCCAAGTCCGACCGGGTCGTGATGGAGGCGCTGCAATACCGCTTCCATCCGCTGACCTTGCGCGTGGAGCAGATCATCGGTTCGGGGGAGCTGGGCAAGCTGGAGCGGGTGGAGGTCGCCGTCTGCGTGCTGCTGCCGAAGCGCTCCAACGCCAACGTGTACGACTACGGCCTGGCCGGGGGCGCGGTGATGGACGCCGGCGTGTACACGGTCGACATGCTTCGCACGTTCGGCGGCTCGACTCCCGAAGTCGTCTCGGCGAAGGCGAAACTCGACGGTCCCCAGGTGGACCGGGTGATGACCGCGGAGATGCGGTTCGCCGAGGGGCACACGGGCCGGCTGCACTGCGCGTTGTGGTCGTCGAATCTGTTTTGGGCGAACGCCAAGATCATCGGCGATCGCGGCCAGCTGAGCTATTTCAGCCCGGCGGCCCCGCACCTGTTGCCCCGGCTCTCGATCCGCTCGGCCGACGGGAAGCGCGTGGAGCGGTTCCCGCGGCGCACCACTTACGCGTATCAGCTCGACGCTTTCGCCGGGGCGGTGCTGCGCGGGGAGCCGGTGAAGACGACGGCCGAAGGCGCGATCGAGAACATGACCGTCATCGACGGGATCTATCGCGCCGCCGGCCTTCCGCTCCGCCAGCCGGGCTGAGCCGCTCAGCGACGACGCGCCTTCGGCACTGCGATTTCGGGCGGCAGGGCGCCATCGGTGAACCATGCGTCGAGGGTGCGCGCGAACAGGTCCGGATAGCGCGTGGGCCAGTCATGGGGCATGCCGAGTGCGACCCTGTCGACCCCGTTGGGCATTTGCCGAGCGAGCGCGGCGGCCCACCGGCGGACAAGCGGCAACTCCTTGGCGCCGGTCACGAACATGGTGGGCGAATCGGATTGCCCGAGTTCCTCGGGAAGCCTGAAACCCGAGGACGCCATGGTCACGTCGGCCAGCTGACCGCTGGTGATCAGGCGCACGTCCTCGCGATACTCATCGATGTGGGCCGCGGGAACCCTTGCCTGCCAAGCGTTCCGGTAGCGGCGCACCATCCAGCGGTATGCCGGATTCCGGGCGGGCAGTGACAGCACGCGCCGCGTCAACTCCACGAACGGCACCCTGTTGATGATCGTCCCGCACAGCACCGCGCGATCGACGAGTTTTGGCTCGGTCGCCAGCAACTGCACCCCCACTTGAGCCCCGAGCGACAGGCCCACCACGTGCGCCCGGCCGGTGTCCACCCGGGAGCGGATCAGTTCCGCGACCGCCGCGGCCGCCCGGCCCATCTCGAACGGCCCGTGCTCGAAGCTCTTGCCGTAGTGGGGCAGATCGGGGACCAGGCAGCGGTATTGCGGCATGCGTTCGACCACCGGCTCCCAGTACCAGCCGCTGGTGTACGCGCCGTGCAGGAAGACGATTGTGGGTGCCCCGACCGGACCGGATTCGCGGACGAACAGGCCCATGCGGGCGACCTTATCAGCCATACACGGGGATCTTTCCGGTCGATCGCGGTCGTCCACCCAGGTGGTACCCGAAGCCTAACTCTGGGTGCATACCCAAACTTCTGGTCTATTGTACCGGTGTTGGATTAGACTGCCGGACGGTTGGCCAGGGGCGGGAGGCCCCTTCCATTCGACTACGCGCACGGGGGACCGAAGGGTTGGGTTCCGCGATGGCTGAAGGCGTGTTCGGGCGCAGCGATGCTGAGACCGATCTACTCGTCCGCGGCATGCGGTCGGGGATCGCGGTGGTGGGCTTTGGCTACATCGGCACGGTGATCGGTGCCGTGCTGGCCGATCGCGGCTGGCCGGTGACCGGGATCGACGTGCGACAGAACGTCGTCGACGAGATCAACTCGGGCAAGACCAGCGTCCCCGAGCCGGGGCTCGGCGAGATGGTGGCCACCAACGTGCGCGTCGGCCGCCTTCGTGCCACCACCGATTTCGGCGCGCTGGCCCACAATGACTTCGTCATCGTGACCGTCGGGACGCCGCTTGGTCCGGATTACGAGCCCATCGTCGATGACATCAAGGCGGCGGCGCGGGCGGTGGGGCAGCACCTGCACCGCGGCCACCTCGTCATCCTCAAGAGCACCGTGCCACCCAACACCACCGAGAACCTGGTGCTGCCGATCCTCGAGGAGGCCTCGGGGCTGCGGGCCGGCGTCGACTTCGGGTTGGCGTTCTGCCCGGAACGGCTCGCCGAAGGCCAGGCCATCCACGAGCTGACGTCGATCCCCGTGGTGGTCGGTGCGGTCGATGAGGTCACCGCACGCGCCTGCTCGACGCTGTGGCGACACGCCCTGGGAGTGGAATCCATCGTCGTCGACGATCCGCGCACGGCCGAGATGGTCAAGCTCGCGGACAACCTCTGGATCGATCTCAACATCGCGATGGCCAACGAACTGGCCAAGGTGTGCGACCGGCTGAACATGGACGGGCTGCAGGTCATCGAGGCGGCCAATTCGATGCCCAAGGGCACCCACAACGTGAACATCCTGCGGCCGAGCATGGGTGTCGGCGGCTATTGCCTGACGAAGGATCCATGGTTCGTCAACCATCTGGGCGAGTCGCTCGGGCTGGAGCTGGGCATCCCGCGGACGTCGCGGACCGTCAACGACACCATGCCCGCCTACACCTACGGGCTGCTCACGCAACTGCTCGCCGAGCAGGACAAGACGATCGAGGCCAGCAAGATCGCCGTTTTGGGCATCGCGTTCAAGAACAACACCGGCGACTGCCGGCTGACGCCCACCAAGTACGTCGTCGAGCTACTCGAGGCGTCCGGTTGCGAGCTTTCGATCCATGACCCCTGGGTGCCCGACGAGGAGGCTCCCACGGTGACCAAGATTGCGTTGACCCCGGACATCGAGTCGGCGGTCAAGGATGCCGACGCCCTGGTGATTCTCGCGGGCCACCGGGAATTCCACCAGATCCCGCTGGCCCGGCTTGCGGACCTGACGGCTCCCGGCTGCGTGTTCCTCGATGGGCGCAACAGCTTCGATCCGGCGGCCGTGCGCGCCGCCGGATTCCTCTACAAGGGGATCGGCCGATAGGCATACTGCAGGCGAAGTAAACCCTGTACCCAGAATGAAAGAGCGACTATGTCTCATGTCGTCGTAACGGGCGGCTACGGTTTGATCGGATCGCACCTGGTGTCCACCCTGCTGGACCGCGGCGACACGGTCACGGTGTTCGACCAGGCAAAGAACACCCGCGACACCAGCATCGACTTCGACCGGCGCCCCAACTTCCGGTTCGTGCAAGGCGACGTCACCGATCTGAGCGCGCTCGAGCAAGCCCTGACGCCCGGCGTCGACAAAATCTTCCACCTGGCCGCGGTCGTCGGCGTCAAGAACTACATGAAGGATCCGCTGCGCGTTCTCGACGTCAACGTGACCGGCACGCGCAACGTCCTGGAGCTGAGCCAGCGGCACGGCACCCGCGTGGTGTTCGCCAGCACGTCCGAGGTGTTCGGCAAGAACCCCAACCCGCCGTGGGCCGAGGACGACGACCGCGTCCTCGGTTCCACCAGGACGGCGCGGTGGAGCTACAGCACCAGCAAGGCCATGGCCGAGCATCTCGTCTTCGCGATGCACACCGCCCTGGGGCTGCCGGTGACGGTCGTTCGCTACTTCAACGTGTTCGGCCCGCGGCAGAACCCGATATTCGTGATCTCGCAGTCCGTTCACCGCATCCTCAACGGCCGCCAGCCGTTGCTCTACGACTCGGGTGACCAGACGCGGTGCTTCACCTACGTCGACGACGCGATCGCCGGCACCCTGCTCGCGGCCGACAGCGACAAGGCGATCGGCGAAGCCTTCAACATCGGGAGCATGACCGAGACCACCATGCGTGACGCCGTCGAACTGGCGATCAAGATCGCCAACGTCGACGGAGTCTCCGACGCCGAAGTCGTCGACACGGCGGCGCGCTACGGCGGTCGCTACGAGGACATCCCCCGTCGTATCCCGGACTCCACGAAGGCGCAGCGGGAGCTCGGTTGGCGCCTCAAGGTCGACGTCGAGGAGGGCATCCGCCGCACCATCGATTGGGCGCGGGCCAACCCCTGGTACCTCGAGGGACCCGCGGGGGATTAGTCGTAAGGCCGCGTTAGCCGTGGGCGAGCGCGCGGTCGGCGAGCGCCCCCATCGCCGGCGCCAGCTCCCGGGAGTAGTCGGCCGTGATGTGGTTCCAGTCGAGGTAAACCATGGCGTTGCCGACGATGACGGGGCAGCGGCTCGTGGTGCAGAACAGCTCGGTGAGGTCGGCGTATTGGCCGCCGCTGGCTTTGGTGGCGGCGGTCTCGGCCGCGATCCCGGCGTCGTTCACCGCGGCCGACCGGGGCGGGGAGCAGGCCGTGGCGTCATCGAGGTGGCCGGACAGGCACTCCGGCACCGGTGTGCCCGGGTCCGGGACCGGGCCCAGCACCAACACCTTGGCACCGGTGCCGCGCAGCTGCTGCACCAGGCGGGTCAGGCTGTCGATCCACGCCGGGTCGTACGGCGTGTAGCCCGCCTGCCAACTGCCCTCACTGTGCTCCCGCGACATGCTCACCACGACCAGGCGCGGATGCTCAGCGCGTAACCGGGCCAGGATCAGCGCCCGCCACTCGTCGCAGTGCATGAAGCGTTCGATGAGGCCGTCGAGATGCTTGGCGATGGGCACGTCGATCAACGGGCAGCCGGCCTTGGCCATCATCTCCAGCCGCCAGTGCCGTTGTTCGGCGATCGGCTGAAAGGCCGGATCCCACATCGCGGCGTGCGAGTCGCCGACCAGCGCCACCGTCGTGCTCGACGCGGTATCGCCCGCCGCGCACTCGGGCTGCCCGCTCTGGTTGGCGCCGCGGAAGCAGCCGCTGGACCACATCGCGTTCTGTCCGGCCGTCGCCTCGGCGACCGGCGGCTGCAGGTTCGACGGCACGGCCCTCAGCTCGGCCGACGCCGCGACCGCGGCCTGCGCCTGTGCGAACGCCTGCTGCACCGCAGCGTCGTAGGCGTCCATGCCGTCGCCCGCGGCGACGGGTGCCGCGGTGATGGTCAACGGAATGCCGGGGGCACCGCGGCCGACCGGGACCGGAATCCACGCCAGCATCGCAACGCCCACCCCCACGGCCACCGCGGTGGCGGTGGCGCCCACCGCGAAACTGGCCAGCGGGGACTTGCGCAGCGGGGCGGCGTAGCGCAGCGGGGTCTCGACGAAGCGCAGCGTGAGCATCCCCAAGCCGCCCGAGAGCAGGACGGCAACCAACCGGCCGGCCAGCCCCAGCTGATGGCCCAGCAGCGGCACCGCGAGGACCAGCACGGGCCAGTGCCACAGATACCACGAGTAGGACAGCCGACCCATGTCCCGCATCGGCTTGAACGCCAGGATGCGGCCCGCTCCCAGCGTGGGTGTGGCGCAGCCGGCGCCGATCACAAGGACCGTGCCGAGCAGCGGCCAAATCGCGGCGGTGCCCGGATACTGCGTCGCCGGGGTGAGTCGGTTGCAGACCACCACGATCAGGGCCAGCCCCGCCCATCCGGTGATCGCGGCCGCCCGCGCCGGCAGCCGGCGCCACTGGTTGGCGGTCAGGGCCAACATGCCGCCCACGGCCAGGTCCCAGGCCCGCGTGGGCAGCGAGAAGTAGGCCGCCGGGGGCACCAGATAGGTGGTCAGCAGCGACAGCGCGAAGGACAGGATCGCGACCAAAGCGAAAACCATCAGGAAGGCGCGCTTCGGTGAGTTCGGCGACGTATTAGCAGTGGCGCCGGTGCGTCGCCGGCGGGCATGCCGGATCAGCCACCAGGTGCCGATGATCAGCACCGGCCACACCAGGTAGAACTGCTCCTCCACGCCCAGGGTCCAGTAGTGCTGGAACGGCGACGGCGGCTGATGGCCGCCGAAGTAGTCGACGTTTTCGTGAATGAACCAGTAGTTGCCGACGTACAACGCGCACGCGATGCCGTCCTCCACCACGCCCTTGGCCTGCAAGGGCGGCAACAGGACCGCCGAGGCGATCACGGTGACGCTGCCGATCAGGGCCGCGACCGGCAGCAGGCGGCGGACCCGTGCGGCGTAGAACTTGCGCAGCCCGAGCGTGCCGGTGTTGTTCACCTCGCGCCAAAGCTGCCCGGTGATGACGAAACCGGAAATGATGAAGAAGATGTCCGGGCCGACGAACCCACCGCTCGCGCCGGGCACGTCGGCGTGGAAGAGCAGGATGGCCACCAGCGTCAGCGCGCGCAGGCCCTCGATGTCCGGGCGGAATTCCTTGTGCGCCGAGCCCCGATCCTGCGCCACCCCGGCGGGGCTAACGCTTTCGGCCTGGACCACGGTCACCCACCTGTCTGAGGAGGCGTTCATCGAATCGAGGCATTATCACACACACGTTCAATGCCCCTCGACCGAATCAGCCACTGCCCGGTTATGCTGCTGGGCGGCTGGGCCGGGGACGCGAGCGACCGCGTCCATTCCCCACCCGCGCAAGGGAAGTGAAAGGCTAGGATCTCGCCGATGAAATTCGTGCTGGCAAACTGGGGAACTCGCGGCGAGGTCGAGCCCTACGTCACTGTCGGCCGCGAGCTGGTGCGCCGCGGGCACGACGTCCACATGGCCGTCGCGCCCGAGATGGTCAGCTTCACCGAGGCGGCCGGGCCGTCGGCGGTCGCCTACGGACCGGAACTGAAGGCCATCCTGGACCCGCACCGCGATTTCTGGGCGGGCCTGTTCACCACCCCCTGGAAGGTCCGGGAGCTGGGCAGGTTGTCGGGCGAATATTCGGCGCCCCTTTCCCAGTGCCGGCCCGAGGTCAGTGCGACGCTGACGTCGCTGGCCGACGGCGCCGACCTGCTGCTGACCGGCATGAATTTCGAGGATGACGCGCTCAACGCCGCGGAGTATCGCGACATCCCGTTTGCCACCCTGCACATCTTCCCGCTGCGGGCCAACGGCCGGCTCCTGCCGTTCCTGCCGGCGCCGCTGGCCCGCTCCGCGTCCCGGACGCTGGACTGGCTGGCCTGGCGCGGGGGCAAGACGGTCGAGGATGCGCAGCGCCGTGACCTCGGTTTGCCGACGGCGACCCGCCCGTGGCCGCGCCGGATCGCCGAACGCGGCTCGCTGGAAATCCAGGCCTACGACGAGGTGTGTTACCCCGGGCTGGCGGCCGAATGGGCGGACTTCGGCGGCCGACGGCCGTTCGTCGGCGCGCTGACGATGGAGTTGCCGACCGACGCCGACGAGGAAGTCGCGTCGTGGATCGCCGCGGGAAAACCGCCGATCTGCTTCGGATTCGGCAGCGTGGGCGTCGAATCCGCTGCCGACACCCTCGCGATGATCGGCTCGGCGTGCGCGCAGCTGGGCGAGCGGGCCCTGGTGTGCGCGGCCGGGTCGGACTACAGCAACGTCCCGCACTCCGAGCACGTCAAGGTCGTGGGCGTGATGAACTACGCGGCGGCCTTGCCCTCCTGCCGCGCGTTCGTGCACCACGGTGGCTGCGGCACCACGAACGCGGGCCTGCGCGCCGGGCTGCCCACGTTGATCCTCTGGACGTTGCCCGATCAGGGGCTCTGGGGAGCTCGGGTCAAACGACTGAAAGTCGGTACCGGGCGGCGCTTTTCGGCCACCACCGAGAAATCGTTGGTCGCGGACCTGCGCACCATCCTCGATCCGCAATGCCTCACCCATGCCCGCGAACTCGCCGCCCGGATGACCAAGCCCGCCGAGAGCGTTGCGGTCACCGCCGATCTGGTGGAGAACTTCGCGCGCCTCAAGCGGGTCGGCTGACCGGCGACCGCGGCATTCAACCGTGGGCGAGCGTGCGGTCGGCCAGCGCCGCGACCGCCGGTGCCAGCAGCCGGGAGTACTCGAATGTCAGATGACCCCGGTCGAGGTAAACCAGCGTGTTGCCGACGATCACCGGGCAGCGGTTGGTGGTGCAGAACAGATCGGTGATATCGGCATATTGTCCGCCGGCGGATGTGGTGGCCGCGGATTCGGCCGTGATGCCGGCTTCGTTCACTGCCGCCGCTCTGGACGGCGAGCAGGCGTTCGCGTCATCGAGGTGACCCGATAGGCAGATCGGCACGTACGACTGCGGGTCCGGGACTGGCCCCAGCACCAGCACCTGAGCCCCGGTGCCACGCAGCTCCTGTATCAGACGGAAGAAGCTGTTGTTCCACGCCGAGTCGTAGGACGTGAAGCCTGACGGCAAACCGTAGCGGGCGCCGTATTGGCGCATCACGCTGAGCACGATCAGCCGCGGGTGCTCGGTGCCCAACCGGGCGACGATCTGACCGCGCCACCGCGTGCACTCGGTGTATTCCCGGTGCAGATTTGGGCTGATGATGTGCAGGTCCAGCAGTGGGCACCCGGCCTTGGCCATCATCTCCAGCCGCCAGTGCCGCTGGGTGGCGATCTGCTGTAACGCCGGGTTCCACATCACCGCGGTGGAGTCGCCGACCAGCGCCACCGTCGTCGTCGACGAGGTGTCGCCCGTCGCGCACTCCGGCTGTCCGTCCTGGGAAAAGTTGCGCATGCAGCCGTCGCGGAAGAAGACCTGGTGTTCGGCCGCGGCGTCGGCCAGCGGGGGATCGAGGTTCGACGGCACGGATCGGAGGTCGGCCGCCGCCGCCACCGCGGCGTGCGCTTGCGCGAACGCCTGCTGTACCGCCGCGTCGTAGGCGGCCATGGCGGAGCCCGCGGGGGGAGGCGCCGCGGTGATGGACAGCGGCGCGGCCGGTGCGCCGCGCCCGACCGGGGTGGGCACCCACACCAGCAGCGCCACGCCCACACAGACCGCCACCGTTGTGGAAACACCGCCGAGCAGGAGGCTGGCCCGCGCCGAGCGGCGCACGGGATCGGCGAACCGCAGCGGGTTTTCGATGAATCGCAACGTGAGTACGGCCAGCGCGCCGGACGCGATGGCCGTTGTCAACCTGCCGGCCAGCCCCAACGGGTGGCCAAGTAATGCCGGCGTGAGCAGCAGCACCGGCCAGTGCCACAGATACCACGAGTAGGAGATCCGGCCGATCGCGCGCATCGGCGAGGATCCCAACGCGCGGCCGCATCCCTGCGACGGTGTGGCACAGCCGGCGCCGATCACCAGCATCGCCCCGAGAGTGGGCAACAGCGCGGCGGTACCCGGATACAGCGTGGCCGAGTTGAACTGATTGCAGCCGACCACGATGAGTGCCAGTCCGGCCCATCCCGCCAGCGCGGCAGCTCGTGCCGGCAGGCGGCGCCACCGGTCGGCCGTGAGGGCTATCAGCCCGCCGGCGGCCAACTGCCAGGCCCGGGTGGGCAGCGAAAAGAACGCGATCGCAGGTGCCGCCTCGGTGATCACAAACGACAGCGCGAACGACGCGGCCGCGACGAACGCGAGGACCACTAGATACGGGCGCTGAGACGCGGGCGGCGAGGAGTCGGTGTCGGTCTTGGCGCGCCGGCGCGCACGCCGGACAAGCCACGCCGTCCCGATGATCAGGGCCGGCCAGACCAGGTAGAACTGTTCCTCCACCCCGAGTGACCAGTAGTGCTGGAACGGCGAAGTCGGCGTCATCCCGCCGAAGTAGTCGACGCCCTGCTGGATGAACCAGTAGTTGCTGACATACAGCGCGCTGGCGATGCCGTCGAAGATGACGCCCCGGGCCTGTAACGGGGGGAGCAGCACAGCCGAGCCGATCAGGGTGACGACGCCGACGGTGGCCGATGCCGGCAGCAGCCGGCGGGCCCGGGCGCCGTAGAACTTGCCCAGCCCGACGGTGCCGGTGCTGCTCACCTCTCGCCACAGCAGTCCGGTGATCAGGAAGCCCGAGATGACGAAGAAAACGTCCACCCCGATGAACCCGCCGTCCACCCCGGGCACGTCGGCGTGAAACAGGACGACCGCAAGCACCGCGACCGCGCGCAAGCCCTCGATGTCCGGGCGGAACCGCGACTGTGCCGAGCGCCGACCCTGCGCTTCTTCGGTAGGGCGAACGCTGTCGGACTGGCGCAAGGTCACCTACCTGAAAAGAAGACACGTTCTCGAATCGAGGAATTATCACACACCCGTTCAACAGGCTCGACCGATTCCAGCGCGCACTGTCCGACCCGCACCAGCCGTGGTGGCCGATCGGCGACGGCGGCGGTTTGAAGTGGGTGGTTAGGCCTGCTCGCCGATCCAGTCGAGCAGAGCACGCAGCCCGTCCTCGAGCGCCCACTTCGGACTCCAGCCGAGCTCGACGCCGGCCGGCTCGATGTCGCATCTCGCCGCGCGCACGTCGCCGTCGCGGAATTTCGCGACGACGACCGGTTCGGGGGCCGCACAGATGGCAGCGATCCTCTGCGCCAGCTCGTGGATGGTGGTCGGGATTCCGGAGCCGATGTCGACGCAGCGGGCCACCGTCGCAGGCTTTTCGATCGCGGCGAACAGGGCCTGCACGACATCGTCTATATAGACAAAATCGCGCACGATGCGTCCGTCTTCGTAGACCTCCAACGCCTGCCGCTCGCGCGCCAATCGGGCGAAAAGGGCGACTATTCCGGTGTAGGAGTTGGTCAGCGACTGGCCCGGCCCGAAGACGTTCTGCAGCCGCAGCATGCTCACGTTGGTGTCATGAGCCGCGGTCCAGGCGGCCAGGATGTGCTCCTGAGCGAGCTTGGTCGCGGCGTAGATGTTCGTGGGTCGCGGCTCCGTTCGGCCGGCACAGCTCGGCAGCGGTATCGCGAGATCGTCCGTCGGCCCCTGCGGGTCCCAGATGCCGGCCAGGAGCTGAGCGTGGCTGCGAGGCTGCGGGTAGAAGACCTGCGCGCCGCATTGCCAAGCCCCCTCACCGTAGACGGCCCTCGACGACGCCAAGACGAGCTGGTCGGGCACGTGTCCCGAGCGGCCCAGGGCGTCGAGAAGTTGAGTCGTTCCCACCACGTTCACCGAACCATGGCGCGTCGCCTCGGAAAGCGACTGCGCCGTTCCCGTCTCGGCCGCCAAATGGACGATCTGGGAAGGACGGAACAACCGAAGCACCGCGTCGCAGTCCGGGGCGTGGGTGACGTCGCCGGTGAACAACCGCACCGATGGCGGCAGGTTGATCGCGGCACCTTCGGCATGGACCTGTGGGTGAAAGACGTCCATGACGGCGACGTCGTAGCCGGCTTCGACGAGGCGGCGAGCAAGCGCGGACCCGATGAATCCCGCTCCGCCAGTGATGAGCACCGATGTAGACAACTGCCGACGCCTCCGGTTCCTCTATGCAGAGAATTTGGTGACCGGCACGCGTTGCCGTGGGCGCGGTCCGGGTGATCATAACGGGAACCCGTAGCTCGATCGCCCGTATCGGCGGTAAGGGTCAGCCGCCGGCGGGCGTGCGGTTGGCCGGCCCCCCAGGTGCGCTGGCGAGCGCGCGTTCGGCCAGCGCCCCCATCGCGGGTGCGAGCGCCCGCGCGTATTCGCTCGTGAGGTGATCATCGAAATACACCATGCTGTTGCCCACGACGACCGGACAGCGGTCGGCGGTGCAGAACAGCGGGGTGAGGTTTTCGTAGTGTCCGCCGCCGGCGTTGGTGGCTGCGGCCTCGTCCGCGATCCCGGCCCGGTTCAACGCCTTCGACCGCGGCGACGAGCAGGCCATCGCATCGTCGAGGTGGTCGGACAGGCAGATCGGCACCGATTCGTATGGATTTGGAACCGGCCCGAGGACCAGCACCTGCGCACCGATACTGCGCAGCTGGCGCACGAGACGGGTCAGGCCGTCGGACCATGCCCGGTTGTAGGGCTTGGGCAGGTAGTCCAGGCCGCCGTACCCGCGCGACATGCTCACCACGACGAGCTTGGGGTGCTCTGCGCGCAACCGCGCCAGCATCGCGGTGCGCCACTGCTCGCAGCGCTGAACGTAGTCGACCAGGCGGCCGACGAAGCCGTTGACGGGCAAGCTCATCGGCGGGCACGCCCCCTTGGTCAGCGTCTCCAGCCGCCAGTGCTGCTGCTCGGCGACCTGCTGGAACGCCGGGGCCCACATCGTGGCGTGCGAGTCCCCCAGCAACGCCACCGTCGTCGTCGACGCCGGGTCGCCCAGCACGCACCCGGGCTGTCCGACCGCCAAGAGGTTGCGCTGGCAGCCGTTGAAGAACTCCGCCCGGTATTCGGCGGCGGCGTGAGCCAGCGGCGGCTCGAGGTTCGACGGTACGGCCCTCAGGTTGGCGGCCGCCGCGACCGCGGCCTGCACCTGGGCGAACGTGTCGTGCACCGCCGCGTCGTAGGCGTCGATGCTGGAGCCCGGCGGGGGAGTCGACGCCGTGATGGTCAGCCGCGCAGCGGGCGCGCCCCCGCCGACCGGGTCGGGCAACATGCCGATCAGCACCACGCCGACGCAGACCGCGGCCGCGGTGGCGACACCGCCCAGCGCGAGGCTGGCCAGGGCGGACCGGCGTATCGGGGCGGCGAATCGGAAGGGGTCCTCGATGAAACGCAACGTGAGCGCGGCCAGCGCGCCGGCGACGAGGACGGTCACCAGCCTGCCGGCCAGCCCCAGGGGATGGCCCAGCAATGCCGGTGCGAGCAGCAGCACCGGCCAGTGCCACAAGTACAAGGAGTAGGAGATCCGGCCGATCGCGCGCATCGGCGCCGCCGCCAGCACGCGGCCGCATCCCCGGGCGGGTGTGGCGCAGCCGGCGCCGATCACCAGCACCGCACCCAGCACCGGCAAGAGCGCGGCCGTGCCCGGATACAGCGTGCCCGGGCCTAGCAGGCCGCAGGCCAGCAGGATCACCGCCAGGCCCGCCCATCCCAGGATGGCGGCGGCGCGCGCCGGGAGTCGGCTCAACTGGCCGGCCGCCAGCGCCACCAGGCCGCCCGCCGCCAACTGCCACGCCCGGGTGGGCAGGGAAAAGAACGCCACGGAGGGCGCGACGAAAGTGGCGGCCAGCGACAGCGCGAAAGACAGCGCCGCGACCAGGGCGAGGACCACCAGATACGGGGTCTGCTTGGACGGGAGGCCGGCCTTGGCGCGTCGACGCACCAGCCGGACGAGCCACGTCGTGCCGATGATCAACGCCGGCCACACCAGGTAGAACTGCTCCTCTACGCCCAGCGACCAGTAGTGCTGAAACGGCGAGGGTGGCTGTGCCGGGGAGAAGTAGCTCAGGCCTTCGTGAGCGAAGTGGTTGTTGCTGACATACAGCGCGCTGTAGACACCGTCCACGAGCACGTCGTGGGCCTGCAGCGGGGGCAGCAGGGCGGCCGAGCCGATCGCGGTGACCACGCCGACCACGGCCGACGCCGGCAGCAGCCGGCGGGCACGGGCTCCGTAGAAGCGGCTCAACTTCACGGTGCCGGCGGAGCTCACCTCGCGCCACAGCAGCCCGGTGATCAGGAAGCCCGAGATGACGAAGAACACGTCCACGCCGACGAACCCCCCGCCCACGCCGGGCAGGCCGGCGTGAAAGAGGACGACGGCCACGACCGCGACGGCGCGCAGGCCTTCGATGTCGGCGCGAAAGCCCGACCCTACTGAGCGCTGACCGCCCCGGCCGTCGATAGGGCTGACGCTGTCGGCGTGGAGCAAGGAAGCAACCTAGAAAAGAAGAAGAATGAGGGCGTGTCCCCCCGGTCGGGGGAAGTATCACACACGTGTTGAACCCATTGGGTATGTTTGCGAATCATTGTTCATCGTCTTCGGCTCGGGAGCTCTGGCTCCGTGGGCTGTCCGAGGGCTGACGGAAGGCGGAGTTCGCCCATGACCTGGTTGGGACGCCAAGCCGACCCGGTAGCGCCGAGTCGGGCCGAGACCCTGGAGGTGAACCGGTGAGCGTAGTCGACAGCCCGACGGTGGAAAGTCCGGAAGTCGATCGAACGAACCTGCACAAGGTGTGGAAAGCGGTTCTCGTCGGCACCGCGCTCGTGCTGGCGGCGGCATGCTATTTCCAGCCGGTACTGCTCGTCGTGTTCGGCGCGCTTGTGCTGTTACTGCTGATCGCGCGCCTCGTTTTCCGGGATCGCGACCGCTACATACCGAACCTGTATGCCCGGGACACCAGGGTGTACAACGACGCGTACCGCGCGTTCATCGCCCGCACGCTCGAGGACATGCGGCGGTGCAAGATTCGGGGCCACACGCTGTTATGGGAGGCGTCGCGACTGCCGAGACCCGGCGCCCAGGGCTCCGACGAACTGCTGCTCGACCTGGGCGTCTGGCTCGGCTGGTCGACGAGGCTGATGTCGGATGCCTCTGGGCGCCAGGTGTACGGCTTCGACACCTTCGAGGGCCTCGTCGAAGACTGGCAGATCGACGACCAGGCCCTCATCAAGCAGGGCACCTTCTCGCTGTCGGAACCGCTCGCGCAACGTTCCATGCAGGACACCGGTGTGATCCTGCACGACGGCGTCCCCGACGCGCTGGGCCGCAAGGTGCAGTTCGTCAAGGGCAGTACGTACGACACGTTGGCCCCCTTCCTGGCCGACCGCCCTGGCGCCCCGATCGCGTTGTTCCACATGGATCTGGACACCTACGAGAGTTGCCTGCATGCGCTGGAAACGTGCAAGGACCGCTTCGTCGAGGGATCCATTCTGGTCTTCGACGAATACCTCGTCACCAACGCCGAAATGCTGGCGTTCTTCGAGTTCGTCAGCAAGTACGAGCTGGAATGGCGATACCGGGCCTGGGGCCTCGAGATCATGGAGATGAATCTCGAGATGGTCGTTTCGCGGTGGAAGCGGGCGACCTACTACCTGCCCTGGATTCTGGGCTATTGGTTGGTGGGCGACGGCAGCTACGTCTGGAAGTTCTTCCGCAAGCGGTTTTGGCGGTTCTGGTTGGGCGCACCGGTCGGCGACATCTTCTTCATGCTTGGCGCTGCCGGACAACGGAAGTCGGTCAGCCTCGAAATCACCGGTCTCGGCAAGCTGGACCCGAACCGCCCAGCGTGACGAGGACCAGGCCGCGATGAAGTTTGTGTTGGCAAGCTGGGGAAGTCGCGGTGATATCGAGCCCAACCTCGCCGTCGGGCGCGAGCTGACGCTGCGAGGGCACGACGTGTGCATGGCCGTCCCTCCCGATCTGGTCGGCTTCGCGGAGGCGGCCGGGGTGGCGGCGGTCGGCTTCGGACCGGAGTCGAAGTCCATCCTCGACGCGCACCGCGAATTCTGGACCTGTTTCTTCAGCCACCCCTGGCGGATCAGGGATCTGACGACGGCGCGGCTCGCGATCGGCGGGCCTTTACTCCAGGGTTGGCAGGACATGAGCACGACCCTGAAATCCCTGGCCGACGGGGCCGACCTGATTTTCACCGGCATCAACTTCGAGGATGCCGCCGCCAACGTCGCGGAGTACTACGGCATTCCCCTGGCCACCTTGCACTACTTCCCGCTGCGGCCCAACCGCCAGACCCTCCGGTTCCTGCCGGCGCGGCTGCGGCGTCCGGCGGTGGCGGCGTTCTGGTGGGTGTCGTGGCGCGGGATGAAGAAGGTGGAAGACGCCCAGCGCCGTGAACTCGGCCTGCCGAAGGCAACCGGTTCCGCACCGCGACGGATCACCGAACGCGGATCGCTGGAAATCCAGGCCTACGACGAGGCGTGTTTTCCCGGGCTGGCGGCGGAATGGGCGCAATGGGATCGTCAACGTCCGTTTGTGGGCACGCTGACGCTGGAATTGCCGACGGATGCCGATCGAGATGTCGCGTCCTGGATCGCGGCGGGGACACCGCCGATCGTTTTCGGGTTCGGCAGCATCCCGGTCGAATCTCCGGCGGACACGATCGCCATGATCGCCGCGGCCAGCGCGCGGTTGGGCGAGCGGGCATTGGTGGTCGCCGGCGGGACCGATTACAGCGACGTCCCGCACTTCGACCACGTCAAGGTGGTGGGCGCGATGAATTATGCGACCGTGTTCCCCGGCTGCCGCGCCGTCGTCCACCACGGCGGCTCGGGCACCACTCCTGTTGCCATGCGCGCGGGGGTCCCACAGGTGATCCTCTATTGGGACCTTGTGCACGCGGTTTACGGAGCCGCGGTCAAACGGCTCAAAGTCGGCACCGCCCGGCGCTTTTCGACGGCCAGCGAGAGGTCGTTGATCGCGGATTTGCGAACCGTCCTCGCCCCGCAGTACGTCGCCCGGGCCCGCGAACTGGCCGGCCAAATGACCGAACCGGCCAAAAGTGCCGCGGCCGCCGCCGACCTGCTGGAGAATTTCGCCCGCCTCAAACGGGCTTGCTGATCGGCCAAGGCGATTTTTCAGGCAGGGGCCAAGGCCAGGAAGTATGGTTTAGCACTTGTTAGACCCAAGTAGAAGAGCGAGGAGCTCCATGAAGTTTGTGCTGGCGTGCTGGGGAAGCCGTGGCGATATCGAGCCCGTCGCGGTCGTTGGCCGCGAGCTGGCGCGCCGCGGGCACGAAGTGTGCATGGCCGTCCCGCCCGACCAGATCGCCTTCGTCGAAAAGCTCGGGCTTTCGGCGGTCGCCTACGGAGTCGACTGGTCGGAGAGCATGAAACCGTTGCGCAGCTTCATGAGTTTGTTTTTCCGCCAACCCTGGAAAATCCGGGGCCTGATCAGTTTCTGGCGCGACAGATGGGACGTCTTCACCACGTGCTGGGCCGACATGAGCAGGACGCTCGTCGCGGCGGCGGAGGGCGCCGACCTGCTGTTGACCGGCCAGAGCTGGGAGGAGCAGGCGAGCAGCGTGGCGGAGCACTACAACATCCCGTTGGCCACGCTGCATTACAACCCGATCCGGGCCACCGCCGCCCGACAGGTGCGGGCGTACGAATGGGGTTATTGGCTGCTGAGCAAGAAGGTCGAAGGCGCGCAGCGTCGTGAGCTCGGCCTGCCGAAGGCCACGAAGCCCGCGCCGCAGCGGATCGTCGAACGCGGTTCGCTGGAGCTGCAGGCCTACGACGCGGCGCTGTTTCCCTGGTTGCCGGCCCAATGGGCGGAATACACCAAGGAGCGCCCCAATGTCGGCACGTTGACGCTGGAGTGGCAAACCGACGCCGACGACGAGATCGCGGCCTGGATCGCCGAAGGCGAACCGCCGATTTCCTTCGGCTTCGGCAGCATCCCGGTGGACGACCCGACCGCGATCATGACCATGATCGGCGCGGCCACCGCCGAACTAGGGGTGCGGGGGCTGGTGGTATCCGCGGGCAGCGACTACAGCAACGGCCCGCATTTCGACCACGTCAAGGTGGTGGACACGATGAACTACGCGCGGATCTTTCCCACCGTTCGCGCGATCGTGCACCGCGGAGGTTCGGGCACGACGAACGCCGCCCTGCGCTCGGGCGTGCCCGCGTTGATCCTCTGGAAGTTGCCCGACCAGTTCTTCTGGGGAAACCAAATCAAACGACTGAAGGTGGGCACCGCCCGGCGGCTTTCGACGGCCACCACGGAAACGCTCCTGAAGGACCTCCGCACCATCCTCACCCCGGAATACGCCGCCCGGGCGCGTGAAGTCGCGTCGCAAATGAGCGACGCGTCCAAAGGCACCGTGGCCGCCGGCGACCTGGTCGAAAATTTCGCCCGCGCGCGGGTGGCCGGCTGACCGGCTGATCGGCGAACCGATCGGCAAGCTGCGTGACGGCTGTCTCAGTTACCTATTCGCGTGACAGGCGTCTCACCCAGCAAGTATGGTCTAGAACTTGTTATACCCATGTCGAGTAGATGGTCTGGAGACGCGGTTGAGCATCAATCCCTTCGAAGACGGCGGGGGCTGCTTTTTCGTCTTGGTTAACGACGAGAAGCAACAGCAGATGATCGGCGGTCGGAAATGACCGATCTACGTGGATCAGAGGGCACGGGCGAGAGCTTCGCGATCGTCGGCTACGCGGTGCGCCTCCCCGGTGCCGCCGATGCGAACGCGTTCTGGGATGTGCTGAGCGAAGGCCGGGACGCGCTCTCGGAGGTGCCCCCGGACCGCTGGGACGTCGACGAATTCTACGACCCGGATCCCGATGCGCCCGGAAAGATCGTCAGCCGCCGGGCCGGGTTCATCGAGGACGTGACCGGGTTCGACGCGCCGTTCTTCGGGCTGTCGAACCGGGAGACCATGCTGATCGACCCGCAGCACCGGATATTGCTGGAGACGGCGTGGCAGGCGGTGGAGCATTCCGGTACCGCCCCATCGGCCCTGGCGAACTCGAAGACCGGTGTGTTCATGGGTCTGGGCACCCACGACTACCTGGGATTGATCTCCGAACAGCTGAGCTACGAGGAGATCGAGGCATACGTCGCGATCGGCACGTCGTCCGCCGCGGGCGCCGGCCGGATCAGCTACGGGCTGGGCTTGCAGGGCCCGGCCGTGTCCGTTGACACGGCATGCAGCTCGTCGCTGGTGGCCGTCCATCAGGCGTGCCAGGCGCTGCGCTTCGGGGAATGTGACCTCGCGCTGGCCGGCGGGGTGAACGTCCTGCTCAGCGCGAAGACCGCGATGACCTTCTCGCACGCGCACATGCTGGCCCCGGACGGGAAGTGCAAGACCTTCGACGCCGCCGCCGACGGTTATGTGCGCGGTGAGGGCTGCGGTGTCGTCGTCGTCAAGCGGCTCGAGGACGCCATCCGGGACGGCGACCGGATCCGGGCCGTCATCCGCGGCAGCGCGGTCAACCAGGACGGCGCGTCGGGCGGATTGACGGTGCCCAACGGGGTCGCCCAGCAGCGCGTGATCGCCGAGGCGCTGCAGTGCGCGGGCGTCGCGCCCGGCGACGTGGGATACCTGGAGGCGCACGGCACCGGCACCTCGCTGGGTGACCCGATCGAGGTCCAGGCGGCCGGTGCGGCACTGGGCAAGGGGCGCGACACCGACCGGCCGTTGCTGATCGGGTCGGTGAAGACGAACATCGGGCACCTGGAAGCGGCCGCGGGAATCGCGGGTCTGATCAAGGTGATCCTGTCGCTCGAGCACGAGGTGCTGCCGAAGCACCTGAACTTCAGCAAGCCGTCGCCGCACATTCCCTGGGACCGGCTTCCGGTGCGGGTGGTGGACGAGGCCCTGCCCTGGCCACGCGACGGACGGCCCCGGATCGCCGGGGTGAGCTCGTTCGGGTTCTCCGGGACCAACTCGCACATCATCCTCGAGGAAGCGCCCGAGGTGGCCCAGGTCGCCGCGGCACCGGTGCCGACGGACGACCGGCGGTTCAGCCTGTTGCCCCTCTCGGCGCGCAACCCGGCAGCCCTGGCGGCGCTCGCCAAGGCATACGGCAGTTGGCTGGAAGCCCACCCGGACGCCTCGTTGGCCGACGTCTGCCTCACCGCCGGCGCCGGGCGCTCACACTTCGAGCACCGGGCCGCCCTGGTGGTGAATTCGACGGACTCCGCACGCGAGCAACTCGCCGCGCTGGCCGACGATCGCCCCGCACCGGGTTTGCTGCGCGGTGACTGCACCGACCGGCCGAAGACGGCGTGGTTGTTCACGGGCCAGGGCAGCCAGTATGCCGGCATGGCGCGGGAGCTGTTCGAGACCGAACCGGTGTTCGCCGAGACGATGACCCGGTGCGCGGCGGCGGTCGCCGACGTGCTCGAAAAGCCGCTGCTGGACGTGATTTTCGACCCCGAGGGTGACGACACCCTGCGGCAGACCAGCTACGCCCAGCCCGCCCTGTTCGCGGTCGAGATGGGCCTGGCCCGCCTCTGGCAGTCGTGGGGCTTCGAGGCGGACGTGGTGATCGGCCACAGCGTCGGCCAATACACGGCCGCCTGCATCGCGGGCGTTTTCAGCCTCGAGGACGGCATGCTGCTGATGGCCGAGCGCGGCCGCCTGTTCGGCAGCCTGCCCGACGGCGGGCGGATGGTCGCGGTCTTCGCCGCTCCCGAGCGGGTGGAAAGCATCACCGACGAGTTCCCCAGCCTGTCCGTCGCCGCCTACAACGGCGCCAACACCGTGCTGTCGGGACCCGTGCAGGACCTCGACCAGGCGGTGGCCGGCCTGGAAGCCGACGGTGTGCGCTGCGACTGGCTCGACACCAGCCACGCCTTCCACTCGGCGCTGCTGGATCCGGTCCTCGACGAATTCGAGGCATACGCGAACCGGTTCGATTTCGGCGCGCCGCAAAAGACATTGGTGTGCAACCGCACCGGCGCGGCCCTGGGCCGAAGCGCCAAGCTGGACGGCGCCTACTGGCGTCGCCACGCCCGGCAGCCGGTCGAGTTCGCCAAGAGCGTGCGCACCCTGGCCGAACTGCACTGCACGATGCTGCTGGAGATCGGCCCGCAACCGATCCTGACCGCCGCGGCCATGCGGGCGTGGCCGGACCCGGCCACCGCGCCGCGGGCCATCGCGTCGATGCGCAGGAACATCGCGGATCACCGCCAGATCACCGAAGCCCTCGCCAACGCCTACATCGTCGGGCACCGGCCCGACTTCGCCGCGCTGGCGCCGGTGACCGCGCGCAAGCTCGACCTGCCCACCTATCCGTTCCAGCACCGCCAGTACTGGTTTCGTGAGCAGCGGGCCGCGGCCACCCACAGCGCCAGCCAGCCGTCGGCCATGCGAACCCAGGCCGTCGGGCTGCTGGAGGACGGCCGGATCGAGGAACTCGCCGCGCTGCTGGGCGGTGGCACCAGCAATCCGCAGACCATCGATGTGCTGAAACAGCTTGCGGCAGAACACAACCAACAGCGCAACGCCCAGTCCATCACGGACTCCCGCTACGAGATCCGCTGGGAGAAATCCGCCGCCAAGGCCGCTGCGGCGGCCGGCGAGGGCTCGGCGTGGCTCCTCGTCAGCGACGACGCGCAGGGGGTTCAGCCGTTGGTCGACGCGCTGACGGCGCGCGGGCACCGGGCCCGAATCGTGGGGCTGCCGGTGTCCGACGCCGACGCCGAGCGGCTCCAGGGTGTGTTGCGCGACGCGGTAGCGGACGAACCGGCGCTGCGCATCCTGCATCTCGCGGCCGTCGGGTTGGACCCGTCACCGTCGACGCAATCGCTGTTGCGGATGCAACACCAGGTCCTGAGCGGAACCCGGCGGCTCTTCTGCGCCGCGGCCGGCGCTGACCTGCGCGCACCGATCTGGCTGATAACCCGTGGCGCGCAGCGGGCCACCGACGCGGACAAGGTGTCACCGGCGCAGTCCTGCCTGTGGGGCTTCGGTCGCGCCGCCGCCTTGGAGCACCCCCGACTGTGGGGCGGACTGGCGGATCTGGCCGGCAGCGGTGGCGACCAGTGGTCCGCGCTGATCGACCAGCTGGTGTCGGCGCCGGCGGGTGAAGACCAATTCGCGCTTCGCGAGGGCACGGTCTACGTTCCCCGGCTGACCCGGCGCTCGGGTCAGCCGGTCGCGACGCCGCTGGCGCTGCGTGACGAGGCAACGTATCTGGTGACCGGCGGGCTGGGTGCGATCGGACTGGAGGTCGCCGAATACCTGGCCGCGCACGGCGCGCGGCACCTGGTGCTGACCAGCCGGCGCGCACCCGGCGAGGCCGCGCAACAACGCATCGCCGCGATAGCCGAACAGACCGGCGCCGAAGTCCGGGTCATCACGGCCGACGTGGCCAACCCGCACGACGTCGCCCACGTCCTGGCCACCCTGCGGGCCGACCTGCCGCCGCTGGCCGGGATCGTGCACGCCGCGGGCGAGATCAGCACCACCCCGCTGCAGTCCCTGGACGACGCCGAAGTGGATCGGGTGTTCGCCGGAAAGGTCTGGGGCGCTTGGAATTTGAGCGAAGCCACCGCGGACCTGAAGCTGGACTTCTTCCTCAGCACCTCCTCGATCGCCGGGGTGTGGGGCGCCGGCGGCCAGACCGCTTACAGCGCGGCCAACGCCTTCCTGGACGGGTTGGCCTGGCGGCTGCGTGAGCAGGGTGTGCCCGGGGTCAGCGTCAACTTCGGTCCGTGGGCGAACGCGGGCATGGCCGACGAGGCGGCCCGCGCGGAACTGGACAAGCGTGGGGTCCGGCCCCTGTCGCCCGCCGATGCCTTGGCGGGCATGGCCGAGCTGGTGGCGTCGTCGGGCAAGGGCGCGTCCCACGGCGTGGTGGCCCGCATCGACTGGGCCAAGTTCCTGCCGCTTTACCAGATGGCGGGGAAGCGCGCTTTCTTCACGCAGTTGCAGCGCGAGGTGCCCGCCGAGGCGGCGGGGGCGGAGCAGGCGGCCGCGTCCGGGACCACCCAGCTGGTCGACCGGCTCACCGCGGCCCCGGTGCAGCAGCGCAAGAAACTCGTCATCGACTACCTGCGCGACGCCGTCGCGGACGTGACCCGGATCGACCCTGCCGAAATCCGCGAGGAGGCCGGGCTTTTCGACCTCGGAATGGACTCGCTGATGGCGGTCGAACTGCGGCGCCGGCTCGAGCGAGCGGTCGGCGCGGAGCTGCCGTCGACCCTGGCGATGGACTACCCGCGCATCACCGACGTGGCGAACTTCCTCGTCAACGACGTCCTGAGCCTCGACGCACCGGCGCCCGTCGCCGCGGCGGCGCAGCCGGCGCCCGCGGTGGCCGCGGTCACGGCGCGCACGGACGAGCCGATCGCGATCGTCGCGGTGGCCTGCCGCTTTCCGGGCGCACCCGACCCCGACGCCTACTGGGAGCTGCTGTCCGGCGGCGTCGACGCGATCCGGGAGATCCCGGACGACCGCTTCAACGTCGACGAGTACTACGACCCCGACCCCGAGGCGGCGGGCAAGATCTACACCCGCTACGGCGGATACCTGGAAAGCATCGACGGATTCGATCCGGAGTTCTTCGGTATCTCCCCGCGCGAGGCCGTGTGGATGGATCCCCAGCAGCGGTTGATGCTGGAGATCGCGTGGGAGGGCCTGGAACGTGCCGGGTACGCGCCCGCGGGGTTGCGCGGCAGTCGAACCGGCGTGTTCGTGGGTGTGGCGGCAAACGAGTATTCGCAGCTGCTGAACGCGAACTCGGTCGACACCATCGAGGCCCACTTCATCACCGGCAACGCGCTGAATGTCATCGCGGGCCGGGTGGCGTTCGCGCTCGGGCTGGAAGGGCCGGCGATGGCGGTGGACACCGCGTGCAGCGCCTCGCTGGTGGCCGTCCACCAGGCCTGTCAGGCCCTGCATTCCGGTGACTGCGACATGGCGCTGGCCGGTGGGGTGAACGTGTTGGTGAGCCCCGCGTCCATCGTCGCCACCGCGCGCGCCAGAATGCTTGCCGCCGACGGCCGTTGCAAGACCTTCGACGCGGCCGCGAACGGCTACGCGCGCAGCGAGGGCTGCGGGATCCTGGTGCTCAAACGGCTCAGCGATGCCGAGCGCGACGGCGACCACATTTGCGCCGTCATCCGCGGCAGCGCGGTCAACCAGGACGGCGCGTCCAGCGGTCTGACGGTGCCGAACGGTGGTGCGCAGCAACGGCTTATCGCTGCGGCGCTGGCTCGCGCCGGTCTCGCCGGCGGGGACGTCGATTACCTCGAGGCGCACGGCACGGGCACCTCGCTGGGCGACCCGATCGAGGTTCAGGCCGCCGCGGCCGCCTATGGCGTCGGCCGTGACCCGAACCGGCCGCTGCTGATCGGGTCGGCGAAGACCAACATCGGGCACCTCGAATCGGCGGCCGGGATCGCCGGCCTGATCAAGGTCGTGTTGTCCTTGCAGCACGAGGCCCTGCCGCAGAACCTGCACTTCGAGAACCCGTCGCCGAACATCCCATGGGACTCGCTGCTGGTTCGGGTGGTGGACAAGCCGCTTGCCTGGCACGCCAACGGCAGGCCGCGCCGCGCCGGGACGAGTTCCTTCGGGTTCTCCGGCACCAACGCGCACGTCCTCATCGAGGAGGCGCCGGCGAAATCCGAAGTCGCCGAGGGCTCTTCCGCGGACGACGTCGCCCCCGACGTCACCGCGGCCACCGAGCCCGGGCACGGACCCGTCAGCGTGCTGCCGCTGTCGGCGCGCTCGCCGCAGGCGCTGGTGTCGTTGGCGCAACGGTACGGCGCCTGGCTGGAGGAGCACCCGGACGCCGACATCACCGACGTGTGCTACACGGCGGCGGTGGGGCGTTCGCATTTCGAACACCGGGCGGCGCTGGTCGTGGACTCGGTTCAGGGCGCCCGCGAGCTGCTGGCCGGGTTGGCCGAGAACCGGCTGGGGCCGGGCGCGGTGCGCGGCGAGTGCGGTGACCCGCCGAAGACGGCGTGGTTGTTCACCGGGCAGGGCAGCCAATACTCGGGAATGGCGCGCGAGTTGTTCGACACGGAGCCGGTTTTCGCCGACACCGTGAAGCAGTGCGCGGAAGCCATCGACGGGATGCTGCCGCGCCCGCTGCTGGAGGTGCTGTTCGACGAGGAGGCCGCAGAAACCCTGCGGCACACCTCGTTTGCCCAGCCGGCGCTGTTCGCCATCGAGATGGGCCTGGCGAGGTTGTGGCAGTCGTGGGGCGTCGAGCCCGACGTGGTGCTGGGCCACAGCGTGGGCCAGTACGCCGCGGCGTGCGTGGCCGGGGTGTTCAGCCTCGAGGACGGGGCGCGGCTGATGGCCGAACGCGGCCGGCTGTTCGGGAACCTGCCCGAGGGCGGCCGGATGGTGGCGGTGTTCGCCGACCCCCAGCAGGTGGAGCGCATCGCCGACGAGTTCCCGCACATTTCGGTCGCCGCCTACAACGGCCCGAACACGGTGCTGTCGGGTCCGGCCGGCGACCTGGAACAGATCGTCGCCAGGCTCAGCGGCGACGGCACCCGCTGCACCTGGCTGGAAACCAGCCATGCCTTCCATTCGGAGTTGCTGGAGCCGGCGCTCGACGAATTCGAGTCGTTCGCAAAGGGATTCGAATTCGCCGTGCCGACCCTGCCCCTGGTGTGCAACCGCACCGGAGCGGTGATCACCGCGGAGACCCCGCTGGACGCGCAGTACTGGCGGCGGCATTCCCGCCAGCCGGTGCAGTTCGCCGAAAGCGTGCAGACCGTGGCGGGGCTGGGCTGCTCGGTGTTGATGGAGATCGGCCCGCAACCGGTGCTGACCGGGGCCGCGGTGCAGGCCTGGCCCGAGTCCTCGGCCACGCCGCGTTCCATCGTGTCCCTGCGCAAGGGCGTCGACGCCCGGGGGCAGATCGCCGAAGCGCTGGCCGCGGTCTACGTGGCCGGGCACCGGCCCGACTTCGCCGCGCTGTACCACCGGCCGCACCACACGGTCGAATTGCCTACCTACCCCTTCCAGCGCCGCCGGTTCTGGCCCAAAACCGCCGACGTCGCGGTCGACGGCGCCGCCGCCTCCGGAATCCTGGGTAGCGCAAAGGATCTCGCCTCCGGTGACTCCGTCTACACCAGCAGGTGGTCCGTCAAGTCGCAGCCGTGGCTTTCCGATCACGTCATCTACGGCACCGTCGTCGTTCCCGGCGCCACGTACGCGGCGATGGCCATCGCCGCGGTCGGGGCCCCGGCCCAGGTGCGCGACGTCTTCTTCTACGAGCCGATCATCCTGCCCGACAAGAACTCCCGGGAGGTGCAGCTGACCGTGCATCCCCTCGAGGACGGGGGAGGTTGGACCTTCCATGTGCACAGCCGGCCGTACGGTGACCGCGACGCCGAGTGGTCGCTGAACGCCGACGGCCGGATCGTCAGCGGGGATGACGAAGAGCCCGCGCTGGAGCCGTCGGAATCCATCGACGCGGCCTGCGAGCGGCTGGGCCGCACGCGTCCGCAGCAGCTGTTCGACACCTTCGCCGACATGGAGCTGGCCTGGGGTCCCACCTGGGCCACGTCGCTCAAATCGCTGTGGGCCGGTGAGGGCGAGGCGGTCGGCGATATCGCCATCGGCGACGAGCTCGCCGAACAGCTGGGTACGGAGCCGATCCACCCGGTGCTGCTCGACCTGTGCACCGGGATCGCGTTCCCGGCCTTGGAGGCGGCGCTCGCAGCGACGGAAGACGGCGGGGGACTGAGCGATCTGTTCCTGCCGCTGCGCTACGGGCGGGTGGTGCTGCACGACAAGATGCCCAAGCGGTTCTACTGCCGCGCGCGTTGGCAGAGTGGCGGTCTCGACAGCGAAACGCAGGCCTTCGATCTCGACTTCGTGGATCGCGACGGCCGCCAGCTCGGCGAGATCCGCGACTTCACGGTCAAACGCGCGCCCCGGGAGGCGCTGCTGCGCGGGCTCGGCGGCGACGCCACCCGCAACCTGTACACCCTGGGCTGGGAGGAAGTGCCGGCCCCGGCATCGGGCGGCGCCGCCGGAAACGGCGACGGCACCTGGCTGATAGCCGGGTTTGAGGAGCTGGCGGCCGACGTGCCGGGTTGTGTCTCGGTGGACCGCGCATCGCTGGACTCGGAGCGCTGGACGCGGCTGTTCGCGGAGGCTCAGGAGCGCGGCGCCCCCGTGGCCGGCGTCGTCTGGCGCAGCCCCGGGCGGCCCGACGCTGGAGAGTCGGGCGCCGAATTCGCCGGGCGGCTCGAGACCGAGATCGATGAGCTGCTCACGGCCGTGCGCGCGCTGCTGGCGCAGCAGGACCTGAAACTCACCGGCGGCCTGTGGATCGTCACCGAACGCGCGGTGGCGACCGAGGCCGGCGAGCCGGTGGACGCGGCGCAGTCGGCGCTGTGGGGCTTCGGGCGGACCGTCATCACCGAGCAGCCGAGCCTGCGCTGCCGGCTGGTCGACTCGGACGGGGCCGACGATGCCGTGCGCTCGCTGGCCGGCCTGCTCGGCACGCCCGCGGACGAACCCGAAGTCGCGTTGCGGCAAGGGAAGTACTTCGTGCCGCGGCTGCTGCCGTGGGCGCGCGACGGCCACCTCGAGGTGCCGCGCACGACCGACTACATCCTGGACGTGACGGAACGCGGTGCGATCGACAACCTCCGCCTGATCGAGATGAAGGTGCCGCCGCCGGCGGCGGGTCAGGTCCAGATCCGGGTGGAGGCGGCGGGCCTGAACTTCCGCGACGTGCTCAACGTGCTCGGCCTCTATCCGGGCGATCCGGGCCGAATCGGCGGCGGTGACCTCTCCGGCGTCGTCACCGAACTGGGTGCCGGGGTAACGGGATTCGAGGTCGGCCAGCGCGTCTTCGGCTTCATGCCGGGGTCGTTCACCACCCGCGTCAACGTGCCGCAGGAGTTCCTGGCGGCGGTGCCGAACGGGGTGAGCGCCGTGGGAGCGGCGACCATTCCCGCGGGTGCGCTGACGACCCGGCTCGCGTTCGACTGGGCGCAGGTCGGGCCCGGCGATCGGGTGCTGATCCACGCCGCCAGTGGCGGCGTCGGCCTGGCCGCGATCCAGCTGGCGCAGCAGCGCGGTGCGACCGTGTTCGCCACCGCCAGCGCCTACAAGCGCGCGACGTTGCGCAAGCTGGGCGTGGAACACGTCTACGACTCGCGCAGTACGGATTTCGCCGACCAGATACTGGCGGACACCGGCGGCGCGGGTGTCGACGTGGTGCTCAACAGCCTGACCAACGAGGGGTTTGTCGAGGCGACGGTGCGGGCCACCGCACAGGGCGGCCGGTTCGCCGAGATCGCCAAGCGCGACATCTGGACCCCGGAGCAGATGGCGGCGGCCCGTCCCGACATCGCCTACGAGATCGTCGCGCTGGACGTGACCATCGAGCAGGAACCCGAGCGGGTCGGGAGGTTGCTGGCCGAGCTGGCGGACAGCATGGCCCGCGGCGAACTGGCGCCGCTGGCGGCCGAGGTCTACCCGGTGACGGAGGCCAAGACGGCGTTCCGCCGCATGCAGCAGGCGCGGCACATCGGCAAGATCGTGCTGCAGATGCCGAAACCGCTGCAGCCGCGCGGGGATCGGAGCTATCTGATCACCGGTGGCGTCGGTGCGCTCGGCCTGCACACGGCGGCCCATCTGGCCCAACTCGGCGCCGGTGACATCGTGTTGACCAGCCGGCGCGCACCCGATGCGGACGCGCAGCTGGCCATCGACGGCATCACCGAGCGCTACCGAAGCCGCATCCACGTCATCACGGCCGACGTCGGCGAGCGGTCAGAAGTCGAAGGTCTGCTGGAGCGGATCCGGGCGGACTTCCCACCGCTCGCGGGGGTGGCGCATCTGGCGGGCGTCCTCGACGACGCGCTGCTGCCACAGCAGACCCTCGAGGGTTTCCGCAAGGCGTTGGCGCCGAAGGCCTTCGGCGGCTGCCACCTGCATCAGCTGACGAAGGACGACGATCTCGACTTCTTCGTCGTCTACTCGTCGGCGTCCAGCGTGATCGGTTCGCCCGGCCAGGCCAACTACGCGACCGCCAACGCGCTGCTCGACGGGCTCGTCGCGGACCGCAGGGCCCAGGGCCTGCCCGCGACCGCGATCAACTGGGGCCCGTGGGCCAAGGGCGGCATGGCCACTTCGCACGCCGCGCGCGCCAACCTCAGTGCGCAGGGCCTGATCCCGCTGGAGCCCTCGGCCGCCCTCAACGCGCTCGACGAGATCCTCGCCCACGGAACCGGGCAGGCGACCGTCATCAAAGCCAACTGGCAGCGCGCCGCGAAGGGGTTGGGCGCCTCTCGCCCGGCGATGCTCGACCATGTGCTGCCGAGCGCTGTCACGGCAACCCGCGGCGACAGCGAGTTGTTGCGGCAACTGCACGAGGTGCCGGAGGCGGAGCGCGGCAGCTTCCTCACGGAATACCTGCGCTACGAGGTCCAGAATTTCCTGCGCCTCGCGCAGCCGCCGGCCGCCACCAGCCGGTTCCTGGAGCTGGGCACCGATTCACTGATGGCGGTCGAATTCAGCAACCGGTTGCTCCCGCAGTTCGGTGGCGCGTTCACGATCAGCGCCACCGCGGTATTCGACTATCCGACGATCGGGTCGCTCGCCGAGTACCTGGCCGGTCAGGTGCCGGAGTCGGATAGGGCGGATTCGGTCGGCCTGGTCGAGCCCACGTAATCGACGCGACCAAATGGCCGGGCCAGGGCAGCGTTCGCGCGCGTGTCGGTCGACCACGGACGCCTGCATCGAGCCTCGCCGGACAGTCGCGAACTAGACGGGAGCATGCGACGTGGCCGTGGGACGCGAACTCGTCAGCGCCTTGGAGGGCAGACGGCGGATTCTCGTTACCGGCGCACCGCGGTCCGGCACCACCTGGACCGGCCGGATGATCTCCCACGCGCCCGGTATGGGCTACATCCATGAGCCCTTCACCCCGGAAAACGGCGACTTATGCGGCTTCGCCAACCCCATAAAAGTGAATTTTCAGTACATAACCGATGAGAATTCTCACCAATTCGACAACTACCTCGAGGGTCTGGTCGATTTCAAATACCCCTTGCGGACAAATCTTCTGCATGCCAGGAGCTCGCGGGAAGCGGCGCGGTGTCTATTGGCTTTTGCGAATCTTTCCACGCACAGATTGAGAAAAGATACGGCGGTCATGAAAGACCCGATCGCCGTGTTTTCCGCCCCCTGGTTGGCTCGGCGATTCGATATGAACGTCGTCGTCATGATCCGGCATCCCGCCGCGCTGTGTTCCAGTCTGAAGATTTTGAATTGGAAATTCGACTTCAACCACTTCCTGCGGCAACCGCAACTCATGCGCGAAACCAGATTGGCGGATTTTGAATCGGAGATCCGCTACTTCGCCGAGCATGAACAGGAAACCATCCCGGTGGGGGCCCTCCTGTGGAATTGCATCTACGCGGTGGTCAACGAGTACCGCACGCGCTATCCGGGGTGGCTGTTCCTCAAGCACGAAGAATTGTCCATGGATCCCGTGGGCAGTTTCCAAAAGATCTATACGGCGCTCGGCCTGGAATTCACGACCGGCGTCCAAACCGCCATCGAGGCCAGCTCGGGCGAGCAGAACCCTTCCGTACCGCCGCGGGGCGATGAATTCAGCATCAGACGAAATAGCAAGGTGAACGTCTCAAACTGGAAGAATCGGCTCAGTGACCGCGAAATTCTCACCATCAAAGAGCTGACGAGCGACGTATCGAGGCTGTTCTACTCCGACCTCGAGTGGTGATGTCGACGCTATGCGGCTTCGGTCCGCAGTTGAGACCTCAGTATCCGGTATTCCAATAGGCCGGCCCGCATCTGTTCGTAGATCGCCGAGCCGGGCAGGGAGAGGAAGTTCGCGACGCGGGCATTGCGGTCGCCGTATACCTCGGCCCAGGTATCGCTCGCTTGATCGCGCGAGGCCAGCACGTTCGCGGTAATGTCCCGGTCGCTTTCGGTGACGAAGCCCGAGCGCTTCAGACGCATCCTCACCTGGTCCCAGTCCTCGGGGCTCAGGAAGTCGGTGTGCAGGAACCATGCTCCGGGTCGGCAGATCCTGCGCACCTCACTCAGGAATTTCGGCAGGTTGCCGTACGAGTGTGAGGACTCCACGTTGACGACGGCGTCGCACGACGCGTCGGGCAGCGGGATGTTCAACGCATCGCCGACCCGGAAGTCGATCGGGCGCTTTACGTGCGTCTTGCTGCAGAAAGCGATCGCCTCCGAGGACATGTCGATGCCGATCACCTTGGCGCTGAACTTCTCCGCGACGAGCGCGGCGTTGCCACCGCGGCCGCATCCGATTTCGACGACCGTGCGGTCGTCGAGGTCGACCGGTCCGATGACTTCGAACACCAACCGGACCGAGTTGGCGTTGAAGGTTCCCGGGCGAATGGTGAATGCCGATTCGTCGTTCGAACCCAGAGACGCGTACCCGTAATTGAGGAAGAACGATGAATCGGCGACCCCGGCGTCCTCCAAGCGGCGGCTGAGCAAATTGTAAAAGCTTTTCCACCCGCCGGCGGTCGTAGAAAGTAGGTCGTCAGCGAGGTGCTCCGACATTGCAACGGGTGAATTATCCTTCGTTTCAACCTGCGCCGAAGGTTCGTTATGGCTGTCCATTTATGTCGCCCCAACCAGATCTGCGTTGACCCATGATCGGTCACATGGTGTCTTTATTGTGGATATTTTGATTCGGAATACACCCGGTTCAACGTGCCGCCCAATCAGGTTGCATGCTACACGACCGTCCGGCGCCCGCTAGGGGCTCAACCTTCGAGCGTTAGGCGTCGTAAATTCATGTGGTCGAGAGGCCGTCAGGGAGGCGCAATTTAGTACGGCGAGGCGGCCGACGAGGCGGAAGCCGCGTCGATGTGTGCCGTCTCGAGGCGGTGGTTTGGCGCCCGCACCGCTGAATGCGCGTGCCCGACGAGAGGCAGTAGTTTCCGGGGACCGCGCGAGCCTCCCGAGGCCGGCTCGGCAATTTCTCCTACCTATATATATGTGCGCGGGGGACGGCACGGCCCCACGCGCAACCGGTCGGTCCGGGCCGACGGCCCGTTTTCCTGCATGTTCTGCCCGCGCCGCCGGGGTGAGGGCGATGTCGAGGCCGGTAGGCGCCGGTCCACAGACCGCGGGTAGGGCAGACGGCGGCTAAACCGTACCAATAGTTCGCCTAGGCAACATTCCGGATGCGGTGGCGCCAGTAGATCCCCGCCTACCTCAAATTGCCCGAAGGCTTAGACAAGCTCTGTGGGGCTCCAGTATGGTTTAGAACTTGTTATACCCATGTCCAGTTAGACGGTCTGGAGACGCGGTGAGCACTAATCCGTTCGACGACGACGACGGCAGTTTTTTCGTCTTGGTCAACGACGAGGAACAACACAGCCTGTGGCCGGCGTTCGCCGACGTTCCGGCCGGCTGGCGGGTGGTGTACGGCGAAGCGGACCGCGCAGCGTGCCTGGACTACATCGAACAGAACTGGACCGATATACGGCCGAGAACTCTGCGCGAAAGGTTAGCGGCGGGACAGGGGTTTGATAGGTAATCCGGATGGAACTTGATGACCGGGCTCTCCCGCTGACGCGGGGACAGCTGGACATTTGGCTCGCGCAGGAAACGGGCCACTCCGGTACGGAGTGGCAGCTTGGCGTGCTTGTCCGATTCGACGGCACGGTGGACCGCGAGTTGCTTCAGCGGGCGATCCGTCACGTGATGCAGGAGGCCGAACCGGCCAGGGCCGCCGTCTTCGAGGTGGATGGCCAGGTCGTCCAGAGGGCGATCGATCACCCGGACTTCGAGGTCGCCTTCCACGATCTCAGCGACACACGCCATCCGGTGCAGGAAGCCCGTCGGATGGCATTATCGATCCAGCGCACGCCAATGCCCGCCGCCGGTCCGCTGTTCAATTTTGCTTTATTCCAGACATGGTCCGATGAATTCTATTTGTTCGGATGCTTCCATCATATGATCGTGGACGGCACCGGAATTACGCTTATCGCAAATCGGATTGCGACCGTGTACGCCGCAATTGTTTCGCACGAACCCATTCCCCCCGCTTTCTTCGGCTCGTTGGAGGACTTGGTTCGCGTCGAGTCGGAATACGAAACGTCCACCGATTACGCCGAAGATCAGGACTACTGGACCAGGAATCTGCCGCCGGAGAGCGGGCCACAGAACGGGTTTCTCCCGACCGCGGAGGAGGGGGAACGGTCCCAGCCGTCCGCGCCCGTTCGACTGGACCCCGTCGTGCTGCGCCGAGTTCAAGAACTCTCCGACGCGTGGAAGGTGCCGCGGTCGTCGGTCATCACCGCGGCCTGCGCCCTTTTGGTGCGCGGGTGGTGCGCCGACAGCTCAGAGGTGGTGCTCGAGTTTCCGGTCAGCCGGCGCGTGCGCCCGGAGTCAAAGACGCTCCCGGGAATGGTTTCCGGCGTGGTGCCGCTGGTGCTGAGCGTTTCGCCGCGATCCACGGTCGCCGGTTTTTGTGAGTATGTCGACGCGCGCATCCGCGAGGCGCTGGACCATCAGCGGTTCCCGGTGCACGCCCTCGAACGCAAGGCCGACCCGCGCGGGGCGCGACCCGATCGGGTGAGCGTCAATTTCATGCCGTCGAAAATGACGATGGACTTCGCCGGTGTCGCGGCGTCGGCGTCGTTCACGAATCCCGTTCAGGTGGGTGCCTTTGCGTTGATGTTCTCCGGCGGCGGCGACCAGCTTTTCCTCAGCACCGCCGGCGCCGGGAGCCCGCTCGCGAAATTCGAGGTCGCCGAATTGGCGAAGCGGCTGGGCCGCGTGCTGGTGGCGATGACCGCCGACCCGGGGCGGCGGCTCTCGTCGATGGGCCTGTTCGAGGACGCCGAGCTCGACGGGCTCGACGGATGGGGTAACCGCGCGGTGTTGAGCCGGCCGGCAACCGCTTCGCAGTCGATCCCGGCGATGTTCGCCACCCAGGCCGCCCGCGCGCCGGAGGCGGTGGCGATCACGTTCGGGCAATCGTCGTGGACCTACCGCCAGGTCGAGGAGGGCGCCGACCGGTTGGCTCGGCTACTGGCCGGCCACGGGGTGGGCCCGGGTCAGCGGGTGGCGCTGTTGCTGCCGCGATCGGCCGAGGCGATCGTGGCGATCCTCGCGGTGCTCAAGACCGGGGCGGCGTACGTGCCGATCGACCCGGCGGTGCCGGCGGCCCGCATCGAGTTCATGCTCGACGATGCCGCGCCGGTCGCGGCGATCACCGCCGCCGGCTTGGCCGACCGGCTGGACGGGCGCGATCTGATCGTCATCGATGTCGCCGAGCTGGCAAACCCCGCCGTCGGCCCCGAATCCGGCACGGCGCTGCCGGTGCCGGAGCCGGACAACGTCGCCTACCTCATCTACACCTCGGGTACGACGGGTGTGCCCAAGGGCGTGGCCATCACCCACCACAACGTGACCCGGCTGCTGGAGTCCTTGGACGTCGAGCTGTCGCCGGGGCAGGTGTGGTCGCAGTGGCACTCCTTGGCCTTCGACGTCTCGGTGTGCGAGATTTGGGGCGCACTGCTGTCCGGCGGGCGCCTCGTGGTCGTGCCCGAGTCGGTGGCGCGTTCGCCCGAAGATTTCCACGCGTTGCTGGCCAAGGAACAGGTCGAAGTCTTGAGCCAGACCCCGTCGGCGTTTTACGCGCTGCAAACCGCGGACGCGCTTGCGCCCGAGCTGGCACGTCAGCTCCAACTTCGTGCGGTGATCTTCGCCGGCGAAGCGCTGGAACCGCAGCGGTTGCGCAGCTGGCTGGACGACCATCCGGAAGCACCACGGCTGCTCAACTTGTACGGCACGACCGAGACGACGGTGCATGCCTCGTTCCGGGAGATCTTCCCCGAGGATGTGGACAGTTCCGCCAGTCCCATTGGCGTGCCGTTGGGCCAGTACGCGTTCTTCGTGCTCGACGGGTGGATGCGGCAGGTGCCGGCCGGGGTGGTCGGGGAGTTGTACGTGGCCGGCGGCGGCGCCGGGTGCGGCTATTGGCGGCGACCGGGTTTGACGTCGACGCGGTTCGTGGCGTGCCCGTTCGGCGAGCCCGGGGCGCGCATGTACCGCACCGGGGACCTGGCGTGGTGGGGCGCCGACGGGCAGCTGCGGTATGTGGGGCGCGCCGACGAGCAGGTCAAGATCCGCGGGTTCCGCATCGAGCTGGGTGAAGTCCAAGCCGCCCTCGCCGCCCTGGACGGCGTCGAGCAGGCCGTGGTGCTGGCGCGGGAGGACCGCCCCGGCGACAAGCGCCTGGTGGGGTACGTGACCGGGTCCGCCGAGCCGGCCGCCGCGCGCGCCGCGCTGGCCGAGCGGTTGCCGGCGTACATGGTGCCGGCCGCGGTCGTGGTGATCGACGCGGTGCCGCTGACGGTCAACGGCAAACTCGACAAGCGCGCCCTGCCGGCGCCGGAGTATCAGGACGTCGATCGCTACCGGGCCCCGGGCAACGCGGTCGAGGAGATCCTGGCCGACATCTACGCGCAGGTCCTCGGGCTGGAGCGCGTCGGGGTGGACGAGTCGTTCTTCGAGCTCGGCGGGGACAGCATCCTGTCGATGCAGGTGGTGGCGCGCGCGCGGGCCGCCGGGGTGGTGTGCCGGCCGCGGGACATTTTCGTCGAGCAGACCGTCGCCCAGCTGGCCCGGGTGGCCGAAGTGGCCACGGCCGACGCCGATTTCGGCGACGACGGCGTCGGTCCGGTGGACGCGACACCGATCATGCGCTGGCTGCGTGGCGTCGAGGGCCCGGTCGATCAGTTCAACCAGGCGGTGTCGGTGCAGGCCCCGGCGGGGGCGACGGAGGACGACGTGGTGGCGGTGCTGCAGGCCGTGCTCGATCGGCACGCCATGCTGCGGCTGCGGGTCGAGGACGACGGCGCCGGCGGCTGGTCGCTGACGGTTCCGGAGGCCGGCTCGGTGGATGCCCGCCGGTGCCTTCGCGCGGTGCCGGCGTTGTCCGACGAGACGGTGGTCGAGGCGCGGTCGCGGTTGGATCCGGCGGCCGGGCTGATGCTCAGCGCGCTGTGGGTCGGTGACACCGGGCAGTTGGTGCTGATCGTTCACCACCTGGCCGTCGACGGGGTGTCGTGGCGGATCCTGCTCGAGGACCTCAACATCGCCTGGGCCCAGCATCGCGGTGGGCAGGAGTTGGTGTTGCCGGCGCCGAGCACGTCGTTCGCCCAGTGGGCGTCGCTGTTGGCCGAGCACGCGCACCGCCCGGAGGTCGTGGCGCAGGCCGACGTCTGGCGCCAGATCGCGGCGGCACCCGCGGCGCTGCCGCCGGTGCGTCCCGAGGCGGACACCTATGCGAGCGCGGGCAACCTGTCGGCGCAGCTGGATGGCGAGACCACCCGCGCGCTGCTGGACGAGGTGCCGGCGGCGTTCCATGCCGGGGTGCACGAGATCCTGTTGATCGCCTTCGCCCTGGCGATGGCGGAATTCGTGGGCAGCGGCGGCGCCCCGATCGTCATCGATGTGGAGGGTCACGGGCGCCAGGAGGAACTGGCTCCCCATGTCGACCTGTCCCGCACGGTCGGCTGGTTCACCAGCAAGTATCCGGTGTCGGTCGCGGTCGGCGACCTGGACTGGGCGCGGGTGGTGGCCGGCGACGCCAGGCTGGGTGCGGTCGTCAAGGACGCCAAAGAGCAACTTCGCGCGCTGCCGGACGGCTTGACCTACGGGGCGTTGCGCTACTTGAACGCCGACGTCGACCTGGCCCCGTCCGACCCGCCGATCGGGTTCAACTACCTGGGGCGGCTCGGCGCGGCGGGCGAGGTGTCCGGCGATGTGTGGCGGCTCGGTCAGGGCGGCTGGTCGGTGACCGACGTCGCCGCGGCCATCCCCATGCCGCTGATGCACACCGTGGAGCTAAACGCCAGTACGGTCGACACCGACACCGGACCACAGCTGCACGCCCGCTGGACCTGGGCGCCCTCCACGCTGAACCACGCGCAGATCACCCGGCTGAGCCGGTTGTGGTTCGACGCGTTGGCCGGCATCTGCGCGCACGTGCGCGGCGGCGGGGGCGGGTTGACGCCCTCCGACATCGCCGCCGGTCTCAGCCAGCAGCAAATCGACGACCTGCAGCGGCAATATGCGGATAGCTGACGTACTGCCACTGACCCCTTTGCAGCAGGGGTTGTGGTTCCATGCAATCACCGCCGAGGGCGGCGACGACGTTTATTCGGTGCAGCTGGAGATCGCACTGAGCGGTCCGGTCGACCAGGACCGCCTGCGCGACGCGGTGCAGGCCGTGGTCGCCCGCCACCCCAACCTGGCGGCCCGGTTCTCCGACAAGTTCGACCAGCCGGTGCAGATCATCCCGGCCGATCCCGTGGCGCCCTGGCGCTTCGTCGACCTGCGTGGGGGCCGCCCGGACCTCGACGAGCAGATCCGGCAGGTTTGCGCGGCCGAACGCGCCGCGGTCTGCAATCTCACCAACCAGCCGGCCTTCCGCGCCGCGCTCATCGGCACCGCCGAGGACCAGCACCGGTTGGTGCTGACCAATCACCACATCGTGCTGGACGGCTGGTCGCTGCCGATCCTGGTGGGGGAGATATTCGCCAGCTATCACGGGCAGTGGCTGCCCGCGGCGGCGAAGTATCGCAGCTACGTGACGTGGCTGGCCGGTCGCGACCTGGATGCCGCCCGCGACGCGTGGCGCGAGGTGCTGGCCGGATTCGACACCCCCACGCTGGTGGCCCCGGCGAGCCGGTTGGGCCGGGGGCCGCGAGGCGTCGCGTCGTTCCGGGTGCCCGAGCAGACCACGCGGGCGCTCGGCGAGCTGGCGCGCTCGAGCCACACCACGGTCAGTACCGTGGTGCAGGCCGCCTGGGCCCAGCTGCTGATGTGGCTGACCGGCCGGCACGACGTCGCCTTCGGCACGACGGTCTCGGGACGGCCGCCCGAGGTGCCCGGGGCGGAGTCGATGGTGGGCCTGTTCATCAACACGGTGCCGGTGCGGGCCAGCATCACGGCGACCACCAGCACCGCCGACCTGCTCGATCAGCTGCAGAACGCCTACAGCCACACGATCGACCACCAGCACCTGGCGCTCAGCGAGATGCACCGCGTCACCGGCCAGGACCACCTGTTCGACACCATTTTCGTGTACGAGAACTACCCGCTCGACGCGGCCGCGCTGTCGGGCGGCCAAGGTGACCAAGGGCTGGCCATCACCGATTTCACCCACCGCGAGTACAACCATTACCCGCTCGCGGTCCAGGCCATGCCGGGCACCGAAATGGGTCTGCGGGTCGAATTCGACACGGGCGTGTTCGACGCGGCCGACATCGAGACGCTGATCGAGCGGTTCAAGCGGGTGCTGGCGGCGATGGCCGCCGACCCGGGCCGGCGGTTGTCATCGATGGACGTGCTCGACGCCGCCGAGCACGCGCAGCTTCAGAGGTGGGGGAATCGCGCGGGCTTGAGCCAGCCGGTCGGCGTACCGGTGTCGATTCCGGTGCTGTTCGGCGCGCAGGTGGCACGCACGCCCGAGGCGGTGGCGATCAGCGCGGGGGACCGTTTGTGGACCTATCGCGAGGTGAAGCAGGCGGCCAACCGGCTGGCGCACCTGCTGGCCGGCCAGGGTGTGGGTCCGGGGCAGCGCGTGGCGCTGTTGTTGCCGCGGTCGGCCGACGCGGTCGTCGCGATGTTGGCCGTGCTGAAGACCGGCGCGGCGTACGTGCCGATCGACCCGACGGTGCCGCCGGCCCGGATGGGGTTTGTGCTTGACGACGCCGCGCCGATCGCGGTGATCACGACCGCCGGGTTGGCCGATCGGCTGGCCGGGCGCGACGTGGCGATCATCGACATCAACGACCCCGCCATCGACGGCCAGCCCAGCACCCCGCTGCCGGCGCCGGCCCCGGACGACATCGCCTACCTCATCTACACGTCGGGCACGACCGGAACCCCCAAGGGCGTGGCGATCCCGCATCGCAACGTGACCCGGCTGCTGGAGACGCTGGACGTCGACCTGGAGCTGGCGGGGCAGGTGTGGTCGCAGTGCCACTCGCTGGCCTTCGACTTTTCGGTGTGGGAGATCTGGGGGGCGCTGCTCTACGGCGGCCGGCTGGTGATCGTGCCCGATTCGGTGGTGCGCTCGCCGCAAGACCTGCACGCCTTGTTGGTGGCCGAACAGGTCACCGTGTTGAGCCAGACCCCGTCGGCGTTCTATGCGCTGCAGAGCGCCGACGCGGCGCAGCCCGAGCCGGAACCCCGCCTCAAGCTCGAGGCCGTGGTGTTCGGCGGCGAGGCGCTCGAACCGCAGCGGCTGCGGGCCTGGCTGGACAACCACCCGGGTTTGCCGCGGCTGATCAACATGTACGGCATCACCGAGACGACGGTGCACGCGTCGTTCCGGGAGATCGTCGCCGGCGACGTCGACGGCGTCGCCAGCCCCATCGGCGTGCCGCTGGCCCATCTCGGATTTTTCGTGCTCGACGGGTGGCTGCGGCCGCTCCCGGCGGGCGTGGTGGGGGAGTTGTACGTGGCCGGGGCAGGGGTGGCGGACGGCTACGTGGGCCGGCCGGCGCTGAGCTCGACGCGGTTCGTGGCCTGTCCGTTCGGAGAGCCGGGACAGCGGATGTACCGCACCGGGGACCTGGTGTGGTGGGGCGCCGACGGGCAGCTGCGGTACGTGGGGCGGGCCGACAAGCAGGTCAAGATCCGCGGGTATCGGATCGAACTCGGCGAAATCCAGGCGGCGCTGGGCGCGCTGGACGGCGTCAAGCAGGCGGCCGTGATCGCCCGCGAGGATCGCCCCGGGGACAAGCGGCTGGTGGGCTACGTCACCGGACCCACGGATCCGGCGTCGTTCGCGGCGTCGGCGCGTGCGGCGCTGGCCGAGCGGCTCCCGGCGTACATGGTGCCGGCCGCGGTGATGGTGGTCGACGCGCTGCCGCTGACGGTCAACGGCAAACTCGACACCCGGGCCCTGCCGGCGCCCGAATACCAGGACGGCGGCCCCTATCGCGCCCCGACCAACGCGGTCGAGGAGCTGCTGGCCGGCATCTACGCGCAGGTGCTGGGCGTGCAGCCGCCGCGACTGGTCGGGGTCGACGAATCGTTCTTCGACCTCGGCGGGGATTCGCTGTCGGCCGTGCGCCTGATCGCCGCGGTCAACAGCGGCCTGGACGCCGGTCTTTCGGTGCGCACGCTGTTCGAGGCGCCCACGGTCGCCCAGTTGGCGACGCGGATCGGTGGGGATGACGCCCGGTTGGAGCCGTTGACCGCCGTGGAGCGGCCCGCGGTGATTCCGCTGTCGTTCGCCCAGAGCCGGCTGTGGTTCATCGACCAGTTCCAGGGCCCCTCGACGATCTACAACATGGCGGTCGCCCTGCGGCTGCGTGGGCGGATGGATGCCTTCGAAGAGGACGCGTTGGGCGCGGCGCTGGCCGACGTGGTCGTCCGGCAGGAGAGCCTGCGCACGCTGTTCGCCGCGCACGACGGCGTCCCGCGGCAGCTGATCGTGCCTCCCGAGCGGGCCGACTTCGGTTGGGCCGTCGTCGACGCCACCGGCTGGCCGGAAAGCCGGCTGGCCGAGGCCCTCGACGAGGTGGCCCATCACCCGTTCGACCTGGCGGCCGAGATCCCCATGCGGGCAAGGCTTTTCCGGGTCGCCGACGACGAACACGTGCTGGTGGCCGTGGTGCACCACATCGCCGCCGACGGCGCGTCGATCGCCCCGCTGGTGCGGGATCTCGGGGTGGCCTACGCCAGCCGCCGGGTGGGGCAACCCCCCGACTGGGCCGACCTGGCGGTGCAGTACGCGGACTACACGCTGTGGCAGCGCGCGCAGCTCGGCGATCTCGCCGACAGCGACAGCCGCATCGCCGCGCAGCTGACCTACTGGCAAGAGGCCCTGGCAGGGATGCCGGAGCACCTGCAGCTGCCCACCGACCGGCCGTACCCGCCGGTCGCGGACTACCGCGGCGCGAGCGTGTCGGTGGACTGGCCCGCCGAGCTGCAGCGGGAGGTCGCCCGGGTGGCCCGGGAACACAACGCCACCAGTTTCATGGTGATGCAGGCCGCCATGGCCGTGTTGCTGGCCAAGCTCGGCGCGAGTTCCGATGTGTCCGTGGGTTTTCCGATCGCCGGGCGCGGGGACCCCGCGCTGGACGAACTGGTGGGCTTCTTCGTCAACACCCTGGTGTTGCGGGTTGATCTGGCCGGTGATCCCAGCGTCGCCGAACTGCTCGCTCAGGTGCGGGCGCGCAGCCTATCCGCATACGAGCACCAGGACGTGCCGTTCGAGGTGCTGGTGGAAAGGCTCAACCCGACCCGCAGTCTGACGCACCACCCGCTGGTCCAGGTGATGCTGGCCTGGCAGAGCGGGCAGGGACAGAGCCCGACCGGCTTGGCCCTGGGTGGGTTGCAGGCCACGCCGCTGCCGCTGGACACCCGGACGGCGCGCACCGACCTGGCGTTTTCCCTGGGCGAGACGTGGACCGACGCCGGTGAGCCCGCCGGGATCGCCGGGGCGGTGGAATTCCGGACCGACGTGTTCGACGCCGCCAGCATCGAGACGCTCATCGAGCGGCTCAAGCGGGTGTTGGTCGCCATGACGGCGGATCCGGCGCGCCGGCTGTCGTCGTTGGACCTGCTCGACGAGGCCGAGCACGCCCGCCTCGACGAGGTGGGCAACCGCGCGGTGCTGACGCGGCGGGACCCGGCGGTGTCGATACCCGCGCTGTTCGCCGCGCGGGTGGCCCGCGCCCCGGAGGCGCCGGCGGTGACCTTCGGGGACCGGTCGATGACCTATCGGGAACTCGACGACGCCGCCAACCGGTTCGCGCACCTGCTGTCCGGCCATGGTGTCGGCCCCGGTGCCTGTGTGGCGTTGCTGGTGGAGCGGTCGGCCCAGGCCGTGATGGCCATGCTGGCGGTGCTGAAGGCCGGGGCGGCCTACCTGGCGATCGACCCGGCGCTGCCGGCGGCCCGGGTCGACTTCATGCTGGGCGACGCCGCGCCCGTCGCCGCGGTCACTACCGCCGGGCTGGCCGACCGGCTGTCCGGGCGGGATCTGACGGTCATCGACATGGACGACCCCGCCGTCGAAAACCAGCCCGCCACCGCGCCGCCGGCGCCGTCGGCCGACGACATCGCCTACCTGATCTATACGTCGGGAACCACCGGAACGCCCAAGGGCGTGGCCATCGCCCACCGCAACCTGGCGCACCTGGCGCCGTCGACGCCCACATCCCTGCCGGCGACACAGGTGTGGACGCAATGCCACTCGTATGCCTTCGACTTCTCGGTGTGGGAGATCTGGGCCGCGCTGCTCGGCGGTGGGCGGCTGGTGGTGGTGCCGCAGTCGGTCGTCGTCTCGCCGGACGATTTCCACGACCTGCTGGCCCGTGAACGCGTCAACGTGCTCACCCAAACCCCGTCGGCGGTGGCCGCCCTGTCCCCGCAGCGGTTGGAGGCGGAGGCGTTGCTGCTCGGCGGCGAGGCGTGCTCGGCCGAGGTGGTGGACCAGTGGGCGCCCGGGCGGGTGGTGATCAACGCCTACGGTCCCACCGAGGCCACGGTCTACGCCTCGATGAGTTCGCCGTTGCGGGCGGGGACCGGGGCGGCCCCGATCGGCGGCCCGGTGTCGACGGCGGCGCTGTTCGTCCTGGACGAGTCGTTGCGTCGGGTGCCGGCCGGTGTGGTCGGCGAACTGTATGTGGCCGGCCGGGGCGTGGGCGTCGGGTACGTCGGCCGGACCGGGCTGACCGCATCGCGCTTTGTGGCCTGCCCGTTCGCCGGCGCGGACGCGCCCGGGACCCGCATGTACCGCACCGGCGACCTGGTGCGCTGGCGCGCCGACGGGCAGCTGCAATACCTGGGCCGCGCCGATGAGCAGGTCAAGATCCGCGGATATCGCGTCGAACCGGGCGAAGTCCGGGCCGCGCTGGCCGCGTGCGACGGCGTCGAGCAGGCGGTGGTGGTCGCCCGCGAGGACCGTCCCGGCGACAAGCGCCTGGTCGGATACATCACCGGGACCGCGGACCCGGCCGCGGTGCGATCCGCACTGGCCGAGCGGCTGCCGGCCTACCTGGTCCCCGCCGCGGTGGTGGCGTTGGCGGCGCTGCCGTTGACGGTCAACGGCAAGCTCGACACCCGGGCCCTGCCGGCACCGGACTACGAGGCCACCGACCGTTACCGCGCACCGACCACCCCGACCGAGGAGATCCTGGCCGGCATCTATGCCCAGGTGCTGGGCGTGGAGCGGGTCGGGGTGGACGACTCATTCTTCGACCTGGGCGGGGATTCGCTGTCGGCGATGCGTCTGGTCGCTGCGATCAACAGCGGCCTGGGCGCCGCCGTCGCCGTGCGCGCCGTGTTCGAGGCGCCCGCGGTGGCCCAGCTGGCGACGCGCATCCACGGCGGCGAGGGCGTGCTGGAGCCGTTGGTGGCCGCCCCGCGGCCCGCGGTGGTTCCCCTGTCCTTCGCGCAGAACCGGTTGTGGTTCATCGACCAGTTGCAGGGCCCGTCGCCGGTGTACAACCTGGCGGTCGCGTTGCGGCTGCGTGGGCCGCTGGACGCCGACGCGTTCTGCGCGGCGCTGGCCGATGTGGTGGGCCGCCACGAAAGTCTGCGCACGTTGTTCACCGCGCCCGACGGAATACCGCAACAGCTGGTGCTGCCCGCCGAGCGGGCCGACTTCGGCTGGGACGTGGTCGACGCGACCGCGTGGTCGCCGGGCCGGCTGCAGGAGGCCATCGAGGAGACGGCGCGGCACAGCTTTGATCTCGCCGCCGAGATCCCTTTGCGCGCAAAGCTTTTCCGCATCGCCGATGACGAACACGTGCTGGTCGCCGTGGTGCATCACATCGCCGCCGACGGCCTGTCGATCCCCCCGCTGGTGCGTGACATCGCCGTGGCCTACGCCAGCCGCTGTGAGGGGCAAGCCCCCGGTTGGACGCCGTTGCCGGTGCAGTACATCGACTACACGCTGTGGCAGCGCGCGCAGTTCGGCGATCTCACCGATCCCGACAGCCCGATCGCCGCGCAGCTGGAGTACTGGCAACAAGCCCTGGCGGGCATGCCCGAGCGCCTCGGCCTGCCCACCGACCGGCCCTACCCCCCGGTGGCCGACCAACGGGGCGCCAGCGTGGCGGTGCATCTGCCCGTCGAGTTGCAGCGGCAGGTCGTGCGGGTGGCCCGCGAACACAACGCGACCAATTTCATGGTGATGCAGGCGGCGCTGGCGGTGCTGCTGGCCAAGCTCAGCGCGAGTTCCGATGTGGCGGTGGGGTTCCCGATCGGCGGGCGCCGCGACCCCGCGCTGGACGAGTTGGTCGGCTTCTTCGTCAACACGTTGGTGTTGCGTGTGGACCTGACCGGCGACCCCAGCGTCGCCGACCTGCTCGCGCAGGTGCGGGCGCGCAGCCTGGCCGCCTACGAGCACCAAGACGTGCCCTTCGAAGTGGTCGTCGAGCGGCTGAACCCCACCCGATCGCTGACGCACCATCCGCTCGTGCAGGTGATGCTGGCGTGGCGGACCCTGCACGACACCACCGGCGACCCCACCGCCCGGTTCGCGTCGGGGGAGCTGGAGCTCACCCAGATGCCGGTGGACACCGGCACCGCGCGCATGGACTTGGCGTTTGCGCTGGAAGAGCACTTGGACGCGGACGGCGAGCCGGCCGGCATCGGCGGGGTGGTGGAATTTCGCACCGACGTGTTCGACGCGGCCAGCATCCAAACCCTGGTCGAGCGTTTCCAGCGCGTGCTGGTCGAGATGACCGCCGACCCGACCCGGCAAGTGTCGTCGATCGGCGTGCTCGCCGACGTCGAGCGCACCCGGCTGGCGGACTGGGGCAACCGGGCGGCGCTGACCGAGCCGGTGGGCCCGCCGGTGTCGATTCCGCAGCTGTTCGCCGCGCAGGTGGCCCTGGTGCCCGACGCGGCGGCGGTGACCTGCGAGGGCCGCTCGCTGACCTACCGCGAGCTCGACGACGCGTCAAACCGGTTGGCGCACCGGTTGGCGGGCGGGGGCGTGGGGCCGGGCCGGCGCGTGGCGCTGCTGGTGCCCCGCTCGGCCGAGGCGATCGTGGCGATCCTGGCGGTGGTGAAGACCGGGGCGGCGTACGTGCCGATCGACCCGGCGGTGCCGGAGGCCCGGATGCAGTTCGTGCTCGGCGATGCCGCGCCGATCGCCGCGATCACCACCGCGGAGTACCGCCCGCGGCTGGCCGGACGCGACCTGCTGATCGTCGACGTCCAAGACGCCGCGGATTCCGCCGGTGACCCCGACGTCGACGCCCGCCTCGGCGCCGCACCGTCGGTGGCCTGCCCGGACGACGTCGCCTACATCATCTACACCTCGGGGACGACCGGAACCCCGAAGGGCGTGGCGGTCCCGCATCGCAACGTGACCCGGCTGCTTGCGACGCTGGCCGGCGACATGGAGCTCGGCGGCCGGGTGTGGACGCAGTGCCACTCGCTGGCGTTCGACTTCTCGGTGTGGGAGATCTGGGGCGCGCTGCTCTACGGCGGCCGCGTGGTGGTGGTGCCCGACTCGGTGGTGCGCTCGCCCGAAGACCTGCACGCGCTGCTGGTGACCGAACGGGTCAGCGTCTTGAGCCAGACGCCGTCGGCGTTTTATGCCTTGCAGGCCGCCGACGCGTTGCAGCCCGAGCTGGGGTCTCAGTTGGAGCTGGAGGCCGTGGTGTTCGGCGGCGAGGCGCTCGAACCGCAGCGCCTGCGCGCGTGGCTGGACGCTCACCCGGCCCGGCCCCGGTTGATCAACATGTACGGCATCACCGAGACGACCGTGCATGCCTCGTTCCGCGAGATCGTCGCCGACGATGTCGACGTCGCCGTGAGCCCGATCGGGGTGCCGCTGGCGCACCTCGGTTTCTTCGTGCTCGACGGGTCGTTGCAGCCGGTGCCGCCCGGCGTGGTCGGGGAGTTGTACGTCGCCGGCGCCGGGTTGGCGCACGGCTACATCGGCCGCGCGGGTTTGACCGGGACACGGTTCGTCGCCTGTCCGTTCGGCGGTCCGGGCGCGCGCATGTACCGCACCGGGGACCTGATGTGCTGGGGCGCCGACGGGCAGCTGCGGTACATGGGCCGCGCCGACGAGCAGGTCAAGATCCGCGGCTACCGCATCGAGCTGGGTGAGGTCCAGGCGACGTTGAACGGCCTGGACGGCGTCGAGCAGGCGGTGGTGATCGCCCGCGAGGACCGCCCCGGCGACAAGCGCCTGGTGGGGTACGTGACCGGGGCGGTGGACCTGGCCGAGGTGCGTGCCGCGCTAGCCGACCGCCTCCCGGCATATATGGTTCCGGCCGCCGTGGTGGCGTTGGACGCGCTGCCGCTGACGGTCAACGGCAAGCTCGACACCCGCGCCCTGCCGGCCCCGGAGTATCAGGACGTCGACCACTACCGCGCCCCGGCTGACGCGGTCGAGGAGATCCTGGCCGGCATCTACGCCCAGGTGCTGGGGCTCGAGCGGGTCGGGGTCGAGGAGTCATTCTTCGAGCTCGGCGGGGACAGCATCCTGTCGATGCAGGTGGTGGCGCGGGCGCGCGCCGCCGGCGTGGTGTGCCGGCCGCGCGACATCTTCGTCGAGCAGACCGTGGCGAAGCTGGCCCGGGTGGCCGGGGTGGTCGCCGACGACGCCGAGGTGATCGACGAGGGCGTCGGCCCGGTGGTGGCCACCCCGATCATGCGCTGGTTGCGAAGCGTCGACGGCCCGGTGGGCGAGTTCAACCAGACGGTGCTGGTGCAGGCGCCGGTGGGGGTGACCTCGTCCGACGTGGTTGCGGTGCTGCAGGCCCTGCTCGACCGGCACGCGATGTTGCGGCTGCGCGTCGACAGCGACGACACAGACGGCGCCGACGGGTGGTCGGTGACGGTGCCCGAACCCGGTTCGGTGGACGCGCGCGGCTGCCTGCAGACGGTGGATGTGCTCTCCGACGACGCGGTTTTGACGGCGCGCTCGCGGCTGGACCCGGCCGCCGGGGTGATGCTCAGCGCGCTGTGGGCGCCCCCGACCGGCCAGTTGCTGCTGATCGTTCACCACCTGGCGGTCGACGGGGTGTCGTGGCGGATCTTGCTCGAGGACCTCAACCTGGCGTGGGCCCAGCACCGCGGCGGGCAGCAGGTGGTGTTACCGGCGCCGAGGACGTCGTTCGCCCGGTGGGCCGCGCTGCTGGCCGAATACGCCCACCGCCCCGAGGTGGTGCAGCTCGCGCCCGCGTGGCGGCAGATCGCCGCGTTGCCCGCGCAGCTGCCGCCGGTGCAACCGGCGGTGGACACCTACGCGACCGCCGGCAACCTGTCGGTGGAGCTGGACGCCGAGACCACCCGGATGCTGCTCGGTGAGGTGCCGGCGGCGTTCCACGCCGGGATCCACGAAATCTTGCTCATCGCATTCGCTTTGGCGTGCGCCGAGTTCTTGGGGACCGGCGCGCCGGTCGTGATCGACGCGGAGGGGCACGGGCGCCAGGAGGAGCTGGACCCCCATGTCGACCTGTCGCGCACGGTGGGATGGTTCACCACCAAGTATCCGGTGGCGCTCGCGGTGGGCGGGCTGGACTGGGCGCAGGTGCTGGCCGGCGACGCGGGGCTCGGGGCGGTCATCAAAGACGCCAAAGAGCAGCTTCGGGCGCTGCCGGACGGTTTGACCTACGGGGTGCTGCGCTACCTGAACAGCGACGTCGACCTGGACGGCGCCGACCCCACGATCGGGTTCAACTACCTGGGGCGCCTGGGCGCCGCGGCGACCGAGGTCTCCGGCGACATCTGGGAGATCCGCCAGGACGGCTGGTCGGTGACCGGTGTTGCCGCGGCGACTCCGATGCCGCTGATGCACACCGTGGAGCTCAACGCCGGCACCCTGGACGCCGAGACGGGTCCGCGCCTGCGGGCGGGCTGGACGTGGGCCCCGTCGGCCCTGGATCAGGCGCAGGTCGGCCGGCTGAGCCGGCTGTGGTTCGACGCGCTGGCCGGCATCTGCGCGCACGTGCGGGGCGGCGGCGGCGGGTTGACGCCGTCGGACATCGCGCCCGCGCGGCTGAGCCAGCTGCAGATCGACGAGCTCGCGCGCCAGTACCGCATCGCCGACGTGCTGCCGTTGACCCCGCTGCAGCAGGGGCTGCTGTTTCACGCCAGCACCGCCCAGGGCGGCGACGACGTGTACGCGGTGCAACTCGACGTCGCGCTCAGCGGCCGGCTCGACCAGCACCGCCTGCGCGACGCCGTGCACACCGTCGTCGCGCGCCACCCCAACCTGGCGGCCCGCTTCAGCGCGCGGTTCGAGCAGCCGGTGCAGGTCATCCCGGCCGATCCCGTGGTGCCCTGGCGCTATGTCGACCTGAGCGGGGGAGATGCGGACCTCGACGAGCAAATCCAGCAGGTCTGCGCCGCCGAACGCGCCGCGGTCTACGACCTGGCCGATCACCCGGCCCTGCGGGTCGCCCTGATCCGCATCGCGGAAGACCGGCACCGGTTTGTGCTGACGAATCACCACATCGTGCTGGACGGGTGGTCGCTGCCGATCCTGCTCGGCGAATTGTTCGCCAGCTACTACGGGCAACGGCTGCCCGCGGCGGGTTCTTATCGCAGGTTCGTGTCCTGGCTGGCCGGTCGCGACCTGGATGCCGCCCGCGCGGTGTGGCGGGAGACGTTCGCCGGCTTTGAAGCCCCCACCCTGGTCGGGCCGCCGGATTGGTTCGGGCTGGGCCGGCGCGGCGTCGCAACGTTCCGGGTGCCCGAGGAGACCACGCGGGCGCTGGGCGAGTTGGCGCGCTCGCGCTACACCACCGTCAGCACGGTGCTGCAGGCCGCCTGGGCGCAGCTGCTGACGTGGCTGACCGGCCAGCGCGATGTCGCCTTCGGCGCCGTCGTCTCGGGGCGGCCGGCCGAGGTGCCGGGCGCGGACTCGATGGTGGGCCTGTTCATCAACACGGTGCCGGTGCGGGCGACCATCACGCGGGAGACCACCGCCACCGACCTGCTCGATCAACTGCAAGCCGACCACAACCGCACGCTGGACCACCAGCACCTGGCGCTGAGCGAGGTGCACCGCGTCACCGGCCACGGAAGGCTCTTCGACACCGTTTTCGTCTACGAGAATTACCCGGCCGACGCCGCCGCCTTGTCGGGGACCGACGGGTTGGCCGTCACCGAGATCCGCAACCGCGACTACTACCACTACCCGCTGACGGTCCAAGCGGTGCCGGGCCGCGAATTGGAACTGCACGTCCAATTCCGCGCGGACGTCTTCGACCCGGCCGACATCGAGGCACTGATCGAGCGGTTCAAGGAGACGTTGGTCGCCATGACCACCGACCCGGCGCGACCGTTGTCGTCGGTCGATGTGCAGGACGAGGGGAAGCACGCGCGCGCGGACAGGTCGAACAACCACGCGCCGGCGGCCCAGCCGGCGGTGTCAGGACCCCGACACCACCACCACAACGGCGACGGTCCCCACGCCCCGACCAGCCTCGTCGAGCAGATCTTGACCGGCATCTACGCGCAGGTGCTCGGCGTGGACCGGGTCGGAGTCGACGAGTCGTTCTTCGACCTCGGCGGGGACTCGCTCGCCGCGATGCGGGCCACCGCCACGATCAACACGGCCCTCGACGCCAACCTCGAGGTGACCGCCCTATTCGAGGCACCGTCCGTCCGGCGCTTGAGTCAGCGGTTGGGCGGACATGCCCGCTCGGTGGAAGAAGTTCCCGTCATCCCGGATCTGTAGAACCGCCCGCGGCTACCACATGGACGGCACGAGGCGATAGCGAACCTTCTGCGTGTATTCGCGGTAGCCGTCCAGCTCCTTTTGGAGCAGCTTCTCCTCGTCGCGGATGCGTGAGGCCAGCACGAGCAGGCCGGGAACGACGAAAACCAGTCCCCAGTAAGAACCGAGCGCCAGGGGGATGCCGACCATCATGATCACGTTGCCGGTGTACATCGGGTGGCGCACCAGCCCGTAGAGGCCGCTGGAGACGACCTTTTGGTCCGCCTGCACCTGGACGGTCGCCGAGGCGTAGCTGTTCTGAATGATCACCATCGCCACCACACCCAGGCCAATCGCGACCAGAACGTCTCCGACCACGCAGATCGCCGTCGGCACCGGCGACCAGCCGAAGCGATGGTCAAGCGCGCTGACCACGACCATCGCCGCCAGCGACGCGTACAAGCCGGCGATGATGACCCGCTGCGCCATCCGGCCCTCGGCCGCCGGCCCGCCGCGCATCCGGGCCTCGAGCGCGGCAGGGTTCATGCGCAGCAAATACACGGCGGGGATCCAGGCCGAGACGCCGACCACCACCAGAAAAACCCATGCCTGCCAGTAATTGAATGTGCCCGCCGGAAAAAACAGCATCGCGCCGAACACGACAAACTCAACAACCGCGAAGACCAGCATCTTAGGAATGGTTTTCACCCATCCTCCTTCGTCCGTCCGTACGGCACGCCAATAGCGCGGCCTTCGCGCCGGCGAGCACGCCGGCGGCACAGACTGAAACTACCGTCGCCTACCCGGCGGATGTGGGCGAATGTGTCATTGCCCCGCACGAAGTCCGGCGAGCGTGCCGAAGTGACGTCGAAGGCTTATGGGATTAAGGGCGCAGGTGCTGCTGCGCGACCCGCAGCAACGCAAAATCCGTCTTCGGCGGCAGCACGGGCGCGCATTCCCGGGGCGCGTCTTGGCAGGAACCGCCGCGCCGCAGCTTCTCGATCGCCCCGAGCACCTGGCGACCTACCGACATCTGATACTCACGCAGGTACTGCACGCGGCGCGGGTCATCCTCCGTCAAGTGGTGGGTGAGCGGATGCTGGGTCTTCCAAACCGCGTCCTGCGCGGCTTCCCCGACGGCTACCAAAAAGTCGTCCTCGTCCATGCTCCCCCGATCGCGCGTCACGCATCCAGTATCGCTAATTCTCCATCTGAGAGCGGGTTTTAGCAATTCTTGTACCCGGCATTTCGCTATTAAACATCCGTCTAGTGAGAATGGATCCAGTAAACATTTTCACGCTGACAACTATCGACCGAAAATGACGGCGGGTCCGGACGTTTCGAACTGATCGCCCTGCATAACATGGCAACTGGTACCGGCGCCGCCGGACGGAAGGGTGGATGGTACGAGTCCTTGGGCTCCGCGAGGGCAAATTCCTTTTGGAGGCTGCCAAATTGCCCATGACGCAAATTCCGATTTTCACTTTGTTTGCCGACCGGGACGCCGGCGGGCGGGGGCAATTCGGCCTCACCAGCCCTAACCGGGGGCGAAGCGGCGGGCGCGGGGGAGCCGCGGCAATTGCGGACGCGTGTCTTTCCGCGGCGCCGGCGACCCGGCGCGAATCCGGGCCCGGCGGCGCGCCACGCCCACGCGGCCGGCCACCCGAGGCATGCCGCGGCGCGGGCGTCCGCCGCGGCGCGTAATAACGACCTTTCCCGTGGACGCGCCTGAAGATACGCAAAGTTGGGAATGCCGCGTCTAATCGTGACTTAGGATGGATTGAGGCGGAATCAGATGAATGACGTTATGTGTGCCGATCGTGACCGGTGTTGGCATCAGCGACCGCGGTGTGTGGCGACGCGGGCGCTGGGACGTCGGATAATGGCTCTTCCCGGCCTGCCGCCGCGGGTGCGAAACACGTTGGACCAAATCTCGTGAAACGTTGTAAGGCACGTGTACAACGGGATAGGTTTTCACTTTGGTCAGTGGATTGTGATCGTCGTCGTATGGAGGCCTACGAGCCCGAGGCGGTCTTCGGAGGTCAGCCATGTCGTATCTGATCGCGGCGCCGGGTGCGCTCGCGGCGGCGGCGGCGAAGGTGGCGAGTATCGGCTCGTCGGTCAGCGCCGCTAACGCGGCCGCGGCCGCCCCCACCACCGGTGTGATCGCCGCAGCTGGCGACGAGGTTTCGGCGGCGGTCGCGTCGGTGTTCTCCGACGCCGCGAAGCAGTTTCAGGCATTAAGCGCTCAGGCAGCGACTTTTCAATCCCAGTTCGTGCAGGCCCTGACCGGATCGGGCGGGGCGTATGCCGCCGCCGAGGCGACCAATGCGGCCAGCATTTCGCCTTACTCGATTTTCGCGCCGATTTGGAACGCGGTGGCGGACGCCTCCGGGCCGTCCCCGCCGCCCAGGACGGACGTCCTCGGGACCGTGATGTACGAGTTGAACCAGACCAGCCAGCAGCTGGTCGGGGCCCCGCTGTTCTTCGACGGGGCCGACGGCACGCAGACCAGCCCGAACGGCCAGAACGGCGGCTTGTTGCTCGGCAACGGCGGCAAGGGCTGGGACTCCACCCTCGCCGGCGTGGCCGGCGGCAACGGCGGGCAGGCCGGGATCTTCGGCAACGGGGGTGCCGGCGGGCTGGGCGGCGCTGGCGCGGCCGGGGGCAACGGCGGGGCCGCCATTTGGGGCGGCAATGGTGGGGCCGGCGGGGCCGGCGGCGCCTCCATCACCTCCGGCATCAACGGTGGTAACGGCGGGGCCGGCGGGCCCGGTGGATTCCTGTCGGGTGTCGGTGGCGTCGGCGGCGCCGGCGGGAACGCAACCGACGCGACCGGCGGCACCGGCGGAGCAGGCGGCAACACGGGCTTCCTCGGGGGCGCCGAACTGGGCGTGGGCGTTCCGCAGGGCGGTACCGGCGGGGCCGGCGGCCTGAGCCTCACCGGCCAGGGCGGCGACGGTGGGGCCGGCGGAGCCGGCTTCGCGTTGGGCGGCACCGGTGGGGCGGGCGGCCAGGGCGCCACCGGCGGCAACGGCGGCTCGGGCGGTGTCGCGTTCAACCTGGGGTGGGGAACCGCGACCGGCGGGACCGGCGGCGCGGGTGGCATCGGCACGGTCGGCGCCGGGGGGAACGGCGGTCACGGCGGCGGCGCGATCATGGGGCCCTACAACTTCACCGTCGACACTTTCAACGGCCTGGCGATCTACCCGCCCGAGTGGGGCACCGCCACCGGCGGGCTCGGCGGCACCGGCGGCTTCGGGGTCACCGTCGGCGGCACCGGCGGCCAGGGCGGCACCGCCCAAAACTATTTGGCGACGGGGCATTCCATCGGCGGCACCGGCGGGACCGGCGGCGGCGGCGCCATCGGCGGCAACGGTGGCAACGGCGGCAACGCCTACTCGATCACCGCGGGCAACACCACCGTCGGAACCGGCGGCGCGGCCGGCGGGTTCGGCGGGACCCCCGGCAACCCCGGGCAGGTCATCACACCGTAGCGACGGCCGATGCCGCCCGCCCCGTAGGCTGAAGGCCCATGAACGCCTTCCCGCGGGCACCGATCGAGACGTCGCCGCTGGCCTGGCTGGACGCGGTGGAGGAGCGGCGCCGCGAGGCCGGGCTGCGTCGCTCGCTCCGCCCGCGTCCCGCCGTCACGACCGAGCTGGACCTGGCGTCCAACGACTATCTCGGCCTGTCCCAGCACCCCGACGTCATCGAGGGCGGCGTCGCGGCGCTGCGCATGTGGGGCGCCGGAGCCACCGGCTCTCGCCTGGTCACCGGCGACACCGAGCTGCACCAGGAATTCGAGACCGAGCTCGCCGAGTTCGTGGGCGCCGCCTCGGGCCTGCTGTTCTCCTCCGGCTACACCGCCAACCTGGGAGCGGTCGTCGGCCTGTCCGGCCCCGGTTCGCTGCTGGTGTCCGACGCCCTGTCGCACGCCTCGCTGGTGGACGCCTGCCGGCTGTCACGCGCCCGGGTGCTGGTGACTCCGCACCGCGACGTGGCCGCCGTGGACGCGGCCCTGGGCTCCCGCGACGAGGAGCGCGCCGTCGTAATCACCGACTCCGTGTTCAGCGCCGACGGCTCGCTGGCCCCGGTGCGCGAACTGCACGAGGTGTGCCGCCGTCATCGCGCGCTACTCATCGTCGACGAGGCGCACGGCCTCGGGGTGCGCGGCGGCGGGCGCGGGCTGCTGCACGAGCTCGGGCTCGCGGGCGCCCCCGACGTCGTCGTGACCACGACGCTGTCCAAGGCGCTGGGCAGTCAGGGCGGCGTGGTGCTCGGGCCGGCGCCGGTGCGCGCCCACCTGATCGACGCGGCCCGGCCGTTCATCTTCGACACCGGCCTGGCGCCGGCGGCGGTAGGCGCCGCGCGGGCCGCGCTGCGCGTGCTGCGGGCCGAGGCGTGGCGGCCGGACGCGGTGCTGCGCCACGCCCGCTACCTGGCCGAAACCTGCGACGTGCCGGAAGAACCGCAGTCGGCGGTGGTTTCGGTGATCCTGGGTGACCCGGGGGTGGCGCTGGCCGCCGCCACCGCCTGCCTCGACGCCGGCGTCAAGGTCGGCTGCTTCCGGCCGCCCACCGTGCCCGCCGGGACGTCGCGGCTGCGGCTGTCCGCGAGGGCGTCGCTGGACGCCGACGACCTCGAGACCGCGCGGCGGGTGCTGACGGACGTGCTCGCGGGACGTGTTTAAGGCGCGCCGTTGACCGTTCTGGTCGTCACCGGCACCGGCACCGGGGTGGGCAAGACGGTCGTCACCGCGGCGCTGGCCTGCCACGCCCGTCAGGCGGGCATCGACGTGGCGGTATGCAAACCGGTCCAGACCGGCACCGACGCCGGCGACGACGATCTCGCCGAGGTGGGCCGGCTGTCGGGGGTGACCGAACTCGCCGGCCTGGCGCGGTATCCGCTGCCTCTGGCCCCCGCCGCCGCGGCCGAGCAGGCGGGAATGTCGCTGCCCGCCGGCGAGGAGGTGTTGCGGCTCATCCGCGACTTGGACCGCCCGGGGCGGCTGACGCTGGTCGAGGGCGCGGGCGGCCTGCTGGTCGAACTCGCCGAGCCCGGCGTCACGCTGCGCGACCTCGCCGTCGGGCTGGACGCCGCGGCGCTGGTCGTCGTCAGCGCGGAGCTGGGCACCCTCAACCACACCGCGCTGACACTGGAATCCCTTGCTGCCCAACGAGTTCCGTGCGCGGGCCTGGCCATCGGGAGCTGGCCGGCTCGGCCCGGCCTGGCGGAGGAGTCGAACCGGTCGGCGCTGGAGAAGCTGGCCCCGGTGCGGGCCGCGCTGCCCGCCGGCGCGGCATCCGCTCCCGACTTCGCGGCTATGAGTGCCGGGGCATTCGACCGCGACTGGGTGAGCCCGCTGGTGCGCTGATGGTCCATTCCATCGAGCTGGTCTTCGACCCCGACACCGAGGAGGCCGTTCGCGGCATCTGGCGGGCGTTGGCCGCCGCCGGGATCCCCAGCCAGGCGCCGGCCAGCCGGCCGCACGTGACGCTGGCCGTCGCCGAACGCATCGACCCCGGGGTCGACGCGCTGCTAAGTCCGGTCGCCCACCGGCTTCCGCTGGATGCCGCGATCGGCGCACCGGTGCTGTTCGGGCGGGCGAACGTCGTCTTCGCGCGGCTGATCGTGCCCACGCGCGAACTGCTGGCCCTGCACGCCGAGGTGCACCGGCTGTGCGGTCCGCACCTGGAGCCGGCGCCGATGTCCAACAGCCTGCCCGGTCAGTGGACCGCGCACGTCACGCTGGCCCGCCGCGTCGGCGGGCACCAGTTGGGGCGGGCGCTGCGCATCGCGGGCCGCCCGTCCCAGGTCGACGGCCGCTTCGCCGGCCTGCGCCGCTGGGACGGCGGCAAGAAGGCCGAACACCCGATCGTCGGCTAACCGCCGAATAGCAGATATAGGCCGGTGAACGTGTAGCCGACCATGACCAGCATCATGGTGAGCTGCCCGGTGAGCTGATGGCCGGCCGGCAGCAGCCGAAGCGCCCTGTCGTGCGCGGCGACCACCGCCACGATGTGGCCGGTCACCACGGACGCCACCTTGATCCCGGCGAGCACCGGGGGATGCGCCGACAGCACGTAGACGACGTGAAAATGGGCCAGCCCCAACAGGTTCCAGCCGCGGCCGAGCGGATCGGCCAGCGCGATCACGGCCTGCTGGCCGCGCTCGACGAGGTAGGACAGGTAGTGCGCGAAGATGTAGCCCACCACGATCGGGATCAGCGAATGCGCCATCCGGCCCGGCAGCGCGCGGCGCTGCTCGCGGTCGATGCCGCCGGCGGCCCGCGCCGCGAGCGAAAACGTCACCGCCACAACGGAAATGAACGCGATTAGCCCCACGGTGCGCAGCACCGACGACGACAGCGTCGGCGGCAGGCCGAAGCTCCGGGAGATTCCGTCGGCGAACCCGCGCCACGTCGGCGACGACGAGAAACTGTCGAACGCCGTCGACCCGAGCAGCACCGCCAGCAGCACCACCACGCCGGGGCGGACGGGCAGCGACGGCAGGTGGTCGAGCGGATTTCCGACGACGATCTTGCCGGTGGCCGGGTTGCGGCGAAACGGGCAGAGGCGGGAAACCGCCATGCTGTACACGCCGAACGGGTCGGCCCGGGCCAGCCAGCGCTGCCCGCACAGCCACGCCCCGCCGAGCATCAGCGCGGCATAGATCGCCAGCCAGGCCCGCACCAGCGGCAGCGACGCCGAGTTGGGGCTGGCCAGCTCCACCCACACGAAGGCGAACAGGCCCAGCGCCGCGGGGCGATAGCCCCAACCGTCGGGATAGGACCGCCGCGGCCGACCGAGTCGCGCCGGCGTCACGCGCCGCAGCAGCACATACAACGTGCGCATCGGTGAGATCACCCGCCAGACCGGCCCGACGAGCAACGACAGCGCCACCAGCCCGACCCACAGCAGCACGTAGAACGCCCCGAGCAGGGCGTTGGACTCCGACTGCGGGCCCCACACCCCGGCTAGCACCACCCACACCGCGAACGCCAGCGCCAGCCCGGCGGCCGTCCAGCGGGTGGCCCGGGCGTCGACGAAGGAGGTCAGCGCCGACGGCAGCGGTCGGCCGGGCTTCCCCGGATCAAATCGCGGCCGCCGCCACGCGAACGCCACCAGCGCGAAGGTGAAGGTCAGCGCCCACGCGGCCCCTACCATCGCGTACAGGTACGGCACCGGAAGGTCGCCCGACCCGCCCAGACCGTGCGCGAGCACCGCGGTCGCGACGCTGGCACTCACGGCTGGACTTGGATGGTCGCGATCGTGCGGTCCAGGTGGTGCAGCTCGACCTCGACGCTGCCGGGGACGTCGACGCTGAACTGAAAGGTTTGGCCGGGCGCCGCCGCGACCGGGAACTTGTGATCGGGCGTCGAGTGCACGTGCAGCTCGTCGATGGCGTCGCTGTTGACCCGCAGGGTGATCTGCTGGTGGACCTTGGCCGCCACGGTGGCGTTGGTCGGAGTGACCTGGCCCTTGGCGATGGTGACGTCGATGACCGGGGCCGTGGCGGGGGACTGGGTGTGCGAACCGCCGCAGGCGACCAGTGCGCACGCCAGCGCGGCCGCCCACGCTACGACGAGGGCGCTGCGAACCGTCATCACGCTACGCAGCCCTGGGAGCCCCTGGCACGGGGTGCCTTTCCTCGACCGGCTCCGGCGATTCCTGCGCGTTGTTCAGCCGGCCGGCACCCCACGTCAGCGCGCTGATCACCATCAGGGTCAGGATCAGCACCACGATCCCGCCGGCGGTGAACAGCCAGGCCGGTGCGCTCTGGTCGCGTTCGCGCTGCAGGATCGTGACCTCCAGGACGAACGGCCGCTCGCTTTGCGCCAGCGCCGGTACCTCGGGTGCTGGAATGGCGTCGTCCGCCGGCTCCCAGATCGGCACGGCCGTCATCGTGCGGCCGTCCTGCACCCGCAGCAGCGTCTTCCACTCTCCCCATACGGGAACCGGCTGGGTGGACCGATAGTGCCCCGGACCGACCTTCTCCAGGCGGTCGATCATCAGGCCGCGGTTGTTCTCCATTCGCCCCTGCCAGGACAGGATCGTCAGCCAGTCCGGATGGTCGCTGACGAACGGCGGCGTGAGCTGCACATCCGCCGACACCATCCGCCGCCCCGGCTGGCTGGGCTGATCGGTCAGCGTGACGGTGGCGGTGTTTTGGCTCGGCACCAAGATGTGCAGGCCGTTCGCCACCGCACCGCCGATCACCAACACGGTCAACACCACCGCGGCGATGCCTATCCCGCGGCCCGGGAGCCGCTGTCCGATGAGCACCATCCCGAACATCGCCCCGCACACCCCGGTCAGCACGGCCACCGGCACCGACATCGCCAGCGCCTCGCCCCACATCCTCGTCGGCCAGGGGTAGTGGTACACCGCGCCGATCCACAGCGACTCCAACCACAGCCCGACGGTCGCCACGCCGAGGCCGCAGACGGCACCAAAAGCGATGGGGCGCTTGAGGAGCGGGGTCAGGGCCACCAGCTCGACGACCAGCGCCGGACCCAGGTACAGCGGGAACCAGTTGATCGGCGCGCCCAGAATGGGGCCGACCACCAACGCGACCAGGCCCCGCAGCGCGATGGCGAACAAGGCCCCGATGACCGCGCCGCCGCGCCCCATGGTCAGGCGGGCGGCCACCGCCGCCAGCGCGGACGCCGCGGCGATCAGCATCGGCTGGAACACCAGCCGGAATTGTGGGACGCCGAAGTCGAACTCGATCTGATAGACGGACAGGCCGATGAACAGGCCGCCGAAGGACAGGTAGCGCAGGAACGTGATGAACGGGCCGTGGAAGACCTCGGCGCCCTCTTGGGCCTCGCCCTCACGCTCCAGCATCAGCACCGCGAAAAGGGAGAAGCAGGCGCCGCCGATCATCATCAAATGCGTTGGGCCCCAAAGTGTCACGTCCTGCCCGAAGATGCGGTGCCAGATGTCGTCGAGTGGAAACCCGATCATCGCGTACAGCCCGCAGCCCGCCATCAGCACGCCACCCACCGGCGCGTACCAGTTACGCGTGATGCGCAGTGCCGCGGGGCCGGGCTTGTCGAACGGCAGCACGACCGCCAGCATGCCCGCGACAAAGATCCCGAACAGCCCGATGATGATGAAGTAGTGCGCAGGGTTCGCCAGCGGGCCGGGGTCGCGGCCATTGCCGATGTGCCAGCTGACATCCCAGATGAAGCCGAAGAGGGCGCAAATGATGAACGTGGTGAAGACCAGCACCGGTAGGGCGACCCAGTTGGGGCGGTGGAACTTTTCGCCCATCTTGTCGGCGATCCGGGTCAACCATTCGATGCGGTGGGTGCGGTGCGCATATCCGATCCACAGCATGGCCGCGCCGATCACCACGGCGGCGATCGACAGCCCGATCACCTGGTTGAGGCCGGCGCCGCGCGCCGGCGCCTCGGCCACAAAAGTGAGTTCCGCCGATTTCATCGTCAAACCCTCCTGCACCCCGGCCTGGCGAGCTGTGATGCAACTCGCAGGATCCGGAATGCCCCGATCGAAGGCTCGTCAATCACGCTTTGGGTCGGCGGCGTCGCTTTGCTGGTTCGCGTCCGAGCCGGCACCGCGGCGGCGGTCTTTCAGCGCGACGTACAGGATCACCGCGACGACGACGATCGCCGGCAGGAACGCCGGGATCGCCAGCAGCAGCATGTGGTGGGCGACGTAAACGACCTGCGGATCGGTCTGCGGATAGGTCACCGTTCAGACATACCCCGGCGGTGCCCATGTGCCTCGTTTTTTCGGGGGCCGTTACCCTACTTTGAACACCGATTTATTCAGGCTGCCGCGACGACGTGGCAGGTGCGGGTGCGCGCACGCAAAAGATGCAGGGGAGTACCTGGTGACTCAAGCGGCAACTCGGCCGACGACCGACGCCGACGACTCGAACGACGACATCCTCGCGGTGGCCCGCCGGCAGGTGCTTCAGGGCGGCCAGGGCCTGACCCGGGACCAGGTGCTGTGGGTGCTGCAGCTGCCTGACGACCGCCTCGAGGAGCTGTTGGCCCTGGCCCATGAGGTGCGGATGCGCTGGTGCGGCCCCGAGGTCGAGGTCGAGGGCATCATCAGCCTCAAGACCGGCGGGTGCCCGGAGGATTGCCACTTCTGCTCCCAGTCCGGGCTGTTCTCGTCCCCGGTGCGCAGCGCGCGCCTCGACATCCCCAGCCTGGTCGAGGCGGCCAAGCAGACCGCCAAGTCCGGCGCCACCGAGTTCTGCATCGTCGCCGCGGTGCGCGGCCCCGACGAGCGGTTGATGACGCAGGTGGCGGCCGGCATCGAGGCGATCCGCGACGAGGTGGAGATCAACATCGCCTGCTCGCTGGGGATGCTGAGCGCCGGGCAGGTGGAGCAGCTCTCCGCGATGGGCGTGCACCGCTACAACCACAACCTGGAGACCGCTCGCTCGTTCTTCCCCAACGTCGTGACGACCCACACCTGGGAAGAGCGCTGGGAGACGCTGTCGATGGTGCGCGACGCCGGCATGGAAGTGTGCTGCGGCGGCATCCTCGGCATGGGCGAAACCCTGGAGCAGCGGGCGGAATTCGCGGCCGACCTGGCCGAACTCGGCCCCGACGAGGTGCCGTTGAACTTCCTCAACCCGCGGCCGGGCACGCCGTTCGGCGACCTGGAGGTGCTGCCGGTCAGCGAGGCGTTGAAGTCGGTCGCCGCGTTCCGGCTGGCGTTGCCGCGCACGATGCTGCGTTTTGCCGGCGGCCGCGAGATCACCCTCGGTGACCTCGGCGCCAAGCAGGGCATCCTGGGCGGCATCAACGCGGTCATCGTCGGGAACTACCTGACCACGCTCGGGCGCCCCGCCGAAGCGGACCTGGAACTGCTCGAGGATCTGCAGATGCCGATCAAGGCGCTGAACGCCAGCCTGTAAGAAACTTGAAGACGTGGTTCGGGATCTAGGCGCCCCGGTCGGCGCCGGCGTCTACAACGTCTACACCGGGGAATTGGCGGGCACGGCCGTGCCGACGGCCGCCCAGCTGGGGCTCGAGCCGCCCCGGTTCTGCGCGCAGTGCGGACGCCGGATGGTGGTCCAGGTTCGGCCCGACGGGTGGCGAGCGCAGTGCGCGCGGCATGGAGAGGTGGACTCGGCGGACATGGAGGCCCAGCGGTGACCGAGTACGCCGAGCCGGCGCCCATGCAGCCCGTCGGCGTTCCCCGCCGCGCGCGGGTGCGCGCGGTCGTCGCCGTGGCGCTTGGGTTGGCCGCGACCGGGCTGGTGATTGGTGGGCTGTGGGCCTGGATCGCTCCGCCGATTCGCGCGGTGGTGGCGATCACGCGGGCCGGCGAGCGGGTCCACGACTACCTCGGCACCGAATCGGAGCACTTCTTCATCGCGCCGGCCCTGTTGCTGGGCCTGTTGACGGCGCTGGCGGTGGTGGGAGCGGTGCTGGTGTGGCAGCGGCGCGAGCACCGCGGACCCGCGATGGTCGTCGGGCTGTCGGTCGGCATGGTGGTCGCCGCCGCGGTGGCCGCGGGGGCGGGCGCGCTGCTGGTTCGGCTGCGCTACGGCGCACTGAACTTCGACGCCGTCCCGCTGTCGGGCAGCCCCTCGGTCGCTTACGTGACCCAGGCGCCGCCGGTGTTCTTCGCCCTCGATGTGCCGCAGGTGGCGGTCACCCTGATGTGGCCCGCCGGAGTCGCCGCGCTGGTGTACGCCCTGCTCGCGGCCGCCGACGCCCGCGACGACCTGGGCGGCCTTCCGGTGACCGGTAGGCCTGCAGGCGGGGTGCCGATGGAGCCCGAGGCCCCGGAGGCCGCCGTCTCGTAGCGGCCTTACAGGGGACGGTGCGGGATCTTGCGGCCGGTGATGACCTTGGCCGCGATCTTGACCAGCCGCGCCATGCCCACGTAGGTCATCGGGTTGAACATCGTCGGCCACGTCGTCCGGATCAGATGCTCAGTCAGCGGCCGGCCGGCGAACCGGTCGGTGAGCCAGCGCAGCGTCATCGGCGCGGACAGCGGGTGCAGGCACATGTGTTCGTTGAACGCGTCCCGGTGGTAGGTGACCCGGGCGCCGCCGGCCGAATAGGCGTCGGCGAGATTGTCGATGTCGTGCACATCGATCAGGTAGTCGTGCACCGCCTGCACGATCAGCACCGGCGGCGTCGGCACTGCCGCGCCCAGCTTGATGCTGTCGAAGACGTACGTGATCTCCGGGGTGGACAGGATGTCTTCGAGCGGCTCGTCGAGGTAGTCGCCCATGTTCTTGCCGGCCATCCTCAGGACCGCTTCCACGGTCGTCATCTCCTGCAAGGAGTCGAGCAGGGCGCGGCCCTCCTCGTTGGTGTGCTCCTTGATCACCCGGTCCAGGTCGGGATAGACCTTGGCGAGCGCGGCCACCACCAGCGCGGGCAGGCCGGCCAGGAAGCTCCCGTTGAGCCTGCGGAACGTGTGGCCGAGGTCGCCGACGGGCGAGCCCAGCACCGCGCCGACGATGTCCAGGTCGGGGGCGTACTCGCCGCACATTTCCGCGGCCCACGCGCTGGCCAGGCCGCCGCCGGAGTAGCCCCACAGGCCGATCGGCGCCGACGGCGCCAGCCCGAGCCGGTCGGAGCTCAGGGCGGCACGGATGCCGTCCAGCACGCGGTAACCGGGCTCGTACGGCGCGCCCCACGAGCCGTGGAGGCCTTCGTGGTCGGGCACCGACACGGCCCAGCCCTCGGCGACGGCGGCGGTGATCAGCAGGAACTCGAACTGGCTGATCGATCCGAGGGCCTTCGCGCGGCGCCTCAGCGCATAGGACGGAAAGCAGCGGGAGGTCATCGCGTCGATCGCGCACTGGTAGGACAACACCGGGCAGGTCTGCCCGGGAGCCAGCTCGGCGGGGACGATCACGGTGGTCGCCGTCGCCTCGGCCTCGCCGTTCATGTTCATCGTGCGGTAGAGCAGCTGCACGGCCTTGACGGGCTGCGGGATCAGACCGAGAAACGCCAGCTCGACGTCGCGCGAGCGCAGCACCGTCCCCGGCTCGGCGTGCTGGTAGCCGGGCGGGGGCTGGTAGAACGGGTCGTCCGAGGGCAGCAGCGGCCGGACCTTGCGCTGCAGCTCCTCGTGCTGTGGCCGCCCGATCCACTGAGCGCCCTGCGTCCCCGCGAGATTGCCGAGCTCAACCATTCGCAGATCCCTCCTTGGCCAACCGGCATTCTCGCGCATGAACGGGCGGTGGCCAAAACGTAATCGCCGCGTTGTGAGCCAGTTCTCGTGGTCCCCCCAGCTCACGGGCGAGGGTGTTCCGCCCAATGTACCGGCGTGTCGGGGGCGGCCGCTGGCTACAGCTGGCCGGGCGGCCGAAACGCGGCGAATTCGTCGGTGACCCGCAGCTGGGAGTCGGTGAAGTGGTACAGCGCCGCCGGGCGCCCCCCGCTGCGGCCTGACTGCGCGATGGTGCCGGTCTGGCTGATGACCCCGCGCCTGGCCAGCACCCGCTGCAGGTTCGTCGCGTCGACCTGGTAGCCCAGCGCGGCGCCGTAGATGTCGCGCAGCGTGGAAAGCGCGAATTCCCTTGGTGCCAAGGCGAACCCGATGTTGGTGTAGGACATCTTGGCGACCAGCCTGGTCTGGGCGTGGGCCACCATCGGGCCGTGATCGAACGCCATCGGCGGCAGCGAATTCACCGGGTGCCAGCGAGTGTCCGGCGGCAGCTCGGGGGTGGCGGGGGAGGGCACCAGGCCCAGGAACGTCGACGCGATCACCCGCGCACCGGGCACCCGGAGTGGGTCGGAAAACACAGCGAGCTGCTCCAAGTGAGCCAGCTCTCGTAGGTCGACCTTTTCGGCCAGCTGGCGGCGAACGGAGGTGGTCAGGTCCTCGTCGTTGCGCAGCCGTCCGCCCGGCAGCGACCAGGCACCTTTCTGCGGATCCCTGGCACGCTGCCATAACAGCACGTTCAACTGCGGTTTTTCTCTGCGCGTAGCGCCCGTTACCTGACGAACCTGAAACACGACGGCGAGCACCTCGTGTTCAGTGCTAGTATGGCGCATGTTTTCGATTCTAAGTCGAAAACCTCCCGGGACGAAAGGAACCGCTGTGACGGTTTCGATTGGCATGGACACGCTCGCGGACGACATGAGTGCCCGCATCACCGATACCGCCGCCGGGTACGCCGGCCTGGACGGGGACGAGCAGTGGGCCGCCGAGGTTCGCCGGCTGGCCACGCTTCGCGGCGCCACGCTGCTTGCGCACAACTACCAGCTGCCCGCCATCCAGGACGTCGCCGACCATGTGGGCGACTCACTGGCGCTGTCGCGGATCGCGGCCGACGCGCCCGAGGACACCATCGTGTTCTGCGGGGTGCACTTCATGGCCGAGACCGCCAAGATCCTCAGCCCGGACAAGACCGTGCTCATCCCGGACCAGCGGGCCGGCTGCTCGCTGGCCGATTCCATCACCCCTGACGAGCTGCGCGCGTGGAAGGACGAGCACCCCGGCGCCGTCGTCGTCTCCTACGTCAACACCACCGCCGCGGTGAAGGCCCTAACCGACATCTGCTGCACGTCGTCCAACGCGGTCGAGGTCGTCGAGTCCATCGACCCCGACCGCGAGGTGCTGTTCTGCCCGGACCAGTTCCTCGGCGCCCACGTCCGGCGCGTGACGGGCCGTAAGAACCTGCACGTGTGGGCCGGGGAATGCCACGTGCACGCCGGCATCAACGGCGACGAGCTCTCCGAGCAGGCGCGGGCGAACCCCGACGCCGAGCTGTACGTGCACCCCGAATGCGGCTGCGCCACTTCGGCTTTGTACCTCGCCGGCGAGGGCGCCTTCCCGGCCGAGCGGGTGAAGATCCTGTCCACCGGCGGCATGCTCGAGGCCGCCCACGAGACCCACGCCCGCAAGGTCCTGGTCGCCACCGAGGTCGGCATGCTGCACCAATTGCGTCGGGCCGCACCGCAAGTCGACTTCCGCGCGGTCAACGACCGAGCCTCCTGCAAATACATGAAGATGATCACCCCCGCCGCGCTGCTGCGCTGCCTGGTCGAAGGGGCCGACGAAGTCCACGTCGACCCCGACATCGCGGCGGCGGGCCGGCGCAGCGTGCAGCGCATGATCGAGATCGGGCAGCCGGGCGGCGGCGAATGATCACCCGCCCGGACTGGACCCACTCCGCCGACGTCGTCGTAATCGGCACCGGCGTCGGTGGTTTGGCCGCGGCGCTGGCGGCCCATCGCGCCGGCCGCAGCGTCGTCGTGCTGAGCAAGGCCGACCGGGCGAAGGGCGGTACCGCGACGCACTACGCGCAGGGCGGCATCGCGGTGGTCCTGCCGGACAACCCGGAAAACCCAGACTCCGCCGAGGCCCACGTCGCCGATACCCTGGCCGCCGGCGCCGGCCTGTGCGATCCCGACGCGGTGTACTCCATTGTCGCCGACGGGTACCGGGCGGTGTCCGAATTGGTCGGTGACGGAGCGCGATTCGACGAAGCCGTCCCCGGCCGCTGGGACGTGACGCGCGAGGGCGGGCACTCCCGGCGGCGCATCGTGCACGCCGGTGGCGACGCCACCGGCGCCGAGGTGCAGCGCGCGCTCGACCACGCCGCGGCCAGGCTGGACATCCGCGCCGGCCATGTGGCCCTGCGGGTGTTGCGCAACGACGACACCGTCACCGGGGTCCTGCTGGGCGGCGTGGACGGCTACGGAATCATCAACGCGCCCTCGGTGATTCTCGCGTCCGGCGGCCTCGGGCACCTCTACGGGGCGACCACCAATCCCGACGGCTCCACCGGCGACGGCATCGCGCTGGCGCTGTGGGCCGGCGTGCCGGTCAGCGACCTCGAGTTCATCCAGTTCCACCCGACGATGCTTTACGGCGGCGGCGGCGGACGGCGCCCGCTGGTCACCGAGGCGATCCGGGGCGAGGGCGCGATACTGCTTGATTCGCAAGGCAATTCGGTCACGGCCGGCGTCCACCCGCTGGGCGACCTGGCCCCCCGCGACGTCGTCGCGGCGGCCATCGACGCGCGGCTGCGGGAGACCGGCGACCCGTGCGTCTTCCTCGACGCGCGCGGCATCGCGGGCTTCGAGGCGCGGTTCCCGACGGTCACCGCGGCGTGCCGGGAGGCCGGGATCGACCCCGTCCGTCAAGCCATCCCGGTCGTCCCCGGCGCGCACTACAGCTGCGGCGGCGTGGTCACCGACGTGCACGGGCGGACGGAGTTGCCCGGGCTCTTCGCCGCGGGCGAGGTGGGCCGCACCGGGATGCACGGCGCGAACCGCCTGGCGTCCAACAGCCTGCTCGAGGGGCTGGTGGTGGGCGGGCGCGCCGGGAAGGCCGCGGCCGCGCACGCGGCGGCCAGCGGGCGCATCCGCGCGCTCGCGCCCGAGCCCGTCGAGCACACCGCCACCCCGCGCGGCGACCTGCACCGGGCAATGAGCCGGGACGCCTCGGTGGTGCGCGACGCCGCCGGGCTGAACCGGTTGTCCGACAAGCTGTCCGGGGCGCCGGTCCGCGACATCGCCGGACGACGCGATTTCGAGGACGTCGCGCTGACGCTGACCGCCCGGGCGGTGACCGCGGGGGCCTTGGCGCGCAACGAAAGCCGCGGCTGCCACCACCGCGCGGAGTACCCGGACGCCGCGCCCGAACAAGCCCGCAGCAGCGTGCTCCGGCTGGCCGACGACCAGAACTCGGTGCTGGTGGAGGCGCTGGCGGCGGTGGGATGACGATGCTGTCTGACGGCGAACTCGACACCGCCCGCGACCTGATCCGGCGAGCGCTGGACGAGGATCTGCGCTACGGCCCCGACGTCACCACCCAGGCCACGGTCCCCGCCGGCGCGGTGGTCACTGCTTCGATGGTGCCCCGCGAGCCGGGCGTGATCGCCGGCGTGGACGTCGCGTTGCTGGTCCTCGACGAGGTGCTCGGCGCCGGCGGCTATCAAGTGCTCGATCGCGTCGAGGACGGCGCGCGGCTGCGCCCGGGCGATCCGCTGTTGACGGTCAAGGCGGAGACCCGCGGCCTGTTGACCGCGGAGCGGACCGCGTTGAACCTCATCTGCCACCTGTCGGGAATCGCCACCGCGACTTCGGCCTGGGTCGACGCGGTGCACGGCACCAAGGCCAAGGTCCGCGACACCCGAAAGACCCTGCCGGGCCTGCGTGCCCTGCAAAAATACGCGGTGCGCGTCGGCGGCGGCGTCAACCACCGGCTGGGGCTGGGCGACGCGGCGCTGATCAAGGACAACCACGTCGCGGCCGCCGGGTCCGTGGTCGAGGCGCTGCGCGCGGTGCGCGAAGCCGCCCCCAACCTGCCGTGCGAAGTCGAGGTGGATTCGCTCGAGCAGCTGGACGAGGTGCTGCCCGAGAAGCCCGAGCTGATCCTGCTGGACAACTTCCCGGTGTGGCAGACGCAGATCGCCGTGCAGCGCCGCGACACCCGGGCGCCCGCCGTGCTGCTCGAATCCTCCGGCGGCCTAAGCCTGGAGAACGCGGCGACCTACGCCGCGACCGGCGTGGACTACCTGGCCGTCGGCGCGCTGACCCACTCGGTGCGCGTGCTCGACATCGGCCTGGACATGTAGGGCCGCTTCATCCGGCCGCGAAAGTGCCAGTTGCGCGCTCAGGCGATGTCGCCGACGAACACCCCGACCCGACCCAGCTGCGCGCGGACCATCCGCGGCAGACCCTCGCCGTCGGAACCGGCGGGCAGGATCCGGGGGTTGGTGATGTGCACGACGCGGTTGCGGCTGTACTGCACGTCCGCCTCGCCGGCGGCCAGCACGTTCTTGACCCAGTTCGTCTTGCCATGGGCCAACGCGATCGCCAGCACGTTGCCCTTGCGGTAGGGGGTGATGATCGTCTCGTACTCCTTGCCGGAGGTGCGACCGCGGTGCTTGATGGTCGCGGTCCCTGGCAGAAAACGCGCGATCGGCTTGACCGCCGGGTTGAAGTATTTGATCTGGAAGCGCTCGAACCAGACCGGGAATACCATCGGGACGCCCGGGGCGTTGTTCGGGTGATCCTTCGTGGACATTGCGGCTCCTTGCCGAAACTCTGCGGGTCTCGTATCGCCTTTCATGCGCACTGTAGCGGCCGGCGACGCCCGCCGGGAAACCCGCTTCACCCGCCATTCGGACCGAGGCCCGGCACAAGCCCTTTTCGGGTAGCAGCAACGATGAAAACGGGTGGCTACGCACCGAACTGCGTGCTTGCGGGTTTAGCGTCCAGTCCATGGTCAGTGGTGGTGCGCAGGGGTAGGGCGGTGTTTGCGGACGAACCGCAGAGCAACGCGCTTGATGAAGCCGTCCTGGGTCGGGGGCTGGTCGCGGCATACCAGCGTGTGGTGGCGTTGCCCAGCGAGACGGTCGTCGGCTACGAAGCGTTGGCCCGCTGGCCGGCTCTGCCCGACGCAGCGCCGGTTGACCTATTCGCTCACGCGGCCAGAACGGGCCGCTTAGATCATCTGGACCATGCGTGTGTCCGTGCCGCGGTGCAGGGGGCACTGAAAGGCCGGTCCACCCCCGGAATGCTGTTGCTGGTCAACACCGAACCGGTAACCACGCATGTCAATCCGGCTGACGACCTTGATTTCATGCGCGCCGCCGCCTGGTTTCGTCTGACGTTCGAGCTCACCGAACGGGGTCTGTTGACCAATCCTCGGGCACTTCTTCGCAAGGTCGCGGCCCTGCGCTCGCTGGGATTCGCGATCGCGCTCGACGACATCGGGGCGCATCCGGACTCGTTGGCTTTGCTCGACGTGGTGGCGCCGGAGATCTTGAAGCTGGACATGGGAGTTGTGCAACGCCAACCCGATCGGATGCAGGCCCGCACGGTCGCGGCGATCACCGCGCACCATGAGCGGACGGGCGCGGTCATCTGCGCGGAGGGTATCGAGACCGACGCCCATCTGGAACGGGCGTTGGCATATGGCGCCACGCTGGGGCAGGGGATCCGGTTCGGCGTGCCCGGGGAGCTATCGGTGGCCCCGTCGGCGTTCTCCAACCAGATGCCGACGACGTACCCGCCGGCGGGTGCCCATGCCTCAACGTTCGACCTGGCGACGACGGTGCGGAATACTCGGACCGTTCGTGAGCAGATTTTGGTCGAGCTGTTCGGGCATGTCGAACACGTCGCGGTCAGCGCGGAAAGCCCTCCGATCGTCTTGAGGACGATGCAATCGAGTGATGACCTGAGTGAGGCAACGAAACGACGGCTTTCGGCTATTGCCGAAAGGTCGGCGCTGGTAGCGGTTTTCGCCGAGAACCCACCCGCCGATCTGGGGCCGCGGGTAAGGCGGGTGACGCTCGATCACGCTGATCCATTGTCGGGTGAGTCCACCATCCTGGCGCTCGGCCCCGACACCGCGGCGGCGGTAATCGCGCGTGAAAAACGCTGTGATTCAGGATATTCCGATGAGAGTGAAGTCCGTCGTTTCGACATGGCAATCACCTTCGACCGCGCACACGTGACGGCGGCGGCGCGGGATCTGCTGAGCCGCCTGATCTGAGTTTCGAACGTCAGTCATGACTTTCGGCGGTTCAAGGCAGGATCTCGCGCCGTCGCGCCTCGGATATCGATTCGCCGCGTGTGGTCACACCGAGCTTGACGTAGATGCTCTTGAGATACCACTTGACGGTGTTGATGGTCACTCCGACACTGCGGGCGATCTGTTTGTTCGCAAGTCCGGCCTCCACCAGGCGCAGGATTTCCACTTCGCGGGCGTTGAGCGGTTCCTCCGGCAGAGGACCGCGACCGGTGGCGCGGCCGATCACTGGAATCGCTGCTCTTGAGACGTCGGCTTGGGCGGTGCTGAGCAACCGCGACAGGTAGTCGAACGGAACTTCGGGTAAGCCGGCCGGCCAGCGACCGGTTCGGCCGGCTTCGCGGAGGCCGACCACAACGTCCAACACCTCCGGACCGGCGTCGATGACGGTGCGCATGATGCCGGACTGCGCGCCCACCACTAATCCGGGCACAAGTGTTTCAATCGCGGCATGGGTGTCCCCGCTAAGGGAAAGCACCCTGGCGAGCTCGATGGTGCTGTTGATCTCGGCGTAACGCCATCCGCTGGAACTGCTTTCGCGCTTGATCGTGGAAATCAGTTCGTGGGCGGCGCCGTAGTCGCGCTGGGCGCCCAGGATCCGTGCGTGCATTCCGAGTTGGTAGTGACGCGTTGCCATTGCGATGCCGTCCATGCCCGACGCGATATCCGCCAGATGGGGCCTCAGAGTGTCTTGGGCGCGGTCCGTGTCGCCGACCCCCAGGTACAGACGCACGCGTTCGTAGTCGAGGGCCGCGGACAACCGGGGTAGCGAAAGGCGTTGCGCCGCCTGATCGCCTTCATCGAGCAAGGAAAGGGCGCCATCGACGTCCCCTTTTAGCACTTTGATGCGGGCCAGCCTGGTGTAGGTCGCGATCATGAATTCCGCTACGCCGCTTTCGGCCCCGAGTTCATGGCATTCTGTCAATAGCCGTTCGGCTGTTTCGATTTCGCCGCGTTCGTAACAGACGGTGCCCAGCAGCGACCCCGCCAATCGGGCCGCGTGAGAATGGCGGCCGGCCACGCGCTGCGCCAGAGCCAGGCCCCCGGCGTAGTGGTCTTCGGCGGCGCGCATATCGAGCTGAGATCCGGCGGCCAGGCCGGCAAAGCATCGCCCGTAGACGCCGACAAAGGGTCCGCTGGCCGTGTCGTGAAAGCCCTTCGCCCAGCGTTGGAGTGACAACGCGTTCTCGTGACCGAACGTGTGAATGTCGACGAACGTGTGGATGTTCGCCGACACCGCTACCAGAAAGGGCCGGCAGCGTTGATGATTCGCGATGCACGGAGTGACCAGGGCGACGGCTCGGTCGATGCGGTCGCGGTAAACGTCGGTGCAGGCCTGCACAACGTCGGCCTCACCGAGGATTTCGGCGCTGGTTGCATCGGTACTCGCAAGCAGGGCTGTGCGCACGTGGTCGAGTGCGATCTCGGCCTCCTCGGCCCGCTGCAGCAGGCAGTTGGCCCACGCGATGGCGATCTGCAGGCCTGGCCGTCCAAACACCAAGTTGCCGGGTAATTTGTCCACCAACCCGAGCAGGCTGCCCATGCGGCTGTGTTCGACCAGATACATGGCCTGCCGTTCCACCAGATCTACCGCATCGGCGTCATCACCGGCGGCCAGCGCGTGAGTCACTGCCTCGCTCAGCAGCCCGTGATCGGCAAACCACGCCGAGGCCGCCCTGTGTAGGCCCTTGATTTGGTCGGCGTGGTCGCGTTCCAGCCGCTGTCGCAGGTATCCACCGAATAGGTGGTGATAGCGAAACCACTCACGGTCGTCATCGAGCGGTAGCAAAAACATGTCCCGGCGTTCGAGTTCTTCGAGGATGGCTTGCCCCCGAAGCTGGCCGCTGACTGCGGCGGCCAGGCCACCGCACAGGCGGTCACAGATCGAGGTGGTCAGCAAAAATCTCAGCAGTTCGTCGGGCAACGCGTCGAGCACGTTTTCGGCCAGGTAATCGCCGATGGAGTGGTGGCGCCCGGAGAAGCCGCCGACCAGCGCAGACGCGTCCGAGGCGTTGCGCAATGACAGGCTGGCCAGCTGTAGGGCCGCGATCCAGCCGTCGGTGTTGCACCACAGGCGGTGCACATCGTCATCGCTGAGCTCGAGCGCATTGAGGTCCAGAAGGAATTCGGCGGATTCCCTCTCGTCGAAACGCAGCTGTGCTGCGTCAATTTCGACGACCTGGTTACGCACTTGGAGTTTGCCGATCGCCGGTGCGCGGGTTCGGCTGGTGACGATCAACTGCAGGTTGTCCGGGCCGGAGTTGAACAGGAATTCCAGCGCTCCCATCGCGTCGGAGCCATCGACCAGGTGCCAGTCATCGAGCACGATCGCGACTGGGCGCGGGCATTCGGCGAGTTGATTGACGAGCTCGGCCAGCACGTAGCGCCGCGCATTGTCGGACTGCTGCTCCAGCAGATTTCCCAGATCCGCGCCGACACTAGGTTCTACCCGCCGCACGGCCTCGACAAGGTGCCCGAGAAAGCAGACGACGTCCCTGTCGTCGCCGTCCAGGCTCACCCATGCCGCGGGCACGCCCTCCGAACTCAACTCCTGTTGCCATTGCATCGCGAGGGTGGTTTTGCCGTACCCGGCCGGTGCGTGGATCAACGTCAGCCGCTTGGCGCGGCCGGCCCGCATCAGGTCGATGAGCCGGCTCCGGGTGACCAGCCTCCCAAAATTGGTCGGTGGCTGAACCCTCGTGGACACGATGCGCAGCCTTGCGTGCTCGGTTGCATCCAATTCGCACTGCCTTCGGGGGGGCCATGCCCGGCCGCTTCGCCCACGTCAGCGCTGCGAACGAGCGTTTCAGTCACCAAATGTTTAATCGAAGTGGTTATTTAATGCCAGGAGAAACCGCGTTGGGTGGCCATTGACACAATCCGGCATCCGGCCTCGACGGATGGCCGCGAACCCCCGAGAGCTAATCCGGTTGCTCCCATCAGGGACAATGGTCTACGTGAACACGATCGCCCGCATTGACCTGCGCGGCGCGGAGCTGACGGCCGCCCGGCTGCGGGCGGCGCTGCCGCGCGGCGGGGCCGACGTGGACAGCGTGCTGCCCACGGTGCGCCCCATCGTGGAGGCCGTCGCGGAGCGCGGGGCCGAGGCGGCGCTGGAATACGGCGCGTCCTTCGACGGGGTGCGGCCCCCGGCCGTCCGGGTGCCGGGCGCGGCACTCGACAAGGCGCTGGCGGATCTCGTACCGGCGGTAGCCGAGGCGCTGCGGGTCATGATCGAGCGCACCCGCGCCGTGCACGCCGACCAGCGCCGCGCCGACGTCACCACGACGCTCGGCCCCGGCGCGACGGTCACCGAGCGGTGGGTGCCCGTCGAGCGGGTGGGCCTGTACGTGCCCGGCGGCAACGCGGTGTATCCGTCCAGCGTGGTGATGAACGTGGTGCCGGCGCAGGCCGCCGGGGTCGGCTCGCTGGTGGTGGCCAGCCCGCCGCAGGCGGCGTCGCAAGGCCAGTTCCATGGCCTGCCGCACCCGACGATCCTGGCCGCGGCCCGGCTGCTCGGCGTCGACGAGGTGTGGGCCGTCGGCGGCGCGCAGGCGGTCGCGCTGCTGGCCTACGGCGGCACCGACACCGACGGCTCGGACCTCGCGCCGGTCGACATGATCACCGGGCCCGGCAACATCTACGTCACCGCCGCCAAGCGGCTGTGCCGGTCCCGGGTGGGCATCGACGCCGAGGCGGGGCCGACGGAGATCGCCATCCTCGCCGACCACACGGCCGACCCCGCGCACGTGGCCGCCGACCTGATCAGCCAGGCCGAGCACGACGAGATGGCGGGCAGCGTGTTGGTGACCCCCAGCGAAAGCCTGGCCGCCGCCACCGACGTCGAGCTGGCCGCCCAGCTGCAAACCACCGTGCACCGCGAACGGGTGACGGCCGCGCTCGGCGGGCCCCAGTCGGCGATCATCCTGGTCGACGACCTGGACGCCGGCGTCAAGGTGGTCAACGCCTACGCCGCCGAGCACCTGGAGATTCAGACCGCCGACGCGGCAGCGGTCGCGGGCCGAATACGTTCGGCCGGAGCAATTTTCGTCGGCCCGTACGCGCCGGTGAGCCTCGGCGACTACTGCGCCGGGTCCAACCACGTGCTGCCCACCGGGGGCAGCGCGCGGCATTCCAGCGGCCTGTCGGTACAGACGTTCCTGCGCGGCATCCACGTCGTCGACTACACCGAGGCGGCGCTGAAAGACGTGTCCGGACACGTGGTCGTGCTGGCCGAGGCCGAGGACCTGCCGTCGCACGGCGAGGCGGTCCGGCGAAGGTTCGAGCGATGACCGAACGCGACAAGCCCACGCTGGACGACCTGCCGCTGCGCGACGACCTGCGCGGCAAATCGCCGTACGGGGCGCCGCAATTGGCGGTTCCGGTGCGGCTGAACACCAACGAGAACCCGCACCCGCCCACCCAGGCGCTGGTCGACGACGTGGTGCGGTCGGTGCGCGAGGCCGCCGCCGACCTGCACCGCTACCCCGACCGCGACGCGCTCGCGCTGCGCCGCGACCTGGCCGCGTACCTAAGTGCCCAGACCGGGACCCCGCTCGATGTCGAAAACCTCTGGGCCGCCAACGGTTCCAACGAGATCCTGCAGCAGCTGCTGCAGGCGTTCGGCGGGCCGGGGCGCAGTGCGATCGGGTTCGTCCCGTCCTACTCGATGCACCCGATCATCGCCGGCGGCACCCGCACCGAGTGGCTCGAGGCGGCGCGCGCCGACGACTTCGGCCTCGATGTGGATGCCGCCGTCGCCGCCGTCGTCGAACGCCGGCCCGACGTGGTGTTCGTCGCCAGCCCCAACAACCCGACCGGGCAAAGCGTTTCACTGGCCGACCTGCGGCGGCTGCTCGACGTCGTGCCGGGCATCCTGATCGTCGACGAGGCCTATGGCGAGTTCTCGTCGCAGCCCAGCGCGGTGGCGCTGGTCGAGGAGTATCCGACCAAGCTCGTCGTCACCCGCACCATGAGCAAGGCATTCGCGTTCGCCGGCGGGCGGCTCGGGTACCTGATCGCCACGCCGGCGATGATCGACGCGATGCTGCTGGTGCGGCTGCCGTATCACCTTTCGTCGGTCACCCAGGCCGCGGCCCGCGCCGCGCTGCGGCACGCCGACGACACCCTGGGCAGCGTGGCCACCCTGATCGCCGAGCGGGAGCGCGTCACAACGGCGTTGAGCGGCATGGGTTTTCGGGTGGTCCCGAGCGACGCGAACTTCGTGCTGTTCGGCGAATTCGCCGACGCGCCGGCCGCCTGGCAGCGCTACCTGGAAGCCGGCGTCCTGATTCGCGACGTCGGGATCCCCGGCTACCTGCGCGCCACAACGGGCCTGGCCGAGGAGAACGACGCCTTCCTGCGGGCCAGCGCCCAGATCGCGGCCACCGAACTGGCCCCAGCCACCTCAGTAGGAGCCCCGTGAGCACCGAAACACGCCGCGCCCGGATTGAACGGCGCACCAAGGAATCCGACATCGTCGTCGAGCTCGACCTCGACGGCACCGGACAGGTCGACGTCGACACCGGCGTGCCGTTCTACGACCACATGCTGACAGCGCTGGGCAGCCACGCCAGCTTCGACCTGACCGTGCGCACCAAGGGCGACGTCGAGATCGAGGGCCACCACACCATCGAGGACACCGCCATCGCGCTGGGCCAGGCGCTCGGGCAGGCGCTGGGCGACAAGAAGGGCATCCGCCGCTTCGGGGACGCCTTCATCCCGATGGACGAGGCGCTGGCCCACGCCGCGGTCGACGTCTCCGGGCGGCCGTACTGCGTGCACACCGGCGAGCCGGATCACCTGCAGCACACCACGATCACCGGCAGCTCGGTGCCGTATCACACCGTCGTCAACCGGCACGTGTTCGAAACGCTGGCCTCCAACGCCCGCATCGCGCTGCACGTGCGCGTCCTGCACGGCCGCGACCCGCACCACATCACCGAGGCCGAATACAAGGCGGTGGCCCGCGCGCTGCGTCAGGCGGTCGAACGCGATCCCCGGGTGTCGGGTGTGCCGTCCACCAAAGGTGTTCTGTGACCAGATCTGTTGTGGTGCTCGACTACGGCTCGGGCAACCTGCGGTCGGCGCAACGCGCGCTGCAGCGGGTCGGTGCGTCGGTCGAGGTGACCGCGGACCCGGCGGCCGCGGCGGCCGCCGACGGGCTGGTGGTGCCGGGGGTCGGCGCGTTCGAGGCGTGCATGACGGGCCTGCGGAAAGTCGGGGGAGACCGCATCATCGCCGAGCGGGTGGCCGCCGGGCGCCCGGTGCTGGGCGTCTGTGTGGGCATGCAGATCCTGTTCGCCCGCGGCGTGGAATTCGGGGTGGAGACCAAGGGCTGCGGGCAGTGGCCGGGGGCGGTCACCCGGCTGGACGCCCCGGTGATCCCGCACATGGGCTGGAACGTGGTGGATCCCGCGCCCGGCAGCGCGCTGTTCAGGGGGCTGGCCCCCGGCGCGCGGTTCTACTTCGTGCACTCCTATGCCGCGCAGCGGTGGGAGGGTTCGCCGGAGGCCATGCTGACGTGGGCGACCCACCAGGTGCCGTTCCTGGCCGCGGTCGAGGACGGGCCGCTGGCCGCCACCCAATTCCACCCCGAGAAGAGTGGCGACGCCGGCGCAGCGGTGCTGAGCAATTGGGTTGAGGGACTGTGAACAACTTCGCGAGAGCGCCACTGGCGACGCAAACGCCGAGAAGGGGCGTCGCCAGTTGCACTTTCGGCCCGCGGGAGGGACTGTGCTGATTCTGTTACCGGCCGTCGACGTGGTCGACGGCCGCGCGGTGCGCCTGGTGCAGGGCAAGGCCGGCAGCGAGACCGAGTACGGCTCGGCGCTGGACGCCGCGCTGGGCTGGCAGCGCGACGGGGCCGAATGGATCCATCTGGTCGACCTGGACGCCGCGTTCGGCCGCGGCTCCAACCGCGAGCTGCTCGCCGCGGTGGTGGGCAAGCTCGACGTGTTGGTGGAGCTGTCCGGCGGCATCCGCGACGACGACTCGCTGGCCGCGGCGTTGGCCACCGGCTGCGCGCGGGTCAACCTCGGCACCGCGGCCCTGGAGAACCCCCAATGGTGCGCGCGGGCCATCGACGAACACGGGGACAAGGTCGCCGTCGGCCTCGACGTCCAGATCGACCCCACCCATCCAGAAGGCCAGCACCGGCTGCGTGGCCGCGGCTGGGAGACCGACGGCGGCGACCTGTGGGAGGTGCTGGAACGCCTTGACGGGCAAGGGTGTTCGCGGTACGTCGTCACCGACGTCACCAAGGACGGGACGTTGGGTGGCCCCAACCTCGAGCTGCTGGGCGCGGTGGCCGACCGCACCGAGGCCCCGGTGATCGCGTCGGGCGGCGTGTCGAGCCTGGACGACCTGCGCGCCATCGCGACGCTCACCGACCGCGGGGTCGAGGGAGCCATCGTGGGCAAGGCGCTCTACGCCGGGCGGTTCACCCTGCCGCAGGCCCTGGCCGCGATGAGGGCGTAGCCGCATGGACCTCAACGCAATGGTGTCGCCCCTCGTCGACAAGGCGTCCGTCATCCTCGACGCCGCGGTGCCGCGCTTCCTGGAGGGCCACCGCGCCGATTCCGCGGTTGCCAAGAAGGGCAACGACTTCGCCACCGAGATCGACCTCGCCATCGAGCGGCAGGTCGTCACCGCGTTGCAAGCCACCACCGGGATCGGGGTGCACGGCGAGGAATTCGGCGGCACCGACGTGAACTCGCCGTGGGTGTGGGTGGTGGATCCCGTCGACGGCACGTTCAACTACGCGGCCGGGTCGCCGATGGCCGCGATCCTGCTGGCCCTGCTGCACGACGGCGAGCCCGTCGCGGGCCTGACCTGGCTGCCGTTCATCGGCGACCGTTACACCGCCATCGCGGGCGGCCCGCTGCTCAAAAACGGTGCGCCGCAACCGTCGCTGGAAACCACGCAGCTGGCCGACAGCCTCCTCGCGGTCGGAACGTTCAGCGCCGACTCGCGCGGCCGGTTCCCGGGCCGTTACCGGCTCGCCCTGCTGGAGAACCTGAGCCGGGTCTCGTCGCGGCTGCGCATGCACGGCTCCACCGGCATCGACCTGGTCTACGTCGCGGACGGGATCGTCGGTGCGGCAATAAGTTTCGGCGGCCACGTTTGGGACCACGCCGCCGGCGTGGCGCAGGTGCGGTCCGCGGGCGGCATCGTCACCGACCTGGCCGGCAAACCGTGGACCCCCGCGTCGGACTCGGTGCTGGCCGCCGCGCCCGGCGCGCACGAGGAAGTCCTCGAGATCCTGCGCGCCGTCGGCGATCGGGAGGACTACTGAGATGTACTCCGGTACCGGCCTTGCCGTGCGCGTGATCCCCTGCCTGGACGTCGACGCCGGGCGGGTGGTCAAGGGCGTCAACTTCGAAAACCTCCGCGACGCCGGCGATCCGGTGGAGCTGGCGGCGGCGTATGACGCCGAGGGCGCCGACGAGCTGACCTTCCTGGACGTGACGGCGTCGTCGTCGGGCAGGGCGACCATGCTGGACGTGGTGCGCCGCACCGCCGAGCAGGTGTTCATCCCGCTCACGGTCGGTGGCGGGGTGCGCACCGTGGCCGACGTCGACACCCTGCTGCGGGCGGGGGCCGACAAGGTGTCGGTCAACACCGCCGCGATCGCCCGGCCGGACCTGCTCGCCGAAATGGCAACCCAATTCGGTTCGCAGTGCATCGTGTTGTCCGTCGACGCCCGCACGGTGCCAGCCGGGTCGGCGCCGACGCCGTCGGGCTGGGAGGTGACCACCCACGGGGGGCGCCGCGGCACCGGCATCGACGCCGTCGAATGGGCGGTCCGCGGCGCCGAGTTGGGGGTGGGGGAGATCCTGCTCAACTCGATGGACGCCGACGGCACCAAGGCGGGGTTCGACCTGCCGATGCTGCGCGCGGTGCGTGCGGCGGTCACGGTGCCGGTGATCGCCAGCGGCGGCGCCGGCGCGGTCGAACACTTCGCGCCCGCGGTCGCCGCCGGGGCCGATGCGGTGTTGGCGGCCAGCGTCTTTCACTTCCGCGAACTGACCATCGGGCAGGTCAAGGCAGCCATGGCGGCGGAAAAGATCACGGTCCGATGACGCTCGACCCGAAGATCGCCGCGCGGCTGAAGCGCAACGCCGAAGGCCTCGTCACCGCCGTCGTGCAGGAGCGCGGCAGCGGCGACGTTCTCATGGTCGCCTGGATGGACGACAACGCGCTGGCCCGCACGCTGGAAACCCGTGAGGCAACGTACTTTTCGCGGTCCCGCGGCGAACAGTGGATCAAGGGGGCGACGTCCGGGCACACCCAGCACGTCCACTCGGTGCGCCTGGACTGCGACGGCGACACCGTGCTGCTGACCGTCGACCAGGTCGGCGGCGCCTGCCACACCGGCGATCACAGCTGCTTCGACGCCGACCAGTTGCTGGCGCCCGAAGGCTAGCTCGGCGCGACGTCCAACCCGGTGGCCGCCGCGATCGCCGCGCGCGCCCATTCGTGGCGGAACACCGCCGGCGCGATGCGGTCGCGGCGGATGATCTCCAAATCGATCGCCTTTCCGGTGAGCGCCGCGTTGGGCACCCGGAAGGAAAAGGCGGGCTCGCCGGTGGCCACCGCCAGGATGGCGTCGCTGTCGGTGAAATGGTTTGCGACCATGACGTTTTCGGCCCACTTGAATGGTTTTAGGCCGCCGAAGTTCGGGACGTACACCACCCACAACCTGGTGCCGCGCCCGTTGTAGAGGTTGGTGAGCGCGCGGTTGACGGCGTCGTACTCGAGCGGCCCGAGCACGCCCGACTGATCGGTGATCTGGCCGGACAGCTGGATCGCGGCGGGTGCCGGAGTCGGAGCTGGGTTGCCGGGCGACAGCGCCGTCGCCGACGCCGATGGTGCGCCGGCTTTGTGCTGGTGGTTTCGGGCACCGAGGGCGCGGACCCCGAAGTAGGCGCCCACGGCGACCACCGCGATCGCGACGAGCGCGGCGATCGCCACCACCGGTCCCCGCCCGCCGGAACGTTCCGCGGCCGGGGCGGGCGTCGCGCTCTTGCGCTTCGGGATCACCGTCGTTGGCGCGGGGATGACCGAGGTGGGGCCGGCCGTCACCTCCGACGCCGCGGTGTCGAGCCCGCTGCCCAGCGCGGCGGCGAATTCGGCGCACGTGCCGAAGCGGTCGTCGGGCTTCTTGGCCAGCGCCTTGGCGATGGCGCCGTCCAGGTCGGCCAGCTCGGGCCGGCGCTCGCTGATGTTCGGCGGCGGCGCGGACAGGTGCTGGGTGATGACCACCGCCGGGTTGGAGTGGCGAAACGGCGCGGACCCGGCCAGCAGGTCGAATGCGGTGCAGCCCAGCGCGTATTGGTCGGCCCGCCCGTCCACATCGAGCCCCTGCAGCTGTTCGGGCGCGCAGTAGGCGGTGGTGCCCACCAACATGTTGGTCGCGGTCAAACCGCTGATCTCGCCCAATTCGCGGGCGATGCCGAAGTCGGCGAGCAGGATCCGTCGTTTGGGGCTGGCGTCGGTCAGCAGGATGTTGGCCGGTTTGACGTCGCGATGCAGCAGTCCGCGCGAATGGGCGTAGTCGAGCGCGTCGGCGACGGCCGAAATGATCTCCACCACATCGGCTTTCGGCATCCCCGACGGGTACTGGCTGCGCAGCAGTTTGGCGGCGTCGGTGCCCTGCACGTAGTCCATCGAGATCCACAGCTGCCCGTTGTATTCGCCGCGGTCGTGGATGCCGACGATGTGTTCGTTGTACAGGCTCGCCGCCAGGTCGGCCTCGCGGTTGAAGCGTTGGCGAAATTCGTCGTTCGCGGTCAGCTCGCCGGGCAGGATCTTGAGGGCATCGCGGCGCGGCAGCCGCGGGTGCTGCGCCAAGTACACCTGGCCCATGCCGCCGGTGCCGAGGCGGCGGATGATCGTGTATCCGGCGAAGACCTGCCCCTCGGTCAGGTCTTCGTGGCGCCCGCCGCTTTCTGGCATGTGAGCATGGTACTGAGGCCGCTGCCGCACAAAGCCGTATTCGGCCCAGGCCGGAAGATGACTGCCTCGCCCGGGTGCACCCGTCGGGCGCGGACGCGCGTCATCGGCGAGAATGGCGGGCGATGCGCAAACGGCTGTCGTGGGCCTCCTGGACCACAGCGGTGCCGGTGATCGCCGTCGTCGTGCTGACGGCCACCTGGGGCGAGCACCTCGGGCCGGTACTGATCGCGCTGCAGGCCGTGCTGTTGATCGGGGCCGTGCTGGCGGCCGTTCAGCACGCCGAGGTGGTCGCGGCCCGCGTCGGTGAGCCGTTCGGGTCGCTGGTGCTCGCGGGCGCGGTGACGATCATCGAGGTGGCCCTCATCGTCGAGCTGATGGCATCGGGCGGCAACGAGGCGGCCACGCTCGCCCGGGACACCGCGTTCGCCGCGTTCATGATCACCACCAACGGGATCGCGGGCTTGTCGCTGTCGTGGGGTTCGCGGCGCTACGGCGTGACGCTGTTCAACGCCGAGGGCAGCGGAGCCGCGCTGGCCACCCTCACGACGTTGGCAACGCTGAGCCTCGCGCTGCCCGCCTTCACCATCAGCCACCCCGGTAAGGAGTTCTCACCGGGCCAGCTCATCTTCGCCGCGGTCGCCTCGCTCCTGCTGTACCTGCTGTTCGTGTTCACGCAGACCGTCCGGCATCGCGACTTCTTCCTGCCCGTCGCGCAGAAGGGCCAGAAGCGGCTTTTCGAAGAGGATGAAAACCATGCCGACCCGCCCAGCGCCCGTGCGGCGCTGGTCAGCCTGGTGCTGCTGCTCGTCGCGCTGGTGGCGGTGGTGGGCCTGGCCGAACAGGAATCGCCGGCGGTCGAACGCCTGGTGACCGCGGCCGGCTTTCCCCAGTCGTTCGTCGGCGTGGTGATCGCGATGCTGGTGCTGCTGCCCGAGACGCTCGCGGCGGTGCGCGCGGCCCGGCGCGGCCGCATCCAGACCAGCCTCAACCTCGCCTACGGCTCCGCGATGGCCAGCATCGGGCTGACGATCCCCGCCATCGCGCTGGCGAGCATCTGGCTGAAGGGGCCGTTGGTGCTCGGCCTGGCGCCCACCCAGCTGGTGCTGCTGGCCCTGACCGTGGTGATCAGCATGCTGACGGTGGTGCCCGGCCGGGCCACCCGGCTGCAGGGCGAGGTGCACCTGGTGTTGCTCGCCGCCTACGTGTTCCTGGCGATCATCCCCTGACAGGTCTCGCGCGGGTTAGGGGCTAGGCCGAGGACCGCGCCCGCAGCGTCTCCAGCGCCTTGTCGGCGTGGGTGTCCATGCTCAGCTCGCTGGAGATGACGTCGAGCACCGTGCGGTCGGTGTCGATGACGAACGTCGTGCGCTTGACGGGGATCAGCCTGCCGAGCAGCCCGCGCTTGACGCCGAACTGCGCGGCGACGGCGCCCTCGGTGTCCGACAGCAGCGGGTAGTCGAACTTCTGCGTCTCGGCGAACTTGGCTTGCTTTTGCACAGGATCGACGCTGATGCCGACCCGGTTGGCGCCGACGGCGGCGAATTCGGAGGCCAGGTCGCGGAAGTGACAGGCCTCCTTGGTGCAGCCGGGCGTCATCGCGGCGGGGTAGAAGAACAGCACCACGGGGCCGTCGGCGAGCAGAGCGCTGAGCTTGCGCGGCGCTCCCGTCTGGTCGGGGAGCTCGAAGTCGGCCACGGTGTCACCAGGTTTCATGCGCGTCACGCTACGCCCGAATGCCTCGTCGGCCCATCTGGGAAGATGGGTCGGTGCACGCCCACCTCGCCTCCGGCACCTCACGGGAGGAGTTCCGCCAGCTCGCCGCGGAGCACCGTGTGGTCCCGGTGACTCGCAAGGTCTTGGCCGACAGCGAGACTCCGCTGTCCGCCTACCGCAAGCTCGCCGCCAACCGGCCCGGTACGTTCCTGCTGGAGTCCGCCGAAAACGGCCGATCCTGGTCGCGGTGGTCCTTCATCGGCGCGGGGGCGCCGTCGGCGCTGACCGTGCGCGACGGCGAAGCGGCGTGGCTGGGCACGGTGCCGAAGGACGCGCCCACGGGCGGCGACCCGCTGCGCGTGCTGCGCGACAGCCTCGAGCTGCTGGCCACCGCCGCCATGCCCGGGCTGCCGCCGCTGTCGGGCGGCATGGTCGGCTTCTTCGCCTACGACCTGGTGCGACGGCTGGAACGCCTGCCCGAGCTGGCGGTCGACGACCTGTACCTGCCCGACATGTTGCTGCTGCTGGCCACCGACCTGGCGGCCGTGGACCACCACGAGGGCACCATCACCCTGATCGCCAACGCGGTGAACTGGAACGGCACCGACGAGCGTGTCGACGAGGCCTACGACGACGCGGTGGCCCGCCTCGACGTGATGACCGCGGCCTTGGGCCAGCCGTTGCCGTCGACCGTCGCCACGTTCGGCCGGCCCGAACCCCGGCACCGCTCGCAGCGCACCGTCGAGGAATACAGCAAGATCGTCGACTACCTCGTCGAGCAGATCGCGGCGGGCGAGGCGTTCCAGGTGGTGCCGTCGCAGCGCTTCGAGATGGACACCGACGTCGATCCCATCGACGTGTACCGGATGCTGCGGGCCACCAATCCGAGCCCCTACATGTACCTGTTGCACGTGCCGAATAGCGCTGGGGAGACGGACTTTTCGATCGTCGGGTCCAGCCCGGAGGCGCTGGTCACCGTCGCCGACGGCTGGGCCACCACGCACCCGATCGCCGGGACCCGCTGGCGCGGCGAGACCGACGAAGAGGATCAGCTGCTGGAAAAGGAGCTGCTGGCCGACGAGAAGGAACGCGCCGAGCACCTGATGCTCGTCGACCTGGGCCGCAACGACCTCGGCCGGGTCTGCACGCCCGGCACGGTTCGCGTCGACGACTACAGCCACATCGAGCGCTACAGCCACGTCATGCACCTGGTGTCGACGGTGACCGGGATGCTCGGCGAGGGCCGCACCGCACTGGACGCCGTGACGGCCTGCTTCCCGGCCGGCACGCTGTCGGGCGCACCCAAGGTGCGCGCGATGGAGCTCATCGAGGAGGTGGAGAAGACGCGCCGCGGCCTGTACGGCGGCGTGGTCGGTTACCTCGACTTCGCCGGCAACGCCGACTTCGCCATCGCCATCCGCACCGCGTTGATGCGCGACGGCATCGCCTATGTTCAGGCCGGCGGCGGCGTGGTGGCCGATTCCAACGGCCCTTACGAATACACCGAGGCCTCCAACAAGGCGCGGGCGGTGCTCAACGCGATCGCGGCCGCCGAGACGCTGACCGCGCCGCCCTCGAGCGACGATGGCTGAATCCCGTCGGGCCCGGCTCACGATCGTCATCGCCCAACTGCTGCTGGTGGTGGCCGCGGGGGCCCTGTGGGTGGCGTCGCGGCTGCCGTGGGTGGTGATCCGCTCCTTCGACGGGCTGGGCCAGCCCAAGCAGGTGACGTTGTCCGGCGGCTCGTGGTCGACGGCGCTGCTGCCGTTGGCGCTGCTCATGCTGGCCACCGCCGTCGCGGCCCTCGCGGTGCGCGGCTGGCCGCTGCGGGCGCTGGCCGTGCTGCTGGCCGCGGCCAGCCTGGCGGTCGGATATCTGGGGATCAGCCTGTGGGTGCTTCCGGAGGTGGCGGCGCGCGGCGCCGAACTGGCCCATGTCCCGCTGATGTTCCTGGTCGGAAGCGAACGGCGGTACTTCGGCGCCGGGGTCGCCGTGGCCGCCGCCGTGTGCACGCTGATCGCGGCCGTCCTGTTGATGCGCTCGGGCGGCCTGCCGCGCGAGAGCGCGACGAAATACGCTGCGCCCGCGACCCGCCGATCCAATGCGCTACGCGAAAGCGATCGCGGGGAGATGCTGGAGGGGCAGCAGCAGTCGGAGATGTCGGAGCGGATGATTTGGGATGCGCTTGACGAGGGACACGACCCGACCGATCGGGCCCGGGGGTCAGACAGCGAGGGTCGGTGACGAGCCGCGGGGTGACGGTCGCTACCCTTCATTGACGTCATCGAAATCGGCTGAGTACCCGAGCGACAGTGGGATGGCAGTGGGAAGGGAACGACAGGCATGAGTCCGGCATCCGTGCTTGACTCCATCCTTGAGGGAGTCCGAGCCGACGTTGCCGCGCGCGAAGCCGTTGTCAGCCTGAGCGAGATCAAAGCGGCCGCCGCGGCGGCGCCCCCGCCGTTGGACGTCATGGCCGCGTTGCGTGAGCCCGGGATCGGCGTCATCGCCGAGGTCAAGCGCGCCAGCCCGTCGGCGGGTTCACTAGCGCCCATAGCCGATCCGGCGAAGCTGGCCCGGGCCTACGAGGACGGTGGCGCCCGCATCATCAGCGTGCTGACCGAGGAGCGACGTTTCAACGGCTCGCTCGACGACCTCGACGCGGTGCGGGCCGCGGTCTCAATTCCGGTGTTGCGCAAAGACTTTGTGGTGCAGCCGTATCAGATCCACGAGGCGCGTGCGCACGGGGCCGACATGCTGTTGCTGATCGTCGCCGCGCTGGAGCAGTCGGCGCTGGTGTCGATGCTCGACCGCACCGAATCGCTCGGGATGACGGCGCTGGTCGAGGTGCACACCGAGGAAGAGGCCGACCGGGCGCTGAAGGCGGGGGCCAACGTGATCGGCGTCAACGCGCGCGATCTCACGACGCTGAACGTGGACCGGGATTGCTTCGCCCGCATCGCCCCGGGGCTGCCGAGCAAGGTGATCAGGATCGCCGAATCCGGCGTCCGCGGCACCGGGGACCTGCTGGCCTACGCCGGCGCCGGCGCTGACGCCGTGCTGGTCGGTGAAGGTCTGGTCAAGAGCGGTGACCCCCGCGCGGCGGTTGCCGATCTGGTCACCGCGGGCACCCACCCGTCCTGCCCGAAACCGTCTCGCTAGGACGCCGATGAGCCGTCCCCGCGTCGAGAATTGGTGATGGTAGACCTGTCCCGCCCGGAGCTTCCGCTCGCGAGTGCGGCCATCGCCGAACCCACCCGACATGACCCCGATCAGGGTGGTCATTTCGGCGTGTACGGCGGTCGCTACGTCGCCGAGGCGCTGATGGCGGTCATCGAGGAGGTGACCGCAGCCTACGAAAAGGAACGCGTCAACCCGGACTTCCTTGACACCCTCGACGACCTGCAGGTCAACTACGCGGGCCGGCCGTCGCCGCTGTACGAGGCCGCCCGCCTGTCCGAGCACGCCGGCTCGGCGCGGATCTTCCTCAAGCGAGAAGACTTGAACCACACCGGTTCTCACAAGATCAACAACGTGCTGGGCCAGGCTCTGCTGGCCAAGCGGATGGGCAAGACCCGGGTGATCGCCGAGACCGGGGCCGGTCAGCATGGCGTGGCCACGGCCACCGCGTGCGCACTGCTCGGGTTGGACTGCGTGGTCTACATGGGCGCCGTCGACACCGCGCGCCAGGCGCTCAACGTGGCCCGGATGCGCCTGCTGGGCACCGAGGTGGTCTCCGTCGACAGCGGTTCGCAAACGCTCAAGGACGCCATCAACGAGGCGTTCCGGGATTGGGTGACCAACGCCGACAACACCTACTACTGCTTCGGCACCGCGGCGGGCCCACACCCGTTCCCGACGATGGTGCGCGACTTCCAGCGTGTCATCGGGCTGGAGACCCGCGCCCAGATCCAGGCGCAGGCCGGCAGGTTGCCTGACGCGGTCACGGCGTGCATCGGCGGCGGATCCAACGCGATCGGGATCTTCCACGCCTTCATCGACGATCCCGGCGTGCGGCTGATCGGATTCGAGGCGGCCGGTGACGGCGTCGAGACCGGCCGGCACGCGGCCACGTTCACCGGCGGTTCGCCGGGCGCGTTCCAGGGATCGTTCTCCTACCTGCTGCAGGACGAAGACGGGCAGACCATCGAATCCCATTCCATCTCGGCCGGTCTGGACTACCCGGGCGTGGGCCCCGAGCACGCGTGGCTGCGGGAGACCGGACGCGCCGAATACCGGCCTATCACCGACGCCGAAGCGATGGACGCGTTCCGGCTGCTGTGCCGCACGGAGGGCATCATCCCGGCGATCGAATCCGCGCACGCGGTGGCCGGCGCCGTCAAGCTCGGCGCCGAGTTGGGCAAGGGCGCCGTCATCGTCGTGAACCTGTCGGGGCGCGGCGACAAGGACGTCGAGACGGCCGCGAAGTGGTTCGGCCTGTTGGGGTCCGGGGACAAGTGACCGTCGAACAGAGCCAAGCGAGCCGGCTGGGGCCGACGTTCGATGCGTGCCGCATGGACAATCGCGCGGCGCTGATCGGGTACCTGCCGACCGGTTATCCCGACGTGCCCACGTCGGTGGAAGCGATGATCGCCCTCGTCGAATGCGGTTGCGACATCATCGAAGTCGGCGTGCCGTATTCGGATCCGGGCATGGACGGCCCGACCATCGCCCGCGCCACCGAGGCCGCCCTGCACGGGGGAGTGCGGGTTCGCGACACACTGGCCGCCGTCGAGGCGATCAGCGCGGCCGGCGGGCGCGCGGTGGTGATGACGTATTGGAACCCGGTGCTGCACTACGGCGTTGACGCGTTCTCACGCGACCTGGCCGCGGCGGGCGGGCACGGCCTGATCACGCCCGACCTCATTCCCGACGAGGCCGGGCAGTGGCTGGCGGCGTCCGAGGAGCATCGGTTGGATCGCATCTTCCTGGTGGCGCCGTCCTCGACCCCGCAGCGGTTGGTCACCACCGTCGAGGCGTCGCGCGGGTTCGTCTACGCCGCCTCGACGATGGGGGTGACCGGCGCGCGCGACGCGGTGTCGCGGGCCGCGCCCGAGTTGGTGAGCAGGGTGAAGGCGGTGTCCGACATACCCGTCGGCGTCGGCCTCGGAGTGCGCTCGCGGGAGCAGGCCGCGCAGATCGGCAGCTACGCCGACGGCGTCATCGTCGGGTCCGCGCTGGTGTCGGCGCTGGGCGACGGGGGATTGCCCGCGCTGCGCGCGCTCACCGCGGAACTGGCCGAGGGCGTGCGGCTGAGGGCGGCCGCGTCGTGACGCAGCTGCTCGCCTATATCCCCAGCCCGCCGCAGGGCGTGTGGCACCTGGGGCCGTTGCCCATTCGCGCCTATGCCCTGTTCATCATCGCCGGCATCGTGGCGGCCCTGATGATCGGCGACCGGCGCTGGGAGGCGCGCGGCGGGCAGCGCGGCGTGATCTACGACATCGCGCTGTGGGCCGTGCCGTTCGGCTTGGTGGGCGGCAGGCTCTATCACCTGGCCACCGATTGGCGCACCTATTGGGGCCCGGCCGGTGCCGGGTCGATGGCGGCGCTGCGAATCTGGGACGGCGGGCTGGGCATCTGGGGTGCGGTCGCCCTGGGCGCCGTCGGTGCGTGGATCGGCTGCCGGCGGCGCGGAATTCCGTTGCCGGCCTTCGGCGACGCGATTGCGCCGGGAATCATTTTGGCGCAGGCGATCGGTCGGCTGGGAAACTATTTCAACCAGGAGCTCTACGGCCGGGACACCACGCTGCCGTGGGGTTTGGAGATCTTCTACCGGCGCGACCCCTCCGGATACATCGACCCGCATTCGCTCGACGGGGTCTCGACGGGTCAGGTCGCGCTCGTCGTGCAGCCGACATTCCTTTACGAATTGATCTGGAACCTCCTGGTTTTCGTCGCGTTGATCTACATCGACCGGCGATTCAACTTCGGCCACGGGCGACTGTTCGCGCTCTATGTCGCCGCTTACTGCGTCGGGCGCTTCGGTGTCGAGCTGCTGCGCAACGACACGGCCACCCAGCTCGCCGGGATCCGGATCAACGTCTTCACTTCGACTTTCGTGTTCATCGGGGCCGTGGTCTACATCATCCTGGCGCCGAAGGGCCGCGAGGACCCCGCGAGCCTGCGCGGCAATGACTACGAGGCCGAGGAAGCGCCGAAACCCAAGCCGGAAGCGAAGCCGGAGCCCAAGCCGGAAGCCGAGCCAGAGCTCGAGCCGGTAACCGGCGTTCGGGTCTTGGGGGCCGCCGGCGTTGCCGCGCTTATCGGGGCGGGGAGGGCGACGAAGAAGCTGATACCGGGGAGGCGGTCGAGCCCGGTGGAGGCCGCTGAGGCCGAAGCCGTCGATGCCGACACGGTCGAAGCGGCGGCCCCGAAGTCGGAGGCCGAAGAGGCGGCGGCCGAAGCGCCCGAAACCGCCGAGGCCGCGGTCGCGGAGCCCGAAGCCGAAGAACCGGAAGCCGAAGAGCCCGAAGCCGAAGAGCCCGAGGCAGAAGAGGCCGAAGCCGAAGCCGCCGAAATCGAGGTCTCGGACGACGAAGCCGTAGAGGTCGAGGCTGAAGAGCCCGAAGCTGAAGAGCCCGAGGCTGAAGAGCCCGAAGCCGAAGAGCCTGAGGCTAAAGAAGCTGAAGCTGAAGAGCCCGAAGCCGAAGAATCCGAAGCTGAAGAGTCCGACGAGTCCGAGGCCGAGGAACCCGAAGTCGTGGACGCGGAGGCGGCCGTGGCGGAGGCCGTCGAAAGTGAATCCGCGGAGCCCGAGGCCGCGGAGGCGGAGGCCGTCGCGACGGAGGCCGCGGACGCCGAAGTCGCGGAGCCCGAGGCCGAAGAACTCGAATCCGAGGCCGAGGCAACCGAGGCCGCGCAGCCCGAAGCCGACGAGACCGAAGCCGAAGACACCGACGAACCCGAAGTTGCGGACGCGGTGGCGGAAGCCGTCGAAAGTGAGTCCGCAGCGACCGAGGCCGCCGACGCCGAAGTCGCGGAGCCCGAGGCCGAGGAGCCCGAACCTGAGCCCGCGGCCGCCGAGTCCAAAACTGAAGAGCCAGAAGCTGATTCGGAGTCTCCGCAGCCGGAAGGGTCGGTACAGGACGCCGGCGGCGAGCAGGCGGAAGCCGATGACACCGGCTCGACGCGGCGCCGATTGAGTTTCCGGCTGAGAAGCCGCCGGGGTCGTTAAGGCTCGTCGAACGTCGGGTTGTTGCGTGAAATGGGCGGTTTTGCCCGCAACTAGTCGACGTTCGGCGCGGTAATGGGGCATGCTGAAATCGTGACTGACCAGCCGTGGATCGACCCCGCACAGCCGGCCCCGCCGCCGCAGCAGCCGGGGTATCCGCCACAATACCCGCCGCAATATCCCCCGGCCGGCCCCTACTACGACCCTTCCGCGCCGTATGGCCGGCATCCCGTGACCGGGCAACCGTTTTCGGACAAATCGAAAACCATCGCGGGCCTGCTGCAGCTGCTCAGCCTGATCGGCGTCGGCGGGATCGGCCGCTTCTACATCGGTGACATCGGGATCGGTGTCGCACAGCTGCTCGTGGGCTGGCTTACCTGTGGGATCGGGCTGATCTGGCCGATCGTCGACGCGATTCTGATGTTGACCGGCAACGTTCCGGACTCGCAGGGACGCCCGCTGCGCGATGGCACCTGACCCGTCACCGCGCGCGCCGGGGAGCACGCACCGCCATCGCTCGGCCATCGCGGCCGGCGGCGGGGCGCTGCTGGCCGGCGCGCTCGGTTACGTCGGACTCGTCGACCCGCACAACGTGAATTCGGTGTATCCGCTGTGCCCGTTCAAGTTGCTCACCGGCTGGAATTGCCCGCTGTGCGGTGGCCTTCGGATGACGCACGACCTGCTGCACGGTGACCTGATGGCCACCATCAACGACAACGTCTTCCTACTGGTCGGTATCCCGATGCTGGCCGGATGGATCCTGGTCCGCCGCCGCAACGGCCAGTCGGTCCTGCCGATCCCGGCGGTGGTGACCGTCCTCGTCGCCGCCATCGACTGGACGGTACTGCGCAACCTTCCGGGTTTCCCGTTGGTGCCGACCGTCCTCAGCGGGTAGCCGCCGCACGACGGGGCGGTTAAGTCGGGCTGCCATCGCCCCGCACGACTATGCTGGTTCGTCGTGAGTAGACGCGGGAAGATCGTCTGCACCCTTGGCCCTGCAACCAACTCTGACGAGCTGATTCTGGCGCTGGTGGAGGCCGGAATGGACGTCGCCCGAATGAACTTCAGCCACGGCGATTACGCCGATCACAAGGCCGCCTACGACCGCGTGCGGGCCGCCTCCGACACCACCGGTCGCGCGGTCGGCATCCTCGCCGACCTGCAGGGCCCGAAGATCCGGCTGGGGCGCTTCGCGACGGGATCGACGTTCTGGGCCGACGGAGAAACCGTCCGCATCACCGTCGCCGACTGCGAGGGCACTCACGACCGCGTCTCGACCACTTACAAGACGTTGGCCAAGGACGCCACGGTCGGTGACCGCGTGCTCGTCGACGACGGCAACGTCGGTCTAGTGGTCGATGCCATCGACGGCGACGACGTCGTCTGCACCGTCAGCGAGGGCGGTCCGGTCAGCAACAACAAGGGCATGTCGCTGCCCGGCATGAACGTGTCAGCCCCCGCCTTGTCGGAGAAGGACGTCGAGGACCTGACCTTCGCCCTGCACCTGGGGGTCGACCTCGTCGCGCTGTCGTTCGTGCGCTCGCCGTCCGACGTCGAGCTGGTGCACGAGGTGATGGACCGGATCGGGCGGCGGGTACCGGTGATCGCCAAGCTGGAGAAGCCGGAGGCCGTCGACAACCTGGAAGCGGTCGTCCTGGCCTTCGACGCCATCATGGTGGCGCGCGGCGACCTGGGCGTAGAGCTACCTCTGGAAGAGGTCCCGCTGGTGCAGAAGCGGGCCATCCAAATGGCCCGGGAGAACGCCAAACCCGTCATCGTGGCGACCCAGATGCTCGAGTCGATGATCGAAAGCTCCCGCCCGACACGGGCCGAGGCGTCCGACGTCGCCAACGCCGTGCTCGACGGCGCCGACGCGGTGATGCTGTCCGGGGAGACGTCGGTGGGCAAGTATCCGCTGGCGGCGGTACGCACCATGTCGCGGATCATCTGCGCCGTCGAGGACAATTCCACTGCCGCCCCGCCGTTGGCGCACGTGCCGCGCACCAAGCGCGGGGTGATCTCCTATGCCGCCCGCGACATCGGCGAGCGCCTCGACGCCAAGGCGCTGGTCGCGTTCACCCAATCCGGCGACACGGTGAAGCGGCTGGCGCGCCTGCACACCCCGTTGCCGCTGCTGGCCTTCACCGCCTGGCCCGAGGTGCGCAGCCAACTCGCTATGACCTGGGGCACCGAGACGTTCATCGTCCCGATGATGACGTCGACCGACGGCATGATTCGCCAGGTCGACAAGTCGCTGCTCGACCTCGGTCGCTACAAGCGCGGCGACCTGGTGGTCATCGTCGCGGGCGCGCCGCCGGGCACAGTAGGCTCGACCAACCTGATCCATGTGCACCGGATCGGGGAGGACGACGTCTAAGGAGCTGAGGAGTGCCCGTGCCGGCTGGCAACGATTTCGAGGAACTGCTGGCGCTACTCGACCTGAACCGCGTTTCCGACAATCAATTCACCGGCTCCCACCCCAGCAAGAACCCGATGCGCACGTTCGGCGGCCAGCTTATGGCGCAGTCGTTCGTCGCCAGCAGCCGCACGCTGGCCCAGGACGACCTGCCGCCCAGCGCGCTGTCGGTGCACTTCATCAACGGCGGCGACATCACCAAGGACATCGAATTCCACGTCACCCGGCTGCGCGACGAGCGCCGCTTCGCCAACCGGCGCATCGACGCCGTGCAGGACGGGATTCTGCTGTCCACGGCCCTGATCTCGTACATGTCGGGCGGCCCCGGCCTCGAGCACGGCGTCGACCCGCCTCAGGTGGCGCCGCCCCACGCGCAGCCGTCGCTCGGCGAGCTGTTGCGCGGCTACGAAAAGATCGTCCCGCACTTCGTCAACGCCCTGCAGCCCATCGAATGGCGCTTCACCAACGATCCCTCCTGGGTCATGCGCGACAAGGGCGAGCGGCTGCCGCACAACAGGGTCTGGATGAAGGCGCTGGGTGCGCTGCCCGACGACCCCGTGCTGCACACCGCCACCATGTTGTTCTCCTCGGACACCACGGTGCTGGACTCGGCCATCACCACCCACGGGCTGTCGTGGGGCTTCGACCGCATCTTCGCGGCGTCCGCCAACCATTCCGTGTGGTTTCACCGGCAGGTCAAATTCGACGACTGGGTCCTGTACTCGACGTCGTCGCCGGTGGCCGCGGATTCGCGTGGGCTTGGCACCGGTCACTTCTTCGACCGCTCCGGGCGGGTGATCGCCACGGTGGCGCAGGAAGGCGTGCTGTTATATTTCCCGGCTTCCGGACGATAGACAGGTCACAGTACGACATACCCGCAGGAAAACCGCCTGATTTGGCGCCCACTGGGGCCGCGATCGGGCGTAAGTTCCAATCAGCAGGGTATTCGGTGCGAAGGGCGGTGATCAGGCCGCCGAGCTGGACTTATCGCATCGGGAGGTGAGAGTGAACGGGCCGGTTGACGTCGCAGTCAAAACCCGCGCGGGGGAACGCGTTGTCGTCCACGTCGATTCACGGGCCGCCCGCTGGGTCGGGGCACTGGCCCTGCTGTGCGCGGCCGGGTGGTTGATCCTCATCTTGGCCCGCCACCACCAGCAGCCCTACTGGCACTACTCCGACCGGCTGGGCTGGTCGCTGACCATCCTGGGCGCGGTGGCGTTCATCGCGCGCGGCATCTTCCTGGGCCGTCCGGTGACGGCCATGCACGCCGTCGCCGCAGCGCTTTTCGTGGTGGCGGGGCTGGGTGCGCACGTGCTGTCCTTCGACCTGCTCGGGGACTTGCTGATCGCCGGCTCCGGGATGGTGCTGATGTGGCCGGCCACCGCGCATCCACGGCCCGAGGACCTGCCCCGCGTCTGGAAGTTGATCGATGCCAGCGCCGACGACCCGCTGGCCCCGTTCGCCATGCAGACCGGCAAGTGCTACCACTTCGCGCCGGACGGCACCGCCGCGCTGGCGTATCGGACCCGGCTGGGATACGCCGCGGTGGGTGGGGACCCCATCGGCGAGGAAGCGAAGTTCCCCGAGTTGGTCGCCGACTTCGCCGCCATGTGCCACACCCACGGGTGGCGCATCGCGGTGGTGGGGTGCAGCGAGCGCCGACTCGGGTTGTGGCGCGAGCCGGCGGTGATCGGGCAGAGGTTGCGCGCGATACCGATCGGGCGCGACGTCGTCGTCGACGTGGCGAGCTTCGAGATGGTGGGACGCAAGTTCCGCAACCTGCGGCAGGCGGTGAAACGCACCCACAACTTCGGCGTCACCACCGAGATCGTGGACGAGCAGCAACTCGACGAGAAACTGCTTGCCGAGCTGACCGACGTGGTGCGGGCCTCGCCCAGCGGCGCCCACCACGATCGCGGCTTCTACATGAACCTCGACGGCGTGCTGGAGGGCCGGTTCCCGGGAATCCGGCTGATCGTCGCCAGGGACGCCTCGGGGCAGGTGCAGGGTTTTCATCGGTACGCGACCGCCGGCGGGGGCAGCGACATCAGCCTCGACGTACCGTGGCGTCGCCGCGGGGCGCCCAACGGCATCGACGAGCGGCTCAGCGTCGACATGATCATGGCCGCGAAAGAAGCCGGCGCGCAACGGGTATCGCTCTCGTTCGCGGCGTTCCCGGAGATCTTCGAGGACAAGGACCGCGGCCGGATACAGCGCGTCTTCTACCGGTTGATCCATGTGCTCGACCCGCTGATCGCGCTCGAGTCGCTGTACCGCTATGTGCGCAAGTTCCACGCGCTGGACGCCCGGCGTTACGCGGTGATCTCGATGACCCAGCTGGTCCAGTTGGTGGTGGTGTTGCTGACGCTGGAGTTCACGCCGCGCCGGCGACACCTGTAGATTCCCGGCACCCGTGAGGTCGGATAACCGCTAGCTCGTAGCCCTGGTGGCCGGTTGGCTGGGGTTATGACCCAAATTGCGAGCCTGCGCGATGACGCCATGCGCGAACTGATTTCGAGTTTGTCGGACGTGCAGCCGAGCGCGCCAACGTGGTGTGCGGACTGGAGCGCCCACGAGCTCACCGCGCATGTGACGGCCGCCGCCGATGAGTGGGCCAATCTCATCGAGGATCACCTCGCGGGCAGGCCGGCGAGGCCGACGCGGTCCTGGGAGGTGCGCGAGCCGCCGTTTCGCACAATGCCCGACGCCGAGCTTCGAGAACGCTTGGTGGAACACGCGATTCGCTTCGAGTCCAGCGTGGCGGCACTCGCGGAGGGCGACACCATCATGTACACGGGCTGGGCGATGACCGCCGAGCGGCTGCGCATGCACAGCCACAGCGAGGCGGTACTGCACCGTTGGGATCTGGTAGGCGACGACGACACCAGCATCCGATTGCTGTCCGATCCGGCGATGGTTAGCCACGCGCTCGCGGTGTTCGACGCGCTGCCCGCGTTGGCCGAGGCCGGGCGCTGGCGCGGGTCCGACCTGGTTGTGACGCCGGCGGAGGGCCTGTCGGTGACCGTGAGCGGACGCCGCCTCGTAATAGAGCTGTGGCCCCACCACCTTCCGCTATTCCTGTGGGGGCGGTGTCCGTCACGCCTGCGCGACCCGAACGCCAACGCCGAGACTGGACGACGTCCTCCAGCGCCTCGTTCGTCAGCGCGGTGGGTGAGGTCGGGTTCCACGGCCCGCGAATCTGGCCGCATAACAGGGAATTCTTAGCGAATTGCCGTCGGGCGTACGATGCCGGAACCGCGCGCGAGTGGCGCTTGCAAATTTGAGCTTGGCTTACTCATAATGCAAGTGGCACTTTCTAGACGTTGGGGGTTCGGTGTGCCAGTGAGGGTGACCTGCCGCATCCGTTCGGCGAGGCCTTCCTTTAGAACGGAGGCATCATGACAACGCTCGCAGCTCACGCCAGGGACACCACTACGGAACCGCTGCCCCCGCGGCGCGTAGCGCCGGCGATGGTCCTGGCCGTCATCGGAGCGCTGGTGGCGGGATATGCGCTGTGGACGTGGGCGGGATGGCTCGCCGATGGTCCAAAACCGATCACCGCGAACCGCGATCCCGAGTCGGCTTCGCGCTGGGTCGCCCGCGGATACGAGTTGATCATGGTGGTGGTCGCCGTGGCGATCGCGGTTCGTGTGGTTCGTGAGTGCCTTCGGGAGCGTCGACTCGTCTTCGACGCCATCATGGTGATCGCCGGATTCTTCACGCTGTTTTGGGATCCGATGGTCAACTGGATGCAGCCCAACTTCATGTACAGCTGCCAGTGGCTGAACCTGAACACGTGGGTCGCCAATGCCCCCGGGGTGGTCAACCCGACCGGCAACCTGATGCCGCAACCGGTGTTCATCATGCTCATCTACCCGTTCGGGCTGCTGGGCTTCGCGATGATCCTGAACTACGCGATGGCGGGGCTGCGGCGGCGTTTCCCGCGAATCAGCACCCTCGAGTTGCTTGCGTGCACCTACGCGTTCGGGTGGTTCCTGGGGGTGTGCCTGGAGGCGCCGATGTTCCTGTCCAACCTGTGGGGGCTGCCGGGAGCGCCCGCCGGGCTGTCGTTCTTCTCCGACGCTCACCGCTTTGCCTGGGCGGAGTACCTGACCACGGGGATCGTGTTCACCACTTTCGCCGCGGTGCGATTCTTCCGCGACGACAAGGGTAAGGCGATCACCGAGCGCGGTCTCGAAGGATTGAAACCGGTTGCGCGGTCGGCGGTCTCGGTCTTTGCCACCGTCGCGATCTTCGCGATGTCGATGTGGGCGTTGTTGCTCGTGCAGATCCCCGCCGGGCTGCACTCGTCGCCATACCCAACCGGATACCCGGCCCACCTGATCAACGGGCTGTGCAACATCCCCGGTAACCCGCACTCGACGCAGCCCACCGCCTATGGCCCGTGCCCCGGTAGTCCTGGCTTCCGGATGCCGGTCAAGAACACCTTCGTGCCCGGCGCAGCGGGTTGATCAGGTGAGCGCAGAACGCGACCTGTTCGATTTCGTGGTGATCGGAGGCGGACACAACGGCCTGAGCGCCGCCTGCACCTTGTCGGCGTCGGGCGCCAGCGTCGCGGTGCTGGAGTCACGCAATCACTTGGGCGGGCTGGCCAACAGCGGCGCATTCCTGGCCGAGGCCCCCGACCACATTCTGAGCCTGGGCGCGATGGACGACGTGTTCATGTCCTGCACGCCATTCATCTCCGATCTCGGCCTGCAGCGATATGGCTACGCCGGCACCCCGGTCGAGGCGCCGTACGGCTGGATCGGCGACGACGGCTCCACGCTGCTGCTGTTTCACGACCTGGAACGCACCCTGGCCGAGGTGCACCGCTACTCGCCGCGCGACGCACGCGCATACGCCGAACTGCAGCCCGCCCTGTCCTGGATTTTCGAGGCGTTGACGGCGGTGATGCCGCACCACCCCGCGGACCTGCCGAAGAAGGACTTGGGCAAGCTGTTGCTCAAACTCGCTCCCAGTCGCGCGGTCCGGCGCAGGCTGGGCCAGATCATGAGCAGCAACCTCATCGACTTGATGGCCGAGGTGTTCGAAAGCGACCAGATGCGTTCGCTCGGCACCTACTGGGGCAGCATGATCGGGCCCATCGACCACGACGGGGGCGGCTTCTATTGTGTGGGCCTGGCCGCCGTGCACCGCAAGCCGGGAGTGATCCGCCCGCGCGGCGGCATGAACGGCATCATGGCGGCGATGGCCGCGTATGCCACCGATCGCGGCGCAACGATCCGAACCGGCGCACCGGTGGCTCAGGTGCTGGTCTCGGGTAACCGCGCCACCGGGGTGCGGCTGGCCGACGATTCCGAGATCGGCGCGCGCCGCGGTGTCCTGGCGGCGGTCCCGCCGCAGAGCGCGTACGGCCCGCTGCTGGCCGACGGGGTGCTGGACTCGGGCACCCGGGCCAAGGTGGCGATCCTGCCCGCCAGCGGCAACAACTCGGCCACCTTTAAGATCGACATGGCGCTCTCGGGCAGGCTCCGCTACCCGAAGGGGGCGCAAAAGCGAAGCGGCATCGACGGTTTCGATATCCGCAAGACGTCGCTGATGACCGGGACGTTCGATGACCAGATCCGCCAACTCGCCGCGATCCGCGCGGGCGAGTCGTTGGACAATCCGCCGGTGTACATGGCGGTGCTGACCGCCAACGACGCCGGCCTGGCCCCGGAGGGGCAGGAAGTCGCCTACCTGGCGTCGAACGTTCCGGCCCAACCCCGCGACGGCTGGGACAAAGTCAAACCGTGGTTCTGTGAGGCCATCATGAAATCGGTCACCACGCACCTGGCTGGATTTGAGACCGAGATCGGCCGGATCGAAACCAGCCCGGCGGATTTCGGCGAACAGTACGCAACCCCCAACGGTTCCTACTTCCATGTCGACATGACGCCGTTGCGGCTGTTGATGAACCGTCCGGCACGCGGCCTTGGGGGCTATCGGTCGCCGATCGACGGCTACTACCACGCGGGTGCGGGCTCGCACCCCGGCGGAGGCGTGAGCGGGTGGCCGGGGCGGCTAGCCGCCGAGACCGCCCTCGGACGCCACTGAAGCGGCCGATACAGGACTAACGCACAGTTCGCGGCAGCCAATCCCGTTGGGCAAGTGATGAGTTGCCACCACCACGGTCCGCTCCGCGGACATCAGCCCGGCCCGCGGGCTTAACAGATCGCGCAGGACCCGCTCGGCGTCGGACGCGTCGAGGTGCTCGGTCGGCTCGTCGAGCAGCACGATCCGGGCAGGCGAGATCACGGCGCGGGCCAACAGCAGCCGTCGGCGCTGGCCCGCCGAAAGCGCCTGCGCGCCACCGATCAACACCGTGGACAGGCCTTCGGGCAGGCCGGCGAGCCAGCCGCCGAGGCCGACCGCGCCCAGCGCCGCCGTCAGCTCGTCGTCGTCGCAGTCCCCGCGGGCGACCAGTAGGTTGTCCCGGACCGTGGTGGCAAAGACGTGCGCGTCCTCGGCGAAAAAGCTTACCGTCCGGTGTAATTCGTCTTGGTCGAAGCGGCCGATGTCGGTGCCGTCCAGCGTCACCCGCCCGTCCAGCGGGGGGACCAGCCCCGCGAGCGTCATCAGCAGCGTCGTCTTACCCGAACCGCTCGCGCCCGTGACGGCCAGTCTGGCGCCCGGTGGTAGAACGAACTCCACGCGGGTGAGCCGGACCGCGTTCGGGTGGCCGTAGCAGACATCGACTCCGAGCGCGCCGGTGCCGTCGGGCACCGGTTGGCCGGGCTCCTTCGGGCGCTCCGGGGCAGCCACGTCGAGCAGGCGACGCGCGGCGATCCGTGACCGCGTCAGCTGCACGGCGGCGGCCGGCAACGGCGTGGTCGCCTCGAACGCGGACAGCGGCAACAACATCAGGACCGCGAGCGTGGTGGGCGCGACGGTGTGCGCCAACGCGATCCCGGCCACCACCGCGCCCAGCACGCTCGCCCCGATTGCCGCGGTCGGCATCGCCTCGGCGATCGCGGCCGGTCTCGCCGCGGCGTCGAGGGCCCCGGCCCAGGCGCGGTGGCGGCCTTGCGCATCGGCGATTACGCCGGGCAGTGCGCCCGCGACGCGCAACTCCGGGGCGTGTTCGAGGGCGATCATCGCCGACGTGTCGCGATCGGAATGGTATTGGCGGGCAACCTCTTCCTGGGTGGCGGCGGCCCTGCCGGCGAGCCTCGGGGCGACATAGCCGGCGATCAGCAGGCAGGCCGCCAGCACCGCGGCGGCCGGCAACGAAATGGCCGCGACGACCCCTACCGCCGCCACCGCGAGCACCCCGGCGACGGCGATCGGCACCACGGCGCGCACCAGCACGTTGGCCAGCTCGTCGACGTCGGCGCCCACCCTGGCCACCAGCTCACCGCTGTGTAGGCGGACGGCCGCCGCCGCGGGCCCCCGGGCCAGCCGGCGGTAGATCTGCGCCCGGGCCGTGCCGGCCGCCCGCAGCGCGGTGTCGTGGGTGGCCAGCCGCTCGCAGTAGTGCAGCACGCCACGCGAAATCGCGAAGGCGCGCACGGCGACGACCGCGACGGACAGGTCCACCACGGGCGGCATCTGCCAGGCCCGCGTGATCAGCCAAGCCGAAACCCCGGCCAGGGCCAGCGCGCTGCCCAGCGACAGCACGCCCAGCGCGACGGCCGCGAGGATCCGCGGGACGCGCGGGCGCAGCAGGCTGGTGGTGGCCAGGAGGAGATCAGACCGCGGCATGGCGCACCCCCGCGTCGGCGGCCACTTCGATCACCCGGTCACCGATCGCGAGGACGGGCTCGCGGTGCCCGACGACCACCACCGTCGCGCCCGAGCGTGCGCGCTCGACGATGGCCCGCAGCACCCGCTGTTCGGTGCGTGCGTCAAGGTGCGCGGTGGGCTCGTCGAGCAGCAGCACCGGGGCCCGCGAGCCGAGCGCCCGGGCGAGGCCCAGCCGCTGGCGCTGGCCCAGCGACAACCCGACGCCGCCGCGCCCGAGCACGGTTTCCATCCCGTCGGGCAGCTCGGGCAGCACGGTATCGAAACCCGATGCGGCGCAGGCCCCATCGACGTCGTCGAGCTTTCCGAACAGGGTCAGGTTGTCGCGCACGGTGCCCGGGACGAGGACGGGGCGCTGCGGCAGCCAGGACAGCTGCCGCCACCACGCGTCACGGTCCAGGTCGGCGACGTCGGTTCCGGCCACGGTGATCCGGCCGGAGGACGGCGCGGTCAGCCCGGCGATGACCTGCAGCGTGGTGCTCTTGCCCGCGCCGTTGTGCCCGGTCAACACCGTGACCCGGCCGGGTTCCAGAACCGCGGTGAGCTCTCGGGGCGCGTGGCCGTCTCGGCCCAGCACGCTGAGGTCCTCGATGCGGATCTGTTCACCGCGCGCGGTCACCCACCGGTTCCGCACCGTCGGGGCCGCGGGCTCGCCGATGAGGGCGAACGCCTTGTCGGCCGCGGTCCTACCCTCCTGGGCGGCATGGAATTCCACGCCAATGCGGCGAAGCGGCCAGTAAACGTCGGGCGCCAGCAGCAGCACCGTCAGGCCGGTGGCCAGGGTCATCTCGCCGAACAGCAGGCGCAGGCCGATACCGACCGCGATCAGTGCCACGCCGAGCGTGGCCAGCAATTCGAGCACCAGCGCCGAGAGGAACGCGATCCGCAGGGTCGCCATCGCCGAGCGTCGGTGGGCCGCAGCCAGTTCGGCGATCCGGTGTTCGGGACCGCGGCCACGGCCCAGCGCGCGCAGCGTCGGTATGCCGGCGATCAGGTCCAGCAGCCGGGCCTGTAGCGTCGTCATGGCCTCCAGCGCCGCCGCGGATCGGTCGGCCGTCGCCATCCCGATCAGCACCATGAAAACCGGGATCAGCGGCAGCGTGATCAGCACGATCACCATCGATTTCGGGTCGTAGAGCGCAATAACGGCGACGGTCGCCGGGGTCAGGATCGCGGCAAGCAGCAAGGTGGGCAGGTATCCGGTGAAGTAGGGCCGCAACCCGTCCAGGCCGCGCGTCACCACGACCGCGGCGGCATCGCGCTGCGCGGCGAGTTCGGCCGGCTGCCGGGCCGTCACGGCGGCCAGCACCTCACCGTTGAGGTCGGCGATGACGGCGCCGGCACCTCGCTGACCTAGGCGCGCCTGCAGCCAGTGCGCCACCGTGCGAATCACCCACAGCACCAACAGGATCGACAGCGGCACGAGCCAGGCGCGCACGCTGCGTGCCGACGGATCGCCGACGATGCGCGCCACGACGTTCGCCAGCACGATCGCTGAGCCGATCGCACAGCCGGAGATCACCACCCCACAGCCCACCGCGGCGACCAGATAGCGCCGCAGCGCGCCCGACACCCGCCACAGCCGCGGGTCCAGCGGCGCTCGCGATGCCCTTGCGCTCAGGACGCACGCCTCGCCAGGCCGATGGACGGCGGTATCCGCTCGGACGAGATCCGTTGCCGGAACACCCAATACGTCCACGCCTGGTAGACGACCGTCAGCGGGGCCATGAACGCCGTCACCCAGGTCATGATCTTCAGGGTGTAGGGGGTCGACGAGGCGTTGTAGATCGTCACGCTCCACTGACTGTTCAGCGTCGAGGGCACCAGGTTCGGGTACAGCGAGCCGAACAGCAGGATCACGACGGCCGCGACCACCAGCGCCGTGCAGGTGAAAGCCCAGCCGTCCGACACGCGCCGCCACACCAGCAGCACCGCCGCCAGCTGCGCGACGACCGCGACCCCCAGCACCACCCACGTCCAGCCCTTGCCGTGCGCCAGCTGCGTCCAAAGCCCAAAGGCCGCAACCAGTACGGTCACCGGCAGCGACAGCCACACCGCGAATCGATGCGCGTCATCGCGGATCGTGCCCGACGTCTTCAGGCCGACGAACACCGCGCCGTACAGCAGGAACAGCCCGGCGGTGGCCAGGCCGCCCAGCAGCGTGTAGGCGTTGAGCACGTCGGTGATCGACAGGTTGACGTGACCGGCGGCGTCCACCGGCAGCCCGCGGACCAGGATGGCGAACGCGACGCCCCACAGGATGGCGGGCAGCCACGACCCGGCGGCGATCCCGAAATCGGCCCAGCCGCGCCACTTCGTGTCATCGACCTTGCCGCGCCATTCGATCGCGACGGAGCGCACGATCATGCCGAACAGGATCGCCAGCAGCGGCAGATACAGCGTCGAGAACACCGTGGCGTACCAGCCGGGAAACGCGGCGAACATCGCCGCGCCGCCCGTGATCAGCCAGACCTCGTTGCCGTCCCACACCGGGCCGATGGTGTTGAGCGCCGTGCGGCGATGCAGCTCCGGATCGCCCACGCCGAAGCGGGCGAACGGTTCCATCAGCATGCCCACGCCGAAGTCGAAGCCCTCGAGGATGAAGAAACCGAGGAACAGCATCGCGATGATGCCGAACCACAACTGTTGCAATGCCACCGGTCAGCTCCTTAATACGCGAACGAAAGTGGCGCCACGTCGTCCTCGCTGGGCGCTCGGGGCGGCGCCGGTTCGGCGTCGTGTTCCTGTGGGCCCGCAGCGACGTAGCGCCTGAGCAGGTAGAACCAGATGACCGCGAGCACCGCGTAGACGAGGGTGAAGGTCACCAGGGACGTGACCACCATTCCGGGGGTGAGGTGGGAGACGGCTTCGTGAACGGTAAACCTCACCTGCTGATCGCCGGTCGGGTTCGGAACGACGATCCAGGGCTGGCGGCCCATTTCGGTGAAGACCCACCCGGAGATGTTGGCCAGGAATGGCGTTGGAATGGTCAGCAGCGCAAACCACGAGAACCAGCGCTGGTTGGGCACCCGGTCGCCGCGGGTGAACCACAACGTCGCGAGCGCGAACAGCACCGGAATGGCGAGGAATCCGATCATGGCGCGGAAGGACCAGTAGGTGACGAAAAGATTGGGCCGGTAGTCGTTAGGCCCGAATCGGTGCTCGAAGTCCTGCTGGATGTTGCGCACACCTTCCAACGTGACACCGCTGGTCTTGCCCTCGGCCAGGAACGGCAACACGTACGGCACCTCGATCACGCGGGTGATGCTGTCGCAGTTGTTGTGCGTGCCGACGGTCAGGATCGAGAAGTTCGGATCGGATTCGGTGCTGCACAACGATTCCGCCGACGCCATCTTCATCGGCTGCTGAACGAACATCAGCTTGCCCTGGCGGTCGCCGGTGAAGAACAGCCCGACTGCGGCGAGCAGCACCACCCAGCAGCCCAGGATGGCCGCGGGGCGAAACACGTTGCGGGCGTCGGCTTCGGAGAGGGCGGATGCCGGATTGCGCGAACGGATCAGCCACCACGCGCTGACGGCGGCGACGAAAGTTCCGGCGGTTAGTAGCGCCCCTGCCACCGTGTGCGTAAACGCTGCCAGCGCAGTGTTATTGGACAGCAGCGCCAAGATGCTGTTCAGCTCGGCGCGGTGCGTCGTCGGGTTGTAGTGCGCGCCGACCGGGTGTTGCATGAACGAATTCGCCACGATGATGAAGAACGCGGACACGTTGACACTGATCGCGACGATCCAGATGCAGGCCAGGTGTAGCAGCCGCGGCAGCCGGCTCCAGCCGAAGATCCACAACCCGATGAAGGTGGACTCGAAGAAGAAGGCGAACAGGCCCTCCATCGCAAGCGGGGCGCCGAAGATGTCGCCGACGAACCGCGAATACTCGCTCCAGTTCATCCCGAACTGAAATTCCTGGACGATGCCCGTCGCCACGCCGATGGCGAAGTTGATCAGGAACAGCTTGCCGAAGAACTTGGTCAGCCGATACCAGGCCGCGTTGCCCGTGGCCACCCACACCGTCTGCATGACGGCCAGCAGCGGGGCCAAGCCGATGGTGAGCGGCACGAAGATGAAGTGGTAGACGGTGGTGATACCGAACTGCCACCGCGAAATATCGACGACACTCATCTGTCATCTCCCTACTGCGGGCTATCTACGACGCAGTGTAGTAGTTAGTCGGCGCTGACGCCACGAGCCAATTCCCTGGACGCCTTGCGGATGCCGAACGAGGACACGATCTCGAAAACGCCGATTACCACGAACCAGACGCCGACCACGATCGCCAGAGTGACGATCGAGGAGAACGGCGACGCCAAAACGACGATGCCGGCAAGCAGGCTGATCACGCCGATGAAAATCGACCAGCCCCGCCCCGGCAGGACGGGATCGCTGATGGCCGAAACCGTCGTCGCGACCCCGCGGAAGATGAACCCGATGCCAATCCAGATGGCCAGCAACAAGACCGCGTAGCCCTGGCCGAAGTGACGAAATGCCAACACCGCCAGGATGAGTGACGCCGCGCCGCTGACGAACAACAGGATCCGGCTTCCCGCCGAAACATGCAGGCTGAACGCGAAGACCACCTGCGCGGCCCCGGTGATCAACAGATAGATGCCGAACGCGACGGCGGCGGCCAGGATGGAAATCCCCGGCCACGCCAGGATCACGGCGCCGACGACGATCGACAGAAATCCCGATACCAGCGCGGATTTCCACAAGTGCGGCAACAAGCTTGGGACAGGGGCGGTTCCAGGCGTGGTTTGCATGGCCGAAGTCTGGCACAAATCACGGACCGGGGGATAGGGACTTTCGGCTCAGACGCGCGCGGTGCGCGGTTCCTCGGCGGGCAGGTCGGCGGGTTCCTCGGTTGCCTTGCGCCCGATCAGGTACCACGTTCGCATGAGGCCCTTGCCCTTGATCTCGATGCTGCCCCGCTCCTGCAGCACGAACTCGTCCTTGAGGCGCTCGTACATCGCCTCGGGCACCTGGATCCGGCCCACCGAGTCGGTGGATTCCATCCGGGAGGCGACGTTGACCGCGTCGCCCCACACGTCGTAGAAGAACCTGCGCGCGCCGACGACACCCGCGACCACCGGCCCGCAGGCCATGCCCACCCGCAGCTGGATCGGCTGACCGTGCGGATCCCTCAGCGCCGCTGCGACATTGGCAATGTCAAGCGCGAAATCCGCCAGCGCGCGGGAATGGTCGGGCCGTGACCGCGGAACTCCGCTGACCACCATGTACGAGTCGCCGCTGACTTTGATTTTCTCCAGGCCGTGCTTGTCGACGAGGGTGTCGAACGCGCCGTACAGGCGGTCGAGGAAGCGCACCAGGTCGGCGGGCGGGGTGCTACTGGCGCGCTCGGTGAATCCGACGATGTCGGCGAACAACACCGAGGCGTCGTCGTACTTGTCGGCGATGATGTTGCGGCCGGGCTCCTTGAGGCGCTCGGCGATGCTGGCGGGCAACATGTTCTCCAGCAGCGTCTCCGAGCGCGCGTACTGGGCCTCCATCGCGGCCTCGGCGCGCGCGGTGTCACGCAGGGCGTACCACATCGTCACGACGACCATCACGACGGCGGACACGGTTGTGACGACAAAGCCCATCGACGTAACCCAGGCCGGCTGGACCCCCGTCTCGCGCGGAATCAGGAACTCCACCGCGACGGTCAGGCCGGCGGCCATCGCCGCCAGGACCGCCGCCAAAACGATGTGTTCGATCCCGACCAGCAACACCACCAGACACGCGCCGACCAGGAAGAAGAACTGACCTCCGGAACCGGTACCCACCGCGAGGCAGCTGGCGACAATCGAGACGTAGGCCGCGCAGATAAACGTCACCGGCGCAACCAATTCTCCGAAGCGCCGCAGCCAAGGAATGATCGAAAAGACCACGGCGGCGCAGATGTTGATCGAGTTGATCCGCCAGGACCACGATCCGGCGGCGACCTGCACGCACACGAAGGTGGCGAGGATGATTACGGCCAGCCCGGCCGCGATGTTGAGCACCCGGCCGCGGCGCGCGGCGCTGGCGGCGTAGTGCTGGTTGCGGTCGTGGGTCTGCGCCCGCACCGCGGCGACGCAGTCCGGGCGGTTCGGCGAGCCTTCTGACCGGGGTGGGGCTCCGCATTTCTTCGCGCCCACGTTCAAAGCGTAACCGTTGACCTCGTCAATTGTCGGGTGCCTGGTCAACATCGTGGGTGAGCCAGTCTGACGGCGGGTGCTCGGCCAGCGAGCCGTTGGGCATGATGTGCCGCACCGCGTGGCCGTCGCGGTTGGCCAGGTCGGCGATCATTCGCCGGTGGCAGCGCCACCAGGTCGGTTCGCCGCACATGATGGCCACGTCGCCGGCCTCGGCGTCCTGCAGCAGCCGCCGGTAGGCAGCCTGGAAGCCGGGAGTGTGGGTGTGGGCCGCGTAGTTGGCGAATGCCGCGTTCTCCCACCACTGGTCGCGAGGTAGTCGGGTGGCCGGCGGCTTGCGTCGTCCACCGAGATCCGGTTCGTGGCGGTAGGCGATCCCGGCGGCGTTCAGCCAGCCCGGCATCGCGTCCTTGGACACGGCGGGGTTGCGGCGCGAGCCGGGGAAACTGCGGACGTCGACCAGCAGCGTGATGCCGTGCCGGCGAAGCGCGGCGGTGAGTTCGTCGGCGGTTTTCGCGCCGTGTCCGATGGTGTACAGCATTTGAGAGGAGTGCCCTCGGTGGGATTCGAACCCACACTGGACGGGTTTTGAGTCCGTTTCCTCTGCCAGTTGGGATACGAGGGCTGGGCAGCCTCCCACCATAGAGGATCGCCGCGCCGATCGATTCTCACCGCCCCCGAGTTCGCTGGTCGCGGACGTGCAGGACACAATATCCGTCATGACAGGCCCCACGACCGACACCGACGCCGCTGTGCCGCGCCGGGTCCTGATCGCGGAAGACGAAGCGCTCATCCGGCTTGACCTGGCCGAGATGCTCCGAGAGGAGGGGTACGACATCGTCGGCGAGGCCGGCGACGGCCAGGAAGCCGTCGAACTGGCCGAGCGCCATCAGCCCGACCTGGTGATCATGGACGTGAAGATGCCGCGCCGCGACGGCATCGACGCGGCCTCGGAGATCGCCAGCAAGCGCATCGCGCCGATCGTGGTGCTGACCGCGTTCAGCCAGCGCGACCTGGTCGAGCGCGCCCGTGACGCCGGCGCGATGGCCTACCTGGTGAAGCCGTTCACTATCAGCGATCTGATCCCGGCCATCGAATTGGCAGTGAGCCGCTTCAGCGAGATCAGGGAGCTGGAACGCGAAGTGGCGACGCTGTCCGACCGGCTGGAGACCCGCAAGGTCGTCGAGCGCGCCAAGGGCCTGTTGCAGACCAAGCAGGGCATGACCGAGCCCGAGGCGTTCAAGTGGATCCAGCGCGCGGCCATGGACCGTCGGACCACCATGAAACGGGTGGCCGAGGTGGTCTTGGAAACCCTCGGCGACGCGCCGAAAGACGCCGCTTCCGAGTAACGCGAGCGCGCCGAGTCTGCGCTCAGATCGCGAATTCCGGCGATTCGACGCTCTGGTCGCAGTCTCGGCGAAAGGCCAGACCGACTAGCGCGCGACGATCACCGACGAGCCGTGGCCGAACAGGCCCTGATTGGCGGTGACGCCGACGGTCGCGTTCTCGACCTGACGCCCCGTCGCCTGCCCGCGCAGCTGCCAGGTCAGCTCGCAGACCTGGGCGATGGCCTGTGCGGGGATGGCCTCGCCGAAGCAGGCCAGCCCGCCCGACGGATTGACCGGGACCCTGCCGCCGATCGTGGTGGCGCCGCTGCGCAGCAGCGCCTCGGCCTCGCCCTTGGCGCACAGCCCCAGGTGCTCGTACCAGTCGAGCTCCAGCGCGGTGGACAGGTCGTAGACCTCGGCCAGGCTGACGTCCTCGGGCCCGATGCCCGCCTCGGCGTAGGCCGCGTCGAGGATCTGGTCCTTGAACACCCGCTCGGGCGCGGCGACGACGGCGGTGGAATCCGTTGCGATGTCGGGCAATTCGGGCAGGTGCTGGGGGTAGCGCGGCGTCACGGTGCTGACCGCGCGCACCGACGGCACGCCGGTGACCGAACCGAGGTGCTTCTCGGTGAACGACTTGCTCGCCACGATCAGCGCCGCCGCCCCGTCGGAGGTGGCGCAGATGTCCAGCAGCCGCAGCGGGTCCGAGACCACCGGGCTGGCCAGCACGTCGTCGATCGAGTTCTCCTTGCGGTAGCGGGCATTCGGGTTGTTGAGCCCGTGCTTGGAGTTCTTGACCTTCACCTGCGCGAAGTCCTCAAGGGTGGCGCCGTAGAGGTCCATCCGCCGCCGCGCCAGCAGCGCGAAGTACACCGTGTTGGTCGCGCCGATCAGGTGGAAGCGCTGCCAGTCCGGATCGTTTTTGCGCTCGCCGCCGACGGGCGCGAAGAAACCCTTCGGCGTGGTGTCGGCACCGATCACGAGTGCGACGTCGCAGAACCCGGCCAGGATCTGGGCCCGCGCGCTCTGCAGCGCCTGCGAGCCGCTCGCGCACGCGGCGTAGCTCGAGCTGACCGGAATCCCGTTCCAGCCCAGCTTCTGCGCGAACGTCGCACCGGCGACGAAACCCGGGTAGCCGTTGCGGATGGTGTCCGCGCCGGCGACCAACTGGATCTGATTCCAGTCCAGGCCGGCCTCGGTCAGCGCGGCGCGCGCGGCGACGACCCCGTATTCGGTGAAGTCCCGGCCCCACTTGCCCCAGGGGTGCATGCCGGCGCCGAGGATGTACAGCGGTTCGGGCGCGCTCATGACGCCACCTTCCACGCATAGACGACGCGTTGCACCCCGTCGTCGTCGGTGAACAGCGGCATCGTCGTCAGCTCCATCTCCATGCCCACCTTCAGGTCGGCCGCCAGCGTGCCCTCGACCACCTTGCCCAGCACGATCAGGCCCTCATCAGCCAGCTGCACCGCGGCGACGGCGAACGGCTCGAACGGGTCGGGTGAGGGGTACGGCGGCGGTGGCGCGTAACGGTTTTCGGTGTAGCTCCACAGCGTCCCGCGGGTCGACAACGCGACGGCCTCCAGCGTGTCGCTGGCGCAGGCCGGGTTGGGGCAGTTGTTCTCGCGGGGTGGGAAAACGTAGGTGCCGCACTCGGGGCACTTGCTGCCGATCAAATGGGCGCTACCGGCGTCGTCGGTGGCGAACCATCCGTCGATCGCGGGTTCTTGGCTGGTTAGCTCGGGCACCCGCCCACACTACCAAGCGCTTGTTTGGGCACGCCAGCTCTCGTCGGACCGAGTGCCTAGAGTGAATGCCGTGCCCGCCGCCACCGAGGAACAAACCAAACCGACACTCATGTTGCTGGACGGCAATTCGCTGGCGTTCCGGGCGTTCTATGCGCTGCCCGCCGAGAACTTCAAGACCCGCGGCGGGCTGACCACCAACGCGGTGTACGGCTTCACCGCCATGCTGATCAACCTGCTGCGCGACGAGGCGCCGACGCACATCGCCGCGGCCTTCGACGTGTCGAGGCAGACCTTCCGCTCCGAGCGGTACCCCGAATACAAGGCCAACCGGTCGTCGACGCCGGACGAGTTCCACGGCCAGATCGACATCACCAAGGAAGTGCTCAACGCGCTGGGCATCACCGTGCTCTCGGAGCAGGGGTTCGAGGCCGACGACCTGATCGCGACGCTGGCCACCGAGGCCGAGAACGAGGGCTACCGCGTGTTAGTGGTCTCCGGGGACCGCGACTCGCTGCAGCTGGTCAGCGAGGACGTCACGGTGCTCTACCCCCGCAAGGGCGTCAGCGAGCTGACCCGTTTCACCCCCGAGGCCGTCGTCGAGAAGTACGGCCTGACCCCCAAGCAGTATCCCGACTTCGCCGCCCTGCGTGGCGATCCCAGCGACAACCTTCCCGGCATCCCGGGGGTGGGGGAGAAGACCGCCTCGAAGTGGATCGCCGAATACGGCTCGCTGCAAGCGCTGGTGGACAACGTCGACTCGGTGCGCGGCAAGGTGGGCGACGCGCTGCGGGCCAACCTGGCCGGCGTCATCCTCAACCGCGACCTCACCGAATTGGTCAAAGACGTGCCGCTGGCTCAAACCCCGGACACGCTGCGCCTGCAGCCCTGGGACCGCGACCAGATCCACCGCCTCTTCGACGACCTGGAGTTCCGGGTGTTGCGCGACCGCTTGTTCGAGACCCTGGTCGCCGTCGAACCCGAGGTCGACGAGGGCTTCGACGTCCGCGGCGGCGCGCTCGAGCCCGGCGCCGTCGGGCAGTGGCTGGCCGCGCACGCCGGCGACGGGCGCCGGGCCGGGCTGGCCGTCGCCGGCACCCACCTGCCGCACGGCGGGGACGCCACCGGGCTGGGCATCGCCGCCGCCGACGGCGACGGCGCCTACATCGACACCGCCACGCTGACCCCCGACGACGACGCCGCGCTGGCGGCCTGGCTGGCCGACCCGGCGAAACCCAAGGCGCTGCACGAGGCCAAGCTCGCCATCCACGATCTGGCGGGCCGCGGCTGGACGCTGGACGGCGTCACCTCCGACACCGCGCTGGCGGCCTACCTGGTGCGTCCCGGGCAGCGCAGCTTCACCCTCGACGACCTCTCGCTGCGCTACCTGCGTCGCGAGCTGCGCGCGGAAACGCCTGAGCAGCAACAGCTTTCGCTGCTCGACGACATGGAGGGCGTGGACGAGCAGGCCGTCGCCACCCTGATCCTGCGCGCCCGGGCGGTGGTCGACCTGGCCGACGCGCTGGACGCCGAGCTGGACCGCATCGACTCCACCGCGCTGCTGGGCGAGATGGAGCTGCCGGTTCAGCAGGTGCTGGCCGGCATGGAAAGCGCCGGCATCGCCGTCGATCTACAGCTGCTGGGCGAGCTGCAAAGCCAGTTCGCCGACGAGATCCGCGACGCCGCCGAGGCCGCCTACGGCGTGATCGGCAAACAGATCAACCTGGGCTCGCCCAAGCAGTTGCAGGTGGTGCTGTTCGACGAGCTCGGCATGCCGAAGACAAAGCGGACGAAGACCGGCTACACCACCGACGCCGACGCCCTGCAGTCGCTGTTCGACAAGACCGGGCATCCGTTCCTGCAGCACCTGCTGGCCCACCGCGACGTCACCCGGCTGAAGGTCACCGTCGACGGGCTGCTGAACTCGGTGGCCGCCGACGGCCGCATCCACACCACGTTCAACCAGACCATCGCGGCCACCGGCAGGCTGTCGTCGACCGAACCCAACCTGCAGAACATCCCGATCCGCACCGACGCCGGCCGCCAGATCCGGGACGGCTTCGTCGTCGGCAAGGGCTACGAAGAGCTGATGACGGCGGACTACAGCCAGATCGAGATGCGCATCATGGCCCACCTGTCACGGGACGAAGGCCTGATCGAAGCCTTCAACACCGGGGAGGACCTGCATTCGTTCGTCGCGTCGCGAGCGTTCGGGGTGCCGATCGAAGAGGTGACGGCCGAGCTGCGCCGCCGGGTCAAGGCGATGTCGTACGGGCTGGCCTACGGGTTGAGCGCCTACGGCCTGTCCGCCCAGCTCAAGATCTCCACCGAGGAGGCGAAGGAACAGATGGACGCCTACTTCGCTCGATTCGGCGGTATCCGCGACTACTTGCACGACGTCGTGGAGCAGGCCCGCAAGGACGGCTACACCTCCACCGTGCTGGGCCGCCGCCGCTACCTGCCCGAGCTGGACAGCAGCAACCGCAACGTCCGCGAGGCCGCCGAGCGGGCGGCGCTCAACGCGCCGATTCAGGGCAGCGCGGCCGACATCATCAAGGTGGCGATGATCGAGGTCGACAAGGCCATCAAGCAGGCCGGACTGGCGTCCCGGATGCTGCTGCAGGTGCACGACGAACTGTTGTTCGAGATCGCACCCGGTGAGCGGGAGCGGGTCGAGGCGCTGGCGCGCGAGAAAATGGGCGCCGCCTACCCGCTGGACGTCCCGCTCGAGGTCTCGGTCGGCTACGGCCGCTCATGGGACACCGCCGCGCACTAGCGCGGCGATCGGGTCGTGGCCGCCCACTGAGCGCCCACCGGTGTAACGTGAGGGCGAAAATTCGGCCGGAAATTCGCCGTGGCGTTACATTTGCGTCGCCTCGGTGGCGGCCGAGTTTGTCCAGCTAGTGCCCTGTCGAGTAGCCTCGACAGGTAAATCCTTTTTTGTCCCTACGACCCAACCTGTCCGGAGCAACCCAACAACATGCCGAGTCCCACCGTCACCTCGCCGCAAGTAGCCGTCAACGACATTGGCTCGAGCGAGGATTTTCTCGCCGCAATAGACAAAACGATCAAGTACTTCAACGATGGCGACATCGTCGAAGGCACCATCGTCAAAGTTGACCGGGACGAGGTGCTCCTCGACATCGGCTACAAGACCGAAGGGGTCATCCCCGCCCGCGAGCTCTCCATCAAGCACGACGTCGACCCCAACGAGGTCGTTTCCGTCGGCGATGAGGTCGAGGCCCTGGTTCTCACCAAGGAGGACAAAGAAGGCCGGCTGATCCTGTCCAAGAAGCGCGCGCAGTACGAGCGCGCCTGGGGCACCATCGAGGCGCTCAAGGAGAAGGACGAGGCCGTCAAGGGCACCGTCATCGAGGTGGTCAAGGGTGGCCTGATCCTCGACATCGGGTTGCGCGGCTTCCTGCCCGCCTCGCTCGTCGAGATGCGGCGCGTCCGCGACCTGCAGCCGTACATCGGCAAGGAGATCGAGGCCAAGATCATCGAGCTGGACAAGAACCGCAACAACGTGGTGCTGTCGCGGCGGGCCTGGCTGGAGCAGACCCAGTCCGAGGTGCGCAGCGAGTTCCTCAACCAGCTACAGAAGGGCAGCATCCGCAAGGGTGTGGTCTCCTCCATCGTCAACTTCGGCGCGTTCGTCGACCTCGGCGGGGTGGACGGCCTGGTGCACGTCTCCGAGCTGTCCTGGAAGCACATCGACCACCCGTCCGAGGTGGTCCAGGTCGGCGACGAGGTCACCGTCGAGGTGCTCGACGTCGACATGGACCGCGAGCGGGTTTCGTTGTCGCTCAAGGCGACCCAGGAAGACCCGTGGCGCCACTTCGCTCGCACGCACGCCATCGGCCAGATCGTCCCCGGCAAGGTCACCAAGCTCGTTCCGTTCGGCGCGTTCGTCCGCGTCGAGGAGGGCATCGAGGGCCTGGTGCACATCTCCGAGCTGGCCGAGCGGCACGTCGAGGTGCCCGACCAGGTGGTCGCCGTCGGCGACGACGCGATGGTCAAGGTCATCGACATCGACCTGGAGCGCCGCCGAATCTCGTTGTCGCTCAAGCAGGCCAACGAGGACTACACCGAGGAATTCGACCCGGCGAAGTACGGCATGGCCGACAGCTACGACGAGCAGGGCAACTACATCTTCCCCGAGGGCTTCGACTCCGAGACCAACGAATGGCTCGAGGGATTCGACGCCCAGCGCAACGAGTGGGAGGCCCGCTACGCCGAGGCCGAGCGCCGGCACAAGATGCACACCGCGCAGATGGAGAAGTTCGCCGCCGCCGAGTCGGCCGCCCACGCCGCCGGCGACCAGGCGCCGGGCAACGGCGCGTCGTCGGAGAAGGCGGCGGGTGGATCGCTGGCCAGCGACGCCCAGTTGGCGGCCCTGCGGGAAAAGCTCGCCGGCAACGCCTAATAGCGTTCTGGGATGCTGCGCATCGGGTTGACCGGTGGCATCGGCGCCGGCAAGTCGGCGGTCTCGTCCACCTTCGCGAAGTGCGGTGCCGTCATCGTCGACGGCGACGTCATCGCGCGCGAGGTGGTCGAGCCGGGCACCGAGGGGCTGAAGGCGCTCGTCGAGGCGTTCGGCGAGGACATCCTGCTGCCCGACGGATCGCTGGATCGTCCCGCGTTGGCCGCCAAGGCTTTTCGCGATGACGAGGCGCGCCAGAAGCTGAACGGGATCGTGCACCCGCTGGTCGGCAAGCGCCGATCCGAGATCATCGCCTCGGTGCCCGAGGATTCCGTGGTCGTCGAAGACATTCCGCTGCTGGTGGAGTCCGGCATGGCGCCGCTGTTCCCGCTCGTCGTGGTGGTGCACGCCGACGTCGAGGTGCGGGTGCGGCGGCTGGTCGACCTACGCGGCATGCCCGAGGAGGACGCCCGCGCCCGGATCGCCGCACAGGCCGACGACGAACAGCGCCGAGCCGTCGCCGACGTCTGGCTGGACAATTCCGGCAGCCCGGAGGAGTTGGCCCAACGTGCGCGCGACGTGTGGAACGACCGGATCGTGCCGTTCGCCCACAATCTGAGCGCGCGCCAGATCGCGCACGCGCCCGCGCGTCTCGTGCCGGCCGACCCGAGTTGGCCCGAGCAGGCGCGGCGGATCGTCAATCGGTTGCAGACGGCCTGCGGCCACCGGGCGCTGCGCATCGACCACATCGGCTCCACCGCGCTGCCCGCCTTGGACGCCAAGGACGTCATCGACATCCAGATCACCGTCGAATCGCTCGCCGTCGCCGACGAGCTCGCCGAGCCGTTACTGTCGGCCGGCTACCCGCGCATCGAGGCCATTACCGAGGACGTAGCCCACACCGGCGACACGACCCTGTGGCACAAGCGTATTCACGCCTCCGCCGACCCGGGCCGGCCGACGAACGTGCACCTCCGGGTGAACGGCTGGCCCAACCAGCAATTCGCGCTGCTGTTCGTAGCCTGGCTGCGGGCCGACGTCGGCGCGCGCGCCGAGTACCTGGCCGTCAAGCTGAAGGCCGAACAGGCAGCGCGCGGTGACATCTCCACCTACGCCGACGCCAAGGAACCATGGTTTGCCGACGCCTACCAGCGGGCCTGGAAGTGGGCCGACTCAACCGGATGGCAGCCCTAGCCGGGCAAGGGCGCGCCGCACTGCAGCATGCCGTTCTTGGGATCGGAATTGCCGGGCGTCGGTCTGACGAACTGATCGAGCTGCGTGAAAACGTTGTCGTCCACGTCGATCTCGCAGTGCACATTCGCCGAATACGGGAAGTGCAGCACGACCCGCAGGCCGGCCTGCTGGGGATCCGGCAGCACCGTGTTGGCCTCGAACGCGTTGCCTGGCATCGACGGGAGGTTGGCCGTGTTCGTCTGGCCCCCGTTCATCACGAAGATGGCCTGGCTGCCGGTGGTCAGCGCATCGATCCGGGCGCGGTAGGTGATGTTGTGCAGGTCCGCCCTCGCGGTTGCCGGGCTTAGCTGGGACCCGGCCGCGATGACGGTCAATGCGGTGATCGCCATCCATTTCTGGTTGCTGGGGCTCATAGCTGCCGAGATTACCTGGCTTGGCAGCGCGGGCACCACAAAGACGTGCGCCCGGCCACGCGGGCCCGCGCGAGGCGGGTGCCGCAGCGCGGACACGACGGGTCGGGTTCGTCGCGCGCCCGCGTGAGCCACCGCGATAGGCCGGGCACCCGACCGCGTGGCACCGCCGTGCGCAGCACCCGCGTCATCGCCGTGTGCAGGCCCTTGAGCTCGTCGGGTCGCAGTTCCGGGACCGGGTGCGACGGCGCGATCCGGGCCCGCCAGCAGATCTCGTCGGTGAGCAGGTTGCCGAGACCGGCGATCACCGACTGGTCCATCAGCGTCGGCTTCAGCCGCGCCAACTCGCGGCGAAAGCCCTCCACGTCGGGCAGTTCAGGCACGGAGCTTTGCCACCCGCTGCGCCGGCCCCGTCAGCGAGCGGGCGTGCCGGTGCATGCCGGCCCACGGATCGCCCTGCCCGGCAAGCCGTTTGGGAACGTCACGAATGGTGAATCGGTCCGCCCGCAGGCCGCGGGTATCCAGCTCGTCCCACTCCAGCGGGGTCGCCACCGGCGCGCCCGTCCGGGCCCGCACCGAATACGGCGCAACCGCGGTCTGCGCATAGGCATTTCGCATGATGTCCAGATACACCCGGTTGCCGCGTTTGTCCTTGCGGGCTTCGACGGTGCGGTGGGCTTCGTCGTCGGCCACCGCCACCTCGGCGACCTCGCGGGCGAATTGGCGGGCGGTGTCGAAATCGGTGTCGGCGCGCAGCGGCACCACGACGTGCAGTCCGCGAGACCCGGTGGTCTGCACATAGCGGGCCAGCCCGAGGTCGTCCAAAACGCCGGCCACCGCGTGGGCCGTCGCCTGCACCACGGCGAAGTCGGTGTCGGAGGGGTCGAGGTCGAACACCAGCCGGTCGGGCTTGTGCAGCCGGTCCCGCCGCGACTGCCACACGTGCAGCGTCACGCAGTTCTGGTTGGCCAGCCAGCGCAGCGCATCGGGGCGTTCCGCCACGGGATGGACCACGGTGCCACCCTCTTTGGCGACTTCGACGCGGCCCATCCAGTCGGGCAGCGAATCGGCGAAATCCTGCTGCACCCAACCCTGTTCGCCGATGCCGCGCGGGAACCGCTGCACGGTGAGCGCCCGGTCCCGCAGGTGCGGCAGCATCGTGTCGGCCACCTCGCCGTAGTAGGCGACCAGCTCGCCCTTGGTGATCCCGTCCTTGGGGAACATCACCCGGTCCGGGTGGGTGACCTCCACCTCGACGCGCGGCATCAGCGGGTCTCCCGCACGACATCGCCCGGGTCCTTGTCGGTGCGCAGCCCCTGGTAACGCGGGTGGCGCAGCTTGCCGTCACGGGTCCACTCGGTGAACCCGATCTGGGCGACCAACTCCGGGCGCACCCAGTGGGCGCCGTTCTCGCGCACCAGGCCCCGGGTGAACGGTGGTTTGTCCTGCTCCAGGGGCGACAGCCGCTCGTGCAGGCTGCGCAGCGTGGGTTCGTCGAACCCGGTCCCCACCTTGCCGGCGTAGACCAGGTCGCGGCCGTCGTTATAACCCAGCAGCAGCGCGCCCAGCTCGATGCGGCTGCCTTTGGGGCTGGTGTAGCCGCCGACGACGAACTCCTGGTCGCGGACGCATTTGAACTTCAACCAGTTCTTCGACCGACCGCCTTCGTACGTGGCGTCGGCCCGCTTGGCGATCACCCCCTCGTCACCGCGCCGACACGCCGCCTCATAGGCGCCGATCCCGTCCTGGACCCGGTGGACCGTGAAACGCAGCGGGTCAACGAACTCAATGGCCTTGCGCAGCAGCTTCTTTCGCCACAGCTGCGGCACATCGGTGGTCGACTCGCCGTCGAGGTGCAGCAGGTCGAACACGTAGTAGAAGACGCGGACGGGTGACGCACGGGCCACCTCCGGGTCGGTGATGCCCAGCCGGCCCTGCAGCCTCGCGAAGCTGGTGCGCCGGCCCACGAACGCCACCACCTCGCCGTCGACGACGAACCGCGTGGTGCGCTGGGCGCCGAGTGCGTCGACGATCTCCGGATAGGTTCCGTTGAGGGGCTGCCGATTCCGCGACAGCAGTCGCACCCGGTCGCCGTCGCGGAAGCCGAGGCAGCGCATCCCGTCGAATTTGCGTTCGAAGATCCACTGCGGATCGGAGAATCGCCGGTCGGTCAGGGTGGCCAGCGTCGGCGCCCGCCAGTCGGGCACCGGCTCGTCGTGCAGCGCCGCGCGCACCGATTCCGGCAGGGCGGCGAAGTCGGTCATGACACGTCGTCCAGCGAGCGGCCGGTCAGCGCCGGCTGGCGCAGCGTGTCGGCGTCCTCGTCGTCTTTGCGCCTGATCAGCAGCCACGTCTCCTGATCGCCGTCCCGGATCCGGGTCAGCGTGTACCAGCCGCGCAGCCACTCGCCGCACAGAAAGAACGAAAGGTGGCCGCGGTCAAGGCAATCGGCCATGTCGTAGGGGGTTGCGTTGACATAGGTGCCGCGGTCGCCGTCGACGTCGCCGTCGAGGTCGTCGAGGGGCAGGTCGGCGACGCGGCGGGCTATCCGGCTGTCGTTGGGTATCGCCCAGGAGACCAGCACGCCGTCGATCTCGAGGCCAAGCTCGTAGTGGTCGCTGTCGGGTCCCCGCCGCTGGATGACGAAACGCGGGTCCCGGCCGGGCCGGCGTTTGCGTCGGTTGTCGATCAAACGCATCACGAAGTGATACCCGTGGGTCACGTGAGGAAACGAGTTATGCCTCACGCCAGGTCAGCTCCATGCCGTGGGTGGCCATCCACCGGGAAAGGTCGTAGTCGTTGCGGGCCAGGCCGTCGATGGCGACCACGGCGCGCCGCACGGCTCGTTCGGCGACCTCCGGGGTCAGCAGGCCGTGCCGCACGGCGTCCAGCAGCTCGTCGACGTCGGCCAGCTCCGCCCCGGCGCTGGTCCGGACGACGATGTCGAGGTAGTGGTCTTCCGAATGCCACACCTTCGGGCCCGGCGTGTATTCGCCGACATCGAGGTAGTAATCCTGGTCGCGTTCGTGCCCGGGGTTGAAGTGAAAGACGGTGGCGCGCACGCCCAACGACGGCAGCAGCCACGATTCGAGGTAGTGGAACTGCGCTCGACCCGGGGTGGGACGGGCGATGTAGAGCCCCCACGGGTGCGCGACGTACTCGTCGACGGCCCGCACGATGCCCTTCGGATCGGTGTTGGTGCGGGCGACCAGGTCGAACGTCTCGTGCTTCGGCGGATGGATGGCCCTACTCTAGTCACGGTGAGCGACCTCAGCGGAAAGACAGCTCTCGTCACCGGCGGGAATTCGGGCATCGGGTTGGCGTCCGCGCAGCGGCTGGCCGACGCGGGCGCCTACGTCTTCCTGACCGGTCGCAATCAGGAAACCATCGACGCCGCGGTGGCCTCGATCGGTGACCGGGCGACGGGCATCCGCGCCGACGTGGCCAACCTCGACGACGTGGCGGCGATCGCCGACGCCATCGCATCCCGCGGGGACGGACTCGACGTGCTCTTCGCCAACGCGGGCGGCGGAGAATTCGCGGCACTGGGCGACATTTCGGTCGAACACTTCACATCCACGTTCATGACCAACGTGGGTGGCACCTTGTTCACCGTGCAAGCCATGCTGCCGCTGCTCAACCGTGGCGCGTCGATCGTGCTGACAGGCTCGACCGCCGCCTACAACGGCACCCCGGCGTTCAGCGTGTACGCGGCGACCAAGGCGGCGATCCGCTCGTTCGGGCGGACCTGGGCGGCCGAACTCATACGCCGCGGGATTCGGGTCAACACTATCGTTCCCGGACCGGTCGAGACCCCAGGGCTGCTGGGACTGGCGCCGGCCGGACGAGAGCACGAGCTGCGCGAAGGCGAGGCGTCCAAGGTCCCGATGGGCCGCCTGGGCAGGCCCGAGGAGGTCGCCGCGGCGGTGCTTTTCCTCGCGTCGGACGAGAGCAGTTTCATGACCGGCAGCGAGTTGTTCGTCGATGGCGGTGCGGAGCAGATCTAGGTTCGCCCCGGCCTAACGCCGTAACCGGATTTTCCAGCGCACGAAGGTGCCGTAGAAAACCGACAGCGCGGCCAGCATGCCCATGTCGATCAGCCAGACCTTCGAGCTGTGCTCCCAGAACCGGTCCTGGGAGAGCAGCGAATCGGGCACCAGGTGCCGCAGGTCGACCGTCGAGGCCGCCGCCGCGTAGCCCCAGCGCGCGGGCATCCCGAAGGACAGCTGGTCAAGACCGAGCCGGCCGGTCACCGGGACCATCCCACCGCAGAGCACCAGCTGCGCCATCACCGTGACCACGAACAGCGGCATGATCTGCTCGCTGGAGCGGACCAGCGACGAAATGGCCAGCCCGAGGATGGCCGAGGCGACGCAGGTCCCCGCCACGGTCAGGAACAGCTCGATGGTGGCCCCGGCGGTCGAGTGGCCGAGCAGAACGGCGCCACGGGTGGGTGCGCTCTTGCCGATCACCACGATCGCGGTGACGATCGCCGACTGCAGGATCGCGAACCCGCAGAAGACCGCCGTCTTCGCGAGCAGGTAGGCCGTCGTCGACAACCCGACCGCCTGCTCGCGCTGGAAGATGGCGCGCTCGCCGACCAGGTCGCGGATCGTCAGCGCGGTGCCCATGAACGCCGCGGCCGGCAGCAGCAGAGCCAGGATCTGCGCGGCTTCGTCGGGGGTCCCGGCGCCCGGGCCCGGCACGTGGAACCCGTGGTTGCCCGGCACCGTCAGCGACAGGGAACCCAGGATGAACGGCAACAGCGCCAGGAAGACGAAATAGGCGCGGTCGGCGACGACCAGCCGGACCTGCCGGCGCGCGACCGTGGAAATCTGGCGCCGCACGCTGGTGTGCACGGGCTCGCCCAGATCGCCGGGCTCGGTTCCGGTGGGCAGCTGTTTCTGGGGGCGCTTCTGGGCCTCGGCCTGGGCCAGGAACCGGCGGTTGGCCTCCTCGGGGTCGGCGCCCACCTTGGTGAAGATCTTGGCCCAGTTGGTGGTGCCCATCGCGTCGCCGATCTGGTCGGGCGGGCCGAAGTAGGCCGTCTTGCCGCCCGGGGCCACCAACAGCAGCTGGTCGCAGATGTCCAGGTAGGACAGCATGTGCGTCACCACGATCACGACGCGACCGGCGTCGGCCAGCTGGCGCAGCATCGTCATGACCTGGTGGTCCAGCGCCGGGTCGAGGCCCGAGGTCGGCTCGTCGAGGATCAGCAGCGACGGTCCGGTCAGCAGCTCGAGCGCCACCGAGGCGCGTTTGCGCTGGCCGCCCGACAGCTTGTCCACCCGGGTGTCGGCGTGCTTGGTCAGGTCCAGCTCCTCGAGCACCTGGGCGACCACCTTGGCGCGGTCGGCCTTGCTGGTGTCGGGCGGCAGCCGCAGTTCGGCGGCATAGCCCAGCGCCTGGTTGACCGTCAGCTGGCGGTGCACCACGTCGTCCTGCGGGACCATGCCGATCCTGCTGCGCAGGGACGCGTACTCGGCGTGGATGTCGTGGCCCTCGAAGGTCACCGAACCCGAGGTGGGGCTGGTGTAGCCGGCGACCAGCCGGGCCAGCGTGCTCTTGCCGGCGCCCGAGCCTCCGATCACGGCGGTCAGCGTCCCCGGGCGCGCGGTCAGCGAGATGTCGTCGAGCAGTTGCTTGCCGTTGTCGACGACGTACTTGACGTTGCGCACCTCCAGGCCGCCGGTGCGGGCCGCGGCGGCGCCGCCCTCGACCAGGGTGCCGTCCCGGTACACCAGGTCGACGTTGCCGATGGTGACGACGTCGCCGTCGGTCAGGATCGCCGACCCGACCCGGGTGCCGTTGACGAAGGTGCCGTTGATGCTGTTGTCGCGGATCTCGGTGCCGAGCGGGGTCTGCAGCAGCGTGGCGTGATGCCGCGAGGCGAGAACGTCGTAGACGACGATGTCGCTCTCCGCCGCGCGCCCGATCGTCTTGGCGCCCGCCGTGCCCGCGGCCGCCGACATGCGCGGCGACAGCAACTTCACAAACCTCGTCGCGAGGTTGGAGACGTCGGCCGTCCTGGCGTCGACCACCGTGGACTCGGCGGGCGGCGGCGCGTCCGGCCGGACCGCCGGCTCGGCGTTGACGGTTGTCACCTGGTCGGGTGGCGGCGCGCGCAGCGGCCGCGGCGCCGGCGCCATGCCCGACGTCTGGATCCGCGCCGGCGGGGGCGGCTGCCGCGGCGGCGCCTTGGGTGGCATCGGTCGCGGCGGCGCCGGCTGCCGGGGCTGGCTTCCGGTCTGGCCGCGCCGGGGGGCGGGCGGCGCGGTGGGGTTCGTCCGCTCCGGCAGCGCGGACCATGCCAGGGTGGGCGGGCCGGAGTCCCGCGCCGGCCTGGCCGGGGGCGGCCCGCTGGCGTGGCCCTGCTGCGGCCCGACCGCGAACGTCAGCCGCGGTCCCTGCGGGTTGCCGACGTTGATGCTCTGGCCGTCGTGGATGTCGATGACCGGCATCCGGTAGCCGTTGACGTAGGTGCCGTTCAGCGAGCCGTTGTCGATCGCCAGCCAGCGGCCCTGGTCGAACCGCACGATCAGGTGCGCGCGGGAGATTCGGGGATCGGGAATCCGCAAGTCCGCGTTCGCGTCACGCCCGACGACGACCTCGTGGCCGGCCGCGAACGAGCGTTGAGACCCGTCGTGCCGGATTGTCAGGACAGGCGGGGCGGGTCGGGTCACTCCTCAAGTATCGGTCGGCGGTTCGAGTGGTCTCCATGGGACTCGCCTGTGATTTGGCTTTGTTTCGATTCGGTCACTCATAGCTGCCTCATAGCTTGCTGAGACTTCGCGCCCACCGAGATCCGGCATCATTCGGACGTGCGGGGAGTGAAAGCAGAGCAACGAGGGGGCGACGATTGACGGACGAACACAAGGGCACCACCCGGCGCATCGACGCCGGCAGACGGCTGCTGAGCAACCCGCGTTCGGCCCGTGAGGCCCTGCGGGCGGGCTTGCATTCGGTTCCCTCGGCCACCGTCGCGCACCTGTTTCGCCGCATCCCGCCCGTCAACTCGACCCCCAACGCCGAGCCGCCCGTCGTGGAGTCCCACCCCGAGGCCGGCGGATCGCGCCTCGCGCTGAGCAGCGGTGCGGCGTTCGCCGGCTACACGATCCTGCGGCAGCTCGGCGCCGGCGGCATGGCGGAGGTCTACCTGGCGCTGCATCCCCGGCTGCCGCGGCGCGACGTGATCAAGGTGCTCGCCGAGGCGGTCACCGCCGATCCGGAGTTCCGCGAGCGGTTCAACCGGGAGGCCGACCTGGCGGCGACGCTCTGGCACCCGCACATCGTCGGCGTCCACGACCGCGGCGAATTCGACGGTCAGCTCTGGATTTCCATGGACTACGTCGAGGGCACCGACGCCGCCCGGCTGGTCAAGGAGCGCTACCCGGACGGGATGCCCATCGACGAGGTGTGCGCGATCCTGCAGGCGGTCGCCGGGGCGCTGGACTACGCACACGATCGCGGCCTGCTGCACCGCGACGTCAAACCCGCCAACATCCTGCTCACCCATCCCGACGACGGGGAACGCCGAATCCTGTTGGCGGACTTCGGTGTAGCGCGCCACCTCGCCAACATCAGCGGCATCACCGAGACCAACGTCGCGGTCGGCACGGTGGCTTACGCCGCCCCCGAACAGCTGACCGGCTCCAACATCGACGGCCGCGCGGACCAATACGCGTTGGCCGCCACGGCATTTCATCTGCTCACCGGCGCCCCGCCGTTCCAGCACTCTAACCCGATCGCGGTGATCAGCCAGCACCTGCACGAGGATCCGCCCCGGCTCAGCGAGTACCGCCCCGACCTGGCCCACCTCGACGACGTGTTCTTCACGGCCCTCGCCAAGCGCCCCGAGGAGCGCTTCGAGCGGTGCCGTGCGTTCGCCGCCGCGGTCAGCGAGCTGGTCTCCGAGGAGGGGGACGACGACCGGGCCGATGCCGCTTCGGCGCCGCGGCGGCTGTATCACCGGTTCTCGTCCCGGGCCCGGTGGGCGACCGCGTTGCTGTGCGCGGTGCTCATCGCCATCGCGGCGACCTGGTCGACGCTGTACTCATTCCAGCCGGAGAGCCCGCCGGCGAACGTCCCGGCGTTGGCGTCGAAACCATCCGTCCCGGCGCCCGCGAGATCCGGCGGGCCGGTGCTCAACGGCACCTACAAGTTGACCTATGACCGCAGCAAGCAGACCACCAACGGCATCCCGATCCGTCACGACGGCCCGGCCGCCAGCTGGTGGGCGTTCCGCTCGGTGTGCACCGCCAACGGGTGCGCGGCGACCGGGACCCAACTCGACGACACCAATCATCAGGTGGCCAGCACGGTTGATGGCGGCCACACGTACTCGCTGCGCTTCATCGGTGGCTATTGGCAGGGCGGCTTCCAGCAGGAGCGGTCGGGCTGCACGCAGCCGAATGGGCAGGTCACGGCCACCCAGCAGGAAAGTGTCGCCGGGTCGTTGGCGCCGCAGGCCGACGGCACGCTGCGCGGCACCGTGACGCAAACGGCGCTGTCGGACGAATGCGGTGCGCAGGGGGCGGTGGTGCGGGTGCCGGTGGTGGCCACCCGCGTCGGCGACGCCCCGGCATCCGTGCCCGTGGCCGATCCCGCCCAGGTGATCAGCGCCTCGACCACGCCGGCCCACCCGGGGGCGCCGGTCCTGGGTGGGTCGTGCAGCGACGTCGACAAGCTCGCCTACGACCCGACCAACAGCGAGCAGGTCGTGTGCGAGGGCAACACGTGGGCCAAGGCGCCCATCACGATGGGGGTGCACGCCACCGGCAGCTCGTGCAACCGCCCGAACACCTCGGTGTTCGCCATGTCCACCTCGAGCGACGGCTACCTGCTGCAGTGCGATCCGGTCACCCGCACGTGGACGCGCCCGGGGGCGTAATTTTTCTGGCCGCGAGCGTGCCTGTCTGTACGCCCACACGCCGCGCAGGGTGTCATTCTGCGCACGCTCGCGGGAGAAGCACCGGCCCACTTGTCGGTACGCCGCTCTACCCTGGTGCCATGGCCTTTGCCACCGAACACCCTGTCGTCGCGCACTCGGAATACCGCCCCGCCGCCGAGGAGGTCGAAGGGCTGGTGCGCGCCGGCGGCCGCTTCGAGGTGGTCAGCCCGCACGCACCGGCCGGCGACCAGCCCGCGGCCATCGACGACCTGGAGCGTCGCATCCGGGCGGGGGAGCGCGACGTGGTCCTGCTCGGCGCCACCGGCACCGGAAAGTCGGCCACCACCGCCTGGCTCATCGAACGGCTGCAACGCCCCACCTTGGTGATGGCGCCGAACAAGACGCTGGCCGCCCAGCTAGCCAACGAGCTGCGAGAGATGTTGCCCCACAACGCCGTCGAGTACTTCGTGTCGTACTACGACTATTACCAGCCGGAGGCGTACATCGCGCAGACCGACACCTACATCGAGAAGGACAGCTCCATCAACGACGACGTGGAGCGGCTGCGGCACTCCGCGACGTCGGCGCTGCTGTCGCGGCGCGACGTGGTGGTGGTGGCGTCGGTGTCGTGCATCTACGGCCTGGGCACGCCGCAGTCCTACCTGGACCGCTCCGTCGAACTGCAGGTCGGGACCGAGGTGCCCCGCGACGGGCTGCTGCGGCTGCTGGTCGACGTCCAGTACACCCGCAACGACCTGTCCTTCACCCGCGGATCGTTCCGGGTGCGCGGTGACACCGTGGAGATCATCCCGTCCTACGAGGAGCTGGCGATCCGCATCGAGTTCTTCGGCGACGAGGTCGAGGCGCTGTACTACCTGCACCCGCTGACCGGCGAGGTGGTCCGCCAGGTCGACTCGCTGCGGATCTTCCCCGCCACCCACTACGTGGCCGGCCCGGAGCGGATGGCCCACGCGATCTCCACCATCGAGGAGGAACTCGCCGAGCGGCTCGCCGAGTTCGAGGCCCAGGGCAAGCTGCTGGAGGCCCAGCGGCTGCGGATGCGCACCAACTACGACATCGAGATGATGCGGCAGGTCGGGTTCTGCTCGGGAATCGAGAACTACTCCCGCCACATCGACGGCCGGGGGCCGGGCTCGCCGCCGGCGACGCTGCTCGACTACTTCCCCGAGGACTTCCTGCTCGTCATCGACGAGTCGCACGTCACCGTGCCGCAGATCGGCGGGATGTACGAGGGCGACATGTCCCGCAAGCGCAACCTGGTGGAGTACGGGTTCCGGCTGCCGTCGGCCTGCGACAACCGGCCGCTGACCTGGGAGGAGTTCGCCGACCGGATCGGGCAGACGGTGTATTTGTCGGCCACACCCGGGCCGTACGAGCTGAGCCAGACCGGCGGCGAGTTCGTCGAGCAGGTGATCCGGCCGACCGGACTGGTGGATCCCAAGGTCCTGGTCAAGCCGACCAAGGGCCAGATCGATGACCTGATCGGGGAAATCCGCAAGCGCGCCGCGGCCGACGAGCGGGTGCTGGTCACGACGCTGACCAAGAAGATGGCCGAGGATCTCACCGACTACCTGCTGGAAATGGGCATCCGGGTGCGCTACCTGCACTCCGAGGTCGACACCCTGCGCCGGGTGGAGCTCTTGCGCCAGCTTCGCCTCGGCGACTACGACGTCCTGGTCGGCATCAACCTGCTGCGCGAGGGCCTCGACCTGCCCGAGGTGTCGCTGGTGGCGATCCTCGACGCCGACAAGGAAGGCTTTCTGCGCTCGACGCGCAGCCTGATCCAGACCATCGGCCGCGCCGCCCGCAACGTGTCCGGCGAGGTGCACCTGTACGCCGACACCATGACCGACTCGATGAAGGAAGCCATCGACGAGACCGAACGGCGGCGGGCCAAGCAGACCGCCTACAACGAGGCGAACGGCATCGATCCCCAGCCGCTGCGCAAGAAGATCGCCGACATCCTCGACCGGGTCTACGCCGAAGCCGACGACAGCGAGACCGTCGAAATCGGTTCCGGGCGCAGCATGTCCCGCGGCCGGCGCGCCCAGGGCGAGCCGGGTCGCGCGGTCAGCGCCGGTGTTTTCGAGGGCCGCGACACGTCGAACATGCCGCGCGCCGAACTGGCCGACCTGATCAAGGACCTCACCGCGCAGATGATGGCCGCCGCCCGCGATCTGCAGTTCGAGCTGGCGGCCCGGTTCCGCGACGAAATCGCCGACCTCAAAAAGGAACTGCGCGGGATGGACGCCGCCGGCCTGAAGTGACGCACCCCGACACCATCACCGGCAGCTGGCGCGAACTGCTGGGCGCCAAGTACCTGGGAACCTCGGTGGTGCTGGCCGGTGGCGTCGCGCTGTACGCCACCAACGAGTTCCTGACCATCAGCCTGCTGCCGAACACCGTCGCCGAGATCGGCGGCAGCCGCCTGTATGCGTGGGTCACCACCCTGTACCTGGTCGGGTCGGTGGTCGCGGCGACCACGGTCAATCCGATGCTGGTGCGCATTGGGGCGCGCCCGTCATTCCTGTTGGGGCTGGCCGTGTTCGGCGTCTCCAGTCTGGCGTGCGGCGCGGCGCCCAACATGGAGGTCCTGATCGCGGCGCGGACCCTGCAGGGCGTGGCCGGGGGCCTGCTGGCCGGCCTCGGCTATGCGGTCATCAACGCGGCGCTGCCCCGCTCGCTGTGGACCCGGGCCTCGGCGCTGGTGTCGGCGATGTGGGGGGTTGCGACGGTGGTCGGGCCCGCGACGGGCGGCCTGTTCGCCCAGTTCGGGTTGTGGCGGTGGGCGTTCGTCGCGATGGCCATCCTGACGGCGCTGATGGCCACACTGGTGCCGATCGCGCTGCCCGCCGGCCGCGCCGGCGCGAGCGCCGAGACACCGTCGCTGCGGGTGCCGGTGTGGTCGCTGGTGCTGATCGGGGCGGCGGCCCTGGCGGTCAGCGTCGCGCAGATCCCGCACAACGTCGTCGCGACGGTTGGGCTGCTCGCCGCCGCCGTCGTGCTGATGGCGCTGTTCGCGGTCGTCGACCGGCGGATGAACGCGGCGGTGTTGCCGGCCAGCGTGTTCGGGCGCGGACCCCTGAAGTGGATCTACCTGGCCATGGGCCTGCTGATGGTCGGGGCGATGGTGGACACCTACGTACCCTTGTTCGGTCAGCGGTTGGCCCATATGACGCCGCTGGCGGCCGGATTCCTGGGGGCGGCGCTGGCGGTCGGCTGGACGGTCTCGGAGATCGTCAGCGCGTCGCTCGAGAGCCCGCGAGCGATCGGACGGGTGATCGCGGCCGCGCCCGTGGTGGTGGCGTCGGGCCTGGCGCTGGGTGCGCTCACCCAGCGCGACAATGCGTCGGCCGGGACCGTCGCCGGCTGGACCCTGGCGTTGCTCGTCGCGGGGATCGGGATCGGAATGGCCTGGCCCCATTTGTCCGTGCGCGCAATGGATTCCGTCGACGACCCGGCCGAAGGCGTCGCGGCGGCCGCGGCGATCAACACCGTGCAGCTGATCTCGGGGGCGTTCGGCGCCGGGGTGGCCGGCGTCGTGGTCAACATGGCCCAGGGCGGCGGCGACGCGACGGCGGCCCGCTGGTTGTTCGCCGTGTTCACCGCGCTGACGGGCGCTGGTGTCGTGGCCTCGTACCGCGCGGTCCGCGCCGGTCGCTGAGCTCAGTCAGGTTCGTCGTCGGCGCGGATGACGGCGACCACCCCGTCGAGTCCGCCGAACACGTCGCGGGCGTTGCCCATCTTGGAGCCGGACAGCGTCATCGTCACCCTGACCTCGCCGTCGTCGATGTCGTGGGCGTCCGCGTCGAGTTCGGTGAGCTGCCAGTTCTGTTGCCCGGAGATGCGCAGCACCTCGCGCAGCACGCCGCGCCCATTCTCGTAGATGATGTGCAGCCGGGTGGTGCCACGCAGCCGGGCGGCGAGCTGACGTTCCACCGCGTTGAAGGCGAGCGCGCTGACGAAGTGCAGCACCACGACGGCGACGGCGAGCAGCACCAGCCCGGCGCCCGCGGCCATCCCGACGCCGGCCGATTCCCAGACCGCCGCGGCGGTGGTGAGCCCGTGCACCGCGCCGCGCCGGGTGATGATGATGCCGGCACCCAAAAAGCCGACGCCCGAGACGATTTGGGCCGCCACGCGGGATGGGTCCAGCTCGACTCTTCCCGGGGACAGCACGTCGCCGAAGCCGTACTTGCTGACCAACATGATCAACGCCGCCGACGTGCCCACTATGGTCTGCGTCCGCAGCCCCGCGCTTTTGCCCTGGATGGTCCTTTCCAGGCCGATGAACGCGGTCAACCCGAACGCCGCCAACAGCTCGATGATGTGACGCGCGCCCTGCGCGTCACCGCCGAGCAGTGGGCCGCCCAGCAGAATCTGCATGCCCGTCAACTACCCACGGACGGCGCTTCTACGCGCTCGTCACCGGGTTGACTTCACGACCTGCGAGTAATGGAACTGCCAACGTTCGATGATGTGGAACCCGAGGTAGCTCGGGAATCGGTACGCGGGGGAGCGCCCGAAGGCGTTTCCCGGCGACAGCGACTGTCCGGCTTGGTGATCCGGCAGCGAGCCGTCCTTGTTGGTGATCGTCCAGATGGCCGGGCACTTGTTGATCTTGGCCGTCGTGAGCCACACGGCGACGTGGCCGTCCCACAGCCAGCCGACCTTGGGCCCGTACGCGCCGCGTTCGACGTCGATCAGCGAGCGGTAGGCCGCCGGCCGGGTGGCCAGCAGGGCGCGGATCGGCCCGGGCCGCCAGGGCACGGTGTTGTCCACCATCAGGCAGTCCCCGGGCGCGGCGTGCGAGCTGATCAGGTCGGCCACCTGGCTGTAGTCCCAGCCCTCCTTCGCGTAGGGCCATCGTTGGATGAACAGGTAATTCGGCACCGCGGCCGCGGCGAACGCCAGGACCACCGCGGCGATGGGCCACGGTTTGCGGGCGAGCGTGACGATGCAGACGGCCAGGACGACGGCCACCGCCGGCGTGGTGAGGATCAGGTAGCGCGGGAAATAGATCGGTTCGACGACGGCCGAGTAGACGACGACGAGCGCGGTGGGCAGGACGATCCACGCCGCACATACGACCAGCAGGGCGCGCAGGTCGCCGGCCGGACCCCGCGCGCCCTTCAGCCACGCGACCACCGCCGCGACGACCAGCACCGCCGTGAGAATCGCGAACGGAACGCTGTGGTCGAAGTACTGCCGCAGGAAGATGTCGAACGCGTAGTGCCAGCTGACGGGAAAAATCCAGTTCACCTGGTACACCTGGCCGTGGGCGAAAACGAGGAACGGCGTCATGGCGCCGACGGCGACGGCCGTGGCGGCCGCCCACCACATGACCGGGGACCTGCGGGACTTCCGCGGCGCCAGCAGCGGCACCATCACCGCGTACACCAGCACCAACAGGATCAGGTTGAGGCTGAGCAGGATCGAGAGCATCAGCGCCAGCGCGTAGCCAACCCACAATCGCGGCCGGTTGCGCCGCACGACGGCGACCAGCAACACCGTCAGCCAGATGGCCGCGGCGGCCGCGAAGGCGTACGAGCGCGCTTCCATCCCCGCCCAGGTGGTGCGCGGCAAGATGGCAAAGACCACACCCGCGCACAGCGCCGTCGCGCGCCCGGGGACGAACTGCCTGGCGAACACCGTGACGCCGGCCGCGGCCGCCCCGACCGCCAGGGCGCTTGGCGCCCGCGACCAGAACTCCGTTGGCGGAAATATCGCGAACCAACCGTGCATGAGCAGGTAATACAGCCCGTGAACAGTGTCGATGTGGCCCAGCAGCTTCCACAGCTCGGGCAAGGTCCTGCTCGCCGAGGCCGAAATGGTGGCCCCCTCGTCGAACCACAACGACGGCCTGCTGGCCCAGGACGCGCTGACGACCGCGGCGAACGCGGCGATCGCCCACGGGTCGAGCAACCGGCCGCGCGGGCGCGCCGGCAGGCCCTCCTCAGCGACGTCTGACGCGTCGGAGGCGTGCTGCTCAGCGGCGGATATGGCCATGATGATTGTCACTGTAAGGGGCGCCAAGTGAACTGGCTCGCGGCCAGCCTTACGGGTGCGGGTAGGGTGTTCACCCGAAGTTGCTGCGCGCGCACGCAATCCGCCAAAAGCGGGGCCAGCCAACGCTTTCGGCGTCAGTCCCGCTCAATCGGACTTTTGATGGTCGGGCAAATGGGTCGTCGCCGCCACCCGGCCTCGGCAAATGCGGCTAACGCCACGCCACGCTGAGTCGGAAATCTTTTCTCCTTTCCATCCGGCAAACGCGATACTGTCTTGGGTTGGCTGACCAACCGAAACTGGGAGGGTAAATGAGCGCCTATCGAACCGTGGTGGTCGGGACCGACGGCTCGGATTCGTCGTTTCGCGCGGTGGACCGGGCAGCGCAGATCGCGGGGGACGACGCAAAGCTGATCATCGCGTCGGCGTACCTGCCCCAACACGAGGACACCCGGGCCGCCGACGCACTGCGGGACGAGAGCTACAAGGTGTCCGGGACCGCGCCGATTTACGCGATCCTGCAGGACGCCAAGGAGCGGGCGCACAACGCCGGCGCCAAGAACGTGGAAGACCGATCGATCGTCGGCGCGCCGGTCGACGCGCTGGTCAAGCTGGCCGAGGACGAAAAAGCCGACCTGCTGGTCGTCGGGAACGTCGGCCTGAGCACGATCGCGGGACGCCTGCTGGGATCGGTGCCGGCCAACGTCTCGCGTCGCGCCAAGGTCGACGTGCTGATCGTGCACACGACGTAGGTCGCGTGCATTTAGGGCGTTGCGCGCGAGCCCAGGGCGGAAAAGTCGCCGGAATCCCGCCGCCAGTGCACACACGAAGCCGTCAGCACACGCTCACCGCCGCAAGGCCTACCAGCCGCGCTCGCGCCATTCGGCCAGGTGCGGACGCTCCGCCCCCAACACGGTGTCGTCCCCGTGGCCCGGGTAAATGACGGTCGAGTCGTCGTAGACGTCGAAGACCCGGGTGGTGACGTCGTCGAGCAACTGGGTGAAATCGCCCGCTTGCCACGTCTTGCCGACACCGCCCGGGAAGAGGCAGTCGCCGGTGAACAACTGCGTCACCCCGCCGGTCGCGGGCCCGTCGAGGGCCAGCGCGATCGAGCCGGGGGTGTGCCCGCGCAGGTGGATGACGTCGAAGCTCAGCTCGCCGATCCGCACGGTGTCGCCGCCGGCCAGCAAACGGTCGGGCTTGACCGGTAGCGGCTCGGCGTCGATCTCGTTGGCGGCGGTCGGGGCGCCGGTGGCCTTCGCGACGGCCTTGAGCGCCTGCCAGTGATCGAAGTGCTGATGGCTGGTCACGATCAGCGACACCTTCGGCGCGTACCGGCGGATCAGGTCGATCAGGACGTCGGCGTCGTTGGCCGCGTCGATCAGCAGGGTTTCGCCGGTCGCGGAACACGTCACCAGATACGCGTTGTTGTCCATCGGGCCCACCGACGCCTTTAGAATCGTGGCGCCGGGTAGGGTCCGGCGGGCCGCGGTACCAGGGTCGACGTGTCCGGTGTAGTTGTCGCTTGGCTCAACCGAGACGGTCATAGCGGCCACGTTACTGGTCATACGTTGCTTGTCGGTACCGGCACATAGCATGGAATGCGCCGTGCGCATCAACGGCTACAGCACGTAAAGATTCGTTGATAGTTCCTGAAAGAAGGCAGCGTGGCTGACCGACTGATCGTCAAGGGCGCCCGCGAGCACAACCTGCGTGGCGTCGACCTCGACCTGCCGCGCGACTCGTTGATCGTGTTCACCGGGCTGTCCGGGTCGGGCAAGTCGTCGCTGGCGTTCGACACCATCTTCGCCGAGGGCCAGCGCCGCTACGTCGAGTCGCTGTCGGCCTACGCCCGCCAGTTCCTGGGGCAGATGGACAAGCCGGACGTCGACTTCATCGAGGGTCTGTCCCCGGCGGTGTCGATCGACCAGAAGTCGACCAACCGCAACCCGCGGTCGACCGTCGGAACCATCACCGAGGTCTACGACTACCTGCGGCTGCTCTACGCCCGCGCGGGCACGCCGCACTGCCCGGTCTGCGGTGAACGCATCGCCCGGCAGACGCCCCAGCAAATCGTCGACCAGGTGCTGGTGATGCCGGAGGGCACCCGGTTCCAGGTGCTCGCGCCCGTGGTGCGCACCCGCAAGGGCGAGTTCGCCGACCTGTTCGAGAAGCTCAACGCGCAGGGGTACAGCCGGGTTCGGGTCGACGGCGTGGTGCATTCGCTGACCGATCCGCCGAAGCTGAAGAAGCAGGAAAAGCACGACATCGAGGTGGTGGTCGACCGGCTGACGGTCAAGGCCAGCGCCAAGCAGCGGCTCACCGACTCGGTGGAAACCGCGCTGAATCTGGCCGACGGCATCGTGGTGCTGGAATTCGTCGACCACGAGCACGACGCGCACAACCGCGAACAGCGGTTCTCCGAGAAGCTGGCCTGTCCCAACGGGCACGCGCTGGCCGTCGACGACCTGGAACCGCGGTCGTTCTCGTTCAACTCGCCCTACGGCGCCTGCCCCGAGTGCACCGGCCTGGGAATCCGCAAGGAGGTCGATCCCGACCTGGTGGTTCCCGACCCCGAACGCACGCTGGCCGAGGGCGCGGTGGCGCCCTGGTCGACGGGCCACACGGCGGAGTACTTCACCCGGATGATGGCCGGTCTCGGCGAGGAGCTGGGCTTCGACGTCGACACGCCGTGGCGCAAGCTGCCGGCCAAGGCCCGCAAGGCCATCCTCGAAGGATCCGACCACCAGGTGCACGTGCGGTACCGCAACCGGTACGGGCGCACCCGGTCCTACTACGCCGATTTCGAGGGCGTGCTGGCGTTCCTGCAGCGCAAGATGGCGCAGACCGAATCCGAGCAGATGAAGGAGCGATACGAGGGCTTTATGCGCGACGTGCCCTGCCCGGTCTGCGAGGGCACCCGGCTCAAGCCGGAGATCCTGGCCGTCACGCTGGCCGCCGGGCGGCACGGCAAGAAGTCGATCGCCGAGGTGTCGGAGCTGTCGATCTCGGATTGCTCGGACTTCCTGAATGCACTCACCCTCGGGGCGCGCGAACAGGCGATCGCCGGGCAGGTGCTCAAGGAAATCCAGTCGCGACTTGGGTTTTTGCTCGACGTCGGGCTGGACTACCTGTCGCTGTCGCGCGCGGCGGCGACGCTGTCCGGCGGTGAGGCCCAGCGCATCCGGCTGGCCACCCAGATCGGGTCCGGCCTGGTGGGTGTGCTCTACGTGCTCGACGAGCCGTCCATCGGGCTGCACCAGCGCGACAACCGCCGGCTCATCGAAACCCTCACCCGCCTAAGGGATTTGGGCAACACGTTGATCGTCGTCGAGCACGACGAGGACACCATCGCGCACGCCGACTGGATCGTCGACATCGGCCCGAGGGCCGGCGAACACGGCGGCCAGATCGTGCACAGCGGCACCTACGCCGAGCTCCTGGCCAACAAGGACTCGATCACCGGCGCCTACCTGTCCGGCAAGGAAAAGATCGAGATCCCCGCCATCCGGCGGCCCGTCAACCACAAGCGCCAGCTCACCGTCGTCGGCGCGCGCGAACACAACCTGCGCGGCATCGACGTGTCCTTCCCGCTCGGCGTGCTGACCGCGGTGACGGGCGTGTCGGGCTCGGGCAAGTCGACCTTGGTGAACGACATCCTGGCCGCGGTGCTGGCCAACCGGCTCAACGGCGCCCGGCAGGTCCCGGGTCGTCACACCCGGGTCACCGGGCTGGACCACCTGGACAAGCTGGTGCGGGTGGACCAGTCGCCGATCGGGCGCACGCCGCGGTCCAACCCGGCCACCTACACCGGGGTGTTCGACAAGATCCGCACCCTGTTCGCGGCCACCACCGAGGCCAAGGTCCGTGGCTACCAGCCCGGCCGATTCTCGTTCAACGTCAAGGGCGGTCGCTGCGAGGCGTGCACCGGCGACGGCACCATCAAGATCGAGATGAACTTCCTCCCCGACGTGTACGTGCCGTGCGAGGTCTGCCACGGCGCCCGCTACAACCGGGAAACCCTGGAAGTGCACTACAAGGGCAAGACCATCTCCGAAGTGCTGGACATGTCGATCGAGGAGGCCGCCGAGTTCTTCGAGCCGATCAGCGGCATCCACCGGTATCTGCGCACGCTCGTCGACGTCGGGCTGGGCTATGTCCGGCTCGGCCAGCCCGCGCCGACGCTGTCCGGTGGCGAGGCGCAGCGCGTCAAGCTGGCCGCGGAATTGCAGAAGCGCTCGACCGGCCGGACCATCTACATCCTCGACGAGCCCACCACCGGGCTGCATTTCGACGACATCCGCAAGCTGCTGAGCGTCATCAACGGCCTTGTGGACAAGGGCAATACGGTCATCGTCATCGAACACAACCTGGACGTCATCAAGACGTCGGACTGGATCGTCGACATGGGCCCCGAGGGCGGCGCCGAGGGCGGAACCGTTGTCGCCGAAGGCGCCCCGGAGGACATCGCCGCGGTGCCCGAAAGCTACACGGGCAAGTTCCTGGCCGACGTCGTCGGCAGCCCCGCCCCGCCGCGGCGGTCGAGCGGGCGCCGCAAGGTCACCGCCTGAGCCGTCGCGACACTTAAACGTCGCACACGACACGCCGAAAATCGTCGCTGCCGTTTAAGTTTCGCGGAGACCGGCGGCACCGGCCTTCGACAGCGGCGACGGGAAGCGGGGGCTGATCCGCACGCCGTCCAGCCACGCGGTCAGCGCGTCGGCGCGGCGCTGCAGGGCACGCCGCCCGTCGCGGCCGGGGTCCTCGAGGAGCTGGAGCCGCACGCGGGCGCCGTCGTCCTGATACCACCCGCCCACCACCCGCCCGTTCCACCACGCCGTGGGGCCGGCGTTGCCGCTGCGGTCGAAAACCCGGGCGCGGTGCTCGCCGAGGTACCAATCGCGCTGAAACCAGCCCATTGTGGTGACGTCCAGGCCGGGCAGCAGCGCACCCCACGGCGGCGCGTCGGGCTCCGGATCCAGGTCGTCGGGCAGCACCCAGCCCGCGCCGCCGCCGTGCAGGTCGACTTCCACCGCACCGACGTCGGCCAGGGCCTGTCGCGCCGCGGTCAGCGTGGTGCCGAACCACCACTTGATGTCGGCGACGCTCGCCGGCCCGAAGGTCGCCAGCCAGCGGCGGGTCAGCTCCGCCCGGGATTGCCGGTCCGGTGTCGGGTCGCCCAGGTCGCCGAGCCAGTGCGCGACGGTGGCCCAGCGCGGCCGCGACGTGGTCCAGCCGCCGTCGTTCGGCCCGCGCACGATCTCGCCGCCCGCCGACAGCACCGTCAGCACGCGCGGACCCAGCGGAACCTCGCCGCCCCAACGTTTTCCGGGCGCCGGGTCGTATGTTCCGGCCAGCTCGGGTAGCGCGGCGCGCAATTCGGTGCTGGTGGCCGGGCCGTGGTCACCGAGGTGGCGCACCACCGCGGTGCATGCGGCGTCGAGCCAGCGGTCGCCGTCGGCGGCCACCCCGGCCTTGTGCACATCGGCGGCCAGCCTACGACGTTCGTTGTCGGCGACCCGGTCGCTGGCGGCCGCCTGAATCGTCGTGAGGTCCTCGCTCATCACCAGCCACAGCGTGCGGCGCATCGCGAGATGCCTGACAGCGGAGCGCTTCTCGTACAGCTGCGCCTCGAGGTCGGCGGTCGCGAAACCCGACGAGCGCGCCCACAGCGACAGGTAGGGCGTGGCGGGATCGGTCGCGTGCAAGCCGACCAGCCCACCGATCACCCGGGTTATCGGCGGTGTGTCGTCCGCCGCAAGGAAATGCCTGCGCGCCAGGCGGTTACGCCGCTCGTCGACAGTGAACGCACGCACCTCAACGCTCGTCGGAGCGCATCGACTCCCGGATCTGCGCCAGCCGCTCGGCGGCGGCGCGCTGGCGCTCGTCGTATTGCTCCTCGACGGAGCGGCCCTCAGCCGTGTCGGCGTCGAGTTCCGCCGCACCTTCTGCCGTCGCGTACCGGGATTCGATCTTTTCGCGAACGGATTCGAAAGTCGGCACGCCGGCGCTGTCGTACCCGGCGTCGGGTTCGGGGACTGTCGGTTCGTCGGGCATGCCGCAACGCTACTGCGCCTGGCGGTCCAAATAGCGCACCATCTGCTCCCAATACACCAGCGTCAGGGCCATCTGCACCGCGGTGGCGATCGCGGCCGGTCTCGCCCGACGGCGGCGGGCCGCGACGACGGCGCCCACTGCGAACACGGACGTCACGGCGCTGACGAGCATGGCCGCGTCCCGGGGCCGACGGCTGATCCACAGTTCCTCGCCCAGCATCGCCCGGGTCGACCAGGCGCTTTCGTCCGCCGGCTTGGCGAAGGCGACCGGGTTGACGGCGAACCACAGCGCCACCCACGCCGCGTGGCTCCAGCGCCGCGTCCAGACGGGTAGGAGCGTCAGCGGGGTGGTTGCCCAGCGCGTCCAGGCGCTCCACGGGTTGCAGTGTCGCGCGAAAATGGCGCGCCGCACCCGCGCCACGGTCGGCCGGCCGGTCACGACGTCGAGTTTGCCGCACGGCCCGGTTTCCGCGACGCACCACCCGCAGTTGCTTGCCTGAATGCGGTCAGTTACCGAAAAATCGGTTGCCGAAGGAAATCGTCTCGGCTCTGAAATTCGGTGTCTACGGTGCCGCCGTGCGCAGAGCCCAAATCAGGGAATCCCACGAAAGCCGGCGCAAGGCGCAGGCGATTCCCACGGATGGCGGCAGCAAACCCGCGGCCTCGCGGCCGGGGCCGCGCAGGGAATCCACAGGTAGAAGCGCTCACGGCCGTCCGGTTGAATCATCTGCGTGTGGAGGGGCCGGGACGCATTAAGCAAAGGTCATCGCCGCTTGGGAAGCGGCCCGGGCCGGAGGGTGGGGCCACGATTGGCCCGCCGTGGGCTGGCGCACCGATCACCGGGCCGCCCACCAACGAGGCCATACCGCGTGTTCGAGCGCAAACTCTCGGCTCGTTGCCGATTACTGAGCGGTAACGCTAACGGTTTGGCCACGACAAACGATGCTCAAGAGAAGAAATACCGCTGGTTATTTGTTGTCCGCAATTTTTAGGAAATAATTCGAGGCGCGCCGACGAAATATGCCGGTTGTCATGGTTAAGAAGCGAAGGGATACCAATGGAAGCGGCTCAGCTCACCAGTGAGGCGACTGACGGCTCGTGGTTGGAAAGTGGGGCGGGCTGGCGCGATGAGGCGACCGGCTGTTGGATCGCCGCATCCACACCGGAGGCGGAGCCCGAACTCTGGGACCAATACCTCGACGGTGCGCTTCGCAGCTATCGCCGGCATGGGCTGGAATGGGTGCTTGATCTGGACGCGGTACGCGACGGCGCCGACACGGCGCTGTTCTTCGCCGCGGTAGATCCGGCGGGCCGGGTGGTCGGCGGTACGCGCGTCGTGGGACCCCTGCGTGAACCCGAGGACTCCCACGCGCTTGAGGAGTGGAGCGGCAGCCCGGGGCGACCCGTGCTGCGCCATATGATCGCCAACCGGATCCCCTTCGGCGTGGTGGAGGTCAAAAGCGCCTGGACGGACTCCCGCGATTACGGCGGTCGGGCACTGTCCCGGGTGCTGGCGCGCACCGCGTTGCCGATGATGACACTGCTGGGCGTCCAGTTCGTCATGGCAACCGCGGCGGCTCACGTGCTGGAGCAGTGGCGATCCTCCGGGGGCGTCGTGGCCTCCCGGATACCGGCGGCCGCCTATCCCACCGAGGACTACCGCACCAAAGTGATGTGGTGGGACCGCCGCACCATCGCGACGCACGCCGAACCCGAACAATTCAAGCTGATGTGCGCCGAAAACTCCGAAATTCTCGGTCGTATCTCGGCTTAGGACAAATCGGGTCGATCCGGAGGACTCATGCGAACCGTCACCGCCGACGGCGATCCCATTGGCGGCAATTACCGTTTGCATAACATCGGCTCCCCCGCGATGACACGGAAATCGCGAGCGCACCTTTGAACGGCCCCTCGCGGGCCGGCCGATTAGGGTCGAGCCGTGTCTACCACTGAGCGTCCCGTGCGTGACGTCGCCGCGTTGCCGTTGGCCCCCAAAAACCCGCTTCCGTATCGCGAACGCCTCAGGGCCATCAGGGAATTTCATGTCGGCACGAACAGGCTTCGTGATGCCGGCGGACCCGTGACCCGCGTCACTCTGGGACCGAGTTGGCTGATCCCGCCGATCGTGTTGGCGACGTCCCCGCAAGGCATCCGCGACATCGTCAGCGTGCGAGACGGTTCCATCGACAAGACCAGCACGGTGGCCACCGAGCTTCGCAGGCTGCTCGGCGGGAACCTGTTCGTGTTGCCCCACAGCGAATGGTTGCCGCGCCGACGCACCCTGCAGCCGGTGTTCACCCGTCAGCGTGTCCGCCAGTTCGGCGGACACATGGCCGAGGCCGCGGAGACGGTGTGTGCCACGTGGCGGGAGGGCGCCGAGATCGACCTGGACGCGCAGTGCCGCACCCTGACCTTGCGGGCGCTGGGCCGCTCGGTTCTGGGTCTCGATCTCGACGAGCGATCCGACGCGATCGCCGAGCCACTGCGGGTGGCGACGAGCTACGCCGTGCGGCGCGCCCTGCGACCGCTGCGCGCACCGGAGTGGATGCCCACACCGGCGCGCCGCCGCGCCCGGGCGGCGGCCCGTGCGATTCGGGAGCTTGCAGACGAGATCCTGCAACAGTGCCGCGCCGACGCCGGCAGGGAGGCGCCGCTGGTGCATGCGCTTATCGCCGCCACCGATCCGGAAACGGGTCAGTCGTTGTCGGACACCGAGATCCGCGACGAAATGATCATCTTCCTGTTCGCCGGCCACGACACGACGGCGACGACGCTGACGTACGCGCTGTGGGCGCTGGGCCGCCATCCCGACCTGCAGGGGCGCGTCGCGGCGGAAGTCGCCGCGCTTCCAGACCGCCAGCTCACCCCCGATGACGTTGCGCGGCTTGGTTTCACGGTCCGGGTTCTGCAGGAAGCGTTGCGGTTGTGCCCGCCCGGCCCGACCGGAACCCGGATGGCGACACGCGATGTCGAAGTCGCGGGTTACCGCGTAAGAGCGGGCACCATGCTGGCGTTCGGAAGAATGGCGGTACAGACCGATCCGAACCTGTGGGACGACCCGCTGCGATTCGATCCAGACCGATTCAGTCCCGACCGCGACAAGGGCCGGGACCGTTGGCAATACCTGCCGTTCGGCGGCGGGCCGCGCTCATGCATCGGGGATCACTTCGCGATGCTGGAGGCCACACTCGCGCTGGCCACCATCGTTCGCCGGGTCGAAATCGAGTCTCTGGCAGATGATTTCCCGCTGGCCGTGCCCTTCACCATGGTTGCGGCGGCGCCGATCATGGCCAGGATAAGACGCCGTCAGTGACCCGCCCCGAGGATGCCGGCCGGGGTCGGGTGCCGCCGCTTCCCGGCGAATGGAATCATTGCGGCTATGGCTTCTCGACACACGCGATTTCGGTTCTTCTACCGGGTCGGCTTCACGCCGTGGGAGGGACATGCGATCGGGCAAGGTCTGCGAGACCTGATCGAGGGCACCCCTGACACCCCCGGGCTGCCCCCGGGATCGGCCGTTGACCTCGGATGCGGCACCGGGGATTGCGCGATCTACCTCGCTCAACACGGCTGGAAGGTCACCGGGGTCGACTATGTCGAAAAGCCGCTCGAAAAGGCGCGCGCCAAGGCCGGAGCCGCGGACGTCTCGGTCGACTTCGCCCGCGCCGATGTCACCCAGTTGAGCCAGTCCGGGATCGGCGCGGGTTTCCGGTTGATCGTCGACAACGGTTGCATCCACAACATGAGTGGCGCCGATCGTGAGGCATACGTCCGAGAGGTCAGTGCCGTGGCGGCACCCGATGCGCGGCTGTACATCGTCGCGTTCCCGCCCGGCGGGAGGTTCGGCGTGCCCGGCATCGATCACGCCGAGATGGAACGACGATTCGCCGCCGGCTGGACGCTGTTATCCACCGGTGAGGAGCGGGAGCTCGACGACAAGACCCCGACGTACTACTACCTGTTTCAACGGCGCCCCTAGGCGCCGGCCAGCTTCCCGCGGCCGGCGTCGGAGAAGTCCATCGGAATGACCCGCCTGGCGAGGAGTGACTCCATTGCCGCGCCGTCGAGCGGGCGGGACAGCAGAAAGCCTTGCGCCCGATAGCAACCCAGGTCGAGCAACGTCCTGGCCGCAGCGACTGTCTCTACCCCTTCGGCCACAACCTCGAGCCCGAACGCGTCGGCTAGCGCCAGCGTCGACCGCACGATGGCCAAATCACCGGCGTTGGTATCGACATTGCGGACGAACCCCTTGTCGATCTTGAGCGCGTCGACGGGAAGGGATTTCAGATAGGTCAGCACGCTGTAACCGGTGCCGAAGTCGTCGATGGCGATCTGTACGCCGATGTCCTTCAACCCGAACAGGGTCTTGCGGGTGGCGTCGATGTCCTCGACCACGACGCTTTCGGTGATCTCCAGGCACACCATGCTGGGATCGAGGCCGAACTCCTCGAGTGTCGTCGCGACCGTGTGCACGATGCCGTCCGTGACGAGCTGCACTGGCGACACGTTGATCCGGAGCACCGCGCCGTGCCCGACGCCGCGGGATTGCCAGAGCCCAAACTGCCTGCACGCCGAACGGATCACGAGCCGGCCGAGTTTTGCGCCGAGGTTGATCGATTCCACCACCTGGATGAACGAATCGGGCATCAACAGTCCAAGAGTTGGGTGTTGCCAACGGATTAGCGCCTCGGTCCCGAGGATCTCGCCGGTGCGCATGTCGAACTCCGGCAGGTAATGGAGCACCAGGGGATCGGTGTCGCTGTCGATCATCCCTTCCAGGTGCAGCTCGATGTCGTTGCGGATCGTGTCCGTCCTGGACATGTCCGGATTGAAGGTTGCCACCTTGTTGCCGCCGGAACTCTTGGCCGACCGGGTGGCCTGATCGACTCGGCGGAGCAGATCGGAAGTGGTTTCGGATCCGGGCACGCCCGCGGCGACGCCGATACTCGCGGTGCGACTGAGCAACTCGCCGTCGATAACGACGCGCTGATGAAGTCGAGTGTGCAGCGCTTGAGCGAACGCTTCGGCCGCTTCGACGTCCATCGATGCGGTCGGCACGACGACGAACTCGTCACCGCCGAAGCGGGCGATGACCGAGGGAACGTCGGCGGCCTCGCGCAGTAGCTCGGCGAAGGCCACGATGAACCGGTCGCCGGCCTGTTGACCGAGACGTTCGTTGATGACCTTGAAGCGGTCCAGGGCGAGGAAGATCACCGAGACCGCGCCGCCGTTTTTCTCGGCCAGCCGCTTGTCGAGGTACGCGATCAGCGCCCTGCGGTTCAGCAGTCCGGTGAGGTCGTCGTGCTCGGCAAGGTAATGGATTTGCACTTCGGCGACGATGCGGGCCTGCAGCTGAGCGAAAAGCGCGGCGATCGCCTGCAGCGCGTTGAGCTCTTCCGGCAGCCACTCGCGGTCGCCCACCTTGCCGAAGGCGAGGGTGCCCGTCGTGACATCGCCGGACAGCAGCGGCACGGCGGCTAGGGAGACAGCACCCCACCCGGTGCCCTCGTCGATGTTGCGCTGGTAGTCCTGGTTTGCAGCCTCGGGACGCACCACCTCGGGAACCTTGAGGTTTTCGGCCCTGGTGAAGACCGAATCGGCATCGGCGAAATACACCACGCCGATCGGGTCCGGGTCGGCGTTGCGTGCCGGCCACTCGGCGACGAGGACCGTGGCACGGATCGTGTGATCGTTGTGGCGCAGGAAGCTGAAGTCCACGCCCAGGTCGCTGACCAAATTTTTGAGCACCCGTTGACTGATCGCGGCGGAGTCGCCCGCGGTGGCCGCCATCAACTCGGCGGCCGCAGCAGTAACGAGGTGGTCCAATGCGCCCGACATTGCCCTTACCGTAGCTGCATCTAGGCGGCGGGGACGGCATTGCATAGCGTGTCTATCAATGATTCGCTCAACTCAGCACCCGAGCCCGGTCAACCCTGCGGCGGCTCGGCACCGATGCCGGGGGCGCGGCCCCAAGCCGAAGCACCAGCACGATGGACTCGTCGGCGGCTATTTCGACCAGGCTTCGGAACTCGCGCTGCAACTCGGTTAGCTCGTCGGCGAACCGGGGTGACAGCTCCTCGAAATCGGCCCTGCCGTGGGCGTACAGGAACACCGGCGACACCGGCTGCACGCACAGCCCGTGCCGCTGGGCGGTGATCCAGATCAGCTCGACGGCCGCGCCGCCCTTGGCGTAGTCGCGAAGGGCGTGTCCGGGCACACTGACGACGGCCAGTGCCGAACTCGCCATTATCCGGTCGCGGGTGTCGTCGCCCAGCGCGCTGCCCGCGTCCCATTGCGCCAGGTGCGCCATGACATCCGGGCGGCGCAGGATCTCGAGGACCGCCAGGTCGCCGGCATCGAGTTCGAGGCTGCGTACCTCGATGCCGGTGTCCGGGTCGGGGTCGCCGGGCCAGCGCAGTTCGGAGATCATCTCCCGGTGCAGGTGCGGGGTCAGGTAGCGGGTGCGGTCGGACGCCGCGAGAATCCTTGCCGCATCGGTGATGTCGCCCCTGTCGGTGATGAGGGTCAGCCGCGAGCCTTCGCTGCCCGCCGCGGCGGTGAGCGCTTCGATGGTGGCGGTGCCCAACGGCTGGGGGCTGCCATGGTGTCGATTGGTGGAGCGTTCCAGCATGGGTTGGTAGAGGGCGGCCAGGCGGGGATCGCTTCCATCGGTCAACGTCAGGGTGGCGCGCAACGGCGATCCGTCAACGTCTTCGGTGAGGGTGACCGGACCAAGGGCATGGTGTGCCGCCGCGGCGATTCTGGCGTTGAAGAGGGCGGCGCCGAGCGCGACGGCGCTGCCGCGAAATCCAACGTCCATGGTCGAAGTGTGTTGGACGGCAATGTCGATCGTGACTTCGGCGGGTCCGGCTTGGACAAGCCAGGGCTGCACGTTTCCCCCGGAGGGCGCGCGGATCGCGGCGGCGGCGACGACGCCGGGTACGCCGGGCAGTTCCGGCACGTCGTGATGTTCCGCCGGTGCGGGTCGGTTCCGGGCCATGTCGGGCTCGTCGAGTTGATTGAGCGCCCAGCTGATATCGATGCGAGTGCGACCCGAGCGAAGTTCCTCGTCGAGCCCGATTCTGCGCACGGCCTCCGCCAACGCCGACGCACCCAGCACGACATCCGACGCCAGTTGCGGCCACGTCGACACCGTGCGGTCGATCTCGACCAGCGAGGCGGCAGTCCGAGGCGAAAGCTGTTCTGCCTCAAGGTGACGCAAGATATGCGGAACCTTTTCGCGGCTGCTCATGCCGGGCAGCAACGCGATGTCGAGGTCCCCGAGCAGACCGTGCAGAATCGGGCGCTCGGGCTCTCGATCGAAACGCTCCACATCGACCAGGCCGCGATCACTGGTAGCCATCAACACCGGGATGCGGCGGGCGCGGGCGCCTTCACGCAGAACGGCCTTCATGTCGAGCGAATCGCATTCTTCGACCACAATGTCGAGACCCTCCACGAAGGCGTCGACGGTATCGAACGTGAGTCCGGCGCTAACGACCTCTAACGGCAGGTAGGGGTCGAGCTCGGCGATCCTGCGCGCGGCCACACACGCTTTGTGGACGCCGATGTCGAACACGGTGGCGGGCACCCGGTTCAGGTTCGACAGTTCCAGGTGGTCGAAGTCGGCCAGCCGCAGGCCGCCGCACAACCCCTGGGCGGCCAGGGTGTGCGCGATCACGTGGCCGACGCTGAGGCCGGCCACGCCGATCCGCAGCCGACCGAGCTTTTCCTGTTCGGTTGGGGTGATGTTGTTGCGGTTGCGGTCCAGGCGTACGGCGCGGTACCCGCGCGGGCCGAGCACCGCCACGACCGCGCGCCGCCAGGGGTAGTAGGCCCATCGGACTCGTTCGGACAGGAGCTCGGCAGGCGGGGGCGGCCGAAGCGCGCGCAGGTTGGCCAGCTGGGTGTCGCGCTGGTCGATGAACTCCACGGTGGCGTCTGCCCTGAGCCGCTGTAACACCAAACTGTCGTCGGGGTCCTCGGGATCGAGAATCTGCGCGGTATAAGCGGTTACGTCGAGCTCATCCATGGTGTTTCGTGTATAGCACCTGGCCGACGGCTCGGCCGCCCAGACGTTGCGCTAACGCGAAAATGTGACGTCCCCGATAGGGCCGATTCAGGACCGGCGCTCGCTACCAAGCGACGATGTTCCCGTCTGGGGGGTCGGGTTCCTCGACGAACAGGCCGTGCCGGATCAGGCTGGTCACCGAGGCGTCCCAGCGTCGCAGCTCGGTCTCACCGAAGAACGATCTGCCTAGGTAGAGCTCGATGTACGGATGCAGAATGACGGCGCCGACGCGCAGGATAACGACGTTGATCGCCGCCCAATCCGGGTCGAGGTCTGGTTGTGTGTTGCCCTGCGCCATGAAATGTTCGCGCTGGGCCTCACTGATACCGAGAAGACCGGCGAAGATGACCGACCCGAACGCGCCGCCCTCGGCGAGCGCGCGTCCGAGGTAGGTCATCACATCGGGGCGTTCGGCCATGAACGCGGTGAGTCGGCGCCCGGCTTCATGCAGCGCGTCGGGCGAGTCGGGTAGAGCTGTCGACTCCAGTGCCTGATTGAGCACCTGTAGCACGTACTGATCGACGGCAGCGGTCAACGCGGCCTTGGTGTGGAAGTGGTGCTGCACCAGCCCGATCGAGACCTCCGCGGTCTCGGCGACGGCGCGCAGCGACGTGGCGGCGATCCCGCGAACCGCAAAACAGCTCAGCGCGGCGTCGCGAATCCGCTCCTTGGTCGATGGCTCGGACGGATGGGGCGGGTCAACGGAAAACAGTCGGGGAGGTCCCACGGCCGGACAATATACCGATATGGCACGGCGATACGGCGTTATCGGATTGCCTTTCTGCATATCGCCGCATGCGTATGCGCGGCCCGACCGGGGTGGCGCGACGGCTGGACGAACGCCCGGCGGCGAATCGTGTTGTTCTTCAACGAACACCTCGCGTGGAGCGCCCGGGGGCTATTTGCCTACGCCGCTGGAACGCTGAGCCGGAACCACCACCTGAGCGGGCAATGACGACGGCGGGGACGCGGGGGGCAGGGCCGTGAGTGGGGCCCTCGGGGCGCCCAGCCGGCCGGCCAGCCACGGCAGCGCGGCGGCGAAGGCCCGGCCCGCGAACGGCCAGTCGTGCCTGCCCGGCTGGGGGAGGACCGCGCAGTCGATGCCGTTGGCGCGGCCGAGCGCGCACAGCGAGTAGGCGGCCGCCGTCTGATTACCAGGATTGGCCGCGGCGTCGCGACTCACGAGACGCATTGCGCCGGAGTCACTTACGGTCACGTCCTGGCGTGGCGCCGGCGGCCCGTCCGAGGAGATCACGAACCAGCCGGCCACGTCACGGTAGCGGCCGTGGCGGCTGATCACGGTGCTCGGGTCGAAAGCCGCCCAGGCCTGGGCATTTCCGCCGAACAGCCGCGCGATGCTCTGCGCCTTGTTGCCGGCGTTCGGGAAGAAATCACCCGCGACGTCGACGAACACGCTGAACATCTCGGGATGCATCACGGCCAGGTCCACCGCGCACGTCCCGCCCATCGACCAGCCGGTGATGCCCCAGTTGGACCGGTCGGGACTCACGCCGAACTTCGAAATAATATATGGGACAACGTCTTTGGTCAGGTGATCGGCGGCGTTGCCGCGGGCTCCGTTGACGCATTCGGTGTCGTTGTTGAAGGCCCCTCCGGAGTCGACGAACACCAACACCGGAGCCTTCCCGCCGTGGGCGGCCGCGAAGTCGTCGATCGTCCTGACCGCGTTGCCCGCGCGCGTCCAGTCCGCGGGCGTGTTGAACTGTCCGCCGATCATCATCACCGTCGGCAGCGCGGGCGGCGGGCTACTGGTAAACCACTCGGGCGGCAGGTACACGAGTTCGCCGCGGTGCTTGAAATGCGAGGCGTCCGAAGGGATCACCACCGGCACCACGCTGCCGTGCGGTGGACGGGTCCGTTTGGCGGCCATCGCGGTGACGGTGGCCGGATCGGTCTGGTCGGGCAGCGGACCGGCGGTGAGCTGGCTCCACGCCGCCTGCACGGTCGGGAAGTAGCCAACCCACGCGTTGAGCACCAGCGCCGCGCAGAGCAGGCACGACGGCACGGCAAGTAGCGTCGCCCCACGCCGCCACGGCCGCGCGCTGCGCCAGCCCACAACCAGCACCGCCGTAGCCGCGCCGGCCAACGCGATCCAGACCCACAGCGCCGACGGCGCCGGCTCGTCGGATAGGCCTCGGTCGACGATGTACCAGTGCGTCAGATACGCTGCGGCACCGCCGACCGCGCCCGCCACTGGCAGCCACACCGCCCGCCAGCGACGCGATCGCCAGCCCACCGCCAGCGTGAGCACGACGGTGGTGCCGATCTGGATCGTCGCGGGTATCCAGCCGTGCATCAGGGAGGTGAAATCACCGGCCAGCTGCGCCGTGGCGAGGGGCGTCGGGGCGGTCACGTGCTTCAGTGTGAGCCATCGTTAACACCTCCGGAACATTTTCACCGGATGTTCGCCGCGCGCTCGAATGGAGTGACGGGCCGGTCTAATGCGGCTTGGCCAGCGGGAATGGCAGGGTTTCGCGGATGCTTCGGCCGGTTATGAGCATGACGAGCCGATCGATACCCATACCGAGTCCGCCGGTGGGCGGCATCGCGTACTCCATGGCTTGCAGGAAGTCCTCGTCGAGCTCCATCGCCTCGGGATCGCCGCCGGCGGCCAGCAGCGACTGCTCCTGCAGCCGGCGGCGCTGCTCCACCGGGTCGGTCAACTCGCTGTAGGCGGTCCCCAGCTCCACGCCCCACGCCACCAGGTCCCACCGCTCGGCCACGCCGCGCTGACTGCGGTGCGGCCGGGTCAGCGGCGACACGGACGTGGGGAAGTCGATGTAGAACGTCGGTTGCTCGGTCCTGTCCTCCACCAGGTGCTCGTAGAGCTCCAGCACCACCGCGCCGGAGTCCCAATGCGCCCGATACGGAATGTGCACCGCGTCGGACATCCTGCGCAGCGCGGCGAGGGAGGTGTCGGGGTCGACGTGCTCGCCCAGCGCTTCCGATACCGCGTCGTACACGGTCTTCACCGGCCAGGCGCCCGAGATGTCGACCGGCTCGAGGCGGCCGTCCGTGCCGTCGCCGCGGGGGCGCAGCACCGTCTGCTCGCCGTTGGCGGCCTGCGCCGCGTTCTGGATGAGCTCCCGGCAGCCGTCGATCCACACCTTGTAGTCCGCGTGCGCCTGGTAGGCCTCCAGCAAGGTGAACTCCGGGTTGTGGCTGAAGTCGACGCCCTCGTTGCGGAAGGCCCGCCCCAGCTCGAACACCCGCTCCACGCCGCCGACGCACAACCGCTTCAGATAGAGCTCCGGCGCGATGCGCAGGAACAGGTCCATGTCGTAGGTGTTGATGTGGGTGACGAACGGCCGCGCGCTGGCCCCACCGTGGATCTGCTGCAGGATCGGCGTCTCGACCTCGATGAACCCCTTGGCGAAAAGCGTTTCCCGGACCGATCGCAACACGTTGCTGCGGGCCCGGATCAGCTCGCGGGAATCGGGGTTGACCGCCAGGTCGACGTAGCGGGTCCGCACCCGCGCCTCGGGGTCGGTCAGCCCCTTCCACTTATTCGGCAAGGGCCGCAGGCACTTACCGATCATCCGCCAGTCGCGCACGATCAATGAGCGGGCGCCCTTTTTGGAAAAGCCCATTTGGCCGGTCATCTCGACCAGGTCGCCAAGGTCGATGGCCGCGGTGAAATCGGCGGTGCGGCCCTGCCCGAGATGCGAATTGTCCAGCAGCACTTGCATTTCGCCCGACCAGTCACGCAGCTGGGCGAACAGTACGCCGCCATAGTCGCGGATCCGCAGGATGCGCCCGGCCACCGACACGTCTTCCTGGTCATCGGCCTCCAGCGCGGCGGCGACCGAGTGGCTGGGCGGGCACCCTACCGGGTACGCGTCAACGCCGTTGCGCTGCAAGATCTTCAGCTTGGCCAGGCGCACCCGCACCTGCTCGGGCAGGCGCGATCGCGACTCCTCGGCCTCGGCCGCCTTGACCCCGCGCCGCAGGTCGCTGACGTCGGGCGTCGATCCGTCGTGGTGCAGCAGCCCGGACTCCACCAGCCGGGCCGGCACCGCGGGATGATGCCCGGTGTGCACCTTCTCGCGTCGGCTGAACGGCAGGACCAGGAACCCCTCGGCGATCACCGAGGCGACGCCGACGCGCGGAATCAGCCGGGCGTCTTCGTAGCACGCGTACCGGGGAACCCACTCGGGCTGGTATTTCATGTTCGAGCGGTACAGCGTCTCGAGCTGCCACCACCGCGAGAAGAACAGCAGGAATCCGCGCCACAGCCGGGCGACCGGCCCGGCGCCGAGCTGGGCCCCTTGTTCGAACGCGGAGCGGAACATCGCGAAGTTCAGCGAAATGCGAATGATGCCAAGGGCTTCGGCGTTCAGCGCGAGCTCGCTGACCATGAGCTCGATGGTGCCGTTGGGAGATTGCGGGGAACGACGCATGAGGTCGAGGGAAACCCCGGTGCTTCCCCACGGGACCAGCGACAGCATCGCGACCACGTGACCCTCACGGTCGATGGCTTCGACCAGCAGGCAGTCGCCGTCGGCCGGATCGCCGAGCCGGCCCAGCGCCATCGAAAAGCCGCGCTCGGTCTGGGTGTCGCGCCAGGCGTCGGCGCGCGAAATCGTTTCGGCCATCTCGTCGGCGGAGATATCGCGGTGCCGCCGGATGCGCACGGTCAGCCCGGCCCTGCGGGCCCGCGTCACCGCCTGGCGTACCCCGCGCATGTCGGGGCCGGACAGCTTGTAGTCGGAGGTCCGCAGGATCGCCTCGTCGCCCAGCTCGAGGGCGTTGAGCCCGGCCTCCCGGAACGCCTGGGCGCCTTGCGAACTGGCGCCCATGACGCCGGGCGCCCAGCCGTAGGTCTGGCACAGCCCCAACCAGGCGTCGACGGCCTGCGGCCACGCCCTCGGGTCGCCGATCGGGTCGCCGCTGGCCAGGCAGACCCCGATCTCGACGCGGTAGGTGATGGCCGCGCGTCCGCTCGGGGCGAACACCACCGACTTGTCGCGACGGGTCGCGAAATACCCCAGGGAATCCTGTTTGCCGTACAGCTCGAGCAGCCCGCGGATCGCGGATTCGTCCTCACCCGTCAGCGCGTTGTCGGCGCGCTGGGACTGGAACAAAACGATCGTCGCCGCGATCAGCGCGAGCGCGCCGAACAGCCCGAAGATCGCGTTGAGCAGGACGTGCGGCCGGCCGGTGAACGCATCGGGATCGACGATGGAGAACCCGACCACCCGGTTGACCACGTACCAGAAGCGGGAATCGGGCGCCAGCGTGCCCGGCCACATCTCGACCAGCCCCCAGGACGCCAGGATTCCGATCACGAGCCCGGTGACCAGGACCGCGGCGGCCTTGAACAGCGCGGCCTTGCGCACCTTGGCCCAGAACTGCCGATAGGACAGGACCAGCAGGACGATCGCGACGATGTGTACGGCGAAGCCGAGGTTCTCCCCGAACGACTCGGCCGCGGTGTTGTCGCCCGCGGCGATGTCGGCGGCGTTCAGCGCGGCGGCCAGGACCATGTTCCCGAGCAGCAGCACCCAGGCGATGCGTTTGCGCGCCGTGAGCGCCGCGGCCAGCAAGGCCAGCACGAACGACCACGCGATGCTGGTGTCGGGGAAGTTGAACAGGTAGTCGTTGATGAATTCGCGCGGGACCTTGATCAGCCACCGGATCAGCGGCGACACGCTCGCGATCAGTGACAGCGTGGCGATGACGCCGACAGTCCAGCCCGCCGCCGCCGGTACCCAGCGATACCGGGAGTTCGGCTGGCTGCCCGAACGCGGGCCGAAGCGGGACGTAGCGAGTGTCACAGACCGCGAGGATATGCCGTCAAGCCGTGAAAATCCTGGCGAAGCGCCAGGAGAGGCGGGGAGCAGTTGGCCGGCGTTGTCGAGCGGGTGCGACGCACGCCGGACGCCCGTCCGGCCGCAGACGTGCAGGAAGACGCGTCATGGCTGCTAAACTATCGACTGCGACCATCCCGGTGAACGCCGGGAACAGTTAAGTGGAGTCCCACTCCCACCGCTCGCCACGAGGTTTTTCAAGGCGCAGCGGTCCGGTCACAGGCATCGTGAATGCCTGTTTCGCGTGCAGCGCGGGCGGCTGGAGTTCCAGCCGTGATCGGTCGGCATTGGGCCCTGCTTGTGCAGGGCTTTTTTGCTGATGGTGTGGTTTTCCACCGCTGCGGCCGCCACTCGACAAAGAAGCCCAACAAGGGAGGCCCCATCAGCACTGAGACCCGCGTCAACGAGCGCATCCGCGTACCTGAAGTCCGATTGATCGGCCCAGGGGGAGAGCAGGTAGGCATAGTGCGCATCGAGGACGCACTGCGCGTCGCCGCGGACGCCGATCTCGACCTCGTCGAAGTTGCCCCGAACGCCAGACCTCCGGTCTGCAAGATCATGGATTACGGCAAGTTCAAATACGAGGCGGCGCAAAAGGCGCGCGAATCCCGCCGGAACCAGCAGCAGACCGTCGTCAAAGAACAGAAGCTGCGACCAAAAATCGACGATCACGATTACGAGACCAAGAAGGGCCACGTAATCCGCTTCCTGGAGGCGGGATCGAAGGTCAAGGTCACCATCATGTTTCGCGGACGCGAGCAGTCGCGGCCCGAGCTGGGCTACCGATTGCTGCAGCGCCTGGGCGCGGACGTCGCCGACTACGGATTCGTCGAAACGTCCGCCAAGCAGGACGGCCGCAACATGACGATGGTGCTGGCACCGCACCGCGGCGCGAAGACCCGCGCCCGGGCGCGGCACCCAGAAGGACCCGGGGGAGGCCCGGCACCGGACTCTGATGCGGAGGCCGACGCCAGCCCTTCGCCTAACTGACCTGACACGAACGAGTACCAGCCAGTACCGAAGGTACTGAAAAGTACTGAGAAGTACTGAAAGTAGAGGAAACATGCCCAAGGCCAAGACCCACAGCGGGTCGTCGAAGCGGTTCCGGCGCACCGGCACCGGGAAGATCCTGCGCCAGAAAGCCAACCGCCGACACCTGCTGGAGCACAAACCGTCGACCCGGACGCGGCGGTTGGACGGCCGCACCACGGTGTCGGCCAACGACACCAAGCGCGTCAACAAGCTGCTGAACGGCTAATCGGCCGGCACTAGACCTAGAACCATTTACTGCCAGAACGAGAGTAGGAACATCCATGGCACGCGTGAAGCGGGCGGTCAATGCCCACAAGAAGAGGCGCAGCGTCTTAAAGGCCTCGAAGGGCTATCGCGGCCAGCGGTCCCGGCTCTACCGCAAAGCCAAAGAGCAGCAGCTGCATTCGCTGAACTACGCCTACCGCGACCGTCGTGCCCGTAAGGGCGAGTTCCGCAAGTTGTGGATCTCGCGGATCAACGCGGCCGCACGCGCCAACGACATCACCTACAACCGGCTGATCCAGGGCCTGAAGGCCGCCGGCGTCGAGGTGGACCGCAAGAACCTCGCCGACATCGCGATCACCGATCCGGCGGCGTTCACCGCGCTGGTCGACGTCGCCCGGGCGGCACTGCCCGAGGACGTCAACGCCCCGTCGGATTCCGGAGAGGCCGCCTAACTGCCGGCGATGCCGGCGCCGCTCACCGAACGCTCGGCCAGGGTGGCCGCGGCGGTCAAATTGCACCGGCACGTCGGGCGCCGCCGGGCGGGACGGTTCCTGGTCGAGGGCCCCAACCTGGTCGGCGCCGCGGCCGCCCGCGGGTTGATCCGCGACGTGTTCGTCACCGAACCGGCGGCGCAGCGGCACGCGGCATTGCTCGCCACCCAGCGGTGTCCGGTCCACCTGGTCACGGAGCGCGCCGCAAAAGCGCTCTCGGACACGGTCACACCGACGGGACTGGTGGCGGTCTGCGACATGCCGGCGACCGCGCTCGAGGACGCGTTGGCGGGCTCGCCCCGGCTGGTCGCCGTTCCCGTTGAGATCAGCGAGCCGGGAAACGCGGGCACGCTGATTCGCATCGCCGACGCGATGGGCGCGGGGGCGGTGGTGCTCGCTGGGCACAGCGTCGACCCGTACAACGGCAAGTGCCTGCGCGCGTCGGCCGGCAGCATCTTCTCGATCCCGGTCGTCGCCGCGCCCGACGCCGCCGGGACCGTCGACGCGCTGCGCGCCGCCGGGTTGCAGGTGCTGGCCACGACGGTGGACGGGGAGACGCGCCTCGACGAAGCGGACCTCGCCGCGCCGACGGCCTGGCTGTTCGGGGCCGAATCACACGGCTTGTCGGCCGAGCTCGCGGCCGCGGCGGACCGGCGCGTGCGCATCCCGATGTCCGGCGGTGCCGAAAGCCTCAACGTGGCCGCCGCGGCGGCGATCTGCCTGTACCAGAGCGCGTGGGCGCTCGGCCGCGTTTAGGGTCTCCCAGCAAACTGCGATAGTGCACGCGGGGGATTCGTCGCGAAAAGTTTGCCAATACCACTTTCCTGTGCTCGCAGGCTGTTAGGCTTTGCGTCTCGTCGCTACTCCGGCGGTCTTCGTCGTGAGCGGTTCGATGACAAGGAGGCGCGACAATGTCATTGCTGAGCGTGGCGCCCGACATCGTGTCGGAGGCAAGCGGAAACTTACAGAATTTGGGCTCTGCGCTGCGTGAAGCGACCGCCGCGGCGGCGAGCCAGACGACCTCGGTCGCCGCACCCGCCGCCGACGAGGTGTCGGCGGCGATCACGGCGCTGCTTGGTTCGCACGCTCAGGAATTTCAGGCGATCAATGCGCAGGCGACGGCCTTTCGCGAGGACTTCGTCAGCGGTTTGAGTGGCGCCGCCATTCAGTATGCGAGCACTGAGCTGAATAACGCTCAGCAAACCTTGGCGAACGTCGTGAACGCCCCGGCCGCCACCACCACCCCGGTCATCGCCCACACTTTCAACGTCGGCCCCTTCGAGATATCGCTGAGCGGGACGGCCCTTTCCTTCGGCACCGGCGGGGCGTTGGGACTCGGGAATGGCAGCGTCGCCCTGAACACGCCGTTCGGCGTCCTGCCGTTGCTGTCGGCCACGGGGACCGAAGGCATCGCTCCCAACGGGGAGTTCTTCTTGTCGCTGGGCCAAAGCCTTCCGTATTTCTCCTACCGGACATTGGTGACCGGGTCCCTGCTCCCCGCGATCGCGATCACCGGAGTGACCGTCGATATCAGCCATCTACAGCTGTCGTTCCCCGGGACCTACCTCGGCGGCTCGCTTCCCAACGTTTCGGTCCAGTAGCTGCTCACGCCGCCCTGGGTCTGCGGCCCCGAGCGGGCCGCAGACCGGTGAGCGAAAGCGTGCCGTGCACCAACGATCCCGCGCGCTCCATCAGGAACTTGGCGGGGTCGAGCGGGGTTCGCGGACGCGGCGGAAAGTAATGCATCGGCAGCCCGCGGCGGTCGCGTGGGGGCGCCACGAACGCCGGCGCCTCCACCAGCGGCGCGTCGCTGGGCAGCCGGCCTTCGGCGCGGCGATAGGCGGCCAGCGCGCGCGGGTGCAGCCGGATCTCGTCGGGAACGGCCAGGAAGGCCAACTCGACGAGTTTGCCGAAGACGCGCAGCAGCACCTCGTCGCCCGGCGTCCAGTGCATGCCCGCCTTTTCGCGCACCGCCGGCTCGAACAGTCCCGCCGCGATCCAGCGTTGACCGGCCACCAGCGGCCTGAACAACTGGTCCCAGACCGGCGTCGGCATCAGCACGAACTTGGGTTTGGGAATCCGGATCTTGAAGATGTCCAGCGTCGCCTGGTTGATTTCCAGCTCGTCGCGGCACACCCGATCCCAGTACTCCTGGAACTCCTCCCACGACCGGGGCACCGGGCGCATGCTCATGCCGTACATGCGGTACCACTGCACGTGCTCGTCGAACAGCTGCCGCTTCTCCGCCTCGGTCAGGCCTCCGCAGAAGTACTCGGCCACCTTGATGATGAGCATGAAGAACGTGGCGTGCGCCCAATAGAACGTCTCGGGGTTAAGCGCGTGGTAACGGCGGCCCGCGCCGTCCACGCCCTTGATTGTCCGGTGGTAGCTCGTGATCTGCTGACCGGTCTGGGCCGCGCGGTCGCCGTCGTAGACCACGCCCATGATCGGATACACCGAGCGGGCAACCCGCTGCAGCGGCTCGCGCAGCAGAATGGAGTGCTCCTCGACGCCCGCGCCCAACTCCGGATACATGTTCTGGATCGCGCCGATCCAGACGCCCATCATTCCGGTGCGGAGGTCGCCGAAGTACTTCCAGGTGAGGGAGTCGGGTCCGAGGGGATCCGCGGATGTCGTTGGTATGGCAGTCATCTCGGCCTCCTGCTCCTAACTCCGCTCACGATAACTTTGACAACGCGCGTTGTCTACGATTCGGCACGCCGGCGGCGCGGTTGTTATGCAGTTTCCGCGTCGGCGTGGCAGCGTCGTGATAGGACGTTTGCCGGGGTGCGCTCGCGGGTACTGGGCGCACGTCGACCGGAGGTGAGGCCAGCGCCGGCCCCCCGCCAATACACTCAGTGCTCGATTTCGTGATCGCAGTCGCGAGTCCAAGGGGGACCGACTATGTCTTTTGTCAGCGTGGTACCGGATGTCGTCGCGGCGGCGGCCGGGGATCTGGAGGGCATTGGCTCCGTGCTGAAATCCGCCACCGCGGTGGCCGCAGGCCCCACTACCGTGATCGCGCCCGCGGCTCAGGACGAGCTGTCGATCGCGATCGCGGGACTGTTCGGCGACGTTGGCCAGGAATTTCAGGCGCTCAGCGCGGAATCGCGGGCATTTTATAACCAGTTCGTGGGCGCGTTAACCACGACCGCGGGCATGTATGTCGAAGCCGAGGCCGCGAATGCTCAGCAGAACTTGCTCAACGCAGTGGATGGACCCATCGAGGCTTTGTCCGCCGGCGGCGGCATGGGCGCCCTGACCAGTGCCCTGGAATCCAGCGGCACGGGCCTGCTCAACGGTTTGCTCGATCCAGCGGTCGCCATTCCCCTCATCAACACACTCACTCCGCTCGGTCCTGTGGTGCTGACGCTGTACGGCAACGACTCGATATTCGGGGTCACCATCACGTCAGGATCCCTCCAAGTGGGCACGCCCCTCGCGCTGGCCGTTGACGCGATAGGGGCGCCCATCAACGGGCTGGCCGCGCTCAACGCCAGTGGTGCGGCATTTGTCGGCGCGGTCCAGACGGGGAACCCGGTGGCGGCCCTTACCGCACTCGTCACTGCTCCCTCGAACGTCGGCAGCGGCTTCCTCTACGGCCAGCAATCCGTGACGATCACCGAGGCGGCGCCGTCGGGTTCGGGGTACTCGACGGGGTCGATGACCATTCCCTTCGGGGGGCTTTTAGCGCCTCTCCAGCCCGTCACGTTCAGCCTCACCTCGAGTGACGGGACGGTGACTTCCTTCCCGTTGAGCGGCACTGAGTTCGGTGGCTTCCTCGCCGGCATCATGAGCGCCGTCTAACGGTCAGTTTCACATCGCGCCGGCGGTTGTGGATTCGCGGACGACCACGTAGCAGCGCGTTTCTTGCGAGATGTGACACATACGTGTGACTGTCATTGCTCGCTTCTTCGCCGACCGCATAACCTGGCCAAGTGGAACTCGCGCCGCGCGATCCGGACCCGGGCGAGACCCCGGAGACGGACCCGAAGTCCAACCACGAAGCGTTGGCGACCGCGCCCCCGGCCTCGGAACGCCGCTCGCCGGCGCGGTGGCTGCACTCCACGAATCACAGCCCCGGTGTGGTGTCGTTTCTGCGGCGGGCGCGACGGCTGTTGCCGGGAGATCCCGAGTTCGGCGATCCGCTGTCCACCGCGGGCGACGGCGGTCCGCGCGCGGCGGCGCGAGCCGCCGACCGGCTGCTGGGGGACCGGGACGCGGCGTCGCGGGAGCTCAGCCTCGGTGTGTTGCAGGTGTGGCAGGCGCTGACCGAAACGGTTTCCCGTCGGCCGGCGAACCCGGAGGTCACGCTGGTATTCACCGACCTGGTCGGCTTCTCGACGTGGTCGCTGCACGCGGGCGATGACGCGTCGCTCACCCTGCTGCGACGGGTGGCGCGGGCCGTCGAGCCGCCGCTGCTGGACGCGGGCGGGCACATCGTCAAGCGCATGGGTGACGGGCTGATGGCCGTCTTCCGCGATCCGACGGTCGCCCTGCGCGCAGTGCTGGCCGCCAACGAGGCGCTGAAGTCGGTCGAGGTGGCGGGCTATACGCCGCGGATGCGGGTCGGGATCCACACCGGTCGGCCGCAGCGAATGGCCGCGGACTGGCTGGGCGTCGACGTGAATGTCGCCGCTCGAGTTATGGAACGCGCCACCAAAGGTGGAATCATGGTGTCGAGCTCGACGTTGGATCAAATACCGCAAACCGAGCTGGACGCGTTGGGCATCGTCGCCAAGCGTGCACGTAGGCCCGTATTTGCGGGTAAGCCCGCCGGCGTCCCCGCTGACCTGGGGATATATCGCCTAAAGACTCTTAAGGAGTTAACAGCTTTTGATCACACTTCCGAAACAAATTAGCCCACATAATGGATGGCAATGATTGGGGGCATCTTCTCCCGGCTTGCCCGGGTCCGATTCACCGTGGGATACGTGGCGGCGCTGCTTGCCATCAGTTGCGCCCTCCTGGCGCTGGGTCCGCACGCGCATGATGTCCTCGTCCAGCGGGCCAGCACCAACCTGCACAACCTGGCGCACGGCCACGTGGGCACCCTCTTGGGAAGCGCGCTGGTCGTCGACGCCGGACCGCTGTACTTCTGGTTGCCGTTCCTGACCTGCCTGCTCGCGCTCGCGGAGCTCCACCTGCGCACCATCCGGCTGTTGGTGGCGTTCCTGGTGGGCCACATTGGCGCGACGCTGGTGGTGGCCGCGGCCCTGGCCGCCGCGGTCGAGTTCGGCTGGATGCCGATGTCGATCACCCGGGCCAGCGATGTGGGGATGAGCTACGGCGCCCTGGCGGTGCTGGGGGCGATGACGGCGGTGATTCCCGCGCGCTGGCGGGCCGCGTGGGTCGGCTGGTGGGTCGCCGCGGGGCTGGCCTCCGCGATCATCGGGGGCGATTTCACCGACGCGGGTCACACCGTCGCCGTGGTCCTGGGCGTGCTGGTGTCCGCGCGCTTCCGGCAGCCGATTCACTGGACGCCGCTGCGTTTCCTGATGCTGGCGGCTTCGTCCGGGTTCGGTTTCCTCATGCTGGCGCACCACTGGGGGACGATGGCCGCCGCGCCGGCGTTCGGCCTCCTGGGCGCGCTGGTGGCCCACAAGAGCTATCGATTCATCACGGCCCGCCGTGCGGTGCCGGTTTTGCCGGTGGTGGACGCCGCTCCGCAGCCGGTCGCGGCCGGCTAGTCACTCGCCGGCCGACACCACGGCACGCGCCGAGCGCCGGGGGCCGAATCACCTATGATCGGCATTTGCGCTGGGCACATCCCGGCGCGTCCAACAGCCTCGTCAGCAAGGAGAGTGCCGCCGCGTGGGCGATCAACCCGTCGACCTGTCGCCGGAAGCGTTGGCCGAGGCGGTCTCGGCCGCCCGCCGGGCCATCGAGGGCGCCGACGACCTGGACGCGCTGGCGCGGGTCAAGACCGAGTACCTCGGTGACCGCTCGCCGCTGGCTCTGGCGCGTCAGGCGCTGGGCAGTGTTCCGAAGGACGAGCGCGCCGACGCCGGCAAGCGCGTCAACATCGCCCGCGGCGAGGCCCAGCGCAGCTACGACGAACGGCTGGCGGCGCTGCGCGCCGAGCGCGACGCCGCGGTCCTGGTCGCCGAGGGCATCGACGTCACGTTGCCGTCGACCCGACAGCCGCCCGGCGCCCGGCACCCGATCACGATTCTGGCGGAGCACATCGCCGATACCTTCATCTCGATGGGATGGGAGCTGGCGGAGGGACCCGAGGTCGAAACCGAGCAGTTCAATTTCGATGCCCTGAACTTTCCGGCCGACCACCCCGCCCGCAGCGAGCAGGACACCTTCTACATCGCGCCCGAGGATTCCCGTCAGCTGCTACGCACCCACACCTCCCCGGTGCAGGTCCGCACGCTCCTGGAGCGCGAGCTGCCGGTCTACATCATCTCGATTGGCCGCACGTTCCGCACCGACGAACTGGACGCCACCCACACGCCCGTCTTCCACCAGGTCGAGGGGCTGGCCGTCGACCGTGGCCTGTCGATGGCGCACCTGCGCGGGACGCTGGACGCGTTCGCGCGCGCCGAGTTCGGGCCGACCGCGCGCACCCGGATCCGGCCCCACTTCTTTCCGTTCACCGAACCGTCCGCCGAGGTCGACGTGTGGTTCGCCAACAAGAAGGGCGGCGCCGACTGGGTCGAATGGGGTGGCTGCGGGATGGTGCATCCAAACGTATTGCGCGCCGCGGGAATTGACCCCGAAATCTACTCCGGCTTCGCGTTCGGCATGGGCCTGGAACGCACGCTGCAATTCCGCAACGGGATCCCGGACATGCGTGACATGGTCGAGGGCGACATCCGGTTCTCGCTGCCGTTCGGGGTGGGTGCCTGATGCGCATTCCCTACAGCTGGCTGCGCGAGGTCGTCACGGCCGGCGCCCCGGGCTGGGATGCGGCGCCCGGCGACATCGAGCAGACGCTGGTGCGCATCGGTCACGAGGTCGAAGAGGTCGTCACCCTCGGCCCGGTCGACGGCCCCCTGACGGTCGGGCGCGTCACCTCCATCGAAGAGCTCACCGAATTCAAGAAGCCCATCCGCGCCTGCCTGGTGGACGTCGGCGAGGAGAAGCCGCGCGAGATCGTCTGCGGGGCAACCAACTTCGTGGTCGGCGACCTGGTCGTGGTGGCGTTGCCGGGCACCACGCTGCCCGGCGGCTTTGCCATCACGGCCCGCAAGACCTACGGCCGCAGCTCCGACGGCATGATCTGCTCCGCCGCCGAACTCGGTTTGGGTGCAGACCATTCCGGGATCCTGGTGCTGCCGCCCGAAACCGCAGAACCGGGAGCCTCGGGTGCCGACGTGCTCGGTCTCGACGACGTCGTCTTCCACCTGGCGATCACCCCGGACCGCGGCTACTGCATGTCGGTGCGGGGCCTGGCCCGCGAGATCGCCTGCGCCTACGACCTCAACTTCGTCGACCCGGCCGACATCAAGCCGCTGCCGGTTGAGGGGGAGGCGTGGCCGCTGACGGTGGACGCCGAGACGGGCGTGCGCCGCTTCGCGCTGCGCCCGGTCACCGGGATCGACCCCGCCGCCGTGTCGCCGTGGTGGCTGCAGCGCCGGCTGCTGCTGGCCGGGATCCGCGCGACCTCTCCCGCGGTCGACGTCACCAACTACGTGATGCTCGAGCTCGGCCACCCCATGCACGCGCACGACCGCAATCGCATCACCGGGGGCCTCGCCGTGCGATTCGCCCGGCCCGGCGAAACCGTTGTCACACTGGACGACATCGAGCGCCGGCTCGATCCGGCCGACGTCCTCATCGTCGATGACGAGGCGACCGCGGCAATCGGCGGCGTCATGGGTGCGGCCACCACCGAGGTGCGCGACGACTCCACCGACGTGCTGCTGGAGGCGGCGGTGTGGGACCCGGCCGGGGTGTCGCGCACCCAGCGACGGCTGCACCTGCCCAGCGAGGCGGCCCGCCGCTACGAGCGCTCCGTCGACCCGGCCATCTCGGTGGCCGCGCTGGACCGGTGTGCCGCCCTGCTCGCCGAGATCGCCGGGGGAGCGGTGTCGCCGACCCTGACCGATTGGCGGGGCGATCCGCCGCGCGAGGACTGGTCGCAGCCCCCGATCCGGATCAGCGTCGACCTGCCGGACCGCGTCGCCGGCGTGGCGTACGGCCCGGGCACGACGGCCCGGCGGCTCACCCAAATCGGCGCGGCGGTAGCCGAAAACGACGACATCCTGATCGTCACGCCGCCGAGTTGGCGCCCCGATCTGTTGCAGCCCGCCGACCTCGTCGAGGAGGTCATGCGGCTGGAGGGGCTGGAGGTGATCCCGTCCGTGCTGCCGGCGGCCCCCGCCGGCCGCGGTCTCACCGCGCCGCAGAAGCGGCGCCGTGCGATCGGCAGGTCGCTGGCCCAGTCGGGCTACGTCGAGATCCTGCCGACGCCCTTCCTGCCCCCCGGTGTCTTCGACCTCTGGGGGCTGCCGGCCGACGACCCGCGGCGCACGGCGACGCATGTGCTCAACCCGCTGGAGGCCGACCGCCCTGCGCTGGCCACCACGCTGCTGCCGGCACTGCTGGAAGCGTTGGGGCGCAACGTATCCCGCGGCCTCGTCGACGCCGCGCTATTCGCCCTGGCGCAGGTGGTTCAGCCGACCGAGGAGACCCGCGCCGTCGAGCTCATCCCGGTCCACCGCCGGCCCACCGACACCGAGATCGCGATGCTGGACGCGTCCCTGCCGCGACAGCCGCAGCACGTCGCCGCGGTGCTGACCGGCCTGCGCGAACCGCGCGGCCCATGGGGTCCCGGCCGCCGCGTCGAAGCCGCCGACGCGTTCGAGGCGGTGCGAATCGTGGCACGCGCCAGCGGAATTGACGTTCGTCTGCGGGCGGCCCAGCACCTGCCCTGGCACCCGGGCCGGTGCGCCGAGGTGCTCGTGGGCCAGACCTGCGTCGGTTATGCGGGGCAGCTGCATCCCGCAGTTGTCGAGCGCTCCGGGCTGCCCAAAGGCACCTGCGCGATGGAGCTCAACCTCGATGCGATCCCGATCGTCGACGTGCTGCCGGCGCCGCGGGTGTCGCCGTTTCCGGCCGTGTTCCAGGACCTCAGCCTCGTGGTCGCCGCGGACGTGCCGGCCCAGGCCGTGGCGGACGCCGTTCGCGAAGGAGCCGGGGAACTGCTGGAAGATCTGCAGCTGTTCGACGTGTTCACCGGCCCCCAAATCGGCGAGGACCGCAAATCCCTGACGTTCGCCCTGCGCTTCCGGGCGCCCGATCGCACGCTGACCGAGGACGACGCCAGCGCGGCCCGCGACGCCGCCGTGCGGCGCGCCGCCGAGGTGGTCGGCGCCGAACTGCGCGCCTGAGACCGGCGCCCGCCGATCTACGACCCCCTCGAACGGTTTTCTACGCCATTTGACCGATGGTCTTCGGCGACGCCGCGGAAAAGATCTTACTTGCAAGTAAGAACTGGCCACCGGGCAAACAGTCGAGGAGATCGGGATGTCGTTTGTGAGCGTGGCGCCGGAGCTGCTCCAGGGTGCCGCACAGCAGTTGGCGGGTATTGGTTCGTCGCTGGCCGAAGCCGCCGCGACCGCATCGGGTCCCACGACCGGGACCGTGGCCGCCGCCGAGGACGAGGTATCGATCGCGATCGCCGCGATGTTCGGCAACGTCGGGCAGCAATTTCAGGCAATTAGCGCCCAAGCACAGGTATTTCACTCGGAGTTCGTCTCGCTGATGGACGCCGGTGCGGGCGCCTACGTGAGCGCCGAGGCGTCCAATGTCGGGCAAGTATTGCTGGACTTCGGCGCCACCGTCGCCGCCCCATATCAGGCGTTGGTCTCCAACACCGTGAGCAACCTCCAAAGCCTGGGCGGCGCCATCGGCGCGAACCCCGCGCCGCTCTTCAATCGGTTCCTCAGCAACCAACTCGGGTACGGTCAGGCCGTCGCGACGGGATTTCAGAACGCGGTGGCCAACCTGCCCGCCGAGCTCGCCAACCTGCCGGCGAGCATCTCGGGATTCTCGGCGTTCAACCCGGTGTCCACCGCGCAGCTGGTCGTCGACCAACAAATCGGCTACGAGCAGCTGATCGCCACCTCGCTGCAGAACGCCGGCAGCGATTTCCTGGCTGGTTTGACCGCCTTCCCGGCGAACCTGCAAACCGGGCTGCAAACCATCATGTCCGGGGACGTGACCGGCGGGCTGTTGCAAGTCGGCGGCGCCTTCTTGGCCCCGATCTTCACCAACCTCAACGTGACCGTGGACCCCGTCACCGGGCTGCTCGATATTGTGCCCGGCGGCGCCTTGGGCGACCTGTTACCGATCCTCGGTATCCCCGCGCAGATGGCGCAGAACTTCACGAATCTCCTTCCGGCCGGGTCGATTCCGGCAACGGTGGTCCAGCACGCGACCAACGTATTCGCGACGCTGACGGATCTGTCCCAGACGTTGGATCTGAACACCGGCAACCTGCACATCGGGTTACCCCTGGTGCTCGCGCTCGACGCGCTGGGGCCGCCGATCACCACCGTGCAAGCGGCCGGATCCAGCGCGAGCGCATTCATCGGCGCGCTGCAAGCGGGCGACGGGCTTGGGGCGGTTGCCGCACTGATCGACGCGCCCGCCGTCATCGCCAACGGCTTCCTCAACGGCCAAGCGACACTATCGCTGCCGGCGTTGCTCGGCGGCCCCGACGGTATCGAAACGTTCACCGGCATCCCGGTCGGCGGGCTGCTGACTCCTCTGCAGTTCGCGTCGCTGAGCATCCCGGCGCTCGGGCCGGGGTCGCTTACGCTCAGCGGCACGACGTTCGGAGGCATCCTGCCCAGCCTGCTGATCTTCCTGCCCGAGACCCTCGCGCAGGCGATCGGCGCACCGCCGATCGCCTAGTCGTTGCGGCAGTTCGCGGGCTGGGCGACCTTTGACCTGCGGCGTTAGCCGCCCGGGGGGCGAAACTGTTCGCAACCGTAAGGAATTTTCTGAAAACCGACATTTCCGTGTTGACAATGGGCGCGGCCTTATTAGACTCACGTCTGTCTTGGTTACCGACCGGTAAGATTACCGCGCGGTAAGCAGCCGCAAGAAGAGTCGAGGGGGGCCTCGCGCACGCCTGTGCGCGGGGCCTTGTTCGACTGCGTCCATGTGGGTGACCACCGGTCATCGTGGCCCGAGGAGAGGTTGGATATGTCGTTTGTGATCGCAACGCCGGACCTGGTCGAGAGCGCGGCTACGGATTTGGCGGGCATTCGTTCGTCACTGGCCGAGGCGGCGGCGTCCGCGGCGGCCCCCACGACCGGGGTCGCCACAGCGGCGTCCGACGAGGTATCGATCGCGATCGCATCGATGTTCGGCAACTTCGGCCAGCAGTTCCAGGCTGTCACCGCGCAGGCGCAGGCGTTTCACCAGCAGTTCGTCTCCATGCTGAACGCGGGCGCCGGCGCCTACGCGAGTGCGGAGGCCGCCAACGCCGCGCAGGCGGTGCTCGGTGGCGAGATTCAGGCTGGCGCGCAAGCGATGTCGAACGCGATCGCCAGCTCGCCCATTGGGCTCGGGTCGCTTCCGACGGGCGGGGCGGCCGGGCTGTTCAGCGGGATCAACTCGTTCGGCGCCACGGTGGCCGCGCCCTACCAGGCGCTGGTCTCGAACACCGCCACCAACCTGCAGGCCATTGGAGGAACGTTCAGCGCCAACCCGTTCCCGCTCCTGCACCAGCTCGTCAACAACCAGATCTTCTACGGGCAGACGATCGCGACCGGCATCCAGAACCTGCCCGCCGAATTGGCCGGTCTGCCGGCGACCATTCAGGCCGGCATTCAGGGCCTGGCCGGCGTCAACCCGGGCGCCGCGCTGCAGCAGTTGATCACCAGCCAGATCGCCGACGCCCAGGTGGCCGCCACCGCGCTGCAAAACGCCGCCCATGACCTCGTCACCGGAGTTCAGACCCTGCCGGGAGGCTTCCTGGAGGCGGCCCAGGATCTCTTGGCGGGCGACAACGGTGCCGCATACGGCGCCATCAACCGGACGCTGATCAATGCTTTCCTCCCTGGCTTCAATGGCGTTCAGGCGCCGTCGGACGGATCGACGCTCGTTACCGATATCGTGCCGATAGGTCCGCTGGGGGACCTGGCGCCCATCGTGGCCATCCCCGGACAGATGGCGCAGAACGTCGCGAACCTGTTCCCGGCCGGCACGGTCCCGGCGCAGATCGCACAGCACGCGACGAATCTGATCAGCGCCTTCACCAACCTGGGGACGACGCTGACCATCTCGAATACGGCCGAGCTGAGTTTCGGGATCCCGCTGCAGCTGATCTTGGACGGGATCGGCGGGCCGGCGAATGCGCTCAGCGCGCTCAACTCGACCGGCGCGGCGCTGGTCAGCGCGGCGCAGGCGGGTAACGCGTCGGCGTTTGCCGCCACCTTCCTGGATGCCCCCGCCGTCGTCGCCGACGCCTTCCTGAACGGGACGACCGTCGTGACGTTGCCCCCGGCGACCGTCTCGCTGCTCGGCCTTTCTCTGCCGTCAACGACCTACTTGACCCTCGGCGGGGTTCTCGCTCCGCTCACTACCCCCGAGGTCTTCGTTGATCTGGATGGATTCCAGTTGCAGCTCCAACTCACGGGTGGAACCCCGATCGGTGGGCTGATTTCCGGGCTGCTTAGCTTCCCCGCTCAGTTGGCGGCGGACATCGCGGCTACGTAGTCGGCCTGCTACTCAGTCCGTGAGGGGAGGGCGTCGGCGCTGGCCGGCGTCCTCCCTAGCTGTGGGTTTGGCGGCGGGTTCCTTCCGCTGAAGAACGGCTGTGAAAACGCAAATTGTCATTTTCTTTGGGCCAGGCGGCTTATTAGGCTCGTGTCTGTCTTGGTTACCGCCGGGTAAGTTCCCGGTCGGTAACCGGTAGCGAAAGAGCCGGGGGGCCTCGACGCACGCGTGTGCACGGGGTCCCCGTCGGTTTCTTGCTGGATAACGAGTGACCACCGGTCACTGCTTGATGAGCCAAGGAGAGACTCAGATGTCGTTTGTGATCGCAACGCCGGACCTGGTCGAGAGTGCGGCCCAGGACCTGGCGGGTATCCGGTCGTCGCTGGCGGAGGCCACAGCCTCCGCAGCCGGTCCCACGACCGGGCTGGCGACGGCGGCCCAGGACGAGGTGTCGATCGCGATTGCGTCGCTGTTCGGCAACTTCGGCCAGGAGTTCCAGGCTGTCACCGCGCAGGCGCAGGCGTTTCATCAGCAGTTCGTCTCCTTGATGAACGCGGGGGCCGGCGCCTATGCGAGTGCGGAGGCCGCCAACGCCGCGCAGGCCGTCCTCGGTGGTGAGATTCAGTCCGGCGCGCAAGCGATGTCGACTGCGATCGCCAGCTCGCCCATCGCGCTGGGTTCGCTCCCGACGGGCGGCGCGTCCGCGGCGATCACCGGCCTGAACTCGTTCGGCGCCGCCGTGGCCGCGCCGTATCAGGCGCTGGTCTCGAACACCGTCACCAACCTGCAGGCCATCGGGGGCACTTTCAGCGCTAACCCGTTCCCTTTCCTGCACCAACTAGCCAACAACCAGATCGGTTACGCGCAGACCATCGCTTCTTCGATCGCGACCGGCGCCCAGAACCTGCCTGCCGAGCTCGCCAGCTTGCCCGCGACCATTCAGGCTGGGCTGCAAGGTCTTTCGACGCTCAACCCGGGCGCGTTGCTGCAGCAGTTCGTCAACAACCAGGTCGGATACGCCCAGACCGTCGTCACGAGCCTGCAGAATGCCGGCAACGACCTCGTCACGGGGTTGAGCGGATTGCCCGCCAGCTTCCAGGCGGCCGGTCAGGCCCTCGCGGCGGGCGACGTCCAGGGCGCGGTGAACGCCATCGCGCAGGGCCTGGAAAATGTCGTTCTTCCCGGATTCGCGCCGCTCAGCTTTGACATCAGCCAACTGGGGTCGCCCACGGCGACGCTGCTGCCCATCACGCCGCTCGGCCCACTGGGAGACCTGGCGCCGATCCTCGCGATTCCGGGACAGATGGCGCAGAACTTCACCAACCTGTTGCCGGCGGGCTCCATCCCCGCGCAGATGGCGCAGAACTTCACCAACGTCGTCGAAACGCTCACCAACTTCGGGGCGACCTTTAATCCCGGGAACCTCGGCATCACCTTCGGCCTGCCTCTGCAGTTCCTGTTGGACGCGATCGGTGCGCCGGCCAACGGACTGAGCGCACTGAACTCCAGCGCGCTCGCGTTTGTCACCGCGGTGCAGACTGGGGATCCGTTGGGGGCCGCGGCGGCGCTCATCGATGCTCCAGCCGCCATCGCGAACGGCTTCCTCAATGGCCAAACGTTTATCAGCCTGCCGACGCTGCCGGTGACCGTGACGGTGGCCGGCCAGCCGCTGTTGACCCTCAACTCGGTGGCCGAGATTCCCCTGGGTGGACTTCTCACTCCGCTCAGCCCGATTGTTCTTGGCGGGGGCGGGGGGCCACTCCCGGGCACGCAAATCGGTGGCTTCATCCCGGGCTTGCTGAGCTTCGGGTCTGAGCTCGCGGCGGCGATCACGCCGCCGACGTAGGCAGTCCCTGGGCCCGCCCGCCCGTCCACACCGTCAATACGCCACGCCAACTCGCGCTGGCGATCGCTCCGACCGGGGTAGTCGTCGGACCACGGCGTCAAGGGGCGCCGTGACCCGAGTTCTCGATCAATGCGAATCGCGGGGCGCGTTAGAGATCGCCTCGCGACTACACTCTTGTCACGAAACGCACAATTTTCCCCACCGACACACCCGTCCCATTAACCTCATATTCACCATGGCCACCACCGGTGACCTCCGCGTTTAGTCGATGGGAGATGGGCGGTGTCGTTTCTCTTCGTGGCGCCGGAAATGGTGCAGGCGGCGGCCCAAAACCTCGCGGGCATTCGCGCGGTGCTGAGCGAGGCGAGCGCGGCTGCCGCCGGACCGACGACCGGGGTGGTGGCGGCGGCCGGGGATGAGGTGTCGGCCGCGGTCGCGGCGCTGTTCGGCAACTTCGGCCAGGAGTACCAAGCCATCAACGCGCAAGCGCAAGCGTTTCATGCGCAATTCGTCAATCTGATGAACGCCGGCTCGGGTGCCTACCTCAGCGCCGAGGCGGCCAACGCGGAGCAGGCCCTGGCGAGCGCGCTGAACGCTCCGATGCAGGGGTTGCTCGGGGGAGCCGCCGCCGCGACGACCAGCACCGCCGGAATCGCCGGACCCTACGAAGGTCTGGTGACCAACACCGTCGGCAACCTGCAATCCATGCGCAATGCGTGGGCCGGCGTCACGGTACCCGCCACGCTCCAGGCGTTCACCACGTACACCAACCCGCAACTTGTGCTGGCGGCGCTACAGACCGGTAACCCGCTGCCGATCCTGTCCATGGGCGGAAAGTTCGCCCTGGGCTCCTTCAACCTATTCGAGGATCTGGCCGTCCCGGCCACGTTGTCCGTAACGTCGGTCAACCCGCCGTCGTTTGCCGTCGGCGTCGGGCTGCCCGAGCTCCTGGCCTTCGATGCTCTGGGCGCACCGGTCAATGCGGGCCTCGCCGCATCATTAAGTGGCGCAGCGTTTCTCGAGGCCGTGGGGACGGGCGACCCCGTGGCGGCGTTCACCGCGTTTGTCGACGCCCCCGCCAACATCGCGAACGCCTTCCTCAACGGCCAGCAGACGTTATCCGTGCCCCTGCCGGTACCGGGCCTGACGGCGAACATTCCCTTCTCCGGACTTCTCGTTCCCGCGCAACCCTTCGTGACGACGGCGTCGCTGTTCGGGAATCCGGTCACGATCACCGGCCCGCCCGTCGGGGGAATCATTCCGGCGTTGCTGGAATACACGCCCCAACTGCTTGCGTCAGCATTCGGCGGCTAATTGGGCCCTGGCTTGAGGGGGTGTCGGGGCTGAGGCTGGGGGGCTCCTTGGCGGGCTGGGTTCGCTTGGCAGTGAGCTGAATTCAATTGTGTCAGGGACCCTTCCGGGCCTACCCGGCATCTTGGCGGGACTCGAGAATTCCTTGACGGGTGTAGGCAACTCGCTGCTCGCGGCCTTAGTCAATGTGCAAGCTGGCGGGCCCCGCCTGCACGGGTATCGCTGGGCCATACGACGCGCTCGTCTACAACACGGGGAACAACCTGCAACGCCTCGGGGCCGGTGGGTTGGCGGCCCCCTTCCCGTTCCTGCGCCAATTTGCCGCCAACTAGATCGGCTACGGACAGATCATTGCGACGGCGCTGCAAACCGGGGACCTGCAGCCGATCTCGGTCATACCCGGCGATATCGCGCGCAATGCCTCCAATCTGATTGCAACGCTTATTAACACGAGCATGACCCGGGTGTGGGACCCGTCGCTCTTGCTCACCACCTTGACGCTGGACAACATGGTGGGCTTGCCGATGATGGCGAGCGCGAGCTTGATGGGGCCGATCCTCAACACAGTGCAGGCGCCCGGTTCCAGCACAGCGGCCTTCGCTTCATCGGTGCTCCAGCTGTCATCGCCGACGGCTTCCTCAACGGCCAGCGACTTACCCCTACGCGCTCAGCTTGTCCTGCCCGCGCCCGCGGCGTGAGCCTAGGGAGTTTGGTGAATGTCAGTGTGGTCGAGAAACATTCCCCTGGATGGAGTACTTACCGCTCGTCATCAACGTGGGTGTCGGAGGGACGCCCTTCAGCCGCCCGCTGCCGTCCCTGGTGAACTGCGCGCCCCAACAGCTCGCCCATGCGATCGGCGCGCCCGCATCACCCCGGCCGTTGATTCGATACCCCCCTTCTGACCTTCTAAACATCGGCCTGGGTTGTCGCCATGGCGGCCCGTGGAAACGCCTTGTCATTTCCAAATTTCCGGTACAGTCATACCAATTTCGTCGCTGGATAATTTCCTCTGGCCGGATGTTTAAAGCGCGCGTCGGCGGAAATACGCTGTTGCGCACATGCCAAATGTGACTGTCCGCAGCGGAACCTACCACGACGAGGAGGCCGCGAACTGAATGTTGTTCAATAGCAACCACTTTGTTCCTTAGGTATCGGGGCCAGGAGCCCTGGTGAGCTAAGTCACTCCTGTGCACTCGCTGAAGACCTTTGGCCTGCGGGAATCCAAAGTAGACGCGCCCTGCCCTCCTGAAAACAATCATTTCCGAATGTGCCTATGCGGCACGCAATTACGCTCAACTTGCCTCGATCATTCGGGCTCATAAACGTATATGTCGTTCATTCGCGTGGGGAGATGAACATGTCTTTCGTCGTCGCAGTTCCCGACCTCGTCGAGGTGGCAGCCCAAGACCTTGCTGCCATTCGCTCGGCACTGGACGAGGTCACTCAGGCGATAATCGCCCCCACCACAACGCTGGCGCCCGCGGCGGGCGACGAGGTATCGACCGCGATCGCAGCGCTCTTCGGCAGCTTCGGCCAGGAGTACCAAGCGATCAGCGCTGAAGCGGCCGCCTTCCACAATGCTTTCGTCAACACATTGAGCGGCGGCGCCACGGCCTACGCGGCGACCGAGGTTGCCAACAGCGCCGCGATGCTCTCGGGCGGGGGAAACCTGGCGGCCGAAATCGGCGGCGCGATTTCCGGGTTCGGCGCCGCGCTCAGCGGCTCCCTGGGCGGCGGCTTGAGCAGCAGCCTGGGGGCCGGGCTTGCCGGCACGGTGCAAACGCTCTTCGGCGCCGGCCTCAGCGGAATCGCTTTCCAGACCGGCGGATTTGTCCTGTCGGGCCTTGGCAATGGGCTGGTCCAGACAGGCAACGCCATCGTCCAGGCCGGGCTCGCCCTAGAAAATGCCGGCGCAGCAATGTCGGCAACGGGTGCCCAGCTGATCGCTCAGGCCAACGCTGCCCTCCAGGCGCTGCTTAACGCCAACTTCGGTCTTGACCTGAGCGCGGCGCTGTCGGCGAGCCTGAGCGGCAGCCTGAGTGGGTTGGCGGCCAATCTCCAGGCGGGGCTGAGCGGCTTGGGTAACTTGGCCGGAAACCTTGGGGCCGGCCTCAACACGGCGCTGCAGACGGGTGAGACACTC
>NZ_JCALCS010000019.1:0-2284 GCF_059812465.1 Mycobacterium sp. NGS54 | reverse complement strand
GATGCCGAGGTGCAGTTCCCGCCTCACGGCCTGCACCTTCCGGAGCGGTCGTCGCAGTACAAGACCACCCCCGACTTCAATGGCAAGATCGTCCACTACGAGGACGTGGCCCGCAGCCTGATCCGCTCGTCTGCGGCCGGCAAGACGCGCTATTTCACGCTCATGCTGAACTGGGACAACACGGCCCGGAAGAATAAGGCTGCGCACGTCTACCACGGCTTCAGCCTCGACGGGTACGACCGCTGGCTCCACGCCAGCCTGTTGAAGACCGAGCAGCTGTACGACGCCGACAACCAGTTCGTCTTCATCAACGCCTGGAACGAGTGGGCGGAAGGTACGTACCTGGAACCGGACACGGTGTACGGCCGTGCTCCGCTGGAACGCACGCGCGATGCGCTAGGAGCTCCGAGCCAAAAGGCCGACGACGAGCTCCTGCAGGATCTGCTGCCCCTGCTGTCGGGCGAGCCGGGCGCGCGGCTGCTGTCGCTGGCCGCCGCCGTGATCGAGGAACGCGGTCAGGAAAAGGGCAACGAGTCGGTCGCGCTGCTGGCCATGGACGAACCCCGCAACGGTATCGCGATCCAGTCGCTGAATTACCAGCCCGCCGAGGGCTCACTGATGTGGCTGGAGTCTGTCGTCGCCGGTGCCCTCGTCGACGGCGAGGTGCTGACGTTGAGTGGCTGGGTCATCTCTCGCGCCGCGCGCGTCGAAATCGTGGAGGTTCTGCTCGGCGGCGAGGTCGTCTCCCAGACCCTGCTGACGCAGACGCGCGAGGATGTGTTCGACTACCACAGCAGGCTCGACGCGATCCGCTGCCCCAACTCCTTTTCCGTGAGCCTGCCGCGGGCCGACTTGGCCGCGCGCTTGTCGTGCGGCAGCCAGCGCCTGCAGATCAGCCTGCGTGCGCTGGGTCCGAATGCGCAGCCGGTGATCGGGGCCGACATCGGCCTGGCAAAGCACATCTTGCCGTCGACACTGCAGATGATGACGGACCGCGGTCTGTTGGATGCGGAAATGGTGGCGCAGATTCGCAACGACGCCAACCGCTGCAAGCCACACCTTTTCGTGGTCCACGATCCCTACCCGGCGGGCGCACAGCTGTTCATGCTGCGCTTCCTAGGCTGGCTCAAGGCGCATGCCCCGGACTTCGACTTCGAGACCTTGTTCGCGGTGACGCGCGGGACGGCCGCCAGCTACGAGAATCAAGGTGTCAGCCTCGCCGGAGGGTTCGCTCAGCTGGGCCCCGTGCATTTCCTGGAGCCCGACGGCGTTCCCGAGAACCAGGAGAAGATCAGGTCCGGCGCATACCGGTTGATCTACCTCAACAGCCTGGCGTCGATCCGCAACCTGCGCGGGCTGCCCGCCAGCGACGCCCCGCTCCTGTTGCACGTCCACGAGCTGCGCGGCACGGTGAAGCAGCTGCTGGGTAAAGATGCCGAGGAGCTCTGCCACATGCCGGGCCGCTTCATCGCGTGCTCGCGCGCAGTGGAACGCATGCTCACCGAGGACTATCGCGTCAATCCGGAGCAGGTCACCACGATCCACGCTTTCGTGCCCGAGCACAGAGAAGAACCCGTCGCCGAGAGCGTCGGCGAGATCTTGCCCGAGCAGCCCGGCGTCATCACCATCCTCCTCGCCGGCTCGGTCAACTGGCGTAAAGGAGCCTACATGCTGGCCCCGGTGGCCCAGCAGCTCGCCAGCGTGAGCACCGCGCCGTTCCGTTTCGTTTGGGTGGGAGACTGTGGCGAACCGGAGTCGTTCATACGGCTCGAACACGAATTCGATCGTCTGGGCCTGTCCGGTTCGCTGCACATCGCGGGCCGGCACGACGGCATCGCCCGCTTCTACGCCGCGGCGGACCTGTTCCTGCTGCCGTCCATGGAGGATCCCTTCCCGCTGGTCATGCTCGAAGCCGGCATGGCACGGCTGCCGATCGTGGCCTTCGAGGGGTCCGGCGGCGCCGCGGAGTTCATCCACGACAACGGTGGCGGCATCACGGTGCCCTACCTCGATGTCCGAGCGATGGCCGATGCTATCGAACGCCTGATGGCGGACCCCGCGCTGCGCGAGGCCATGGGCGAGAACGCCTATGCGAGCGCGCAGAAATTCTCGGAGGCTGTCTTGGCCCCGGCCCTGCTGCGGACGATCCTGCAGACACGCGACGGCGGCGGCGATCTGCCCGTGACGCCTGCGACGCATCCGCATGTTCGATCGAGCGCTACGCGTCGAAGCCGCGCACGAAAGACCATGCCGTCGACGAAGACCGGCGGCCCCGTGTTCCGCT
>NZ_JCALCS010000018.1:0-4273 GCF_059812465.1 Mycobacterium sp. NGS54 | reverse complement strand
AAGAAGGCCGCGGCCCGGCCCGCGCAGCAACCCAAAGCCCCGGCACGAGCCGCGAAGAAGGCCGCGGCCCGGCCCGCGCAGCAACCCAAAGCCCCGGCACGAGCCGCGAAGAAGGGACGTCGGGCGAAAACACCTCCTCAGTGACCGGATCGAGGCCCGGCGATGTTCGATACCCGTTAACTAAACGGGGTCAAGCCCAGCTCCCTTTGCTGTAATTTGCACCCATGCGTTTCGCCGTCGCGATCGTGTCACCGCCCTCCCATCATGACATCAGCGGTGGAGCTTTTAACGAGGTCGCCGAGGCATTGCACTATGGTCTGCTGGCGCTCGGGCATGACTCGGTGCTGACCAATCGTCTTGACCTCGACGATCGCCGCACCATCGTGCTCGGCGGAAATCTCCTCGTCCAGTACGCCTTGGAGCCGCCAAAAGACGCCATCTTCTACAACCTCGAGCAATTGGGTGACGACTTGCCGTGGATGACGATGCCTGAATTCGTCGACCTTTTCCGGCGCTACCCGACTTGGGACTACAGTGAAGCCAACGTCGAATACCTCGCTGCTCTGGGGCTGCCCCGGCCTGCCTACGTTCCGATCGGCTACGTCCCCGAGTTGACCCGGATCGCCCCGGCCGAAGAGGACATCGACGTCCTGTTCTATGGCGCGCTCAATGGGCGCCGATACGCCGTTCTAAGGGAACTCCACGACCGCGGTCTCCGGGTCAAATGGCTATCGGGCGCCTACGGCGCGAGCCGCGATGCCTGGGTCGCACGCTCGAAGATCGTCCTCAACATCCACTACTGGGATGCGAAAATCTTTGAAATCACGCGTGTTTCCTATCTGCTCGCCAACAGGCGCACGGTGGTCTCCGAGCATGGTGCCGATCCGGCATTGGAGCGCGACCTGGCGTCAGGCATCGCGTTCGCGGACTACGACGAGTTGGTCGATCGCTGTGTGGAGCTCCTCGGCGACGAGCGCGCGCGACGCAAGGTCGCCGAGCGCGGCTATCGAGCTTTCTCCGCTCGCGACCAAGCCGCCATCCTGGACCGCGCGCTGTCGGAAGGCCCCGAGGGCCTCCCCCAAGAGACCACTGCGCGGGACAACGCTTGCATCGATGTGCGCGTCGAAGGCAACGACCGCAGCGCAAAAGATCAGCTCCGTGAGCGTCAACTGTTCACCTTCAACCTGTTCAAGCATAAGGCTGCGCAGGAGCGCGATTGGTTGTTGGCCAAGGTCATACGCAATCCCGAGGATGCGCGGTCGGTCTTTTTCCTAGCCGAGACCTACCTCCGTATGGAGGATTTCGTCAACGCGCGCCGGTGGTGTGAGCGGCGGGTCGAGATGGGTGGCTGCGACGAGGAGGTCTACTGGGCGATGTATCGGCTCGCGGAGTCAATGGCGGAACTCGGTGAGCCGTGGCCGGAAGTTCAGGAGGCCTACCTCAAGGCGTGGAAGTTTCGACCGACCCGCGCCGAGGCGTTGCATGCCATCGCCTTTCGGTGTCGCGTGGAGCAGCGCTACGGGCTCGGTTACCAATTTGCCCAGCGCGCCGCCGAAATGCCTTTTCCCGAAGAGGACCTCTTTGTTCCCAGATACGCGGATGTCTACGCGTGGCGCGCTGCCGATGAGCAGGCGGTGTGCGCATCCTGGATCGGTAAGCACACCGAGGCGTTCACGCTGTGTCGGCACCTGCTGGCCCGCCCCGATGTGCCCGAGCCTGATCGGCAACGGATCTCGGCCAACCGCGACTTTTCGGTGCCGGCCATGCTCGAGGCGGCCACAGCCTACCCCGACGTCCTGGCGCAGTCTCTGACCGCCGGTCGCGGTGAGGCCGAGGTCACCGTCAGCCTGATCGCCGGGCCCGACCGGGAGACCACCGAGCAGACTCTCAACTCGTTTCTGACCTGCTGCCTCGATGTGTCGCGGGTCGGGCGTTTTCTGGTGCTCGATACCGGCCTGTCCGCCCCCGACCGCGCCAAGCTGCGGAAACGCTACGGATTTCTCGAGATCGCCTGTCGCCGATCCAGCGACAAGCCCGCCCCCCTGCTGGCGCAGCTGCGCGCTCAGATCGACGGCCGGTTCTGGCTGCATCTGGGCGAAGGCTGGCGGTTTTTCGCCCCCGAGAACTACATCGCCCGCCTGACCGCGGTGCTCGACGCCGAACCGCAGGTGTTGCAGGTGGGCATCAACTTCGAAGACGCGGTCAAACTCACCGGCGCCTGCGCCGCGGAGGAGGCGGTGCGCCGGGCACCCGACGCCGGCCGCTACCTGCTGACCAAGGCGATGGCCAGCGGCCCGGCGATGTTCGACACCGCACGCCTGGATCGAACTCGCGGTGTGCAAAACAGCGACCCCGATCCGCCCACCCCACGTAGCCGACTGGCCGTCGGCGCCGGGCTGCGCACCGCCAGCCTCGACGAAGTGCTGTGCATCTCAGATCTGCACCTCTAGCTGCAAGCACCTAGGCGCGCACATCGGCCATGGCGGCACGGGTTGTCGGCGACTGTGTCCAGTGCCCGTTCCACGGTTGGCGCTGGGGCCCGGACCGGCACCAACCGATGCATCCCGTACCAACCAGACCGGCCTAACCGCGCGCTGACGCTGCGCGTGTGTTTCCCGTTCGCGAGCAGTACGACTGCGTGTTCATCTGGCATCACCCGCAGGGCAAGGAGCCGCAGTGGGAGATGCCGGACGTCTTTCACAAATTTCCGCAATTCGAGACCAACCCGACGGCTTACTACCGCGCCTACCCGGAGTTCTCCCGGCGAGCGGAACGTGAACCGGTGCATCTGCAGATCGTCGCGGAGAATGCTCCGGACATTATCGGATGCGCGACGGTTGCGATGAAGCGGATGAACTCCTGATGTCGGTGCCGATGACCTGCCTTCGAGCAATGGGCCGGCACATAAGCAGCTGGCGAATAATTCCTGCCGACGTTGTCAGAAGCCCTCCGTCAAAGTGGCTCCGTTTTCTCTCCTTCCAAGACATATTCCGGTCGGTAACGGTCCTTCTTAGCCGTGGCGCTAATGTGATACCGTAAATAATGATCAAATCATTTTGGATAAACGAGGATCATCGTCTTTCAATATTTCCTTTCGGCATACAACAACTTCTGTATAATCACCAAGAATGCCATGAAGTGTATCCGCAAATCGATATACGCGGACATCAAAAGGCGCCCAACGGGAAAACAATTTATGAAGATCGTACCCGTAATCGACGGTAACAATTGAGCCTTCTCCACTGATTGGATTTCCGTGGATCTGGGGTTCCACAAGATGAATCTCCGATCCGTCTGGGCCGTAATCCACTCGGCGCCGCATAGGCTCCACCTGATCTTTGCGGACGGGAAACGTGCTGAGCATCACGCCTCCGAACTTCAGTGTCCGGTATATTTCTCGGAGAGCTCGATCAGGATATGGAATATGCTCGAACACATCAAGAGAGATGAAAACGTCGTGAGTCTCGTCGTCGAACGTCAAGTTTTGCAGATCTTCATTTCTGAAAATGCCATGCATTGCGCCTAGTGTTTCCCCTGGAAAATATTGAGACGCAATATAGTTTTTCCCAGTCTCTCGCAGTTTTAACGATATTCCTCTCTCGCCAGGGGAAGATTCATGAATGCTCAAGTTTTTCCAGTTAGGGACGATCTCTTCCAGAATAAGAGCAAGTGCTCTCTCCCGAGGAATCGATCCATTTCTGCAAGTCTGACATAATAGGCTGTCTCTAAACCAATCATTGTCGGCTTGAAAAATAGTCTGGCTTTCGCAGATCGGGCAAAATCCCGTATATCGCGTAATCATACTGTAGCAACCCTAGTGGAATATTTCACAGGAGCGTTCTCCATCTACGTTCTTGGATTGAGATTGCAAAAGTTCCTATCAGAGCCCGTAATGCATCGTAATCACCGCTGACGATGTCTCGTCACCCGCCTTCCTCAACGGTGCCCGCGGGCGGGCCTCGGTTTGCGTCCACGGCCCTTGGCGATGCAACCGACCCCGTCGGCTCCTTGCTCGGCGAACCGAGACCGCCGGCGCCGCACCGTGTCCGAGTCCACATCGCAGCGACGTGCGATCTCCTCATTGGCTACCCGTCACTGGCCCACAACAGGCCCCGCGCCTGCACCACCTGCTGATGTGGCAACGACGTCGAGACCGCCATTCGCTCCAACTCCGATGTACGATAACCGCGCCCACCAGAAGTTGCCTAAGTATCGGCGGCCGTGAGCTCGGCGAGAAAACGCGCGTGGTTGGTCACGACCTCCGACCCACGAT
>NZ_JCALCS010000017.1:0-6232 GCF_059812465.1 Mycobacterium sp. NGS54 | reverse complement strand
GATCATCTTGATCACCCCGGCCACCCCGGCGCCGGCGGAGGTATGGCCGATGTTGGATTTGATCGACCCGAGCCACAGGGGTTCGACCCGGTCTTGGCCGTAGGTCGCCAGAAGGGCCTGGGCCTCAATCGGATCCCCCAGCACCGTCCCGGTGCCGTGGCCCTCGACGATGTCCACGTCGGCCGCGCTCAAGCCGGCGTTGGCCAGCGCCGCCCGAATCACCCGCTGCTGCGACGGTCCGTTGGGTGCGGTCAAGCCGTTGGAGGCGCCGTCCTGGTTAACCGCCGAGCCGCGCAGCACCGCCAGCACCGGATGCCCCAGGCGGCGCGCGTCGCTGAGCCGCTCCAGGACCAGCACCCCGGCCCCCTCCGACCACGCGGTGCCGTCGGCCGCGCCGGCATACACCTTGCACCGGCCGTCGGGCGCCAGCGCCCGTTGCCGGCTGAATTCCACGAACGCGGCCGCGGTGGCCATCACCGTCACGCCGCCGGCCAGCGCCAGGTCGGACTCCCCCGACCGCAGTGACTGCGCCGCCAAGTGCATCGCCACCAACGACGACGAACACGCCGTATCCACCGACACCGCGGGGCCTTCCAGCCCCAGCACGTACGCCACCCGCCCGGACGTCACGCTCAGGGTCGAGCCGGTGAGCCCGTAGCCCTCCAGCTCCCCCTTCACCTCGCCGCCGTAGCCGGCATGGATGACCCCGGCGAACACACCGGTCGCCGAGCCGCGCAACGAGAGCGGGTCAATCCCCGCCCGCTCCAACGCCTCCCAGGAGATCTCCAGCATCAAGCGCTGCTGCGGATCCATCGCCAGGGCCTCGCTTGGGCCGATGCCGAAGAATCCCGCGTCGAAGTCGCCGGCATCGCGCAGGAAGCACCCGCGGCGTGTGTACATCTTTCCTTTGGCGTCGGGATCCGGATCGAACAGCCCGTCGACGTCCCAGCCCCGATCGGTGGGAAAGTCCGACACCGCGTCGCGGCCTTCGGCCACCATGTCCCACAAGGCCTCCGGCGAATCCACCCCGCCCGCGTAGCGGCACGCCATCCCCACCACCGCCACGGGCTCCGACTGCTTGCCCTCCAACTCCTGCAGGCGTCGCCGCGTCCGCCTGAGGTCGGCGGTGACGCGTTTGAGGTAATCGAGATGCTTTTCGGTGCCCGGCACCGCGTGCTCCTTAAGTTACGAGCCCAGCTCTTCGTCGAGGATGGCGAAGAGTTGGCTTTCGGTCGCGGCGTGGATGTCCTCGTCGTCGGCGTCGTCGACGCCCGTGTCGGTGAGGGTGGTCAGGAGGTGTTGCAGCCGGATGGCCAGGCGTGCCCGGTCTTCCGGGTTCCAGTCGGTGCGGTTCAGCAGCGCGTGCAGCTCCGCGGCGATGTCGTTGGCGCGTGTCGCCGGGTTGGGCTTCTCGGTCCCGGCGGCCAGCCTGGTGTCCAGGTATTCGCCCAGGGCGCTGGGCGTGGGATGGTCGAAGATGATCGTGGGTGAGAGGGCGAGCCCGGTGGCGGTTTTCAGCCGGTTGCGCAGTTCGACGGCGGTCAGGGAGTCGAAACCCAGCTCCTGGAATGCCCGTTCGGCGTTGATGTCCGCGGCGGTGGTGCGCCCCAGCACCGTGGCGGCGTTGCTGCGCACCAGCTCGACGAGTTCACGGTGTCGCTGGTCCGGGGCCAGTTCTTGCAGCCGCGCGGCCAGCCCGGTGGTCGAGGCGGTCACGGTGGTGTCGTCGATGACGCGGCGGGCGGGACGGGTGGCCAGGCCGTGCAGCAGCGGAGGCAACGCGGCGGCGTTGTCGGACAGCGCGATCCGATCCAGGCACGTGGCCACCACGACGGGCCGCTCGCCCAGCATGGCGGCGTCGAGACGCTGGAGGGCCTCGGTGGTGGACAGCGGCGCGAGGCCGAGCCTGCTCATGCGGTCCTTGTCCGCGTCACCCAGGTGCGCGGTCATCGCCGAGGCCCGTTCCCACAGGCCCCAGGCCACCGACAGCCCGGGCAATCCGCGGGCGCGGCGATGGGCGGCCAGCGCGTCCAGGAAGCTGTTGGCCGCCGCGTAATTGCCTTGCCCCGGGGTGCCGACGATTCCCGCCATCGACGAAAACAGCACGAACGCCGACAAATCCAGGCCCGCGGTCAGCTCATGCAGGTTCCAGGCCCCGTCGACCTTGGCGCGCAACACCGTATCGACGCGTTCGGGCGTCAACGACGCGATCAACCCGTCGTCCAGCGCCCCCGCGGCATGGAACACCCCGCGCAACGGGTGCTCCGCGGGCACCCGGTCCAACAGTGCGGCCACCGCGTCCCGGTCGGCCACGTCGCAGGCCACCACCGAAACCCCGGCGCCGGCCGATCGCAATTCGGCCACCAGCTCGGCCGTTTGTTCGTCGCCGCCGCTCCGGCTGATCAGCATGAGGTGCGCCGCCCCGTACTGGTCGACGAGGTGACGCGCCAGCGCCGAACCGGCCATCCCGGTTCCGCCGGTGATCAGCACGGTGCCGCCGGCCAGTCCCGACGACAGCGTCAGCACGACCTTGCCGATGTGGCGGGCCTGGCTGACGAACCGGTACGCCTCGGCGGCGCGGCGCACGCCGAAAGCCCTTGTCGGCAGCGGCTTTAGGACGCCCTCTCTAAGCAAATCCGTGAGCTCGGCCAGCATGGCGGCGATGCGATCGGGGCTGACCTCGGTCAGGTCGAAGGCCTGATACCGCACGCCGGGGTGCTGCGCGGCGATCGCGTCCGGGTCGCGCAGGTCGGTCTTGCCCATCTCGACGAAGTGCCCACCGTCGACCAGCAGCCGCAGCGACGCGTCGATGAACTCGCCAGCCAGCGAGTTCAGCACGACGTCCACCCCGCGGCCCCCGGTGGCGGCGAGAAACTTCCGCTCGAACGCGGGCGTGCGCGAGTCCCCGATGTGGTCGTCGTCAAAACCCATCGCGCGCAGCGTTTCCCACTTGCCCTGGCTGGCGGTGGCGAACACCTCGGCCCCCCAATGCCGGGCCAGCTGCACCGCGGCCATGCCGACCCCGCCCGTCGCGGCGTGGATCAGCACCCGCTGCCCGGCCCGCAACCCGGCCAACACCGACAGCCCGTACACCGCCGTCAAGAACACCACCGGCACGCCAGCGGCGTCCAGCGTGGACCACCCCGCCGGGACCGCGGTCACCAGCCGCGCGTCGACCACCGCTTCCGAGCCGACGATCCCCAGCAGCCCCATCACCGGGTCGCCGACCGCCAGCCCCGACACACCCGGGCCGACTTCGGTGATCACCCCGACGCCCTCGGCGCCCAACTGGCCACCGCCGGGGTACATTCCCAACGCCACCAGCACATCCCGGAAGTTCACCCCGACCGCGGCCACCGCCACGCGCACCTGTCCGGCGGCCAGGTCCACCGGCGGGCTCGGGCGCACCACCAGGTCCTCCAGCGTCCCGCCGCCGCCGGTGTCCAACCGCCAGTTGCCCGCGGGCAGCGCCAAGGCCGCGTCGGGCGGCACCGGCGCCAGCCGGGCCGCGTACGCCGACCCGGCGCGGATCACCACTTGCGGTTCCCCGCAACCGATTACCGCGCTGGTGTCCAGCGACCTGTCCGAATCGACCAGCACCACCCGGTCGGGATGCTCGGCCTGCGCCGACCGGACCAGCCCCCACACCGCCGCGCCGGCGAGGTCTGAGACGTCTTCGCCCGGCAAGGCGACGGCGCCGCGGGTCAGCACGACCAGCACCCCGCGCCCGTCGCCGGCCAGCCAGGACTGCAACACGCCCAACGCCTCGTGGACGGCGTCACGCGCGGCCCGCACCACGTCCGCGCCCACGCCCGGCTCCCACACCACCACGCCGTCGCCAACGCCGTTGTCGCTCACCGGCATCGGGGACCAGACGACCTCGAGCAATCGCCCGGCGGCCGGGGCCGTCGCGGCCGACAGCTGGGCGGCCGAGACCGGCCGCAGGTCCAGCCGTCGCACCGACAGCACCGGAAGGCCCATCGCATCGGCCAGCTCGATGGACACCGCCCCGCCGCCGAGCGGCGCGATCCGGACCCGCGCCCGCGATGCGCCCGCCGCGTGCAGGCTTACCCGCTGCCAGGCAAACGGCAACACCGTCGGGGCGTCCGCGTCGGCCAGGCCCAGAGCGTGCAGCGCGGCGTCCAGCAGCACCGGATGGATCCCGAACCCGTCGACCGTGACGCCGGCCGCCTCCGGCGCGACGGCGACCTCGGCGAAGATCTCGTCGTCGCGACGCCACATGGCCCGCAATCCCCGAAAGGCGGGACCGTACTCGTAGCCCCGCGCCGCCAGACGCGCGTAGGCGTCGCTCACTTCGACCACCTCGGCGCCGGCCGGCGGCCAGGTCGACAGATCCGCGCCAGGTGCGGCCGCGCGGGCGCCCAACAAGCCCTCGGCATTGAGTACCCACTCCGAATCCGGCTGCCCGCCCGACGAATACACCGCCACCGGCCGCGAGCCCGTCGTGTCCGTCGCGCCGACGACCACCTGAACCTGCACCGAACCCGCCGCGGGCAGCACCAACGGAGCGGACAGGGTCAGCTCCTCGATCGCCGGGCAGCCGACCTCGTCGCCCGCCCGGGCGGCCAATTCCACAAACCCCGTTCCCGGGAACAGCGTCACCCCGGCGACCTGGTGGTCCGCCAGCCACGGGTGGGCGGCGACGGAAAGCCGGCCCGTCAACACCACCCCGCCGGAGTCGGGCCGCTCCACCACGGCACCGAGCAAGCCGTGGTCGGCCGCGGCCAGGCCCAACCGACCGGTATCGCCCGAGCCCATGAACTGCGCGGGCAACCAAAAGCGCTGCCGCTGAAACGCATACGTCGGCAGCTCCACGTTCCTAACGTCACCGCCGGCGAACGCGGCCCGCCAATTCACCTCGGCCCCGGCGACGTGCGCCTGGCCCGCGGACAGCCAGAACCGGTCCAGTCCGCCGTCGTCGCGGCCCAGTGACGGGATGACGGTTACGTCGTCCGCGGAAGCGACGGTCTCTTCGATACCGGCGATCAGCACCGGGTGCGGGCTGCATTCGATGAATGTCCGGTATCCGGCGTCGCGCGCATCACGCACCGCTCGCTCGAATTCCACCGTCTCGCGGATGTTTCGGAACCAGTACTCGGCGTCCAAGCCCGCCGTGTCCATGAGCTCACCGGTGACGGTCGAGTAGAACGCGGTCGACGACGAGTGGGGCTCGATGTCGGCCAGCGCCTGGGTCAGTGGTTCGCGGATCGCGTCCACCTGCGTCGAGTGCGAGGCGTAGTCGACGTCGATCCGCCGGGCCCGGACGTTGTCGGCTGCACAGCGCCCGATCAGCCCGTCCAGCGCCTCCACGTCACCCGACACGACGACCGCCGAAACGCCGTTCACCGCCGCGACATTCAACCGATCGCCCCAGTGCGCCGCCAGTTCCCGCGCCTGCGGCAGGCCGCAAGCCAGCGAGGCCATGCCCCCCTCGCCCGACAACTGCAGCAGGAGCCGGCTTCGCAGCGCCACCACCCGCGCCGCGTCCTCCAGCGACAGCGCCCCGGCCACGTACGCCGCGGCGATCTCGCCCTGCGAATGGCCGATCACCGCGTCAGGCGCGACCCCCACCGATCGCCACAATTCGGCGAGCGACACCATGACCGCCCACAGCGCCGGCTGCACCACGTCCACCCGATCCAGCCCCGGCGCGCCCGGCGCCGCGCGGATGACGTCGATCAACGACCACTGCACGTGCTCGCCGAGCGCCTTGTCGCACCGGCGCATCTGGTCGGCGAACACGGTTGACTCGTCGAGCAATTGGGCCCCCATGCCGGCCCACTGCGACCCCTGGCCGGGGAACACGAACGCCGTCTTGCCCGCGGCCCGGGCCCGGCCCGTCACCACGCCCGCGCCGGGCGAACCGGAAGCCACCCCGGCCAGGCCCGCCAGCAGCGTCTCGCGGTCGGGACCCACCACCACCGCCCGATGCTCGAGCGTCGAGCGGCTGGTGGCCAGCGACCAGCCGACGTCGGCGGCGCTCAACCCCTCGCGGCCGCCCACCCATGCCGATAGCCGGGCCGCCTGGTCGGCCAGCGCCCGCTCGGAACGGCCCGACACCACCCACGGCACCGACGGCGGCTGATCACGTTGGACCGCAACGGGTTCCGGCTCGGCGGGCACTTCCTCGACGATCACGTGCGCGTTGGTCCCGCTGATCCCGAACGACGACACCGCGGCCCGGCGCGGACGATCGCCCGCGGGCCAGGGC
>NZ_JCALCS010000016.1:0-6539 GCF_059812465.1 Mycobacterium sp. NGS54 | reverse complement strand
TAGCAGAAGCCGTGGATGCCATGGCTGCGGGCCAGGTCGGCCTGTGCCTCACGGATGGCGGGCACGCGCAGGTCGTAGTAGCCCAGGTCCGCCGGGATACGCGGCTGCTGGTGACCGGGGAAGAGCGGCGTCGCCTGCTTCACGTTGCGCCACTCGGTGAATCCCTTGCCCCACCACACATCGTTTTCCGGGATGGGATGGAACTGGGGCAGATAGAAGGCGATCGCCTTAATGTCCCCTGGGACCGGGTGCTCTGCGATGCGCTTGCGAAGCTGCGCCGATACCACAGGTTTTGCTCTCCTGCGCTTCGAGGCGGCGCTACCGGCCGTGTCCGTCGGCGCGGCCTTGAGCTGATCCTCGACGCTTTGCCGATACGTCGTCTGCAGGCTGCGTACCCTGGCCGGCAACTTCAATCTCTCCGCGCCAAGCGCATGGCACTGCGCGATCTCGGCAACGTGCCTGTCTGCCTTGAGGGCATGCGTGACGCTTTCTGCATGGCGCCGGTGCACGTTGAGAGGATCGGCGATGTAGGCGATGCGCGCACCCGGCGCAGTCAGTACTTCCAGATACAGGCGCCAGTCACCGGCCATGCGGAAGGTCTTGAGTTCTTCCTGGCAGGCATCGAGCGCGCGCAGCAAGGCCTCCCGGCGCCAGACCACGGCACTGACGTTGAGGATGAGATTGCGCACGGCGAGATGACGGCGCACGAAGTCATCCCCGTCGAAGGTGCCCGACGTAGTCAGTGTGCCGCGGCCGTCGTGCTCGTAGTAGTCCTTGTAGCTGTCCCACAGCGGGCTGCCGTCGTAGTTGATCGTGCGGCTGTCGGAAAAGCCGAGGCAGATCGCGGGGTCGGCCTGCATCGCGCCGACCACGGCGCCGAGAAACTCCGGATCCGTCAGGTCGTCGGCCTCGGCGATCCACAGGTACTCGCCGGTCGCGAATTCCGCGGCCTTGCGCCACTGTGCGAACACCGACCCGGAGTTCGCCTCGCTGGACAGGAGCGTCACCTTACGATTCCACTCCCGGGCGATCTGCGGGATCACGTCCAGGCTGTCGTCGCTGGAGCAGTCGTCGAGCACGAGTATCTCGTGCACGGGGTGGGTCTGCTGGAACACCGATCCCAGCCGCGCCGGCATGAAGCGCGCATAGTTGTAGTTGGGGATGGCGACCGAGACGGCAGGCAACCGGGGAATCGCCAGCCGCAACAACTGGCGAACGTAGCCGCCGAAATCGAGATGCGTGCGCACGAACTCCTTGCGCCGCGCGGCATCCTCCGCGCGTTTCCCACCGCGCACCAGACGGGCCAGTTCCTTGCCCATGGCGATGACATCGCCGGGCGGCACCACAGTGCCCATCCGATGCCGGGCCAGGAAATCCGGCATGCCACCCGACCCGTCGAACACCAGCACCGGTAACCCCGCGCCGAGAGCCTCCTGAACGACTGTGGGAAAAGCGTCCTCGCGCGACGTGAGCACGAAAGCGTCGGCCGTGAACAAGAAACGCTCGACGTCGTTCCGATAACCCTGCATGTGGAAACTGCCCGTGCTTTTCGCGCCGTCGATATCCGCGGTCAGCAAGTCGCGCAAGGACGGAGATATGTCACCGATCCAGCAGAAATGCACTCGCTGCTTGGACAGGTGGTTCGTGTGCCGCCATAACTGCAGGAACAGGTCGAAGCCCTTGCGTAGATCGGCGTAACCGATCCCTAGCACCAGCTTCTCGCCGGCGGCGATACCAAGTTCCTCACGGATGGCCGCACCGCCATCCTCCGGCTCGGCGAGCTGCCTGTACATACCCTGCGGTAGCACCAGCATGCGGTCATCCACTTCCACTCCGACTTCGGCGGCGACCTGGTCGCGTACGACAGTGGCAGGGAATACGACATGACTGCTCAGTTCCAGCGCCGCCTTGGCGCTGGCCGCCAACTTTTTTTCGCGGATGATGTGCGGCAACTCGTGGACGAGGCAGATCGAATCGATGCCGTGATTCCGCAGATGGGTCATGATCAGCCCGGCCGCTGCGGTATTGACGATCGCGTGCGCGAAGCCGCGCATCTTGAAGCCTTCGACGTGTGCCGCAAGCGTCCCTCCGTCGGCGATGGTCACTGGCGCCACGTCGCGGTAGGTTTCCTCCAGCGTGCCGCCATCCAGCAGCAGGAACTCGACCTGCACGCCGCAGTCGCTCTGCAGCCGACGCGCGATATTGACGAGCAGATGTTGCGCGCCGTGGGGCCAGGCATCCTGACCGACGAGCAGAAGCTTGTAGTCGCCCGACACGGCGCCGACGACGGCACGACCGGTGGCGTTCAGGTAGGCCGAGCCATAATGGAGGTCCGGCTCCAGGTACGCCGCCTCGCTCCACTCGTTCCAGGCATTGATGCAGACGAAGTGTTCGCCGAAGAACGGCTTCTCGCCTGCCTTTTCGATGAGCTGGCCGAGCCAAGCCTGATACTTCGCGGGCGTCGAGCCCTGGAGAACAAGCCCGGTGCCTTGCCGGCGCGCGTCGTTGTCCCACCCCGGCACGGCGGTCTTGATCAGCGGGAACGAAGGCATTGGTTCGTCCACCGAACGGGCGACGACCTCGTCGTAGTTAAATACCTGGCCCGTGAACTCCATGTCGATGAGTTCAAGCTGGCCGGACATCGTCGGCATGTGAGCTACCAGCTTGTGTGGCGGGAACTCGACAGCGCCGTCAAAGCCGAACTCGGCCGGATTGATCGCATCGAAGGCCTGCGCCATGATCAAGATGGGATCCTCGTTGAACCTTTCCTTGAACAGGACGCGCCAGCGTATTAGCGACTTCTTCGGCTCCGGGATGAGGTCCGGGCGATAGATCATCAGCAGCGGACGGCCGTTGATGCGGATGTAACGCTTGTCCTTGAAGTGGTGGACGAAGCTTTCGAGCAGGTGCTCGTCGTCCTCGGGTTCGTAGTTTTGGGAGATCAGTACATCGCTCTCGGCGCCGTCCCAGCGGCGCGTCCAGTTCTCATTTGCCCACATGAGGGCGAACGGCATGTCGACGGACGGATCGGCGAGGAACTGCTCCAGCGGCTTTTCCATCAGCCGCTTGCCGTTGAAGTAGTAGTAGTAGTAGACAAAACCGTAGATGCCGCCGCCCCTGGCCATCGCCACCTGGCGCTTGAGCGTGTCAATGGAATCCAGCGAGTAGAAGCCGAGATCGCGCGGAATGCGCGGCTGGTAGTGCCCCTTGTAGCGCGACACACCGCGCGCGAGGTTGGTCCACTCGGTAAAGCCCCTGCCCCACCACCCATCGTTCTCGGGAAAGGTGTGGAACTGCGGCAGGTAGTAGGCCAGCACCTTAGCCTTGCGCGGCGCCGACGGTGGGATGGGTTTGAACTCCTCGAAGTCCGCCGAGGGCCCGGCGAACTGCTTTACCGCGTGCGCAATGGAGGCCTCGTCATCGGGAGGCGCACCGTGCACGCCGGGTTGATGCTTGTGATCGAGGTAGTGCAGGAACGGATTGTTCTTGAGGTCACCGCCCAGGTAGCGCTTTGCGTAGTAGCGGATATTGAACCAAGGTGAAGGACTGCGTCCTTCGCGGTAGCCGGTGAACAGGAAGTGCTCGAACGGGTCTATGCCGGCGTCGCGCACGTCCTTGTTTTCGGTCGCGTAATGCTCAACATCGAACTCCGGCAACGGGCTGAACCGGCAGGTTGTGCGATGCGCGAGATAGTGGGCGAGCGAGTTTTCGGTCTCGGGGATGGCGTAGACACGGCGATACCAGGCCGCGTCGAAGATGCGGCTTGGTTGCCGCCCTTCGAGATCGCCCACGCTCACGAAGTGATACAGCGGCTGGATGCCCGCATCGCGGACGTCAGGGTAGAGGTTCAGATACCAGGCGGGGTCGAAGTACAGGTTCGGCCGCCGGCCTTCCCGGTAACCGTCGAAGAAGAAGTGCCTGAGCGCCTCGTCCTCGGTCTGGAAGCTCGTCCCGTAGGCGGCGTTGTAGTAATGCCAGTCGAACAAGCCCGATTGCCGGACCTTGTCGAGCTCGGTCTGCGCGGCTTTGTCACGCTTTTCCACCCTCTGCTCGTCTTGGCGGGATATGTCGCGCTTGGGCGAAATGCCCAGCTCCCGGCCCTCGGTCAGGAAGTGCAGCAGGGGGTTTTCGGCTTCCAGCCCGCGCTTGGCGCATTGCTCCAGATAGTGCGCGGTGTCGAATTGCTCGTGCGGATCGCGCCCCTCCGCCGCGCCGTTTTCCAGGTAATGCGCGACGGGATCGAGTCCGTGGTCGGCGACATCCTTGTACTTGCACAGATAAAAATCGGCGCTGAAGAACGATGACTTGGAAATCAACTCGTATTGGTCCAAGAACGAGAGGGTGCCCGGTGGCGCCTTGTCTCCAATACGGGATTCCTGATTGTCCATCCTCGAAACCTATCGTGCGATCGTGGATCGAATCACTGTTTTGCGAACCCTTTCGGCAGGTCACCGAGAGCACCTGCTGCGCCGAAGTGTTCTGGCGACTGAATGATGGAGGGGATTGCCACATCTATGCCTTTGACATGCCACAACTGCCGGTTTGGCGCGTCAGGAGGCCCCTGCAAGGGTGAAAACAACCGACGTTTCCCGCCACGCTCGCATGCTACGCCTTCCCAGCCTCGGCGACGGCACCAGTTGTCGGGTTCAACGACCCGGCAGGCCAGGACTGCACGGTCCGGCACGAGGCGCTGCCCGACCACCTCCAGACCGAGGTCATCCAACCGGCAGAGCGCAGTCAAGTGAGGGGAAGTGAAGCTAGCGTCAGGCACGTCGAGGTCTTCCAGATGACTGGTGTAGGAACCTTCATCTTCGGAAGACCTCGACCCTCACTCCGTCAACGACACGCCGACCCGCTCTACAACTCGTCTGCGAAAAGAGCCTGACAAAGTAAGTTATCAAGCATGATTGACCTCAACAAAACCTTCGGGCATCTGAGCGACGAAGCATATCGCGACCTGGTCAACTCGATCGTGGATGCGGGCACGGCAGACGAGAACTTTCCGGAGTTTCCGTCGGAGGCCATCCAGGCGCAATTCGTCGGTTCGGCGTTTCGCAACGCCCTGGCCGAAGCCTTCGTCTTCTACGCCCACGTGAAGGCGATCATGCTCGCGGGTGGCCAAAGGCTCACGCCGGACAAGCAGTACCTCGACTTCGGCTGCGGCTGGGGACGTTTCATTCGCTTCTTCGGGCGCGAGGTCCGGCCGGAGAATATCCTCGGCGTCGACGTCGACCCGGACATCCTGGCCGTATGCAGGGATACCAGGGTGCCCGGACGCCTCGAACGCATCGAGCCCCTGGGCCGGGTTCCCGCGCAGGACGGTTCGATCGACCTTACGACGGCCTATTCGGTGTTCACGCACCTGCCCGAACAGGTCCACCTGCACTGGAAGCGCGAGCTGGCGCGGGTCACGGCGCCGGGCGGAACCGTCGCGCTCACGCTCGAGCCGCGCCGCTTCCTCGATTTCATGGAGACCATGGCCGGGTCGAGCCAGTCGCCGTGGCACCAGGTGATTGCGCAATACGCGCCCCAGGCGCAGGCGCTGAGGGATCGATTCGACGCCGGAGAGCTCGTCTACCTGCCGACGGGCGGCGGCCCGTTTCGACCAAGGGAGACCTATGGCGAGGCCGTCGTGCCGCTGGAGTATATCCGCTCACACTGGGCCGACGATTTCGATGTCGTGGAGTACTTGGACGACTCGAGCCGCTTTTGGCAAGCTGTCCTGATACTAAGGCGGAAGAAGTGACAGTATCACTGCGGCGTGGTGGTGCGGGCCAGCCAGGCATTTGCCAATCCGCGTTTCCGCGATCACATTCCGCTGATTCTCGGCGGCAGCGGCGAGAAGAAGACGATTCCGCTGGCCGCGCGGCTCTTCGATACACCTCAATCTGATGCCGGGATTCGACGAGCTGCCCCGCAAAGTGCGGGTCGCGCGGGAGCAGTGCGAGAAGATCGGCCGCGACCCGGCGACGCTGGAAACCAGCATGATGATCACGGTGTGCATCGACGAGAACGTTAAGCCCGACCAGCTACCCGCCGAGATGAGCCAGCGGATGGTGGCCGGCAGCCCAGACTCGATCGCCGATCAGATCAAGAGCAAAGTGATCGAAGCGGGAATCGACGGCGTGACCGTCAACTTGCCGTTCTACACACTCGGTGTCATCACCGCGGTCGGCGAAACGCTGCGCGCCCTAGTCGGTCTCCAGGTGGGCTGGGGCGTGTCTGACAATTGTTTCGCGTGTTATGACTGAGGCTTAGGTTATGTCGTGGTTTCAGTTGCTTCTGATGTTCAGTGGGTGTTGATCGAGGACTTGTTGCCTGTCCGGACGGGCAAGAAGGGCAGGCCTTTTCGGGACGCCCGTCAAGGTGGTGGAGGGGATCATCTACCGGTATCGGTGTCGGATCGCCTGGCGCGATGTGCCCGCGGTGTTCGGGCCCTGGCAGAATTGGTCGTTCTCGCGGTGGGCTGACCAGCGAGAGCCACCGTGTCTCGACGGCCTCGGGCGGCTACTGGTGGTGCTGGTCTTCGGCCGCACAAG
>NZ_JCALCS010000015.1:0-12133 GCF_059812465.1 Mycobacterium sp. NGS54 | reverse complement strand
CACCATCTTGATCACCCCGGCCACCCCGGCGCCCGCCGACGTGTGACCCATGTTCGACTTGATCGACCCCAACCACAGCGGCTCGGTGCGGCCCTGGCCGTAGGTCGCCAAGATCGCTTGGGCCTCAATCGGATCCCCGAGCATGGTGCCGGTGCCGTGCCCCTCCACGACGTCCACGCCGGCCGCCTCGAGGCGCGCGCTGGCCAGCGCCGCACGGATCACCCGCTGCTGCGACGGCCCGTTCGGCGTCGCCAGCCCATTGGAGGCGCCGTCCTGGTTGACCGCCGAGCCCCGCAGCACCGCCAACACCGGATGCCCGAGCCGTCGCGCATCGCTCAGCCGCTCCAGCACCAGCATGCCGGCGCCTTCGGAAAACCCGGTCCCGTCGGCGGCGCCCGCGTACGCCTTGCACCGGCCGTCGACCGACAGCGCCCGCTGCCGGCTGAAGTCGACGAACATCGCCGGGGTGGCCATCACCGTCACGCCGCCGGCCAGCGCGAGGTCGCACTCCCCCGACCGCAGTGACCGCGCCGCCAGGTGCATCGCCACCAATGACGAGGAGCACGCGGTGTCCACCGACACCGCCGGGCCCTCCAGCCCCAGCGCGTACGCCACCCGGCCCGACGCGATGCTCAGCGTCGTACCACGCATCCCGTAGCGCTCCAGGTCTCCTGGCACCCGGCCCGCGCCGCCGTACGAACCGTGGAAGACCCCGGCGAACACGCCGGTCGACGAACCCCGCAAGCCCAGGGGGTCGATCCCGGCCCGCTCGAGCGCCTCCCAGGAGATCTCGAGCAACAACCGCTGCTGCGGATCCATCGCCAGGGCCTCGCTCGGCGCGATCCCGAAGAAAGCGGCGTCGAAACCGGCCACGTCGGCAAGGAACCCGCCCTGCCGTGAATACGACTTCCCGACCGCGTCGGCGTCCGCGTCGAACAGGTCCGCCAGGTCCCAGCCGCGGTCGGTGGGAAAGTCCGACACCACGTCGCGGCCCTCGGCCACCATCGCCCACAGGCCCTCGGGCGAATCGACCCCGCCCGGATAACGGCAACCCATGCCCACGATCGCCACCGGCTCGGTCGCCTGGGCCAGGTATTCGCGGTTCTCGCGCTTGAGCTGCTCGTTTTGTTTCAGGGACGCGCGCAGGGCCCTCACGAGCTCTTCGTGAGTGCTGTTCATGAGCCCCGGCCTCTCGGGTTACTCAATCGGCGCCAAGCCGCGCGACGATCATCGCCATATTCTCTCAACGGCCGCTCGTGCCGTCTGCGGATCTCGTCAACTGCGGGCGCCAGGGGTCGCGCCACTCGTGGACTCAATGCCAGCGCAGGAGCACGAGCTCAGAACAGAATCCGGGACCCATCGCGATCATCAGCCCGGGGCTGTCGCTGGGCGGCGGCTTGGCCAGGGTGTCGCGCAGCACGTGCAGCACCGACGCGGACGAGAGGTTGCCGATCTCGCCGAGCGAACGCCAGGTCAGCTCCAGGGCCTCCGGCGGCAGGTCGAGGGTCTTGACGATCGCCTCGATGACCTTGGGACCGCCGGGATGGCTGACCCAGGCGCCTACGTCCGTCGTGGTCAGTCCGTGCGCACCCAGGAACCCGGTGACGTCGTCGTACAGGTACTGCTCCACGACGCCGGCCACGTCCTTCGACAGGACCAGCTCGAACCCGGTGGCGCCGACGTCGTAGCCCATCGTGCGCAGCGAGTCGGGGTAGAGGTGGCTGCGCGAGTCGATGATGTCGGGACCCGCGGCGCCGATCTGCTCGGCGCGGCGCTCCCCGACGGCCACCACCGAGCCCGCCCCGTCGGCGAATAGTGCGCTGCCGACCAGGCCGGCCACCGTCGGCTTGTAGCCCGGGTAGGTCATCGAGCACAGCTCCACCGACACCAGGGCGGCGACGCCGTCCGGCGCTCCGCGCAGGTAGTCGTTCATGCGGGCGACCCCCGCGGCGCCGGCCACGCAACCCAGGCCGAAGAGCGGCACCCGCCGCACGTCGGGTCGCAGGCCGAGCCGCCCCGCGATGCGGGCGTCCAGCGACGGCACCGCGATGCCGGTGACCGTCGTGGTGATCAGCACGTCGAGGTCCTGCGGCTGCAGCCCCGCCTCTTCCAGCGCGCCCGACAGCGCCTCGCAGCCGAGATCCACCGCGTGTTCGATGAACACCCGGTTGGCGACGCTGAAGTCTGTCAGCGTCGGGTATTTCTCCAGCGGCAAAACCAGGTGGCGGCCGTTGACTTTGGAGCTGGCGTGCAGCTGGCGAACGAGGTCCTCGTATTCGGCGAACTCCGGGATGCTGATAAAGAACTCGGTCAACTCCCGCTGCGAATAGCGGTGAGGCGGCAGGGCGCCGAAGACACCTGCGATGACGCTCATTGGTCCCACCCTTTTGGAGACGTGTAACTAGGCCGATAGGTTCAGCCAGATCGCTTTTCGAGCTGAAAGCTTAGCCGGGTTTCATAAGTTAGGCAGAAACAGGGCGCGGACCTGCGGCGTTAGCTGGGGCGGTGGGAGACGAGCCGACATCGGGTGGCCGTCGACGCCGCGCGCGCGGCGCGGAGGCGCAACGCCGGCGGAGTGACTCGGTGAAAGTCCCAATGCATTCCGCGCCGCAATAATTTGCCGCTGCGTCAATATAGCGGCGGCCTGGCGCCGCCCCCATCGGGGCCCGGGAACAACAACGCAGACTCATCAAACCGCAACGGGAAAAACTACGCACCGCCGCCATTCGACGCGAAAGAGATTTATCAGCATTGCGAGCCGATCGGCGGTATTGCCGGGCAAACAAGCCGATGGCATTTGTATTCAACGGTCCGATTCCCGACCACCTCCGTTCGACGATTCGCGGCTATGGCTTCGCCCTTAGGCGGTCCTTGAGCTCGGCGCACCTGGCCAGCACGGCGTCGAGCTGCTCGGCGACCCGGGTGGGCGCGGTGCCGCCCCTGGAGTCCCGCGAGGCCACCGAGCCCTCGACGGTCAGCACGTCGCGGACCTCCGGCGTCAGCTCCGGGCTGATGGCGGCCAGTTCGTCGTCGGTCAGCTCGTCGAGCCCGACGCCGCGTCCCTCGGCGGTCCGCACGGCCGCCCCGGCCGCCTCGTGCGCGGATCGGAAGGGGACGCCCTGCCGGACCAGCCACTCCGCGATATCGGTGGCAAGCGTGTAGCCGGCCGGCGCCAGGGCCGCCATCCGCTCGACGTCGAACGTCAGGCTGGCCACCAGCCCGGCCATCGCGGGCAGCAGCAGCTCCAGCTGGGCCACGGCATCGAACACCGGCTCCTTGTCCTCCTGGAGGTCCCGGTTGTAGGCCAGCGGCTGCGCCTTCAGCGTGGCCAGCAGCCCGGCCACGTTTCCGATCAGCCGTCCCGCCTTACCGCGGGCCAGCTCCGCGATGTCGGGGTTCTTCTTCTGCGGCATGATCGAGCTGCCGGTCGACCACGAATCGTGCAGGGTGACGTAGCCGAATTCCGTCGAGCTCCAGATGATGATGTCCTCGGCCAGCCGGGACAGGTCGACGGCGATCATGGCGAAGACGAACGCGGCCTCGGCGGCGAAGTCGCGGGCCGCGGTCGCGTCGACGGAGTTGTCGGCGGCGGCGGCGAAGCCCAGCTCCGCGGCGATCGCGTCCGGGTCCAGGCCCAGCGACGACCCGGCCAGCGCGCCCGAGCCGTATGGGGAGATCGCCGCGCGACGGTCGAAGTCGACGATCCGGTCCACGTCGCGCAGCAGCGGCTGGGCGTGCGCGAGCAGATGGTGTGCCAGCAGGATCGGTTGGGCGGACTGCAGGTGGGTCTTGCCGGGCATGATGGCGCTCGGGTGCGCGGCGGCCTGGGCGGCCAGCGCGGCGACGACTTCAAGCGTTTCGGCCGCGACCCGTCGGGCCGCGTCACGCAGCCACATCCGAAAGAGCGTGGCCACCTGGTCATTTCGCGACCGCCCGGCGCGCAACCGGCCGCCCAGGTCGGGCCCGACCCGGTCGATCAGCCCGCGCTCCAGGGCGGCGTGCACGTCCTCGTCGGTCACCAGCGGCGCGAAGCTGCCGTCGGCCACATCCTCGGCGAGGCTGTCCAGGCCGGCCAACAGCCCGTCGCGCTGCTCCTCGTCGAGCAGCCCCGCGCGGAACAGAATCACCGTGTGCGCGCGCGACGCGATGATGTCGTAGGGCGCCAGCACCCAGTCGAAATGCGTCGACTTGCTCAGCGCGGCCAGCGCGTCGGACGGCCCGTCGGCGAACCGCCCGCCCCACAGCGACCCCTCGCGAGTGCTCACGTGGCCCTCACTGCTGCGCGAGCGACCGCATAGGTACACACATTGCGGCGTGTCGTCGTGCAGACACGGTCGCTCGCGGTCACGTGGCCCGGTCCCGGCGGGACGCGATCTTCGAGGACAACCCGTGCACGTAGACGAAGCCCTTCGCGGCGGACTGGTCGAAGCTGTCGCCCTCGTCGTAGGTGGCCAGGTTGAAGTCGTACAGCGACTCGGCGCTGCGCCGGCCGTTGACCGCGATGTGCCCGCCGTGCAACACCATTCGCACCTCGCCGGTCACGTGCTCCTGGGTCTTGGCGACGAAGCTCTCCAGCGCGTCCTTCAGCGGCGAGTACCACAGCCCGTCGTACACCAGCTCGGCCCAGCGCTGGTCGGTGTGGCGCTTGAACCGGCCCAGCTCGCGCTCCAGCGTGACGTGTTCGAGTTCGGTGTGCGCGGTGATCAGCACCATCGCGCCCGGCGCCTCGTAGATCTCGCGGCTCTTGATCCCCACCAGCCGGTCCTCGACGACATCGAGGCGGCCCACCCCCTGAGACCCGGCCCGCCGGTTGAGTTCCTCGATGGCCTGCAACATCGACACCCGGTTGCCGTCGATGGACACCGGCACCCCGCGTTCGAAGCCGACGATCACCTCGTCGGGCGTGCTCCAGTTCAGCGTCGGGTCTTCGGTGTAGGAGTAGACGTCCTTGGTGGGCGCGTTCCAAAGGTGTTCCAGGAAGCCGGTTTCCACCGCACGGCCCCACACGTTCTGGTCGATCGAGAACGGGGAGCGCTTGGTGACGTTGATCGGGATGGCGTTCTCCTCGGCGAACGCGATCGCCTTCTCCCGCGTCCAGGCGTAGTCGCGGACCGGCGCCAGTACCTCCAAATCCGGTGCCAGCGAACCGAATCCGACCTCGAACCGGACTTGGTCGTTGCCCTTGCCGGTGCACCCGTGCGCGACGATACTGCCGCCGTGCTCGCGGGCGGCCGCGACCAGGTGCTTGACGATCAGTGGCCGGCTGATCGCCGACACCAGGGGGTAGCGGTCCATGTACAGCGCGTTGTTGAGCACGGTCGGCAGGCAGTAGCCCTCGGCGAACTCGTCGCGGGCGTCGACGACGACGGCCTCCACGGCGCCGCAGTCCAGAGCCCGCTGGCGGACCACCTCCATGTCCTCGCCGCCCTGGCCGAGGTCGATCGCGACCGCGACCACCTCGCGGCCGGTCTCCTTGCCGATCCAGCTGATCGCCACCGAGGTGTCCAGCCCGCCGGAATACGCCAGGATGACGCGTTCTGACATTGATCTGTCTCCTTACTTGATCTGCTCGAGCATCGTGGCGAGTTCCGCGCCGGTCATCGGCTCGCGGGCAACCACCAGGATGGTGTCATCGCCGGCAATGGTGCCGACCACGTACGGTAGGGCCGCGCGGTCGATCGCGCTGGCCAGATAGTGGGCCGCGCCCGGAGGGGTGCGCAGCACCGCGAGGTTGCCGCTGGCGTCGGTCGACACCAGCAACTCGCCGAGCAAGCGCGACATCCGGTCGGTGCCGCCGGATACCCCACGCACCGGGCTGCCGTCCTCGGGAACGATGTAGACGCCGACGCCGCCGTCGGCGCCGCGCAGCTTCACCGCGCCCAGCTCTTCGAGATCGCGCGACAGCGTGGCCTGGGTGACGTCGATGCCCTCGCCGGCCAGCCGGGCCGCCAGTTCGCTTTGGCTGCTGATCGACTCCGACGACAGGATCGCCACGATGCGTGCCTGCCGCCCGGCGCGGGTGGTGGTCTCGGCGGTGGCCTTCGATCGGGTCATCGGGATCGCTCCAGCAGCCACGCCAGCAGCGCCTTTTGGGCGTGCAGCCGGTTTTCGGCCTCGTCCCACACCGCGCTGGCCGGCCCGTCCATCACCTCGTCGGTGATCTCCTCGCCGCGGTGGGCCGGGAGGCAGTGCAGCACAACAGCTTCCGGGTCGGCCAGCCCGACAAGCCGCGCGTTGAGCTGAAACGGCCGAAACGGCCCGACCCGGTCCAGCCCGTCGTTCTCCTGCCCCATCGACGTCCAGGTGTCGGTGACGACGACGTCGGCGCCCTTGGCCGCGGCGTCGGGGTCGGTGGTAACGGTGATCGACGCGCCGGTGGCCTCGGCGCGCCGTTCGGCGGCGGCCAGCAGCGCCGGGGCGGGCGCGAAGCCGTCGGGGGCGGCGACGGTGACGTGGATGCCGGCGGTCACCCCGCCCAGGATCAGCGAGTGCGCCATGTTGTTGGCGCCGTCACCGAAGTAGGACAGCCGCAACCCCTTCAGCGACCCCTTGCGTTCGGCGATGGTCTGCAGGTCGGCCAGGACCTGGCAGGGGTGGAAGTCGTCGGAGAGCGCGTTCACCACGGGCACCGTCGCGCTGGCGGCCATCGCCTCGAGCCGGTCCTGCCCGAAGGTCCGCCAGACGATGGCTTCGACGTAGCGGGACAACACCTTTGCGGTGTCGCTTAGTGTCTCGTCGCGGCCCATCTGGGTGCTGCGGGCGTCGACGACGACGGCGTGCCCGCCGAGCTGGGCAATGCCCACCTCGAACGAGAACCGGGTGCGGGTGGAGTTCTTGTCGAAGATGACCGCCACCCCGCGCGGCCCCTCCAGGGGGCGGCGGGCGAAGGGGTCCTTCTTCAGCTCGGCGGCCAGCTCGAGCACTTCGGCCTGTTCCGCCGGTGACAGGTCATCGTCACGCAGGAAGTGCCGGGTCACGCTGCGGCCCCGTCCAGGATGCCGGGCAGCGCGGCGATGAAGCCGTCGATCTGGGCCTCGGTGATGATCAGCGGCGGCGCCAGCCGGATGACGTCGGGGGCCGCCGCGTTGACCAGGAAGCCGGCCTCGCGCGCCGCCGCCTCGGCATCCTTCGCCGCCGGCGCCGAAAGCACGATGCCCCAAAGCAATCCGCGTCCGCGCACGTGGTCGATCAGCGGGTGCCCGATCCGCTCGATGCCGTGGCGCACGGACTTGCCCAGCACCTCCGCGTGCCGGACGAGGTCCTCCGCGGCGATCACCCGCAGCACCGCCAGCGCCGCCGCGGTGCAGATCGGGTTGCCGCCGAAGGTGCTGCCGTGCAGGCCGGGGGTGAGCAGTTCGGCGGCCGGCCCCACGGCCAGGCACGCCCCGATCGGCAGCCCGCCGCCGAGCCCCTTGGCCATGGTGACGATGTCGGGGGTGATGCCGTCGTGCTGGTGGGCGAAAAACGCTCCGGTGCGGCCCATCCCGGTCTGCACCTCGTCGAGGACCAGCAGGGCGCCGTGCCGGGCGGTGATGTCCCGCGCGGCGGCCAGGTAGCCCTCGGGTGGCACGACGACGCCGCTCTCCCCCATGATCGGCTCGAGGATCACCGCGGCGGTGTCGTCGCCGACGGCGGCGGACAGCGCGTCGGTGTCGCCGTACGGCACATGTGTGACGTATCCCGGCAGCGGCTCGAACGGCGCCTGCTTGCTCGGCTGGCCCGTCAGCGCCAGGGATCCCATCGTGCGGCCGTGGAAGGCCTCTTGCGCGGCAACCAGTTTCGTTCGACCGGTGAGCCGCGACATCTTGAACGCCACCTCGTTGGCCTCGGTGCCGGAATTGCAGAAGAACACCCGCGCCGGCGAGTCGGCCCCCAACAGCGCGACCAGTTCCTCGGCCAGCGCGATGCCCGGTTCGGTGGCGTAGAGGTTGGAGGTGTGCCCCAGCGTGGCCATCTGGTGCGTGACGGCCTCGATGACGGCCGGGTGGCGATGGCCGAGGACGTTGACGGCGATGCCGCCGAGCAGATCCACGTAGGTCTTGCCGTCCACGTCGGTGACGACGGCGCCGTCACCGCTGGCGAGCGCCACCGGCGGGGTGCCGTAGTTGTGCATCATCACGGCGTCCCACCGTTGCTTCAAAGTGTCGGTGTGGCTCACGCGCTCACCACCTTTGTTCCGGTGCCCGCATCGGTGAAAAGCTCAACCAGCACGCAGTGTTCGACCCGGCCGTCGATGACGTGCGCGCTGGGCACACCCCCGGTGACGGCCCGAAGGCACGCCTCGACCTTGGGGATCATGCCGGTTTCCAGCGTGGGCAGCAGCCGCGCCAGTGCCACGGTATCGATTTCGCTGACCAGCGACGCGCGGTCCGGCCAGCTGGTGTACAGGCCTTCGACATCGGTGAGCATCAACAGCTTTTCGGCTCCCAGGGCTTCGGCCAGCGCCGCCGCGGCGGTGTCGGCGTTGATGTTGTGGACCACGCCCTCGGCGTCGGGGGCCAGGGTCGAGACCACCGGAATGCGCCGCGCCGCAATCAGATCCAGCACCGCGGCGGTGTTGACCAGGTCGACGTCGCCCACCAGCCCGATGTCGGTGGCCACGCCGTCGACCGTGACGCTGCGCCGCACCGCGGTGAACAGTTGCGCGTCCTCACCGGTGATGCCGACGGCGTAGGGTCCGTGCGCGTTGATCAGGTTGACCAGTTCGCGGCCTACCTGGCCGAACAACACCATCCGCGCCACGTCGAGCACTTCGGGTGTGGTGACCCGGAATCCGCCCTTGAAGTCGCCTTCGATGCCGAGCCTGCGCAGCATGGCGGTGATCTGGGGTCCGCCGCCGTGCACGACGACGGGATGGATGCCGCAGTTGCGCAGGAACGCCATGTCGGCCGCGAAGGCGTGGCGCAGCGCGTCGTCGGTCATGGCGTTGCCGCCGTACTTGATGACGACGACCTTGCCGTGCAACTGCTTGAGCCACGGCAGGGCTTCGGCCAGCACCTGCGCTTTGACCTCGGTGGGTAGCGCGTCGACATTCAGGGTCATGAGCTGTAGGCCGAGTTCTCTTCGACGTAGCCGTGCGAGAGGTCCGTGGTCCGGACGGCGGCCCGCCCGTCGCCGACGCGCAGGTCGACGGTGATGTCGATATCGGCGCCCGAAAGGTCCACCGCGCGCGCGCCGGGCGCGCCGACCCCGTCGATGCACACCGCGAACCCGTTGAACGACACCCGGATTCGTTCCGGATCCAGGGCGATCGGCGCCATGCCCACGGCCGCGAGCACCCGGCCCCAGTTGGGATCCGAGCCGAACACCGCCGTCTTGACCAGGCTGTCGCGGGCGATCGCCCGGGCGGCGGTCAGCGCATCGTCCTCGGAGGCGGCCCCGGTCACGGTGACGGTGACGCGCTTGGTGACGCCCTCGGCGTCAGCCTGCAACTGGACGCACAGGTCATCGCAGACCCGCAGCACCGCGTCGTCGAGGTCGGCCTGGGACGGGGTGATCTCGCTGGCGCCCGAGGCCAGCAGCAGCACGGTGTCGTTGGTCGAGCAGCACCCGTCGATGTCGAGCCGGTCGAAGGTGCGGGCGGTGGCGCGGCGCAGCGCCGCGTCGAGCGCGTCCGGCGAGACGGCAGCGTCGGTGGTGAGCACGCACAGCATGGTGGCCAATGACGGGGCCAGCATGCCCGCGCCCTTGGCCATCCCGCCGACCGTCCAGTTGTTGGGGTGGTGCAGCGCAATCTGTTTGGGCACGGTGTCGGTGGTCATGATGGCCTGGGCGGCGTCTTCGCCGCCGGTCAGCCCGCCGGCCATCTCGTGCACGATCTCGCGCACCCCGGCGAGCACCTTGTCCATCGGCAGCCGGTCGCCGATCAGCCCGGTGGAGCAGACGGCCACCTCGATAGCGCCGGTCTCGGTGCCCCAGTCCGACAGTGCCGCCGCGACCGCTTCCGCCGTGGCGTGGCTGTCCTGGAAGCCCCCGGGACCGGTGCAGGCGTTGGCGCCACCGGAGTTCAGGATGACGGCGCGCAGCGCCCCGGCGTTCAGCACCTGCTGGCTCCACAGCACGGGCGCGGCCTTGACCTTGTTGCGGGTGAACACACCGGCGGCCGAGTAGTCGGGCCCTTCGTTGAAGACCAGCGCGAGGTCGCGGGCCCCGGATGCCTTGATACCCGCGGCGATTCCGGCCGCCCGGAACCCGGCCGGGGCGGTGACACCCTGTTCGCGCAGCAACCGCGCGGCGGCGGCGAGGCCGGTCACGGCGCCACCCCCACCACCGAAAGGCCTTCGGTCTCAGGCCAACCCAGCGCCAGGTTCATCGACTGCACGGCGGCGCCGCCGGTACCCTTGACCAGGTTGTCGATCGCGGCGATCGCCACGAACGTCTCCGCGGCCTCGTCCACCGCCACCGCGATGTGCGCGGCGTTGCTGCCGATCACCGACCCGGTGCGGGGCAGCTGCCCGTCGGGCATCAGGTAGATGAAAGGCTCCCCATCGTAGGCCTTTTCATAGGCGGCCCGCAGCTGCGAGAGCGGCGCTCGGGTGCGCGCGGTGCAGGTGGCCAGGATGCCGCGGGAGGTCGGGATCAGCACCGGAGTGAACGACACGGTGACGTCGCGGTCGGTGACGGCCCCGAGTCCCTGGGCGATTTCGGGGGTGTGCCGGTGCGCGCCGGCGATGTTGTAGGCCCGCGCCGACCCGATGACCTCCGAGCCGAGCAGGTCGGTCTTGGCGGCCCGGCCGGCCCCCGAGGTGCCGCTGACGGCGACGACCGTGACCGCCGGCTCGATGAGGTCCTCGGCCATCGCGGGCGCCAGTCCGAGCAGCGCCGCCGTCGGGTAGCAGCCGGGAACCGCGATGCGGCGCGCGCCGCACAGCCGCTCGCGTCCGCCGGGCAGCTCCGGCAGCCCGTACGGCCAGCTGCCGGCGTGGCTTGTTCCGTAGAACCGCTCCCAGGCGGCGGCGTCGGTGAGGCGGAAGTCGGCGCCGCAGTCGATAATCAGGGTTTGCGGGCCGAGGCGTTCGGCCAGCGCGGCCGAATTACCGTGCGGCAGGGCCAGGAACACCACGTCGTGGTCTTTCAGGACGCCTTCGTCGGTCGGCTCGACCACGCGCTGGGCCAACGGAGTCAGATGCGGATGGTGCTCACCCAGCGCGCTGCCTGCGCTCGCCGCCGCGGTCAGAGCACCGATCGTGAGGCGGCCGTCGGCGTAGCCCGGGTGCCCGAGCAGGAGCCGTAGGATTTCCCCGCCTGCATAACCGGTGGCGCCGGCAACCGCCACCCTCAACACGTCGGCCATCTCGACGATTCTGCATGGTTATGCAGTCCTTTGCAAATCCATTCCGCGAGCCGGTTGCGGGGCGGTGTGCGCCCAGGAGGTCGCGTTCGGGCAAGGCCTTCGCTTCGCTTCGGAAATGGCGAGGCCTACACGACTCTCCTGGGCGCCACCGGGCTATGCGGCGAAACTGAAGCTGGCATCCAGGGCGGCCTGCAGCGAGAGCTCCAGGTCGGTCAGGGCGGTGTTCAGCGCGATGACGAGCGACCCGCCGGTCTGTTCCAGCGCGGAGGCCGCGCCGGACAGGCCGGTCGCCAGATCCGTGCCGAGCCCCAGCAGGCCGGGAGCACCCACGCCCAGGGTCGACGCGAAGCCGCCGAAGAGCGCGCCGCCGACCTGGGCCGCGGTGTTCTCCCAGATCATCGCCACCGCGTTGCCCGTGCCGACCAACCCAGACAGGCCCGCCGCCAGGCTGCCACCCAGGGCTTCGCCGGCGTGAGCCAGCCCGAGCAGGCCGCCGCTCAAGCCGGCCGCCAGGGCGGCACCGGCCTGCCCCAGGCCCGCGGCCAGGCTCGCCGACAGGGCGGCGTTGATCGACAGCATCAGGTTCGGAATGTTCAGCGCCGGCAGCGATGCGAGGAAGTTGGCCGCCAGGGTTTCGCCGGTCTGGATCGCCCCGTTGATGCCGGCCGCAATGTTCGCGGCCAGGTTCTCACCGGTCTGGATCAGCCCGTTGAGGTTGGCGCCCAGGTTCAGGCTGCCACTCAGCGCCGCGTTCAGCGACGCGCCGAACCCGTTGAGCGCCGCGCTCAGCGACGCACCGAGCGAGCCACCCAGGCCGTTGAGCGCGCCCGACAGCGCCAG
>NZ_JCALCS010000014.1:0-17020 GCF_059812465.1 Mycobacterium sp. NGS54 | reverse complement strand
CCCAAGCTTCTCAATCACGGCCGCCGACAATCCTACGACTACGTCCCTGATATCAGGAACCAATTCTCCTGGCTTACTAGACGGAACGGAAACGTCAATGCCGAATTGGCGCCGCAACAGCCGGTTACCATCTTCCACCGCATCGCGGATACGCTCCAGACGACCATGATCGATATACGTAAATCGCTCCAGCTTCAAATCCATCTCGACTTCGCGAAGGCACTCAACGAGTCGCTCATGAACATCTAGGCTGACTGGGAGACTATTTGTATATCTAAGATACTCCGTGGCGTATGCACCGAGTGAGGGGTTCGCATCGTCGGAACCTCTCCACCACGCGGCTCCGACATCAACTCCAATTGTGTTCATGAAATCAATAGCAATATCCCCACCCATCATGGTGCTGCGGTCATACTTTCGGAGGACTATCCGCTCGGTTCCGAAGACCTGACTCCATCGCGAGATGGTATTGTAATAATTAATAAAGTTAGGCGCTAGCTGTTCTTCCATGAATTCGTCAAAGTCTTCGCAGGTGCGCTGCTCAGCCCCAGGAGCCCATCGCACTAACATTCGGTAAAATGAGTCCAGGAGCTCATCCTGACTTCTCAAGTAGGCAACAATGGTGACGTCCTCAGCTACCAAGAATGTGCCGAGTAAACGAATCTCTTCCTCTTTAAGAAGGCAGAACTCTTCAGAACTAATAACGGCCGTAGTCGCGCCGCGCCCTCTGCATTCAGCTAGCATGCTTTCCACGAGCGAGGCATCCTCATGTGAGTGGCCAGAGCTAAATGCCCATGGGTTTCGCTTCTCGTGCTGCACCGACCATGGAATCCGATGGTGTGCGACTGTCAGCAGGCCCGTCTCAGGGAAGATGACCTTTTTGCTTGCGAGAGTCGCACGGTTCTTCCAACAGAAGTTCTGGAGTGCGGTTGTTCCCGTCTTGTGCCAGCCAATGTGAATGATCAGCTTCATTGGTCCTCGGTCGGTTCATCATGGTGGCGTCGGCTCTTCTGCCAAAAACCGTGGGTCGGCTGACCTGCGGGTTTGGGCGCGACGCATATCCTGCTTACGTTTTGGACCGCTAAAGGTTCAAGACGAGCAGGGAGGTATGGCGTTGCGCAAGTCCAGGGTATTCGCCGAGGCCCTTGGACGCCAAGACGTGGTGATCGAGGATGGAGATCCAGACCGAGTCCTCACGGGGGAAGACCCAATCCACCAGCGAGGTACTGGTGTTGTCGGTGCGGCCGAAGGCATCGCAGGCAAGCCGGTGCTCGCGATGCCGAAAGCACTGGCCAGGCTATGACAGGGGGACGGGTATACGCCGCTGGCGCACCCGCGTGGTCAGACAGTCGGATCAAGAAATGGCCGTAGTTTGAGTTCCCTCCCCACGCCATGAACGCGCAGCCCCGCGGAATGCCAGAACCGGGCGCGGCAGTATCGAGTTCGACGACTCCATCAACACCCAAGGATGCGAAAGGGAGTTTCGCTAAAGTTGGGGAGATATAAAGCGCCTCCTGACTTAGGACCTGGTCGGCCAATTTTTGGATTGCCGATTCGCTGACCTGCGGGTTCTCGGTCTTTAGTGCCCCGTTTGGGGCACTAAGCGGGTAGGTTCGGGCGGTGGCGTACGTGCGGAAGGTGCACCCGGCCTCGGGTGCGGTCGCGGTGCAGGTCGTGCGTAAACATCGAGGTCAACGAACGATTCTGGCCCATGCCGGCTCAGCCCACACCGATGCCCAACTGGGGGTTCTGCTTGAGCAGGGCCGCCGGATCGCCGCGCAGGATCAAGGCGCTCTCGATATCGAGGTGGCCGCCCGCACCCAGCGTGTTGAAGATGTCGCCGACTGGCGGACCGGCACGCTTGCGTTGTCGGCGGGTGTCCCCAAGGGAGAGCCGGTGCCACCGGGACGCACCACGTCGACCTGTTCGCGCCTTCTGTACGACACCCTCGGTGTGGTCTATGACTGGCTCGGCTTCGACATCGTCGATGATGCGGTGTTCCGGGACCTGGTGATCGCGCGGCTGGTGGAACCGACCAGCAAGGCCGATGCTGCACGGGTGCTCACAGATTTGGGTGCAGACACGTTGTCCTACAAGACCATTCAGCGTCATCTGTCGAAGATCAATACCGGTAACTACCGCGATGCCGTCGCGGCCAAGTGCTTCAAGGTCGAGCATGTCGGTTCTGCCCATACTGATGCTGAGCTGGGGGTGCTGCTGGAGCGGGCACCTCGAAGTCCAGGACATCTTGATCGCCGGTGGCGATCCGGCGGACCGGCTGGCCGAACTCGGGATCGCCCCCTCGGTCGGGTCGCGCGGCGACAGTTATGACAACGCCCTCGCTGAAGCAGTCAACGCCGCCTACAAAACCGAGCTCATCAACCGCGGCAGACCGTGGCGCTGGATCGACGACGTCGAACTATCGACCGCCGAATTGGTGGCCTGGTACAACCAGGAACGCCTGCACGAAGCTCTCGGCTACTTGACGCCAGCCGAGTACGAGACCGCCGTCACCGGCGCCTCACATGACGCGAGCCAGCCAACCCCGGCTCTCGCAACCGAGGAACAAAACCTGGGGTAGTTCAATACAAACACAGCCCAATCAGAGGCTGCACACCAATAACCGGTGGGAATCAAACCCGGGGCGAATCAGTTCGGCGGCGAAGCGGATATAGCTGCTTTTGGGGCGTTTGTGCGGCTGGGCGGTGACGAAGCCTCGCGCCGAGAGGATCCGCCAGATCGTGGATGCCGCCGGGCTGACGCCGTGGCGATGGTGAAGGTGAAACGCGATCGTCGCGGCGCCGGCCTCATGCCCGTCGCGCTCGAGTTGTTTTCGTAACGCGATGACCTCGTCTTCGATGTCGTGGGCGATGCGGTTGGGGCTGCGCAGCGGTCTTCGTGGGCGTGGTCGTAGGCCGGCTTCGCCTTCAGCCAGGTAGCGCTGGACGAGGGTGATGACCCACCGCCGAGAGATCCCGTAGTCGCGGGCAACCTCACTTTTATTGCGTCCTTCGACCAGCACGGCCGTGACCACCAGCTGTGGCATTCCCATCGCTCGACCCTTGTCGTCGGGTGTGAACGATGTCCCGAGACAGGTGTGAACGATGTGCCGAACTCAGACACCTCCTTCTCCGTATCCAGTCGCAGGCGAACCCGCCCGGCGTACTCCGACGAAGGCCGATGTTGCCCACTGACGTCAGATCCGTAGCCGGAGGAACCCGCAGACCAGTTGATGCGCTTGACATCGTGATCGTCGCCTATCGCTGCCGGGACCATCTCTTCCGATGCCTCGCGAGCCTCGAGCGCCAGTCGCCGTCCGACACCAACGTTTGGGTCGTCGACAACGACTCGCGTGACGGGACGGTGAAGATGGTGCAGAACGAGTTCCCGGCGGTCTCGCTGATTGAGAATGGAGAGAACGCAGGTTTTGCGCGGGCGACCAGCCGTGGTATGACGGCTGGGAACGCTGCGTACGTGCTGCGCTCAACCCCGATACCGAGCTCCGCGAGAACACGATCGCGACACTCCTCGCGCTCATGGCGAAGCACCCAGAGATCGGAATCGCAGGCCCGAGACCTGAGCAGCCGGATGGCACGTTCGACCATGCGGCGCGTGTTCGTTCCCGACCGTGCTCGGCGCACTTGGCCACTTCAGCGGCGTCGGCCGGCGGCTCGAACGCGGCCCGCTTGCCCAGTACCGCGCACCGGACGTCGAGCAGGGCCCCGTCGATGCGGTCAACGGCGCCTTTATGCTTATGCGTCGAGCCGCCCTCAACGAGGTCGGAAACTTCGACGAGGGCTACTGGATGTACATGGAGGATCTCGACCTCTGCTTCCGCTTCAAGAAAGCAGGGTGGGCGACCTGGTACGAGCCGAGCGCATGACCGGGGCCGTCGCATGCTCACTGGGCCGTCGGGTTATCGTGAGGCGACGCGGGCGCCAAACGTGCGAGCCGCGACCTCGGATCCCACTCGGGTTCGCGGTCGAACCGGCATAAGTTCGAAGGCGATCAGGCAGCAAGCGGCCCGCGACGGAGGGAGAATGGCGACCATGGCGTACGAGGGAGCAGCAGGGCCTGCGGGATCCAAGTGCGGGAACTCTGGTCGATCAAGCGGAGCAGCGGGCGGAGGATTGGGCACGGGGTCGCGTGAGCCGTTCAACGATTGACCTTTCGGAGTGCACCCTTGGGCCTGGCGTCACTTCAGGCCCCGAAGGGGCCTTGGCTTTCGCCCTTGCGCCGGACGCAACCGTCACGTCCTACGATGTCGCACTTGACGCCGGCGAACAGGAGGTCGTCGTCTGGTTTCGGATGGGTACGTGGACGAAGCTTCCGGACATCACGGTGCACGTCTGGTGCGAGGGGGGCGAGCTCTTGTGCTCGCGCCGAGTATCGACGCGAGCGTATCGTGCCGTGCTTCGGTTCGCGATCTCGGTGCCGGTTGCAGCCAAGCTAGTCATCCGCAGCAAGTTCTCCAGTTTCGATTTGCTTGCGATCGAATATGGCCCCTTGCTGCGGGAAGATGCGACAGCAGCGACCCACCGAGCAAGACGTGAGCAAATTCTTGCGGGGCTTGACCTTGATCCAAGCATTGCGCCTCAGCAACCACTCCCCGAAATCCCGTCTGTGGCAGAGATCGATTCGGCATTGTTCGGTAGTGCCGACATTGAGATTTTTTCCTACGACGCGCTTCCCCGTCACGCGGAGACGCTCCAAACGATAGGTCTCGACCTCGCCGCTCTACAGTCGATATTCCAGCAGAACAACACTCCAGTTGATCTGGACTCCGAGGCGCCTCTTTCTTCCGAGCGAAGGCTCTTGAGCGGGAAACCCAAGCTCAGCAATCGGTTCCAAGACGAGCTCGTGCGTTCGGCGCGTCTTTCGATCCCGGATCCATTCACCGGGGAAACCCGAGAGACCACCAACGGTTACGCACTGGACATCGTGCCAGTCCTGGCGACTGTGGTCTACGAATTCACGGGGTCAGACCCGATTCTCGTTGGTACGAGTTTGGGCTGGGCCGGCAACGTTTCCTTTGTGTGGTTGATCGATCGGGACGTGATCATCCACCAGAACCTGGTCGGTAGCGACTGGGTCGACCCACAACAGGTGATCTGTCGGTACGTCGCTTCGTGCCTCGAGTACTCCGCGGAGGTGCAACGCTACCGGCAATCGGAGCACAGCCCTGCACTGGTGTCGGGGGTTATCGCGAACCTCGGCCACTACTTCTGGAACGACGTCTCCGGCGTGGAATGGCTGCTACGGAACGAGGCCTTGGGGCGGGTTGATGCGATCTACACGACCGTAAATCCCTGGATTTCGCTTACCGAGATCTTTGCGGGCGAGCTGCCGTGTCCGGTGGTCGAGCTGTCGTCTTCGGCGGAGGTCTTCTTGCGGCTCGTCAATGATGGCCGCATACCTGTCCGGGCCACCGCGACAGCCGTTGATCGAGCACTCGCTCTCCGTGTGCATGGCGCAGCTCATCGCGTCGCTGCTCGCGACACGACCGGACTGATGGAGCGGCTCAACGTCGCGCAGTCTTCGTCCAAGTTCATCTTCTTCGTCAACTTGCGTGTGCACAACAAGGTCTGGTTGGAACAGGTCGAGGGTGTGGCTGCGCTGGCCGAGCGTCTCGATGCTCAGTATGGCCGCGATGTCTTGATCTACTTGGATGGATATAAGGACTGCGACGAGACAGTCGACGATGTTCGCAAGGCAGTGGCGCATCTAGACGTGGAGATAGTCGACGGTACACGGGCAAGCTTCTCCGAAACCCTCCTCTGGGCGTACGCGTGCGACCTTTTCATCGCGGTCATAGGCAGCGGTCTGGCCCTGCTGACCTGGCTTGCCGACAAGGACGGCATCGCGCATTCCAACATCGGGCACCTGCGTCAGTTGGAATGGTGGGGTGAGGTCAACGTGGGTAGTTCAGCAACCGTTCTTGCGCCGACTGCTGAACACATCAGAAACGTGACATCTGAATACTATTCTGATTACAACATATCTATCCCGGTATTTCTTGGTCTGCTCGACTCGGTAATGTCTCGGCGAATGGAAGTAGCTTGAGCGTCGCAGCCAAGAACAATGTCGTGGTGATCACGACGATCAACCCTCCTAGCAACGCGACAAAGGCATATGCGCACTTGCCTGACTGGCACACTGTCGTGGTCGGTGACCGGAAGAGCCCCATTGACTGGCATCTGGAGGGGGCCACCTACCTGCCGGTGGAGCCAAAGACGTCTGCGTTTGCGAGCGCCCTTCCGGAGAACCACTATTCACGGAAGATGCTCGGGTATGTAGAAGCAGTGAGGATCGGGGCCACTGTTATCGCCGAGACGGATGATGACAACATCCCAAAACAAGGTTGGTCCTTCCCCGCATTCCGAGGGGAGTATGAGAGCACCTCGCCCGACCTAGGCTTCGTGAACACCTATCGGTGCTTCACGGATCGACATATCTGGCCGCGAGGTCTGCCCTTGCAAAGAATTCTGGATCCAGCGAGCGTGATCGATTTGTCCACCATTCGGTCTGCCGACGCAACGGTCGGCGTCTGGCAAGGGCTCGCAGACGGCGACCCGGACGTAGACGCGATCTACCGACTTACCGTCGGTCAGGAATGCATCTTTGAGCAGCGGCCACCGTTGGTTCTTGGACGTGGGACCATCAGTCCGTTCAATTCGCAGAACACTGCGTTTTGCGCTGAACTATTCCCGCTGCTCTACCTACCGAGTACGGTGACGTTCCGCTTCACCGACATCTTGCGCGGCTACGTCGCCCAACCAGTCATGTGGTTAGCCGGCTACCAGCTGGGCTTCGTGGGAGCGTCGGTTACTCAGATGCGTAATCCGCATGACTACATGAGAGACTTTGAATCGGAAATCCCGTGCTACCTCGACGTCGAGAGCTGCATCGGGCTGGTGACCGCGAGCATTCGGCCAGAGCTTAGCGTCGAGGAGAATCTCACTCTCGCATACGAGGCGCTTACGGATGCGGGAATCACGCAGCCTGACGAGGTGATGCTTCTAAGGTTCTGGCTCGAAGAACTGGCCTCGGCGTCGAACGGAAGGCCGCCGGCTTGAAGGGACCTCTCGTAGGCGCGCCCGGCGGTTCGCAACGTTGACGGAGGGATGGATTCCGTGCATGTCGAGATCGGCGCCCTGAAGGACAGTCGTGGTCCGGAGGGACACGCCGAATCGACCAGGGAGGTCGACAACAACTACGTCGAGGTCGCCCGGCGGGCCAACGCTGCCGTGGGCGAGCTTTCGTGACAGGCTCGCCGTTTTGGGCATGATCAGTTTAGCGCGATCTTCGAGCACGTAAGGACTTGCAATACGAAGACTGGTTTGCCCTGCTCTACGAGAGCGCGACAGGTGCGGCGGTCGATGGTTTGCCGATACCGAGTTTTCCGCCGGCCGAGGTACAGACGGCAATGCAGGGACACGCCAACGAGATGTCAGTCCGTGAGGACGATCCCGCTCGGCTGCCGCAGGCCATGATCGTTCGCCAGAAGCCGGACCCTTCGAGATCGCCGCTGCGTCGTCGACGGGCTAGGCCGGAGCACCCACTGAAGCCTCTCGTCTAATGACCAAGTGGACCTAGTGGCGATCGCATTGGGGCGAGGTAGGCGTTTCTTCGGTGCTTTGCTGCTTTCAGCGTGCCTCAGCCGGCCATTCGTCAGCAGCAGCTTGATGAATCGGTGGGTCATGGTCGGCGACGGGCGAGCAGATGCCGCAGACGACACGCCGAATCGGCGTCGTGCTAATTGTCCAATGTCGTGCTAATTGTCCAGTGTAGGATGAGCGCGGATGTCTCAGGATAGAGCGATGATCACAAACAGACGCATCGCCACTGAGCTGATCGAGCAGGATGCTGCCAAGCAGCTCGTTGGCAAGGTCGGCCGCCGCGTCGTCCTGATCGATCAAGATTTCACCACCTCGCTCGATCTCGAGATCATCGACGTTCGCAAGCATGAACCCGCAGTCTTGGCCGGCGCCCCGCTTGCGTATGTCATCTACGCCGTCGACCAGGATGACCAGGGCCTGCCCTTCGTGCTGTGGCTCATCGAACGACACATCAAGTTCCATCCCGTATTTAGAGCGGAGCCCGCCCGATGGGTGCATAAGGACTACCGCGCCCGGTCTGCGATCGAATCCGAGTGGTCTTTTCAGCGCGAGGCGCAATTCGATAAGTTCGATTTCGGTTACGGGGACGCGGAGAACATCTGCCAGGCACTCCAGACCACCCGCTCCCTTGCGGGTGCTTATGTCGAGGTTGGCTGCTTTCGCGGCAGTTCCGGACGAATCGCTCTCAGGTACATGCAGGAAGCTCATATTTATCGGCCGTCCTATTTTCTGGACGTCTTCGAAGGCTTCACGTACCCGGCTGCCCAGGCGAGCGCCGATGCCATATGGGCGAACAGTCACGCCACCGAGGGCATCGAGGTCGTGTCAGGTCGGCTGAAGGAATTCGAGCAGCCGTTGCTGGGACGCACTGTCCATGTCGTAACAAACAACATCATCACCGACGAGTTGCCGAGCGAAATCGATTCCATTGCTGTAGCTAATCTTGATGTCGATCAGCTTGAGGCTGTCTATGCAGGACTCGTCAAGCTCGCCCCAAAAATCGCGATCGGCGGCATACTCATCGTGGAAGACCCGGGCCACACCCCATTGCTAATCGGAGCGCAGGCCGCGTTGGACATCTTTATCGCAAGTGAAATAGCCGAGAAGTTTTTATCGATCTATATGCATAGTGGGCAGTACTTTCTGGTGCGGATCAAGTGATGACGCGACTCGGTCATTCGAGTCAGTCGTCGTGCAAGTCGCGACTGACCGAGGGGGCGAGAAGGTGACTCAAACGAAGGCGAAGAGGAACAACCCGAGCCCGGCTCCCTAAACGCCCGGGAAAGGTAGATCAGATGAAGGCCGAGGGAGTTGATCGCGACGCGGTCGCTAGCCGGCTGGGGATCTCGCTCCGGGCCTAGTCTGCTGGATGAACGCCGCGAGCATAGGCTCGCGGCATGCGACGAGACATCGGGTTCCTCTCCGGCGGCGTGACCCTCCGCGGCTTTTTCGAAGTTCCCGCTCGCGCACGCCGACTCGAGGAATTGCCGGGCTGGACCTGGGGTCGCGGTCCCGGCGCCGACAGACCGGACGTGTAAACGGGCTCAGTGCGTTTGGTGGGTCGCGTCCGAAAGCCGGTGTAAAAGGGGCCGGGCGTAGGTCCTGCTTCGAGACCGCCAAGTCATCGAAGTGAAAGGACCTACGCCCGTGCCTGCCCGAGTATCGCCGACCGATCGTGTTCGCGCCAAGATCGACGAGCTGTTCGCCTCGGATCATGAGTTGCTCGAGATCCTTGAGGAGGTGGCCCGGCTGGGCGCACAGTTGCTGATGCAGGCCGCATTGGAGGCCGAGGTAACCGAGTTCTTGGGCCGCGATCGCTACCAACGGTGCGCCACCGCGCCGGATGCGCAGCCCGGGGCGCGCAATGGCTATCGGCCAGCGATGGTCAAGACCACCGCCGGCCCAGTCACCCTGGAGCGGCCCAAGTTGCGCGGCACGATGGTCGCATTCGCCTCGCGCTTGTTCAGCAAGCACGTCACCAAGACCAATGCGCTGGAATCGTTGGTGATCGCCTCGTTCGTACGCGGGCGGTCGGTGCGTGATGTGGAGGCTACCCTGGCCGATGCGCTCGGTGATCAGGCCGCCATCTCGAAATCGACTGTGGCGCAGGTATGCCAAGCGATCAAGACCGAGTACGACACTTGGGCGCGGCGCCCCCTGGGCGATGTCGTGCTCGATTACCTGTTCCTGGATGCCTTGTTCTTCCGGATGCATCCCGGCTCGCCAGCCGAGCCGATCCTGGCCGCGCGGGGTATTACCACCGCGGGCAAGCCCGTCTTTGTGGGCCTGGCCCCTGGCGTCGTGGAGTCCACCGACGCCTGGGCTGGTTTTCTGACCGATCTCACCGACCGGGGACTAGCATGCCCGCTGCTGGTCGTCTCCGACGGTGCCCGCGACCTGATCGGCGCGATTGAGCAGATCTTCCCGACCGCGCTGCGTCAACGCTGCCTGATCCACCGGCTGCGTAACGTGCTGGCCAAGATCCCCGCCGGGATGCAGGCCGAGATCCGCGACGGCTACTGGGCCGTGTTCGACACCGCCGACCTCAACACCGAGCCCGGCCCGCGTCTGGTCGAACTCATCGATGCCCGGCTGAGCGCGTTCGCTACCCGCTACGCGGCCACCTACCCGGCAGCGATGAAGATTCTGCTGACCGAACGCGAGGGCCTGACGGCCTATCTGCGGTTCCCGCCCGAGCATCATCACCGTATCCGCCACTCGAACTTCATCGAACGCACCTTCGGCGAAACCCGCCGCCGCACAAAGGTTATCGGCCGCCTCCCAGGCGAGACCAGCTGTGTCAGCATCGCCTGGGCCGTGCTCGACCGTGCATCCCGCGGCTGGCGCGGACTTGCCATGACCCCCGCCGACTGCGCCAGCTCCAAGACCTGCGCCGCAGCCTGCTGCAACCACCTCAGCAACTGCGGCCGACGCACCCCCCGGACTCCGCGAGCAGCACCACCGAAACAATCAGCGCCACCCGTAACATCACCCACCGAAGCCAGAACCTCCGCAGGCCGATCTACATGTCGGCGACGCCTGAAAACTGACCCCGTGTCGACGGGCGGGTTCTAAGACTTGTCGCAACACTCCTGCTAATTGAAGGGGTGTGGAGATGACGCGACGTGGCCGCAAGCGCCGGCTAATTTTGGAGGACGAGTACTGGAAGCTGATCCTGGGCGGGGTGGCCACCGTCGAGGCCTGCCGGCAAATCGGGATCGGCCGTAAGACCGGGTATCGGTGGCGCGCGGAGGCGGGTGGTCTGCCACCGGCGCGGGTGGCAGAAGAAGCGCGCTCGTCGCGCTACCTGACGTTGCTGGAGCGCCAGCGCATCGCGACCTTGCGCGAGCACGGGCACGGTATCCGCGAGATCGCCCGCCGAATCAGGCGGGCACCGTCGACGGTCTCGCGGGAGCTGCGCCGGCATCTCAAGCCACACGACAAGGGTGTCTACGACGCTGACCTCGCCCACGCCCGTGCCCGGGATAACGCTCGTCGAGAACGCGCTGGGTCCCTTATCGTTGATCCGAAGTTGCGGGAGTTGGTGGCCGACAAGCTCGAAGACACCTGGAGTCCGCAGCAGATCAGTGCGTGGCTACGCGCGGAGTATCCGGACCGCCTGGAGTGGCATATCTGTCATGAAACGATCTATCAGGCACTGTATTTGGGCCGCAAGGGCGGGTTGAGCAGGGTGTTGACGGCCAAGCTGCGCACCGGCAGGCCGTTGCGCAAGCGCCGCCGAAGCGCCACCGAACGCACCCCGCGGTTCGTAGCTCCGGCGGTGCTGATCCATCGCCGTCCGCCGATCGTCGAGACGCGCACTCGCATCGGCGATTGGGAGGGTGATCTGATCGTCGGCAAGCACAGTCGTTCGGCGATCGGCACGCTGGTGGATCGGACCAGCCGCGTGGTGCGGCTGATTCACCTTCCGCACGGTCACAGCGCCGAGATGTTCACCGATGCCTTCGAGCACGTCCTGGCCGCACTGCCCGAGGCCGCCCGGCGCACCTTGACGTGGGACCAGGGCTCGGAGATGGCTCGCCACGATCTGCTTGCTGAGCACTTCGAGGAGGGCGTGTTCTTTGCAGAACCCGCCAGTCCCTGGCAGCGTGGGACCAACGAGAACACTAATGGTCTTCTGCGCCAGTTCTTTCCGAAGGGCAAAGATCTATCCGCCTACACGACCGACGATCTGGCTCGCGCCGAGAAGCTCCTCAACAGCCGACCCCGCAAGATCCTCAACTGGCAGACACCCGAGCTGGTCTTCACCCGCGGACTACCCTGATCCCGTCAATGTGTTGCGACAACCGGACGAATTCACTTTAGAACCCGCCCGTCGAAAGGGGGTCAATTTTCGGCCGCCGTTGACACTACACCGGTTTCCGGACGCCACCTGACGGCGATGGCCATGTCGACAATCGCCGGAAAGACCCACGCCGCGGTTTGGCCGTAACCGATAGAGATCAAGGTCACGCAGCGCGACGAAAGACATGGCGAACGCCCCGGTGCCAATGACCGCTACGGCCGTGACCGCCCGGCCGTAAACCCGCCCTGACGCCCCGGCGCGGACGGCGAGGCCAATGCCGTGAACGCAGGCCAACGGCTAGCCGGCGAAGCACTCGATTACTTTAGGCTGCTAAGACGCTCTCGCACGTCGAGGACAAACGGCGCCTCCACGTTCTTGCGATACGCCCGGAGCAGCCCTCCTCTAGCGTGCCGGACATTCCTTCGGCAGATGTCCTGGAGTTCCGACTCGAGGCGCAGCGGCGTACCGCGCGGCTTCTCAGTCAGCCTCACCAGTTCGGCTGTCAGACGGGCGAAGCGTTCTCGCGCCGTCTCCGCCGCATCGTAGCTCTCGTCGAGAAACGGGCTGAAGGTCTCGAACCCCAGTTCCCTCACAAGCGGTAGCGAGGCCGGGTTTCCAACCACCACGACGGGATGGCCGAGGCATAGCGCCTTCACCGTCTTTTCAGTCACGCGGGCGATCTCCCCGTTGGTGAAGTCCGTCTCAGTGACGAGCGAGAAGGCCGTGGTCACGTATGGGGCGAGATCTATTGCGTCATGCAACGCGTTACCCCGCTTCTCGCGCTGTCAGCGAAGACGGGCTCCGCTTCCAGGACTCGCTCGGCCTCTTCGAGGAGCGACAGAGCATCCAGCTGTTCCAGCGTGCCGCGGACTTCTCGGAGATCATTGACGGCTACCTTTCCGCCGGCGCCGTTGCCATGGAACGACAAGAGAACGTCGGACCGGATCCCCAAGGCATTCAGGAGGGCGACGAACGCGACTCGGTGTGGTCGCGCCGTTGTGTTGAGGCAGAGGAACATGTACTCCTTGTCCGCTTGTCCGCGTTGATGGCCGCCTCGATCTTGTCAGGATGAAAGCCGAGCGTTTCCTCGAAGGACGTATCGTCGAGGTCGAAGAGCGTCGCCATAGCAAGGATGAAGTAGTCGTAGCAGGCAAGACCGATTGACGCGGCTCCGTGCCGCGAACGCTCCTGCGCAGCTAACCGACGATTTTGGGTCGCCAGGAGGGTCGAGCTCGGTCGAATGTGAAGAGCATTCGCCGAAGCGTGCATCGCATCGAACACATCCTCAACATACGGCGCCGCTTCGTTGGAAAGGTCGAGTAGCTGGAGGCACTGCCCGGCCCGCGCGTCTTCGATGATGTGCTCTGGAATGGCTCCCAGAACCCAGGGTTCGCCGATTGCTGCGGCCCGTTGTTCGCTCAGCAAATAGAAGTTCAGAACGGGAACGACACACACATACGGGTCGATGCGCCCTATGCTCGAGTTACCGGGGAGGTTGACGAATACCTCGTGCCCGGGCTGGCCCAAGAACTGCAAACGCGGGATTCCACGCGGACAGCATCTTTGCTCGGGAGATGCGCCTTGCCGCGATCAGCTATTTTCCGTGGGGACTGCGGGGCCGTCGCTCAACTTTTGCTTGCCCAACATCTACCATGAAGCCACAGCGACGCCCGGCCGCTTTAGCACAACGAGGAGTGAGACGGCCACGATGTTGGTATGCCGGACATGTGATGACGAGCATGCACCGATGGGAGTGGGAATCCGGTGAAGCGAGCGCTTATAACTGGGATCACCGGACAGGACGGGTCCTATCTGGCCGAGCTGCTGCTGAGCAAGGGTTATGAGGTTCACGGGCTCATCCGTCGAGCTTCGACGTTCAACACTTCGCGGATTGACCACCTCTACGTTGACCGACACCAACAGCACGCACGATTGTTCTTGCACTACGGCGACCTCGCCGACGGCACCCGCTTGGTCACCTTGCTCACCACCATTGACCCCGACGAGGTGTATAACCTTGCGGCGCAGTCGCATGTGCGCGTCAGCTTCGACGAACCGGTGCACACCGGCGACACCACGGGGATGGGATCGATACGACTGCTAGAGGCCGTTCGCCTTTCCAAGGTGGGCTGCCGGATCTATCAAGCCTCCTCGTCGGAGATGTTCGGCGCGTCACCGCCGCCACAGAACGAGCAGACACCGTTCTATCCGCGCTCACCATACGGCGCGGCAAAGGTCTACTCGTATTGGGCGACGCGTAACTATCGAGAAGCGTACGGGTTGTTCGCCGTGAACGGCATCTTGTTTAATCACGAATCGCCGCGGCGCGGTGAAACATTCGTGACCCGAAAGATCACGCGAGCCGTCGCGCGTATCAAGGCTGGCGTCCAGGCAGACGTCTACCTGGGCAACCTCGATGCTGTCCGCGACTGGGGGTACGCACCGGAGTATGTCGAAGGGATGTGGCGGATGCTGCAGGCTCCCGAGCCCCAGGACTTCGTTTTGGCCACGGGGCGCGGTTACACTGTGCGCGAGTTCGCTCAGACCGCGTTCGACCATGCCGGACTCGACTGGCAAAAGCACGTGAAATTCGATGAGCGCTATCTGCGTCCCACGGAAGTGGATTCGCTGATAGGCGATGCCACCAAAGCTGCCGAATCGCTGGGGTGGAAAGCCACTGTGCACACGTCCGATCTGGTGCGGATCATGGTAGACGCCGATATCGAAGCATTGGACTGCGAGGGCAAGCCATGGATCGACAAGCCGACGCCGGGTAGCCAGACATGATGACGGACGCATCAGTCGGCGTCCTTGACCGCGCATCTCCGATCTACATCGCCGGGCACCGCGGGCTGGTCGGGTCTGCCCTATTACGCAGGCTTGAGGCCGAGGGATTCACCAATCTTCTTGTGCGGTCACACAAAGAACTCGATCTGACGGATCGGGCCGCGACATTTGACTTCGTTCTCGACTCAAGGCCACAGGTCGTCGTCGATGCTGCGGCCCGAGTCGGCGGCATCGTGGCCAACAGCACCTATCCCGCTGAATTCCTCTCGGAAAACCTCCAGATCCAGGTCAATCTGCTCGACGCTGCCGTGGCGGCGCGAGTGCCGCGGCTGCTGTTTCTCGGATCCTCTTGCATATAAACCAAATTCGCTCCGCAGCCCATCAAGGAGAGCGCACTGCTGACCGGCCCGCTGGAGCCGACCAACGACGCATACGCGATCGCCAAGATCGCCGGCATCCTTCAGGTCCAGGCGGTCAGGCGGCAATACGGTCTGGCGTGGATCTCTGCGATGCCCACCAACTTGTACGGACCGAGCGACAACTTTTCCCCGTCAGGCTCGCACGTGCTGCCAGCGCTCATCGGCAGGTACGAGGAGGCCAAAGCCGGCGGCGCGCCGGCGGTGACGAACTGGGGCACCGGAACTCCACGGCGGGAACTCATGCACGTTGATGACCTGGCGAGCGCATGTCTTTACCTTTTGGAGCACTTCGACGGGCCAAATCACATCAACGTTGGTACCGGTATCGACCACACCATCAGTGAGATCGCCGATATGGTCGCCAAAGCGGTGGGGTATACCGGCGAAACGCGCTGGGACCCAACCAAACCGGACGGAACACCACGCAAACTGCTCGACGTGTCGGTTCTGCGCGCGGCGAGATGGCAACCGAGCATCCCGCTGCATGCCGGCATCGAGGCAACGGTGACGTGGTATCGCGCGAACGTCGGTGAGGCCGGGCGTGATCCCATTTAGCGTATACAGGGTCAGGCGGACAAGGCGCTGCTCGATACCGGGCGCAGCGCCGTACACGCGGCGAACGCCTTTGGTGCGCGCGGGTCACCACCGCGAGCTGGTTGGCATATCCGAAGCTGAACTCGCGCAAGAAGATTCCCAACGTTGAGGGTGCGGACACCTCGTCGAACACCTGTGGCGTGCAGCAGGCCCGCATCATCGATCCTGTCCGTGCCGCAGACCATCGCGGCGATGATCGAGGTCAGCCTGTCGACCGGGGTTCACCGCCCCAGATTTCACCCTGGGTAGACAACAGCTCCCTATGTTCGCCGATCAACTCGAAAGCCCCGTCTGCTCAGCCAATTCCAGCCTGACTTGGCTCACGTTTCCGGATTGACGACCATCGCAGAGCCCTGAACTGCTGTTTGTTGGTTGCTTCGGGCAGAATTTGCGCACTAAATCGAGGCCCTAGGCTGCCGGGGTGGCCACTACGTGCGCACCGTGAAGACTGCTTCGGGGGCGACCGCGGTGCAGATCGTGTGGTCCACTCGGCGCGGGTCACGCTCCATCGAGCATGTGGGCTCGGCTCATGATGAGGCCGAGCTGGCCGCGCTGAAGGCGGCCGCGGCCGAGCGGTTGGCGGCCAACCAGGCGGTGCTCGATCTCGATGTGACCGCCCCGCCGGGATCTGAGCCGCTGCCGATCACCTCTACCCGGATGACGCACTTGTGGGAGGCGCTGTACGCGGCGTATCGGATCGTGGGGTTCGAGTCGGCCACCAAGGGCGACACTGTGTTTCGTGATCTGGCGCTTGCACGGATCATTGAACCGACCAGCAAGATCGATGCCGGACGAGTGCTCGCGGAGGTCGGTGTCGAGCCCGCGTCTTATGCCACCGTGAAGCGGCGCCTGCCGAGCTATGCCCAGCGGCAATGGCGCCAAGCATTGGCTGTCGCCAGCGCGCGGCGCGCCGGGTTGGGGCCGGCGTCGCTGGTGCTTTTCGACGTCTCCACGCTGTACTTCGAAACTGATGCCGGCGACGGGTTCCGCGAACCCGGCTTCTCCAAGGAGCGCCGCCTGGAACCCCAGATCACCCTGGGATTGTTGACTGACGCCGCGGGGTTCCCGCTGACCGTGCAGGCCTTCGAGGGCAACAAGGCCGAGACCGCCACCATGCTGCCGGTCATCAACGCCTTCAAGACCGCCCACCAGCTCACCGACGTCACCGTCGTCGCCGACGCCGGCATGATCTCTGAGGCCAACCAGGTCGCGATCAAAGCCGCGGGGCCGTCGTTCATCTTGGGCACCCGCATCCCGTTTCTGCCCGATGTTGTGCGCGAATGGCGTGACCACCA
>NZ_JCALCS010000013.1:0-23316 GCF_059812465.1 Mycobacterium sp. NGS54 | reverse complement strand
TCGGCGCGGGCGGCGCCGGTGGCGCCGGCGGGTCGGGCGGGATCGGCGGGGGCACCGGCGGGTCCGGCGGCGCCGGGGGGTTCGGCGCCGCAGGCGGGGCGGGCGGCGCCGGCGGGGCAGGCGCGGTCGGCGGCGCGTTCGGGGGGCTTGGCGGTGCCGGCGGGGCCGGTGGACTGTTCGGCGCGGGCGGCGCCGGCGGCACAGGCGGCGGCGCCGACGTGGTCGGCGGGATTGGCGGCCGTGGTGGGTTTGGCGGGGCCGGCGGGCTCCTTGCCGCGGGCGGTGCGGGCGGGGCCGGCGGGTTCGGCGGATTCAACGGCGGACTCGGCGGCGCGGGTGGAAACGCCGGCATGCTCGGCGGTAGCGGCGGGGCCGGCGGTACGGGCGGCACCTGCTTGTCCGGCACGGCCGGGGCTGGCGGCGCAGGCGGCAACGCGGGCATGCTCTACGGCAACGGCGGGGCCGGCGGGGCGGGCGGCACCAACAGGTCCGGCAGCCCCGGCGGGGCCGGAGGTGCGGGCGGCAACTCCGGGTTGATCGGCAACGGCGGCGACGGCGGCGTCGGCGGTGACAGCGGGTCGGCCACCGGCACCGGCGGTCAGGGAGGCACGGGCGGCAACGCCGGGTTGATCGGCAACGGCGGTAACGGCGGCAACGGCGGGATCAGCCTCAACCCCGGTGCCGGCGGAACCGGCGGCATCGGCGGCCTGCTGCTCGGGCTCGACGGGTTGAACGGGTTGCCTTAGGCGACCGGTCCCGCCCGCGCAGCGGCCTGCGCCGCCCCGGCGAAAGCGACACGCACATCGACGGTTACCACGACGTCGAGATCGTCCACCGCGCACTGCGCGTCGTCTACTCGCATCTCGCGGGCTACGACCGTCGCGCGGGCGCACGCCGCCGCAGCGCCTTGGGGTAGCCGGGCGGCCGCCGCAAGTGCGGCCAAGTCCGCCGCGGCCTGCGCGCGATGGCGTGCCACCACGACCGAGCCGAGGTAGGCGCCCGCCCCGGTGACCGACAGCAGCACCGCCACCATCGCGGCGGCCAGTACCGTCGCCGATCCCCGATCATCGGCCGGGTTCGGCCGCCGAGACCGCCTTGGCCCCAATGTCCAGCGAAGGCAACATTTTCGAGTGCGCGACGACGGTGGCGACGAGGAAATCGCCGTCGCGACGCACCTGGATCCGCGACCCGAGGGGCGCGATCCGGCGCGCGGTGTCGAGTGCCGAACGTTCGTCCCCGCGCGCGGCCAGCCGGGCCGCCTCGCGGGCGGCGTCGACGCAGCGCACCTGCATCGACACCGCGGTGACCCCCGCCATGCACAGCGCCAGCACGACGACCAGCGTGGCGATCGCCAGCGCCGCCTCGACGGTGCTCGCGCCGGCACAGTCCGCTAGACCTTGGTGTTGAGCGCGCGACCGATGATGTTGGTCAGCGCCGAGACGATCGAGTCGCCGGTGACCACGGTGTAGAGGATCGCGCCGAAAGCGGCCGCGGCAATCGTGCCAATGGCGTACTCGACCGTGGACATGCCCGACTCGTCGGTAGCCAGCACGGCCAGCCGCGCCAACAGCGCGCGAAACCTGTTGATCATCAATGCTTTCCCTTCCTTTCACAGCAGTCCCGATTGCAGGACGTCGCCGGCCAGCCCTGCGACCACCGGGACGATGCCCAGGCACACAAATGCCGGCAAAAAGCACAGACCGAGCGGCCCGGCGATCAGCACCCCGGCCCGCTCGGCTGCCGCGGTCGCCGCGTGCGCGGCCTCGTGACGGGATTGGTCGGCCAACTCGGCGACGCCGCGGGCCAGCGCCGCGCCCGAGGACGCCGAACGGCGCGCCAGCCGCAGCAGCGCGTCGATGTGCGCATCGAGCGGGCCCGCCCGTGGATCCGGCGAAACCGACCACGCCACAGCGGGATCCGCGCCCAGCGCCAACAGGTCCGCGGCGCGGCGCAACACCGCGGCCAGCCTGGCCGGTGCGGACGGGGCGGTCGCCGCGGCGGCCGTCGACACCGCCATGCCCGCTTCCAGGCACACGGCCAGGACGTCGAGGCTGGAGGCGACCGCCAGCGGGTCCGCGCCGTGCCGCGGCCGCGGCGCCTTCCGCCGACAAGCGCCCGCCCGGAGTCCGGCACGCGCCCGGACCACCGACGGGCCGGGGCCGATCCACAGCGCCACGGCCAGCAGCACCGCGGTGGTAGTCATGCGCCGAGCCGATCGGTGATCCGGTCCGACCACAGCAGCCCGCCGCAGGCCAACACCGAGCCGACCAGGAGCAGCCAGCCCCCGGCGTGCCCGCCCAGCAGAAAACTCAGCGGTCGCGCCCCGATCAGTTGACCCAGCAGCACACCCAGCACCGGCAGACCCGCCAGAATCGTCGTCGTGGCGCGCGCCCCGGCCATGCCGGAAGCCACTCGCGCCGAAAAGCGTTGCCGCTCGCCGATATCGCGCTGCGCGGCGCGCATCAGGGTGGCGATCGCCAGCCCCTGGTCACTGGCCAGCTGCCAGCACACCGCGAGCCGGTCCCACTGCGCGGGCAGCGCCGACGATCCCGCCGCGGCGCGCAGGCCCGCCGTGACGTCGGCGCCCAATCTGGCCCGCGCCGAAACCGCCCGCAACGACATGCCAACCGCCCCGACGGTTTCCTCGGCGGCGACGCGGAACGCGCGCACCGGATGCGAGCCCACCCGCAACTCGCCGACCAGTCCATCGAGGGCGGTTTCCAGGGCTCGGCCCTCGTCCGCGGCCCGCCGGATCCGGCGGCGACGACGGAAACGCAGGCTCGCGGTCGCGCCCACCACCCCAGCGGCGAGGACCGCCGTCCAGGGCAGCAGGACCGCGGCCGTGACGAGCCCGCAGGCGACGCAAGCGACCGCGCCCCGGGGGGCCAGGGGCCGGCGAACCCGCACCGGCGCGCGCAACCTGCGCCGCGGTGACGACGGAAACACCAGCAGCGCAAGCGATAACAGCAGCGCGGCAACCGCGAGGCCGTTCATGCCGGCATCCGGCCGCGCAGCAGACGATGCAGATCGCCCGCATCGTCGCTCATGCCCCGATCCGCGTGCCACGCGGTGACCGCCCGCACCTGCCCGTCGACCTGGCGCAGCACGGCTATCTCGCCGAGCCGGCGGCGACCGGTCCGGTCCCGCGCGACGTGGAGCAGCACCTGCACCGCCGCGGCGAGCTGACTGTGCAGCGCGGCCCGGCCCAGGCCGCCGAGGGCGCCCAGCGCCTCCAGCCGGGCGGGCACCTCGCCCGGATTGTTGGCGTGCACGGTGCCCGCGCCGCCGTCGTGCCCGGTGTTCAACGCCGCCAGCAAATCGACCACTTCGGCGCCCCTGACCTCACCGACCACGATGCGGTCGGGCCGCATCCGCAACGCCTGCCGGACGAGTTCACGCACCGGGACCTCGCCGACGCCTTCGACGTTGGGGCAGCGCGCGACGAGCTTGACCAAATGCGGATGCTGGGGCGCCAACTCGGCGGCATCCTCGACGCACACGATCCGTTCGGTGGCGGGCACGGCGCCCAGCATCGCGGCAAGCAGGGTCGTCTTCCCCGCGCCGGTGCCGCCGCTCACCAGGAACGCCAACCGGGCGGCGATGATGTCGCCGATCAGCGCGGCGGCCCGGGGATCGATCGCGCCGGCCGCGGTCAGGGCGGCCAAATCCTGGGTGGCGGGGCGCAACACGCGCAGCGACAGGCAGGTGCCGCCGGCCGCGACGGGCGGCAGCACGGCATGCAACCGCACCGCGAACCCTCCGGCGCCGATGCCGGTCAGCTGCCCGTCCACCCAGGGCTGCGCGTCGTCGAGGCGCCGACCGGCGGCCAACGCCAGACGTTGCGCCAGACGCCGCACCGCCGACTCGTCGGCGAAACGAATACCGCTGCGCCGCAGACCGTTTCCGTCGTCGACCCAGACCGCGTCGGGAGCGGTGACCAGGACGTCGGTGGTGCCGTCCGCGCACAACAGCGGTTCGAGGATGCCGGCACCGGTCAGCTCGGTTTCCAGCACCCGCAGGTTGGCGAGGACCTCGGTGTCGCCGAGCATCCCGCCGGACTCGGCCCGGATCGCGGCGGCCACCACGCTGGGTCGCAGCGGGACGGACTCGGCGGCCAGCCGTTCGCGCACCCGCTCGATCAGCGACCCGCTCATGCCGCCCGGCCCGTCCGCCCCACCGGCAGGACGGCCAGCACCCGGCGGGCGGCCGCGGTGAGCGGTCCGCGCCGGCCCAGCCGCAGGCCCCCGCGCTCCAGCTGCCGGACCAGTTGCGGCTCGGCTTTGATCGACGCGAGCAGCGGCAGGCCGGTGATATCGGCGACCTCGGCCGCCCGTAATCCCCCTGGCGACGGGCCCCGCACGACCAACCCGAGATTGGGATTGGTCGCGGCGAGCGCCGGGCCGATGGCCGCGGTCGCCGCGCACGCCCGCACGTCGCAGCGGGTGACCACGACGACGAGGTCGGCGGCGTCCAGCGCGGCGTGCGTCGCATCGGTGAGGCGGCGTGGAAGATCGCAGACCACGGTGACGCCACCGCGGCGCCCGGCATCGACAACGGCGTCCACCGCCGCTCCGCCCAACTCGTATCCGCGGCGAGTGCCGGAAAGCACGCTGATTCCGCCATGCCGCAGCAGCGCCTCGCGCACGGCCGGCCAGTTGAGCCGCCCGCCCTGCAGCGCCAGATCAGGCCAGCGCACACCGGGTGCGCTCTCGCCGCCCACCAACAAATCGATGCCGCCGCCCCACGGGTCGAGGTCCACCAGCAGGGCGTCGCCGGCGGCTTGCGCCACGGCGACCGCGAGCACCGACGCGCCGGCCCCGCCGCAGCCCCCGATGACGGCGACGACGTCACCGCGCGGGCCGTCATCGCGCGCGGCTTCGCCGGCCTCGGCGAGCTCGTCGACCAACTCACGTTCGTTGTCGGGCAGTTTTAGAACGTGTTCGGCGCCGACCGCGACGGCCGCCGCCCAGGTCGACGTCGCGGGTGCGGCGATCGTCAGCACGCTCACGTGGGTGCGCCTCGGCAGCGCCGCTTGCCCGCACCGATCCGCCGCCGCCTCGTCCAGCACCACCGCCGCGGCCGCCGACCATGCCTTGCGGCCCACCGCGGAGCCGCCGGCGTGAACCACCCGGACCCCGACCGCGGCGGCCACCCGATCCAATTCGTCGCGCAACTCCGCATCCGCCAGCACCGCCAGCACGCCCGAAGTACCCGCCGCTTTCGGGCGGATGGTGCTCGTCACCAACCCACCTTGCGGGGCCGTGACCTTGGCACACCAGTCCCAAAGCCAGATTTGTGGATAGAGACGCCAGTGTGTACAAACGCGTCGCCCGGAAGCTCAGCCTCGGCACTCGGGACTCCTTCCCGCAACGCCCGGCGACCGGTGGATCGACGCCCGATGGTGGCGGGAAAACTTACCCCAGAAAAGGGACGACCCCCGCCAGGGGGGGAGGAGGCGAGGGTCGTCGTGTATCAGCCCCGGGGGGTCGGGCTGATGCACCCTCGGCTCAGGCCGAGTAATGCTTACTATACACATGACAGTCGGGACTAACGCAAGTAGTTGTTCGATCGAAAGGTACGTTGAGCCGCAAAAATACCGACGGTATGTTCTTGGCCCCGTCATGAGCGGCGTTTTGGGCCTAACGCCGGGGCGCCGCCGGATCGCCGACCTATGCTGGATCGGTGACCGTCTCCGACTCGGCCGCGCGGCAGCAAACCTCACCGGAAACACCTGCAACCACAGCTCCTCGCGCGCGCACTGCCGCCTTCTTCGACCTGGACAAAACCATCATCGCCAAGTCCAGCACGCTCGCTTTCAGCAAACCCTTCTTCAACCAGGGTCTGCTCAACCGCCGCGCCGTGCTCAAGTCCAGCTACGCCCAGTTCATCTACCTGCTCTCCGGCGCTGATCATGACCAGATGGACCGGATGCGCATCCACATGACGAACATGGTCGCCGGTTGGGACGTCGAACAGGTCAAGTCGATCGTCAACGAAACGCTGCACGAGATCGTCACTCCGCTGGTGTTCGCGGAAGCCGCAGACCTCATCGCGGCCCACAAACTATGCGGCCGCGACGTCGTCGTAGTCTCGGCGTCCGGCGAAGAGATCGTGGCGCCCATCGCCCGGGCGCTCGGTGCCACGCATGCGATGGCGACCCGGATGGTCGTCGACGACGGCAAGTACACCGGTGAGATCGCGTTCTACTGCTACGGCGAAGGCAAGGTGCAAGCGATCCGCGAGCTGGCCGCCCGCGAGGGCTACCCGCTGGAACACTGCTACGCCTACTCCGACTCGATCACCGACCTGCCGATGCTCGAGACCGTCGGCCACCCCAGCGTGGTCAATCCCGACCGCGCCTTGCGCAAAGAAGCCAGCGAGCGCGGCTGGCCCGTGTTGATGTTTTCCCGCCCGGTGTCGTTGCGCGACCGGATCCCGGCGCCGTCGGGCGCCGCGATCGCGACCACCGCCGCGGTGGGCGTCACGGCGCTCGCCGCCGGCGCGGTCACCTACTCTTTGCTGCGCCGCTTCGCCTTTTAGCCGCGCAGCAAACATGCAATTCGCGCAATAGATTTTTGCTTCGCAATTAGGCCTTGATGTGCTGGAGGTCTAGTAGTACAAAGGAACCACGGAAGCCCGATGAGGCCAAGGTCGATCCGGAAGAGAAGGATCGTTCTCCCGAACCGGGCGCCCAGCATGGAACCCGGCACCCACGCGGAGTCATAGCCGCGATAATGGCAGAAGTGTTGCGGGCCTGCGTAATTGCGAGAAGTGAAAAGCATCGACGGCCCTTTGGGTGGGGTTGCAGCCGGAAACATCGCAAGATCGCCGAGGCCAACCCACGCAGCCCAGAAATGCACGCTTGGTAACCGAGCTCCGTGCTAGCGGGCGGCGGACCGAATAATACGGGACGTCGCCCGCTTTACATTTGTGAAACAAATTCCCGGACGCCGATTTTGGTGCCCGCCGGCTACCGATTCTGCAGCGATTCGGCGATCGACAAAGCCTCCTGCGCGCCGGCCTGCAGCGCCCGGCAACACAGCACCAGCCAGGCGCCGACACCGTCCGGGGTGCCGTCGGCGAACCCGCGCGCGGCGTCGCGGTAATCCGCCGGCTGCCGCATCCAACTCACCTCGGGTACCCCCAACCCGTGCGGGTCCAGCCCGCTGGCGATCGTCACCAGCCGCGACACCGCCCGGGCCACCACGCCGTCGGCGCTGCCAAACGGCTTGAGCGTCAGCAACTCTCCATGCGCGACGGCGGCCACCACCGGCGCCGGGGCCGACGTGCGGCCGGTCACCAACCCCGCCAGCAACTCCAGCCGCGGCCCGACGTCGGCGTCGGCCCGCGGGCGCCCGAGCCGATCGTCGTCGACCTGGTCGGCCGCCGCGAGCACGTGCAGACGGGCCAGCGCCTGCAGCGGCGCCCGCTGCCATATCCCGACCAGCGGCCCTCCCCCGCCCTCCAGCGCCTGGGCCACCCGCAGCGCTCCGCCGAACACCGGCTCGCTCACCTGCGCGGCGTCCGCCAAATCGTCCAGCCGCACGGGACCGCCGTCGAGGACCGAGGACGCGCGCGCCGCCCGCAACGCCGCTTCGGCGGCGGTCACCGTCCAGCGCCGCAGATTGGCCGGATGGCGATGCGCGCGGCCGAGCGCCTCGCGGGCCCGGTCGCTGGCCTCGGCGACGCCGGGCAGCTCCAGCAGCGGGGCCAGGGGGTCTGCCGTCACAGCTTGCCAACCTATCGGGGCGGCCCGAACGCGCTCACGCCGGACGGGGAATGGCCTCCAGCAACCGGCGGGTGTACTCATGGCCGGGCCGCGTGAACAGCTCCTCGGTGGGCGCCTGCTCCACCACCCGGCCGGCCCGCATCACCAGGACGTCATCGGCGATCTGCCTAATCACCGCCAGGTCGTGGCTGATGAACAGGTAGGTCAGGCCCATTTCGGCCTGCAGCTGGGCCAGCAGGTCCAGTATCTGCGCCTGCACGAGCACGTCGAGCGCCGACACGGCCTCGTCGCAGACCAGCACCTCGGGCCGCAGCGCCAGCGCCCGGGCGATCGCCACCCGCTGCCGTTGGCCGCCCGACAGTTCGCGGGGCAGGCGGCGCAACACCGACGACGGCAGCGCGACGTGGTCGACGAGCTCGCGCACCGCCCGATCGCGCTGCTTGCGGTCGCCGACGCGATGAATGCGCAGCGGCTCCTCGATGGCGCGAAACACCGAATACATGGGATCGAGGCTGCTGTAAGGGTTTTGGAACACCGGCTGCACGCGCCGGCGAAACGCCAGCGCCTCGTCCCGGCCCAACCCGTCGTCGATCCGGGTGCCGTCGAAGACCACCGTGCCCGACGTGGGTCGCAGCAGACCCAACACCATCCGCGCCAGCGTCGACTTCCCCGAACCCGACTCGCCGGCGATCGCCAGGGTGCTCGCGGGCCGCAACCGAAACGACACCCCGTCGACGGCGCGAAACTCCGCGCGCCGCCAGGGCGCCCCGTGCGAGTCCCGGTAGACCTTGGTCAACTCCGACACGACGAGGATGTCCTCGGCAGGCTCCCTCGCGGCGGGCGTGCGGGCCCGGGACGGGCCGGGTCCCAGTGACGGGGCGGCAGCCACCAGCCGTCGGGTGTACTCGTGGCGCGGCTCGGACAGGATCGCTTGCGCGGCACCGGATTCCACCACCTCACCACGATGGACGACGATCACCGTCTCGGCCCGTTCGGCGGCGAGCGCCAGGTCGTGGGTGATCAGCAGCAGCGCGGTGCCGAGTTGGTCGGTGAGCCCCTGCAGATGGTCGAGCACCTGCCGCTGCACGGTGACGTCCAGCGCCGACGTCGGCTCGTCCGCGATCAGCAGCTTGGGGCGTCCGGCCAGCCCGATGGCGATCAGCGCGCGCTGGCACATGCCGCCGGACAGCTGGTGGGGATATCGGCCGGCCTGTTTGGCCGGATCCGGCATGCCCGCCTCGGCCAGCAGGTCGACGGCGCGGCGCCGCGCGTCGCGGGTATCTGTGTTCGCCCGCAACGCTTCTGAGATCTGGAACCCTACCTTCCAGACCGGGTTGAGGTTGGTCATCGGGTCCTGGGGCACGTAGCCGATTTCGCGGCCCCTGATCGACCGCAGCAGCCGGCGGTCGGCGCCGGTGATGTCGCGGCCGTCGAACACGATGCGGCCGGCCGAGATTCGGCCGCCGGGCGGCAGCAGCCCGAGGACCGCGGCGGCCGTGGTGGATTTCCCGGATCCCGACTCGCCGACCACCGCGACGGTCTGCCCGCGCAGCACGGCCAGGTCCACGCCGCACACCGCCGGGGCGTTCGCGCCGAACCTGACCTCCAGGCCCTCCACCGACAGCAGCGGCGCGCCGTGGGTGCTCATGCGCGGTACGCCCGCGACGCCGGATCCAGGGCGTCGCGCAGCGCGTCGCCCATCATCATGAACGCGAGCACCGTGATCGCCAGCGCGCCGGCCGGATAGAACAGAATCGGGGAGCCGGAGCGCAGCCGGCTCTGCGCCAGGTTGATGTCGCCGCCCCACGACACCACGGTCGTCGGCAGCCCGACCCCGAGGTAGGACAGCGTCGCCTCGGTGACGATGAAGATGCCCAGGGCGATGGTGCCCACCGCGATCACCGGGCCCAGGGCGTTGGGCACCGCATGGCGCAACAAGATCTGAAACCTGCTCAACCCCAAGGCTTTCGCGGCCAGCACGTAATCACTGGCGCGAACCTCGAGCACCGCACCGCGGGCGATCCTGGCCACCTGCGGCCAACCGAACAGGGCCAGGATGGCGATCACCGTCCACACCGTGCGGTGGTGCAGGACCTGCATCAGCACGATGGCGGCCAACAGCAGCGGCAATCCGAAGAACACGTCGGTGACCCGGGAGACCACCGCGTCGACCCAGCCGCCGTAGAAGCCGGCCAGCGCGCCCACCGCCCCCCCGACGACGAACACCACCAGCGTCGCGCCCAGCCCAACGGAGATCGAGGCCCGCGCCCCGTAGACGGTGCGCGCGTAGATGTCGTGGCCCTGCAGATCGGTGCCGAACCAGTGGGCCGACGACGGCCCGAGCAGGCTCTGGGCGGGATCGGCATAGCTGGGATCGACGCCGGTGAACAATGCCGGAAACGCCGCCACGACAACGACGAACAGGATCAGCGCACCGGCGGCGAAGAACTTTGGCCGCCGGCGCAGCTTGCGCCAGGTCTCACCCCAGAAACCCGAGTGCTCAGCCATAGCGGATCCGGGGGTCCAGGGCCGCGTAGAGCAGGTCCACCAGCAGATTGGTGACCAGATAGATTCCCACCAGCACCGTCACGATCGACACCACCGTCGGCGCCTCCTGCCGGGTGACCGCCTGATACAGCACACCGCCGACGCCGTGGATGTTGAAGATGCCCTCGGTCACGATGGCCCCGCCCATCAACGCGCCCAGATCCGCGCCCAGGAAAGTCACCACCGGGATCAGCGAGTTTCGCAAGATGTGCACCGTCACCACCCGGGGCCGCGACAACCCCTTGGCGGTGGCGGTGCGGACGTAGTCCGCGTGGGCGTTTGCGGCCACCGAGGAACGGGTCAACCGCACCACGTAGGCGAATGACACGGCGCCCAGCACGATCCCCGGCAATAGCAGCCGCCCGAATGTCGCCCGCTCGCCAACGGTTACCGGCGCGATCCCCAACCACACGCCGAACACGAACTGCGCCAGAAAGCCCAGCACGAAAATTGGGATGGCGATGATGATCAGCCCGGTGATGAGCACCGTGGCGTCGAAGATGCCCCCCTGGCGCAAGCCTGCGATCACACCGAACCCGATCCCCAGCACCGCCTCCACCGCCAGGGCGATCAGCGCCAGCCGGATGGTCACCGGAAAGGCGTGTGCCAGAACTGAACTGACCGGCAAACCGGAATAGGCTCGCCCCAGGTCGCCGCGAAAGATGCCGCCGAGGTAGCGCAGGTACTGGACCAGGAAGGGATCGTCGAGGTGGTAGCGGGCGCGCAGAGCGGCGGCCACCGCGGGAGTCAGCGGACGATCCCCGGCGATCGCGGCCACCGGGTCACCCGGCAGCAGGAAGACCATGCCGTAGATCAGCAGCGTGGCGCCGAGGAAAACCGGCACCATGACGGCGATTCGGCGCGCTATGTACCAACCCATTTCAGGCCTTGACGATGTTCTCGTAGTCGGGCAGCCCGTTCCATGTCACCGTGACACCCCGAACCGCCGACGACCAGCCCACCACGGCGATGTAATACCAGAGCGGCACGGCAGGCATGTCGTGCAGCAGGATTCGCTGTGCGGCATTGGCCAGCACGTCCGCCTCCTGCAGGCCGGGCGCGGCCTCGGCGGCGGCCAGCGAGGCATCGAACTCCCGGCTGGAGTATCCGACGTCGTTGGATCCCGCACCGGTTGCGTACAGCGGGGCAAGGAACTCGATCATCGACGGATAGTCCCCGATCCAGCCCGCACGGAACGCGGTGTCGATCTGGCGGTTGGTGATCAGGGTGCGGTATCCCGCGAAGGTGGGGTGCGGCGCGCCGGCCGCGTCGATGCCCAGCACGTTCTTGATGCTGTTGGCGACCGCGTCCACCCATTCCTGATGGCCGCTGTCGGCGTTGTAGGCGATCAGGTAGCGGCCGCTCCACGGCGAGATCGCATTGGCCTGCGCCCAGAGCTGCCGGGCCCGGTCGGGATTGAAGTCCAACGCGTCGTTGCCCGGGATGTTCGGGTCAAACCCCGGCAGGGACCGGGCGGTGAAATCGCGTGCCGGGCTGCGGGTTCCGTTGAAGATCTGCTGACAGATCTGCGGACGGTTGATGGCCGCCGACAACGCCAACCGGCGCAGCCGGCCCTCCTCACCGCCGAAATGCGGCAGCCGCAGCGGCGTGTCGAGCGACTGGCTCACCGCGACGGGACCGCTGGCGAAGTTACCGCCCAGGTCACGCTTGTAGATCGTGAGCGCGCTCGACGGAATCGTGTCCAGGACATCGAGATTGCCGGACAGCAGGTCTGCGTAGGCGGTGTCCAGGTTGCCGTAGAACTCGAACCTCAGGCCCTTGTTGTGCGGCTTGCGGTTGCCGTGGTAGCCCGGGTTAGGCCTCAGGTCGATCTTCACGTTGTGTTCCCAGGCCGGCCCGTCGGGCCCGTCGGAAAGCTGGTACGGGCCATCTCCGACCGGGTTGCGGCCGAACGCCGCCATATCCCGAAATGCCCTGTCCGGCAACGGATAGAACGCGCTGTGGCCCAGCCGCAGCGTGAAGTCGACGGTGGGCGCCCTGAGCCGCACGGTGAATTCGAGATCGTTGATCACCCGCAGCCCGGACATGCTGGTGCGCTTTGGTTCACCACCGGAAACCTCGTCGAACCCGTCGATCGGGCTGAAAAAGTCCTGCTGCAGTTGGGCATTGGTGCTCAGCGCCCCGTAGTTCCACGCGTCGACGAACGAGTGGGCCGTCACCGGCGAGCCGTCGGCGAACTTCCAGTCCGGTTTGAGCAGGATCCGGTAGTTGACGTTGTCGGTGGTCTCGATCGATTGCGCCACCTCGGGCGAAGGCTTGCCGGCCGCGTCGTAGGAGACCAGGCCGGCGAACAATCGATCGAGGATCCGCCCGCCCAGGCTGTCGTTGGTGCCGGTCGGAATCAACGGGTTCGGCGGCTCCCCGCTGTTGACCACCACCAGATCGGGGCTGAGCATGCCGCCCCCGCAGCCGGCCAGCGTCCCGGCCGCCAGCATTCCGGCGGCCAGGACGGCCAGCGCGGCAAGCATCCGACGCATGCCAGCGACCATAAGGCCTGCGACGCCGCCGACCGAACGGGCGCGCCTGGTCGGCGATCGGGAAGTGCCGCAACGCGTCGCCGCTAGGATGGCGCTGTGACCTCGCACGAAGTCGGCGTTCAGGTCGGATATCTGGCGGCGATCTTCGGCGTTCCGATTATCGGGGTGGCCTGTCTGATCATCGGATTGCGCCTGCGCAACGCGCGGGCGGTCACCACGGGCCCACCGGGTTCGCCGCAGCCCCGACCCACCAGGTGGGCCACCACGCTGGTCGTCGTCGGCGCCGCACTGCTCACCCTGGGCGCGCTGGGCATCGCGGGAAATCTCGTGCGACTGAACAAGCGGAGCCTGTTCGACACCGACAAGTCCATGCCGGTGGGCCAGTGCATCGACCAAAACGCTTTTCTCGCACGGTCTTTCAGTTCGCGCCCGGCCAACGATTGCGCCAACCCGGCCAATACCTACCAACTGGCGTTCAAGGGTGCCCCCTCGGCGCCATGCCCGGACGGCAAACGCGATAACTCCGTCTACAGCCGCTACACCGACGACTCCGCCATCCTGTGCTTCGCGCTCAACCTCCAGCAGGGCCACTGCTACCAACTGACCAACGGATCCCAAAACCTGACGCTGCGCCCGGACGACTGCAGCGAGCCCCAGCCGTCACTGGACCGGGTCGTCCAGCGCATCGACGGCAGCACGGACACCACCCGATGCGCGCCCGGTGACAAGGCCATCGCCTACCCGGCCCCACCGCGCGTGTACTGCCTGGCACGCGCCGACGCCTAAGCGCGATCAGCCCGCGGTGACGGGATGGACCTCCAGCCGGCACGCGTCGATGGTGGCCGGCACGGTGAACACCTGCATGATGGCCGGCGGGCTGACGGCCAGGTCCGTGTAGCCGGGGCACGGGCTGCCGTCGGCGTCGACGGCCATGCCCTCCACGACCGCCTGGCCCTGAGTCGACAGGGACAGCATGACGGTCGGCGGGACGTCGACGCCGGCGGGCAGCCCGCCCAGATACCCCCGCGGCGTCTGCTGGGCGTGGATGAGCGGCCCGCCGCTGCCCGAGTCGACACCGGGGTAGCCGGTGAGCGTGCACGGGTCCGCCCCGCCGGCCAGCGCGAACAGCAGTGTCACGCCGCGATGGCCGACCGCGGCCTGCGTCGGGGAGGCGCTGACGGCGACCTGTTCCGACCAGCACGGCGTCGGCTGGTCGATGGCGTCGGACGGCTCGGCCCACGCAGCTGGCATCAGCATCCCCGTGGCCGCGTAAGCCGTTGCGGCCGCGGCGAAGCTGAGCGCGAGTCGGCGCGCCTGCGGTCCCGGCACATCGGTGATTATCCGGCATACGGCCGTGTTTGACCCCGGATCGGGCAGCGGCTTTTCACCTGGAAGGTCTAGGCTCACTGACGGTTGACGCGCCTCGACGCTAGGAGGAAACCAGTGACCGCCACCCACACCGAGGGCCCGACGTCGTATCCGCCGTCGGCGCAGTTCGCCGAGCAGGCCAACGCGGGTGAGGAGCTGTACCGCGAGGCCGAGCGGGACCGGCTGGCGTTTTGGGCCAAGCAGGCCGAGCGGCTGTCCTGGTCGACGCCGTTCACGCAGGTCTTGGACTGGTCCGAGGCGCCCTTCGCCAAATGGTTCGCCGACGGGAAGCTCAACGTCGCCTACAACTGCGTGGACCGCCATGTGGAGGCCGGCCTCGGGGATCGCGTCGCGATCCACTGGGAGGGCGAACCCGGCGACAGCCGCAGCCTGACCTACGCCGACCTGCAGGCCGAGGTGTGCAAGGCGGCCAACGCGCTGACCGACCTCGGTCTGGTCGCCGGCGACCGCGTCGCCATCTACTTGCCCTTGATTCCCGAGGCCGTCATCGCGATGCTCGCCTGTGCCCGGCTGGGCGTCATGCACAGCGTCGTGTTCGCCGGGTTCACCGCGAAGGCGTTGCGGGCCCGGATCGCCGACGCGCAGGCCAAGCTGGTGATCACCAGCGACGGGCAGTTCCGCCGCGGCAAGCCGGCCCCGCTCAAGGAGGCGGCCGACGAGGCCGTCTCGGACCCCGAGAGCCCCGTCGAGCGCGTTCTGGTGGTACGGCGCACCGGAATTGACGTGTCGTGGAACGACGAGCGCGACCTGTGGTGGCACGACGCGGTCGACTCGGCGTCACCCGAACACACCCCGCAGCCGTTCGACGCCGAGCAGCCGCTGTTCCTGCTGTACACCTCGGGAACCACCGGCAAGCCCAAGGGCATCGTGCACACCAGCGGCGGCTACCTGACCCAGTGCTCCTACACGCACCACTACGTCTTCGACATCAAGCCCGAAACCGATGTCTATTGGTGCACCGCCGACATCGGCTGGGTGACCGGGCACAGCTACGGCGTCTACGGCCCGCTGTCCAACGGGGTCACCGAGGTCCTCTACGAGGGCACGCCCGACTCGCCGACCCAGCACCGGCATTTCGAGATCATCGAAAAGCATGGCGTGACAATCTATTACACCGCCCCCACGCTCATCCGCACCTTCATGAAGTGGGGCCGCGAGATTCCCGACGCGCACGACCTGTCCAGCCTGCGACTGCTCGGCACGGTTGGCGAGCCGATCAACCCCGAGGCGTGGCGCTGGTACCGCACCGTGATCGGCGCCGACAGCCTCCCGATCGTGGACACCTGGTGGCAGACCGAAACGGGCGCCGCGATGATCTCCCCGCTGCCCGGAGTCACCGCGGCCAAACCGGGTTCGGCGATGAGGGCGTTGCCGGGCATCTCCGCGAGCATCGTCGATGACCACGGCGATCACCTGACACCCACCATCCATCACGGCGAGCACGTCAGCGGCTACCTGATCCTGGACCAGCCGTGGCCCTCGATGCTGCGCGGCATCTGGGGCGATCCGGAGCGCTACGTCGAGACCTATTGGTCCCGGTTCGCCGAGCAGGGCTGGTATTTCGCCGGCGACAGCGCCTATTACGACCGTGACGGCGCCATCTGGGTGGTGGGCCGCATCGACGACGTGATGAACGTGTCGGGGCACCGGCTCTCGAGCGCCGAACTGGAGTCGGCGCTCGTCGGCCACCACGGGGTGGCCGAGGCCGCGGTGGTCGCGAAGGCCGACGAGACCACGGGCCAGGCAGTCTGCGCGTTCGTCGTCTTGTGCGCCGAGTACGAAGTGCATGACGGAATCGTCGACGAGCTGCGCGCCGAGGTGGCCAAGGAGATCTCCCCCATCGCCAAGCCGCGGGAGATCCACGTGGTGCCCGAGCTGCCCAAGACGCGCAGCGGCAAGATCATGCGCCGGCTGCTGCGCGACGTCGCCGAAAACCGCGAGTTGGGTGACACCTCGACGCTGCTGGATCCCGGTGTGTTCGACGCGATCCGGAGCGCGAAGTAGGTAGGCCCACTCAGCCCGGCAGCGGCACGAACCCCGCGCCGGCGCGGTGCTTGGCGTTGATGTCGGCGAGGTCGGCGTTGATCGACATCACCACCGCCGGGGTGTGCAGCGGGATGTATTTGATGATGCACGACGGCAGGTTGTCGCTGAACGCCCCGTGAATCATGCCGACCAGCAGGTTGTTGACGGTCACCGGCGCCCCGGAGTCTCCGGGTTGGCCGCACACCTGCATCACGATGGTGCCCGGGTCCTGGCCCGGCCCCCAGGTGACCCCGCAGGAATTGCCGGTCGTGCGACCCTGCTTGCACGCGACCTGCCCGAACGTCGGGTCCGGGCCGATGCCGCTGATCACGAAGCCGTTGTAGTTGGCCACCGGGGCCACCTTCGCGGGATCGAACTTGATCACCGCGTAGTCCAAAATGTCGTTGCCCGCGACCATCACGCCCACCGGGCCCCGATCCTGTGCGGCTTCCGCCGCGACCTGCGCGCCGGGACCCCCGCAGTGCGCCGAGGTGAAGCCGATCAGCTCGCCGGCGGCGTCGGTGCCGATCGTCGTCAGGGTGCACATCGTGTCCCCGTTGATGACGATGCCGGCCCCGCCGCCCATCGGGATCCGGTCGTCGGCGCCCGCCTCGGCGGGGACGCTCATCAGGGCGACAAGCACGGCCACCATCGCCGCCCGGTAGCAACGGTAGGCCGTCTGCAATGCAATACCCCCATCGAGCGGTCGGACATCCTGAGCGGCCTGGTCAGTCTAGTCGGCCAGGGTGGCGGATTCGCCAGCGACGATGGCGCAGTCGGGCCCCCTGCCGCGGCGCTTCAGCTGGCCTCGTCTGGCACCGCACCGCATGGCAACATGAACCGCGACGAGAGAACCGAGAGGACGGTCCGTGAGCAAAGACGATCGCAACAACGGTGTGCCCAGCACGCTGACCACGATTCCGTTGGCCGACCCGCACGCCAAACCGGCCGAGCCGTCGATCGGTGACCTGATCAAAGACGCCACAACCCAGATGTCCACCCTGGTCCGCGCCGAGGTCGAACTCGCCCGTTCGGAGATCACCCGGGACGTCAAGAAGGGCCTGACCGGCAGCGTTTACTTCATCGCCGCGCTGGTGGTGCTGTTCTACTCCACGTTCTTCTTCTTTTTCTTCCTCGCCGAGCTGCTCGACGACTGGTTGTGGCGCTGGGCGGCGTTCCTGATCGTGTTCGGGATCATGGTGGTCGTCGGCGCGGTCCTGGGATTGCTGGGCTTCCTGAAGGTCCGGCGCATCCGCGGCCCGCGGCAGACCATCGAATCGGTCAAGGAGACGCGCACCGCGCTGACCCCCGGCCACGACAAGGCCGCCACCGGCGCGAAGGAACTCACCGAGTCGGGCGGCGGCAGGCACGAAAAACCCGCGGATCCCTCGGGTTGGTAGATGCCGGCACCAGATCCGTCGGTCACCCGCATCGACGGGCCGTGGCGCCACCTGGACGTGCACGCCAACGGCATCCGATTCCACGTCGTCGAAGCCCTGCCCGACGGGCAGGGTGACGGCGTTCCGCCCGCGCAGCCGGCCACCGCGCGGCCGCTGGTGATGCTGCTGCACGGTTTCGGGTCTTTCTGGTGGTCCTGGCGCCATCAGCTGCGCGGGCTGACCGGCGCGCGCGTGGTGGCGGTCGACCTGCGCGGCTACGGCGGCAGCGACAAGCCGCCCCGCGGCTACGACGGCTGGACGCTCGCCGGTGACACCGCCGGGCTGATTCGCGCGCTGGGGCACTCGTCGGCGACGCTGGTCGGCCACGCCGACGGCGGGCTGGCCTGCTGGGCCACCGCGTTGCTGCATTCGCGACTGGTGCGCGCGATCGCGCTGATCAGCTCGCCGCACCCGGCGGCGCTGCGGCGGTCCACGTTGACGCGGCGCGATCAGGGTTACGCGCTGCTGCCGACGTTGCTGGCCTACCAGTTGCCCATCTGGCCGGAGCGGCTGCTGACCCGACACGACGCCGCGGAGATCGAGCGCCTGGTCCGGAGCCGAAGCTGTCCCAAATGGGTTGCCTCCGAGGATTTTTCACAGGCGATCCGGCACATGCGGACGGCCATTCGGATCCCGGCGGCCGCGCACTCCGCGCTGGAATACCAGCGCTGGGCGGTGCGCAGCCAGCTGCGCGGCGAAGGCCGGCGGTTCATGAAATCGATGTCACAGCAGCTCGGCATGCCGCTACTACACCTGCGCGGTGACGCCGATCCGTACGTGCTCGCCGACCCGGTGGACCGCACCCGGCGTTACGCGGCCCACGGGCGCTACGTATCCATCACCGGCGCAGGCCATTTCAGTCACGAAGAGGCGCCGGAGGAAATCAACCGGCACCTGATGCGGTTCTTCGAGCAGGTGTACGGGAACCCCGTCAGCTGACGCAGGACCCGGTGGCGACCTGCTGGGTGTCGCCGATCTTGGAGAGCTGACTGGACACCTCGTCGGCGGTCAGCACGAAGCCGGTGTCGGGGTCGTCGACCGCGGCCCCGAACACGACGCCGAGCACGTGACCGTTGAGATCGATCAGCGGACCGCCGGAATTGCCTTGCTCCACACTGGCTCTGATGGTGTACACGTCGCGGGTGACCGGCGCCGGATCCCGGTAGATGTCGGGACCGCTGAGTCTGATCGCCTCGCGGATCCTGGCCGGGGTCGCGGTGAAGTTGCCGCCGCCCGGATAGCCCAGCACCACAACGCTTTCGCCGCTCTTGGCCTCGCCCTGGGCGAAGGCCAACGGCGCCGCCGGCAGGTTCGGGACGGCGAGGATCGCGATGTCGACCGACGGGTCGTAGGACACCACGGTGGCATCGAGGGGGTTGCCGCTGGCGTAGATCTGGACGCTGTTGGACCCGGCCACCACGTGCGCGTTGGTCATCACCCGGTCGGGCGCGATCACGAATCCGCTGCCCTCCAACACCTTTTGGCAGCTCGGCGCGAGGCTGCGCACCTTTACCACGCTCGGCGCGGCGGTCGTCACCACCGGGTTGGTGGCCAGGGCGGGGTCCGGCGACGCCACCGGAATCACCGGGGTGCGGCTGAACGGCTCGAGCACCGCGGGCAAGCCGGAGGTGTTCAACAGCGCCGAGAGACGCTTGGGCACCGTCTTGAGCCAGGGCGGCGCGACCTCGTTGACCTGCGCGAGCACCCGCGAACCCCGGACCGCGGCGGCCAGTTCGGGTTGATCCTTGGACTGGGTCAGCGGGGTGGCCAGCAGCCACGCCGCGGTCAGCACCACCACCAGCTGGACGCCCACGCCGATGACCGAGTCGATGGTTCGGATTGCGCGGCTGTGGATCGCGCCGCGGACGGCCCGCCCCAGCACCACGCCGGCGACCTCGCCGACGACCACCAGCGCGAGGATCAGGAACAGCGCGGTGAACAGTTTGGCGCGGGGCGCGGCGATGTGGCTGACGATGTGGGGCGCCAGCAACACGCCCGCGATGGCCCCGAGCAACACGCCGACGAACGACAGCAGGGAGCCCAGCGCCCCCGAGCGCCAGCCGGAGATGGCCGCGATGAAAGCGACCGCCAGCACGGCGATGTCCAGCCACTGCGACGGGGTCATCGAGTTCATGTTCATCGGGCGCCGCCCTCGTCGCCGACCAGCACCATCGCCTCGTCCAGCTCGAGGATGTTGGTGGTGTCCCAGGGCCGGGCCCAGCCGGCCACGTCGAGCACCGCGGAAATCACCTGGCCGGTGAAGCCCCACACCAGCATCTGGTTCAACAGAAACGCCGGCCCGGCCCAGCGGCGGCCGAGGTTGCCTCGGTACACCATCAGCCGGTTGTCCGGATTGATGAAGGCGCGCACCGGAACCCGCGACACGATCGCGGTTTCGGTCTCGTCGACGACGGCCACCGGCCCCGGGTCCGGCGAGTACGCCAACACGGGCACGACGTGGAACCGGGACGGCGCGATGAACGTCCGTTCCATCGTGGCCAGTGGATGCAGCCGACTGACGTCGATCCCGGTTTCCTCCTGCGCCTCGCGCAGCGCGGTGGCCACCGGACCGTCATCGGCGGGATCCGAGGCGCCGCCGGGAAAGGCCGCCTGGCCGGCGTGGTGGCGCAATGTCGAGGCCCGCACGGTCAGCAACAGATCGGCGTCGTCGGGCACACCACCGTCGGCCGGGCCGGATTCGGGACCGGAGAACAACACCAGAACGGCGGCCTCGCGGTCGTCCCCGAGCAACGACGCCATCGACGCCGCGGCCTTGGATGCGGTCACCATCGCCAGTACGCCGGCCGGCAGCCGATGGCGGTACGCCTCGGGGATCTGGCCCACGTTGTTCACCAGTGGGCGCAACCAGGGCGGCGACAAGTCGGGTATCAGCGGAATGGTCCCCCGCGAGCGGGGAAGGCCCCCAGAACCCACGGGCGCCTCCCTCGGTCCAGTCAATCTGCCTATCCCGCGTCGTTTCCGACCGCAGCTGCGATCTCGTCGGCACTGGCGAAAGGTCGCGGCAGCATCTGCGCAACGCTACCGTCCGGCCGGAGGACGACCGTCGCAGGCATCACATTTACCACACGCAGCGCGGCCGCGACCCGACGACGGCCGTCCTGCAGGGTGGGCAGCCGAACCCCCAACTCCGCCAACCGCAGTAACGCGGCCGTCTCGTTCTCGTCCTGGTGGACGGTCACCACCATCACGTCCGACCCGACCCGACGCTGATACTCGGCCATCGCGGGAAGTTCGGCCGCGCACGGCGCGCACCAATACGCCCAGAGATTGAGGACCACCCGGTGCCCGGCCAGCGCGCGCGCGACGTCGACGGCCGAACCATCGGCGGCGCATTCCACCGTCACGCCGCGCAGCGCCTCCGGGCCGGGACCCGCGCCGGAAGCCGGGCACGGCGGCAGGTTGGCGCGCTCGCGGGGACCCGCGAGCGCGGCTGGTGTGTCGGCGTCGCGGTGCTCCCGGGGAGCGGGCGCCTGCGTCGTCGCGGTCGGTGTGGAGTCGTCGCGCAACTGGGCCACCAGCGCCGCGCCCAGCGCCGCCACCACTGCCAGGATCGCGATGGTCCACCGGGTTGTCCGGGTCAACGTCGCGCGCCCCGGTATTACAGCCCCGCCAGGGCCAGCAGGTGCTCGGTTTCCGGGCCCTGGACGAGGGGCGCGGCGAGCAGCGGTTCGGTGGGACCCAGCCCGAAGGACGGGCAGTCCTTGGCGAGGATGCAGGCGCCGCACGCCGGTTTGCGGGCGTGGCACACCCGGCGCCCATGGAAGATGACGCGGTGGCTCAGCATGGTCCACTCCCGGCGTTCGATCAGCTCGCCGACCGCGTGTTCGATCTTGACCGGATCCTTTTCAATGGTCCACCGCCACCTGTGCACCAACCGTGAGAAATGGGTGTCGACGGTGATTCCCGGGATGTCGAAGGCGTTGCCCAGGATGACGTTGGCGGTCTTGCGGCCCACGCCCGGCAGGGTGACCAGTTCGGCCATGGTCGACGGGACCTCCCCGTCGAACCGTTCGACGAGGGCCTGCCCCAGCCCGATCAGCGACGACGCCTTGTTCCGGAAGAAACCGGTGGGACGGATGAGGTTTTCCAGCTCGGCGCGGTCGGCCTGCGCATAATCCAGCGCGGAGCGGTATCGCTTGAACAACGCCGGCGTGGTCAGGTTGACCCGCTTGTCGGTGCTCTGCGCCGAGAGGATGGTGGCCACCGTCAGCTCCAGCGGCGTCGTGAAGTCCAGCTCGCAGTGGGCGTCCGGAAACGCTTGCGCCAGTGTGCGATTCATCCGCCGCGCCCGTCGCACCAACCCAACTCGCGTTTCTTTCGACCAGCGATCGTCGACGACACCGTCTGAAGCGGAGGGCGTTGACTTCGAGCGCCCGGATGCCTTTGCCGCTGTCACCTACGACAGAGTACTGATTTCGTGATCTGGCTGAGACCTAAGCCATGTTTACTCTCCTTGTGTCATGGTTGCTGGTGGCGTGCGTTCCCGGGCTCTTGATGCTCGTGACGTTCGGTCTGGGGCGGCTGGAATCCGAGCTCGCCCACGACAACGTCTCGGTCACCGATGTCGACGAATTCCTCGAGTATGCGGAGGCCGTCGACGTGCATACGCTGGCCCGCGAAGGCATGCCCGAGGCGCTGGAATACCTGCATCGGCGCCAGGCCCTGCGGCCGGTAAATGCACCACCGGTGCGCCCGGCGATCGGACCCCGGCACGCCAAGCCGGTGTTTGCCACCGCCCTCGGCGATCGCGACGAGGCCGGTCTGCCGACGCGGATGGGGGCCCATTCGCATGTCAATCCGCAATTTGGGGGGACTAGACACGTCAATCGTGTGTAGCGTGGCACGTTGGACACAATTGGCCTACCTCTAGACTTACGTCACACGAGCAGGGTTGGCCTGCCCGTATCACAATTGGAAGCTGAAGAGGCAACGGTGGACGAGATCCTGGCAAGAGCAGGAATCTTCCAAGGGGTTGAGCCCGGCGCGGTCACCGCGCTGACCAAGCAATTGCAACCCGTCGACTTCCCGCGCGGGCACACGGTTTTCGCCGAGGGGGAACCGGGCGACCGGCTGTACATCATCGTTTCGGGGAAGGTCAAAATCGGCCGGCGGTCGCCGGACGGCCGTGAGAATCTGCTGACGATCATGGGCCCGTCGGACATGTTCGGCGAATTGTCGATCTTCGACCCGGGGCCGCGGACTTCCAGCGCGACCACCATCACCGAAGTTCGAGCGGTGTCGATGGACCGCGACGCGCTGCGGGCGTGGATCGCCGACCGCCCGGAAATCGCCGAACAATTGCTGCGGGTACTAGCCCGACGGCTGCGGCGGACCAACAACAACCTCGCCGACCTGATCTTCACCGACGTGCCCGGCCGGGTGGCCAAACAGCTGCTGCAGCTGGCCCAGCGTTTCGGCACCCAGGAGGGCGGCGCGATGCGGGTCACCCACGACCTCACGCAAGAGGAGATCGCCCAACTGGTGGGCGCTTCGCGGGAAACCGTCAACAAGGCCCTGGCCGATTTCGCCCACCGCGGCTGGATCCGCCTGGAGGGCAAGAGCGTGCTGATCTCGGACTCCGAGAGGCTCGCCCGCCGCGCCCGCTAGTCCGCTAGCCGTGTTCGCCGGGCCCTGCCCGGCCACCAGACGCAGAATCGCACTGTTGCCG
>NZ_JCALCS010000012.1:0-32588 GCF_059812465.1 Mycobacterium sp. NGS54 | reverse complement strand
CGCCAAAACCACCCACTGTTGCATTCACCGCCTGAAACCGCCCCCTCGCGCAGTGCGATTCTGCGTCTGCTCGCGGTGGGATGTCAGCCGACGCCGTGGTGCTCGAGCCCAGGCAGGCCACCGTTTCCAAACGCGGCGGGTCGGTCATGGCGCGCGGCCGAGGATCCGGCACAGCGCCCGGCCGAGCGCGTCCCCGGGCGAGCGCGGGAGCTCGTCGGCACGCCAGGCGACGAAGTCGTCGGGGCGCACCAACAACGCCCCGTCGGGCGCGAGTCCCGTCGCGGCGGCCCACGCGCCGTCGGCATCGAGCGCGGTTCCGATGCGCCGCACGGTGATTGGGACGCCGGCGGCCTTCGCCGCGCAGGTCGCCGCGTCCGACCATGCCGCATCGTCGTCTCCGGTGAGCAGCGTGAAGCCAGGCCCGAGCAGATCGAGGGTCGAGACCCGCTTCCCGTCGTCGGTAACCCAGGCGTGCGGGACGCGGGTGCCGGGCTGCCCGCGCAATTCTTCCACCAGTGACACGGCGTCGGCATCCGGCGGAACGGGATCGTCGGAAACCACCGCGGCAGAACGGTATCGGTATCCGATGAGCACCGCGAACATGGGCGCCTCTTCGTCCGGCGGCAATAGCGGCCGGTCGTCGTCCAATCGCAAGAAGGCCAGCGACGGCCCGGTGAGCGACTGGCGCGCGTTGAAGCGCCCGACCGGGTGCCGCTCGGCATGGTAGGTGCCCAATAGGGCCGGGTCGGCGGTCCCGTTCAAGACGGCGGCCACCTTCCAGGCCAAGTTGTGCGCGCTCTGGATGGCCGTGTTGGCCCCGCCGGCCTTGAACGGCGGCATGGTGTGGGCCGAATCGCCGACGAGAAACACTCGGCCGCAGCGGAATTGGTCGGCGACCCGCTCGTACGGCTGCCAGGATGCCACGTCGATGACTTCCACGTCGATCGGCTCGCCGATCGCTTTCGTCAGCATCTCGCGGCACCGCTGCGCGGTGAACTGTTCGGCGGATTCGCCGCGGGCGGGAAAGTAGGTGTTGATGAACATTCCGAGGTCGTCGCGCACCCGCAGAAAGATGCCCTCCACGTCCGGGTTTTTGACTTGGATGCCGTCGCCCGCACCGAGGTCGCGGGCGAATTGTCGCCACGGCGCCCGGAAGTAGACGAACACGACATAGATTGGCAGTGCCCCGTAGCCGGAGGTCGTCACGCCCAGCGCATCCCGGATCGGGCTGTGCACGCCGTCGGCGGCGACGAGATAGTCAGCGCGTATCGTCTCGGTCGCGCCCGACTCGCGATCGCGGATGACCGCGGTGACGCCGCTTTCGTCCTGGTCGAACGAGTCCAACTGCGTGTTGTAGCGCGCCTCGCTACCGTGTCCACGGATGTGGGTGAGCAGGATCGGTTCGAAGGCACTCTGCGGGCAGTACTGGCCGCCGGGCTCCGGGCTCAGATCCTTGAACGGCGCGAAGATCGCGTTGACGTCGAGCGCCTGACGCTGTTCGGCGCTGTTGAGCGTCGGCTTGGTCAGCATGTCGGAAACGCCGTGGGCGATCGCGTGGACCTCGTCGGCCAATCCGAGGCCGCGCAGGATCTCCAGGGTGCGGAAGCTCAGGTTGCGCGCTTTCGGGTAGATGAACACCTCACCGCGCTTTTCGACCACCAGCGAGCGAACACCGTGTTTTGCGAGCAGTGCGGAGGTGGCCAGCCCGGCGGCTCCCGCGCCGACGATCAGCACCGGGACATGCGTGACGTTCATCGTTCGTCTCCCATCTAGACGGAACGGATTAGTTCCGCCTAGACCCAATGTGGCACGGCGCGGCGGAATGCGCAACAACTACGGCGCCGGCCCCCCGGCCATCGGCAGGATCACGTCTTCGAGCATGCGCCGGACATAGACCCGGTCGATCGGCCGTCCGGTGATCACCCGCAGCACGTTGAGGCCCAGCGCGACGTCGGGGATCAGGCTCAGGTCGCGGCCGGCCGGAATTTCCCCGCGAGCCACCGCGTGGTCGAGCACCGCGCGGACTACCTGTCGCGGGGTCGACAGCACCAGGTCGTCCAGGGCGGCCGCCAGGACGGGGTTGTGCATTGCCGCCGTCGCCACCCCGACAACCACGCGAATCATATGTGTATCAGCGTCATTCAGGTCGGGAGTGGCCGCAGCCAGCGCGTCTATGTCACCACGAAGGCTGCCGGTGTCGGGCGGTTCGATGGGTCCCAGCCGCCGCCGCCAATGCGCGATCGCATCGGCGACCACCACCTCCTTCGACGGCCAGCGACGATAGATCGCCGCCTTCCCGACGCCGGCGCGCGACGCGACGTCGTCCATGCTCAACCGGTCATAGCCGACGTCGGCGACACCGGCCAGGGTCGCGTCGAGGATGGCCGCGTCCAGCGATCGATCCAGGCGTCCCGGGCTTCGGGTCCGGCTCGACGCGCTGGCCTGGCCGCTTTCGGGCTTCATAACGTTCCTAACGATACGGGCTAGTTCCGTTCAATGATATCCTCAGCCGACGCGCGCCACGAATTCCTCGGCCACGCCCGCGACGCGCTCACGATCGCGCGCCACCAGCCCGATCCGGGTCCGTCGGTCCAGGATGTCGCCGACGCCCAGCGCGCCCTCGTGAGTGACGGCGTACTCGAACTCGGCCCGGGTCACGTCTATGCCCTCCGCGACGGGGTCGGTCGGTCGATCGCAGCTCGCGCTCGCGATGACGTGGGGCGCCTCCGCGCCGTACCGCGCCACCAGCGACGCGGGCAATCCGGCGCAAAGCCGATCGCCCGACCCGGGATTGCCCGGCGCCCCGATCAGCGGCAGGTCACGGGTCCGGCAGCCGCCCGCGCTCAGCCCCCGCCGGCCGACGGCGAAGTCCAGGACATCCTCGGCCATGTGCCGGTATTCGGTCAGCTTGCCGCCGATGATGCTGATGACGCCGGACGGCGCCTCGAGGACGGCGTGCTCGCGCGACACATCGGCGGTGCGGCCCTCGCCAGTGTCGATGAGCGGGCGCAGCCCGGCGTAGGCGCCGATCACGTCGGCCGTGCCGAGCGCCATGCCCAACGCCGTGTTCACCGTGTCCAGCAGGAACGCGATCTCTTCGGCCGAGGGCTCCGGCACGTCGGGAATCGGGCCGGGCGCGTCTTCGTCGGTCAGGCCCAGATAGACCCGGCCCAGCTGCTCGGGCATCGCGAACACGAAGCGGTTGAGCTCACCGGGAATCGGAACCGTAAGGGCCGCAGTCGGATTCCCGAACACCCCAGCGTCGAAGACGAGGTGCGTCCCGCGGCTGGGCCGCAGCCGCAGCGAATCGTCGATCTCGGCCGCCCACACCCCGGCCGCGTTGATGACCGCGCGGGCCGACACGTCGAACGACTGTCCCGTCCGCTGATCGGTCAGCCGCACCGAGGTGCCGGACGCCTCGGAGGCCGCGACGTAGGTCAGGATGCGCGCGCCGTGTTGCGCCGCGGTCCGCGCGACGGCCGTGACCAGCCGGGCGTCGTCGATCAACTGCCCGTCGTAGGCCAGCAAGCCGCCGTCGAGGCCGTCGCGCCGGACCGTGGGCGCCATCTCCACGGCGCGCGCCGCCGAAATCCGCCGCGACCGGGGCAGCACCGACGAGGGCGTGCCCGCCAGCGCCCGCAGCCCATCGCCGGCCAGGAACCCCGCGCGCACCAAAGCGCGCTTGGTGTGACTCAGCGAGGGCAACAACGGCACCAGCTGCGGCATCGCGTGGACGAGATGGGGGGCGTTGCGCGTCATCAGGATTCCGCGCTCGATGGCGCTGCGCCGGGCGATGCCGACGTTGCCGGTCGCCAGGTAGCGCAGACCGCCGTGGACCAGCTTGGAACTCCACCGGCTGGTGCCGAACGCCAGGTCGTGTTTTTCCACCAGCGCCACCCGCAGCCCCCGTGACGCGGCGTCCAGGGCGATCCCCACGCCGGTGATGCCGCCGCCGATCACGACGACGTCCAGCGGCGCCCCATCGGCGAGTGCAGTCAGATCAGCGGTTCGCCGCGCCGCGTTCAAGGCCGTCACGACAGGTATCCGTTCAGCGAGTACGCGAGCTCGGCGGCCAGCGCGTCGGCATCGAGGATCGGGCGGACGATGCGTTCCGACTGAATGGTCGACTGCGCGATGAGCAGCACCATCGTGGCCATCTGCAGCGGATCGCCGGCACGGACGCTGCCGTGGCGCTGGGCCGCGCGCAGCCGCTCGGCCAGGGCGTCGATCAGCATCTGCTGGCTGGCCCCGAGGCGCTCGGTGATGTAGATCGGCGCCAGCTCCGAGTGCATCACCGACATCACCAGCTCGTCGTGACGCAGCAGATCGGCGACCGTAACGATCTGTCGCACCAGCGATTCCCGGTCGTCGCCCTGTAGCGGCGCATCGCGCATCACGCCGACGATGCGCTGGGTCAGCAGTGCCGCGACGATCGACTTGGTGTCCGGCCAGCGGCGGTACACGGTGGGCCGGCTGACACCGGCCCGCCGGGCGATCTCCGCCAGCGTGACCCGGTCCACCCCGAAATCGACCACACAGCTGGCCGCCGCCGACAGGATCCGGTCGCGGGTATCCGGCGGAGCGTTACTGGTTGACAGCATGTGTAATACTGTAACGCATGACGCACGCCGAGCAACTCCGCCCGCCGATGAAGTGGAACGCGTGGGGGGATCCCGCCGCGGCCAAGCCCCTCTCCGAGGGCATCCGCTCGCTGCTGAAACAGGCTGTGGGACTGCAGGATTCGGATCTACCCGACATCGGCGCCGACCAGGTGAAGCTGCGCCCCTCGCTCTTGTCCCCCGCCGACAAAGACGCGCTGGCCGGCATCGTGGGCGCCGAGTACTGCCGCACCGATGACCGCGATCGGCTGCTGCGGGCGGGCGGCAAGTCCACGCTCGACCTGCTGCGCCGAAAGGACACCGGGGTTCAGGACGCCCCCGACGCCGTGTTGCTCCCTGCAGACGAGGAGGCCGTCGGCGAGGTCCTGCGCTACTGCTCCGAGCACCGCATCGCCGTGATCCCGTTCGGCGGCGGCACCAGCGTGGTCGGTGGTCTCGACCCCGGCCGCGGCGAATTCGGCGCCGTGGTGTCGCTCGACCTGCGCCGCCTCGACCGGCTCATCGAGCTCGACGAGGTGTCCGGCCAGGCCGTTTTCGGGGCCGGGGCCACCGGGCCGGACGCCGAACGCCTGCTCGGCGAACGCGGGTTTTCGCTCGGGCACTTCCCGCAGAGCTTCGAGTACGCCACCATCGGCGGATTCGCGGCGACGCGGTCCTCCGGTCAGGACTCGGCGGGCTACGGCCGGTTCAACGACATGGTTCGCGGCCTGCGGATGGTCACGCCCGTGGGCACGATGGACCTCGGTCGCGCACCGGAATCGGCCGCGGGCCCCGACCTGCGCCAGCTGCTGCTCGGCTCCGAGGGGGCGTTCGGCGTCATCACCCAGGTGCGCCTGCGCGTGCACCGAATCCCCGATGCCGTGCGCTACGAGGCGTGGTCGTTCCCCGATTTCGAAACCGGGGCCGCGGCCCTGCGCGCCGTCACCCAAAATGCCACCGGCCCCACCGTCATTCGGCTCTCCGACGAGGTCGAGACCGGCGTCAACCTCGCCACCACCGAGGCGATCGGCGAAAACCAGATCACCGGCGGCTGCCTGGGCATCACCGTGTTCGAGGGCACCAAGGAGCACGTCGAGAGCCGGCACGCCGAGACCAGCGCGCTGCTGGCCGCCCGGGGCGGCACGTCGCTGGGCGAAGCGCCGGCGCAGGCCTGGGAGCACGGGCGGTTCGCCGCGCCGTACCTGCGCGACTCGCTGCTGTCCGCCGGCGCGCTCTGCGAGACCCTCGAGACCGCCACCGACTGGTCGAACGTTCCGAGGCTGAAAGCCGCTGTCACCGACGCGCTTACCAGCGCGCTGGCCGAATCCGGCACACCCGCGCTGGTGATGTGCCACATCTCGCACGTCTACCCCACCGGCGCTTCGCTCTACTTCACCGTCGTCGCCGGGCAGCGCGGCAACCCGATCGAGCAGTGGTGGGCCGCCAAGAAGGCCGCCTCGGACGCGATCGTCGCCGCCGGCGGAACCATCACCCACCATCATTCGGTCGGCGCCGACCACCGGCCCTGGATGCGCGACGAGGTCGGCGAGCTGGGCGTGCAGGTCCTGCGCGCGGTCAAGGCGACGCTCGACCCGGCGGGAATCCTCAACCCCGGCAAGCTGATTCCGTGAACGCCGAGCGCGAGATCGGCAAAGTGACCGCGCTGACCAACCCCGTCTCCGGTCACGGCGCCGCGATCCGCGCCGCGCAGGTCGCGATCGCCCGGCTGCACGAGCGCGGCGTGCAGGTCACCGAGATCATCGGCGACGACGCCGAGGACGCGCGCCACCTCGTCGCCACCGAGATCGAACGGGGAACCGACGCGGTCATGGTCACCGGCGGCGACGGCGTCGTCTCCAACGCGCTGCAGGTGCTGGCCGGCACCGACGTTCCGCTGGGCATCATCCCCGCCGGCACCGGCAACGACCATGCCCGCGAATTCGGCATTCCCACAAAGGATCCCGAGGCCGCCGCGGACGTCGTCGCCAACGGCTGGACCGAAACCATCGACCTCGGCCGGATCCAATGGGGCGACACCGAGAAGTGGTTCGGCACCGTCGCGGCCACCGGCTTCGACTCCCTGGTGACCGACCGCGCCAACCGGATGACCTGGCCGCACGGGCGGTTGCGCTATTACATCGCGATGCTGGCCGAGCTGTCGCAGCTGCGGCTCTTGCCGTTCCGCATGGTGCTCGACGGCAGCCAGGAGATCGACGCCGACATCACGCTGGCGGCCTTCGGCAACACCCGCAGCTACGGCGGCGGCCTGCTGATCTGCCCCAACGCCGACCCCACCGACGGGCTGCTCGACATCACCATGGCGCATTCGGCGTCGCGCACGAAGCTGGTCCGCCTGTTCCCCACCGTCATGAAGGGCACGCACGTCGACCTCGACGAGGTAACCACCGCGCGCGCCAAGACGATCCAGGTCGAGTGCCCCGGCATCAACGTCTACGCCGACGGCGACTTCGCCTGCGCGCTGCCCGCCGAGATTTCCGCGGTTCCCGCCGCGGCGCGGATCCTGCGGCCTAGCCGACGCCCCGGTTGAGCCACGTCACCTCGCCGGCGTCGCCACCGTCGCGATACACCTCGAGCGCCTCGTCCCACGCCGTCCCCAGCACGGAATCCAGCTCGGCGGCCAGATAGTCGGCGCCCTGGGCCATCATCGACCGCAGCCGCATCTCCCCGACCATGACGTCGCCGTTGGCGCTCATCGACCCGCTCCACAGGCCGAGCTGCGGGGTGTGGCTGAACCGCTGGCCGTCGACCCCGGGGCTCGGGTCCTCGGTGACCTCGAACCGCAGCACCGACCAAGAGCGCAGGGCGTTGGCCAACCGGGCGCCCGTGCCCACCGGCCCGACCCAGTTGGTGACCGCGCGCAGCTGCCCGGGCATCGCCGGCTGCGGCGTCCAGACCAGGTTGGCCTTGGACTGCAGGGTCGACGACAACGCCCACTCGACATGCGGGCACACCGCCGCGGGCGAGGCGTGGACGTACACCACACCAGTCGTCACGTCGGCAAATTGGTTCGACGCACGCATCTCCTGCTCCTTCGGTTCCACGAGGGACGTCTTCCCCAACGACCTGGTGGACCCGTGCAAGCGGGATGCATGTAAATTTTTGTGTCCTGCGTGTCTATTGTGCCCTCTGATGCCCCTGTTGCGCTAGTGTGCGGAGTGGTCAAATATCACTGCGTCTGAAAGCGCAGGCCACGGCTTTAACGCCCAGTCGCCGAAATCGCGGTCCGTGAGCACCACCAGCGCCAGGTCCGCCTCCGGATCCGCCCAGATAAACCCGCCTGACTGGCCGAAATGTCCGTACGTGCGCGCCGAGTTGCGCGACCCCGTCCAGTGCGGCGATTTGGCGTCGCGGATCTCGAAGCCCAGGCCCCAGTCGTTGGGCCGCTGCACCCCGTAACCGGGCAACACGCCGTCCAGGCCGGGAAATTGCACCGTCGTGGCCTCGGCGTGCAGTTCCGCCGACACCGTGGCCGGGCGCAGCAGCTCACGAGCGAAGGCCGCCAGGTCGGCGACCGTGGACGTCGCGCCGAACCCGGCGGCCGCGGCGCCGCCGTTCAGCCGGGTCGTCGCCATGCCGAGCGGTTCGCATACCGCCTCGGCGAGGTAGCGGCCGAATTCGATCCCCGACTCCGCCTCCAGGGTCTGGGCCAGCACGGTGAAGCCCTGATTTGAATACATCCGGCGGGTGCCCGGCTTGGCCAGCACCCGATCGTTGTGCATCGCCAGGCCCGACGCGTGCGCCAGCAGGTGCCGGACCGTGGAGCCGGGCGGGCCGGCCGGGGTGTCCAGCTCGACGACCCCCTCCTCGACGGCGATCTGCGCGGCCCGGGCCACCAGCGGCTTGGTCACCGAGGCCAGCTCGAAGACCCGCCCGGCGTCGCCGTAGCTGGCCAGCACCCCGGCGGGCCCGACGACCGCGGCGGCCGCGGCCGCCACCGGCCAGTCGGCGATGCGCTCGAGGGCCGACATCACTTCCTGGCGATGTAGTAGTTGTTGATCGGATCGCCCTCGACCTCGGTCACCCGGACGTCGTCGAACCCGGCGTCGGCGAGCATCGAGGTGGCCAGCTGCGTCCCCCAGGCGGTGCCCAGCCCGACGCCGTCCAGCGCCAGCGACACCGTCATGCAGTGCATCAGCGAGACGGTGTACAGGTAGGTGCTCATCGGGACGTCGATGTTCTCCTCGAGCCGGCTCGACGCCTTGATGTCGGCCATCAGGAAAACCCCGCCGGGCCGCAGCGCCCGGTAGATGTTCTCCAGCACCCGCGCCGGCTGCGCCTGATCGTGGATGGCGTCGAACGTGGTGATGACGTCGTAGGCGTCTTGCTTGTCCAGGTCGGTCAGATTGTGCGCCTCGAAGGTCGCATTCGTCAGGCCGAGGCGGGCCGCCTCGGCGACGCCGGTCGCGATCGCCTCGTTCGAGAAGTCGATGCCGGTGAACCGGCTCGCCGGGAACGCCTGCGCCATCACGTTGATCGCGTGTCCGCTGCCGCAGCCGAAGTCGGCCACGTCGGCCCCTGCGCGCAGGCGTTCGGGCAGGCCGTCGACCAACGGCAGCACGACGTCGACGAGCGCGATGTCGAACACCGCGGCGCTCTGCTCGGCCATCAGCGCGTGGAAGCGCGGGAACTCGCTGTACGCCAGCCCGCCGCCCGCGCGGAAGCAGTCGACGATCTTCTGCTCCACCTCGCCGAGGTGCGGGATGAACAGGGCTACCAGGGCAAGGTTGTGCGGGCCGGCGGCACGCGTGAGCGCGGCCGCCCGGTGCGCGGGCAACGTGTAGGTGGCGGTGGCCGGGTCGTACTCGACAACGTGCCCGGTGACCATGCCGGCCAGCCACTCCCGCACATAGCGTTCGTTGAGGCCGGCGGCCTCCGCGATCTGCGCGCTGGTGGCCGGCGCCATCCCGGCGAGCGTGTCCAGCAGGCCGGTCTGGTGCCCGATGCTCAGCAGGAGGGTCAGGCTCGCGCCGTCGATGGCGGCGACCATTCGCCCGGCGAATTCCTCTGTGGTTTCGGAGATCTTCTCTGGTGCTGTCACATCCAGCGACGCTACACCGGCTCTTTTCACTGGGCGGACGGCCAACTGCGCGAGGCATTACCCCCGTCAGTAGGTTGGTGCCATGAGTCAGACAGTGCGCGGAGTCATTTCACGCAAGAAGGGCGAACCCGTCGAGCTGGTCGACATCGTCGTGCCCGACCCCGGACCCGGCGAGGCGGTGGTCGACGTCATCGCCTGCGGGGTCTGCCACACGGACCTGACCTATCGCGAGGGCGGCATCAACGACGAGTATCCGTTCCTGCTCGGCCACGAGGCCGCCGGCCGCGTCGAAGCGGTCGGGCCGGGCGTGACGGCCGTCGAGCCGGGCGACTTCGTGATCCTGAACTGGCGCGCCGTGTGCGGGCAGTGCCGGGCCTGCAAGCGCGGCCGGCCGCAGTATTGCTTCGACACGTTCAACGCCGAACAGAAGATGACGCTGACCGACGGCACGGAACTGACGCCGGCGCTGGGCATCGGGGCGTTCGCCGACAAGACGCTGGTGCATTCCGGCCAGTGCACCAAGGTCGACCCGCAGGCCGACCCCGCCGTCGCCGGCCTGCTGGGCTGCGGCGTGATGGCCGGGATCGGCGCCGCCATCAACACCGGGGCGGTGACGCGTGACGACACCGTCGCCGTGATCGGTTGCGGCGGTGTGGGCGACGCCGCCATCGCGGGGGCCGCGCTGGTCGGGGCCCGGCGGATCATCGCCGTCGACACCGACAACACGAAACTGGACCTGGCCCGCAAGTTCGGCGCCACCCACACGATCAACGCCCGCGAATTCGACGTGGTGAAGACCATCCAGGACCTCACCGACGGCTTCGGCGTCAACGTGGCGATCGACGCGGTGGGCCGGCCCGAAACCTGGCAGCAGGCCTTCTACGCCCGCGATCTCGCGGGAACCGTTGTGCTGGTTGGTGTTCCGACGCCGGACATGCGCCTGGACATGCCGCTGGTGGACTTCTTCAGCCACGGCGGGTCGCTGAAGTCGTCGTGGTACGGCGACTGCCTGCCCGAGCGCGACTTCCCCACCCTGATCGACCTGTACCTGCAGGGCCGGCTGCCGCTGGACAAGTTCGTCTCCGAGCGCATCGGGCTCGACGGCGTCGAGGAGGCGTTCCACAAGATGCACGGTGGCAAGGTGTTGCGTTCGGTGGTGGTGCTCTGATGGTGAGCATCGATCGGGTGGTGACCCACGGCACGTTTGAATTGGACGGCGGCAGTTGGGAAGTCGACAACAACATCTGGCTGATCGGCGACAATTCCAATGTCGTGGTGTTCGATGCCGCGCACGACGCGGCGCCGATCGTCGAGGCCGTGGGTGGCCGCCACGTCGTCGCGGTGGTGTGCACGCACGGCCACAACGACCACGTGACGGTCGCGCCGGAACTCGGCGAGACGCTCGACGCGCCGGTGCTGCTACATCCGGCCGACGAGGTGCTGTGGCGAATGACGCACCCGGACAAAGACTTCCGCTCCATTTCCGACGGCCTGACGCTGAGTGTGGGAGGGACGGAGCTGCAGGCGCTGCACACCCCGGGCCACTCCCCCGGATCCGTGTGTTGGTATTCGCACGACCTGGGCGTCGTGTTCAGCGGCGACACCCTGTTCTCCGGCGGTCCCGGCGCGACCGGCCGCTCGTACTCCGATTTCCCGACGATCCTGCAGTCCATCTCCGAGCGCCTCGGCACGCTGCCCGGTGACACCGTGGTGCACACCGGTCACGGCGATAGCACCACCATCGGCGACGAGATCGTGCACTACGAGGAGTGGGTGGCCCGCGGCCACTAGGTCCAGCGTCTTACATCAAACCAGTCAATTTCGTCATACTCGCATATTGTCACTGTTAGTGATAATCTTGTGTCGGCAACGAGGAGACGAAGCATGAAGATCACGGTGTTCGGGGCGACGGGCGGCGTCGGCCGCGAGGTCGTAAAGCAAGGGCTGGGACGCGGTTACGGCGTGACCGCCGTCGTACGGGATGCCGGCCGGCTCGGCGTGACAGTTCCAGCGCTAGACGTCGTCACCGTCACCGCGCTGGACGATCCGGGTACCCTCATCCCCGCGATCCGCGGCAGCGACGCCGTGCTGTCGGCCCTCGGCCCGCGTGGACGAAAAGACGGCCCCGTCGTGAGCAGCAGCACCCGCGCGATCCTGGCGGCGATGAACGCTTGCTCGACAAAGCGATTCGTCGCCGTCAGCGCGCTGCCAGTGGGCCCGACGGCCGAGGGCGAGCGCCTGACGACGCGCTGGGTGTTGCTCCCTGTGCTGAAAACCGTCCTGGGAAACGTCTATGCCGACCTCGCCGAGATGGAATCCCTCCTGCAGCACAGCGAAATCGACTGGACCGTCGTGCGTCCGCCCCGGCTCGTGGACCAACCCCTCACCGGCAATTACCGCACGGTGGTGGGCGCCAACGTGGCCCGCGGCTCGGCCATCTCGAGGGCGGACGTTGCGCACGCCATGCTCGACGCTCTGGGATCGGCACGGACGATCCGGCAGCCGCTCGGCGTGGCGTATTGATTATCCTGACCCGTGACAATCCTGGCCGATGTTAGCCTTGGCCAATGACTGAACAGGGCTCCGGCATCACCGAACTCGACGAACGGATCCCATTTCTGCTCTCGCAGCTGGGTGCCCATGTCAGCAGCGATTTCCAGCGCCGGCTGGCGCCGATCGGCGCCGACCCGCGCACGTATGCGGTGCTGGTGGCGTTGGCCAGTTCCGACGGGCAGTCGCAGCGCGAGCTTTCCGAGCGCCTCGGCATTCACCGCAATGCCATGGTCATGGTCATCGACGGCCTCGAGCAACGCGGGCTGGCCAAACGGTTGACCCATCCCGACGACAGACGGGCGGTGGCCGTGACGCTCACCGCCAAGGCCCGCCGCCTGCTGCCAGCCCTGGACGACCAGGGCCGTGAGCTCGAAGACGAGATCGCTGCGCCGCTGTCCGCCAAGGAGCGGGCCACGCTGCGGGGACTTTTGCAGCGGGTCGCCGCCGGGGCGGGGCTCATCCCGGGAATCCACCCGCACTTGGCCTGATCATCGGGCGCCCCACCACTCGGACCTCAAGGGGTCTGGCGTCGCGCATTATTGTCAAATATGATGATGATCATCATTCGTGACTAATTGCTCCGATAGGAGAGCGACGTGCACACCACATATCTCGTCGTAACGCTCACCGCGATCGCCTTCGATGGATTCTCCGGCGTCGCGGCGCTGGTTCACTTCGCGCCGATTCTTCCGGGGATGGCAAGCGCGGGCGTGCCGGTCTCGTGGTTGAGGTTTCCCATCGGCACGTTGAAGACGCTGGGCACCGTGGGACTCGTTGTCGGCCTGTGGGTTCCGGCCATCGGCATCGCGGCGGCGGCGGGACTGGTCATCTTCTTCGTCTGCGCGGTCTACACCCACGTGCTTGCCCACGACATCACCGGCCAGATGATGTTCGGCGCGTTCCTGCTCGCGCTCAACTGCGCCGCCCTGACGGCCGCGATCGCCGCGCACCCGGGGGTGTTGTGAACATGTTGGCCGCGCGTGCACCATTGCTGCTGGCGCGGTTCAGCACCGCGTTGATGGTCGCCTGGGCGCTCACGCAGGCAATTTTGGCCGGCAACTTCCTCGGCGGCCAATACGACGCGCTGCGGCTGCACGCGCTCGGCGCCCGAGCGATCACCGTCACCTCGGCGGTGCAGATCCTGATCCTGGCGTGGGTCTGGCGCAGCACCCGCCGGCGGGGCCCCTTCTTCGCCGGCGTCGTGCAGACCCTGCTGCTCGTCGCCGAGTTCGCGACCGGCGAACTGCGCCTCACCGCCCTGCACATCCCGCTCGGTGTGCTGTTGGTCGCCGGGATCGTCCAACTGGTGACGATGATCTGGCGTATGCCCCTGCCGGCGCGGCATGGCGTCGCAGACCTCGGGGCGACGCGATGAACCGCCGCGCCGTGCTGCGCGCGGGCCTGCTCACCACGGGTGTGGGCGTCGTGGGCGCCGCGTTGCCGGCCGCGCAATCAGCGCTGGGGCCCGCCGAGCCGGGCGCGCTGCTGGCGAGCGGCGCGCCGCTGCCGCCACGTTTTCAGGCGCCGCTGCCCATACCGGCTCGGCTCGCCCCCGACGAAACCGATGGCGCGACGGACTATTACACCATCACCCAGCGGGTCGCCGACTTGGCGATACTGCCCGGACTGACCACGCAAGCGTGGACGTACGGCGGCACGTTTCCCGGACCCACAATCGAGTCGCGGTCGGGTCGACGGACCGCGATCCGCCATCACAATGCGCTGCCCGTTCCGGTCGCGGTGCACCTGCATGGCGGTCACACCCCGCCGGACAGCGACGGGTACCCGCTCGACCTCATCGAGCCGCACGCGGCGCACGCCGCGGCCGGCCACCCGGGCATGCACAACATGTCGCGCGATTCCGTTGTCGGGCAGCGTGAATACGTCTACCCGATGCAGCAACGCGCGGCCACCCTCTGGTATCACGATCACCGCATGGGCTACACCGGCCAGGCCGTCTGGCGCGGGCTCGCCGGTTTCCACATCGTGCGCGACGACGAAGAGGACGCGCTGCCACTACCGAAAGGGCACCGCGACATACCGCTGATGATCACCGACCGCTCGTTTGGCGCCGACGGCTCGTTCCAGTACCCGACCACACAGGACGGCGACGTCGCCCTCCCCTACATGAACGGTGTGCTCGGCGACGTCGTCTTGGTCAACGGGGCGCCCTGGCCGGTGCTCGAAACCGACCCCGCACGGTACCGATTCCGGGTGCTCAACGCCTCCAACGCGCGCCGGTACCGGCTGCAGCTCGACCCGCCGCCGCCGGGCGGGTCCGCGTTCACCCAAATAGGAAGCGACGGCGGCCTGCTGGCCGCACCCATCAACCACGACGCGGTCGACCTCGCCCCGGCCGAACGGTTCGACCTCGTCGTCGACTTCTCCCGCTACCCGGCGGGAACCCGGGTGCGGCTCACCAATGCGCTTGGGACACAGTCCGCCTCGGAGATCATGCGCTTCGACATCGTCGGCACCGACCGATCGGACGAAACGGCGATTCCCGAGAAACTCAGCGAAAGTTACGCCTCGCTGGAGCCCGGCCGCGCCGTGGCCACCCGCACCTTCCTGTTCGGACAGGGCCGCGCCGGCATCTGGACCATCAACAACAAGCCGTACAAGCCGGGGGTTCCGCTGGCCACGCCGCGCCTGGGTGATGTCGAAATCTGGCGCTTCATCACAGACATCCGGCACCCGATCCATGTACATCTCAACCACTTTCAGGTGCTTTCGCGCAACAACAGGGCTCCCGGCCGCTACGACCGCGGATGGAAGGACACCGTCGATGTCGCGCCGTCCGGGGCGGTGGAGATCGCCGTCCAATTCACCGACTACCGCGGAACGTACCTTGTCCATTGCCACAACCTCGAGCACGAGGACATGGCCATGATGGCCGACTTCGTCACGCTCTGAGTCGCCGAAACGGCTCGGGCCGACGAAGATTGAGGGCGTGGACGATAGGGCCGAATGCGACCTGGCGTGGGAACTGGCTGATGCGGTCAGCCCTCTACTCACCGACCGCGACCGCAATCGGTTTTACGCCGCGATCGGTTCAGGCGAGTGCTACGCCGCGATCGACACGGCGCTGCAAACCATGGCACAGCGGCGGGCGTCGATGCCTTCCGAGCTCACGGCCAAGCTCACCGCCTGGCTCGGCGCCTACGCGTACAGCGCCGACGCGCCACGGCTACGCGGACTGCTGCGGGCCACCGCATTGCCCGGCGGTTCAGCGAGTCATTAGTTCCCGGGCGGGCGAAGGCCGAGGGCGCCCAGAAGCTCCTCGCGCCCCCACGGCTTGCTGATCGCGGCCTCGCGAAGTTCGTTGCGCCACTCTTCCCTGTCCCGAAGCCCCAATCGCAGCTTTCCGCGCAACCCCCGCAGCCTCGGTAGCCGAAGCGGCGGTATGGGAATGGGCATTGCCGGTTTGTCGCGGTCCGAGTCGCTCGGGTGGTCGCCCGGGTGCGACGGGCCGCCCTGATGTAGCGCCTTGGGTGCCGTCGGTATGGCCGGGGCGGCCGGCGGCGGCGCCGCGGCGGAGGCCGCCGGTGCCACCGGTTCGCCCAGGCCACCGACGGCCGCGGCGTGGCCACCGACGCCCTCCGCGCCCAGCCCGGCGAACATCGGCGAAACCGGGTAGGCGGGGGCCATGGCGGCGGGCGCCGCCGGCGCCGCCGCGACGCCCGGCACGAATGGCGCGGCCGGCCCCGCCGGTGCCCAAGCGGCCGGGGCGACCGCCGCGGCACTGGCTCCGCCGGCGCTCACGACGCCGACGCCACCCGGGTCAGCGACCGCGGCTGATGATCCACCGCCACCGCCACCACTGGGCCCGCCGCCATCACCGGTGACGGCGCCGCTGCCCCCGGCAGTGCCGGCCGCTGGGCCACCGGCCGCCGCCGACTGACCGTTTCCGGCGGATGCGCCGGCCCCGCCGCCCGCGTGGGTTCCGCCGACGGGCGCGGTGGTGCCGCCGCCGACCACCGGGCCGCCGGTTCCGCCGTGTTGCGCGGCATCGATCGCCCCGTGGGCGGTGTTGCCGATCAGATGGCCGGCGGGACTCTGGCTGGCCGCGCCGATGAATTCCTGCACCTTCTGCAGCGGCGACGCGTTGAGGGCCTCGGTTCCGGCATACGTTCCCGCGCTCGCGCGCAGGGCCTGCACAAACTGGTCGTGGTAATAAGCCGCTTGGGCGCCGGCGGCCTGGTAGGCCTTCGAGTGCGCGGAAAACAGCGCCGATACGAACGCCGACACCGCGTCGCCGCCCGGAGCTTCCACTCCCGCGGTCCCGGCTGCTGCGGTCGAGTTGGCCGCGTGGATCGTCGCCCCCACCGAGGCCAAATCCCCGGCCGCGGCCGCCATAATCTGCGGCGTCGCGGTCACATCTGACACGAGCCACCTCCCCAACCCCACGGCCAAACTCTTAGGGCGGATCGTATCGCGGTTGGGCCGCACATCCTAGGGTTCGGGCCCATCAGTGCCCGTCGAGGATCCGGCGCTTTTCGGCCTCGAACTCCGCCGGGGTCAACGCCCCGGAATCCCGCAGCGCGGCCAGCGTTTTGAGCCGCTCGAGGCGGACCCCCTCGTCGCCGGGTTCTATCGGCACGGACACGGGCGCCGGCGGTTGGTAGAACGGGTTGGCCGCCACCACCGCCTTGCGCCGGGTGCGGGACAGCCACATGCCCGACAGAATCGAATCGACCAGTCCCACCACGAACAGGCCGACGAACAACCACACCAGAAAGCCGTAGGAACTCTTGTGGCCGAAGGCCAGTCGCGGGTTGATGTATCCGTTGACCTGGCCGTCGGTCGTGATGTTGTAGGTGCCGGCGACGGGAATCTGGGCCACCCACACCCGCACGTGCGCGTCGTTGTTGACCGTCGTTGTGCTGCCGATGTTTTCGCTGACCGCCGGCTGCGCCACCCCCTCGGGCGGCGCGATCGTGACCCCGAGCGGCGGTACCGGCAGGCCGCCGTTGGGACTGCCCACGACGACGGTGTGCAGGCTGACGGTGACCTCGCCGGCGGGCAGGTACAGGCTTTTCGATCCCGGGATCGGCACCTCGCCGTAGGCGTTGTACTTGTCCAGAAAGAACGCGTTGAGCACCAGCGCGACGATGAAGCCGCCCACCGACACGACCATCAGCGCGACGGCGGCGGACAGCGAGGCCTTCGCGAGCCGTCTGCTGGTCATCCACGCAGTGTGGCACCGCGGGGCAAGCGATGCGAGCGAAAAACCGCGAAGCCGACGAGGATCACCAACGCCAGCACCGGCACCCAGTCACCGAGCCGTTGGTACGGCGTGACCGTCGACCCCAACGGCACCGCGACGACGGTCACACCCCGGAATCCCGACGGGCACCAGGCCAGGCGGTGGCCTCGCGCGTCGAAGGCCGAGCTATCGCCCGACAACCCGACGTGCACCGCCGGCCGGCCCGCCTCGACGGCGCGCACCGCGGGTTGGGCTGCCAGCTGCGGCTGCGCCCAGCTCCCCTGGAACGACGACGTGGAACTCTGATACACCAGCAGCCCGGCGCCCAGCCGCGCCTCCCGCCGGGCCAAGTCGGAGAACAGGGTCTCGTAGCTGACGAGCGGCCCGATCGGCAGGTCGCCGGCGCGCAGCACCACGGGGCCGCTCCCGCGCTGCCGGTCCTCGGCGGCGGCCCGGCTGTGCCGGGTGATCCAGCCGAAAAGCGGTCGCAGCGGGACGTATTCGCCGAACGGCACCAGCCGGGTCTTGCGGTAGCTGCCCAACACTCCGCGCTCCCCGACCAGTACGGCCGACTTGTAGATCCCACCGCCCGGCGCGGGCGCGTCGACGTTGACCAACAGGTCGGCGCCCACCCGCCGGGACAGGTCGGCGAGCCGGGCCAACACCCCCGGATGGCCGCCGAGATCGGATCCCACGCTGCTTTCACCCCAGACGACCAGATCGAGCCGCGCGCCGGCGAGGCTCGCGGTGAGCGCCTCGCTCGCCGCCTCGCGAGAGCCGGAGTCGGCGATGTCGCCGGGCTGCACCAGCGCCACGCGCACGGTCGCACCGCCGGCCGGCGCGGGGCCCAGCAGATACCACAAAGGGCCGAGCGAGACGCACGCCGCCGCGCAGCCCAGCGCCAGCGCACGGCCCAAACCGCGGTGCACCAGCACGCCCACCACGGCCGTATTGCACGCCGCCACAAGGAAACTCGTCAGCCACACCCCGCCCAGCGACGCCGACGCCAGCGTCACGGGCTGCGCGGCCTGCGACGCGCCGAGCGACGCCCACGAACCGCCCAGCGGCGGCCAGGACCGCACGACTTCGGCCAGCACCCACGCGCTCGGGAGCACCACCACGGCCGCCAACGTTCGCCGAAAGCCGACGGGCGCGGACAACAACCGATGCGCCAGCCACCCCCACGGCAGCCACAGCGCACCCACCCCGATGGCCAACAGCACTAGCAGCGGGCCGACGCTGGTCACCAGCCAGTACTGGGTGGCCAGCACGAACCCGGCGACACCGCACCAGGCCCGCACCGCCGCCGCCCATCCCGACGGCGCCGCCCGCACCAGCAACAGCAGCGGAACCAGGCCGACCCAGGCCAGCCACCACCACGTCGGCGCGGGGAAGGCGAGCGCGGGTAGCGCTCCGAGCACCAACGCGGCGACCAGATTGCCGCAGGGGTTCGCTGACCGCGACACAAAGAGCAGACTAGGACGGGGCTGTTACGAAAGGAGTGATACGCATGGCCAACGATCTCGTCGCCACGGTTCCCGACCTGTCGGGCAGGCTGGCAATCGTCACCGGGGCCAACAGCGGCCTGGGCTTCGGGCTGGCCCGGCGCCTGTCGGCGGCCGGCGCCGACGTCGTGATGGCGATCCGCAACCGCGCCAAGGGGGAAAAGGCGATCGAGGAAATCCGCGCCGCGGTTCCCGACGCCAAGCTGACCATCAAGGCGCTCGACCTGTCGTCGCTGGCCTCCGTCGCCGCCCTGGGCGAACAGCTCAACGCCGAGGGCCGCCCCATCGACATCCTGATCAACAACGCCGGCGTCATGACGCCGCCCGAGCGCGACACCACCGCCGACGGCTTCGAATTGCAGTTCGGCAGCAACCATCTCGGGCATTTCGCGCTGACCGGGCACGTGCTGCCGCTGTTGCGTGCCGCCAAGGGCGCCCGCGTCGTCTCGCTGAGCAGCCTCGCGGCCCGCCAGAGCGGCAAGATCCACTTCGACGACCCGCAGTTCGAGAAGTCCTACGCCGCCATGTCGGCCTACGGGCAGTCGAAGCTGGCGGTGCTGATGTTCGCGCTCGAGCTGGACCGGCGCAGCCGCGCGGGCGGCTGGGGCATCGTGTCCAACGCCGCGCACCCCGGCCTGACGAAGACCAACCTGCAGATCGCCGGGCCCTCGCACGGCCGCGAACGGCCCGCGCTGATGGAGCGGCTGTACAAGGCGTCCTGGCGTTTCACGCCGTTCTTGTGGCAGGAGATCGACGCGGGGATCCTGCCGGCGCTGTACGCGGCCGCCGCGCCGCACGCCGAGGGCGGCGCGTTCTACGGGCCCCGCGGGTTCCAGGAGCTGGCCGGCGGCGGGGTGGCTCTGGCCCGGGTGCCCAAGCTCGCCCGCAACGAGGACGACTGCCGGCGCCTGTGGGAGCTGTCCGAGCAGCTCACCGGAGTCAGCTTCCCGGGCCGAACTGACTATCGTTGATGCATGCGGCCGGAACGGCGAATGCCCGAGTCGAGCATCGTGGTCCGGCCAGAGCCGACGGACAGCGCGACCTACACCCAGTCATCCCGGCTGCAGGCCGCCGGCCTGGCCCAGGGCATCGCGCTGTTCGAACGCGCCGCCGAGCAGGTGCCGATCCCCGCGGCGCCCCAGCCGATCGTCATCGCCGACTACGGCGCCGCCAACGGGCACACTTCGCTCAAGCCGATGTCGGCCGGCATCGCGACGCTGCGCCGGCGCACCCGCCACGACCACGCGATCCTGGTGGCGCACACCGACGTGCCGGACAACGACTTCACCGCGCTGTTTCGGACCCTGTCCGACGACCCGGACAGCTACTTGCACACGGACACAACGAGTTTCGCCTCGGCGATCGGGCGGTCCTTCTACGGCCAGATCCTGCCGTCGAACACGGTCAACCTCGGCTGGACGTCGTGGGCGACCCAGTGGGTGAGCCGAATCCCCTGCGAGCTGCACGATCACGTGCACGTGGGCTACAGCAGTGACGACGCGGCCCGCGCCGCCTACGCGAATCAGGCCGCGGTCGACTGGAACGACTTCGTCGCGTTCCGGGGCCGCGAGTTGGTTCCCGAGGGGCGGCTGGTGGTGATGACATCGGGCGTCGACGACGACGGCACGTCCGGCTTCCGGCCGCTGCTCGACGCGATCGTCGCCGCGCTGGCCGATCAGGCGCGCGACGGCCTGCTCGACGAGGACGAGCGGCGCCGCATGGCCATCCCCACATTCGCCCGCAGCGAGAAGGACTTTCGCGCCCCGTTCGCGCCGAGCGGGCGGTTCGAGGGCCTGACCATCGAGCACCTCGAGATGTTCAACGCCGAGGACCGATTCTGGGCCCGCCTCCAAATTGACGACGACGCAAACGCTTTCGGCGCGCAATGGGCGGCCTTCGCGCGGGCCGCGCTCTTCCCGGCCCTGGTGGGCGGGCTGAACGGCGGCTCCGCCGACCCGCGCGCGGTCGCGTTCGTCGAGCACCTGGAGCACGCCGTTGCTGGACGTCTGTCAAGCGCGCCGCAGGCCATGCGGATTCCGATCGCCACGGTGGTGCTGGTCAAGCGCGGCCGATCGCAGTGACGAGAGTTTCGGCACGCCGCCGCAGCGGGTAACCCCCGGGGATAGTCGCTGCGACTCCAAGGGGGTACGTGCATGAGCGTGCAGGACGACAAAGAGACTGGCCAGGAAGAAGACCAGCGGGCCACCGACCAGGAGTCGGGCAACGAAGGCAACCGGCAGCAAACCGAGAAGCCGGAGCCGAACGAGGAGCACAAGGAAAAGGCCGCCGAGATGATGACGGCCTACGAGGACCGCCCCACCCTGGTGCTGCCGGGTTCCGCCGCGATGGTGACGGGCACCGCGGTCAACGATTGGCTGGACGAGGACGGCAACCCGAAATCCGAGTCGCCCGAGGGCGCCCCGTCGGACCAGCAGGACGACGAAGGCAGGGACCCCGAGGCCTACCAGGAACAAGTCGAAAAGGACAAGGCCCTCAACGAGGAGCTGAAGAAGGCCGCGGCCCAGGAGAACAAGGGCGAAAAGCGTCCAACCGGAAGCTGATTCAGCGACCGTGCGAGGCGAGTTCGCCGAGTAGCGTCGGGATTTCCGGGAACCCGGGGATCGGCGCGTTGATCCCGGGGATCCGCGGGATCGGCGGGATCGCGGGGATTTGCGGGATTTGCGGGATCGGCGGAACCGGCGGCGCAGCAGGTGCTTCCGGGGCGGGCGGGGGCGCCGCTGGCTCGGGCGGTGGGGCCGCCGCGGGCGGGGCGGCCGGCGGAGCCGGTGCCTCGGTGGGTTCTTGGGCGGGCGGCGGTGCGTTCGTCGCGGCCGGGGGCGCCGCGGGCGGGTTGGTGTCGACGCCCGAAGGCGGGGGCGGCGACTGGGTCGCCGGCGGCGCCGGGGCCGCCGGAGTCGTTTTGCCGCCAGGCGTCGTCGCCGGCTTGTCGCCGGAGCCCAGCCCGATCGCGAGTGCGGTGCCCACCAGCGCGATCGCGATCAATGCGCCGATGACCGCCACCAGCGGCAGTCGGCGCCAGGGAATGATCGAGTTCTTGCGTTCCGCGGGTGGCCCCTCGGCCTCCTCGAACTTCAGCGCCGGACGTGCCGACGTGCCGCCGGCTCCGGCGGGCGGGACCGGCGACTGGCCGGTGGCCTGCGACCAGGCCACCGCGGGCATCATCACCGGCGCGGGCGCCTGGGCCGTCGCGGTCCCGCCGGCGCCGTGAGTCGGCCAGACCCGGGGAGGCGGCGGCGCCAGCGGCGCCATCGCGGTCGCCGTTGCCGGCGCGGCCGGGCTCAGCGCGGTCGCGATGTTGTGCCCTGGGGGCTGCGCGGCCCGCAGGGCGGCCCCGGTGGCCGCGGCCAGTTGGGGGCGCGGTGTCGTGATGACCGGGACGCGGAAATGTCCCGACAGCGTCGTGGTGACCGCCGGGATGTTCGCCCCGCCGCCCACCGAGACCACCGCGACGAGGTCGCGAATCTTGTTGCGTCGCAAGGTCTCGTCCAGCGCCGCCACGAAATTTGTCAGCGCTCCGCGGATCGCCTCCTCGAGTTCGATCCTGGTGAGTCGGACGGCGCTGTCGGGCAGGGTGGTCACCGTCTTCGACGACAGTTGCTCCTTGGCGACGCGGCACCCGGCCCGCAGCCGGCCCAGCGCGCCGATGGCCGAGGTGCCGGACGGGTCGAATGACCCCGTGTTCGCCATATTGGCCATGACGGCGGTCAGCAACGCCTGGTCGATCATGTCGCCGGAGAAGTCGCGATGCCGCACGGTCGGGGCCAGGGCCTGGTAATCGCCGGCGGCGTCCATCAGCGTGATGCTGGTGCCGCTGCCGCCGAAATCGCACACGGCCACGGTGCCGCGCGTCGGTATGCCCGGATCCGCCCGCACGGCGAACAGCGTCGCCGCGGCATCGGGCACCAGCACCAGCGGTCGCCCGGGATCCGACCATTCGACCACTCGACTCAGCGCGGCACCCGTGGTCTCCACCGTCTTTTCGGGCCAATGGGATGGATAGGTCACCGCGATGCTTTCGGGCAGCGGGCGCCCGCCGGTCGCGGCGTAGGCCAGCGAGCGCATCGCGTCGGCGATCAACGCGTCGCTGCGGTGCACGGACCCGTCGGCGGCCACGATTCCCACCGGGTCCCCGATCCGGTCCACGAAGCCGGTGATGATCAGGCCGGGCTCGTCGAGCCTGGGGTTTTCCGAGGGCACGCCGACCTCGGGCGGGCGTTGGCGATACAGCGTGAGGACCGGCTTGCGGATGATCGCCTGGTCCGCGGTCACGGCAGCCAGGTTGGTGGACCCAATCGACAGGCCCAGCGCGGGCCTAGCTGTATCGACCATCTATCCACCAATCCCCACGTTCAGCAGCACCCCCATCGTGCCGTCACAAGCTATAGCCAGTCTCAGCGCATGCTATGCGTGAGCTGTACAACGACACAGCCGTCGCTGTGCCCTCAGCGAATCGAGCCCGCGCCCGCGATCAGCGGGAGGTCGAGCGGGGTGACCCAGCCCGGGCGCAGGTCGTTGACCGCCGGCACGGCGTTGAGCGCCCGCATGCCGGTGGCCAGGCACCCGGCCGTGGCCGGGTCGCGGCCCGAGCCGTCGGTGAACCGGAACGCGGTCTCCTGGAAGATGCTCGGCGTCCCCTCGATGTCGACCCGGTAGACGTCGTTGTCGTGGCCCGACGGCCAGTCGGGCGCGGCGTCGTTGCCGATCCGGTTGACGTGCTCGAGCTGGATGCGCGTCTCGCCCTTGTAGATCCCGTTGATGGTGAACCGGACGGCCGCGACGTGCCCGGGCTTGATGACGCCCTTGGCCGTGGTGCGCTCGGTGGGTGTCACCCACTTGTCCCAGGTGGTGGTGATCTCGTCGAGCATGATGCCCGCCGCGTGCGCGATCATCGGCACGGTGGCGCCCCACGCGAAGATCAGCACGCTGGAGTTTTCCAGCATCGGGCTGTATTCGGGCTCGCGGCCGATGCCCATCTCGACCTCGTAGTCGCCCTCGTAGTTGGTGTAGTCCAGCAGCTCCGACGCGCGCACGCGGCGCACCTCCGAGCAGACGCCCATCAGGGTCATGGGGAACAGGTCGTTGGCGAAACCCGGGTCGATGCCGGTGGTGAAGCACGACGATCCGCCCAGCTCACACGCCTCGGTGATGGGCTCGATCCAGTTGGGCGGGTTGAGGTGCATGGTCGGCCACACCCACGGCGTCATGGCGGTCGAACAGACGTCGATGCCGGCCCGCAGAAACCGGGTGATCAGCGCGATGTTGGCGTCGGCGTGCATCGCCGTCGGGCCGTAGTGCACCAGCGCGTCGGGCCGCAGCGCGATCAGCGCGTCGACGTCGTCGGTGGCGATGATGCCGATCGGTTCGGGCAGCCCGCAGATGTCGCCGACGTCGCGGCCGATCTTGTTGGGATTGCTGACGCCGACGCCCACCAACTCGAACAGTGGATGCTTGACGATCTCGGCGATCACCATGCTGCCGACGAATCCGGTGCCCCAGACCACCACGCGCTTTGGGTCGTGTCCCGACATACACACCTTCCTGAGCATCAGCCCCCGGTTCACCCTATAGACCAGGCGCTGTTCGTGGTGACACGATGTGAAACCATGACCAGTCATCTGCGCGGGCCGTCGGTCCTGTTGGCGATCGGCATCGGGCTCGCAAACGGGTGCGGCGCAGCGAGCGCGATCCCCGAGAACCCCAGGGTCATCTACGAGGTGAGCGGCCCGGCCGTCGCCGAATACATCTCCTACCAATCCGACAACGGCCAGCAGCACGCGGTGAACGTCAAACTGCCCTGGTCGACCCAGTTCACCGGATTCGGCGGCGAGGTGTTCGCGCTCAGCGCCCAGGGGCCGGGCCCCATCTCGTGCAAGATCAAGCTCGACGGCAACGTGGTCAGCGACGCGACGGCGACGACGGGGATGCCGGCCCGAACCGTGTGTACGCACTGATAGCGGCCGGCCGTGTCACTTAGGACAGGTATCGCGACTCGCGCGAATGGGGCACCGCCGCCCGAGATTCCGCTGGCCGACATTCATCTCGAGTCGCTCGAGTTCTGGGGGTTCGACGACGACTACCGCGACGGCGCCTTCGCGACCCTGCGCCGCGAGGCGCCGCTCTCGTTTTGGCCCGCCGTCGAGTACGAGGGGTTCGAGGCCGGCAACGGGTATTGGGCGCTGACCAAGCACGACGACGTGCACTACGCCAGCCGTCATCCGGACGTCTTCAGCTCCGCGGGCGGCATCACGATCGGCGACCAGATGCCGGAGCTCGCCGAGTATTTCGGCTCAATGATCGTGACGGACGACCCGCGACACCAGCGACTGCGCTCGATCGTCAGCCGGGCGTTCACCCCGAAGGTGGTGGCGCGCATCGAGGCGTCGGTGCGCGAGCGGGCGCACCGACTGGTGGCGGGGCTGATCGCCAATCATCCCAACGGCGAGGCCGATCTGGTCAGCGAGCTCGCCGGTCCCCTGCCGTTGCAGATCATCTGCGACATGATGGGCATCCCCGAGGAGGACCATCAGCGCGTATTCCATTGGACCAACGTCATTCTCGGGTTCGGCGACCCCGACCTGTCGACCGATTTCGAGGAATTCACCCAGGTTTCGATGGACATCGGCGCCTACGCCACCGCGCTGGCCGAGGATCGCCGCGTCAACCATCACGACGACCTGACCACGAGCCTGGTGGAGGCCGAGGTCGACGGCGAGCGGCTCACGTCGCAGGAGATCGCGTCGTTCTTCATCCTGCTGGTGGTCGCGGGCAACGAGACGACGCGCAACGCGATCAGCCACGGGGTGCTGGCGCTGTCGCGCTACCCCGACGAACGGGACAAGTGGTGGGCCGACTACGACGGCCTGGCGGCCACCGCGGTCGAGGAGATCGTGCGGTGGGCCTCCCCGGTGGTCTACATGCGGCGCACCGTGACCCGCGACGTCGAGCTGAGCGGCGTGACGATGAGGGCCGGCGACAAGGCCGCGCTGTGGTACAACTCCGCCAACCGCGACGAGTCAAAGTTCGCCAACCCGTGGATGTTCGACGTGGCGCGCGACCCCAACCCGCACCTCGGTTTCGGCGGCGGCGGCGCCCATTTCTGCCTGGGCGCCAACCTGGCCCGCCGCGAGATCAGGGTCGCGTTCGACGAATTGCGCCGCGAGATCCCCGACATCGTCGCGGTCGAAGAACCCTCGATGCTGCTGTCGCAATTCATCCACGGCATCAAGAGGTTGCCGGTCGCGTGGACGCCAAGGAGCTGAACGGTGCAGAGACTCACGGTAAGCGTCGTGTTCGCCGTCGCCGCGTTGGCGCTGGCGCCGAGCGCCCACGCGGGCATGACGCTCGGCAACTACAAGGTGGACACCAACCGGGACCCCGGCCACATCTGGATGTGGTCGGTCCGGCAGTGCGTGGACGGCCAAGCGGGATGCGTTCACGTTTCGGCGGTTCCGCAACCCAACGGGCAGGCGGTGCCCTACGACGGGAATGCTTTTCTGTCCGACGGCCGCTACACGTTGGCCGTCGACGTCCCCGACGGCGTGCGCTGCGTGGTGCAGTTCCTTCCCTCGCATGACGTGTACTCGTGGGATGCGGTGACGTTGCAGGGCCAGGTGGAGTCGACGTTCGGTACCGGTTGCGGCGGCTCGCCTGGCGGGGTGAACACCTACCCCTTCTCGCTGGTGCGCTGGTAGCCCCTCGCCTTTCTCTCGCGAGCAGACGCAGAATCGCACAATTCCGCGTCGTGGAGTGCGATTCTGCGTCTGCTCGCGGGTTTATCGTGAGCAGCGTGACCATTCCCGCGTTTCCCGCTCCCGACGTGCTCGCAGCCCGCGAGAAGCTCGTGCTCGACCACTTTCACGACGAGGTCCGCCAGGCCTGGGACGACGTGTTGGCGACGTTCCCGCATCCGCGCTACGAGCTGATCCCGCAGATGATCGTCCATGACGGCGACGCGGCGGTGCGCGGCTATTACGTCTACACCAGGACCGCGTTCCCCGATCAGGACCACGAGATCATCGCGCTGCGGCACAGCGCCGACGCGGTGATCGTCGAGTTCTGGTTGATGGGGACCCATCGCGGATATCTCGGCAAGGTCCCGCCCACCGGCAGCCGGTTCCGGGTCCGCATGAACGCCTACTTCGTGTTCGACGACACCGAAACGCTTGTCTGCGAACGCATTTACTTCGACACCCTGACCATGATCAAGCAGCTGCTGGGCGGGCTGGACATGAAGAAGCCGGCGAACTGGTTGCTGGCCGCGCGCTGCGTGCGCGGTTTCCTGTCGATGTCGTCGGAAAAGCCGGACCCGGCACTGACTTCCGCGTAAGCCGGCGCGCCGCTAGCAGCCGAGTTTTGAGGCCAGGTCCAGGAAGTCGGCCGCGTTGACGTCGAACTCGTCGGAGTAGGCCACATCGACGTCGCCGCCGGCCCCGAACTCCAGCGGACGCGCGACGAAGGCCGTCGCGAACCCCAGCCGGGCCGCCGCGCGGATGTCGTACTTGTGGCTGGCCACCATCATGATCTCGGCGGGCTGCAGGCCGAGGTAGGTCGCGGCCATGCGGTAGATCGCGGGGTCGGGCTTGAACACCCCGGCCATCTCGGCGGCGAAGATCGCATCCCACGGCAGGCCGGCTCGCTTGGAGATGTTGACCACCGCTGACACGTCGGCGTTCGACAGGGTGGCCAGCGTGTAGGCGCGCTTCAACCGGGTCAGCCCGGGCACCACGTCCGGCCACGGCCTCAGCCGCTGCCAGGCCAGGGTGAGGTCCTCGCGCTCGGCGTCCGAGAAGCCCGCTAACCCGCCGTCGGCCAGGACGGCGTCCAGCGCGCGCCGATACACCGAGTGCACGGAGACCCAGTCACTCCCCTGCGCCCCGTCCAGCGCCGCGAAGTAGCCTGCGCGCCAACGGCGCACCAGGTCGGGCCAGTCGACGCCCGGGTGCCGCCCCGCGCTGATCCGCGCCGCCTCGTCGCACACGGTCGAATGGAAATCCGTCGCCGTCCCCTGCACGTCGAACAGCAGCGCCTTGACCACAGGCCCCATCATGCAGGCTAAAATCTGCGGCGTCGAAACGCTTGACCTTCCATGCCGAGGCGGGGTAGTCCGTGGCCGAACCTGACGAGCGCGAGCCCGACTACCGCTTCACCTTCGCCAACGAGCGAACCTTCCTGGCCTGGCAGCGCACCGCGCTGGGCTTGCTCGCCGCGGCGGTCGCCCTGGTGCAGCTGGTTCCGGAGCTGACCGTCCCCGGGGCGCGGCGCGCGCTGGGCATCGGGCTCGCCGTGCTGGCGACCCTCACCAGCGGAATGGGGCTGATCCGCTGGCGGCAGGCCGACCACGCGATGCGCCACGGCGATCCGCTGCCCCGCCATCCCACCCCGGCCTACCTCGCGGTGGGGCTCAGCGTGGTGGGGCTGGTCGCGATCGGGCTGGTGATCGCCAAGGCGGTCATGGGTTGAGCGACTCGACGGCGACAGCCCCGCCCAACGAACCGGCCGATCGGACGGTGCTGGCCTGGACCCGAACGTCCTTCGCGTTCCTGGCCAACGGCGCCCTGCTGATGGTCCGGAACCTGCACGGTCCCGTCGGGCCGTGGCAGTTGGTCCCGGCCTTTCTGGCGGCCGCGGTCGCGTTGGGCACCTACCTGATCGCGGTGCGACGCCAGCACGCGCTGCAGCGGAACCCGTTGCCGGCGCGGATCACCGCGCGACGGCAGGTGTACGGCATCGGGGCGGCGGTGCTGGTGCTCATCGTCGTGACGATGGTCGCCCAGCTGGTCTACTGATGAAGCCCCCGCATAAACCCTCCGGGGTCGAGAACCGCGACATCATCGTCCAGGGCATCCGCACGCGGGTGTTCGAGGTCGACCCCCGCAACGGCGTCACCCCACTCGTACTGCTGCACGGCGGTGGCGTCGACTCGGCGCTGGTGTCGTTCGGTTCGGCGCTGCCGGAGCTCGGCCGGCGCCGGCGGGTGATCGCTCCGGACCTGCCCGGGTACGGCGAAACCGAGTTCCCGGAGTCCACGTTTGCCATCCCTTGGTACGGCGACTGGGTCGCCGACCTGATTCGCACCTACGGCTTCGACCGAGTCGATCTCGGGGGGCTGTCGCTCGGCGGATGGATCACCCTCGAAGTGGCCATCACGCACCCGGATGTGGTGCGCCGCATCGTCGCGATCAATCCCGGTGGCATCACCGAGCGGTACAAGTTCATGCGCACCGCCCAGTGGGTCGCCAACCATCCACGGCTGGGAAACCGAATGAACAGGTTGTCGGTGAGCCTGGGCCGCAGGCTGCTTCGCGCGCAGCTGCGCGCCAGCCTCGGCATGCAGAACGCCTCGGCGCTGTCCGACGACTTGATCGACGCGGTCGTCATCAGCGGCAAGCGCCCGCACGCGGGCGACGCGTTCGCCGCCACCCAGCGATGGGCGTTCGGCGCCGGACCGGAGGGCCTGTCGCTGATGTCCAGGCTGCCCCGGATCACAGCCAGGACGCTGATACTGGCCGGGCGCAACGACCGGCTCGTGCCGGTGGCGGATTCGATTCAAGCCGCGCGACTCGTCCAGGACGGACAGGTGCGGGTCCTCGAGCCGTGTGGACACTGGCTCGTGCGCGATCGCCCCACGGAATTCGTCCAGGCGGTGAATCAATTCCTCGACGCCGACTGACGGGTTGCGGTACCAGCAAAATTTCATGAAAGTTCAAGGAAATTCCCAGGTTTGGGCGCTGCCCATTTTGGCAAATATTTTGGCATGATCGCACGTCACATCACTCGCCTCGCTGTTTCCGCGGCAGCCGCGGTGTCGGGCGTCAGCGCCGCCGTCGTCGGGCCTGCCCTCCCCCTCGCCTCCGCCCAATGTCCGGACGCCCAGGTGGTCTTTGCCCGGGGCACGGGCGAGGACCCCGGCGTCGGCCCGACCGGGCAGGCGTTCGTCGACAACCTGCGCTCGCGCATCGGCGGAAAATCGCTCGACGTCTATCCCGTCAACTACCCCGCCAGCAACGACTGGGGCACCGGCCTCGACGGCATCAAGGACGCCGGATTCCACGTCGAGGACATGGCGAAGACCTGCCCCAACACCAAGATGGTGCTCGGCGGCTACTCCCAGGGTGCGGCCGTCATGGGCTTCGTTACCTCGTCCGCCGTGCCGGACGGAGTCGACCCGGCGACCGTGCCCAAGCCGATGGATCCCGCCGTGGCCGACCACGTCTCCTCGGTGGTGCTCTTCGGCATGCCCAACGTCCGCGCGATGAACTTCCTCAACGAGCCCCCCGTCGCCATCGGCCCGCTGTATCAGGCGAAGACCATCAAGGTGTGCGCGCCCGAGGACCCGGTGTGCTCGGACGGCATGAACTTCGCCGCGCACGACACCTACGCCTCCGACGGGGGAATGATCGACAAGGGCGCGGCCTTCGCGGCCAGCCATCTCGGCGGCGACGCGAGGACGCCTGGCGGCTTCGGCACCTGAGCTACGACGGGCCCTTGGCGTTCAGGAACGCGACGATCCCCTGCGTGACGGCGGCCGCGTACTTCGCCTGACCGTCGGGGCTCTGCATCCGCGCGGCCTCGTCCGCGTTCTTCATGTTGCCCAGCTCGATGAGGACGGCCGGGTACTGGGCCAGGTTGAGCCCGGCCAGGTCGGCGCGGCCGTACAGGCCGTCCGAGCCGGCGTAGGTGGACGGGTGAAAGCCCGCCTGCACCAGCGCATCCCGCATCGTGCGCGCGAGTAGAACGGCCGGGCCGGCCTGAACGTCGTTCAGCGGCGGGCTGGAGTAGTTCACGTGGAATCCCGAGCCCGAGGCCGGTCCGCCGTCGGCGTGGATGCTGACGATCGCGTCGGGGTGCATCGCGTTGGCCGCCGCCGCGCGTGCGTCGACGCACGGGCCGACGGAGCTGTCGTTGTCGCGCGACAGTTGGGTGTGCACGCCCAGTTGGTTGAGCGAACCGCTGATCAGCCCGACGACGGCCCAGGTGAAGGCGTGCTCGGGGTAGCCGTCGTCGGCGGCGGCGCCCGACGTCTGGCACTCCTTGGTGCCGCCGCGGCCGTTCGGGACCTGCTGGCTGATCGAGGCGTCGTTGACGGCGTTGTGGCCCGGGTCGAGGAAGACACCCATGCCGGCGATGCCGGCGCCCGCGCGGGGCGCGCCGGCCAAGGCGGCGCCGAGCAGCGCCGGAGCGACGCCCGCATACCTCAGGACGTCGCGCCGGGTAACGGGCCGTTGGCTCACCCGCGCGATGGTAACAACTTCTAGGTTTCGTCGACGGCGGCCAGCAACGCAGCGCAGACGCTCTTCAGGAAGCTGGTCGGCACGCTGTAGCCACAGGTCACCATCCTCAGTGTGCCGTCGTAGGTGGTGATCCCGGTGACGTACTCGCCGTCGGTCTGGCTTTGGACCACCGGTCCCCACACGGCCGTGGGCCGCAGGGGGCCGTTGCCGTCGAGAGTTTGCACGCCGAGATTGGTGATGAGCAATTCCCACGGGTGCATCCGGGTGAAGAATTCCTCGGTGTCGCGAACTTCGGCGTCGACGGGCACCGCCTGCTGAACGACCTCCGAGGCCGTGCGGATCCCGCGCGCCGACCGGGCGATCTCGAGGTGGACGGTCGTCGCGCGCGCCTGCTCCCAGAAGGCGGCCCCGTCGAGCGGTGACAGTCCCGTCCACGTGCACTGGATGTAGAGCCCGCAATCCCGCTCGACTCCGATCAACGCCCGGAAGTTGATGGGGTTCAGCGCGCGCACGAACTCTTCGCCGCACAAGGCGGCGCGCATGCGGCACATCGCCACCACCATCGCCGCGTGCACCGTGGTGCGCTCCGCCCGGCAGCGCTCGACCAGCCGCGCGGTTTCCAGCGGCCCGATGGCCATCGTGTGCACGTTGGTCAGGGCACCATCGAAGGGGCGGATGGCACTGGGCGTTCGCATCCTCGGGTCGTCGGGCAGCTCGGCGGGATCGAACGGATCAACGTCGCCCAGGGTGCCGGCGAGGATGTGCTCCTGGGATTGCTGCACAGGCAATTTCGGCAACGCCTCGCCGTTGAGCGCGGCGATCACGTCCTCGAGAACCAGCACGGAGGAAATCCCGTCGGCGATGGTGTGGTCAAACGTCAGCAACAGGGCGCTGCTCGCGGATCCCTGCACCAACGACGCCCGCATCAGCGGCGCGCGTGAACGGTCGAACGTCCGGCCGAGCTCGTCGGCCGCGGTGGCGTGCCACGACCACCCCACGCCGCGGCGGATGGTCAGCTCGATCGGTGCGACGGTCGCCGCGCGATAAAAACCCAGCCGGGTGCCCGGGCGGTCCTCAACGTGCGCCGACAACAAGGGATGTCGCCGCTGAACGGCGGCCAATGCGCGTTTCAGCCGGTCCGCGGTCAGCACTTCGCCGAACTCCGCCACCAGCAGGAAGTGAGCGGGATTGCGCTCGCTGTAGCGGTAGAAAAGCCGTTCTACGGCGCCGACGGGACGAACGCTTCTGATCACCAAGTCTCCAAACGTCATTGGGCAGTGCGACAAACTGCACACGGATCGCCCGAAGGCTCGGTTCATCCCGGTGCGCGAAATCACAAGGCGCTCCGCGAAATTCCGCCCGCGGCGGCACCCCGACCCCATTGCGCGAGCAGACGCAGAATCGCATTGCAGGGCC
>NZ_JCALCS010000011.1:0-206978 GCF_059812465.1 Mycobacterium sp. NGS54 | reverse complement strand
CTGGGTGAACTGTGTGGGGCCGGAGCGATGGCCTCGGTGTTGTTGGGCGCCGAGGCACTCGAGCCGCTGCTGCAACCGTGGAACGGGGCGTTGAGTGTGTCGGCGATCAACGGGCCCAGCCACACCATCATCAGCGGCGAGCCCGCCGCGCTCCAGGAATTCACCACGGCGGCTGAGCGTGACGGCATCCAGATCCGTCAGATCGCGGTGGATTACGCCTCGCACTGCGCCCAGGTCGAGGCGGTACGCGAGCGGCTGCTGTCCGAGCTCGGTGAGCTGAGCCCGGCCCTAGCCCGTATTCCGTTGTATTCGACGGTGGGACAGGCGGGTTCGGCCGATGCCCTCGATACGACCACGATGGACGCCGAGTATTGGTATCGCAATCTGCGTGAGCCGGTGCGCTTCCATGATCGGGTCCTCGAGCGGCTGGGCGCGGGGGAGTGCACGTTTGTCGAGCTGTCCCCGCATCCGGTGTTGGCCCCGGCCCTGAGCGACACGCTGGCCCAGACCCCGGGGCGGGCCCAGTCGACGGTCGTCATCACGCTGCACCGCGAACGTCCGGACCACGACAGCCTGGCACTGGCGTTGGCGCAGCTGCACACTCACGGCCACAGCCCCTCCTGGCCAGCCCTGTACCCGCGCGCCCGCACCGTCACGCTGCCCACCTACCCCTTCGACCACCGCCGCTACTGGCTCGCCCCCACGCCCACCGACGACGCGGCCGCGCTCGGCCTGGACCGCGCCGACCACCCCTTGCTGGGCGCGGTCGCCGAATTGGCCGACGAAGACCAGATCATGGTCAGCGGGCGGCTCTCGCCCAGCACCCAGGAGTGGCTGGGCGGCCACCGGGTCAACGACACCATCTTGTTCCCGGCGACGGGGTTCATCGAGGTGATCCTGCGGGCCGGTGAGTTGGCCGGCTCCCCGGTGATCGATGAGCTGATCCTGCACACCGCCCTGACCTTGTCGGAACAGGCGTCGACCGATCTGCAGGTCTTGGTGCACCCGCTCGACGAGCTGGGCGGGCGTCCGTTCAGCGTGCACTCGCGCCCCGGCGGGGAGCATCCGGCCGCGTGGACGCTGCACGCCAGCGGCGCGCTCAGTGCCCGTCAGCCGGCCGCCGGCTCCCCGCCGCCCGCGGTGGGTGTGGAAGCGATCGATCAGGACGACTTCTACGACCGGCTGGCCCTGCAGGGCTACAACTACGGCGGTCCGTTCCGGTCGGTCCGGGGCGTCGGCACCGACCCGGCCCGGCCCGACGTCGTCTATGCCGAGGTGGCGCTGCCCGCCGGCACCGATGTCACCGGCTACGGCATCCACCCCGCCCTGCTCGACGCGGCCCTACACCCGTTGGCTTCCGTGTCCGACTCGGCCGACCCCAGCTCGCCGCGGATTCCGTACGCGCTCAACGGAATCAGCTTGTACGCCACCGCGGCTACCGAGCTGCACGTACACCTCACCCGCACCGGCGAGGATACGTTCGCGCTGCACGCCACCGACCCCACCGGCGCGCCGGTGATCACCATCGGCGCGTTGACGTTGCGCGCCGTCTCCGACCAGATCGGCCGGCCCGCTTCGATCGCCGGGCTCGCCGACAGCATGTTCGAGCTGACCTGGCCGGCGGCGCCCGATCTGGCCGCGCCGTCGGGCGCCCAACCACCGGCGGTGTGCACCGTCAACGACCTCGCCTCGGTGACCGCGCCCCCGGAGTTGGTGATCTGGCCGCTGCCACACGCCGACGACGCCGATCCGCTGCGAAGAGTGCACGCCCTGGCCCGCGATGTCGTGGCCCAGCTCCAGGGCTGGCTGGCCCGGCCCGACAACGCCCACACCCACCTGGTGATCGTCACCCGTCGCGCGGTGAGCGTCGGCGCGTATGACGGTGTCCCGGATTTGGCGCACGCCGCGGTCTGGGCGCTGATCCACACCGCGCAGAACGAGCACCCCGACCGCATCACCCTGATCGACACCGACGACACCTCCCTCGACAACCTGCTCGCCGTTGCTGCGGCGCGGCCGTCGGGCGAGCCGGAGCTGGCCGTGCGCCACGGCGTTGCCCACATCCCGCGTCTGGCCCGCATCGCGACCCTGACCCCGCCGGACGCGCCCGACTGGAAGTTGGGCATTACCCGCAAGGGTGATCTGAGCAACCTGGCCCTGCTCCCCACCGACCCGCCAAACACCCTGGCGCCCGGAGAGATTCGCGTTCAGGTGCGGGCCGCCGGGCTGAACTTCCGTGACGTGGTCGTCGCGTTGGGCGCCATCGCCGATGACGGGATGGGTAGCGAGGGCGCCGGGGTCGTCCTCGACGCCGGCGCGGGCGCATCGCTGCGTCCCGGGGACGCGGTGATGGGCCTGTTCCCGCACAACGCGTTCGCGCCCAGCGCGATCGCCGACGAGCGCATGCTGGTGCCGATCCCGTCCGGATGGTCGTTCACCCAGGCCGCATCGGCGCCGATCGTGTTCCTCACCGCCTACGCCGCTTTGGTCGAGATCGCCGGGCTGTCGGCCGGCCAACGAGTGCTCATCCACGCGGGCGCCGGCGGCGTCGGTCAGGCCGCCATCCAGATCGCACGCCACCTCGGTGCGGAGGTTTTCGCCACCGCCCACCCGAACAAACACCACGTGCTCAGCGGGCTGGGGCTCGATCCCGCGCACATCGCCTCGTCACGCACCCTGGAATTCGTCGACACCTTCAAGGCCGCCACCGACGGGCAGGGCATGGACGTCGTGCTCAACAGCCTGGCCGGCGAGTTCATCGACGCCTCACTGCAATTGCTGCCCCGCGGAGGCAGTTTCGTCGAAATCGGCAAGACCGATATACGCCGGGCCGACGACATCGCCGCATCCCATCGGGGAGTCGACTATCGGGTCTACGACCTGTCCAGCGCACCGGCGGACGACTTGCAGCCCGCCTGGGCGGCCCTGACCGAGATGTTCGCCGCCGGTGTCCTCAAGCCGCTGCCCACCACCAGCTACGGCCTGCTGAACGCCCCGCATGCCTTCCGCGACATGAGCCAAGCCCGCCACACCGGAAAGATCGTGCTGATCCCGCCCGCGGTATTGGATCCCCAAGGCACGGTGCTGATCACCGGTGGCACCGGGATGCTTGGCGCGCTGTTCGCCGAACATCTGATCACCCGCCATGGCGTCGGGCACCTACTCCTGTTGTCCCGCAGCGGAAGCGACGCGCCCGGGGCCGGCGAACTGCAACAGCGGCTGGCCGGGTTGGGCGCCCAAGTCACGATCGCCGCCTGCGACACCAGCGACCCCGCCGAGGTGGCCGCGGCACTCGACGCGCTGCCCGCCGACCACCCGTTGACCGCGGTGATCCACGCCGCCGGCGTCCTCGACGACGCCCTGGTGACCGACCTGAACCCCGAACAACTCGATGCGGTCTTGGCCGCCAAGGCCGACGCGGCGTGGCACCTGCATCGCCTCACCGCCGACCGCGACCTGGCCGCGTTCGTGCTGTTTTCCTCCGCCGCAGGCACATTGGGCAGCGCCGGGCAGGCCAACTACGCCGCCGCCAACGCGTTCCTGGACGCGCTGGCGCACCACCGCCACCACACCCAACGGCAGGCCACCAGCGTGGCGTGGGGCTACTGGCAGACCCCGTCGGGCATGACCGCCCACCTCAGCACGAGCGACCTGACCCGCCTTAGCAGCACCGGGCTCACCCCCATCACCAACGAGCGCGGCTTGGCGCTGTTCGACGCCGCGCTCGCCAGTCAGCCGACCAACGTGCTGGCCAGCCCGTTCAATACCGGCGCGCTGGCCCGTCAGGCGCGTAACGGCACGCTGGACCCGATCCTGTCCGCCCTGACCACCAGCCGCCCGCAGGCCGCCACCGCCAGCCCGAAAACGCTTGCCGCCACGCTGGCCAGCCAAACGCCGCGGCAACGGCTGGACACCCTCACCGCGATGGTCACCGCCACCACCGCCGCCGTGTTGGCCCACCCCGACCCGGCCGCCCTCGATCCCGACAGCCCCTTCAAGGAGCTTGGCATTGACTCGCTGACGGCCCTGGAACTGCGCAACACGGTCAACCAACGCACCGGCCTGGCCCTGCCGGCGACGCTGGCGTTCGACCATCCCACCCCGGCGAAGCTGGCCGGCCACCTCGCGGAGCTGCTCACCGACAGCGCCGCCACCGCCGGCCCGCCGGCCCGGGTCAGCACGAATGGTGTTGAGCCGGTGGATGATCGGCTCGCCTATCTGGACCAGGCGGCGTTCCTCGCGCTGCGGGCGGTGCACGGCGCGCTGATTCAGGCCACCTGGATATACGACCGCGCCGTCGATGTCGAGGGGCTCAAGCGTTTTCACCGCAATCTCGGCCGCGGGTTGTTGGGACGCCGGATCGAACGGGCCGCGTTGCCGTTCGCGCGTGATCGCTGGGTGTTGGCGCCGGAGCCGGAGGAGATCGACTTCGCGGCGAAGCCGCGGCCCCGTTCCGCGGTGAATGCGTGGGCCGACGAGCGGGCGCGCCTCCCCATCGATCCGGAGTGGGGGCCGGCCTGGCATCTCGGGGTGCTTCCGCTCGAGGACGGCGGGGCCGCGGTGAGTCTGGTGGCTTCGCACACGATCGTCGACGCCATCGCGTTCGGCCAGGCGATAGAAGACGCCGCCGAGGGCAGGACGCGCGAATTCGGTTATCCGCCTGCGGGATCGCGCACGCTGCGGCAGGCGGTGCGTGAGGATCTCCGGCAGACCGTCAAGGACCTGCCCGAGATAGGGCACGCGTTGGGCGCCGTGGCTCGACGGGCGCGGCGCGACCGCCAAGAGCTCAGATCATCGGTGAAGGCGGCGCCGCCATCCCCGAGGTCGGCTGGCGACGACCAGCCCGTAGAGGTGCCCGCCCTGATCGCGTACATCGATTTGACGGAATGGGATTCCCGCGCGAAAAGCCTTGGCGTGAGTAGTAACTCGCTGGTCGCGGGAATCGCGTGCAGGCTCGCGGTGCGGGTCGGGCGCGTCCAGGAAGACGGAACGGTCACCCTGCGATTCCTGGTATCGCTGCGGACCGACGGCGATACCCGCGGCAACGCGCTCACAAGTGTTGACGTTACGGTCGATCCCACGCGCGCGGCGACCGACCTCGCTGACATGCAGGCCAAGATCACGCAGACAATCCTCGCGGCGATGGAGGACCCCGACAACGAGTGGCTGGCGCCGCTGCCGCTGGCGGCGCTGACGCCCGTGTGGGCCGCCAGGAAGGTAGCGGGCATGGCGGTCGGCGGTTCCACCCTTCCCGTGACCTGCTCCAATGTCGGTGATCTGTCCCCGGCGGCGAACCGGCCCGACGGCACCGATGCCGACTATGCGTATCTGAGAAACCTCGAGCCCGATATGAAGAAGAGCACGCTCGATGCCATGGGCGGACAACTCTTCCTCGGTTCGGGCCGGGGCCGCGGCAAGATGTTCATCAGAATCTCCGCGTATCTGCTCGGGCGGTCGAATACCAAGGATGAGCTGCGGGAAAGCGTGTCGCGCACCTTCGCCGAATTCGACCTGAATGCGGAGATCGACTGCTAATCACGGCGGTTGGGCCGCCGCGACGGTTTTGGCTTGCAACGCAACGTTTTTGAGCTGACCCGGAGGGGTCGGGAAAATCGGGTATTTACCGTGGAATCGCGGTGATTTATTATGAACACAATGGTTAACAAATGATGAACAAATGGTGAACGGATTCTAGCTTAGCAGCGTTTGGCACGTGCGCCGTGGACCGGGGGGCGGCGCACGTATGTGGTGTAGATGGCAATCCGCCCGTCGTGTGGCGGCCCGATCAGAACGGAAATCCCGCCTATGTTTACCGGCGCCATCAGCCATTCCGGTGCCCTGGTTACCGCCGTTGTGGTGCTAACCGGAGCTGCAATTCTGCGCGGCAGCGCGGCGGCGGCCGACTCGAACCAGGACGATCAGTTCCTGGCGCTGCTCGATCAAGAAGGCATCCCTGCGCTGCGCGGCGTGCCCAGCCTCATCGAAACCGCGCATGACGTTTGTCGCACCCTCGATGCCGGCATGTCGGCGGCCGGCTTGGTGGACGCGATGGTCAACAACGCGGTTGGCATCGATCCGGGCGAGCGCGATTACACCCCCGGCCGCCTCGCGCGCACCGAGGCCCGCTTCATCACCGCGGCGGTGGGGGCTTACTGCCCCTACGATCGCGGCAAGATCGCCTCGATCCGGACCAATCCCACCGGATGGAAAGAGCCGGGGCGCAGGATCACTGGGTATATCCGACCGGCCGGCGAGATTGATGATCCGAACCCGCCGCAGGTTCCGGCACCGCCTCCGCAGGCGGCGCAGATCCAGACGCCGCGGTTGCCGATCGCGGCGCCGTCCGCGCCTAAACGGCCGCCGCCTCCACCGCAACAGGTGAAGCCCCCACCGCAACAGCCGCCGCCTCCGCAGGCGCCTCCCGCCGCGGGTCCTCAACCGGGCGGCGCCGCGGGCAGTGGCGGCGGTGGTAATACCGGCGGTGGCAACGGCGGTGGTAGCCCCGGGGGCAACGGCGGTGGGATCCCGGCGGATCCGTCGCCGGGCTTTGTCCGGCTCGCGCCCTGACCAATGCGCGGAGAACGCCGTGGCAGCCGAGGTGATGTCGCAAACACGTCCGGGACCGTTCTACGAGATCGCGCAACTAAGCCTCGCACTCGCTGGCGGGGTGAAGCCATCTGGCCAGCTTGGAGAGCTTTCGTAGCAAATGTCGGTTAGATTCGCGCCACTCAGCCTCGCGCCGGTCAGATTTGCGCCGGTCAGGTTTGCGCCGGTCAGGTTTGCACCGGTCAAATCAGCGTTGACCAAGATGGCCCGCGATAAATTCGTTTCGCCCCACTTTTCGCTCTTACCAAGGTATGCATTCTTTAGGATCGCATTTGACAGATCCGCGGAAGCCAGGTTAGCCCCGGAAAAGGTCGCTTGAGTGAGAGAAGTGGAGTGCAACCAGGCCTTCTCAAGAAGGGCCCCTCGCAGATCTGCGCCGTTTAAACAAACGGCTGAGAGGTCGATGTCCAATGCCTTATCATCGCGCCGTCCAATCACCGCTAAGGCGGCCTGAACGTCGGCGGGTGGAGGAGCGGCGGGCTTAGAGGCTTCCGTCGGGCATTCGGCATGGTTGGCGACATAAGTATCGAGCACGTTGAACACTACGGTCCGAAGGTGCTCATCTGCCGTTGGATCTCGGGCGAGCTGTTCCAACGAATAGATACCACCTACTCTCACATCTTTTGCATTTTTGTCATCAAGATCTCCAATCGCTTTGTTAAAACGGTCGCTCAGCTGGCCTCTCGCCGAAAGCGAGTATTGGTCCTGGGTTGATCCCAAGGACTCCGCCGAGAAAAATAATGCTGCGACGGCAGCGGCCGCTGTCGCAAATCCAGCGACTTTCGCCCAATCAACCTTGACGAATAACTGAACGAAATTTTGTTTGGTTGCTTCCAGCATTCGGCGCCACCGGCTTTGCAGAACGGGACGGGCCGGTGGGTTCAACCGAAGACGCTGCTGCCGACTCGCGATTTGGCGCAACCGCATCGCGGTAGCGTTTGACGTCGCTCCGCGCGAAGCCGGACTCACGCCGTTGGTCTTTCTCCCGTGTTTAGAGTGGCCGCTGTGGCGACCTCCTGAGTGGTCGGGTCTGGTGGAGGCTGCTTCTCGCGTGAGAGCCGACTGGGCCACACGCGCCACATCGTCGTGAGACGTCGCGCTGACGGTCGCGGTCATCGTCGTCACTCCTTTCGAGGGTGGACCGGTTCGTTACCTGTGCTCCAAACCTGGGTTCGGCGGCTGTCAATTTGGAGGGCACGCCACGACGACCTCAACCAGCGTGTGCTGCTTTTCTTGGAGACTGGCCGACTGGTCAAGATTGCTGGGGTGGATCCCGACGACGGAGCACCCCGCGAGTGACGCCCGGGCAGGCACGATCTGAACGTTGTATCCCTGACTTTTCAGGCTGCTCACCACGCCATCAGCGTCGTCGGAGGAATTCGCTGCAGCCGTAGCCGCCAGGCCCAGCGCCGCTGCGGTAATGGCACCCGCCGCTTCCATCGCGGCGACAAACTTCCTCATCGCGGACACTTCCTTTCAGGTCGGGCCATCGATCCGTGGCCCTTCGAGATCAAAGTCCGCTGTTACCGGAAAGTTTGAACACCCAGGCCATGCACGAACTCAGGATTTGAGTTCATATCGGCGATCCTCGACCACCCCCGACGTTGTCGGCACGAGTAGTCGGCTACCTCAATCCTTTCGAAGATCTTTCGGACTCAACGCAACCTCGAGACTGCGCCCACGCGTTACTCGATCGAATGGTTGCCAGCGGCGATCAACAAACGTTCAGTTGCAGGAAGTCTGACGCGTGCGTCAGAGATGGCTCGCCACGAAAGACGCGGCTTGACTGGGCATCCCGGAGTGCTGATACGACAGGTGCGCCGGCGAGAACATGTCGTCATGCGTAGGGAGTGACAGGCCCCCACCCGGTGAGCAAACCGGATCACCCGGCGCGCACAAGTCGATGGCCTTGGCCCCGTACCACGGGCTGGCCTCGTTCATCGGCCCGACTACCCGGTCCGCCATATTCCCGAAGACCGCCACGGCGGCAACGTGATCCGCCTCGTCCGCCGACAGCGTGTCGGCGTTGAAGCCCGCAATCGACGCCCGGGCGATGGTGATCAGATCGATCACCATCGCGCCTTGCGAGTATCCGCCGAGCACCAGCTTGGTGTTGGGACAGCTCGCCACCATGGACTGGACATGAGCCTTCGCGTCGCCGGCGCCTGCGGACGCCGACGGCGGCCAATCCTCGGTCGCGGGGTAGTTGACGGCGTACACCCCGAGGGTCCGACCCCCAACCTGCGAGCGCAACGAATCGACAAATGCCTGCCCGACGCCACCAACGCCGGGGGGTTCGGCGGTGCCACGGGCGAACGTCACGTCGACGTCGGGACAGGGAGCAGCCGGGGCGGAAGGAGCGAGGATCGGCGCGCTCAGCAGCGCGGCCGCGGTACTCAGCACCGCGGAAACGAGAAAACGAGCCAATGGGCGCGCGTTCACGGTTCCAATGCTGACATATCGGCATCGAAACGTTCCGCCCGCATCGCACTCCCGGACGGTGCGCGCCCGCGGAGTCAGTCGGTGGCCGCCGGATTCAGTCCCGAGCTTGGACTTCGATGCGTTTCGCCGCCGGGGCGCCATTGGGCACCGGCACCGAGATGGCGAGAATGCCCTTTTCGTAGGTGGCGTGGACGTCGTCGACGTCGGCTCCGGCAGGCAGCGGAACGGAGCGCGCGAAGGCTCCATAGCTGAATTCGGAGCGGCCGTGGGATTCGACCGCCTGGCTGCGTACGGCCTTGATGGTGAGCATCCCGTCGTGCACGGTGATGTCGATGTCCTTCGCGGGGTCGACCCCGGGAATCTCGGCGCGCACCTCGTAGCGGCCGTCGTCCATCCCGTCCTCGACGCGCAGCAGGTTGCGGTCGAAGAGGGGGCGTAGGCCGGCCAACAGGGGAGCGCCACCGAAGAGCTCGGTGAGGTCGGGCATTAGATTTCTGGGCTGACGCTGGACTGGCAGAGTTGCCATGAATTCTCCTGAAATCGTTGCATCTCTTACGATTTCGATCGAACCACTGCGCGGCTGCCGGTGCTAGACCGCGCCCGCCGATGTTGCCGAGAGATTCACGGCGCGTTCAACCCGCCGGCCGGCAGGCGGGTCCTAGCCCACCTGCTTCAAGGTGTAGTGCGCGACTGTCCGTCTGGGGTCATCGGCGAGCCGCTTCACCTCTTGGCGGATCGGATCCACGGCACCGCCGAACACGCCGGCGCAGCCGTCGGGGCAGCGCACTTCCCACCAGGAGTCCGACTGGTGTTGCGGCCAGGCCCCGAGCTGTCCGCCTCGCGGCTGATAGCCGATCTCGGCTGCAAACTTCCTGAGGTTGCCGATGTGGTGGTGTGCTGGACAGAAGAGCGATACGTCGATGCCGAGGTTCTCTGTCTCGTTCATGGCCGTCATTCTCGCCTGTCCTCGATCGACACATGATCCCTTTTGCACGACGGTCCCCGTCGACACCGTGACCACCATCACGTTCGCCCAGAGACGTGAAGGAGGTTAGTCAGTTGACTACAGTCGTGCACTGTGGTGTAGTCAAATGACTAACCCGGGCTCGTTTGCCCATAGCCGCAAGGAGAACCAACCATGACCACAGCCCACGCGCGCGGTCGAGGAAACGAACTGGCGATGGATCTCGACCTTGCAGCACCCAGCGGGGCGACCTGCGTCGACGAGTGGGGGAACTTCGCGGCGGCCTTCCGGGTGTTCGACGGCCCGGAGTGGCGAATCAAGCGAGTCAGCGACCGCGGGCGAGGCGCCCGTACCGGTGACATCGTGGTGTCGGTCATCGGCCGGCAGTACGTGGATGGGCACGCTGAGCGCGAGATCATCATTGACGGCCCGCACAGCCCGGTCGTCACCGCGACCGAAGCGCGGACACTGGGCAGCGCGTTGATCGCCGCCGCAGACGCCGCTGACGCGTGATTGGCGGGCCGATTCCGGGCTGCCGAGCGTCGCCACCGGCTCGCAAAAATTGGGCACGACTCGAACGTGCGACCTAGGGACTAGAAGGCCGTCTGAAGGGGGCCACCCGTCGCCTTTGGCCTTTCGATACCTGCCCCGAGGCGCTCAGGCTAGCGGCTGCGGGCGACGATCACCGGGGTGTGGGCCGCTTGCGCCACCTTGGCGCTGACTGATCCAAGCAGCATTCCGGCAAACCCGCCACGGCCATGACTGCCGACGACAACAAGCTGTGCGAACTTGGCGTGCTCGAGAAGATGAGTGGCTGGCCGGTCGTATTCCACGACCCGGGTTACCCCGACATCGGGGTAACGTTCCCGCCAACCGGCCAATCGCTCGGCCAGGGTTTCCTCAGCCGCCGACCGCTGGGCCGACTCTTCCAGGCTCGCGATATGCGTCATGTCGGCGTCGAGCCAGGCGTGCAGGGCAACTAATCTTGCGCCCCTCAGCGAGGCTTCTTCGAATGCAATCGCGGTGGCTAGCTCGGAGACTGGTGATCCATCGTTTCCCAGGAGCACTGAGTCGTGAGAGGCTGCTGACTGCGGGGAAGCCCCATCGTGGATAACGGCAACGGGGCAGCAGGCGTGATGGATCAGTCCAGTGCTGACCGATCCCAGCAACACGCTTCGTATCGCACCCAGTCCGCGAGCGCCGACGACCACCATGTCGGCGTCTTTGGACATATTTAGCAAAGTGGGCACCGCCGCGGAGTGGAGAAATTGGCTCTCGATTTCAGCCCGCACACCGTTCTCGGTGGTGTCTTCGGCGATCCGGAGGGCGTCATCGAGGATCGTCTGGGAAGCGAGTTCCTCGCGTTGGCGCCACTCTGCGGGCATGGGCGCAGCTGGCCACGGCAGCGCCGATGTGCCGATCGCGTTCACGAGGGTGAGCCGACGTTTGCGTAGTAACGCCTCACGGGCAGCCCACCGTACCGCCGCATTGGACGGAGTTGACCCGTCGACACCGACCACGACACCGAGATGTTCGTCTGCACCGGGCATGTTGGCTGTCCTCTTTCAGATCACACATGCAGGGCCCGATGAGGCAGCAGCGCAGCATCTAGCCTTGCGCGCCCCGTATATCGCCGGGGAAGTTGAACTACAGCCGTGGACCACTACCAATCGGGTGCGGTCAGGGGTGTGGTTTGGGCGGCTTCGACGGGGTAGGGCCGCAGTTCAAGCCGGCAACGCATCCATTCGGTGCGTCACCTTGAGGTGGGGTCGCGCTCTTTGGCGCCACGACGGACGAGGGGCCCGGTTCCGGCGTCGTCGATGGAGTCGCGATGCTTACCGACTCACCGCCGCCAAGGCCGAATCCGGCTGCAGCGAGCATGGCCGCACCGCCAAGCAGGGCGGCTGACCTACGAATTTCGGGTTTCATTGGACTCCTTCTTTCTATGGTGGTGTCCGCTGAAGTCCCAGCATTCCGTTCCGATACCCCCAGGGGGTAGAGACTTTAGTCCTCCGTTTTGCCCATACCCGGCGGGGATAGCGACCAAATAGCCGCGCCGATCAACCGCCGACACGGCCTGATACCGCTGCTCGGCCACACTTAACTCCCGCATCCAGGGACTGTCACCGATCGGCCGAAACAACTGTCACGCATCAGCCGAGACGAACTGTCACGCATCAACCGAGGCCATACACAAAACCAGTGCCCCCGGCACGACTCGAACGTGCGACCTAGGGATTAGAAGGCCCTTGCTCTATCCACCTGAGCTACGGAGGCAATGTGCAGGTCAGTCTATCGAACGCGACACGCCGAAAGACTCGCGGAACGCGACGCGCCCGAAAAGTCTTCCGCCGCCGCACTTATCGGTTATGGTGTGAGGCCTCGACACACGTACAACACCGGCTGATCATCGGCCGTTAACCGCAACGAGGCGTGTGCCTAACGTCGAGGGGTGCGTTGTTATGAGCGTGGCCTTGAACTTGACTTCGCGGTGCTCGCAGGCCGGTGCGCAGGCATTGCGACTGGCGGCCGACGCCAGGGACACGTATCGCGCCGGCGCGCTGTTGCTGCGCGGCTCGCCGTTCGCGGTCGGTTGGGTTGCCGGCTGGCTCTCCACCGAATTTCCCCCACACGTGGTGACGGGACACGCGCTGTCCCGGGTATCGCGACCCGCCATCGGCCGCGTCGGTACCACGTGGGCCGCGCAAAAAGCCGACGAAGCCCTCACCGCCGCACTCATCGAGTGCTTCGGGCCGGACTTCCGTGATCTGGTGAGCCACCCGGCCTACGTTCAGTCCGAGGCCTCGCCGCGGGGCGGGCTGTTGCGCAGGCCCGGGCCGCACCGGCGGTACGCGGCGGAAACGTCCGACATCTCCTACGGCCCCGGCGGCAGTGAGCACCTGCTGGACATCTGGCGGCGCCATGACCTGGCGCCCGGGCGGCGCGCGCCGGTGCTCATCCAGGTCCCCGGCGGGGCGTGGGCGGTCAACGGCAAGCGCCACCAGGCCTACACGCTGATGAGCCACATGGCGGAGCTCGGCTGGATCTGCGTCTCGATCAACTACAGCAAGAGCCCCCGCTGCACGTTTCCCACGCATCTCATCGACGTGAAGCGGGCGATCGCGTGGGTGCGCGAGAACATCGCCGACTACGGCGGCGACCCCGACTTCCTCGCGATCACGGGCGGGTCGGCGGGCGGTCACCTGGCCTCACTGGCCGCGCTCACCCCGAACGACCCGGCGTTCCAGCCCGGATTCGAGGACGCGGACACCACTGTCCAGGCCGTCGCGCCGTACTACGGTGTCTACGATTTCACCGACTTCGAGAACATGCACGAGATGATGCTGCCCTTCCTCGAGCACTTCGTTCTCAAGTCCCGCTACAGCGAGAACCCCGACCGGTTCCGGGCGGCGTCGCCGATCACGTACGCCCACAGCGAGGCCCCACCGTTCTTCGTGCTGCACGGCGAAAAAGACGAACTGGTCCCCAGCGGCCAGGCGCGGGTCTTCTGCGCGGCCCTCCGGGACGCTGGGGCCGCCACGGTGGGCTACGCCGAACTCGCCAACGCGCACCACGCGTTCGACATCACCCCGACGGTGCGCTCGCGGTTGGCCGCTGGGGCCGTCGCGGACTTCCTCGGCGTCGTCTACGGCCGCCGCGCCGGCTCGCTGGCGCACTCGTTGCCGCTGACCGCGACGACGGCCAGCTGAGCCGGACGCCGCTTCGCCGACGGGATCGCGCCTTTCACCAGCGCGGCAAGCCGACTAGCGTTGGGTGAGCAATCCGGTTTGCGGGTCCCAGGCAGGAGGCTTGGTCAGCGGTGACAACGTTGGCGCGTCGAGTTCACGATCATGGCTGAGGCGGTCGAGGCCGTTCAATTGTCCGACGAGCTCGGACCGGTCGACTATCTGATGCATCGGGGTGAGGCCAACCCCCGGACCCGGTCCGGGATCATGGCGCTCGAACTCCTCGACACCACACCGGACTGGGATCGGTTCAGAAGCCGCTTCGAAAACGCCTCCCGACGGGTGCGGCGGCTGCGGCAGAAGGTCGTCGTACCGACGTTGCCGACGGCGTCACCGCGCTGGGTGGTCGATCCCGACTTCAACCTGGACTTCCACGTGCGGCGGGTGCGGGTGTCGGGGTCCGGCACGCTGCGCGAGGTGTTCGACCTGGCCGAGGTGATCCTGCAGTCGCCGATGGACATCTCGCGGCCGCTGTGGACCGCCACCCTGGTGGAGGGGCTGGCCGACGGCAGGGCCGCGACGCTGCTGCATGTCAGCCACGCGGTCACCGACGGTGTCGGCGGCGTCGAGATGTTCGCCGAGATCTATGACCTCGAGCGCGAGCCGCCGCCCAGGCCGACGCCGCCGCAACCCGTCCCACAGGATCTGACGCCCAACGACCTGATGCGCCAAGGCATCAACCGCCTGCCCATCGCGATCGTCAACGGCGTGGTGGGCGCCGTGGCCGGGGCGGTGTCGGCGGCCGGCAAGGCGGTGCTCGACCCCGTGTCCACGGTCGGCGGAGTGGTCGAATACGCCGTCTCGGGCATGCGGGTGATGAACCGCGCCGCCGAGCCGTCGCCGCTGCTGCGCAGGCGCAGCCTTGCCACGCGCACCGAAGCGATCGACATTCCGCTTTCCGATCTGCACCGGGCCGCGAAAGCCGGTGGGGGATCGATCAACGACGCCTACCTGGCCGGCCTGTCGGGCGCGCTGCGGCGCTACCACGTGGCGCTCGGCGTGCCCATCAGCACGCTGCCGATGGCGGTGCCGGTGAGCCTGCGCGCCGACGCGGACACGGCCGGCGGCAACCGCTTCACCGGCGTCAACCTGGCGGCGCCGCTGGGCACCGCCGATCCGGTCGCCCGGATGAAGAAGATCCGCGCCCAGATGACGCAGCGCCGCGACGAGCCCGCGATGAACATCATCGGTTCCATCGCCCCGGTGCTGAGCGTGTTGCCCACGCCGGTCCTGGAGGGGATAACCGGCTCGGTGATCGGCTCCGACGTGCAGGCCAGCAACGTCCCGGTGTATCCCGGCGACACGTACATCGCCGGCGCAAAGGTCTTGCGGCAGTATGGCATCGGCCCGCTGCCCGGCGTGGCGATGATGGTGGTGCTGATCTCCCGGGGAGGCTGGTGCACGATCACCGTCCGCTACGACCGGGCCTCGGTGCGAAACGAGCCGCTGTTCGCCCAGTGCCTGCTGGAGGGATTCGACGAGATCCTGGCGCTGGCCGGTGACCCGGCACCGCGCGCGGTGCCCGCCTCCTTCGGCGAACCGGCAGTCTCCGCGCGATCGGCGGCGGGCTCGTGAGCCCCGCCCGGGAGCAGGCCGAAAACGCTGGCGCACAACAGAAGCCGTCGGGCGACATGCGGCTGCCCGGGTCGGTCGCCGAGATCATGGCCAGTCCCGCCGGGCCGAAGATCGGCGCGTTTTTCGACCTGGACGGGACGCTGGTCGCGGGGTTCACCGCCGTCATCCTGACCCAGGAGCGGCTGCTGCGCCGCGACATGGGTGTGGGCGAGCTACTCAGCATGGTTCAGGCCGGCCTGAGCCACACCCTGGGACGCATCGAGTTCGAAGACCTCATCGGCAAGGCCGCCGCGGCGCTGGCCGGGCGACTGCTCGACGACCTGGAGGAGATCGGCGAGCGGCTCTTCGTGCAACGGATCGAGTCGCGGATCTACCCCGAGATGCGCGAGCTGGTGCGGGCACACGTCGCCCGCGGGCACACCGTGGTGCTGAGCTCATCGGCGCTGACCATTCAGGTCAACCCGGTGGCGCGCTTCCTCGGGATCTCCAACATGCTCACCAACAAGTTCGAGACCAACGAGGATGGGATACTCACCGGCGGTGTGCAGAAGCCGATCTTGTGGGGACCGGGCAAAGCCGCTGCCGTGCAACGGTTTGCCGCCGAGAACGGCATCGACCTCAAGGACAGCTACTTCTACGCCGACGGTGACGAGGACGTCGCCCTGATGTACCTGGTCGGCAATCCGCGGCCGACCAACCCCGAGGGGAAGATGGCCGCGGTGGCCAAGCGCCGCGGCTGGCCGATCCTGAAATTCGACAGCCGGGGCCGGCTGGGCCTGCGGCGCCAGATACGGACGCTCGCCGGCTTCGGCTCGATGTTCCCGGTCGCCGCCGGCGCGGTGGGCATCGGCGTGCTGACCCGCAGCCGGCGCCGCGGGGTGAACTTCTTCACCTCCACCTTCTCCCAGTTGTCGCTGGCGATCGCCGGCGTGCAGCTCAACGTCATTGGCGAGGAGAACCTCACCGCGCAGCGGCCGGCGGTGTTCATCTTCAACCACCGCAACCAGGTTGACCCGGTGATCGCCGGCGCGCTGGTGCGCGACAACTGGGTCGGCGTCGGCAAGAAGGAGCTACAAAAAGACCCCATTATGGGCACGCTCGGCAAGCTGGTGGACACCGTGTTCATCGACCGGGACGATCCGGTCGCGGCGGTCGAGACGATGCACACGGTCGAAGACCGGGCCCGCAACGGGCTTTCGATCGTGATCGCGCCGGAGGGCACCCGGGTGGACACCACCGAAGTGGGGCCGTTCAAGAAGGGCCCCTTCCGCATCGCGATGGCGGTGGGAATCCCGATCGTCCCGATCGTCATCCGCAACGCTGAGATCGTCGCCGCCCGAAACTCGACCGTCATCAACCCCGGTACGGTCGACGTCGCGGTGTTCCCGCCGATCCCCGTGGACGACTGGACCGTTGATACGCTGCCCGAGCACATCGCCGAGGTGCGTCAGCTCTATCTGGACACGCTGGCCAATTGGCCCGTTGACGCACTGCCGCAGGTCGGTCCGTACGCCGTGAAGAAAGCGGCGAAAAAGGCCAAGGCGGCGGCCAAGACGACGACCAAGAAGGCCGCCCCCAAGAAGGGGGCAGCCAAGGCGCCCGCGAAGAAGGCCGCCGCGAAGAAGGCCGCGTCCAAGGCGAAGCCGCCGAAGGCGAACCCGAACGAGTCCGAGGTTGCCCTCAAAGACGGTGAGGCGCAACGGCCCAGCGGGCAGGGAACCGTCAGTGGGGAGTCGCCCGGTGCGGCGCCGAGAGGGCGCCAGTGACCAAGCCGGCCGCGGATATCAGCGCAGTCCTCGCCGCACAAGACTCGCTGATATTGGCGTCCATGGCCTCCCCGGTCGAGCGGGAACTGGTCATGGCGTGGGTCGGTCAGCAGCGCGCGTCCAACCCCGACGCGACGTTCGAGGTGTTGGCGCTGCCCGAAGACAATGCGCCGCCCACGGCGCTACCCGAGCTGGTTAAGCGTCTCGAGTCCGAATCCAACGACGACCGCTCGGTCGTGCCCGTGCGGGTGTTCTGGCTGCCGCCCGCCAATCGCGGCCGGATCGCCAAGCTCGCCGGGCTCCTTCCCGGCCGGGATCCCTACCACCCCAACCCACGTCAGCAACGGCAAATCATCCGCGCCGATCCGCACCGCGCACGGGTGGTGGCCGGCGAGCCGGCCAAGGTCTCCGAATTGCGCCAGCAGTGGCGCGACACCACCGTCGGCGACCACGGACACGACTTCGCGCACTTCGTCACCCGTCGCGCCATCTTGGCGTTGGAGCGCGCCGAATACCGGATTCTCGGGCCGCAATACAAGTCCCCACGGCTGGTCAAGCCAGAGATATTGGCCTCCACGCGGTTTCGCGCCGGCCTGAAAAGGATCCCCGGCGCCACCGTCGAGGAAGCCGGCAAGATGCTCGACGAACTGTCCACCGGGTGGAGCCGGGTGTCCGTCGACCTGGTCGGCGTCCTGGGCAGGGCGCTCAGCCGCGGATTCGACCCGGAGATCGATTACGACGAGTACCAGGTGGCCGCCATGCGCGCCGCGTTGGAAACCCATCCGGCGGTGCTGCTGTTTTCGCACCGCTCCTACATCGACGGCGCGGTGGTGCCGGTGGCCATGCAGGAGAACCGGCTGCCTCCGGTGCACGTGTTCGCAGGCATCAACCTGTCTTTCGGGGTGATGGGTCCGCTGCTGCGCCGCGCCGGCACGATCTTCATCCGCCGCAACATCGGCGACGACCCGCTTTACAAGTACGTCCTGCGCGAGTACGTCGGCTACATCGTCGAGAAGCGGTTCAACCTGAGCTGGTCTATCGAAGGCACCCGCTCGCGCACCGGAAAGATGTTGCCGCCCAAGCTGGGTCTGCTCTCGTACGTGGCCGACGCGTACCTGGACGCCCGCAGCGAAGACATCTTGTTGCAGCCGGTGTCGATTGGCTTCGACCAGCTGCACGAAACCGCGGAGTACGCCGCCTACGCGCGGGGCGGCGAGAAGACACCGGAGGGCGTCGTCTGGCTCTACAACTTCATCAAGGCGCAGGGCGAACGCAACTACGGCAAGATCTACGTGCGCTTCCCCGAAGCGGTCTCGATGCGGCAGTACCTCGGCGCGCCGCACGGGGCGCGCGCGCTGGATGAGGACGCCAAACGGCTTGCGCTGCAGAAGATGTCGTTTGAGGTCGCGTGGCGGATCCTGCAGGCGACGCCGGTGACGGCGACGGGTTTGGTGTGCGCGTTGCTGCTGACCACCCGGGGCGCCGCGTTGACGCTCGGCCAGCTGCACCACACTCTGCAGGACTCGCTGGATTACTTGGAGCGCAGACAAATCCCGATGTCGACGAGCGCCTTGCGGCTGCGCCGGCGCGACGGGGTACTCGCCGCGGTCGACACGTTGTCCAGTGGGCATCCGATCACCCGCATCGACGGTGGCCGGGAGCCGGTCTGGCGCATCGCGCCCGACCAGCAACACGCCGCGGCGTTCTATCGAAACTCGTTGATACACGCCTTTTTGGAGACCTCGATCGTCGAGCTCGCGCTGGCGCACGCCAGGCGCGTCACCGATCCGCAAGGCGACCGCGTCGGGGCGTTCTGGGCGCAGGCCATGAGGTTGCGGGATCTGCTGAAGTTCGATTTCTATTTCGCCGACTCGGCGGCGTTCCGCGACCACATCGCCGAGGAGATGGCGTGGAACGACGACTGGGAAGCGCACGTCAGGGCCGGCGGCGACGAGATCCACGCGATGCTGTTCGCCAAGCGTCCGTTGATGGCCGACGCCATGTTGCGGGTGTTCTTCGAGGCCTACGAGATCGTCGCCGACGTGTTGCGCGACGCGCCGGCCGACGTCGGGCCCAAGGAGCTGACCGAGTCCGCACTCGGGGTGGGCCGGCAATACGTCGCGCAGACCAGGGTCCGCAGCAGCGAATCGGTGTCGACGCTGCTGTTCGCCACCGCGTACCAGGTCGTCGTCGACCAGGATCTGATCGCGCCCGCCGCCGACCTCGCCGAACGGCGGACAGCTTTCCGGCAGGAGCTGCGCGACATCCTCGAGGATTCCGACTACGCCGGCCGGATCGCGCGCGAGCAGTTCGTCGCCCGCGAAGTCAAGGCGCGACGGGAGCGGCGGGAGAGCCAAGCTCAGTAGCCGGCAAGCGCCCAATACCCTGGTTACATGACCGTTGACCGGCCGGTGGCCACCCGTGGGGCGCGGGTGTGGCCGCCGCTGATCGGCGTCGCACTACTTGCGGGCTGCACGGCCGCGGGGATCGGGGCGCTCTCGTTGGCGGGCGCGCTGACCGCGACCGGATTGCCAGATCCGGGCCCGGCCACCACGCTGGGGCTGCCGTTCGTCCGCGCGGCGGGGGAGATCGCCGCGGTGCTGGCCGTCGGGTCCTTCCTGCTCGCGGCGTTCCTGGTGCCGCCGCAGGCCAGCGGCGTGCTCGACGCCGCCGGATACCGCGCGCTTCGCCTCGGGACGGTCGCGTCGGGGGTTTGGGCGGTGTGCGCGGCCCTGCTCGTCCCGCTGACCATCTCGGACGTGTCCGGTCACCGCGTGGCCGACCTCGACCCCGGCACGATCTGGTCGTTGGCCGGGTTGATCAACACCGCCTCGGCCTGGCGCTGGACCGCGATCCTGGCCGCGGTGATCACGCTGGCGAGCCTGTCGGTGCTGCGCTGGTCGTGGACGCCACTACTGCTGGCCGGATCGTTGGTGACGCTGATCCCGCTCGGGCTGACCGGTCATTCGTCGGCCGGCGGTTCGCACGACCTGGCCACCAACAGCCTGCTGATCCACCTCGTCGCCGCCAGCGTGTGGGCCGGTGGCCTGCTCGCCCTGCTAGCCCACGGGCTGCGCGACGGTGACCACATCGGCCTGGCGGCGCGGCGGTTCTCGACGATCGCGCTGTGGTGCTGGGTGGCGATGGCGCTCAGTGGATTGGTCAACGCCCTGGTGCGGGTGCTGCCGTCCGACCTGTTGACCACCGGGTACGGCCGGCTGATCGTCGCCAAGTTCGTCGCGCTGTGCGTCCTGGGCGGCCTCGGCTGGCGCCAGCGGCGCTCGGGAGTCGTTGCGCTGCAAGGCGATCCGGGCCAGCCGCGGGCGCGCAGACTGCTGATCAGGCTCGCGCTGATCGAGGCCGCGGTGTTCGGCCTGACCTTCGGCATCGCCGTCGGGCTCGGCCGCACCGCGCCGCCACCGCCTCCGGCCCGGCTGCCCACCATTCCCGAAGCCGAGATCGGCTACGACTTCGACGGCCCGCCGACCGCGGTGCGTATCCTGTTCGACTGGCGCTTCGATCTCATCTTCGGCACCGCCGCGATCGTTTTCGCCGCGCTGTACGTGGCGGCGGTGGTGCGGCTGCGCCGCCGCGGCGATCACTGGCCGCCGGGGCGGACCGTGTCCTGGCTGCTGGGCTGCCTGGTGTTGCTGTTCGTGACCTCGTCGGGCGTCGGCCGCTACATGCCGGCGATGTTCAGCATGCACATGGTCGCGCACATGGGCCTGTCGATGCTGGTCCCGATCCTGCTGGTGCTGGGCGCCCCGGTCACCCTCGCGTTGCGGGCGTTGCCCGCCGCCGGCCGCGACGCCCCGCCCGGCCCGCGGGAGTGGCTGCTGGCCGCGCTGCACAGCCATCTGTCGCGGTTCCTGACCAACCCCGTGGTCGCGACGGTGCTCTTCGTCGCGGGGTTTTACGGGCTGTATCTGTCGAACCTGTTCGACACCACGGTGAGTAGCCACGCCGGGCATCTGGCGATGAACGTGCACTTCTTGCTCAGCGGCTACCTGTTCTATTGGGTCGTCATCGGGGTGGACCCGACGCCGCGCCCGATCCCGCCGCTGGCCAAGGTCGGAGTGGTTTTCGCCTCGTTGCCGCTGCACGCCTTCTTCGGGGTGGTGCTGATGGGTTGGCGCAAGGTGCTCGGCGCCGATTACTACCGCTCGCTCGGGCTGAGCTGGCACACCGACCTGATGGGTGATCAGCGGTTGGGCGGTGGAATCGCCTGGGCGGCGGGCGAAGTGCCGCTGGTGATCGTGATGATCGCGCTGCTCGTGCAGTGGGCGCGCAGCGACAAGCGCACCGCCCGTCGCCTGGACCGCGCGGCCGATCTGGACGACGACGCCGAGCTGGCCGCCTACAACGCGATGCTGGCCGAACTGGCGCGGCGCGAAAAACCCGGTAGCCCGAGTTCGCGAGCGTAACGCCACGGCGAAATTTCGCCATGACGTTACAGCCGCGACCGACTAGCTGTAGTGATACCGGGCCTGGAGGATCTGAAGGTCATCGCCGACGACTCGGTAGACGAGTCGGTGCTCCAAGGTAATCCGCCGAGACCAAGCGCCAACGAGCCCGTATTTCAACGGCTCCGGCTTACCGATGCCTTCTTGCTGCGACCGGCACGCGTCCGCGATGAGCTTGTTGATCCGCTTGAGCACCGCACGGTCGGCGGTCTGCCAATGCTGGGAGTCCTCCCACGCCTGAGGCGAGAAGACGATGTTCACTCGGCCAGGTCGGCCCGGATTCCGCGGCCCCGGTCCAGGGCGTCAGCGGCGTCGAGGAGCCGGCGCGCATTCGCCGGGGACTGGAACAGGTACGCGGTTTCCTGCCACGCCTCCCAGTCCTCGGCGGACATCAGCACCGCGCGACCTGCCTTCGACGTGATCTCGACCGGCGTCCGGTCGGCGTTGACCTTTTCGATGAGGGGGAAAAGGTTCTTACGTGCCTCGCTCGCCGTGATCGCCACGCGGGCCTCCTTGCTAGTGGTACCAGATATGGTACCAGTCAACTTGGCCGGCGCGCCCCAGCGCCGCCTGAAGCACTGATCCACAGCCGCGGGTTCTTCCACAGGCGCCGCGTGCGGAGCCCGTATTGCCCTGGGCCCGTCGGTAGTGCCCAAGTCAATGGGCACCACACAGAAATGCAACCGAGAAGGGATCAGCCCATGTTCGAAACACCGCTTACCGTGGTCGGCCACATCGTCAATAACCCCGAACGCCGCCAGGTCGGCACCCAGGAGGTCATTAAGTTCCGCGTCGCCAGCAACTCCCGGCGGCGCACGGCCGACGGCGGCTGGGAGCCGGGCAACTCGCTGTTCATCAACGTCAATTGCTGGGGCAAGCTGGTGACCGGCGTGGGCGCCGCGCTGGGCAAGGGTGCGCCGGTCATCGTGGTGGGCCACGTGTACACCAGCGAGTACGAGGACCGCGACGGCAACCGCCGCTCATCGCTCGAGATGCGCGCGACGTCGGTCGGGCCGGACGTGTCCCGCGCGATCGTGCGCATCGAGAAGCCGGGCTACACCGGTCCGACTACCGAGGCCGCCGCGCCCGCTACGGACGCGGCCGACGCCGCTGGTGAGGACGCCGACGCCGGCGACAGCGTCGAGTCCGCCGAAACGGGGCCGCTGCCGCTATCGGCTTAGCTGCGGGATCGGCGCCGCCGCGCGGTGCCTAGGATGGTCGCGAGATCTCTCTCAAAGACCAGAAAGGCAAAACCGCGGCATGGCTGAGTTCATCTACACGATGAAGAAGGTCCGCAAGGCGCACGGCGACAAGGTGATCCTGGACGACGTCACGTTGAGCTTCTTCCCGGGCGCCAAGATCGGTGTCGTCGGCCCCAACGGCGCCGGTAAGTCGAGCGTCTTGCGGATCATGGCCGGCCTGGACAAGCCGAACAACGGCGACGCCTTCCTGGCCACCGGCGCCAGCGTCGGCATCCTGCAACAGGAGCCGCCGCTGAACGAGGACAAGACGGTCCGCGGCAACGTGGAAGAGGGCCTGGGCGAGATCAAGGTCAAGCTCGACCGCTTCAACGAGGTGGCCGAGCTGATGGCCACCGACTACTCCGACGAACTGATGGAGGAGATGGGTCGCCTCCAGGAGGAGCTGGACCACGCCGACGCCTGGGACCTCGACTCCCAGCTGGAGCAGGCGATGGACGCGCTGCGCTGCCCGCCGCCCGACGAGCCGGTCACCAACCTGTCCGGCGGTGAGCGGCGCCGGGTCGCGCTCTGCAAGCTGCTGCTGTCCAAACCGGACCTGCTGCTGCTCGACGAGCCGACCAACCACCTGGACGCCGAGAGCGTGCAGTGGCTCGAACAGCACCTGGCCGTCTACCCGGGGGCGATCCTGGCGGTGACCCACGACAGGTACTTCCTGGACAACGTCGCCGAGTGGATCCTCGAGCTCGACCGTGGCCGCGCCTACCCCTACGAGGGCAACTACTCGACCTACCTGGAGAAGAAGGCCGAGCGGATCGCGGTACAGGGCCGCAAGGACGCCAAGCTGCAGAAGCGGCTGACCGAGGAGCTGGCCTGGGTCCGGTCCGGCGCCAAGGCGCGGCAGGCCAAGAGCAAGGCGCGCCTGCAGCGCTACGAAGAGATGGCCGCCGAGGCGGAGAAGACGCGCAAGCTCGACTTCGAGGAGATCCAGATCCCGGTGGGGCCGCGGCTGGGCAACGTCGTGGTCGAGGTCGACCACCTCGACAAGGGCTACGACGGGCGCACCCTCATCAAGGACCTGTCGTTCACGCTGCCGCGCAACGGCATCGTCGGGGTCATCGGCCCCAACGGGGTCGGCAAGACCACGCTGTTCAAGACCATCGTCGGCCTCGAGCAGCCGGACAGCGGCACCGTCAAGGTGGGCGAGACCGTCAAGCTCAGCTACGTGGACCAGACCCGCGCCGGCATCGACCCCAAGAAGACGGTGTGGGAAGTGGTCTCGGACGGGCTGGATTACATCGAGGTCGGCCAGAACGAGATCCCGTCGCGGGCCTACGTGTCGGCGTTCGGTTTCAAGGGGCCGGACCAGCAGAAGCCGGCCGGCGTGCTGTCCGGCGGTGAGCGCAACCGGCTGAACCTGGCGCTCACGTTGAAGGAGGGCGGCAACCTCATCCTGCTGGACGAGCCGACCAACGACCTCGACGTCGAGACCCTGAGCTCGCTGGAGAACGCGCTGGAGAAATTCCCCGGCTGCGCCGTGGTGATCAGCCACGACCGCTGGTTCCTCGACCGCACGTGCACGCACATCCTCGCGTGGGAGGGCGACGAGGACAACGAGGCCAAGTGGTTCTGGTTCGAGGGCAACTTCGGCGCGTACGAGGAAAACAAGGTGGAACGCCTCGGCGCGGAAGCCGCCAGGCCGCACAGAGTGACCCACCGCAAGCTCACCCGCGACTAATGTCGGGACTGCCCCGCTGAGACGCGGGGCGATCGGGCGCAGTGTGGCATCCGTCGCGAGTTGGGAGCAATCGGCATGACGATCGATCCCGGTGCTAGGCAGGATCTCAAGCCGTGGACCACGTTCTCCACGAGTGACGACGTTCCCGACTGGATCGCCAACGCCTACATCGAGAGCTATCGCGGCCCCCGCGGTGACGAACCGGGAGCGGCGGAGCCCGGTCCCGTCGACCCCGCGGCCTTGGTGACCCCCGCGATGCTGCGCGCCCACTATCGGCTCGCGGAGTGCCGCGCCGAACGCGGGAGCTGCGTCTGTGTCCACGGGGCGGACGATCCCGAGGGATTCGGGCCCGCCCTGCAGGTCGTCACCGATCACGGCAGCATGCTGCTGGACTCGGTCACCGTGTTGCTGCACCGGCTCGGCGTCGCCTACGCCGGCATCATGACCCCGGTCTTCGACGTGCACCGCAGCCCGACGGGCGACCTAATCAGCGTCGAACCCAAAGCCCCCGGCGCGTCGCAATACGACGGCGAGGCGTGGATCTATGTCCCGCTGTCGCCGTCCGTCGACAGCAAGGTTCTCGCCGAGGTCGACCGCCTGCTGCCCAAGGTGCTGAGCGACGTCGAGCAGGTCGCGACGGACGCGTCGACCATGATCGCCACCCTGAGCGATCTGGCCGAGGCCGTCCAAACCAACTCTCACGACCAATATTCGGCGCCGGACCGCCAGGACGTTGCCCAGCTGCTGCGCTGGCTGGGCAACGGAAACTTCCTGCTGCTCGGCTATCAGCGTGCCCGGGTGCACGACAACGTCGTTTCCGGTGACGGCGCCACCGGCCTCGGGGTGCTGCGCACGCGCACCGGTTCGCGCCCCCGATTGACGGACGACGACCACCTACTGGTCCTCGCCCAATCCGTGGTCGGCAGCTACCTGCGCTACGGCGCGTACCCGTACGCGATCGCGGTTCGCGAATACGGCGCCGGCGGCGAAGTCTTCGAGCACCGCTTCGTCGGACTCTTCACGGTCGCCGCCATGAACGCGGACGTCCTGGACATCCCGACGGTCTCGAGCCGGGTCCGCGAGGCGCTCGCGATGGCCGACGGCGACCCGATTCACCCCGGGCAGCTGCTGCTGGACGTCATCCAGACCGTCCCGCGCTCGGAGTTGTTCACGCTCAGCGCCGAACGGCTCCTGACGATGGCCAAAGCGGTGGTGGACCTGGGATCGCAGCGGCGCGCGTTGTTGTTCCTGCGGGCCGACCGCCTGCAGTACTTCGTATCGTGCCTGGTTTATGTGCCGCGCGACCGCTACACCACCCCGGTTCGGCTGCAGATCGAGGACATCCTGGTCCGCGAATTCGGCGGTACACGACTGGAATTCACCGCGCGGGTCAGCGAATCGCCCTGGGCGCTAATGCATTTCATGGTCCGGCTGCCCGAAAATGCGGCCGCCGTCGACGTCTCGGAAGACAACCGCATCCGGATCCAGGGGATGCTCAGCGAAGCCGCCCGCACCTGGGGGGACCGCCTGATCGCCGCCGCGGCCGACCTCTCCGACGGGCCCGTCTCGCACGCCGACGCCGAGCATTACGCCGCCGCCTTCTCCGAGGTCTACAAGCAGGCGGTCACGCCCGACGATGCCATCGAGCACATCGCGATCATCAAAGAGCTGTCCGATGATTCGGTCAAGCTGGTGTTCTCCGAGCGCGGCGAGGACGCGGCCGCCCAGCTGACCTGGTTCGTGGGCGGTCACACCGCCTCGTTGAGCCAGCTGCTGCCGATGCTGCAGAGCATGGGCGTCGTGGTGCTCGAGGAGCGACCGTTCACCGTCGCCCGGCAGGACGGCCTGGACGTATGGATCTACCAGTTCAAGATCCAGCCGCACCCGACGATCCCGCTGGCGAGGACGGCGGCCGAACGGGACGCCACCGCAGAGCGATTCGCCGACGCGGTCACCGCCATCTGGCAAGGACGCGTCGAGATCGACCGGTTCAACGAACTGGTGATGCGCGCGCGGTTGACCTGGCAGCAGGTCGTGCTGCTGCGCGCCTACGCGAAATACCTGCGGCAGGCCGGCTTTCCGTACAGCCAGTCCCACATCGAATCGGTGCTGAGCGAGCATCCCTCCACCGTGCGGTCACTGGTCACCCTATTCGAGGCGCTCTTCGACCCGAGGGCTTCGTTTTCCGCGGGGTCGCCGACCAGTCGCGACGCGCAGGCGGCGGCCGCCGCGGTCGCCGCGGACATCGACGCGGTGGTCGGCCTGGACACCGACCGCATCCTGCGTGCGTTCGCGTCGCTGGTGCAGGCCACCCTGCGGACCAACTACTTCGTCACCCGCGAGGGATCCGCCCGCGCCCGTAACGTGTTGGCGCTCAAGCTCGATGCCCAACTGATCGACGAACTTCCGCTGCCGCGTCCCAAATACGAGATCTTCGTGTACTCGCCGCGGGTGGAGGGCGTGCACCTGAGGTTCGGCCCGGTGGCCCGCGGGGGACTGCGCTGGTCCGACCGCCGCGACGACTTCCGCACCGAGATCTTGGGTTTGGTCAAGGCGCAGGCGGTGAAGAACGCCGTCATCGTGCCGGTCGGGGCCAAGGGCGGGTTCGTCGTCAAGCGGCCGCCGCTGCCGACCGGTGAGGCCGCCGTCGACCGCGACGCCAGCCGCGCCGAGGGCGTCGCCTGCTATCAGCTGTTCATCTCCGGGCTGCTCGACGTCACCGACAACGTCGACCACGCAACGAAAAAGGTCAGCCCCCCACCCGAAGTGATCCGGCGCGACGGCGACGACGCCTACCTGGTGGTGGCCGCGGACAAGGGCACCGCCACGTTCTCCGACATCGCCAATGACGTCGCCAAGTCCTACGGGTTCTGGCTGGGGGACGCGTTCGCGTCCGGCGGCTCGGTGGGCTATGACCACAAGGCGATGGGCATCACCGCCAGGGGCGCGTGGGAGGCGGTCAAACGCCATTTCCGGGAGATGGGGGTCGACACCCAAACCGAGGACTTCACCGTCGTCGGCGTCGGCGACATGAGCGGCGACGTGTTCGGCAACGGCATGCTGCTGAGCAAGCACATCAGGCTGCTCGCCGCCTTCGACCACCGGCACATCTTCTTGGACCCCGACCCCGACCCGGCGGTGTCGTGGCGGGAACGGCAACGGATGTTCGACCTGCCGCGGTCCAGCTGGGACGACTACGACAAGTCGTTGATCAGCGAGGGTGGCGGGGTGTACAACCGCGACCAGAAGGCCATCCCCATCAGCCCGCAGGTCCGCGACGCGCTGGGCATCGATAGCGACGATGTCACCGAAATGTCCCCGCCCAGCCTGATGAAGGCGATCCTGCAGGCGCCCGTCGACCTGTTGTTCAACGGCGGCATCGGCACCTACATCAAGGCCGAATCCGAATCCGACGCGGACGTCGGCGATCGCGCCAATGACCCGGTGCGGGTGAACGCAAACCAGGTGCGCGCCAAGGTCATTGGTGAGGGCGGCAACCTGGGGGTGACCGCGCGGGGCCGCGTCGAGTTCGATCTGTCGGGCGGGCGGATCAATACCGACGCGATGGACAACTCCGCCGGCGTGGACTGTTCCGACCACGAGGTCAACATCAAGATCCTGATCGACTCGCTGGTCACCGCCGGCAAGGTCAAGGCCGAGGAGCGCAAGGAGCTGCTGGAGTCGATGACCGACGAGGTCGCGCGGCTGGTGCTGCTCGACAACGAGGACCAGAACGACCTGATCGGCACCAGCCGCGCCAACGCGGCCAGCCTGCTGCCGGTGCACGCGATGCAAATCAAGTACCTCGAAGAACACGGCATCAACCGGGAGCTGGAGGCGCTGCCGTCGGAGAAGGAGATCCACCGGCGCATCGACGTCGGCATCGGGCTCACCTCTCCCGAGCTGTGCACCCTGATGGCCCATGTCAAGCTGGCGCTCAAGGAGGAGATGCTGACCACCGAACTGCCCGAGCAGGACGTCTTCGCATCCCGGCTGCCGCAGTACTTCCCGACGCAGCTGCGCGAGCGGTTCACCCCGGAGATCCGCGGCCATCAGCTGCGCCGGGAGATCGTCACCACCATGCTGATCAACGACCTGGTGGACGCCGCGGGCATCAGCTACGCCTTCCGCATCACCGAGGACGTCGGCGTGGGCCCGATCGACGCGGTGCGCACCTACGTCGCCACCGACGCCATCTTCGGGGTGAGCGAGATCTGGCGGCAGATCCGCGCGGCGAGCGTTCCCGTCGCGCTGTCGGACCGGCTGACGTTGGACACCCGGCGGCTGATCGACCGCGCCGGACGCTGGCTGCTCAACTACCGGCCGCAGCCGCTGGCCGTCGGCGCCGAGATAAACCGGTTCGCCGCCAAGGTCAGGGAGCTGACGCCCAGGATGTCGGACTGGCTGCGCGGCGACGACAAGGCGATCGTGGAAAAGGAAGCCGCGGAATTCGCCTCGCAGGGCGCCCCGAAGGAACTGGCCTACATGGTGGCCGCCGGCCTGTACCGCTACAGCCTGCTCGACATCATCGACGTCGCGGACATCACCGAAATGGACACCGCGGAAGTCGCTGACACCTATTTCGCCCTGATGGACCGGCTGGGCACCGACAGCCTGCTGACGGCCGTCTCGGAGTTGCCCCGCCATGATCGCTGGCAGTCGTTGGCGCGCTTGGCGATTCGTGACGACATCTACGCGTCGCTGCGATCGCTGTGCTTCGATGTGCTGGCCGTCGGCGAGCCCGACGAAAGCGGCGAAGAGAAGATCGGGGAGTGGGAACACATCAGTGCGTCACGGGTGGAGCGGGCGCGTCGCACGCTGAGCGAGATCCAGGAAAGCGGGGCAAAGGATCTCGCGACGCTGTCGGTCGCCGCGCGGCAGATCCGCCGGATGACGCGCACCAGCGGCAGGGGATCCTCGAGTTGAGCGTTGGCTTCGTCGCGCCGGTGCCCGTGCGCTGGTCGGACATCGACATGTATCAGCATGTCAATCACGCCACCATGGTCACGATCCTCGAAGAGGCGCGGGTGCAGTTCCTCAAGGAGCCGTTCGCCGCCGACGTCACGACCATCGGGTTGCTGATCGCCGACGTGCGAGTCACCTACAAGAGTCAGTTACGCCTCGCGGATTCGCCTCTGCAGGTGACGATTTGGACCAAACAGCACCGGACGGTCGACTTCACGCTCGGCTATGAGGTGCGCCCGGTCAACGCCGATCCTGCGTCGAAGCCCGCGGTCATCGCCGAGACACAGCTGGCCGCCGTGCACATCGAGGAGCAGCGGCTGTTCAGGCTTTCACCTCAGCATCGGGAGTATCTGCAACGGTGGCTCAGGGAATAAGCGAACGCGGGATCTGGCTCAGTGACGCCGCCCACCGCGGGGACCTCGCCACGTTCGTCGATCACGCGATGCGCCTGGACGACGCCGCGGTCATCCGGCTGCGGACCCGATCAGCCGGACTGCTGACCGCTTGGGTGGCAACAGGTTTCGACGTGCTGGCCAGCCGGGTGGTGGTCGGCCGGGTGCGACCCGACGATCTATCGGTCGGGGCGGACGGGCTGGCGCGCGGCCTGGCAGCGATGGACGCGGAGGGCTACGTCGATCCCGGCTTCGCGATGGACTCCGCATGGCGGGGGGCGCTGCCCCCCGAATCCGGCTTCACCCACCTCGACGACGTGCCCGCCCGGGTGATGCTGGACCTGGCGCAGCGCGGCGCGCAGCTCGCCAAGGAGCACGGCAGCTCTCACGGTCCGCCGGTGTCGCTGCTCGACCAGGAGGTCATCCGGGTCAGCTCGGCCGACGCCAGCGTGGGGCTGCCGATGCGCTGCGTGTTCGCCTTGACCGCAATGGGTTTCCTGCCCCAGTCGCCGGATGCCATCGGCGCCGACGAGATGGTCCGGATCCGCATCCTGCCCACCTGGCTGCGAGTCGATGCGAAGTTCGGCTCGGTGTACCGGCGCCGCGCACACGCGGCGCTGGTTCTGCACTGACGGGCTGGGGGCGCTCAGACCAGCCAGGCCGCCGCGTCCGGCGGCAACTTGCCGTCGACCAACGGCGCGCTGGCCAGGATCACCTCTCCGGGCGGCAGGGCCATCGGCAGACTGCCCGCATTCAGCGCACACACCAGGGCCCCGCCATGGCGCTCGAAGATCAGCAAGTCGTCCTCGGTGGCCAGCCATTCGAGCTCGCCGCCCTCGAATTCGGTTCGCTCCCTGCGTAATTTGAGGGCCCGCCGGTAGAAGGACAGCGTCGAGTCGGGATCGCCGAGCTGCTTTTCGACGGTCAGGCCCACCCAGTCCGCGGGCATCGGCAACCAGGTGTCGGCGGACGTGGAGAAGCCGAACGGGGGAGCGTCGCCCGACCACGGAATCGGGACCCGGCACTTGTCGCGGCCGCGTTCGGTATGCCCGGAGCGTTCCCACGTCGGGTCCTGGAGCACCTCCTCGGGCAGGTCCACGACGTCGGGCAGGCCCAGTTCCTCACCGTTGTAGATGAATACCGCGCCCGGCAGGGCCAGCGTCACCATCGCCATCGCCCGCGCGCGCCGCAGACCGATCTGGCCACCGCCGTAGCGGGTGACCTCCCGGCCCACGTCGTGGTTGGACAGCGTCCAGGTCGGGGTGGCGTTCTCAATTGCGGTGGCGTCCAGCGAGTTCTGGATCGCGTCGTGGATTTCGCGCGCATCGAAGTCGATCTTGGTCAGCCGGAAATTGAAGCCCAGATGCAGTTCGTCCGGGCGCAAATACTCGGCCCACCGCAGGTTGTCCATCACCCAGACCTCGCCGATGGTCACCGCCGGGGAATAGTCGTCGACGATCGTGCGGATTCCGCGGTGAATCTCGTGCACGCTCGGGTGGTTGAAGCGCGGGTCGTCATCGCTGTGGCTCAACACCTTGACGTCGTCCTTCGCGTCGGGCAGGTCGGGCGGCTTGGCCATCCCGTGCGCCACGTCGATGCGGAAGCCGTCCACGCCGCGTTCCAGCCAGAAGCGCAGCGTCTTCTCGAAGTCGTCGAAGACGTCCGGGTGGTCCCAGTTCAGATCGGGCTGCTCGACGTCGAAGAGGTGCAGGTACCACTGGCCGGGATTGCCGTCCGGTTCGACGACGCGGGTCCAGGCAGAACCGCCGAACACCGACGTCCAGTTGTTGGGCGGCAGCTCGCCGTCGGGACCGCGCCCGTCGCGAAAGAAGTAGCGCTCGCGCGCGTCGGTGCCCGGGCCGGCGGCGAGCGCCGCCTGAAACCACGGGTGCGCCGAGCTGGTGTGGTTGGGCACCACGTCCATGGTGATCTTGATGCCCCGCTCGTGGGCCGCCGCGATCAGCCGTTCGATCGCGGCCATCCCGCCGAACAGCGGGTCGATGTCGCGCGGGTCGGCGACGTCATAGCCATGGTCGGCCATCGGGGAAACCGTGACCGGGTTGAGCCAGATCGCGTCGATACCCAGCTGCTTCAGGTAATCCAGGCGGGCGGTCACCCCGTCCAGATCGCCGACGCCGTCGCCGTCGCTGTCGGCGAACGACCGCGGATACACCTGGTAGAAGACCGCGCTCAACCACCACGGCTCGGGGCTCATGCTGCTCCGTTCGGTTACTGGGGATCAGAACGATGAATTGACCAGGGAGTGCGCGGCCATGTCCAGGTATTCAAGCAACTCCCGGCGGTGCGCGTCGTCGAGAGTCTGCGAGTCGATGGAGGCGACGGCGGTGTGCATGCACCGCAGCCAGGCATCGCGCTCGATGGGGGTGATCCGGAACGGGGCGTGCCGCATCCGCAGCCGCGGATGCCCGCGCCGGTCGGAGTAGGTGCGCGGGCCGCCCCAGTACTGCTCGAGGAACATCCGCAGCCGCTCCTCGGCGCCGGCGAGGTCGTCCGCGGGATACAGCTGGCTGAGAATTTCGTCCTCCGGGACCAGCGCGTAAAACCGCGACACGATCGCATTGAAGGTTTCGGCACCGCCGACGGCGTCGTAAAAGCTCTCCTGATCCATCCCCTCCATTGTGGTGCATCACCGCGATGGCAAGGCCGAACGGGCCCCGGACGCGCCTTCTGTTCATCGGTTCGTCACGGCGCGCACCAGCAATAAGGGTGCGTTTGGCGGCGAATCATGGTGGACTATCCGCGGAGGATCTATGGCGCATGGCAAGAGACGCCGCAGCCACCGCAGTTCCGGTGCCGCGGCAGGGTTAACCGGGCCCCCAACCGCGTCATCCCTCCATAGCGCGTCACCCCTGCACAGCGTCGATACCCACCCGCCCACCCGGCACGAAACCGCGTCGATCTGGAGCCGGCGGCGCGTGCTCCTGCTGAATTCCACCTACGAGCCGCTGACCGCGCTGCCGATGCGGCGGGCGATCGTCATGGTGATCTGCGGCAAGGCCGACGTGGTGCACGACGACCCGGCCGGGCCGGTCATCCACTCGGCGACCAGGTCGATCGTGGTGCCCTCGGTGATCCAGCTGCGCTCCTACGTGCGGGTTCCGTATCGGGCGCGGGTGCCGATGACCCGCGCCGCCCTGATGCACCGCGACCGTTTCTGCTGCGCCTACTGCGGGGCCAAGGCCGACACCGTCGACCACGTGGTGCCGCGCAGCCGCGGCGGCGACCACTCCTGGGAGAACTGCGTGGCGTGCTGCTCGACCTGCAACCACCGCAAGGGCGACAAGCTGCTCACCGAGCTGGGCTGGGCGCTGCGCCGGGCGCCGCTGCCGCCGACGGGCCAACACTGGCGGCTGCTGTCGACGGTCAAGGAACTGGACCCGTCCTGGGCCCGGTACCTCGGCGAGGGCGCGGCCTGACCAATCCCGTGTCCAAGTGTGCGGGTGGATCACCCGGTGGGATACGGTTTGCGTCGTGAGCCCTGCAGAGATTCACCTGTACTTCATCGGAATCCCGCTGGCGCTGGTCGTGGTGCTGTCCCTGCTGATCTTCCGGCACAAGGGACCCCACCCGGCGACCTACCAGATGTCGGAGAAGTGGACGCACCCGCCGATCCTGTGGGCGGCCACCGACGAGGACGTCGGCGGCGCGCACGGCGGACACGGCACGTCGGAGTTCTCGGTGGGAGGTGGCGCAAGTGGCACATGGTGAGGTTGCGACGATCGCGCCCAGCGAGCTGCCCTACGGTTCGGCGATCACCACCAGCGGGCGGATCTCGGCCGTCACCGAGCCGGGCGAGCTGTCGGTGGACTACCCGTTCCCGATCAGCGACCTGGTCGCGATCGATGACGCGCTGAAGTACGGCTCGCGGGCGTCTCGGGCACGGTTCGCCATTTACCTCGGGGACCTGGGCAGCGACACCGCCGCGCGGGCCCGCGAGATCTTGGCCAAGGTGCCGACGCCCGACAACGCGGTGCTGCTCGCGGTGTCGCTCGACCAGTGCGCCATCGAGGTGGTCTACGGCTCGGCGGTCCGCGGCCGCGGCGCCGAGTCGGCCGCGCCGCTCGGGGTGGCGGCGGCCTCGTCGGCGTTCGAGCAGGGCCACCTGGTGGACGGGTTGGTCAGCGCGATCCGCGTGCTCAGCGCCGGGATCGCACCGGCCTAGCTTTTTACCAGCCCCGCGAGGGTCCGCAAATGTACGGCGAATGCGGCGTGTCGCCGTACAGACATGCGCGCTCGCGGGGCGGCGTTAGCCGGCGGCGTCGAACTTGCGGGCGCGCAGCGACCGCTTGACCCCGGCCTGACCCTCCAGCACCAGGCGCCGCAGGGCCGGCGGAATCTGCGGGTCGCTCAGGAACTCGTCGGCGGCCGCGACGCCGGCCTCGCTGATGTCCCAGTGCGGGTAGAGGCCGATCACCACGGTCTGGGCGACCTCGCTGGATCGCCGCTCCCACACCCCGGCGATCGCCCCGAAGTAGCGCGCGGTGAACGGCTTGAGCAGCTCGTGCTGTCCCGGCGGCGCGATGCCCGCGATCATCGAGCGGGCCGTGATGTTGGCCAGGGTGTCGTCCTCGACCACCGTCGTCCAGGCCTGCTCCTTGACCTCGAGCTGGGGCCGCGCCGCGGCGGCCTGGGCGCCGTGGCGCTTGCCGGCGGCGGTCGGGTCACGCTGCACCTCGGCGTCGATGAACGGGGTCGCGGGCCCGTCGGCGTCGATCTCGCCGGCGGCGGCCAGCGCGGTAACGATGCGCCACCGCAGGTCGGTGTCGATTTCCAGGCCGGCCAACCCGAGTTCGGCCGGGTCGTGGTCGAGCAGGTCCGCCAGCGTCACCACGTGTCGAGTGGACAGCACCGACGTGCACAGCGTGTTGACGAACGCGAGCTGGTGATCCGATCCGGGCGGCGCGGCGCGCGCCAACTCCAGCAGCCGGTCGGCGAATTGCGGCCAGCCGTGCTCGCGCGCCCAGCCTTGCTCGGCGTAGGACGCCAGCGCGGTCTGGGCCTGCATCAGCAGGCGTTGCGCCACCCCGACCTCGGTTTCGGCCTGCACGCCGCCGGAGACCAGCGTCACGAAATCGCGGGCGCGCAACTCGGCCTCGCGGGTCATCTCCCACGCGGCCGACCAGACCAGCGAGCGTGGTAGCGGCTCGGCGATGTCGGCGATCCGCTCCAGCGCGGTTTGCAGGGACCGTTCGTCCAGGCGCAGTGAACAGTAGGTCAGGTCGTCGTCGTTGACCAGGATCAGCTTGCCCCGCGAAACCCCAACCAGCGCAGGGACTTCGGTATCCGGGCCCTCGACGTCGAGTTCCTCCCGGCGGACCCGCACCAGCTTGCCCGAGCCATCGTCGTCGTAGATTCCGATTGCCAGCCGGTGCACCCGCGTCTCGCCCGCGCCGGGCGCGGCGCCGCTTTGCCGCACGACGAACCGGCTGAACTTGCCGTCGGCGTCGACGTCGAAGTCGGGCCGCAGCGTGTTCAGACCGGTGGTTTTCAGCCACTGCTGACCCCAGTCGGACAGGTCGCGACCGGACGCCTTTTCCAGCGCGGCGATCAGGTCACCGAATGTGGCGTTGCCGTAGGCGTGCGTGCGGAAGTAGTCGCGCAGCCCGGCCAGGAAGTGCTCCAGCCCGACGTACGCGACCAGCTGCTTGAGGACCGACGCGCCCTTGGCGTAGGTGATGCCGTCGAAGTTCACCTCGACGGCGGCCAGGTCGGGGATCTCGGCGGCGATCGGGTGCGTCGACGGCAGCTGGTCCTGGCGATACGCCCACGACTTCTCGACGGTGGCGAACGTCGTCCACGCCTCGGTGAATTCGGTTGCCTCGCTTTGGCACAACACCGACGCGAAGGTCGCGAACGACTCGTTGAGCCACAGGTCGTCCCACCACGTCATCGTGACGAGGTCGCCGAACCACATGTGGGCCATCTCGTGCAGCACCGTCTCGGCGCGCCGCTCGTAGGAAGCCCGGGTGACCTTGCTGCGGAAGACGTAGTCCTCGAGGAAGGTCACCGCCCCCGCGTTTTCCATGGCGCCGGCGTTGAACTCGGGGACGAACAGCTGGTCGTACTTACCGAACGCGTAGGGCAGGCCAAAGTTCTTGTGGTAGAAGCCGAATCCCTGCTTCGTCTGGGTGAACAGCCGCTCGGCGTCCATGTTTTCGGCCAGCGAGGCGCGGCAGTAGATGCCCAGCGGGATCTCGCCGTGTTCGTCGGTGTAGGCGTCCTTCCACTCGGCGTACGGGCCGGCGATCAGCGCCACCAGGTAGGTGCTCATCCGCGGGGTGGTGGCAAAGGTATGCACGCCGTCCTGCACCGAGACGGTGGCGCCGTTGGAGATCACCTTCCAGTGCTTTGGCGCGGCCACCCGCACGTCGAACGTCGCCTTGAGGTCGGGTTGGTCGAAGCACGCGAACATGCGCTTGGCGTCGGCAGTCTCGAATTGCGAGTACAGGTAGGTCTCGTCGTCCACCGGGTCGACGAACCGATGCAACCCCTCGCCGGTGTTGGAGTAGCGGCAGTCGGCGTCGACGACGAGGACGTTGCGCTTCTCGAGCCCGCGCAGCGGGATGCCGCTCGATTCGTCGTATCCGGACACGTCGAGCTCGCGACCGTTGAGGGTGGCGCTGCGGATGGCGTCGGCGGCGATGTCGATGACGGTGTCGGCGCCGGCCAGCGCCTCGAACGCCACGGTGGTGGTGGACCGGAACGTCCGATCGCCGGGTCCCCCCGAGCCGTCGGTGACGTCCAGGTCGATCCGGTAGCTGTCCACGGTGATCAGGGCGGCGCGTTCGACAGCCTGGTCACGGGTGAGGTTAGGAAGGGCCACGCGTCCAACTTAAACGTGTTGGTGAACGCCTGGTAACCGGAGCGTGGGAGCGGGAACACGCGCCGCGCGACTACGGTTGTGCACAACGGTGTTCTGACCGTATCTGCTCCCCAGGAGAGGACCGCGCTATGTCCGAGAAGGCCAAGGAGAAAAACCGAGCCGATTTCTGGTTCGATCCGCTGTGTCCGTGGTGCTGGATCACGTCGCGCTGGATCCTCGAGGTCGAGAAGGTCCGCGACATCGAGGTGCACTTCCACGTCATGAGCCTGGCGATCCTCAACGAAAACCGCGAAGGCCTGCCCGACAAGTACCGCGAGATGATGAAGCACGCGTGGGGTCCGGTGCGGGTGGCGATCGCCGCCGAGCAGGCCCACGGCGCCAAAGTGCTGGACCCGCTGTACACCGCGATGGGCACCCGGATCCACAACGAGGACAACAAGAACCTCGAGGAGGTCATCAAGCTGTCCCTGGCCGACGCCGGCCTGCCGGCGGAACTCGCCGAGGCCGCGCAGAGCGAGGCCTACGACGAGGCGCTGCGCAAGAGCCACCACGCGGGGATGGACGCGGTCGGCGATGACGTCGGCACGCCGACCATCCACGTCAACGGGGTGGCGTTCTTCGGACCGGTGATCTCGAAGATCCCGCGCGGCGAGGAAGCCGGCAAGCTCTGGGACGCCTCGGTGACCTTCGCGTCCTACCCGCACTTCTTCGAACTCAAGCGGACCCGCACGGAGAAGCCCGAATTCGACTGACGAGCATCCCGTGTAAGGATTGCGGGCATGCGCGTCTACCTCGGTTCTGACCACGCCGGATTCGAGCTCAAGCAGCACATCATCGCCCACCTCAAGCAGGGCGGGCACGAGCCGATCGACTGCGGCGCGTTCAGCTACGACGCCGAGGACGACTACCCGGCGTTTTGCATCGCGGCCGCGACGCGCACCGTGGCCGACCCGGAGAGCCTGGGCATCGTGCTCGGCGGCTCGGGCAACGGCGAACAGATCGCCGCGAACAAGGTGCCGGGAGCGCGCTGCGCGCTGGCGTGGAGTGTCGAGACCGCGACCCTGGCCCGCGAACACAACAACGCGCAGTTGATCGGCATCGGCGGCCGCATGCACACCCTCGAGGAGGCGCTGGCCATCGTGGACGCCTTCCTGAGCGCGCAGTGGTCGAAAGCCGAACGCCACCAACGGCGTATCGACATCCTCGCCGAGTACGAGCGCACCCACCAGGCGCCGCCGGTGCCCGGCGGCCCGAACTAGGAGGGTCCGAGGTGCCCGAGGGGCACACCCTGCACCGGCTGGCCCGGCTGCATCAGCGCCGATACGGCGGCGCGCCGGTCGCGGTGTCCAGCCCGCAAGGCCGGTTCGAGGCGGCCGTCGTGGACGGGAGGGTGTTGCGGCGGACCAGCGCGTGGGGCAAGCACTTGTTTCACCACTACGAGGGCGGCCCGATCGTGCACGTGCACCTCGGGCTGTACGGCGCCTTCACCGAGTGGGAGCGGCCCGACGATGCGCCCCTGCCGGAACCGGTCGGGCAGGTGCGGATGCGGATCGTCGGCGCCGGCTACGGCACCGACCTGCGCGGCCCCACGGTGTGCGAAGTCATCGACGAAGCTCAGGTCAGCGACGTGGTGGCCAAGCTCGGCCCCGACCCGCTACGCAGCGACGCCGACCCGTCGTGGCCGTGGGCTCGAATCAGTAAGTCGCGCAGGCCCATTGGGGCGCTGCTGATGGACCAGACCGTGATCGCCGGAGTGGGCAACGTCTATCGCAACGAGCTGCTGTTCCGTCACCGCATCGATCCGTTCCGGCCCGGCCGTGGGATCGGCCAGGCGGAGTTCGACGCGGCCTGGACCGACCTGGTGGCGCTGATGAAAGTCGGTTTGCGCCGTGGCCAGATCGTCGTTGTGCTGCCCGAACACGACCACGGGCCGCCGTCGTACCGGCCCGGGCGGCCGCGGACGTACGTGTACCGGCGCGCGGGGGAGGCGTGCCGGGTGTGCGGTGGGCCGATCCGCACGCAAGTGCTGGAGGGCCGAAATGTGTTCTGGTGCCCGAGTTGCCAGAAGTGACAGAGCTCACGGGGGCGCCGGCCCGGAAACCCGCAGGTGCGCCGGTTCGCAGGAAACCCTAAGCAAGAAACGCTGGCGTCTACTGTTTGGGCGCGGCCGCGGTCGGGTATTGGTGGGGACCGTGAGAATCCTTTTACGTTTATTTGCAACCATTTTCGCGATCATCGTCGGTCTGGGCCTGGCGGGACTGGGCGCCGCAACCGAGGCGCAGGCGCAGCCGGGGCCGTTCCCGCAATGGTGCCCCGGGGACTTCTGGGATCCGGGCTGGGGCGATAACTGGGACCGTGGGCATTGCCACGACAATTGGCGCGGACAAGGCCCCAACCCGCACCCCGAGCCCTTCCGTGGACCTGGCGGACCAGGTGGACCTGGCGGACCAGGTGGACCTGGCGGACCGGGTGGTCCCGGCGGCCCCGGATGGGACCATCGCTGACCCCTTGACCGACGACCGCGCCCTGCCGACGAGCGTTGGCAGGGCGCGGTTTACGTCTGGGCGCGCTCGATGACGCCCAGCGCGGCGTAGACCTCGTCGCTGAGCGCGACGCTGCGCGGGTCGGCGTTGGCCTTGGTGGCGTCAAAGCGATTCATCACGTATGCGTAGCCGATTCGGTGCTCCAGGTCGACAAATCCGAACGAGCCACCCAGGCCGCCGTGCCCGAAGATCCGCGGATTGGGTCCGTTGACGCACCGCTGGTTGAGCATGTAGCCCAGGCCCCATCCGTGGTCGGCGACGCGCGGGCCCAGCACCAGGTCGGTCTCGAAGCCGCCCTGCGCCACCCGGACCCGTTCCATATGCTCGCGGGTCAGCAGCCGCTCCTGGGCGAGCGCGTTATAGAACGTCGCCAGCCCCAGCGCCGACACCTGTCCGTTGGTGCCGGGAAATTCAAGCTGGCGCCACAGCTCCAGGTCGTGCGAGCCGAGTTCGTCGTCGGGGGCGAAGCCCATCGAAATCGACAGCGCCGCCTTGGGGTGTTCGGTCAGGCTGGTCGGGTAGCCGGGGGCCTGCGCCTCGGCCAGCAGGTCACGGGCGTGCGGCTTGTTGACGCGCTCGGCGCAGCGCCGTTGTTCGGCCGGCGACAGCCCGATGTGGACGTCGGCCCCGAACGGTTCGGCGATCTCGGTGCGCAGGTACTCACCGACGGTGCGGCCCGTGACCCGGCGGAACACCTCGCCGAGGATGAAGCCGAAGGTGGTCATGTGGTAGCCCTGCGCGGTGCCGGGTTCCCACCACGGTTTCGCGGCGGCGAGCTGCTCGCAGACGAAGTCCCAGTCGGCGACTTGCTCCCAGCGAATTCGGGTGCGCGGGCCGATGACGCCGGACCGGTGGCTCATCACCATGGCCAGCGTGATGCCGTCCTTGCCGGCCTGCCCGAACTCCGGCCAGTACCGGGCCACCGGCGCGTGCAGGTCCAGCTCGCCGCGATCGGCCAACTGGTGGATGCAGGTGGCCGTCAGCCCCTTGGTGCCCGACAGGACCGTCGTCAGGGTGTTCTGTTCCCAGGACCGGGTGCGGGCGGCGTCGGCCCAGCCGCCCCAGAGGTTGACGACGAGCTCCCCGTCGACCCACACCGCGACGGCCGCCCCGACCTCCGCGTGCAGCACGAAGTTGCGCTCGAATGCGTCGCGCACCCCGACGAAGCCGGCCGCGCATGTGCCCTTCAGTTCGACGTCGCTCATGGCGCCTTTCTGTCGAGCAAGCATCTGCCCGAGCGGGCGACGGGAATCGAACCCGCGTAGCTAGTTTGGAAGACTAGGGCTCTACCATTGAGCTACGCCCGCAAGTTTTAGTCGAGCGAGACTGTATCTGGCGGCGAACATCAAATCTAATCGAAGCGGTTCTGTGATCGTCCCGTGAGGTCCCGAGGTCCCTGCGAAGCCGATGGCCCGCCTGGCGTCGAGGGGCCGTAGGATCGCGAGGTCAGCGCGGGGTGTAGCGCAGCTTGGTAGCGCATCCGCTTTGGGAGCGGAAGGCCGCAGGTTCAAATCCTGTCACCCCGACCAACACTGCGCCGATCCATCGAATACCGAGGAGCAAACCCGTGAAGAGCAGCGTCGAACAGTTGAGCCCCACCCGGGTGCGCATCAACGTTGAGGTGCCGTTCACCGAACTCGAGCCCGACTTCCAGCGCGCCTACAAGGAGCTGGCCAAGCAGGTCCGGCTGCCCGGCTTCCGGCCCGGCAAGGCGCCGGCCAAGCTGCTCGAGGCCCGTTTCGGCCGCGAGGCGATGCTCGACCAGGTCGTCAACGACGCGCTGCCCGCCCGGTACGGACAGGCCGTCGCCGAGGCGGAGGTCGACCCGATCGGCCAGCCCGACATCGAGGTCACCAAGAAGGAGTACGGCGAGGAGTTGGCGTTCACCGCCGAGGTGGATGTGCGTCCCAAGATCGCCCTGCCCGACCTCGGGTCGCTGAAGGTGTCGGTCGACCCGATCGAGGTCAGCGACGACGACGTCGACGCCGAGCTGGAGTCCTTGCGCGCCCGGTTCGGCACCCTGCAGGGAGTCGAGCGCCCGGTGGCCCTCGGCGACTTCGTCTCGATCGACCTGTCGGCGACCGTCGACGGCGAGGAGGTGCCAAACGCGGCCGCGGAGGGCCTGTCGCACGAGGTGGGCTCCGGCCGGCTCATCGCCGGCCTGGACGACGCGCTGGTGGGTCTGTCGGTCGACGAGTCCAAGGAGTTCACCGCGCAGTTGGCGACCGGGGAGCACGCCGGCAAGGACGCGCAGGTCACCGTCACCGTCAGGTCGATCAAGGAACGCGAACTGCCCGAGCCCGACGACGAGTTCGCCCAATTGGCCAGCGAGTTCGACACGATCGACGAGCTGCGCTCCAACCTCCGCGACCAGGTGGCCCGCGTCAAGCGCGCCCAGCAGGCGGAGCAGATCCGCGACGCCACGATCGACGCGATTCTCGAGCAGGTCGAGGTGCCGCTGCCCGAGGCGATCGTGCGGGCCCAGGTCGACAGCGCCGTGCACAACGCGCTGCACAGCTTCGAACACGACGAGGCCAAGTTCGCGGAGGCGCTGCGCGAGCAGGGCAAGTCGCGTCAGCAGTTCGAGGTCGACGCGCAGAACGCCGCCGAGTCGGACCTCAAGAAGCAGCTGTTGTTGGACTCGCTGGCCGACGAACTGGAAATCCAGGTCGGCCAGGAGGACCTGACCGAGCGGCTGGTGATGACGTCCCGGCAGTACGGCATCGAGCCGCAGCAACTGTTCGCCTATCTGCAGGAGAACAACCAGCTGCCGGCCATGTTCGCCGACGTGCGCCGCGGGCTGGCCGTCGCGGCGGCGGTGGAGGCGGCGACGGTGACCGACACCGACGGCAACCCCATCGACACGAGCGAGTTCTTCGGCAAGCGCGGCCAAGCCGACGAGGCTGTCGAGGCTGAGGAGGCCGACGCGGCTGAGGACGACGACGCGACCGATGAATCCGACGACGACGCCAAGTGACCGGCGATGACGCTGTGAGCGAACGCGCCCATTTCACGGGGTACGGGACCGGCGCGCGGCGGGCTTGGTTGGTTAGGGTCGGAACAGAGAAGAACTCGAGAAAGCAGGTAACTCAGTCGTGACTGACATGCGTTCGAACTCGCAGGGTCTCAACCTCACGGACTCGGTCTATGAGCGCTTGCTCTCCGAGCGCATCATCTTCCTGGGTTCAGAGGTGAGCGACGAAATCGCCAATCGGCTGTGCGCACAGATCCTGTTGCTCGCCGCCGAGGACGCCACCAAGGACATCTCCCTCTACATCAACTCGCCGGGTGGATCGATCAGCGCCGGCATGGCGATCTACGACACCATGGTCCTCGCGCCGTGCGACATCGCCACGTACGCGATGGGCATGGCCGCATCCATGGGCGAGTTCCTGTTGGCGGCGGGCACCAAGGGCAAGCGCTACGCGCTGCCGCACGCACGCATCCTGATGCACCAGCCGCTCGGCGGGGTCACCGGCAGCGCGGCCGACATCGCCATCCAGGCCGAGCAGTTCGCCGTCATCAAAAAGGAGATGTTCCGGCTCAACGCCGAGTTCACCGGCCAGCCGATCGAGCGCATCGAGGCCGACTCCGACCGCGACCGCTGGTTCACCGCCCCGGAAGCCCTCGAATACGGCTTCGTCGACCACATCATCACCCGCGCCGCCCACATCACCAACGGAGAAGCCCAGTGAATCCTGAAACCCAACCCCAGGCGCGGTACATCCTGCCGTCGTTCATCGAGCACTCCAGCTTCGGCGTCAAGGAGTCGAACCCCTACAACAAGCTGTTCGAGGAGCGCATCATCTTCCTCGGCGTGCAGGTCGACGACGCGTCGGCGAACGACATCATGGCGCAGCTGCTGGTGCTCGAGTCGCTGGACCCCGACCGCGACATCACCATGTACATCAACTCGCCCGGCGGCGGGTTCACCTCGCTGATGGCGATTTACGACACCATGCAGTACGTGCGCGCCGACATCCAGACCGTGTGCCTGGGCCAGGCCGCGTCGGCGGCGGCGGTGCTGCTGGCCGCCGGGACGCCGGGCAAGCGGATGGCGCTGCCCAACGCCCGCGTGTTGATCCACCAGCCGTCGCTGTCCGGCGTGATCCAGGGCCAGTTCTCCGATCTGGAGATTCAGGCCGCCGAGATCGAGCGGATGCGCACGCTGATGGAGACCACGCTGGCCCGCCACACCGGCAAGGACGCGTCGGTCATCCGCAAGGACACCGACCGGGACAAGATCCTGACCGCCGAAGAGGCGAAGGACTACGGGATCATCGACACCGTGCTGGAGTACCGGAAGCTCTCCGCGCAGACCGCCTAGCGCCTTTCGCTTTCGCCGAGTTGGGCGATGGCCGCGATGTCCGACGGCCCCACCCGGCAGCAGCCGCCGACGATGCGCGCGCCGGCAGCGACCCACTGCGCGGCGAGTTGCGCGGAAAACGTGCGCCGCCCCGTCCAGGCTTGGCCATCCCAGCGCTCGCCGCTGTTCGGGTAGACGACCACCGGCTTCCCGGCGACGCGAGCCAGCCGGATCGCGGGGAGCACGTCGTCGGGCGCGCAGCAGTTGACGCCGACGGCGACGATCTCCGGCACCCCGGCCGCTACCGCGTACGCTTCCGCCAGCGGTTGCCCGGCACGGGTCGTCGTCCCGTCGATCGTGTAGCTGAGCCACGCCGGCACACCGGCCGAGCGGATCAGATCGACCAGCGCCTCGGCCTCGTCGACATCGGGCACGGTCTCGCACGCCAGCACGTCGGCTCCCGCGGCGGCCAAGACCTCCAGGCGGGGCCGGTGCCACCGCCTCAGGGCGGCGACGGACAGGCCATAGCGTCCGCGATATTCGGAGCCGTCGGCCAGCGCCGCGCCGTACGGCCCGACCGAGGCGGCGACCATCAGCCCCTCCGTGCCGGCTTCGTCGCGCGCGGCGTTCGCCAGTTCGACGCTTCGGCGCAGCAGGACGGCGGCTTCCTTCGGGTCGATTCCGCGGGCCGCGAAACCCTCGAACGACGCCTGGTAGCTGGCCGTCGTCGCGATCGCGGCGCCGGCGCGAAAGAACGCGGCGTGCACGGCGGTGATCTCCTGCGGTGCGTCTGCCAGCAACTTGGCCGACCACAGCCGATCCGAAAGGTCGTGCCCGCGCGTTTCCAGCTCGGTGGCCAGTCCGCCGTCGCTGATCAGTACGGAGTCGTTTGGCCCGCCAAAACCGAAAGCCAATCCCACTCGGCAACTGTAGGGTTGTGGCAGCCCCGGACTCGATCGGGTAACGAGCGCGACACGCCAAAACACGGATTGCGCGTCTCGGCGAGTGGGGGGCGCCGTCTGCCTATATGTTTCATGCAGACAACGGACACGAATACCAACGACGCGATTCGGCGGTAATGGTCGCGGGGGGCCCAAGCAAGCGGGTAGCGTCGGGGAATACATGCGGCATAGCACGACGAACGGCGAACAGGAAGTAGGCACTGACGCACCATGGCGCGCATCGGAGACGGCGGTGACCTGCTTAAGTGCTCGTTCTGCGGGAAGAGCCAAAAGCAAGTCAAGAAACTCATTGCTGGCCCTGGTGTGTACATCTGCGATGAGTGCATAGACCTCTGCAACGAGATCATCGAAGAGGAACTCGCCGACGCCGACGACGTCAAGCTCGACGAACTGCCCAAGCCCGCCGAGATCCGGGAATTCCTGGAGGGATACGTCATCGGGCAGGACACCGCCAAGCGCACCCTGGCCGTCGCTGTCTACAACCACTACAAGCGGATTCAGGCGGGGGAGAAGGGTCGCGACTCGCGCTCGGAGCCCGTGGAGCTGACCAAGTCCAACATCTTGATGCTCGGCCCCACCGGCTGCGGCAAGACCTACCTGGCCCAGACGCTGGCCAAGATGCTCAACGTGCCGTTCGCCATCGCCGACGCCACCGCGCTCACCGAGGCCGGCTACGTCGGCGAGGACGTCGAGAACATCTTGCTCAAGCTCATCCAGGCCGCCGACTACGACGTCAAGCGCGCCGAGACCGGCATCATCTACATCGACGAGGTCGACAAGATCGCCCGCAAGAGCGAGAACCCGTCGATCACCCGCGACGTGTCGGGCGAGGGTGTGCAGCAGGCGCTGTTGAAGATCCTGGAGGGCACCCAGGCGTCGGTCCCGCCGCAGGGCGGCCGCAAGCACCCGCACCAGGAGTTCATCCAGATCGACACCACCAACGTGCTGTTCATCGTCGCGGGTGCATTCGCCGGGCTGGAGAAGATCATCTACGAGCGGGTCGGCAAGCGCGGCTTGGGCTTCGGCGCCGAGGTGCGCTCCAAGGCCGAGATCGACACCACCGATCACTTCGCCGACGTCATGCCCGAGGACCTGATCAAGTTCGGCCTGATCCCCGAGTTCATCGGCCGGCTCCCGGTGGTCGCCTCGGTCACCAACCTGGACATGGAGTCGTTGGTCAAGATCCTGTCCGAGCCGAAGAACGCGTTGGTCAAGCAGTACACGCGGCTGTTCGAAATGGACGGCGTCGAGCTCGAGTTCACCGACGACGCGCTGGAGGCGATCGCCGACCAAGCGATCCACCGCGGCACCGGCGCCCGCGGCCTGCGGGCGATCATGGAAGAGGTCCTGCTGCCGGTGATGTACGACATCCCGAGCCGTGACGACGTCGCCAAGGTCGTGGTGACCAAGGAGACGGTGCAGGACAACGTGCTGCCGACGATCGTGCCGCGCAAGCCGTCGCGCGGCGAGCGCCGCGACAAGAGCGCCTAACCCCATCGCGCGTCCGTGCTGCGGACGTGACCAATACCACAGTTTTGATAGCTACGCACCAGTAGCCCACGCTGACTTCGGTATTAGCGTAAATCCGCTGCATGCAATGCTTTCGAGACGCTCATACACCCCTTAGAGAAGTGCCATAATCGGTACTACCAGTGACACACAAGCTCGAGGGCCAAGGAGCGCCCAATTGGCGCGTACCCTGAAGCTCCGGCGCAGTGCCTATCCGGATAACGAATGGAAGGCGGATACGTGGATCCGAACGGCAGCGGAGCCGCGTCTGATTCTCACAGTGGCTCCTCTGGGAATGGGTCGTCGGGTCGCACGCGCATAGAACAGGTTGTCATTCGATTCGCCGGGGACTCCGGCGACGGCATGCAGCTCACCGGTGACCGATTCACCTCCGAGGCGGCCCTTTTCGGAAACGACCTGGCGACCCAGCCGAACTATCCCGCCGAGATCCGCGCCCCCGCAGGCACATTGCCCGGGGTTTCGTCATTCCAGATTCAGATCGCCGACTACGACATCTTGACCGCGGGCGACCGCCCCGATGTCCTCGTCGCGATGAACCCGGCGGCGCTCAAGGCCAACATCGGCGACCTGCCGCGCGGCGGCATGGTCATCGCGAATTCCGACGAGTTCACCAAGCGCAACCTGACCAAAGTCGGCTATGTGACGAACCCGCTGGAGACCGACGAGCTCGAGGAGTACGTCGTTCATTCCGTCGCGATGACGACGCTGACGCTCGGGGCCGTCGAGTCCATCGGCGCGTCGAAGAAGGACGGCCAGCGCGCCAAAAACATGTTCGCGCTTGGCCTGTTGTCGTGGATGTACGGGCGGCCGATCGAAGCCAGCGAGAAATTCATCCGCGAGAAGTTCGCCCGCAAGCCCGACATCGCCGAGGCCAACGTGCTCGCCCTCAAGGCGGGCTGGAACTACGGCGAGACGACCGAGGCGTTCGGCACCACGTACGAGGTCTCCCGGGCGTCGCTGCCGGCGGGCGAATACCGCCAGATCTCGGGCAACACCGCGCTGGCCTACGGCATCGTGACCGCCGGCCAGCTGGCCGGCATCCAGGTCGTGCTCGGCAGCTACCCGATCACGCCGGCCTCGGACATCCTGCACGAGTTGTCCAAGCACAAGAACTTCGACGTGATCACCTTCCAGGCCGAGGACGAGATCGGTGGCATCTGCGCGGCGATCGGCGCCTCTTACGGCGGCGCCCTCGGCGTCACCAGCACGTCCGGGCCAGGCATTTCGCTGAAGTCCGAAGCGCTGGGCCTGGCCGTGATGACCGAGCTGCCGCTGCTGGTCATCGACGTCCAGCGGGGCGGCCCGTCGACCGGGCTGCCCACCAAGACCGAGCAGGCCGACCTGCTGCAGGCGCTGTACGGCCGCAACGGGGAGTCGCCGGTGGCGGTGGTGGCGCCGCGTTCGCCGTCCGACTGCTTCGAGACCGCCATCGAGGCGGTGCGCATCGCGGTGTCCTATCACACCCCGGTGATCGTGTTGTCCGACGGCGCCATCGCCAACGGCTCGGAGCCGTGGCGGATCCCCGACGTCGGCTCGTTGGAGCCGATCCAGCACACGTTCGCCAAGCCCGACGAGCCGTTCCAGCCGTACAACCGCGACCCCGAGACGCTCGCCCGGCAATTCGCCGTTCCGGGCACCCCCGGGCTCGAGCACCGCATCGGTGGACTGGAAGCGGCGAACGGCTCCGGCAACATCTCCTACGAGCCGGTCAACCACGACCTCATGGTCCGGATTCGGCAGGCCAAGATCGACGGCATCGCGGTGCCCGACCTGGAAGTCGACGATCCGACCGGCGACGCCGAGCTGCTGCTGATCGGCTGGGGCAGCTCCTACGGGCCGATCGGCGAGGCCTGCCGGCGCGCGCGGGGCAAGGGCATCAAGGTCGCGCACGCCCACCTGCGCAACCTCAGCCCCTTCCCGGCGAACCTCGGCGACGTGCTGCGGCGCTACCCGATGGTGGTGTGCCCGGAGATGAACCTGGGTCAGCTGGCGTTGATCCTGCGCGGCAAGTACCTGGTCGACGTGCAATCCGTCACCAAGGTCCAGGGTGTCGCCTTCCTCGCGGACGAGATCGGGCGTCTGATCCGCGCGGCGCTGGGCGGCACGCTGGCCGAAATCGAGCAAGACAAGAAGATGGTCGCCAGAATGGCGGCAGCAACGGTTGGAGCGGGAGCTAGCGAATGACCGACCTGATTGGCGCAGATCTCGGGGTCACCCCCCGGTCGAACAAAAACGTGAAGCTGACCAAAAACGACGGGGTCCCCACGGTGTCCGCCGAGGACCAGCCGCAGAAGGCCAAGGACTTCACCAGCGACCAGGAGGTGCGCTGGTGCCCGGGTTGCGGTGACTACGTCATCCTCAACACGATCCGCAACTTCCTGCCGGACCTCGGTCTGCGCCGCGAGAACATCGTCTTCATCAGCGGCATCGGCTGCTCCAGCCGGTTCCCGTACTACCTCGAGACCTACGGGTTCCACTCGATCCACGGCCGCGCGCCGGCCATCGCGACCGGCCTGGCGCTGGCCCGCGAGGACCTCTCGGTGTGGGTGGTCACCGGCGACGGCGACGCGTTGTCGATCGGCGGCAACCATCTGATCCACGCGCTGCGCCGCAACGTCAACATCACCATCCTGCTGTTCAACAACCGGATCTACGGGCTGACCAAGGGCCAGTACTCGCCGACATCGGAGGTCGGCAAGGTCACGAAGTCGACGCCGATGGGCTCACTCGACCAGCCGTTCAACCCGGTGTCGTTGGCGCTGGGCGCCGAGGCGACCTTCGTCGGCCGCGCGCTGGACTCCGACCGCGCCGGGCTGACCGACGTGCTGCGCGCCGCCGCCGAGCATCGGGGCGCCGCAGTCGTCGAAATCCTGCAGGACTGCCCGATTTTCAACGACGGCTCCTTCGACGCGCTGCGCAAGGAGGGCGCCGAGGAGCGGGTGATCAACGTGCGCCACGGCGAGCCGATCGTTTTCGGCGCCAACGGCGAATACTGCGTGGTGAAGTCGGGCTTCAGCCTGGAGGTGGCCAAGACCGCCGACGTACGGACCGACGAGATCGTCGTGCACGACGCGCACGCCGACGACTCGGCCTACGCGTTTGCGTTGTCCCGGCTTTCGGACCAGAACCTCGACCACACCGTGCTCGGCGTCTTCCGCAACATCAGCCGGCCCACCTACGACGACGCGGCGCGCTCGCAGGTCCAGGCGGCCCAGGCGTCGAAGCCGTTCGATTCCGCCGCGCTGCAGTCGCTGCTGCGCGGGCGTGACACCTGGACTGTCGACTGACGTGGCCGACCAGGTGCCCGACACAGTGTCACTGGCCGGGGTAATAGTCGCTGGAGGTGAGTCGCGGCGCATGGGCCGCGACAAGGCCACCCTGCCCGGGCCCGGCGGAACCGCCACGCTGGCCGAGTACGTCGTCGGCGTCGTGGCGCAACGCTGCGAGCCGGTCTTCGTGATGGCCGCCCCGGGACAGCCGCTTCCGTCGTTGCAGGCCCGCGTGATTCGCGACGAGGTGCGGGGGCTGGGGCCGCTGCCGGCGACCGGGCGGGGACTGCGCGCGGCGGCGGAGGCCGGGGCCCGGCTCGCGTTCGTCTGTGCCGTCGACATGCCGCTGCTGAGCGCCGAACTCATCGACGACCTGGTCCACCTCGCCACCGAGACCAACGCCGAGGTGGTGTTGCCGTGGGACGGCCGCAGCCACTACCTGGCCGCGGTGTACCGCACCGATCTCGCGGACCGGATCGACGCGCTGGTCGCCGCCGGCGAGCGCCGAATGAGCGCCTTGATCGACGCCTCCGACGCGCAGCAGATCGTGCTGCCGGATTCGCGACCGCTGACGAACGTCAACACCGACGCCGAACTGCGCGCGGTGACGCAGGCGCGCGCCTGACGGCAAGCGGCATCGCCATTTAAATTGGCAACTGGCTATCTTCTTTAATTCTTTGCGCGATTTTGCATTGGTCAATTAAATGGATCGAAGATCCTTTATCTGTTCCTTCATCGTTATCTGCTGAATGGTATCCGGGCTCGGCGCGCCCGGGGTGTCGAATCGCCTTGGTACAGAGCGGTTTTCGGGCGCCGGACGGATAACTCGCCCCGCGCGGCCGCTCTGGAAACTCGCGGGCGGCCCGGCAAATTGCGCCACGCAAGCCGCGGAACGCCGGCCGAACGCGGCGCCGATCGAAAGAGATTGGAACGGTTGCTAATTGCGTCAAGACTGCGAAATCCGTTGTAGTGCATCGAGTTTCGGAGCAAGACCGCTCCGGTCGTCTGCCTCGGCGTGTCGGAAGCGAACTCGCGTATCTTGTTGTACCCTGTCGCCGGTTCGCTGCGGCCGGGTTCGGGCCGGTGAGTCCTCCAATCAGCCCCGAGGCGTCGGCAAACACGTGGGCCAGCTCACAAAAATGGCGTGATTCGGCTCACGATTCGATTGCGATTCCGACGGATGGGCACGGCGCTAAAACGCGCGACTGACCTGCAGAAATGATTCCGCGATCGCGGCGTGATCGGCTCGTTACCCAACCGAGATATCCATTTCCCCAAGATGACGAATGCGCCCGGGTTTCGTACGGTCCCTGGTAGCCCGAAACGGGTTAACGGAAAACTAATCGAAAAATTGAATCCACGGACCCGCGTGCGAGCGGGGCTGCGGACGGCGTGGAAGTGCCGCAGCCCGGGGTAGTACCCCGCCGGGCATATCGAGAGCCCGCCGCTGTCGTGCTGAACGAGACGGCACGTCCCAGAGCACCTTCGAGCACCAATCAAGACCTTCGACCCACCCCGGTGGGTCTGCTTTGGCGCGCGCACCGCGAAAGGAAGAAATTTGAAGAACGTCCGCAAGACGCTCATCCTCGCCGCGATCACCGGCAGCCTGGTGGCGGTACCCTCCGCCAACGCGGAACCGATGGGCTTTGACCCGAACGTTCCCCCCATGGGGGCCCCCGACGCACCGCCGCCGCCGGCTCCGGACGCCCCGGCGCCCGCGCCGGCGGCCTTCGACCCCAACGTTCCGCCGCCGGCGGCCCTCCCGGACGCCCTGGCGCCCGTTGACGTGCCGCCCGCGCCGGCCCCGGCGGGCTTCGACCCGAACGTTCCGCCGCCGCCCCCGGCGCCGGACGCCCCCCCGCCGGCTCCCGTCGGCTTCGATCCGAACGTTCCGCCGCCGCCGGCGCCGGACGCCCCGCCGCCTCCGCCGGTGCACAAGGCGTACAGCGTGAACTGGGACGCCATCGCGCAGTGCGAGTCGGGTGGCAACTGGGGCATCAGCACCGGTAACGGCTTCTCCGGTGGTCTGCAGTTCACCTCGAGCACCTGGCACGCCAACGGTGGCTCGGGATCGCCAGCCAGCGCCAGCCGTGAGGAGCAGATCCGGGTGGCCGAGAACGTGCTGCACTCGCAGGGCATCGGCGCCTGGCCGGTCTGCGGTCGCCGTGGCTGACCTTCGCCTTAAGTAGAGGTACAAGTGGTGCTGGGCCATCGGGCCCGGCACTACTTGTTTAGGGGGTAGCGTCGGGCCGGTGACCGCCACGCCGCGCGAATTCGACATCGTCTTGTACGGGGCGACCGGATTTGTCGGGAAGCTCACGGCCGAGTACCTGGCGCGCGCCGGAGCCGGCGCCCGGATCGCGCTGGCGGGCAGGTCGCCGGACCGGCTGCGCGCCGTGCGAGACGCCGTGAGCGAATCGGCACGGGACTGGCCGATCTTGACCGCCGATGCCGCGTCGCCGTCGACGCTGGACGAGATGGCCGCCCGCACCCGAGTCGTGGTCACGACGGTCGGCCCCTACACCCGCTACGGGCTGCCGCTGGTGGCCGCGTGCGCGGCCGCGGGCACCGATTACGCCGACCTGACCGGCGAGGCGACGTTCGTCCGCGAAAGCATCGACCTCCATCACAAGCAGGCCACCGACACCGGCGCCCGCATCGTGCACTCCTGCGGGTTCGATTCGGTCCCCTCGGATTTGAGCGTCTACGCGCTGTACCGGGCCGCGCAGCGGGACGGCGCCGGCGAGCTCGGGGACACGCACCTGGTGGTGCGCTCCATGTCCGGCGGGCTGTCCGGTGGCACGATCGCCTCCGGGGTGGAAATCATGGACGCCGCTTCGCGCGACCCCGAGGCGCGCCGCCAGCTCCTCGACCCCTACACATTGAGCACCGACCGCGGCTCGGAACCCGAACTGGGCCGCCAGCCCGACCTGCCCTGGCGTCGTGGTCGCCAGATCGCGCCCGAACTGTCCGGGGTATGGACCACCGGATTCCTGATGGCGCCCTATAACACCCGGATCGTGCGGCGCAGCAACGCGCTGCTGGACTGGGCGTACGGCCGGCAGTTCCGCTACGACGAGAACATGAGCGTCGGATCGTCGGCTCTCGCGCCGATGGCGTCGGCCCTCGTGAGCGGCGTCGGCAACGCGATGCTCGGGCTGGGCAGCCGCTACTTCCGGCTCCTGCCGCGCCGGCTGGTAGAGCGGGTTCTTCCTAAGCCGGGCACGGGTCCGAGCGAGGCGGCCCGCGAGCGCGGCTACTACCGCATCGAGACCTACACCACAACAACCAGCGGCACGCGCTACGTGGCGCGGATGGAGCAGCAGGGTGACCCCGGTTACAAGGCGACCGCGGTGCTGCTGGGGGAGTGCGGCCTGGCCCTCGCGCTGGACCGCGACAAGCTCTCCGACCTGTTCGGCGTGCTGACGCCCGCGGCCGCGATGGGCGACGCGCTACTCGCCCGATTCCCGGCCGCCGGCGTGTCGCTGGGGGTCGACCGGCTGGCCGGGTGACGCCGGCCACATCGGCTGGCGACATTGCAACCACGCACACGACACGCCGGTACCGGTGTGCGTAGCTGCAGTCTCGGAGCCGCCAAGCCGGATTCGACCGCTTACTTGCGGGCGCGCGCCCATCCCTAGAATTGACCGGTGACCGCCACCCCCCACCCCGCCGCCGACCAGCTCCCCAAGTCGTGGGATCCGGCCGCGATGGAGGACGCGATCTACCAGACGTGGCTGGACGCGGGCTACTTCAAGGCCGACGCGAGCAGCTCCAAGCCCGCCTATTCGATCGTGCTGCCGCCGCCCAACGTGACCGGCAGCCTGCACATGGGCCACGCGCTCGAGCACACCATGATGGACGCCCTGACCCGCCGCAAGCGCATGCAGGGCTACGAGGTGCTCTGGCAGCCGGGCATGGACCACGCGGGCATCGCGACGCAGAGCGTGGTGGAAAAGCAGCTCGCGGTCGACGGCAAGACCAAGGAGGACTTCGGCCGGGATCTGTTCGTCGACAAGGTGTGGGACTGGAAGCGGGAGTCCGGCGGCGCGATCGGCGGCCAGATGCGCCGGCTCGGCGACGGGGTGGACTGGAGCCGCGACCGCTTCACCATGGACGAGGGCCTGTCGCGCGCGGTGCGCACCATCTTCAAGCGGCTCTATGACGCGGGGCTGATCTATCGGGCCGAGCGGCTGGTGAACTGGTCGCCCGTGCTCGAGACGGCGATCTCGGACCTCGAGGTGAACTACCTCGACGTCGAGGGCGAGCTGGTGTCGTTCCGGTACGGCTCGCTCGACGACGCGGAACCCCACATCGTGGTCGCCACCACACGGGTGGAGACGATGCTGGGCGATACCGCGATCGCGGTCCATCCCGACGACGACCGCTACCGCCACCTGGTCGGCACCAGCCTGCCGCACCCCTTCGTGGACCGCCCGCTTCTCATCGTCGCCGACGAGCACGTCGACCCCGAATTCGGCACGGGCGCAGTCAAAGTCACGCCCGCGCACGATCCCAACGACTTCGAGATCGGGCTGCGGCACGAGCTGCCGATGATCTCGATCATGGACACCAAGGGCCGGATCGCCGACACCGGAACGCAATTCGACGGAATGGACCGCTTCGTGGCGCGGGTCGCCGTGCGGGAAGCGCTGGCGGCGCAGGGGCGGATCGTCGAGGAGAAACGGCCCTACCTGCACAGCGTCGGGCATTCGGAGCGCAGCGGCGAGCCGATCGAGCCGCGGCTGTCGCTGCAGTGGTGGGTGCGGGTGGAATCGCTGGCCAAGGCCGCCGGCGACGCGGTCCGCAACGGCGACACCGTGATTCACCCGGCCAGCTTGGAGCCGCGCTGGTTCGCCTGGGTCGACGACATGCACGACTGGTGCATCTCGCGGCAGCTGTGGTGGGGTCACCGCATCCCGATCTGGTACGGGCCGGACGGCGAGCAGGTGTGCGTCGGTCCCGACGAGGCGCCGCCGGAGGGCTGGGAGCAGGACCCCGACGTGCTCGACACCTGGTTCTCGTCCGCGCTGTGGCCGTTCTCCACGCTGGGTTGGCCGGCGGAGACCCCGGAGCTGGAAAAGTTCTATCCCACCAGCGTTTTGGTCACCGGCTACGACATCCTGTTCTTCTGGGTCGCGCGGATGATGATGTTCGGCACGTTCGTCGGCGGCGACGACGCCATCACGCTCGGCGGCCGCCGCGGCCCGCAGGTGCCGTTCACCGACATCTTCCTGCACGGGCTGATCCGCGACGAGTTCGGCCGCAAGATGAGCAAGTCCAAGGGCAACGTCGTCGACCCGCTGGACTGGATGGACGAGTTCGGGGCCGACGCCCTGCGCTTCGCGCTGGCCCGCGGTGCCAGCCCCGGCGGCGACCTGTCCGTCGGCGAGGACGCCGTCCGGGCGTCGCGCAACTTCGGCACCAAGCTGTTCAACGCCACCCGCTACGCGCTGCTGAACGGGGCCGCGCTGGCGTCGCTCCCGTCCCAGGACGAGCTGACCGACGCCGACCGCTGGATCCTCGGGCGACTGGAAGAGGTTCGCGCCGAAGTCGATTCGGCCTTCGACACCTACGAGTTCAGCCGCGCCTGCGAATCGCTGTACCACTTCGCGTGGGACGAATTCTGCGACTGGTACGTCGAGCTGGCCAAGACGCAGCTCGCCGAGGGGCTCGCCCACACCACCGCCGTGCTGGCCGCGGTGCTCGACACGCTGCTGCGGTTGCTGCATCCGGTCATCCCGTTCCTCACCGAGGCGCTGTGGCAGGCCCTGACCGGGCAGGAGTCGCTGGTGATCGCCGAGTGGCCCGAAACGTCCGGCATCGGCCTGGATCCCGTTGCCGCGCAACGGATCACCGACATGCAGCGGCTCGTGACCGAGGTCCGCCGGTTTCGCAGCGACCAGGGCCTGGCCGACCGGCAGAAGGTGCCGGCCCGGCTGGCCGGCGTGGCGGCCTCCGACCTCGACGGCCAGGTGGCGGCGGTGACGTCGCTGGCGTGGCTCACCGCGCCGGATCCGGGTTTTCAGCCGTCGGCGTCCGTGGAGGTGCGTCTGTCCGGCGGCACCGTCGTCGTCGAACTCGACACGTCGGGCACCATCGACGTCGCCGCCGAGCGCCGGCGCCTGGAAAAGGATCTGGCCGCGGCGCAAAAGGAGCTGGCGTCCACGGCCGCCAAACTGGGCAACGCGGACTTCCTGGCCAAGGCCCCCGAACAGGTCGTCGCCAAGATCCGCGACCGCCAGCGCGTCGCCCAGGAGGAGACCGACCGGATCAACGCGAGGCTGGCCGGGCTGCAATGACTTTGGAGCCGCCCGAACGGGGGACCAGCGCGGCTCCCACACCGGATGAGATCGCGTCGCTGCTGCAGGTCGAGCACCTGCTGGATCAACGCTGGCCGGAAACCAAGATCGAGCCCAGCCTGACCCGCATCAGCGCCCTGATGGACCTGCTGGGCTCGCCGCAGCTCGGCTACCCGTCGATCCACATCGCGGGCACCAACGGCAAGACCTCGGTGGCGCGGATGGTCGACGCGCTGGTCACCGCGTTCGGTCAGCGCACCGGGCGGACCACCAGCCCCCACCTGCAATCGGCGGTGGAGCGCATCGCCATCGACGGGCAACCGATCAGCCCGGCCCAATACGTGGCGACCTACCGCGAGATCGAGCCGTTCGTCCAGATGGTCGACGCGCAATCGCAGTCCGACGGCGGGCCGGCAATGAGCAAGTTCGAGGTGCTCACCGCGATGGCGTTCGCCGCGTTCGCCGACGCGCCCGTCGACGTGGCGGTGGTCGAGGTGGGCATGGGCGGCCGTTGGGACGCGACCAACGTGATCAACGCGCCGGTCGCGGTGATCACCCCCATCGGCATCGACCACGTGGAATACCTCGGCGGCGAGCTCGCCGGGATCGCCGGCGAAAAGGCCGGCATCATCCACCGGGCGCCGGAGGGCGCCCCCGACACCGTCGCCGTCATCGCGCGCCAGGCGCCGGAGGCCATGGAGGTGCTGCTGGCCCAAACCGTGCGCGCCGACGCCGCGGTAGCGCGCGAGGACTCGGAATTCGCGGTGCTGGGCCGCCAGGTGGCGATCGGCGGGCAGGTGTTGGAGCTGCAGGGCCTCGGCGGGGTGTACTCGGACGTCTACCTGCCGCTACACGGCGAACACCAGGCCCACAACGCGGTGCTGGCGCTCGCGGCAGTCGAGGCCTTCTTCGGGGCGGGCGCGCAGCGACAGCTCGACGTCGAGGCGGTCCGGGCCGGTTTCGCCGCCGTCACCAGCCCGGGCCGGCTGGAACGCCTGCGCAGCGCGCCGACGGTGTTCATCGACGCCGCCCACAACCCGGCCGGGGCCACCGCGCTGGCGCAGACGCTGGCCGGCGAATTCGACTTCCGATTCCTGGTCGGCGTGCTCAGCATCATGGCCGACAAGGACGTGGACGGCATCCTCGCCGCCCTGGAGCCGGCGTTCGATGCGGTCGTCGTGACCCATAACGGCTCGCCGCGGGCGCTGGACGTCGAGTCGCTGGCGCTGGCCGCGCGCGAGCGGTTCGGGCCCGACCGCGTGACGACCGCGGAAAACCTGCGCGACGCCCTCGACGTCGCGACCGCCCTGGTTGACGAGTCCGCAACGGAAAGCGATGCGGCGGAATCGTTTTCGGGGACCGGGATCGTCGTCACCGGCTCCGTGGTCACCGCCGGCGCCGCGCGGACCCTGTTCGGGCGGGACCCCCAATGAGCGAGCAGAGTCCCGACCCCTGGAAGAGCTTCGGTGGCGTGATGGCCGCGACGCTGATCCTGGAGGCGATCGTGGTGCTGCTGGCGATCCCGGTGGTGGGCGCCGTCGGCGGCGGCCTGAACGCCGCGTCGCTGGCTTATCTGATCGGCCTTGCCGCGGTGCTGATCCTGCTGGCCGGGCTGCAGCGCAGGCCCTGGGCGATCTGGGTGAACCTGGGTGTGCAGGTGGTTCTGCTCGCCGGTTTCGCCATCTATCCGGGCGTGGGATTCATCGGCGTGCTGTTCACCGGGTTGTGGGCGTTGATCGCGTACTTCCGGGCCGAGGTCGCGCGCCGCCAGTCGCCGCCAAGCTAACCGGCAACCGGTGTTCTGTACGCTGTCGGCCGTGACCGAACGGACCCTGGTACTGATCAAGCCTGACGCCGTCGAGCGGCATCTGATCGGCGAGATCATCGGCCGCATCGAGCGGAAAGGCCTCACCATCGCGGCGCTGGAGCTCCGGCACGTCAGCGAGGAGCTGGCCGGCCAGCATTACGCGGAGCACGAGGGCAAGCCCTTCTTCGGATCGTTGCTGGAGTTCATCACCTCGGGCCCGGTAGTCGCGGCGATCGTGGAGGGGCCGCGCGCGATCGCGGCGTTTCGGCAGGTCGCGGGTGGTACCGACCCGGTGGACAAGGCCACCCCCGGCACGATTCGGGGCGATTTCGGGCTGGAGACGCAGTTCAACCTGGTGCATGGGTCCGATTCGGCGGATTCCGCCAAGCGCGAGATCGCGCTCTGGTTTCCCGGAATTTAGCGCTGCCGCGATAGGGGCCGCACCGGGCCCCGTCGGCGTTTGCTGACGCGCGCGGATCGGGTGCGAGTGGGCACTGGAAGTGATGTGGGATACTGACAGCGGGTGAACGTCGCCGGACTGGCTTCGGACACCCGAATGAAGACTTAGACAAGCGCGACCATCGCGATCCCGCGATGTTGCGCCGCATGTCAGGCCTACATTCAGCACGGCGCCGAGTGAGTTCTTCCTGAGCCGCTCGGGGCAAGACCATCACAAGCCTGGGAGAAGCGACCCGGGCCTATAGCGAAGCCCTCGCGTGGCCGCGTCGAAACGACGCGCCCGGGGGCTAAAGGAGAATACGTGGCAGACAGTGCACCACCCACAGACTCGTCGCGAGAGCCGGCCCAGCACGAGGACCTGCCGGACCGCCTGAGAGTCCACCAGCTGGCACGGGCGCTCGGAAGCACCAACAAAGAGGTGCTGGCGGCGCTCAACGCCATCGACGGGCGGGACCGCAACGTGCATTCCGGCGTGGACCGCGAGGACGCCATCAAGGTGCGCGAATTGCTCTTCGCCCAACCCCTGCCGAACATCCCCGGCTTCAGCGACGCGGCCGCCGCACAACAACCCCTGCTGCTCGACACTTCAAGCGCGGGAAGGGATTACATGCCCCTGTTCGTCGCGCCGCAGCCGGTTGAGACCGGCGGCGACCGCGACACCGACGGGGACGATTCGGCCGTCGACTCCGACGATTCCGACACCGACGACGACGAGCAGGCCGACCGGCCCGCCAACCGGCGGCGGCGCCGCGGCCGCCGGGGGCGCGGTCGCGGTCGCGGCGAACAGGGCGGACCCGACGGCCAGGACGCCGACGAGGACGTCGACTCGGAGGACTCCGACGAGGACGACGCCGACGGCGGCGACGACGAGAACGGGTCCTCGGAGGCCGCCAGCCGGCGCCGCCGCAGGCGGCGGCGGCGCAAGTCGGGAGCCGATGACGACAACGACGAGGGTCCGTCGCCCGACGACCCGCCGAACACCGTGGTGCACGAGCGCCCGCCGCGCAGCGGCAAGAACGGCAGGGACGAGAACGGCAGTTCCACCGGAGAGATCAAGGGCATCGACGGCTCCACCCGGCTGGAGGCCAAGCGGCAACGCCGTCGCGACGGGCGCGACGCCGGACGGCGCCGCCCGCCGGTGCTGACCGAGGCCGAGTTCCTGGCGCGCCGCGAGGCCGTCGAACGGATGATGGTCGTGCGCGACCGGGTCCGCACCGAGCCGCCGCACCCCGGCGCGCGCTACACCCAGATCGCGGTGCTGGAAGACGGCATCGTGGTCGAGCACTTCGTGACCTCCGCCGCCTCCGCCTCGTTGGTGGGCAACATCTACCTCGGGATCGTGCAGAACGTGCTGCCCTCGATGGAGGCGGCCTTCGTCGACATCGGCCGCGGCCGCAACGGCGTGCTCTACGCCGGCGAGGTCAATTGGGAGGCCGCGGGGCTGGGCGGGTCGGACCGCAAGATCGAACAGGCCCTCAAACCCGGCGACTACGTCGTCGTGCAGGTCAGCAAGGACCCGGTCGGCCACAAGGGCGCCCGGTTGACCACACAGGTGTCACTGGCCGGCCGCTACCTGGTCTACGTGCCGGGCGCGTCGTCGACCGGGATCAGCCGCAAGCTGCCCGACACCGAACGCCAGCGGCTCAAGGAGATCCTGCGCGAGGTGGTGCCGTCCAACGCCGGGGTGATCATCCGCACCGCGTCCGAGGGGGTCAAAGAGGAGGACATCCGCAAGGACGTCACCCGCCTGCAGGAGCGCTGGGAACAGATCGAGGCCAAGGCCGCCGAGACCAAGCAGAAGGCCGCGGGCGCCGCGGTGTCGCTCTACGAAGAGCCCGACGTGTTGGTCAAGGTCATCCGCGACCTGTTCAACGAGGATTTCGCGGGCCTGATCGTCTCCGGTGACGAGGCCTGGAACACGATCAACGAGTATGTGAATTCCGTTGCGCCGGAACTGGTTTCGAAGCTCACCAAGTACGAGCCCGCCGCGGGACCGGACGACGCGAGCGGACCGGATGTGTTCGCGGTGCACCGCATCGACGAACAGCTCGCCAAGGCGATGGACCGCAAGGTGTGGCTGCCCTCGGGCGGCACGCTGGTGATCGACCGAACCGAGGCCATGACGGTCGTCGACGTCAACACCGGCAAGTTCACCGGGTCCGGGGGCAACCTCGAGCAGACCGTCACCAAGAACAACCTGGAGGCGGCCGAGGAGATCGTGCGACAGCTGCGGCTGCGCGACATCGGCGGCATCGTGGTCATCGACTTCATCGACATGGTGCTGGAGTCCAACCGGGACCTGGTGCTGCGCCGGCTGACCGAGTCACTCGCCCGTGACCGCACCCGCCACCAGGTTTCCGAGGTGACGTCGCTCGGCCTGGTCCAGCTGACCCGCAAGCGACTGGGAACCGGGCTCATCGAAGCCTTCTCGTCGTCGTGCCCGAACTGCGGCGGCCGCGGCCTGCTGCTGCACAGCGATCCCGTCGATTCGGCCCCGTCGAACGGGCGCAAGTCCGAATCCGGTGGCCGCCGGGGCAGGCGGTCGAAGAAGAAGGGGGCCGAGGAGCCCACCGTGGCCAAGGTGCTGCCGGCCCACGCCCCTGGTGAACACCCGATGTTCAAGGCGATGGCGGCGGGCGCCTCCGGGACGTCGGAAGCTGCCGGCGAGGCTGACGAGGAACCCGACGAGTCCGGCGCGGAAGTCACCGCCCAGGCCGAAAACGAGGCCGAAGAGCCGGCTGCCGCGGCCCTGGCGGACACCGGGCCGGAGGACTTCGAGGACAACGGCGACGACGAGGACGAGGACGACCTCGACGACGACGACGATGACCTCGATGACGAGGACCTCGGCGACGACGAGGACCTCGACCTGGACGACGAAGACAGTGACGACGACGAGGACGATGACGACCTCGACGACGAGGACAACGGAGCCTCGGGCGACGGAGGACCGGCTTTCGGCCGTCCGCGCCGTCGCCGCGCGGCAGGCAGGCCGGCGGGCCCGCCGATCCATGTGGACTGACCTGCGCCGCCCCGAGCGGTTACGCGAGCCGGTTTGACCCTGTAGCCGCTGGTCACGTACCCTTGGACAGTTGTCGTCAGGCCGAGCGACGAGGGTTCGGCCGACGAGCGGGACGCATGGGCCCGCGCCAAGCACCCACCACGCGCACACCGGCAGGTGGCTACGCGCGCGAAGCGAGAAAGAGGCAGGAGCAACGATGGCGACGTACGCAATCGTCAAGACCGGCGGCAAGCAGTACAAAGTCGCCGTCGGAGACGTCGTCAAGGTCGAGAAGCTCGACTCCGAGCCGGGTTCGAACGTCACGCTGCCGGTCGCCCTGGTGGTCGACGGGGCCAAGGTCACCAGCGACGCCGCCGCGCTGGCCAAGGTCGCGGTGACCGGCGAGGTGCTCGAGCACACCAAGGGGCCCAAGATCCGCATCCACAAGTTCAAGAACAAGACCGGCTACCACAAGCGTCAGGGCCACCGTCAGCAGCTGACGGTCCTGAAGGTCACCGGGATCAAGTAGCGAGGACCACATGGCACACAAAAAGGGCGCTTCCAGCTCGCGCAACGGCCGCGACTCCGCCGCGCAGCGGCTGGGCGTGAAGCGGTTCGGCGGCCAGGTCGTCAAGGCCGGCGAGATCATCGTCCGCCAGCGCGGCACCAAATTTCATCCCGGCGTCAACGTCGGGCGCGGCGGCGACGACACGTTGTTCGCCAAGGAATCCGGGGCCGTCGAGTTCGGGACCAAGCGCGGGCGCAAGACCGTCAGCATCGTCGCGGCCGGGCAGACCGCCGACTAGGCGTCCGTGCGCGGGCTCCGGCCCGCATCGGCGCCCGCGGTAGTTGAGAGGACCCTCGATGCCCCGGTTTGTCGATCGCGTCGTCATCCACGCGCGCGCGGGTTCGGGCGGTAACGGCTGCGCGTCGGTCCACCGCGAGAAGTTCAAGCCGCTCGGCGGGCCCGACGGCGGCAACGGAGGCCGCGGCGGCAGCATCGTCCTGGTCGTCGACCCGCAGGTGCACACCCTGCTGGACTTCCACTTCCATCCGCACGTCACCGCCCCCTCGGGCAAACAGGGGATGGGCAACAACCGCGACGGCGCCGCCGGCGCGGACCTGGAGGTCAAAGTCCCCGACGGCACAGTCGTGCTGGACGAGCGCGGCCGCCTGCTCGCCGACCTGGTGGGCTCCGGCACCCGCTTCGAGGCGGCCGCCGGTGGCCGCGGCGGCCTCGGCAACGCCGCGCTGGCATCGCGCGCCCGCAAGGCCCCCGGCTTTGCCCTGCTCGGCGAGCCGGGCCAGGCCCGCGATTTGACGCTGGAGCTCAAGACCGTCGCCGACGTTGGCCTGATCGGGTTTCCCTCGGCCGGGAAATCCTCACTGGTGTCCGCGATTTCGGCGGCCAAACCGAAGATCGCCGACTACCCGTTCACCACGCTGGTGCCCAACCTCGGTGTCGTCTCGGCGGGTGAGCACACCTTCACCGTCGCCGACGTGCCCGGGCTGATCCCGGGAGCGTCCGAGGGGCGCGGCCTGGGCTTGGAATTCCTCCGCCACATCGAGCGGTGCGCGGTGCTGGTACACGTGGTGGATTGCGCCACCGCCGAACCGGGCCGCGACCCGATCTCGGACATCGACGCGCTGGAAGCCGAACTCGCCGCGTACACCCCGACGCTAAAGGGGGACGCGGTGCTGGGCGATCTGGCCGAACGGCCGAGGGCGGTGGTGCTCAACAAGATCGACGTGCCGGAGGCCCGCGAGCTTGCCGAATTCGTCCGCGACGAGATCGCCGAGCGCGGCTGGCCGGTGTTTCTGGTGTCGACCATCGCGCGGGAGGGCTTGCAGCCCTTGGTCTTTGGGCTCTGGCAGATGATCTCTGAGTACAATGCGACGCGGCCCCAGATCGTGCCGCGCCGCCCGGTGATCCGTCCGCTGGCCGTCGACGACAGCGGCTTCACCGTAGAGCCCGACGCCCACGGCGGGTTCGTCGTCACCGGGGCACGGCCCGAGCGGTGGGTCGGCCAGACCAATTTCGACAACGACGAGGCGGTGGGTTATCTCGCCGACCGCCTCGCGCGACTCGGCGTCGAGGAGGAACTGCTGAAGCTCGGCGCGAAACCGGGCTGCGCCGTGACCATCGGGGAAATGACGTTCGACTGGGAGCCGCAAACGCCGGCGGGAGAACACGTTGCGCTGTCCGGCCGCGGCACCGACGCGCGGCTGGACCGCACCGAACGAATCGGGGCCGCCGAGCGCAAGGCCGCCCGGCGCCAGCGTCGCCAACACGGTGACGAAGAATGAGCGCCCACCGCGAGACCATCCGAACCGCGCGCAGCCTCGTGGTCAAGGTCGGGACCAACGCGCTGACCACGCCGTCCGGGGTGTTCGATGCCGGTCGGCTGGCCGGGCTGGCCGACGCCATCGAGGCGCGAATGAAGGCCGGTACCGACGTCGTCATCGTGTCGTCGGGCGCCATCGCCGCGGGCATCGAGCCGCTCGGATTATCGCGTCGCCCAAAGGATTTGGCAACCAAGCAAGCCGCGGCCAGCGTCGGCCAGGTCGCGCTGGTCAACTCGTGGAGCGCGGCGTTCGCCCGCTACGGCCGCACGGTCGGGCAGGTGCTGCTGACGGCGCACGACATTTCGGTGCGGGCCTCGCACACCAACGCTCAGCGCACCCTGGATCGGCTGCGCGCGCTGCATGCGGTGGCGATCGTCAACGAAAACGACACGGTGGCAACCAACGAGATCCGGTTCGGCGACAACGACCGGCTCTCGGCGCTGGTGGCCCACCTGGTGGGCGCCGAGGCGCTGGTGCTGCTGTCCGACATTGACGGGCTCTACGACTCCGATCCGCGGAAAACCAAGGGCGCCAGGTTCATCCCCGAGGTGTCCGGCGCGTCCGACCTGGACGGCGTCGTCGCCGGGCCGGGCAGTGACCTGGGCACCGGCGGGATGGCGTCGAAGATGTCGTCGGCCCTGCTGGCCGCGGACGCCGGCGTCCCGGTGCTGCTGGCCGCGGCGACCGACGCCGCCACCGCGCTCAGCGACGCCTCGAGCGGAACGGTGTTCGCGCCTCGGCCGGTTCGGATGTCGGCCCGCCGGTTCTGGGTGCGCTACGCCGCCGAGGCGGCCGGGTCGCTGACGCTGGACGAGGGTGCGGTGCGCGCGGTGGTGGCCCAACGCCGCTCGCTGCTGGCCGCCGGCATCACCACGGTCACGGGCCGGTTCTACGCCGGGGACGTCGTCGAACTGCGCGGACCGGACGCGGCCATGGTGGCTCGGGGCGTGGTCGCCTACGACGCGACCGAGCTGGCCACCATGATGGGCCGGTCGACCTCCGACCTGCCCGGTGAGCTGCGCCGGCCGGCGGTGCACGCCGACGACCTGGTCGCGGTGTAGGCGGCTAAGTAAACGGGTTGCTGTTGTCCTGCCACGCGGCCGATTCGGGACGCGGCCCGTAGCGGCGTGCGTAGTCCTCGTGCATCTTCGATTCTTTCTCGCGTTTGATCACGTCGACCAGGTTCGGGTCGAGGCCATGCTGCGCCAGCCGGTGCCGGCGCCAGACCTTGTTCAGCGCAAGCGAGATGAGTAGCGCCCAGACATAGAGCGGCACCGTCATCTCCGTGTGGACGTACAGTGACGCGGGCAGCAGCCAGAACGGCGCGAGCACGAACAGCGGCGGTATTGCCCACCGAAGCATGTGCCGGCGCACGGCTCCTGGGCCCGCCAGATCGTTCGCGACCCAGCTGCGCATGGAATCCGGTAGGCACCGGCCGTACGAATAGCCGATGTATTGCCAGAGGTTGGGCTTGGTGGTGCTCATGCTCGCTCCCGTTGGTGGGTTTATCAGGACTGTAGTGTCCCGGCCGCCACGGCGGCCGAGTTGATTCGGGTCAGCACCTGATGCAGGTGCCGAAGTTCGTCCATGTCGACGCCGAGGCGGGCGACAACGGCGGGCGGAATCTTCAGCGCGCGCCGCCGCAAGGCGGTGCCGCTGTCGGTCAGTTCGACGTCGGTGGAGCGCTCGTCGACGGCGCTTCGGGTACGGGTGACCAGGCCCAGCGCCTCCAAGCGCTTGAGCATCGGCGACAACGTCGCGGAATCCATCTGCAGCGTGGAGGCAATGTCCTTGACCGACAGCGGTTTCCGTGGACCGGCCTTCTGGTGATCCCAGAGCGTCAGCATGACCAGATACTGCGGATGCGTCAGCCCCAACGGCTCCAGCAGCGGACGGTAGACCGCCAACACGGCGCGGTTGGTGATGCTCAGCGCGAAACAGACCTGCTGCTCGAGGGCGAGTGGGTCGATTTCCGGTGCGGTCGGCGCGGCCATGCTCGCATCGTACCCTAATAATTAGTGTCCTAACTATGTTACTCGGGTCACAGGCGGGCTCAAGCGCCCAATGGCCCTATCGCCCCGCGGGATCCGGTCATATCATCTGGCAATCATCTGGCAGAGTCACCTTCGTCCGGCAGAGGAATTAAATGAACGGTTATCGCGAGCTCTACCAGTCCAGCCTCGATGATCCGACGGCATTCTGGGCCGGGGCCGCGTCGGCCGTGACATGGATCCGGTCGCCACAACGAATCCTCGACGACAGTCACCCGCCGTTCTACCGCTGGTTTCCCGACGCGGAACTGAATACGTGCGCTAACGCGCTCGACCGGCACGTCGAAGCCGGCCGCGGCAACACGCCGGCGCTGATTTACGACTCACCCGTGACGGCCACCAAGCGCACCTACTCGTATTCCGAGTTGCTGGACCTCACAGCGCGTTTCGCCGGCGTCCTGCGTGACCTGGGGGTGGGTAAGGGCGACCGCGTCGTCATCTACATGCCGATGATTCCCGAGGCCGCCATCGCAATGCTGGCGTGCGCCCGAATCGGCGCCGTCCATGCCGTCGTCTTCGGCGGATTTTCCGCGCACGAACTCGCCGCCCGGATCGACAACGCCCGTCCCACGGTGATCGTTTCGGCGTCGTGCGGCATCGAGCCGACCCGGTTGGTCGAGTACAAACCGATGCTCGACGCGGCGATCGACGCCAGCGCGCATCCGCCGCGGCACTGCGTCATCGTTCAACGAGAGCAGCTGCGCTGCGGCCTGGTCGAAGGGCGCGACCAGGATTGGGAGACCCTGATCGGCCGGGCCGAACCCGCGCCGGCCGTCGCGGTCGCCGCGACGGACCCGCTGTACATCCTCCACACATCGGGGACCACGGGTAAACCCAAGGGCGTGATGCGGGACAACGGCGGCCACGCGGTGGCGCTGCTGTGGAGCATGCGCCACATCTACGACATCGGCCCCGGCGACGTCTTCTGGGCGGCCTCGGACGTCGGCTGGGTCGTCGGGCACTCCTACATCGTCTACGGCCCGCTGCTTGCGGGCGCCACCACCGTGCTCTACGAGGGCAAGCCGGTGGGAACCCCCGACCCCGGCGCCTTCTGGCGCGTGATAACCGAGCACGGCGTCAAGGCGCTCTTCACCGCGCCCACCGCCATTCGCGCGATCCGCAGGGACGACCCCGACGGCGACTGGCTGCGGTCATACGACCGTGCCAGCCTGCAGTCGTTGTTCCTGGCCGGCGAGCGGCTCGACCCCGACACGTACCTATGGGCGTCCCGCAAACTCGGCGTTCGCGTCATCGACCACTGGTGGCAGACCGAGACCGGGTGGGCCATCGCGGCCAATCCCATTGGCGCGCAGGAGCTTCCGGTCAAGCCCGGTTCACCGGGCGTGCCCATGCCGGGCTACCAGGTGGCGATTCTTCAGCCCGACGGCACCGGCTGCTCGCCCGCTGAGGAGGGTGCGATCTGCCTGAGTCTGCCGCTGCCGCCCGGTACCTTCCCGACGCTCTGGCAGGACGACGCACGGTACGAATCGTCATACCTGTGTGAGCATCCGGGCTACTACCTGACCGGCGACGGCGGATACGTCGACGAGGACGGCTACCTGTTCGTCATGGGCCGCATCGACGACGTGATCAACGTGGCCGGTCACCGGCTGTCCACCGGCGCATTGGAAGCGGTGCTGGCGTCCCATCCCGCCGTCGCCGAAGCCGCGGTGATCGGCGTCGCCGACGACATCAAGGGCCAGATCCCGCGCGGATTCGTCGTCCTGCAGGCCGGTTCGTCGCGGGATGGGCTGGAGGACGAGTTGGTCGCGTTGGTCCGTGACGAGATCGGCGCGGTCGCGTGCCTGAAGCGGGTCGACATCGTCTCGGCGTTGCCGAAGACGCGCTCCGGCAAGATCCTGCGCAAGGCGATGCACCGGATCGCGCACGGTCACGACGACGAGATGCCCGCCACCATCGAGGATCCCAACGTGCTGCACGCCCTGCGCCCAGTGCTGGCGCCGGTGGCCGAGGCGGGGATCCGGGCGTAGCAGCCGGAGCTCAGCCCGGCGTTATCGGCTTGAGATACAGTGCGCCCCAAATGATTTGAGCCAGGGACTCGGCCATTTCGGCGTCGTAGGTGTCCGGGGCGGTCGGAAGATTCTGCTGGCAGGCCCGCTCGACCATCCAGGTCAGCGCGCTGGCCGTGGCGGTCGGGGGCAGCTCAGGGCGGATGGAGCCGTCGGCCTGGCCGTCCTCGATGACACGGGTCACCCGGCCGGTGATCGCGGTCAGCAGATTTCGGTAGGTCGCCCCCACCACGGGGTCGTAACCCGCCATTTCGTTCAGTGCGACGAGCACCGGTTGGTGGCGCCGGTAGTTTCCGATGATTCCGGCCATGGCCGCGCGGACGTCGTCGGGATCGTGTCGCCACGCCATGCTCCACCACCGGTCCGCGCTGGAGGCGAGGTCGGCGAACACCTGGCCGGCCAGCCGGCGCAGTAGGTGGCCCTTGTCCTCGAAATAGATGTAGAAGCTGGCCCGCGAGATGCCGGCCTCGCTCGACAGCCGGTCCACGCTGAGCTCGGTGAAACTGGCGCCGTCGCGCATCAGCCGCTCGGTGGCGTCCAGCAACCGGCGTTCGAGCTGTTCTCGCCGCTCCTGGCGCCCTTGTTCGCGATTGGCCTGCGGCTTCCGGGTGACCGACGCCATTTGCTCAGCTTAGCGGCTAGTTCGACATCTTGACTAGACACTACGTCTAAGCATACTGTCGATCGCAGTATGTGACTGGGGCCATAAGCGGGGAGGAGCGACGATGACCGTGGCGACCGGGGTGTCCAGCAGTCGTGCCTACGACCCGATCGATCTGTCGTCGCGCGCTTTCTGGTCCACGACCGCCGCGCACCGGGAGCGCTCGTTCGCGGTGCTGCGGGCCGAGCGCCCGGTGAGCTGGCATGCTCCGGTCGAGGATTCCCTGATGTCTGACCCCGACGACCCCGGCTACTGGGCCGTCACCCGGCGCGCGGACATCGTTGAGGTCAGCCGTAACAACGGGGTCTTCCTGTCCGGCAACGGCGTGATGTTCGAGAACATCCCCGTGGAGTTGCTCGAAGCGTCGCAGTCCTTCCTGGCGATGGACCCCCCACGGCACACCAAGCTGCGCAAGCTCGCCCACGCCGCGTTCACCCCGAGGCAGGTCCGCCGCATCGAGGAGTCGATCCAGGCGAACGCCAAGACTATCGTCGAAGAGCTGCGGGCCGCCGGCAGCGGTGCGGATTTCGTCGATCTGTGCGCCAAGGAGCTACCCATCCGCACGCTGTCGGACATGGTCGGGATCCCGGAATCCGAGCGGCAGCGCATGGCGCACGCGACCGACGCGATGGTGTCATGGGCCGATCCCGCCTACCTCGGCGGTCGGCACCCGATGGAGGTGTTGTTCGAGAACCAGACGTATGTGCACCAGGTCGCCGGCGCACTCGCCGCGGAGCGCCGCGAGCATCCCGGCGACGATTTGTTCAGCAGCCTGGTGACCGCCGAGGTGGAAGGGGACCGGCTGACCGACGCCGACGTCGCAGCGTTCTTCGTGTTGCTTTCGGTGGCGGGCAACGACACCACCCGGCAGACCATCAGTCACGCGATGAAGGCGCTCACCGACTTTCCCGACCAGCGGGCATGGCTGTTGGAGGATTTCGACAACCGCATCGGCACGGCCGTCGAGGAGTTCGTCCGATGGGCCACCCCCGTCATGACCTTCCGCCGCACGGCGGCAACGGATGTCGAGCTGGGCGGTCAGAGTATCCGGGCGGGCGAGAAGGTGGTGATGTTTTATTCGTCTGGCAACTGGGACGAAGAGGCGTTCGACCATCCGGAGCGCTTTGATCTGAGCCGCAGCCCCAATCCGCATGTGGGCATGGGTGGTGGCGGGCTGCACTTCTGCCTTGGCGCCCAGGTGGCCCGCGCGCAGTTGCGTGCCATCTTCGGCGAATTGCTGCGCCAGCTGCCGGACATTCAGGCGGGCGAGCCTGCCTACGTGGCGGGCAATTTCATCCACGCCGTCCGCAGCATGCCCGTCAGCTTCTAAGGCGTGGGCGACAGCGCCCCCAACTCGCACGCCAGCAGCGTCAGCAGCTCGGAGCAGCCGCCGTCAACCTTCACGGTGGCCAGGTCGTCCCCGCGGGTGGGGCCGCGGTTGACGATGGCGATCGGGGTACCCAGCGCGGCGGCGTGCCGCACGAACCGGTACCCGGAGAACACCGTCAGCGACGATCCGGCGACCAGCAGCGCGTCCGCCTCATCGATCAACGAATATGCCTTTGCTACAACGTCTTTGGGAACGCTCTCGCCGAAGTAGACGATGTCGGGTTTGAGCATGCCGCCGCAGCGCGGGCAGTCGAGGTAGCGGAACGACGCGGTGTCAGCGATGACGGCGTCGGCGTCGGGAGCCACCGCCAACCCGCCCACGGCCTCCGCGCGCTCGATGAACCCCGGGTTGAGCGCCTCGAGCTCTTCGGCAAGCGCGGCCCGGCTCATGTCGTACCGGCAGCTCAGGCAGACCACCCGCGCGTAGGTGCCGTGCAGGTTGACGACGTTTCGGCTGCCGGCCTTGCTGTGCAGCAGATCGACATTCTGGGTGATCACGCCGGTCACCACGGAGGCGCGTTCCAGCGCTGCCAGCGCCCGGTGCCCGGCGTTGGGTGCGGTGTGGTCCATGTGCCGCCACCCGACGTGGTTGCGCGCCCAGTACCGCTGCCGGAACAGCGGATCCAAGGTGAACTGGCGGATGGTCATCGGGTTGCTCGGCGGCGAACCGGGGCCGCGGTAGTCGGGGATGCCGGAGTCGGTGGACATCCCGGCACCGGTCAGCGCCGCGACCCGGCGGCCGGCGAGCAGAGCGACAAGTTCCGGCGATTCCACGAGTCCAGGGTAGCGAGCGTGCGTCTTTGTCCGCCGACACGCCGAAAAGGCCGGCATTCTGCGCACGCTCGCGCCAGAGCGTCAACCGAGGCAGTCGGCTGCCGTGATGAGCTCGGCGGACATGTTCTGCTGCATCATCTGCAGCGCCGCCTTGCCCAGGTCGGCGTCGATGTGGGCGATCGCGTCGGTCGGGATCACGACGGGGAAGTGGCGCACGTAGGCGTCGAGCGCGGTGTACAGGATGCACTGCTCGGTGACCTGGCCGGTGAGGATCAACCGCTTGGTCTGCAGCCGACCCAGTAGATAGGCCAGCGCCGTCGCGTAGAACGCGCTGTGCCGGACCTTCGTCATCACCCGGCAGTCCTCGCCCGGCACAATCGGCTTGATCAGGTCGGGCCGCGCCCCATCCAGCGCGGATCCGACGATGTCGGAGAACTGAGCGGTGAAATCGCCGTAGTTGTCGTTGACGTAGACCACGTCGACGCCGTCGGCGTCCCGCGCCCGGCGGATGAGGTCGGCGAGCGGGTCCATGATTTTCTCGACATTGGGTATCAGATCCTCAGCATCGGGATGCTGATACGTGTTCATCATGTCGACCACGACGACGGCGGTATCGCTCATGCCGTTGGGGATACCCGGCGGCGACGAGTTGACAACCGTCGGGCGACAATGGGAGGGTCATGGACTTTTACAACGCCTACCAGCAGGGTTTTGTCCGCGTCGCCGCCTGCACGCACCACACCGCGATCGGCGATCCGGCGGCCAACGCCGAGTCGGTGCTGCGGTTGGCAGGCCAATGCCACGACGACGGCGTCGCCGTGGCCGTCTTCCCCGAGCTGACGCTGTCCGGGTACTCCATCGAGGACATCGTCCTGCAAGACCTCCTGCTCGACGACGTCGAAGCCGCCGTCGCCGACGTAGTGGCGGCGTCGGCCGACCTGCTGCCGGTGCTGGTCGTCGGCGCCCCGCTGCGTTACCGGCATCGCGTCTACAACACCGCGGTGGTCATCCACCGCGGCGAGGTGCTCGGTGTCGCGCCCAAGTCCTACCTGCCCACCTACCGCGAGTTCTACGAGCGCCGCCAGCTCGCGCCCGGCAACGACGAACGCGGCATCATCCGCATCGGCGAGCTCGAGGCCCCGTTCGGTCCCGATCTGCTGTTCGCCGCGTCCGACCTGCCGGGCTTCGTGTTGCACGTCGAAATCTGCGAGGACATGTTCGTGCCGATCCCGCCCAGCGCGGAGGCGGCGCTGGCGGGGGCGACGGTGCTGGCCAACCTGTCCGGGAGCCCCATCACGATCGGGCGCGCCGAGGACCGTTGCCTGCTGGCGCGCTCGGCGTCGTCGCGGTGCCTGGCCGCCTACGTGTACGCCGCCGCGGGGGAGGGCGAATCGACCACCGACCTGGCCTGGGACGGCCAGACCATGGTCTGGGAGAACGGCGTGCTGCTCGCCACGTCCGAGCGTTTCCCGAAAGGGGAGCGGCGCAGCGTCGCCGACGTCGACCTCGAGCTGCTTCGCTCCGAACGGCTGCGGATGGGCACCTTCGACGACAACCGGCGCCACCACCGGACGGCGGCGGAGTCGTTCCGGCGCATCGAGTTCCGGCTCGACCCTCCCGCCGGCGACATCGGACTGCGCCGCGAGATCGAGCGCTTCCCGTTCGTGCCGGCCGATCCGCAACGGCTGGAACAGGATTGCTACGAGGCCTACAACATCCAGGTCTCGGGGCTCGAGCAGCGGCTGCGCGCGCTGAACTACCCGAAGCTGGTCATCGGAATCTCCGGCGGGCTGGATTCGACGCACGCGCTGATCGTCGCGGCCCGCGCGATGGACCGGGAGGAACGGCCGCGCGGCGACATCCTGGCGTTCACGCTGCCCGGCTTCGCGACGGGAGATCGCACCAAGCGCAACGCGATCGAGCTGTGCCGCGCGCTGGGTGTCACCTTCGCCGAGATCGACATCACCGAGACCGCGCAGCTCATGCTCAAGGAGATCGACCATCCATTCTCGCGCGGCGAGAAGGTCTACGACGTCACCTTCGAAAACGTCCAGGCCGGCCTGCGCACCGATTACCTGTTCCGCCTGGCCAACCAGCGCGGCGGGATCGTGCTGGGCACCGGTGACCTCTCGGAGCTGGGGTTGGGCTGGTCGACGTACGGGGTCGGCGACCAGATGTCGCACTACAACGTCAACGGCGGCGTCCCCAAGACGCTGATCCAGCACCTGATCCGCTGGGTGATTTCCTCGGGCCAGTTCGAACCGGACGTGTGCGAGGTGCTGCAGTCGGTGCTGGACACCGAGATCACGCCCGAGCTCGTTCCCAGTGGCGAGGAGGAGGAGCTGCAGAGCAGCGAGGCCAAAGTCGGACCGTTTGCCCTGCAAGACTTTTCGCTGTTTCACGTGCTGCGCTTCGGGTTCCGGCCGTCGAAGATCGCGTTCCTCGCGTGGCACGCGTGGAGCGACCCCGAGCAGGGCAACTGGCCGGCGGGATTCCCCGAGGACAAGCGACCGTCCTACTCGCTCAAGGAGATCCGGCACTGGCTGGGCGTGTTCGTGCAGCGGTTCTACTCGTTCAGCCAGTTCAAGCGGTCGGCGCTGCCCAACGGGCCCAAGGTGTCGCACGGGGGCGCGCTGTCGCCGCGCGGCGATTGGCGCGCCCCCTCGGACATGTCGGCCCGAATCTGGCTCGACGAGATCGAGCGCGAGGTCCCGGAGGACTAGCGGACCTAGGCGCGGCTCACGGCCGTGCGCGACGCCAGCCCTGGTACTGCAGCTCCGCGAACAGCAGCGTGTAGGCGCCGGCCGCCAGGTTCAACGCGACGCCGGCCGACGTCAGTGGGAAGACGTCCGCGAGGACGAGAACAATGAGCCCGCCGTGTACAGCAGGTTGGCGATGATGACGCCCAGGCCGGCGCGGCGTACCGACGGCAGGGTCGCCAGCCCCAGCACGGCCACGCCGTAGGCGATCAAGAACGCGGCCATGCCGTACTCGAACGCCTTCGTCGTGCCGGATAGGTCGGAGAGCCGGCCGGCCAGCGGGATACCGGCCAGGCCGACCAGTCCGCTGATGACGGCGTCGGCACGCATGGCAAAACGGAGCAACCCGTCGCGAGTTCCCGTGCGGTCAATGGTGGTGGTGGACATCGTTTTCCTTTCTCGAAGGTTGACACGGGTCAGGCTGCTCGGAAATCGCTGCCAGATCGACGCCACACGCTGCCAACCACTGCCAACCGCAGGTCAGCGGCAGATCGTGCGACGTAATCGCTGGGCGCCCGCGTTAGCGTCGGTAGGTGCCGGTCAGCGTGCCGCGGGCGAGCACGTGTCCGGCCATCGCGGCCAGCAAGGCCTTGGCCGTGGTGACGGTGTCGGGAATAGCCTCGTCGATCGCGAACACATGGAACCGGTAGCGGTGCGTCCCGTGACCGGGAATCGGGCGAGGCCCGGCGTAGCCGCGGTGCCCCAGATCGGCCCGGACGAACCGCATCCCGTCGGTCCCCGACCGCAAAGCACCGGCGACGACGCCTTCCAGCGTGGGCTCGAGCACCGCCACGGTGTGCAGCAGCGGCCGGGGCAGCGGAACGTCGACGTCGTCCATCACGAGCACCAGCTGCCGCGTCCCCGCCGGCACCCCGTCCCAACTCAGCGGCGGCGAGGCGTTCTCGCCGACGCCCTTGCCCGCGGTGGACGGCGGCATCGCGCCGCCGTCGCAGAAGGCCGGACTGCTGACCCTGATCGACTCGGGTGCACCAAAAGCGCTACCGGCCAACGGGCTTCGGTGCTCGCCCGCGCGTATGCCGCGGAGCAGCCGCCCCAACATCAGGCGCCGCTTCCGGCGCCGCGCATGGCGACCGTACTCGACCGCAGCACGTCGCCGAGCTCGGCCGGCAGGTAGCCGCGTTGCGCCAGCCGCGGCAGCACGCCGCCGCTTTCGATGATCTCGAGGATCAAACCGGGCAGCTTGGGGACGCTGCCCGAGTCCCCCGTGGTGTCGTTTCGCCAGGTGCCCGCGGTCAGGTCGAAGGTCGCGGTGTCGCGCTCGCGGAACACCTCGGTGGCGTTGGGCACGGTCATCGCCGGCAGGCCGGCGTTGACCGCGTTGCGGAAGAACAACGAGTTGAATTCCTCGGCGACCAGGCCGGCGACCCCGAGCTCGGTGAACAGGGCCGCGACCGGACGCGACGATCCGAGCCCGAAGTTCTTGCCCGCCACCACGATGTCGCCCGGTGAGACCTCGTCGGTCCACCCCGGGCGCACCTCGTAGAAGATGTGCTTGGCCGCCTCGGGCGGGTCCATCTTCATGGCGAACGCCGGATACATGGCGTCGGTGTTGAGGTTGTCGCCGAACACCCAGAGCCTCCCGCTGAACGAGATCGTCATGCCGTCACGCTCCTTGGGTCCGTGATGTAGCCGGTGATCGCGGACGCGGCGACGGTCGCCGGTGAGGCCATGAAGATTTCCGCTTCGGTGCTGCCCATGCGTCCGGTGAAATTGCGGGTGCTCGACGTGATGCACACCTCGCCGGGGCCCACCACGCCCATGTGGTAGCCGAAACACGCGCCGCACGTCGAGTTGGTGATCACCGCGCCGGCGTCCGCGAGGTCCTGCAAGTACCCCAACCGCATGGCCTCCCGGTACACCGCCTGCGAGGCGGGAGTGACCAGCAGCCGCACCCCGGGCGCGACGGTCCTGCCGCGCAACACTTCCGCGGCGACCTGGAGGTCCTCGAGTTGGCCGTTCGCGCACGACCCGATGAACGCCTGGTCCACCTTCTGCCGATCCAGCCGCGACACGGGCACCCCGTTGCGGCTCACGGTGCCCGGTCGCGCGACATAGGGTTCCAACGTCGACAGGTCGATGCGCCGGACCTCGCGGTAGTTGGCATCGGGATCCGGTGCGGCAGCGTCATATCCGGTGACGCCGGCATCATCGAGGTAGCGCGCGAGCACCGCGTCCGGTTCGAACGTGCTGAAATCGGCCGACACCTCGGCGCCCTGGGTGGCGATGGTGCGCCGATCGTGCATCGGGATGCCGGCCAGGCCCGGGCCGCCGAATTCCAGGTTCAGGTTGGGCGCGTCGCCGTATTCGTTGGCGATGTGCAGGAAGACGTCCTTGCCGCTCACCGTGTTCGGTTTGACTCCGCCGAGTTCGTAGCGGATCGTCGGCGCGACCTGGAACCACGTCGTGCCGGTGCACATGATCGAGTACACCTCCGCCGGACCCAGGCCGCGGGCCGCGGTGTTGTTAGCGCCGGCGGCGCATGTGTGAGAGTCGGTGCAGGCCAGGATCTCTCCCGGGCGCGCCAGCCCGTTCTCGGCGATGACCTGGTGGCAGATGCCGTGCCGGCCCACGTCGTAGAAGCGCTCGATACCGAAGTCGGCGACGAACTTTCGGGCGTGCCGGCCGCCGGTGGCGTCCTTGATCGTCGGCGCGGGCACGGCGTGGTCCATGACGACCGCCAGCTTGTCGGGGTCGTGAATCCGGTTGGGCGGTATCCACATGGTGGCGAACTGCAGGTCGATGAGGACGGTCATGTCGACGTCGACCACCACGGTGTCGCCCGGCGACACGGAGTCCAGGCCGGCCTTGCGGGCGAGGATCTTTTCGACGACGGTCATGCCCATGAGCGGTCCTCGGTGTGTGCGTACTTGTCGTCGAGGGCGAGCCACTCCGCCATGCCGACCAGGTTGAAGAAGTCTCCGGGACTGTTGGGCAGATGGGCGGCGGCGTCCGTGCCGTTGAGTTCGCAAAGGCCTTGCAGCATGCCCCATGTCGCCTGAATCAGCAGGTTGCTGGGATGGATCGCGATCGCGTAACCCAACTCCTGCAGCCGCGACGCGGACTGCAGCGGCGTCATGCCGCCGAGCACCAGATTGATCAGCAGCGGAGCATCGACTTCGCGTGCGATGCGGTCGATCTCGCCGGCGTCCTCGGGCGCCTCGACGAAGATGATGTCGGCGCCCGCTTGCGCGTAACGGTTGGCGCGCTCGATCGCGGCGTCCAGGCCGAGCGGGGCGCGGGCATCGGTGCGGGCCACCACCAGCAGGGCGTCGTCGGACCGGGCGTCCAGCGCCGCGGCGAGGGTTTGTTCGAAGGCGGCGGCGTCGATGACCTGCTTGTCCGGCAGGTGACCGCACCGCTTGGGAAACACCTGGTCTTCCAACTGGATAGCAGCGACGCCCGCCGCGTCGTAGGACCGGACCGTGCGTACCACGTTCATGGGCGCGCCGTAGCCGGTGTCGGCGTCCGCGATCAGCGGAACGTCGCCCAGCGCGTCGGCGATCATCCGGACCCGGTCGGCCATTTCGGTCGCGGTGACCAGCCCGATGTCGGGCAGGCCGAAACCCGACGCCGCGACGCCGGCGCCGGTCATGTACGCCGCGACGTGGCCCGTCCGTTTGGTCAGCTGCGCGGAGATCCCGTCGAAAACGCCTGGTGCGACGATGAGTTCACGCTTCGCGAGCAGCTCTTTCAGCCGCCGGCGGGCCGGTGTCGTGGCCATCTCCGTCCTTTCAGTCCAATGCCCCCGCGACGGGGGCGGCGAGAAGGTCGACCAGCAGGCCGATGTCGTCGAGGTTGTCCAGCCCGGTCACCGCGCGCTCGATCGCGTCGGCGCGCCCGCGGCTGGTGACCCGGCGGGCGAGTGCGTGGAACTTCGCCACCAGCTCACCGTTGGTGACGGGGTCGTCGGGCGCGCCATGCGGCAGGTCCACGCGGGCGCGATGCACGGCGCCATCGCGGGTGGTCACCACGACCTCGGTGCGGAACCTCTCGGTGATATCGGCGTGGGCCAAGGACTCGTCGAGGTGCACGGTCGTTGCGGCGATCAGCGACCAGATGTCATCGGAATCGAGGCGGTCAGGCGTGAATTGCTCGGGCAGGACGTTGCCGTCGAGCAGCGCCGCCGCGATCGCGTATCCGATGTTCATCTGAGCGCCGATCGGGGTGAGCGGCCGCTCGGGCCGCCACCACCCGTGGTTGTAGACGGTCTCGCCGATGGTGACATCGATCGCTGAGATATCTTCCGGTGCAACCGAAACGCGCAACTGTCTGGCGGCGTCGATCGCGCCGTGCAGCCCGCCCATCGCGGCGTAGGACTTGACCATGATGATCGCGGTTTCCCAGCGCTGGCCGAGCTGCCCGGTGAGCAGCGCGGCGTCGGGATCGTGGCCTTCGCCGAAAACGCTGAGAAACCCGCCGTATTCGCGCTCGAACACCCGCTTGATGCCGGTGTAGCCGGCCGCCGCAAGGCCGGCGGCGTAGAAGCCGTTGCGTGCCGCCAGGCCGTGATGCATGCGCTTGCTCATGGCCTCGTACTGCGCGGCCATCAGCCCCGCGGACTGGGTGCCGGCCAGGCCGAGGGCGTCCTCCAGTTGCGCCGGCGACAGGCCGCGCAGCTTGCCTGACGCCATGGCCGCCGAGTGGGTGCCGAAGACCGAGCCGGAATGCCAGCCGCGGTCGAGCATCTGGGTGCCGTGCAGCGTGTAGCCGACGCGGGGGCCGACCTCGAACCCGACAATCGCCGCCAGCAGCACGTCGGCGCCGGTCGTGGCCACCGGCCGCGTCGACGCCGTCGACAGTAGCGCCGGGATGAGCAGGGAGCAGCTGTGCAGCGGGGCCAGGGGATGGAAGTCGTCGAGCTCGAAGCCCTGGATGAAGGTGCCGTTGAGGACCGCAGCCGCCGGTGCGCCGCAGGTGCGCCCAGTGCCGAGCACCGGGGTGTCGCCGGGGCCCTCCATGGCGAACACCGCGTCGGTGGCGACGCGAGACCAGGGCAATTGAGCCCCGACCAGTGCGCAACCGAGGCCGTCCAACAACAGATGTTTGGCCCGCTCCACCACGGTCGGCGGGACGTCGTCGAGCGCGAGATCGGCGACCCAGGTGGCCAGCCGGCCGGTCGGCCCCGTCGGATCGGTGGCGGGTTGCTGTTGCACCGCGGTCATCATGTCTTCCCCGAAATGGTCAGTTGTTATATACATATAACAACTGACCTGCAGGCGCAAGGGAGGTGCTGTGGAAACATTGACGACCGTGCGGCAGAGCGGAGACAGGCTGGGACCGGTGTCCGCCGCCGCGGGCGTGCCATTGCATCGGCAGCTGTTCCTCGTGCTGCACGACGAGATAGACCGCGGCGCCGTCGCCCCGGGCGAGGCGTTGCCCACCGAGCAGACGCTGTGCGATCAGTTCGGGGTTTCCCGCATCACGGTCCGCCGGGCGCTGGCGGACCTGGCCGCGCAGGGATACATCGAACGCAGGCACGGCGTCGGATCGTTTGTGCGCGAGCACAGTCCAGCGGAATTGCCGACGGGCGGCTCGTACATGGAAGGGCTGCGCCAGACCCAATTTGAAACCGAGGTCGACGTGGTCGAACTCGGGACGCGGCGCCCGCCGCGGGCCATCGCCGAGGCGCTCCGGGCGTCCGGCGAGCTGCTGCAGATCGTGCGGGTGCGCCGGCAGCGCCGTACCGGCGAGCCGTTGATGGTCACCGACGCCTGGCTGCCGACGGAACTGGCCGGCGCCTTGACCGAGCCCGCGCTGCGCCAAGCGCCGCTCTATGAGTTGCTGGCGGACGCCGGGATCGTCGTCGATCGCATCCGGCACGAGATCACCGCCGAAATCGCGGGCCCGCGCACCGCACATCTGCTGGACACCCCGATCGGCGCCGCGGTGCTGCGCGTCAACCGCCTGGCATTCGTGGCGGACGCGCCGCATCACCACCTGTCGGTTCTGTTATCGCCCAGCCGCAGTCGTGTGTTGCTCAGCCAGACGGCGGACGAACTGGAAACGGGCGATGGTTTGACGATCGCTCACGATGTCGCGGCGCCGCGCTAACGAGCGAGCCCGACCCCGGGGACGAATCGACCCACCCTGGCGGCGTAGGCGCGATACGCGTCGCCGTGCGTCCGCAACAGGTACGGCTCCTCGACGCGACGGACCTGGAGCTCGATCGTGGCGGCCAGCAGGATAAGGCCCGCGAACGCAACGACATTGGGCGTCACCAGCGCGATACCGCAGCCGAAGGTAAACATCGCGGTGTAGATGGGGTTGCGGATCCGGCCGTACACGCCGGTGTGCACCAGCGTCGTCATCTCCCTCGGGTCAACCCCGATCCGCCAGGAATCGCCCATCTCGAGTTGCGCGTACACCGTCGCCGCGATGCCGCCCGTCGCCACCACGATGCCCACGGCCTGGATCCAGGCCTCGTCCAGCAAGCCGACGGGTTCAACGACCCTGGCCTCCTGCAGGATTGGCGCGCTGACCGCCACCGCGAGCGCGGCAACGAAGCCGACGCCGGCCAGGCGTTCCAAAACGCCACCGGTACGGATGCCGCGAAAACCCGTCGAGCCGGTCCGCCGGTACTGCAGCCAACTGCGCCAGCCGAATCCGAGGATTCCGAATATCGCGAAGAGCACCAAGGCCATGTCGGCGGCGGCTGTCGCCGGCATGCAGACTCCCATGACCGCAGGCATCGCAGCGAGGGTACATCAATCGGTTTGGTCAGGAAAAGCGTCTCGCAGCGCCGTGTCGATCGCGTCGGCGCGCGGCGCGCAGTCACCGGCGCCGGGCAGCAGGGTGGCCAGCGCGCCCGCGGCGCAGGCGCGCCGCAGCGCGGCCAGTCGCCCGGCCCTCGAGGCCGGACTTGGGCAGTCGCCGCGCGGCCAACTCGCGGCCAGCACCCCGGCGAAAACGTCGCCCGCGCCGGTGGTGTCAACGGCTTTGACCTTCGGTGCGGGTACCACGAAATCGCCGTCTTCGCCGACATAGCGCGCGCCGCGCGCCCCCAGGGTGATCACCAAGTGGGTCGGCCGCCACGGCCAGCATTCGGCCTCGGCCTCGTTGGCGATCACCACGTCCGTGGCGGCCGCCAGTTCGGCCAACCGGCTTTGGTCCTGGCCGGCGGGTGAGGCGTTGACGACGACCACCGCCCCCGTCGAGCGGGCTTCGCGCGCCGCCCCAGCGGCCGTCGGCACCGGAATCTCCAACTGCGTCAAAAGCACATCGCAGGTGCCGACCGCCCGGCAAGCGTCGGCCGGGGTCAGCCGCCCGTTGGCGCCCGGCGCGACGACGATGGTGTTCTCGGCGCCGGCATCGACCACGACGACGGCGGTACCGCTCGACCCCGAAACCTTGATCGTCCCGTCGAGCGCAACATCGTTCGCCCGCAGGTGGGCCCGCAACCGTGCGGCGGCCGCGTCGTCGCCGAGGGCACCGATGAAGCGCACGCGCGCGCCCGCGCGGGCCGCCGCCACCGCCTGGTTGGCGCCCTTGCCGCCGGGAGCGGAGGTCAGCGACGAGGCCAACACCGTCTCGCCCGGCCGCGGCAGGGCATCGACGTCGAACGTCAGGTCCATGTTCACGCTGCCGACCACGCAGACCCGCGTCATGACGCCGACGTTAGTCGGGCCGGAATTCCGACGGACGATCGCCGCCGGGAACCGCGAAATCGACTATTGCGGCCGAACCGCAAGCCCGGGTTGGGCATTTTGCCGCTAATCCTTCGCGGCATTCGCCAATATCGTGATGTCCGCGCGTTAGTCTGCTGCGTGATCGGTGTCAATCCGGTCGGAAGGAAGGGGGAAAGGCGAATGACGTTGACCGAGCCGAAAATGGCCGAACCGGCGTCTGAAAACACGCCGGAAACCGCCCCCGAATCCGTGTCGACCGAAAAGCCGCGCCGGGGAGCGCGCCGGCCGCTGGTGTGGCACCGCTTCCGCTTCGGCATCCAGTCCAAGATCCTCATCGCGATGCTCCTGTCGGGGATCCTCGGCGTGTCCGTGATCGGGCTCATCGGGGCCATATCCGGCCGCAACGCCTTGCGGCAGGTCGAGTCCGAGCGGCTGATCGAGCTGCGCGAGTCGCAGAAGAGGCAGGTCCAGGCGCTGTTCCGGGAGGTGACGAATTCCCTGATCGTCTACAGCAGCGGATTCAGCGTCAACGAGGCCACCGCGGCGTTGACGGCGGGCTTCAACCAATTGGGAAATTCGTCGATCACCCCCGCTCAACAGCAGGAGCTCGTCAACTACTACCAGAACCAGATGATCGCGCCGATCAAACGGATCAACGGCAACGAGATCGACCTCAACGCGGTGCTGCCGACTTCCCCGTCGCAGAAATACATTCAGGCGTATTACACCGCGCCGCCGAGGCCGACCCCCGACTCGCTGCCCGTCGAGGACGCGGGCGACGGCAGCGCATGGTCGACGGCCAACGCGCGCTTCGATTTCTACATGCGCTCCATCGTCACCCGCTTCGATTATCGCGACGCGCTGCTGCTCGACATGCAGGGCAACGTCGTCTACTCCGTCCGCAAGGGCCCCGACCTCGGGACCAACATCCTCACCGGGCCCTATCGCGAATCGAAGCTGCATGACGCGTACGACAAGGCGCTGCGCTCCAACGACGTGGATTTCGTCTGGATCACCGACTTTCAGCCCTATCAGCCCGCGCTCGACGCGCCCACGGCGTGGGTGGTCTCGCCGGTCGGGATGAACGGCAAGATGGACGGTGTCATGGCCCTTCCGGTGCCGATCGCGAAGATCAACAACATCATGACCGCCAACAAGCACTGGCAAGCCGCCGGCATGGGCTCCGCGACCGAGACCTATCTCGCCGGCGCCGACGGCCTGATGCGTTCGGACTCACGGGAATTCCTGGAAAACCCCCAGCAATACAAGCGAGACGCCATCGACGCCGGCACGGCGCCGGACGTCGTGGAGAGGGCGATCCGGCTGGGCGGCACGACGCTGGTGCAGCCGGTCGACACCGCGGGTCTTCGCGCCGCCAGGCGCGGGGAGACCGGCACCATGAGCTCCGTCGACTACACCGGCAACAAGGAATTGGAAGCCTATGCGCCACTGGACATTCCCAATTCCGACCTGCACTGGTCGATTCTGGCCACGCGGGACGACTCGGACGCATTTGCGCGGCTGGGCAGGTTCAGCAAAACACTCGTGATCGCGGTCACCGCGCTGGTGTTCGTGATCAGCGTCGCCTCGATGGTGATCTCCGGGACGGCGATGCGGCCGGTCCGGCGCCTGGAGGAGGGCACACGGAAGATCAGCTCCGGCGACTACGACGTCAACATTCCGGTCATGACGCGGGACGAAATCGGCGACCTCACAGCGGCTTTCAATGAGATGAGCCGTAACCTCGCGATCAAGGAAGAGCTGCTCAACGAGCAGCGCAACGAAAACAACCGCCTGCTGCTGGCGCTGATGCCGGAGTCGATCGTCGAGCGGTATCGCGAGGGCGAGGCGACCATCGCCCAGAAGCACCAGGACGTCGCCATCATCTTCGCCGACATCGCCGGGCTGGACGAGCTTTCCAACGACCTGCCGGGCGACGAGCTGGTGCGGATCGTCGACGAGCTGTTCCGGCAGTTCGACTCTGCGGCGGAAACCCTTGGCGTCGAACGTATCCGCACCTTCCACAACGGTTACCTCGCCACCTGCGGGGTGATCACCCCGCGATTGGACAGCATTCACCGAACCGTTGACTTCGCCGTCGAGATGCGCCGCATCATCGAGCGGTTCAACAGCCAGACCGGCCACGAGTTGGGCCTTCGGGTCGGAATCAACACCGGCAACGTCATCAGCGGGCTAGTGGGCCGATCCAGCCTCGTCTACGACATGTGGGGCGCCGCGGTCAGTCTGGCCTCCCAAATGCACAGGGGTGCACCGCAGCCCGGCATCTATGTCAGCACCCCGGTCTACGAGGCGATGCGCGACGTTCGGCACTTCACGCCCGTGGGCACGATCTCGGTCGGCGGCACCGAGCAGGCCATGTACCGGTTGTCGGAGCGATGATGAACGCCTGGAACTCCTCGTGGTTCTACTGGGCGGTGGGCATCGCCGTCGGATTTCCGATCTGCTTGATTTTTCTCACCGAGCTGCACCACACGCTGGTCCGCCGGAACAGCCGCGTGGCCAGGCAGGTTGGCCTGCTGCGCAATTACCTGCTGCCACTCGTCGCGCTCTTGCTGCTGCTCGTCAAGGCGTCGCAAATTCCCGCCGGGGAGGTGCCGGTGCGGCTCCTCACCACCGTGTTCGGCTTCCTGGTGCTGGTGCTGATGTTGTCCGGGCTCAACGCCACCGTGTTCGAAGGCGCGCCCGAAGAGAGCTGGCGCGCGCGCCTGCCCGCCATCTTCCTCGACGTCGCGCGGTTCGCCCTGATCGGCGTCGGGCTGGTGCTGATCCTGTCGTATATCTGGGGCGTGCGGGTCGGCGGCCTGTTCACCGCGCTGGGCGTCACCTCGGTCGTCATCGGCCTGATGCTGCAGAACTCCGTCGGCCAGATCGTGTCGGGCTTGTTCATGCTCTTCGAGCAGCCGTTCCGGATCAACGACTGGCTGGACACCGGCACCGCAAAGGGCCGCGTCGTCGAGGTGAACTGGCGGGCGGTCCACATCGACACCGGCAGCGGAATGCGGGTGACGCCGAACTCGGTGCTGGCCACCACGGCGTTCACAAACCTGAGCCGCCCGGCGGGGACCCACAAACTGGCGATGACGACGACGTTTTCGCCCGCCGATCCGCCCGACCGGGTGTGCGCCATGCTGTCGCGCGTCGCCCTCGGTCTGCCGCAGCTCAAGGCCGACAGCGTGCCCCGGTCGGTGCCCGTCGGCGCCGGCGAATACCGCACCTCCATCGGGCTGACCTCGCCCGCCGACGACGGCGCCGCAAAAGCAACCTTCCTGCGCTGGATCTGGTACGCCGCGCGGCGCGAAGGTCTGCACCTGGACAACAGCGACGACGACTACTCGACCCCGGAGCGGGTGGAGAAAGCGCTGCGCACCGTGGTGGCGCCGGCATTGCGGCTGAACGCCGACGAACAGCGGTCACTGCATTCGTGCGCAAAACTCGTGCGCTACGGCGCCGACGAAACCGTGGAGTACGCGGGCCAGATTCCGAGCGGTATGACGTTTCTGGTCGAGGGCCGCGTGCAGCTGACCGCGATGGCCGACGACGGATCGATCGTCCCGATCAGCACGCTGCTCGAAGGTTCGTTCCTGGGATTGACCGCCCTGACCCGGCAGCCGAACATGGCGAGCGCGTACGCGCTCGACGAGGTGACCGCGCTGGAGATCGATCGCGAACACGTCGAGCACCTGGTGATGCGTGAACCGTTGCTGCTACAGAACTTCGGCCACATCCTCGACGAGCGGCAGAGCAAAGTGCGGCAGGCGCGCCGCGGTGAGCGGGTCGCCTGAGGCTCCCGCTCTGACCTGGCCCGCTGGGGACCGTTACCCTTAATAAATGAGTCTGCAAGCCCCAACGCGCCCTGACTTGCGCCGGGAGGTCCACGACGCCGCGCGCCGCGCCCGGGTCGCCGCCCGCGCGCTGGCGTTGCTGCCGACCGTCGCCAAGGACGCGGCCCTGCAGTCGGCGGCCGACGCGATAGGCGCCCACACCGAGCGGATCCTGGCGGCCAACGCCGAAGACCTCGACGCCGCCCGGGCTGCGGGCACACCGACCGCGATGCTCGACCGGTTGGCGCTGGACCGCAAGCGCGTCGACGGAATCGCCGCCGGCCTGCGCCAGGTCGCCGGGTTGCCGGACCCGGTCGGGGAGGTGCTGCGGGGCTACACCCTGCCCAACGGGCTGCACCTGCGCCAGCAGCGGGTTCCGCTCGGCGTGGTCGGCATGATCTACGAGGGCCGGCCCAACGTCACCGTCGACGCGTTCGGGCTGGCGCTCAAGTCCGGCAACGCGGTGCTGCTGCGCGGCAGCTCGTCGGCGTCGAAGTCCAATCAGGCGCTCGTCGACGTGTTGCGCGGGTCGCTCATCAGCGAGGATCTGCCCGCCGACGCGGTTCAGCTGCTCTCGGCCGCCGATCGATCCACGGTCACCCACCTGATCCAGGCGCGCGGACTGGTCGACGTGGTGATCCCGCGTGGGGGCGCGAGCCTGATCGACGCGGTGGTGCGCGACGCCCGCGTCCCCACCATCGAGACCGGAGTCGGCAACTGCCACGTGTACGTGCACGAGTCCGCCGACCTGGACGTGGCGGAACGGATCCTGCTGAACTCCAAGACCCGTCGGCCCAGCGTCTGCAACGCCGCCGAGACGCTGCTGGTCGATTCCGCGATCGCCGCGGAGGCCATGCCCAGGCTGGTCGGCGCCCTGCAGGATGCCGGGGTGACGGTTCACCTCGACGCGGATGAGTCCGACCTGCGCCGCGAGTACCTGTCAATGGACATCGCGGTGGCCGTCGTCGACGACGTCGACGCCGCGATCGCCCACATCAACGAATACGGCACCGGGCACACCGAGGCGATCGTGACAACGAATATGGCTGCGGCGCAACGGTTTAGCGACGGCGTCGATGCTGCCGCGGTGATGATCAACGCTTCGACGGCCTTCACCGACGGCGAGCAGTTCGGTTTCGGCGCCGAGATCGGCATCTCCACACAGAAGCTGCACGCGCGCGGCCCGATGGGATTGCCAGAACTGACCTCGACCAAATGGATCGCGTGGGGAGACGGGCAGACCCGCCCGGCCTGACGCCAAAGCCTGAGGAGAACTGAGACCGTGAGTGTGCCCGCCCGGCCGGCGCCGCTGTTCGCCGACATCGACGACGTCTCGCGACGGTTGGCCGAGACCGGCTACCTGCCCGACACCGCGACCGCGACCGCCGTGTTCCTGGCCGACCGGCTCGGCAAGCCGCTGCTGGTGGAGGGACCGGCCGGCGTCGGCAAGACCGAGCTGGCCCGCGCCATCGCCCAGGCCACCAGCTCGGGGCTGGTGCGCCTGCAGTGCTACGAGGGCGTCGACGAGGCCCGCGCGCTCTACGAGTGGAACCACGCCAAGCAGATCCTCCGTATCCAGGCCGGCTCGGGCGACTGGGACCAGACCAAAGACGACGTGTTCAGCGAGGAGTTCCTGCTACAGCGTCCGCTGCTGACCGCCATCCGGCGCACCGACCCGACGGTGCTGCTGATCGACGAGACCGACAAGGCCGACATCGAGATCGAGGGCCTGCTGCTGGAGGTGCTGTCCGACTTCGCGGTGACCGTGCCCGAACTGGGCACCATCACCGCCGAGCGGACACCGCTCGTGGTGCTGACCTCCAACGCCACCCGCGAACTGTCCGAGGCGCTCAAGCGGCGCTGCCTGTTCCTGCACATCGACTTCCCGAGCCCCGAGCTGGAGCGGCGCATCCTGTTGTCCCGCGTCCCCGAGCTGCCCGCGCACCTGGCCGAGGAATTGGTGCGCATCATCGGCGTGCTGCGCGGGATGCAGCTGAAGAAGGTGCCGTCCATCGCCGAGACCATCGACTGGGGCCGCACCCTGCTGGCGCTGGGCCTGGACACGATCGACGACGCCGTGGTCGCGCAGACGCTCGGCGTGGTCCTCAAGCATCAATCCGATCAGCAGCGCGCCGCCGGCGAGCTCCGGCTCAATTAGGACGCCGTGATGGCCGCCCGCCGCATCCGTCCCAGCCGCCCGCTGGCCCCCCACGGGCTGCCGGGCCATCTGGTCGGTTTTGTGGAAGCGCTTCGCGCGCAGGGTATTTCGGTGGGCCCGTCGGAGACGGTGGACGCCGGGCGGGTGATGGCGACCCTGGGCCTGGCCGATCGTGAGGTGCTGCGGGAGGGGATCGCCTGCGCCGTTTTGCGCCGGCCCGATCACCGCGAGACCTACGACGCCATGTTCGACCTGTGGTTCCCCGCCGCGCTGGGTTCGAGGGCGGTGGTCACCGACGACGAGGGCGGCGCGGCGCAAGACGACTCGCTTCCGCCCGACGATGTCGAGGCGATGCGCCAGATGCTGCTGGACCTGCTCACCGAAAACCCCGAGCTTGCCGACCTGGACGAGCGCCTTGTCGCGATGATCGCGCGGATCGTGGAGGCCTACGGCAAATACAGTTCCAGCCGGGGCCCGTCGTTCTCGTCGTACCAGGCGCTCAAGGCGATGGCGCTGGACGAGTTGGAGGGCAAGCTGCTGGCGGGACTGCTCGCCCCGTACGGTGACGAGCCCACCCCCACCCAGGAACAGATCGCCAAAGCGCTGGCGGCCCAGCGGATCACGCAGCTGCGCAAGATGGTCGACGCCGAGACCAAACGGCGCACCGCCGAGCAGCTCGGCCGCGATCACGTCCAGATGTACGGCATCCCACAACTTTCGGAGAACGTCGAGTTCCTGCGCGCATCCGGCGACCAGCTGCGCCAGATGCAACGGGTGGTGGCGCCGCTGGCCCGCACCCTGGCGACCCGGCTGGCGGCCCGCCGGCGGCGTTCCCGGGCGGGGACCATCGACCTGCGCAAGACGTTGCGCAAGTCCATGTCCACCGGCGGGGTGCCGATCGACGTGGTGCTGGCCAAACCCCGCCCGGCACGACCGGAACTGGTTGTGCTGTGCGACGTTTCGGGTTCGGTCGCCGGCTTCAGCCACTTCACCCTGCTGCTGGTGCATGCCCTGCGGCAGCAGTTTTCGCGGGTTCGCGTCTTCGCGTTCATCGACACGACCGACGAGGTGACCCACATGTTCGGCCCGGAAGCCGACCTGGCCGTGGCGATCCAGCGGATCACCCGCGAGGCCGGTGTGTACAGCCGCGACGGGCACTCCGACTACGGCAACGCGTTCGTCTCGTTCGTGCAGGCCCACCCGAACGCGCTGTCGCCGCGCAGCTCGCTGCTGGTGCTCGGGGACGGGCGCACCAACTACCGCGACCCGGCCATCGATGTGCTGGTCGACATGGTGACCGCCAGCCGCCACGCGCACTGGCTCAACCCCGAACCCAAGCACCTGTGGGGCAGCGGCGACTCGGCGGTGCCGCGCTACCAAGAGGTCATCACGATGCACGAATGCCGGTCCGCCAAGCAGTTGGCGGCGGTGATCGACCAGCTGCTGCCGGTGTAGCCGGCCCGCCAGTTGCCGCCGAGCTCGGGGAGTTAGCCGGTGCCGCCTGGCACCCTTTGTCGGCGCTCAAGCGGTGGCAGAAGAGTCGCAGCAAACACCACGGACGGATGACCGACCGTGCATACTGCTGGGGCGCCGGTCGCGTGGACCACCGGGAGGAGCTGCTCGTGCTCGACAGAATCGCTCGACTGTCCCTTGCCGCCCCGCGCCGGGTCCTAGCCCTTGCGGTGCTTGCGATGGTCGCCACCGCCATCTTCGGCCTGCCGGTGATCGGCTCGCTGTCGGCGGGCGGGATGCGTGATCCCGATTCCGAATCATCTCGGGCTTCGGCTCGGCTCGCTCAAGAGTTCGGCCAGGGCGATATGGACATGTTGATCACGGTCAACGCCGAAGACGGGGCACTCGGCCCGCGGGCGACGGCGGTGGGTACCGATCTTGTCGAGCACCTGAAGAGTTCGCCGAATGTTGGGCGGATCTTGTCCCCGTGGACGGCGCCGCCGTCGGCGGCGTCCGGATACATCAGCAAGGACGGCAAGACCGGACTGATCATCGCCGGCATCTTCGGTGGCGAGAACAATGCCCCTAACAACGCCAAGAAACTTTCGGACCAGCTCGTGCACGACCGCGACGGCGTGGCCGTGCGCGACGGCGGCGAAGCCACCGTCTTCTGGCAGGTGAATGGGCAAACCGAGAAGGATTTGGTGTTCGTCGAGTCGCTCGCGATGCCGCTGAGTTTTGTGGTGCTCGTTTGGGTGTTCGGCGGCTTGATCGCGGCGGCGTTGCCGGTGACGGTCGGCGGGTTCGCGGTTTTGGGCGCCATGGCGTCGCTGCGCGCGATCTCGCTGTTCGCCAACGTCTCCATCTTCGCGCTGAACCTGGCGGTCGCGATGGGCATGGCGCTGGCCATCGACTACACGTTGCTGATCGTCACGCGGTTTCGAGACGAGTTGGCGGAGGGCCGAAGTCGGGACGAAGCGCTGATCCGGACTATGGTCACCACGGGCCGGACGGTGCTGTTCTCGGCGATGACGGTCGCGTTGTCGATGGCCACCATGGTGCTCTTCCCGCAGTACTTCCTGAAGTCGTTCGCCTATGCGGGGGTGGCCGTGGTCGCCTTCGCCGCCACTGCCGCGATCGTCGTGACACCCGCGGCAATCGCACTACTGAGCAATCACCTGGATTCCCTGGACGTGCGCGCACTGTTGCGCCGGATCCTTAGCCGACCGGCCCCTGAGCGCGCGCCGGTCGAACAGTGGTTCTGGTATCGGTGGACGAAAGCCGTTATGCGCCATGCTGTTCCGATCGGTGTGGCCGTCATCGTCCTGCTACTGGCGCTGGGGGTGCCGTTTCTGGACGTTCGGTGGGGTTTTCCTGACGACCGGGTGCTGCCGGCGTCGGCCTCGGCGCGCGCGGTCAACGGTCAGCTGCGCGCCGATTTCCCGGGCAACGGCATACCGGACATCACCGTCGTCATGGACGCGACGGGTCTGACCGCCGGCGACCTCGATGACTACGCTGGCGCCCTGTCGCGGGTACCGGATGTGTCGGCGGTGTCCACACCCGACGGTACGTTTGTCGACGGCAGGCTGGCCGCGCCCCCTTCGGCGCCGGCCGAGATCAAGGACGGCAGCGCCTTTCTCACCGTCAGCAGCGCAGCGCCGCTATTTTCGGATGCCTCGGCGCTTCAGCTGCGCCGGCTGCACGGGGTATCCACTCCGGCGGGTAGGCCGGTGCAACTTGCCGGCGTCGCTCAAAGTAACCAGGACAGCGTCCACGCGATCACGTCGCGACTTCCGCTGGTGCTGGTGATCATCGGCGCGATCACCCTGGTGGTGATGTTCCTGCTGACCGGCAGCGTGATCTTGCCGGTCAAAGCCGTCCTGATGAACATCATGTCGCTGACCGCGGCGTTCGGCGCGCTCGTGTGGGTCTTTCAGGAAGGGCACCTACACGCACTGGGAACGGCGGTCACCGGCACGCTGGAGGTCGACGTGCCGGTGTTGTTGTTCTGCATCGCTTTCGGTGTGTCGATGGACTACGAGGTGTTCCTCATTTCACGGATACGCGAGTACTGGCTGGCATCCGAGCGCGGTCCGGCCGCCAATGACGAGAGCGTCGCGCTTGGCGTTGCCCACACCGGAAAAGTCATCACGGCGGCGGCGCTGATCATGGCGATCTCGTTCGCGGCGTTGATAGGCGCCCAAGTGTCGTTCATGCGAATGTTCGGGCTGGGCCTGAGCCTGGCGGTCCTGGCCGACGCCACGCTGGTGCGGATGTTGCTGGTTCCCGCGTTCATGCACGTGCTGGGGCGGCTGAATTGGTGGGCACCGGCACCCTTGGCCCACCTGCACGACCGGTTCGGCCTCCGCGAGAACGCCGAGCGGCTACCGGACGAACCAGTCCGCTAGCCGCGCCAACGCGCCGCACCACTTTACCCACTGGCCCGGGCTTAAGCGCATCGCCGGGAGGCGTTCCAGCACAACAGTTTCCCCCGCGACAAGAACGATTCCGGCATCTGGTATGACCACGCCGGTCGCGGTCGCGATTGTGCTAGCCGGATTGGTGGGCTCGTTCGCTGGACGGGGCAAGTGCCGCTGTCAAATTGGCGTGAGTCACGCCGCCCACAGCCAGTCCCGCAAAGACGCCGCGGCGAACATACGCGTTTTGCCGTATGCCGCTTGAGCTCGAAGTGGATTACGGTTCATCCGTGCCCAGCGCGTCAGCTGGCAAAGAAATGCAGCTGCTAGCGGGAACCGGAAGGCATCAGCGATGAGCACCACGTTTGCGACGACCGATGGGATCTTCATCTGTGGAGTCTCCGACGAGGCAGTCGAGAATGCCGGCGGCATGTCTGCGACCGCCCCGGCCGGGTCTTCCGAGTTATTGGGCGCAAACGCTGCCCTTCCGGTTGGCGCCTAGTTCGATCCGGCTGACGATCGCCTTCCACAACGTCGGTCAGGATCAATGTTCGTGGCGTCTGAGCCGGTGGGCACCGTTCAGCGGCGCAGGCGGCTTTTTGATACTTTTCGGACGAAAAAAATTCATTTGAAAACCGCGCGTCATCTTGGCGCGCGGCGTAAATTTGCTCCTGGTTCCATCAGCAAACCGCCAGAGACGGGTACCGCACTAGGCGTGCGTGGGGCGCCCGGTTGGCGACAAGATCGATCGTTGGTTCCTCTCTCAGCACTGATAGCACGCAATCTTCGGGAGTACAACTGATGGGTCACCTGGCCATCGTCGGAATTGGTTGCCGCTACGCGGGCGGAATCGATTCCCCGGAGTCATTCTGGGACTTCATCATCCGCAAGGGTGACGGCGTGACGGAGATACCGGCCGAGCGCTGGGACTACCGGCGTTTTTACGATCCCGACAGACGCGCGGCCGGCAGGATGTACACCAAGCGCGGCGCATTCCTCCACGACGACCCCTGGCAGTTCGATCCCGAATTCTTCGGAATGTCGGCGCGCGAGGGTACAAGCATGGATCCCCAGCAACGGTTGATCATGGAGGTCGGTTGGGAAGCGCTCGACGATGCCGGCATGGCGGGCCGGGTATCCGGCACCGCGGTTGGCGTGTACGTCGGCGCGTTCACCTGGGACCACTCGCTCAACGCGATGGGCCCGACCGGGCTTGCTCAGCTCGACATGAGCACCGCCGGGTCCGCCTCGTTCACGATGCTTTCGAACCGGCTGGCGTACGCGCTCAACCTGACCGGGCCCGCGCTGACCGTCGACACCGCCTGTTCGTCGTCACTGGTCGCCCTGCACCTCGCCTGCCAGGCGATTTCCCAAGGCGACTGTGAGATGGCTCTGGTCGGCGGCGTTACCGCGCTGCTGCGGCCGGAAACCTTCGTAATGATGTGCAAAGGTGGATTCCTGGCCGAAGACGGCCGCTGCAAATCATTCTCGGCCTCCGCCGACGGTTACGGTCGCGGCGAGGGCGCCGGGATGGTGTTGCTGCGCAAGCTGGATGACGCCTTGCGCGACGGAGATCGGATCTACGCGATCGTCGAGGCGACCGGCTCCAATCAGGACGGTCGTACCCCGGCCATCACCGTGCCGAACGGCGATTCCCAAGAGGCGCTGGCCCGTTCGGTGTGTGCGCGGTCAAGCGTCGCCCCCGATCACGTGACCTTCGTGGAGGCGCATGGCACCGGAACGGCGGTCGGCGATCCGGTGGAGCTAGGGGCGCTCGGGCGTGTGTACGGCGCCGGTGCCGGCCGCGACAGGCCGCTTCCCATCGGATCGCTGAAGGCCAGCCTGGGCCACACCGAAGCCGCCGCCGGCATCGCCGGCGTCATCAAAGCGGCCCTCGCCGTCCACCACCGCACATTGCCGCCGCAGGGCTGGTTCGACACTCCCAACCCCGAGATCCCCTTCGACGAACTGGGGCTGGCCGTCCAGCTGGAAGCCGAGCCGGTGGGACCCGATGTCGAGCGAATGTCGGTTGCTGTCAACGGCTTCGGGTACGGCGGGACCAACGCACACGCAATAATCGCGGAGCCGCACGGCGCACCGCGCCCCGCCGGCGAGGCATCGAGCCGGGTGGTCGATGTGTTTCCCCTCTCGGCGCGCAGCGAGGCCGCGGCACGTGAATTGGCCGGCGGCTACGCCGATGCGCTTCAGGCGGGCTCCGATGTCGAGCAACTGGTGGAGGCCGCATGGACGCGCCGTGCCCATCACCGCCATAGGGCCGGGGTGGCCTTCTCGGATTCCGGTGACCTCACGGGGCGGCTGCGGGAGATCGCTTCTGGCGCAACACCACTCGCGTCGATCGTGCCACGGTCGGCCGGGCCGATGTTCGTGTTCACCGGGATGGGTCCGCAGTGGTGGGGAATGGGTCGTGACCTGCTCAACGCCGGTGGCGCGTTCGCGGCTGCCGCCGCCGAGATCGACGACGTCTTCCGGGGCATCGCGGGCTGGTCGGTGGTCGAGGAGCTGTCGCGCGGCGAGGACGAGTCCCGAATAACGTCGACGGCGATCGCCCAGCCGGCGAACTTCCTTGTCCAGGTGGCGCTCACCCGCGAGCTCGCCGAGCGGGGGGTCGCCCCGAGCACGGTGGTCGGGCACAGCGTCGGCGAGGTGTCGGCGGCCTACGTCAGCGGCATGCTGTCGCTGTCCGATGCCCTTCTCGTCGCCTATCACCGCGCTCGGCTGCAGGCAACCACCGCCGGAACGGGCGGCATGCTCGCCATCGGGCTGCCGGCCGACGAGGTCCGTGCCCTGCTCGGCGGCGACCTGGCGATCGACGTCGCCGCGATCAACAGCCCGTCGTCCGTCACGGTCGCGGGCGACGTGGATCAACTGGGGGTCCTCGCTGAAACATTGAGCGAACGAGGGGTCTTCAACCGGCTGCTGCGGGTGGAGGTGCCCTACCACAGCCGCCGCATGGACCCGATCCTGTCCGAGCTGCGCGGTGCGCTGGCCGGCCTCGCGCCCACGCGGCCGACCATCCCGGTGTACTCGTCGGTCACCGGCGAGGTCGTGGGCGAGGGCGACCTTTGGGACGCGGACTACTGGTGCGCGAACGTGCGCCGGCCGGTGCTATTCGCCGACACCGTCAAAGCGGCTCTGCGCGCGGGAAATCGGGTATTCGTGGAGGTCGGCCCGCATCCGGTGTTGTCGGCAAACATCCGCGAGGTCTTGCTGCTCTCCGGCGAGTCGGGCGCCACCATACCGACTTTGGACCGGGAGCGACCCGACGCCGAGAGCGTGCGCCAGACCATCGCCGGCCTCTACGGTGCTGGAGCGCTCGACATCACGGCGATGTTCGCCGGGCCCGCCGCGCATTTCCCGCTGCCTCGGTATCCCTGGCAGCGGCAGCGGTTGCTCAACGAACCCCCGGAATTGCGGCAGTACCTGCACGGCACCCCCGACGGCTACGGCATGCTGGGCGATCCGGACTTCGACGACAGGTTCTGCTGGGAACTGCGGGTGAGCGGCCAGACGCTTCCGTGGCTGCCCGATCACGTCGTCGACGGTCGGTGCATGCTTCCCGGCGCGGCGTACGTGGACGCCGCGCTCAGCGCCACCTCGCTGCACACCGGATTGACCTCGGGCGCAGTCGAAGACGTCCAGTTCCTCGCTCCGCTGATTGTCGATCCGGTCGACGGTGCCGTGCTGCGCACGAATGTCGACGTCGCCAGCCGCCGGATCACGGTCCGCTCCCGCCCGGCCACGAGCACGGTGTGGACGGTGCACGCCACCGCCCGGCTGGTCGAAGGGACATATGCGGCCGTCAAATGGTCCGTCCCGGACACCCGCGACATGATCGAGATCGATCCCGAGGACTTCTACGAGGACATGGCCGGCCATGGCGTGACATTCGGGCCCCGCTTCCGGCGTGTGACGGCGCTGCGAATGAACATGTGGCAGGCGGTGTGCACGGTTGACGCACGGCTGCCGCCGGACGAGGCGAAGCATTTTGCCCACCCCTGCATCATCGATACCGCGCTGCAAACCGGGGGGTCGCTGATCCATCAGGCGGTCGGCCGCAGCCTGGGGACGGTCGTTCCGATCGGCCTGGACAGCGTGCGAGTCTTCGGTAGGCCGCCCGACGAGATCACGATTGTCGCGAGCCGGGACCCGGCCGACCCGTTGCGGGTCGATATCGTCATGCTGGACCCGGAACAGTTTGTGTACGCACAAATTTCGGGCATGCGGTGCGGTTCAATCAACCCCGGGCGCGGGCCGCTCGACCAGATCGAGCAGCATTTCTATCAAGAGGTCTGGGATCTGTTGGATCCGTTGCCCCTCGCTGGTCCGCCGCCGGCGGAGCAGACGGCGACGCTGGTCGTCGCCCTGGGTGATCGTCCCCACGCGCGGCTCGGCGAACTCACCGACACCCTGCCACACGCGGTCCTGTGCGACTGCACCCCTCGGAACACTGACACTGAAGCCGTTGTGACACAACAACTTAAGTTGCTTCACAAATCCCTGGCGGAGCCGCGCGGGTTGCACATCTGCGTCGTCGTGGGCGACGTCACGGACGACATCGGCGCCATCTGGGCACTCAGGAACGTTGCCACCGTCGTCGAGGCATTCCTCGACCAAGACCTCGGTGGAACGCCCGCGCAGACGTCGGCGTTCGGCGACGACGCGTTTTACGTCAGCCTGGTTACCGAACGGGCCTTCACCCATCCCACCGACGAATCGTCACCCAATCCCGGCCATGCCGCGTTGGCCGGCGCTCGGCGCGTCCTGATCTGCGAGCAGAAGCGGCTGCGGTGGCGTTTGGTGGACACCGAGCCGGAAACCGGTCTGGACGATCTCGTCGCGGAACTCGCGGTGCCGGGTGCTTTCAGCGCGGACGGCGCCGACGAGGTGATACTGCGCAGCGGCATGCGATTCGCCCCGGTAGTCACGCGCACGCTGGCGCAGCGGCTGGAGGAGATGGACGAGGCAACCGAGCTCACCGACTGGGAGGCGAACTACACCGTCGAGCTCCCGAAGTCGCGTATCCTCTCCGACCTCGCCTGGCGGCGCTGCGGCCGGCGATCGCCGGGCGCGGGTCAGGTGGAGCTGCAGATGATCGATGTCGGCATCGGGTACAAGGATGCGGTCAAGGCACTCGGTCTGGTTGGCGAACAAGAGTTGAGCGGGTCGCATTACCGCGGCGAGATGGGCATGGAGGGTGTCGGACTGGTGACCCGCGTCGGGCCGGGCGTCGTCGAGCCGCGGGTCGGGCAGGTCGTCGCGACATTCGCCCGGGGAATGCTGACCCGCTATCTCGTCATCGACGTGGACCTGTGCGTCCCGCTGCCCGCCAGTGATGTCCAGGAGTTCCGGCCCGAACACTGCAGCAGCACCGTCTCGTTCGTCACGGCTGAATACGCGTTGATCAACATGTGCCGGCTGCAGCCGGGTGAAACCGTGTTGATACACGGTGCCGCCGGCGGTGTGGGATCGGCCGCCATCCAGGTGGCGAAGTGGTGCGGGGCGCGGGTGATCGGCACCGCCAGCAGCGACGAGCGGCGTTCCTACGCGCTCGCCGCGGGTGCCGACCACATGATCGATTCGCGCTCGCTGAATTTTGTCGACGATGTCCGCGAACTCACCGACGGCCGCGGGGTGGATGTGGTCTGCACCGCCGCACCTCTCGAGGTCCTCCGGCACAGCTTCGATGCCGTTGCCGAGCAAGGCCGCATCGCCGAAATCGGAAAGCCCGGCGTCTACACCGGCGGAACGTTGGACATGCTGCTCTTCGAGAAGAACGTCGACTACTTCTCGATCGACCTGGACCGAATGATTCGCACCAGTCGGGAGGAATTCCTGGCGGTCGCCACGACGGTGTACCGGAAATTCGCCGAGGGGACCTATCGGCCGCTGCCGGTGACGATCGTTGCCACCGCGGAGCTGGCGGCGGCGGCCGAAGAAGCGTTCCGCTCGGAACGCATTGGCCGCATGGCGGTTCGGCTGACCGACGACGCGGTGCCGGTCAAGCCGCACTGGCCGGAATTCGTCACCGATCCCGATGGCGCGTACCTGATCACCGGCGGATACGGCGGCTTCGGCCTTGCGACCGGGCGTTGGCTGGTCCGCCGGGGAGCCCGGCACCTCGTGCTGGCCAGCAGGACTGGCGCGACAACGGATTTCGCCCGCAAGCAGCTCGCCCTGTGGCGCGCGTCGGGGGTGGAGGTCAGCGAAGAACGGATCGACATCACCGACACGGCCGCCGTCGACGCGCTGGTCAATCGTTGCAACACGTCCGACCGCCCGCTACGGGGCATCTTCCATGCGGCCGGGGCCGTGGCCGATCAGCGGGTGCAGGACGTGGAGCTTGACGCGCTCAAGCGGGTCTTCGAATCCAAGGTCGATGGGGCGCGGGCACTATGGTCGGCGATCCGCGCCGCGGGGATCACCTTGGACCAGTTCGTCTTCTATTCGTCGGGCGGTTCGCTGCTGGGCATCCTGGGTCAGTACAGCTACATCGCTGCGAACATGGCCGTACAGGCGCTGGCCGAGACCATCGTCCGTCAGGGCCAGCCGGTAACCTGCATCGGCTGGGGCCGGATGTCGGGACGTGGCGGCGGCATGGCCGCCGATCCGACGGCGGCGAAATTCCTGGAAGCCGCGGGCTTCGATCCGATCGACATGGACGACGGAGCGATCTATCTCGAAGAGGCGCTGCGGCTCAACATCACTCAGGCGTCGATCATCTGCATCAACTGGACCAAGCTCAGCGGCGCGGCCGGTCACTTCCCGCACTTGCGGCGCACCGCCGGCGCCGTCGCCGCCGCGGCCGAAGCCGATTCGGCGGAGGATCGGCTGCGCGCCGCCCTGGTCGCCCTTGACGAGGGTAAGCGCGCCGAGGTGGTCGCCTACATGCTCGCCGAGCAGCTGGCGGTGGTAATGGGTGTCTCGGCCGAATCCATCGACCTCGACGTGCCGGTGACCGAGCTCGGCCTGGATTCACTGATGGCCGTCGAATTCGGCGCCCGCACCAGCCAAGCGCTTGGCGTGCAACTGAATTCGCTTCCCCTGGGCCGCGCCTTCGATCTTCGGCAGGCGGGCGCTCACGTCGCGAGCATGATCCTGGCGCGCAAGGGGCTCGCCGCGTGAGCGACAGCCTGAACGACGTTTCGGCACGCGAGACTGCCCGCCGTTTGCTCGCCGCGCCGTCAAACACAGCGCCCCAACGGGTTTCGGCGCCACTCCCGGCTCCGGCCGTGCCGGTGAAAAAGCGGGCGCGCTTGCCCTTCGCCGATCACCCGGACGTGCTCGCCACCGGCGAGCGACGAGCTCGCGCGCTGGAGATGGTCGAGCTGACCGGGATGCCGAGTCCGCTGTTCCTGCAGAGGCGAGGCCCCAACAACCCCGTGATCGACGGACCGAGCGGGCCGGCAACGAACTTCTCCAGCTACAACTATCTCGGCCTGGCCGCGCACCCCGAGGTCGTGCGCGCGGGCCAGGATGCGCTCGCGCAATACGGCGCCTCGGCGTCGGCCAGCCGGATCTTCTCCGGCGGCATCGACCTCTACGCCGAGCTCGAAAGCCGGCTCGCGCGGCTGTATGACGTCGACGGGGCCGTCATCACCACCAGCGGGTACCTCGCCAATGCGGGAGTGATCGGTTTCCTGCTCGGCGAGCGCGACGCGCTGGTCTGCGACGCCCTGGACCACGCGAGCATCGTGTCGGGCGGGCAGTGGTCGGGAGCGCGCCAGCTGACGTTCCGCCACAACGACCCGGACTCGCTGCGCAACGTGCTGCGCATGTCGCGCACCCGCTTCGAGCGCGTGATGGTGGTCATCGAAGCCCACTACAGCATGGACGGCGACATCGGTCACGTGCCGGAGATCGCCGCCGTCGCCCGCGAATTCGATTGCGCGGTCATGGTGGACGAGGCGCATTCGTTCGGTGTGCTCGGCGCCCACGGGCACGGCGTACGGGAACACTTCGGCCTGCCCGGGGACGCGGTGGACATCTGGATGGGCACCCTGTCGAAGGCGTTGGGCAGCTGCGGCGGTTTCATTGCCGGCAACGGTGACCTGATCGAGGCGATCCGCACGATCGCTCCGGGGGTCGAGCAATTCACCGGCGGCCCCTCACCGGCGGCCGCAGGCGCCGCGCTCGCGGCCCTCGACGTGCTCGACAAAGAGCCCGACCGGCTGGCCCGGTTGTGGCGCAACGCGGAGTGGTTCAACGCGGCTCTGCGCGAGCGCGGGCTGGACGTCGGGCTCGCGGAGAACACGCCGATCTGTCCCGTGCTGGTCCCCGGCGAATTCCAGGTTCTGTTCAGCTCCTCGATGCTGCTGCAACGCGGCGTATACGTCGGCGCGGTGGTGGCACCGGGTGTCCCGCCCGGCCAGGAGCGGCTGCGGTTCTTCGTAACCAGCGAGCACACCCAAGAGCAGTTGCAAAGCACCGCCGACCTGGTTTCCGAGGTGGTCGGATTGATCCCCCGAATCGGCAACGCGCTCACGGTCTCGAACGCGGCGGCCAAGATCCAGGAACTGCTCGGCGGAGCTCGGGGCGATGAGGCTCGACCGTAAAGCACCGAACCTGCGGGGACGCAGGGCGTTGATCACCGGCGCGTCGCGGGGCATCGGGGAGGCGCTCGCCCGCGCCTTCGTCGCCGCCGGCGCCGACGTCTCGCTGGTGGCGCGGACCGAGACGGCCCTGCGAGCGGTGGCCACTTCGCTCGGCGGATCGGCCCACGTCGCCGACCTGTCCGATGCCGAGCAGGTCGCCGAGCTGATCGACCGGGTCGAAACCGCAGACGGTCCCGTCGACATCCTGGTCAACAACGCCGCCATCGACAGCGCCGCCGGGTTCCCCGACGTCACCTACGAGCATCTGCGCACCGTCACCGAGGTCAACTATCTCGCGCCCGCGGAGTTGTGCCGGCAAGTGATACCACGGATGCTGCGCCGCGGCGGCGGACACATCGTCAACGTCTCCTCGATGGGCGGCTGCATCGCTTTTCCCGGAAACATCCCGTATTCGGCGTCCAAAGCGGCCCTTTCGCAATTCACCGCGGGTCTGCGGGCCGACCTTCGCGGGCTGCCGATCCGCACCACCCTCGTTGCGCTCGGACCGGTACCCACCGACATGCTCGCCGCCTCCGAGCGGTATCGACCCACCGCCAGGTCGTACCGCCGTCTTTACCGGCTGGGGCTCATGGTTGATGTGCCGCGGGAGAAGGTGGCGCGGGAGGTCGTCGCGGCCGTCGCAAACCGGCGCAGGTACGTTTTTCTCCCCCGGCGCAGCGCCGACGTGCCGATCATCGCCGAGATGCCCAGAATCGTTGTGGAACTTCTGCTCACGAAAGTTCCGCACCAGGGCGACACAGTCGCAACGCCAACGGATTGATTTGCGATTTCGTCTCGCCACCAGTCGTTATCGCGATGTTCGGCGAATCGAGCCCCGACCTGCAAAATCAGCGCCGCGCCTGAGCTCAAGTAAGCTGGCAAACCGTGCAAAAGCAGCTTCGCCGGCTCGGGGTGATGGGCGGGACGTTCGATCCCATCCATTACGGCCACCTGGTCGCCGCCAGCGAGGTCGCCGACCTGTTCGACCTGGACCAGGTGGTCTTCGTGCCCAGCGGCCAGCCGTGGCAGAAGAGCCGGCACGTCTCCGCCGCCGAGGACCGGTATCTGATGACGGTGATCGCCACCGCGTCCAATCCGCGGTTTTCGGTGAGCCGGGTCGACATCGACCGCGCCGGTCCCACCTACACCCGGGACACGCTGGCCGACCTGCACGCGCTCAACCCCGAATCGCAGCTGTACTTCATCACGGGCGCAGACGCGCTCGAGTCGATCCTGTCGTGGCAGGGCTGGGAGGAGCTGTTCGGGTTGGCGCGCTTCATCGGCGTCAGCCGGCCCGGATACGAGCTGCGCCGCGAACACGTCACCGGCGTCCTGGGCGAGCTGACCGAGGACGCGCTGACCCTCGTCGAGGTTCCGGCGCTGGCGATCTCGTCGACCGACTGTCGCCGGCGCGCCGAGGAGGGCCGCCCGCTGTGGTATTTGATGCCCGACGGTGTCGTGCAATACGTTTCGAAGCGTCGGCTGTACCGCACGGCCGAAGGATCAACGCGCCCAACGTCATTCGCGGCGGGAAACAACACGTGACCGCCACCCGGGAAGCCATCGAGATGGCCACCGTCGCGGCGCGCGCGGCCGCCTCCAAACTGGCCGACGACGTGCTCGTCATCGACGTCTCGGGCCAACTGGTGATCACCGACTGCTTCGTCATCGCCTCGGCGTCCAACGAGCGGCAGGTCAACGCGATCGTCGACGAGGTCGAGGAGAAAATGCGTAAGGCGGGCTACCGCCCGGCGCGGCGCGAGGGTGCCCGGGAAGGGCGCTGGACGCTGCTCGACTACCGCGACATCGTCGTGCACATCCAACACCAGGACGACCGCAACTTCTATGCGCTGGACCGGCTGTGGGGCGACTGCCCGGTGATACCGGTGGACCTCGATGAGCGGGGCGAAGACCCGTCCGATTCCGACGACTCGGACGACGCGGCGAGCGCGCGATGAGGATCCGCCGTCTGGTGATGTTGCGGCATGGGCAGACCGACTTCAATCTCGGCAGCCGGATGCAGGGCCAGCTGGACACCGAGCTCAGCGAGCTGGGCCGCGCGCAGGCGGTCGCCGCGGCCGAGGTGCTGGGCAAGCTGCAGCCGCTGCTGATCGTCTCGTCGGACCTGCGGCGCGCGTACGACACCGCCATCAAGCTGGGGGAGCGCACGGGGCTGAAGGTCTGGGTCGACGAGCGGTTGCGCGAGACCCACCTGGGTGACTGGCAGGGTCTGACGCACGCCCAGATCGACGTCGAGGCGCCCGGCGCCCGCCTGGCGTGGCGCGAGGACGCGACGTGGGCGCCGCATGGCGGGGAAAGCAGGGTCGACGTGGCCGCCCGCAGCCTGCCGCTGGTCGCCGAACTGGTATCGGGGGAGTCGGAGTGGGGAGATGAGAACCAACCGGATCGGCCGGTGGTGCTGGTCGCCCACGGCGGCCTGATCGCCGCCCTGTCGGCCGCGCTGTTGCGGCTGCCGGTCGCCAACTGGCCGGTGCTGGGCGGCATGGGCAATGCCAGCTGGGTGCAGTTGTCCGGCCACTCCGACGATTGGGGCGCCGGCGCCGATTTCGATGCCGTCCGCTGGCGCCTCGATGTGTGGAACGCTTCCGCGCAGGTTGCCAACGATGTCCTCTGAGCCGTCCCGCACGCAGGGGTCCAGGCCCACCCTGTTGGTGTTCGCCGACTCCCTGTCCTATTACGGGCCCACCGGCGGCCTGCCCGCCGACGATCCCCGCATCTGGCCCAATATCGTTGCCACGCAACTGGGTTGGGATGTGGAGCTGATCGGGCGCATCGGCTGGACCTGTCGCGACGTCTGGTGGGCGGCGACGCAGGACCCGCGGGCCTGGGCGGCGCTGCCCCGGGCGGGCGCGGTGATCTTCGCGACCGGCGGAATGGATTCGCTGCCCTCGGTGCTGCCGACCGCGGTGCGCGAGCTGATCCGCTACGTGCGGCCGCCGTGGCTGCGCCGCTGGGTCCGCGACGGCTACGCGTGGCTGCAGCCCCGGCTCTCGCCGGTGGCCCGGTCGGCGCTGCCGCCGCACCTGAGCGCCGAATACCTCGAACAGACCCGCGGCGCAATCGATTTCAACCGCCCCGGCATTCCGATCGTGGCGTCACTGCCGTCGGTGCACATCGCCGAGACGTACGGCAAGGCCCACCATGGCCGCGCGGGGACGGTGTCCGCGATCACCGAATGGGCGGAGCAACACGACGTCCCCCTGGTCGATCTCAAAGCCGCTGTCGCGGAACAGGTCATGAGTGGGCGCGGTAACCCTGACGGCATCCATTGGAATTTCGAAGCCCACCAGGCGGTCGCGGAGCTGATGCTCAAGGCCCTGGCCGAAGCCGGCGTTGCCGGCGAGAAGCCCCGCGGGTAACGCGATGCCAGTCGTGGTCGTGACCGATGCGTCGTCGCGCCTGCCCGCCGATCTGCTCGAAAAGTGGTCCATCCGCGTGGTTCCATTGCACATCCTGCTCGACGGCCGCGACCTGCGCGACGGCGTGGACGACATTCCCGACGACATCTACCAGCAGCACGCGACCACCGCGGCGGCCACCCCGGCCGAACTGGCCAACGCCTATCAGCAGGCGCTGGCCGACAGCGGCGGTGACGGCGTGGTGGCGGTGCATCTTTCCTCGGCGCTGTCCGGAACCTGCGGCGCCGCCCAACGCACCGCGGCCGACCTGGACGCGAACGTGCGCGTCATCGACTCGCGTTCGGCCGCAATGGGAACGGGGTTCGTGGCGCTGGCCGCCGCGCGCGCCGCGGCCGACGGCGGCGACCTGTCCGTCGTCGCGGGCGCCGCGACTTCGGCGGTGTCGCGCGGCCACGCGTTCGTGGTGGTGCACCGCCTGGACAACCTGCGCCGCAGCGGGCGGATCGGCGGGGCCAAGGCGTGGCTGGGGACCGCGCTGGCGCTCAAGCCGCTGTTGCGCATCGATGACGGCAAACTCGTTCTCGCCCAACGGGTGCGGACGGTGACCCACGCGACCGCGGCGATGATCGACCGGGTCTGCGAGGTCGTCGGCGAGAGCCCCGCCGCCCTGGCCGTGCAGCATGTGGCCAACCCGGAGGGAGCGAACCAGGTGGCGGCGGCGCTGGCGCAGCGGCTACCGGCGTGCGAGCCGGCGATCGTCAGCCCGCTGGGGCCGGTGCTCGGGCTGCACGTCGGCCCGGGGGCCGTGGCGGTCTGCCTGGACTTAGCTCCTGGCGGCTGACGTCACCGGTGGCGTGACGGCGCGCGGACGGCCGTAGTCACCGCGCGGGTGAACGACGAGCGGCCACCAGAACCAGCGACCGAGCAGGGTGGCGATCGACGGCATCAGTAGTGTGCGCACGACCAGGGTGTCGAGCAGCAGGCCGATGCACACCGTCGACCCGAACTGCCCCAGCACCCGCAGTTCGCTGCCGAGCATGGACGCCATGGTGAAGGCGAACACCAGCCCCGCGGCGGTCACCACCCCACCGGTGCCGGCCATCGATCGGATGATCCCCGTCTTGAGTCCGTGATGGATTTCCTCTTTGAACCGCGACACCAGCAGCAGGTTGTAGTCAGATCCGACGGCCAGCAGGATGATGACCGACAGCGCCATCACGATCCAGTGGATTCTGATGCCGAACAGGTCCTGCCAAATCAGCACCGACAGCCCGAATGACGCGGCGATCGAACTGGCCGCCGTGCCGACGATCACCAGCGCGGCAACCACGCTCCGGGTGAGCAGCAGCATGATCGTGAAGATCAGCGTCAGGGCCGACACCACGGCGATCATCAGGTCGTATTTCTCGCCGTCGGCCATGTCCCGGAACGTCGCGGCGGTTCCACCGAGATACACCCGGGCATCCGACAGCGAGGACTGTTTCAACGCCTCCTGCGCGGCGGTACGTTCGGCGTCGACTCGTGCAATGCCCTCTGGACTCATCGGATCGCCCTGATGGGTGATGAAGAACCGGGCCGACTTGCCGTCGGGTGACAGGAACATGCGAAGGCCCGTCTGGAAATCGGGGTTGTCGAAGGCCTCCGGCGGCAGATAGAAGAAGTCGTCGTTCTTGGACTGATCAAAGCTCTGCCCCATCACGATGGCGGTGTTGCTCATCGCTTCCATCTGATCGATCATCGCCTTGAACGTCTGGTAGAGCGTCAGCGTGATGCCCCTGGTGTTCTTCAGGGTCGAGATCAGTACGGGGAACAGCGCATTCAGGTCGTGGGTGGCCTTGGCGGTGTGTGCGATATCGGCGGTGAGGTAGTGGAACTGCTCGGCGAGCTGGTCGAAGCCGTCGAAGGTGTCGAAGAGGGACCGTATGCCGATGCACAACGGGATGTCGTAGCAGTGCCGCTCCCAGTAGAAGTAGCTCCGTACCGGCCGGAAGGTGTCGTCGAAATCCGCGATGTGGTCGCGCAACTTGTCCGTGATCTGCGACGTCACCTCGGTGGTCTTTGCGCTGTCGTCGGCGGCGTTGGCCAGGTCCAGCGACACCTCGTACTGGCGTTGCGTGGTGTCGATCTGGGTCTGCAGATCGTCGGCCATCCTCAGGATGTCGGCGATGCGGTCCTTGAGGAAGCTCATGTTCTGCATCGTGGTCTGACTCTGGATGCTGTTCTGGAACGGAATCGAGCTGTGCTGGATCGGGATTCCCAGCGGCCGGGTGATGTCCTGGACCATGGCGATGCCCTGCGTGCGCATCTCGTTCTTTGCCACCCGGTCCAACACCAGCATGTCGGCCGGGTTTCGCATGTCATGGTCGGACTCGACCATCAACAGGTCGGGGTTCATCCGCGCCTCGGAGAAATGCCGGTTCGCGGCCTCTTGCCCCTGATTGGACGGGGCTGACAACGGCAGGTAATGGCGGTCGTTGTAGCTCGTGTGAAAACTCGGCAGGGCGATCATGCCGACCAGCACGACCGCGGCACTGACGGCCAAAATCGGTGCGGGCCAACGCACTACCGCGGTGCCAACCCGGCGCCATAGCCGGCCACGCTTGGCCTGCTTTTCGAAGAGGTGGAAGCGACTGCCGATGAAGACCGCCGCGGGGCCCAGGGTGAGCCCGGCCGCGACCACGACCAGCATGCCGATCGCCACGGGTGCGCCCATGGTGTTGAACCAGGGCAACCGCGAAAAACTCAGGCAATAGGTCGCCCCGGCGATCGTCAGGCCCGAGCCCAGGACGACGGGAGCAACACCCTTGAATGTGGTGTAGTACGCGCTTTCTCGATCCTCACCGGCGGCCAGCGCCTCTTGATACCGGCCGACCAGGAAGATGCCGTAGTCGGTCCCGGCGGCGATCGCCAGCATGGTGAGGATGTTGGCGGCGAAGGTCGTGAGCCCAAATGCGTCGTGATACGCCAGAACCGCGACGACCCCTCGCGCACACGCCAGGGCCACGAAGGTCATGAACAGCTGCACGAGCGTGGTGACGATGGACCGGTAGACCAGCAGCAACATGATCGCGATGGCGCCCAGCGTGAACAGCGTGATCTTGGCCAGGCTGGCGTTGCCGATGATGTGCATGTCGTCGGACAGCGCGGCGGGACCGGTGACGTAGGCCTTCACCCCGGGTGGCGCCTTGTTCTCGTCGATCACCTTGCGGACCGCGTCCACGGACCCGTTGGCCTGCGTGGTGCCTTGATTACCGGCAAGGTTTATCTGCACATAGGCGGCCTTGGCGTCGGCGCTCTGTGCCCCGGCCGCGGTCAGCCGGTCTCCCCAGAAGTCCTGGATGTGCTGGATGTGCTTGGAATCCTGCCGCAGCTGGCGAATGACGTTGTCGTAGTAGCGGTGCGCGTCGTCGCCCAGGGGTTGTTGGCCTTCCAGCACGATCATGACGGTGCTGTTGGAATCGAATTCGCGGAAGTTGTGCCCCATCCGCATCATGGCCTTCATGGACGGAGCGTCCAGTGGGGCCATCGGCGCCGAATGCGCTTCGCCGACGACTTCGAGTTTGGGAACGATCGTGTTCACGAGCACCGTCACGAACACCCAGGCCAGGATGATCGGTATCGCGAAGATACGGATCGCGTGGGGAAGATAAGGGCGGTGGCCGCGATCCGCCATGCTGGGCTTCTTGGCCGTGATCGGACCCGTGGCTTCGTCGTCTTCGGCGCTTCTGGCGCCGGAACCGGCCTTGTCGATGTCGGTCATGCCGACTTCACCAGGCAGAAGGTCTGGGCGTTATGGCCGTCGGAATTCTGGTTGTCGCGGACGACGCCGTCGACGGTGATCTTGCAGCTGATCCGGCTGCCGTCGCTTTGCGCCATGATGTTGGCGCTCACCGAGGGAAGCGTGGTGGAGATCGTGGTCGACCAGGGCAGCGGCGCGTTGTTGATCTGGTGAGTGTTGGCGTTCTCGTCCCAGTAGTTGATGTTCGCGGTGGACCCCGGCGGCCCGGAGATGTCGTACACGACGACCTTCGGATTGAATTGCACGATCTCGATCCCCCTGCCCGCATTCGCGTTGAGGTCCTGGGACCCGAAAATTTTGTGCAGCCGCGAGACCACCAAAGCCGAGACGGCGAGCACGACCACCAACACCACAGGGATCCACGCTCGCTTGAGCGCCCGGGCTAGGGCCTTCACTACCTTGACCGCCTTCCGCTCGCCCCCGCGGCGACCGCCGCCGACAACGCCGGTTGCCGATACATTGCTCAGCTAAGCATCGTAGACCTAGTGCACGGAACCGTTCCTCCGGGTTTGGGCTTTCGGGGCGGCCGACACGGGGTCAGCGCGCCACCCGGCCCGTGACCGGCGGCAGATCGGCAAGCGTCACTATCCCGGGCCTGGCAGCGACGACGGCCGGGACGGCATTGGTCACCGGCATCGCGGTGTAGATCATTCCCAGCCCCATGAATCCGGGCTCCGTCCAATCCTTCGGCGGCAGGCAGTGCAGGACGGTGCGCATGTTGGGCAGGCCGAACACCTGGATGACGTGGCCGTGCTCGAGCGGTTTTGGGGGGACGACGTGGCTGCCCATCGTCCAGTTGAATCCGACGCTGACGACGTTGCGGTCGCCTTCCCAGCCGCGGTGGTAGCCGTAGACGCTGCCGACCGTTCCCTCCGGGATCTTCATGAAGCCCAGGTCGGAGTCGGCGGTGGCCGCGGTGAACGTGACGTCGAACGTCATCTTGTCCAGTTTGGCGCCGATCGCGTCGGCCATCATCGCGGCCGATTCCGCGAAGACCTCGCTTTCCCGGCGCACGTTCTCCGCCAGTCCCGGGGTATCGGGGTCTTGCGAGAACCCCATCGCCGTTTGCGTTTCCGCCGACTCGTAGGTCGAGCAGTCCACCGACTCGGTGATGCGGATCTCGTCGACGCGCTCGCACGATGCGGACAGCACCATCCCGACCATGTTGGTCATCCCGGGGTGCGCTCCGCTGCCGAAGATCGTGGAACCGCCCCGTTCGCACGCGTCCTGGATGCGGTTGCGGTCCTCCGGCGTCTGCTTGCCGCCGGTGATCCAGGCGGCGCTGGTGCATACGTTGACGCCCGCCTCCAGCAGCCGCACCAGTTCGTCGACGCTGGGCCACAACGGGTTGTAGCAACACGCGTCGGGTCGAAGCGCCAGCAGCGCATCGATGTCATTGGTGGCCTTGATCCCGGTCGGCTCCGGCCACCCGGACAGCTCGGCGGCGTCCACGCCGACCTTTTCGGCTCCGTGCGCGTACACCCCGACCAGTTCCATGTCCGGCCGGCCGATGATGGCGTGCAGCGACCGCCGCCCGATGTTGCCGGTCGTCCACTGGATCACCCGGAACGGGCGGTCTGCGCTGGTCGTGGTCATCAGGGGGCTCCTTTGCCGGTGCGATTGGACTCATTATGTTCAACCAGGCCCACGCGCACGCGGGCCGGTCGTCCCAATCACCAGGCCGGCCAAGTCCTCAAGCAGGTTCTGTGCGCGCGTCCAACCGGGCGAACTGGTCCCGGCGGTACTGCTCGACACAGGCCGCGCGCCGGATCTTGCCGCTCGTCGTGGTCGGAATCGACCCCGGCGGCACCAGAACGAGGTCCCCGACATTCACGCCGTGCGCGTTGGATATTGCGGAGGTGACGTCGCGCTTGATACAGGTGAGCCAGCGCGTAATGTCCTGGGCATCCTCGTGGGAATGGCCTCGCTTCTTGAGCTCGACGACGGCGACGAGCTTCTCGGTGCTGCTCACCGGAACCGATATCGCCGCGACCCGCCCACCCGTGATCTCCTGGACGGTCGCCTCGATGTCCTCGGGGTAGTGATTGCGTCCACGGATGATCAGCAGATCCTTCATGCGGCCGACGATGAAGAGGTCACCCTCGAAGACGAAACCCAGATCGCCGGTCCTCAGCCACGGTCCGTCGGGTGTGCCCGGCGACGGGTCGGCGAGCACCGCGCCGAAGCAGCGCTGCTCCTCCGGCGGTTTGCCCCAGTAGCCGTCGGCGACATTCGGCCCGTGTATCCAGATCTCGCCGACCGAGCCCGGCGCGCACTCGCGGTTCGTGTCGGAGTCGACGATCCGCAGCGTGGGTGATTGCGGCACTTTGTATTTGACCAGCGCCGTGCCGGCCCCTTCCGCAGATCGCCGGGCGCGGCCCGCGGACAGCTCCTCGATGTCGAATGCAACCGCGTCCGATGATTCGCTCCAGGTGCCGGCCGTCACGAAGACGGTCGCCTCCGCCAAACCGTACGAGGGACGCATCATATGGTCCCGAAAATTGAAGTGGGCGAACCGATCAACGAAGCGGTGCAAGGTGGCCGACTCGACGCGTTCGGCACCGCTGATGATGCCCAATACCTCGCCGAGGTCGAGCCCGGCCAGGTCGGCGTCGGTCGTCTTGCGGGCGGCCAGGTCGAAGGCGAAGTTGGGCGCCGCCGACCACGTATGGGGATTTTCCGCCAGGGCTCGCACCCACCTGGCCGGCCGCTCCAGAAACGCAACGGGACTGGTCAGCTCGCCGCGATAGCCGCCGAGGATCGGCGCGCAGATTCCCAGCACCAAGCCCATGTCGTGGTAGAAGGGCAACCACGACACGATCGTGGCGTCGGCGGGGGCTTTGACGTTGGAATCCGCGAAGAAGCTGCGCATCAGCTGCTCGAAGTTCACCTGCAGATTGCGGTGCGAGACGATGACCCCGGTCGGCGCCCGGGTCGAACCCGAGCTGTACTGCAGATAAGCGATGCTGGGCGGATCGGCTGCCCGGACGCCTGTTCCGGGATCGACATCCAAGTTCATCGAATCGATTTCGACAATCTCGGGCACGGTGTCGAGGCGCGCCTGGTCGACGTACTCGGCGATGTCTTCGGCCACCGCGGAGGTCGTGAGGACAACTGACGGAGCCGCGTCGGCAAGGATCGGGCTGACGCGTTCGTGACTGGCGCCGCGGTGGGGCAACGGGAGCGGGACGGCGATCAGCCCGGCCTGCATGGATCCCAGGAATGCCGCAATGTAGTCAAGGCTTTGGGGGGCCAGGATGACCGCCCTGTCTCCGACCGACCCGTGCGGGCGGAGCGCGTGCGCCACATTCAACGTCCCGCGGGACAGCTGCGCCCACGTGAGGATCTCGGGAACTCCGGCCCAGTCGTCGGCGTAATCGGTAAAGGTGTACGCCACGTCGTGGGGCCGCAGGCTGGCGCGTCCGTGCAGCATCGACAGAATCGTTGATCGAGGCATCGGGGTTAGATCACGTCCGTACTAGTTGTTCGGCTCCGCTGGAGTCAGTGGTCGGTTTGCAGTGCGCTGTGCGACAACACGGACATGGCACCGGCGAGGATCTGGGAGAACGGGTCGGCGCCGCCGCCGAACGTCGCCTGGTTGGCCGGCGCGGTGACCTCCGCCGGATCGAAACCGTGCACCGGGTCCACCTGAACCGGAGCGGTCGACGGGTCGTCGTTTCGCGAATAGCCGGCGTTCACCCGGGGCAGCAGGATCGCGTCGAGCTTGTTGAGCGTGTCCTCCGGAATCCCGATGTATTTCAGCGGCATGACCAGCGGAAGGTGTTTCTCCGGCACCATGATGGTCGTGTCTTTCGCGCCCCGGGAGTTGATCGTGGTTCGGATGTTCTGCGGGGGCACCATGCTCCGGTTCGTGAAGGCCACCGCGGTGTGACCGGTCGCGAGGCCCATGAGCGTGTTGGCGAAGGCGAACAGGTTGTCGGGCCGGTCGGGGAAGTCCGCGATCGAGTCGTACGCGGCCACGAACCTGTCGGTGTCGTACTGGCTCTCGTAGGTCGGTGGCATGGTGTAGTCGAGCGCGGGAACGGTGCTGCCGACCGGGAACACGGCGGTCAGGAAACTCTGACCGAAGGCGTGATGCCCGATCGGGTCGCCGAATGTGGCGAAGTTCAGCGTGTCGGGCGGGGGAGCGGTCGGGTCAGTCGCCAGCCGCGCCTGCGCGCCGTCGACCACGAACCCGCCCTCGGACAGGCCGATCGCCGTACCAGGGCGACCGCTTTTGATCGCGGCAACAAGGTTGTCCACTCCCGCGTCGACCGACTCGCCGACGCTGGGGCCGTCCAGACCCAGACCCGGGATGATCTCGTCGCCGGCCTTGCCGATTCCGGGGAAGAGCCGCCCCAGCACGTGGCCCTGAACCTGTCCCGCCGGGTAGTTTACGATTTCGCGCTGCTGGCCGGGGAACCATTGCGCACCCTCCTGACGGATGTACTCGTCGTAGGGGATGCCGAGAACGTGAGCGCCGCCGAGAGCGTACGCCGTCTGGTCGCCCGGGGCCCCCGGTGTCGGCGGTCCGCCGATGGGCGTCTCGTCGGCCGATGCCGCCCCGACGCCGAAATACACTGTGGCGCCGACAGTTACCAGCGCGGTAGCCCTTGCGAGTGTTTTATTCATCCTTACCCCCGACCCGCTCTGCTCTAGTCTCACACATCACGCCGGCCCGTCAACGGATTGCGGTTCCGCGCGTCCGACCGTCGATGTCGGCCGCCGTACCTGCACTTCTGATGGCCACCAGTTCGCCCGCCCGAACAGCGCCGCGATGGCCGGAACCGTGATGGTGCGCACCAGGAAGGTGTCCAGCAAAATTCCCACACCGATCACGAAACCGCCCTGAACCACGGTACCGATGCTGGAGAACAGCAGGCCGGCCATCGAGGCCGCGAAGATCAGACCCGCCGCCGTGATCACGCCGCCCGTCGAACCGAGCGTGCGAATTATGCCGTAACGCACACTGTTCGGGGACTCGTCACGCATTCGCGAGACGAGCAGCATGTTGTAGTCGGCGCCTACCGAGACCAGCACCACGAATGCCAGCGGGGGCACGCTCCAGTGCAATTGCTGGCCCAGCACGAACTGGAAGAACACGACTCCGATCCCGACCGCCGACAAATACGAAACGACCACGGATGCAACCAGATAGAGCGGCGCGACAATCGCACGTAGCAGCGCGATCAGGGTCAGGAGCACGACCAGGAGGGTCACCGCGATGATGAAGCGGATGTCGTGCTGGTAGTAGTCGCGCGTGTCCTTCAGGCCGACGGTGTATCCCGCCATCGAAACCTTGGCGTCCGCCAGGGCGGTGTTCGGTTGGGCTCCCCGGGCGGTCGCACTGATTGTGTTGACCTGATCCATGGCTTCGGTGCTGAACGGATTGAGCTTGGTCTGAACCAGATACCGCACCGAGTGGCCGTCCGGCGAGATGAAAACCTTTGCAGCCTCCTGGAACTCTTTGAGATGTAGCAGCTGGGCCGGGATATTGAACCCGGCCATCGCCGGTTGTGCCGCGTCGTGTTTCAGGGACAGCAAGAATGCCGCTGACTCACTGAGCCCGGCGCCCAGCTTCTTGACCTGCTCGACGAGTTGCGCCACCGCGTCGGCCACTTGCCTGCTCCCACCGGCGAACCGGTCCGCGCCGTTTTGCAGGGTGTTCAAATTCGACTGCAGGCCGCCGGGCTGATCCACCCCCATCGAGTGCAGCACGTTGGTGAGCTTCGTGACCGCATTGCGCAGCCGGTCTGTCGACGCCTTCAGGGTCTGTTTGTCCGGATACGCCTGCAGCTGGTGGGACAGGTCGTTGATCGCGTCGAGGTCTGCCTGGTCGCGCGAGCCGACCAACTGCTCAAACGTGCCTCGGGTCGCGCTGCACGACGGGTCGGCGTCGCAGATGGGGTTGCCCTGCAGCGCCGCCAGCACCGGGCCAATCCAGGCAAACATGTTCTTGGCGGCTGAGAAATTCCAGCCCATGGCGTTGGTGAGCGAGTTGACGTGGTCGACGAGTTGGGCCGCGATGTCGACCTGTCTGACCAGCGCGTCGCCGCTGTACTGGTTCTTTGTCGCGGCAAAGGCGTTTTCCAGTTCCCGGACGCCGGCGGCCAGCTGGCTGACCTGGCCGCGGACTTCGCTGAGGCTGTCGGCCAGCGTGCCGGCCCCCTCGACCAGCCGGTTGAGGTCGTTGGTGCGTTCGTTGATCAGGGTGGACCCGCCCGCCAGAAAGCTGCCGATCGCGCCCGCCTGATAGGTGGCGCGGAATTGTTCCGGCACGTTTCCGGTGGGACGGGTGATGCCGCTGACCGCGGCGATATTCGGCAGTTGGCTGACGCGGTCCGCCATCTGTTCCAGGTCCGCGAGGGCCTGCGGCGTCCGAAGATCATGCGGTGATTGGACGAGGACGTACTCCGGAATGGATTGATTGACCGGGAAATGGCGATCCAGCGCGGCATACCCGATGGAGCTCGGGGCCGAAGGCCCCAGGGCTTTGCGGTCGTCGTAGTTATAGCGCACCAAGCCGGCGCAGCTGGCCAGGATGATCAGCACCAACACACTGGCAACCAGGTGGGCCCTCGGCCGGCGCACGATGCGGATGCCCGAGCGCCGCCAGAACCGGGCGGTCAGTTCGCGCCGCGGCTTGACCCAGCCGCGTGGCCCGGCGAGCACCAGAATCGCGGGCAGCAACGTCATCGCCGCGAGGAATGCGACGCCGATCCCGATCGCCGACGACACTCCGACCGTTTCGAACACTCCCATCCGCGCGAAGCTGATCAGGAGAAAGGTGAGTCCGACGGTGGTGGCGGACGCGGTGATCACCTTGCCGATCGAGATCATCGCCCGCCTGACCGCCTGATCGAAATCCGCACCCGTCCGCAGATAGTCGTGATAGCGGCTGGTGAGAAAGACCGCGTAATCCGTTCCGGCGCCGGCCATGATCGCGCTCAGAAACACGATCGACTGGTTCGACACGCCCGAGCCGGTCAGCTGCGAGTAGCCCGCCACCAGCGCCTGGGCTATCACCAGCGACAAGCCGATCGTGATCAACGGCAGCAGCATGGTGACCGCGCTGCGGTACACCACCAGCAGGACGATCAGCACCAGAACGGAGATCGCCAACTCGATCGGAAGCCGATCCCGGTTGCCCGCGACCGTGAGGTCGGCGACGGTCGCCGCGGGGCCGGTGAGGTTCGCGGTGAGATGCGTCCCGGGGGGAGCCTGTGCCAACGAATGTTTGACGATGTCGCTGATCCGGTTGAACGCGGCGTAGGACTGCGGAGTGCCCAACTCGCCCGCGACGCCGACCGGCAGCACCCAGGCCTTATGGTCCTGGCTGGTCACGACCGAACGCAGGGGCGGCGTGCTGATGAAATCCTGCAGCATCACGACGTCTCGCGGGTCCGCGCGCAGGGCGTCCACCACTTTGCGGTATCCGGCCTCGTCGTCGGGGCCGAGCGCCTTGGCCCCATTGTCGCTGGTTAGCACCACCAGCAGCAGGTCTTCCGAGCCCGATTCGTGAAACGCCTCCGTCATCTTCCGCGCGGTGACGCTCGACGGTGCATCGCTGGGCAGGATCGCGAGCGGATGCTTCTGGGCCATCTCGCCAAGGGACGGGAGGGACAGTGGCAGGGCGACCGCAATCGCGACCCAGAGCCCTATCACCGCCCAGGGCCACCGCACCACGAAATCGGCTAGCCGTCGCATATTGGCCTCACCTCAAACCACACAATTTCCCACTTCGAGCCATTGAACTACTCCGCGCTAGGCGACGCGTCCCCAATGCCCGCTGTCCGCGACCCGCGCGCATACGGACCTCATCGCTTCCATGTAGCGGGTAACCGATTTCTGGGCGATCGGATTGTCGGGGTACATGATCGCCATTGCCGTGCCCTCCCCGTACCGAAACACATAGATGGTCAGTTGATACGAATAGCGGCCGTCGGAATAGATTCCTAAATTGTTCGCGTAACCCAGGTCGGCCGCGGCCAAGACGGCGTTGAGCGGTGCGGCTCCGCCATGCAAGAAGTTCGAGACCGGAAAATTCGGCTCCGGCCAGTGCAACCACGGCGCCAATTCCAGGACGCGGTAATACGGCACCTTCGCCAGGTCCAGGCCCGAATCGAAAGAGGCCTGCGCCGCCCAGGCGGCGTCGGCGAACGAGGCCGCGGCTATCGGCACGGTGATCGGGACAAGGCCGGTGAACCAACCCTGCGTCATGAAATTGTCCGTGGTCCGGCGGGTGTCCCTGGGGGTGAGGCCGTAGTAGGTGAGGGCGCCCGTGAACTCGTGCTCTACCAGGGCGAAGCAGGCGAACAGGCCGCCGATGAAGCGCGCGCCGACCGCCGTGCAGGCCGATTCGAATCGCTTCGTCTGCTCCGGGTCCATCAGGAATTCGGAGAGCAATTCGCTGTTGCTCGGCTCCGAAGGATCACCCAGCGGGAGCGGAAATTCGGGAAAGCCACCGTTGTTGTTCTCGGCGAAGTCGATCCAGGAACGCACCTGCGGTGAATCCAGGGTCAACGTCGACGCGTACTGGCGCTCGCGCGTGCAGAAGTCGTTGAAGCTGCCGGCCTGGGGCAGCGCGAGGGGTTCACCACCGCCGCTCAACGCCGCGTACATTCCGTTGGCCTCGAGCATCGTCGTGCCGATCAATGTCGCGTCCCCGTGGACGTGGTCCATGGCGACAAAGAAAGTGAAATGATTGTCGTTTCGGACGATTCCGAAGGTGAAGCAGCCCCACTCCAACGGATTCGGAATGGCCACCAGGTGCGCGCGTATTTCGTCGACCGTCATGGTGCCGTGGTCGATCGGCGTGAATTCGATATCGGCGGCATCCGCGAGGGTGTGCCTGACGAATTCGCCATTCTCGGCGGGCTCGAACCAGCTGCGGAACGTGTCATGCCGACGGAGGTAGGCGTTGACGGCGTGGTCCATGGCGGAAATGTCGCACTGGCCGGGTACCTCACAGGTGGCGATGATCTGTCGCGAAAAGTCGAGCCCGGCGGCGGTCCGCTCGTGGTAGTTGCGCAGATGCTGACCCTGCATGTAGCTGACCGGCACCGAACTGACCGGCGCTTGGCGGGCCTTCTCCAGGGCCGCGGCGGTCGGATGCCACGAGATGACCGCCCCCGCGGTCGGCGTCCAATCACCGAGCGAGCCGATCCTAATTTTCCCGATGCGCAAATGTGCTCCCCAGTTTCACGGCGGCACGTCCGCTCCGCCGGTAGCGAGACCCAAGATAGCCCCTCGCGCTGCCAACGTCCCCGACATGCACAGATCCGCGCGCAACAGCTCAACCCGCCCGGCCCGCCGTGGTGATCGAACCCCCTGGGCGACCGTCGAGGCGGGCGCGGCGGGACCCGCACGCGACAACCTGTGCGCGTCGCGCCACCGCGAATCGGCCCGTGCTTGTAATACTGGTAGGCGTAGTGGATTCGGCTGCGGCAACCCGGCCCGGATGTGTAGATTCGCGATGACAGTCGCTGTAAGGCAGTACCCGGGGGGGTTCTGCCAGCTCTGGTCCTGGGTGTGTGCAGTGGGCGGCCTAGGACGTGGTTCGAAGAAACCACGGCTCCGGCGCCGCAAGGGCCCGCGGGCATCAAATTTTCCGGTCGAAACGGGGAGGACAACCGCATGACATTCGTCGAAGACCCGATGGAGCGGCCGTTGGCTTCCGGGGGCTTCGCGATCGTCGGGTACGCGGCGCGTTTTCCGGGTGCGGCGGATGCGGACGAATTCTGGCGGGTGTTGGCCGAGGGCCGGGACGCGATATCGGAGGTGCCCCAGGACCGGTGGGATGTCGACGAATTCTTCGATCCGGATCCCGACGTGCCCGGCAAGGTTGTGACCCGGCGGGCGGGTTTCGTCGATGACGTAACGGGATTCGACGCGCCGTTCTTCGGGATGTCGGCGCGCGAGGTCAGGTTGATGGACCCGCAGCATCGGCTGCTGCTGGAGACGGCGTGGCGGGCGGTGGAGCATTCCGGCACCGCGCCAACGGCTTTGGCGAACACCAACACCGGTGTGTTCATGGGTCTATCCACCCACGACTACCTCGGAATGATGTCGCACGACCTGACTTCCGCCGAGATCGAGGCATATCTGGCAATCGGGACGTCGAACGCCGCGGCGGCGGGCCGGATCAGTTATCGGTTGGGGCTGCAGGGCCCGTCGGTCGCGGTCGACACCGCGTGCAGTTCGTCGTTGGTGGCGATCCATCAGGCCTGCCAGGCGCTGCGCTTGGGGGAATGCGACCTCGCGTTGGCCGGCGGCGCGAACGTCCTGCTCACCCCGGCGACCATGATCACCTTTTCCCACGCGCACATGCTCGCGCCCGACGGCAGGTGCAAGACCTTCGATGCCGCCGCGGACGGCTACGTGCGCGGCGAGGGTTGCGGCGTCATCGTCGTGAAGCGGCTCGAAGACGCGATCCGAGACGGCGACCGGATCAGGGCCGTGATCCGGGGCAGCGCGATCAATCAGGACGGTGCGTCGGGCGGGTTGACGGTGCCGAACGGCATTGCCCAGCAAAGGGTTATCGCCGAGGCGTGCAAGCGCGCCGGCGTCACACCCGGCGACGTCGGATACCTGGAGGCACACGGGACCGGGACGTCGCTCGGCGATCCGATCGAAGCGCAGGCCGCGGGCGCGGTGTTCGGCGAGGGCCGCGACCCCAGCCGGCCGTTGTTGATCGGTTCGGTCAAGACGAACATCGGCCATCTGGAGGCCGCCGCGGGAATCGCGGGCGTGATCAAGGTCATCCTGTCGCTCGAGCACGAGTCGCTGCCGCAGCACCTGCACTTCCGCAATCCGTCGCCGCACATTCCGTGGGAACGGCTTCCCGTCCAGGTCGTGCAGGAGGCCACCGCCTGGGAGCGCGACGGTCGGCCACGCATCGCGGGAGTCAGCTCGTTCGGCTTCGCCGGGACCAATGCGCACGTCGTGATCGAGGAAGCTCCGGCGACGGTCGGTGGGGCGGGTCAAGGCGCGGTGGCACCGGGTCGGGGCGACCAACGGTTCAGGGTGCTTCCGCTGTCGGCGCGCACGCCCGCCGCGCTGGTGCAGATCGCCGATCAATACCGCAGCTGGTTGAGCGCGCACCCTGAGGCCTCGTTGACCGACGTGTGCTTCACCGCCGGGGTGGGGCGAGCGCACTTCGAGCACCGGGCCGCGTTGGTGATCAACTCGAAGGAATCGGCTACGGAACTGCTCGGTGCGCTCGCCGACGACCGTCCGGCGCTCGGCCTGCTGCGCGGGATATCCGACGACACGCCGAAGACGGCGTGGCTGTTCACCGGTCAAGGCAGCCAGTACCCGGGCATGGCCCGCGAGCTGTTCGACACCGAGCCGGTGTTCGCCGAGACGGTGACCCGCTGCGCGGCAGTGGTCGCGGACGTCCTCGAAAAGCCTTTGCTGGATGTGATTTTCGACGTGGACGGCCCCGACAAGGAAGAGACGCTGCGGCAGACCTCCTACGCCCAACCGGCCTTGTTCGCCGTGGAGATGGGCCTGGCGCGGCTGTGGCAGTCGTGGGGCTTCGAACCCGACGTGGTGCTGGGCCATAGCGTGGGCCAGTACGCGGCCGCCTGCGTTGCGGGCGTGCTCAGCCTGGAGGACGGCGCGCTGCTGATGGCCAAGCGTGGCCGCCTTTTCGGGAGCTTGCCCGCGGGCGGCCGCATGGTCGCGGTGTTCACCGCCGCCGAGCGGGTCGAGGGCCTCACCGACGAATTCCCGAGCCTGTCGGTTGCCGCCTACAACGGTGCCAACACCGTACTTTCCGGACCCGCGCAGGATCTGGACCAGGCGGTGGCCGGCCTGGCGGCCGACGGTGTCCGGTGTGACTGGTTAGACACCAGCCACGCGTTCCACTCCTCGCTCCTGGATCCGATCCTCGACGAGTTCGAGGCGTACGCGAACCGGTTCGATTTCCGCCCGCCGCAACGGATTTTGGTGTGCAACCGCACCGGCGCAGCGCTCGGCAGGAGCGTGAAACTCGATGGCTCCTATTGGCGTCGCCACGCGCGCCAACCGGTGGAATTCGCCAAGAGCGTGCGCACCCTCGCCGAGCTGAATTGCAGGGTGTTGCTGGAGATCGGCCCGCATCCGGTGCTCACGGCCGCGGCCCTGCGGGCGTGGCCCGACCCGGGCACGGCGCCGCGGGCCATCGCCTCGCTGCGGCGAAACGCCGCCGACCACCGCCAGCTCAGCGAAGCCCTCGCGGGGGCCTACGTCCTGGGCCACCTACCCGACTTCGGCGGCGTCATCGGACCGGCGCACAAGGTCGACCTGCCGCCCTACCCGTTCCAGCATCGCGAGTACTGGTACCGCGACACTCGGGAGCGCCCAAACCAACAACAGAACAGCGCCGCGAGCACCGAAACCGTCCGGCTTCTCGAGGACGGCCGGCTCGAGGAACTCGCCGCACTGCTCGACGGTGCGAACGGCGATCAGCAGACCGTGAACGTGCTGACGAAGCTTGCGGCACAACACAACCAGCAGCGTGAGATCCGGTCCATCGTGGACGACCGCTACGAGGTTCGCTGGGAGAAATCCATCGCCGAGGCCGCAAACGCCACCGACGCGGAAGCCGGCGAGCGATCGGCGTGGCTGCTCATCGGCAATGATGCCGACGCGGTTGGGCCGTTGGTCGACGTGCTGACCTCGCGTGGCCATCAACATCGGGTTCTCGGGTTGCCGGTGTCCGACGCCGACGAGGAACAGCTCGTGGCCGCGTTGCGCGCCGCGGAGGCGGACGAATCGACGTCGCACATCCTGCACGTCGCGGCGCTCGACTCCGACGCCGCACCGTCGGCGCGGTCGCTGCTGCGGATGCAACATCGAATCCTGGGCGGCACACGGCGGCTCTTCCGCGCCGCGGTGTCCGCCGAACTGCGCCGGCCCATCTGGGTGGTAACGCGTGGCGCGCAACGGGTCACCGACGCGGACACCGTGTCACCGGATCAGAGCTGCCTCTGGGGATTCGGTCGGGCCGCCGCGCTGGAGCATCCGCAGGCGTGGGGCGGACTGGCGGACCTGTCGCCGGGCCGGGAAAACGAAGCCGCCGAATGGTCGCGGCTGATCGACCGGTTGACGGCGGCGCCGCGCGACACGGCCGTCCGGGAAGATCAAGTCGCGCTGCGTGATCAAGCGGTCTACGTTCCCCGGTTGGTTCGGCGGGGCGGGCAGGCGGGCGCCGCACCGCTGGCGCTGCGCGACGACGCAACCTACCTGGTGACCGGGGGACTGGGTTCGGTCGGACTGGAAATTGCCGGATATTTGGCCGCGCACGGCGCCCGGCACCTGGTGCTGACTGGCCGGCGCGCGCCCACCGATACCGCCCAACGGCGCATTGATGCCATCGGCGAACAGCACGGCTGCGAAGTCCGGGTCATCGCGGCCGATGTCGCCGACGCGCACGCCGTCGCGCGCCTGCTGGCCATCATGCAGGCCGAACTGCCGCCGGTGGCCGGCATCGTGCACGCCGCGGGCGAGATCGGCACCACGCCGCTGCGCGCCCTGGACGACGCCGAGGTGGATCGGGTATTCGCCGGGAAGGTTTGGGGCGCTTGGAATTTGAGCGAAGCCGCCTTGGACGCCTTCGGCCTGCAGCTGGACTTCTTCGTGAGCACCTCCTCGATCGCCTCGGTGTGGGGCGGTTTCGGTCAGACCGCCTATGGCGCGGCCAACGCCTTCCTCGACGGGCATGCCTGGCGGCTGCGCGAGCACGGCGTTCCCGCGATCAGCGTGAATTTCGGTCCCTGGGCGGCGGGCATGGCCGACGAGCAGGCCCGTGCCCAACTGGATCGGCGCGGGGTCCTGACGTTGGGGCCCTCCGATGCGCTGGCGGGGATGGCCGAGCTCATGGCGGCTTCCTCCGCGCAGGGGGCGGCCAACGGGGTAGTGGCCCGGATCGACTGGGCCCGCTTCCTGCCGCTCTATCAGCAAGCGGGGCGGCGGTCATTGCTGGCGGAGCTGGAACGTGAGGTGCCGGCTTCCGTGCAGGCGGCGACGCTGTCCGGGGCGTCCGGAACGACTCGACTCGTCGAACGGCTCACCAACGCGCCGGTGCAGCAGCGCAAAAAGCTTGTGGTGGATTACCTGCGCGAGGCGGTCGCGGAGGTGACGCGAGTCGACGCCTCGGAGATCCGCGAGGACGCCGGGTTCTTCGATCTCGGCATGGATTCGCTGATGGCCATCGAATTGCGGCAGCGGCTCGAGCAAGGAGTGGGCCAGGAGATACCGGCGACCCTGGCGATGGACCACCCACGCCTGGTCGACGTGGCCGACTATCTGCTGGGCGACGTGCTCGGTCTCAGCGAGCAGGCGGACGCCAGGCCGCGTCGGGCGCCGGTCGTGGCGACGCGCACGGATGAGCCGATCGCGATCGTCGCGGTGGCGTGCCGTTTTCCCGGCGCGCCGAATCCCGAAGCGTTCTGGGAGGTGTTATCCGGCGGTGTCGATGCGATCCGGGAGATCCCGGAGGACCGATTCGACATCGACGAGTTCTACGACCCGGACCCGGAGACGCCGGGCAAGATCTACAGCCGCTTCGGCGGATTCATCGACGAGATCGACGGATTCGACCCGGAATTCTTCGGGATTTCCCCGCGCGAGGCCGTTTGGATCGATCCGCAGCAGCGGCTCATGCTGGAAACGGCCTGGGAGGGCCTCGAGAGGGCGGGGTACGCGCCATCCGCCTTGCGCGGCAGCCGAAGCGGCATCTTCGTGGGGGTGGGCGCCAACGAGTACTCGCATCTGCTGTCCGCCGAGTCGGTCGAGAAGCTCGAGCCCCACTTCATCACCGGCAATGCGCTGAACGCCATTTCGGGCCGGGTCGCGTTCGCGCTCGGACTGGAGGGACCGGCGGTCGCGGTCGACACCGCGTGCAGCTCGTCGCTGGTGGCCGTCCACCAGGCCTGCCAGGCACTGCATTCCGGTGACTGCGATTTGGCGTTGGCCGGTGGGGTGAACGTCTTGCTGAGTCCGGTGACGATCATCGCCGCGTCGCGCGCCAGGATGCTTTCCCCCGTCGGGAGATGCAAGACCTTCGACGCCTCCGCCGATGGTTATGTGCGCAGCGAGGGCTGCGGGATTCTGGTGCTCAAGAGGCTCAGCGACGCGGTGCGCGACGGCGACCGTGTTTGCGCCGTCATTCCGAGCAGCGCGGTCAATCAGGACGGCGCATCCAGCGGTCTGACGGTGCCCAATGGTGGTGCGCAGCAACGGCTTATCAGCGCGGCGCTGTCCCGCGCCGGTCTCGTCGGCGGGGACGTCGACTATCTGGAGGCGCACGGGACGGGTACCGCTTTGGGTGACCCCATCGAGGTGCAGGCGGCGGGGGCCGTGTTCGGCGCCGCCCGTGCCGCGGACCGGCCGTTGCTGATCGGATCGGTGAAGACCAACATCGGCCACCTCGAGTCGGCATCGGGGGTCGCCGGCCTGATCAAGGTCGTGCTGTCGCTGCAGCATGAAATGCTGCCGCAGAGCCTGCATTTCGAGACGCCGTCGCCGCACATCCCGTGGGATTCGCTGCCGGTGCGGGTCGTGGACAGGGCCATTCCGTGGCAGGCCAACGGAAAACCGCGTCGTGCCGGCGTCAGCTCCTTCGGGTTCACCGGCACCAATGCGCACGTGGTGATCGAGGAGGCGCCACCGCTTGCCGCGACCGCCGACGAGTACTCGACGAGCGACATCTTCCGCGACGACACCTCCTCGTCGTCGGAGTCGGACGCTCAAGCGGAACCGGTCGAGGTGCTGCCGCTGTCCGCGCGGTCACCGGAGGCGCTGGTGGCGTTGGTCCAGCGCTACGGGGAATGGCTGAATGCCCACCCCAAGGTCGACATCGCCGACGTGTGCTTCACGGCGGGGGCCGGGCGTTCGCATTTCGAGCACCGGGCCGCGCTGGTCGTCGATTCGGTTCAGGGCGCCCGCGAGGTGTTGGCCGAGTTGGCCGAGAACCGGATGCGACCGGGGGCGGTGCGAGGCGAGTGCACCGACCGGCCGACGACGGCGTGGTTGTTCACCGGGCAGGGCAGCCAGTACCCGGGGATGGCGCGCGAGTTGTTCGGCGCGGAACCGGTTTTCGCGGACGCGGTGACCCGCTGCGCCGAGGCGGTCGACGGGATGCTGCCGCGCCCGTTGCTGGAGGTACTGTTCGCCACCGACAGGGAAACCGGCGGTGCAGCTGCAAAGATGCTGCGGCACACTTCTTTTGCTCAGCCCGCGCTTTTCGCCGTCGAGATGGGCCTGGCCCGGCTGTGGCAGTCCTGGGGCATCGAGCCCGACGTGGTGCTGGGGCACAGCGTGGGCCAGTACGCGGCGGCGTGTGTGGCCGGGGTTTTCAGCCTCGAGGACGGGGCACGGCTGATCGCCGCGCGCGGCCGGCTGTTCGGCAGCCTGCCCGAAGGTGGCCGAATGGTGGCGGTGTTCGCCGACGCCAAGTACGTCGAGGAGATCGCCGGAGACTTCCCTCGGGTGTCGGTCGCCGCCTACAACGGGCCGAACACCGTGCTCTCTGGACCCGGCGAGGATCTGGAACAGATCTCCGCCCGCTGCGGCGGTGACGGGATCCGGTGCAGCTGGCTGGAAACCAGCCACGCGTTCCACTCGGAGCTGCTGGACCCGGTGCTGGATGAATTCGAGTCGTACGCGGCGCGGATGGAGTTCGCCGTGCCGACGTTGCCGCTTGTCTGCAACCGCACCGGCGCCGTGCTCACGGCGGAAACCCTGCTGGACGCACAATATTGGCGGCGGCATTCCCGCCAGCCGGTGCAGTTCGCCGAAAGCGTGCGCACCATCGCGGCGCTGGGCTGCTCGGTGTTGATGGAAATCGGCCCGCAACCGGTTCTGACCGGCGCCGCGGTCCAGGTCTGGCCGGAACATCTGGCCGCCCCGCGGGCGATCGTTTCGCTGCGCAAGGGCATCGGCGACCGGCGCCAGATCGCGGAAGCGGTGGCCGCGGCCTACGTCAGCGGCCACCGGCCCAATTTCGCCGCGCTGCATCGTCAATCCCACCACCGACTGGAACTGCCCACCTATCCGTTCCAGCGCCGTCACTTCTGGCCCAAAACGTCCGGGGTCGCCGGCCTCGACGGACCGGGGGCCGGCGTGTCCGGAATTTTGGGTAACGCAAAAGATCTCGCGTCCGGCGACTGTGTCTATACGAGCCGGCTGTCGGTCAAGTCGCAGCCGTGGCTTTCCGATCACGTCATCTACGGCACCGTCGTCGTTCCCGGCGCGACCTACGCGGCGATGGCCCTCGCCGCCGTCGGGGCACCGGCGCGGGTGCAGGACGTCTTCTTCTACGAGCCGATCATCCTGCCCGAGAAGGCTTCTCGCGAGGTGCAGCTGACCCTGTATCCGCTGGACGCAGGCGGCTGGAGCTTCCGCGTGCACAGCCGCCCCTACGGCGTCAGCGATGCCGAATGGTCGCTGAACGCCGACGGAACGGTCGTCACCGGTGTCGCCGATGTCGAGGCGGAGTCCCCGGACTCCGCGGAATCCGCGGAATCCATCGACGCGACGATCGAGCGGATGAACCGCATGCGTCCGCAGCAGCTTTTTGAGACCTTCGCGGACATGGAGCTGGCCTGGGGGCCCTGCTGGTCCGGTTCGTTGAAGTCGCTGTGGCTCGGTGAGGGCGAGGCGATCGGCGATATCAGCGTCGGCGAGGAACTGATCGAACACCTCGGAACCGAGCCGATGCATCCGGTGCTGATGGACCTCTGCACCGGCGTCGCGTTCCCGGCGTTCCCGGCGCTTCTCGCCGCCGAACAGGGTGTGAACGATTTGTTCCTGCCGCTGCGGTACGGCGCGGTGGAGCTGCGGGGGAAGATGCCGCGGCGGTTTTACTGCCGCGCGAAATGGCACGCCAGCGACCTGGACAGCGAAACCCAGGTCTTCGATCTCGACTTCGTCGACCGGGATGGCCGCCGCCTCGGCGGGATTCGCGAGTTCACGGTCAAACGCGCGCCGCGGGAGGCGTTACTGCGCGGGCTCGGCGGCGACGCCACCCGGCTGTTGTACACCCTAGGCTGGCACGAGGTGCCGGCGCCGCCGTCGAACGCCGACGCCGAGGGCACCCGAAATGTGAACGGCACCTGGCTGGTTGCGGGATTCGATGAGCTGGCGGCCGAGCTACCGGGCTGCATCGCTTTTGATCCGACCACCGATCAGGAGCCCGTGGGGCGGCTGTTGGCCCAGGCCAAGGAGCGCGGTATGCCGTTCTCCGGGATCGTCTGGCGCAGCGCCGGACCGAGCGCGGAAGAGTCGGAGGCGCAATCCGCCGCGCGCCTGGAGGCCGAGGTCGCCCAGCTGCTCAGCGTCGTGCACACCGTGCAGGCCGACGGGACGGTCAAACTTCCGGGCGGGCTGTGGATCGTCACCGAACGCGCCGTGGCCACCGAATCCGGCGAGCCGGTCGACCCGGTGCAGGCGGCCCTGTGGGGCCTCGGGCGCACCATCGTCAACGAGGAACCGGCCCTGCGCTGCAGGATGGTCGATTGCGACGGGTCAGAGCAGGCCGTGCATTTGCTGGCCGGTCTTCTCGGCACGCCGATCGAGGAGCCCGAACTCGCGGTGCGGCAAGGCAAATTCTTGGCGTCCCGGCTGCTGCAATGGTCGCGCAGCGGTCATCTCGCGATGCCGCGGGCAACCGATTACGTCCTGGCGCCCACCGAACGCGGCGCCATCGACAACCTGCGCCTGAGTGAGGCCGAGGTGCCGCCGCCGGACGGCGGCTATGTGCAGGTCCGCGTGGAGGCCGCCGGTTTGAACTTCCGGGACGTGCTCAACGTGCTGGGCCTCTACCCGGGCGATCCGGGCCCGATCGGCGGTGACTTCGCCGGTGTCGTCACCCAATTGGGCGGCGGCGTCACCGGGCTCGAGGTCGGCCAGCGCGTCTTCGGCTTCATGCAGGGCGCGTTCGCCAGCCGGTTCAACGTGCCGGCCCAGCTGCTGGCGCCAATTCCAGACGGGCTCAGTGCGGTCGACGCGGCGACGATTCCCGCCGCGGCGCTGACGGCGCGGCTCGCGTTCGACTGGGCGCAGCTGAAGCCCGGTGACCGCGTCCTCATCCACGCCGCCAGCGGCGGTGTCGGGTTGGCCGCCATCCAGCTGGCGCAGCAGCGCGGCGCGACCGTGTTCGCCACCGCCAGCACCTACAAGCGCGCGACGCTGCACAAGCTGGGCGTGGAACACGTCTACGACTCGCGCAGTACGGATTTCGCCGACCAGATACTGGCGGACACCGGCGGTGCGGGTGTCGATGTGGTGCTCAACAGCCTGACCAACGAGGGGTTTGTCGAGGCGACCGTGCGGGCCACCGCACAGGGCGGCCGGTTCGCCGAGATCGCCAAGCGCGACATCTGGACCCCGGAGCAGATGGCGGCGGCCCGTCCCGACATCGCCTACGAGATCGTCGCGCTGGACACGGTTACCTTCCAGGAGCCCGAACGCATCCGTGGCCTGCTGGGCGAGGTGTCCCATGGGTTGGCCAGCGGCGAGTGGACACCACTGCCCGCCGAGATCTACCCGCTGACGGAGGCGAAGACGGCGTTCCGCCGCATGCAGCAGGCGCGCCACGTCGGCAAGATCGTGCTGCAGATGCCCAAACCGCTTCAGCCGCGCGGGGATCGAAGCTACCTGATCACCGGTGGGCTCGGCGCGATCGGCCTGCACATGGCCGCCTATCTGGCCCAGCTCGGTGCCGGCGACATCGTGTTGACCAGCCGCCGCGCACCCGACGCGGACGCACAACGCGCGATCGTTGACATCACCGAGCGCTACCGGTGCCGCATCCACGTCTTCGCGGCCGACGTCGGCGACGAGGCGCAAGTCGAAAGTCTGCTGGCGCGGATCCGGGCGGAGTTGCCGCCGCTCGCGGGGGTGGCGCACTTCGCGGGCGTCCTCGACGACGCGCTGCTATCCGAGCAGAACCTGGAGCGCTTCCGCACGACGCTGGCGCCAAAGGCCTTCGGCGCCTGCTACTTGGACAGGTTGACCAGAGACGACGATCTCGACTTCTTCATCGTGTCCTCCTCGGTGGCCAGCCTGCTCGGTTCGCCCGGCCAGGCCAACTATTCGACCGCCAACGCGCTGCTCGACGGCCTGGTCGCGGAGCGCAAGGCGCACGGCTTGCCGGCGACCGGCGTCAACCTCGGTCCCTGGGGCAAGGGGGGCATGGCGTCTTCGGAGGCCGCGCGCGCCAATCTCGGTGCGCAAGGCCTGATTCCGTTGGAACCCACGGCCGCCCTCAATGCGCTCGCCGAGGCCGTCGCCAGCGGGACCGGGCAGGCGACCGTGATCAAGGCCAACTGGCAGCGCGCCGCCAAGCTGCTGGGCGCGTCCCGGCCGCCGATTCTCGACCTGGTGTTGCCCAGCGCGGTGACGGAGGCGACCGGCGACAGCGAGTTGCTGCGGCAACTGCAGGAAATACCGGTGGCCCAGCGCGCCGGCTTCATCACCGAATTCCTGCAGCGCGAGGTGCAGGGCTTCCTGCGGCTCGCCCAGCCGCCGGCCGCGACCAGCCGGTTCCTGGACCTCGGTACGGATTCACTGATGGCGGTCGAGCTGCGCAACCGGCTGTACAGCCAGTTCGGTGGGGCGTTCACGATCAACGCCACCGCGGTATTCGACTATCCGACGATCGGGGGGCTCGCCGAGTACCTCGCCGGTCAGCTGCCGGATTCGGAACCGGAGCCGGCCCCGGCCCCGGAGGAGGCGGAAGCGCCGGCGGTGGATGCGGAATCGCCTACCGCGGATCCGAGTTGATGCCCCCGCGCGTCAATCGGCGATATCGAATCCGGAGATGACCTTGGTGGGGCGCACCCGCACCACCAGTTCGCCCGGAACGGCGTTGCGGCGGCCGAACTCGTCGGCGCGCTCGGCGCCCATGTAGCGCGCGCCGGTCCGCGTCGCGATGTCCAGCACGTCGGGCTGATGCTCGCTCACCGAGGCCACGCCCTGCACCTGGACGAACGAATACGGCGGATGCGGGTCGTCGACGCAGATCGCGACCCGCGAATCCCTGGCCAGCGCACGACCTTTCGAGGTGTCGCGGCCGGTGGTGAACACCAGCTGGCCGTCGTCGACGACGAACCAGACCGGTGCGACCAGCGGCCGCCCGTCGGCAGCGACGTACCCGAGCATCCCGGTGCGGGTGCCGGCCGACAGGAACTCGACCACCTGCTCGGAGAGCTCGGCCATACGCTAGAGCCGGGCCAGGTCGTAGTCGCCGAGGTGGTCGATCAGGTTGTGCAGGTGGTCGTTCGAGGTTCCCAGCGTGTGCTCGATCGCGGTGAGCCGGGCCGCGTAGTGGCTGACGGGGTACTCCGCGGTCACGCCGATTCCGCCGTGCATCTGGATCGACTCCTGCGCAATGTGCCGCCCCGACCGGCCGATCTGCACCTTGGCGCGCGACGCGATCAGCGGGTCGAGGTTACCGTCGGCGATCGACATTGCGGCGTAGAAGCTCATGCTGCGCGCCACCTCCAGCGACACGTACATGTCGGCGGCCCGCTGGGTGAGCGCCTGGAACTTGTTGAGCGTCACGCCGAACTGCTTGCGGGTCTTGAGGTAGTCGGTGGTCAGGCGGAGCGCTTCCTCCATCGCGCCGACGGCTTCGGAGCACAACGCCGACTGGATGCGGATGACGGCGTCGCGAATGGCGAGCGAGGCGTCGCCCCCCTCGCCGAGCGGTTCGGCCGCGGCGCCGTCGAGATCGACCTGTGCGCCGCGTTGCCCGTCGAACGTCCGGTAGGGGTGCCTCGCCACCGCGGCTGCGTCGACCAGGAACAGGCCGGTGCCGCCGTCGGGCAATGCGGCGCTGACCAGCAACGCGTCGGCGCAGTCACCGGCGAGCACCGGGTTCTTTCTGCCGCTCAACGTCCATGAATCACCTTGCCGCACAGCGGCAGTGGTAACCGTAGCGGTCGGGGTGCGGTGGCCGGGTTCCAGGTGGGCGAAGGCCAGCAGGCGTTGGCCGGCCGCGACCTCGTCGAGCTGTTGTTTCTGCGCGTCGCTGCCCAGCTCGGCGATCAGCGCGCCCGGTGCCAGCGCGGCGTGCAGGATGGGTTCGGGGGCCAGCCGGCGCCCGACCTCGGTGAGCACCACCATGATCTCGATCTGGCCGGCCTCCTCCGGCTCGAACCCGAGGCCGAGGATCCCGGTGTCGGCGAGCTGGCTCCACACCTCCCGGCTCCAGCCGAGGTCGGACCCGATGACCTTGTTGCGGCTCTCCGGGTCGTAGGTGCGCGACAGCAGGTCGCGGGTGGTGTCGCGAAGCAGGGCCTGCTCGTCGGTCAACTGAAAGTCCATTGCTGCCTCACAATCCGAGAATGGTGGACGCGATGATGTTGCGCTGCACTTCGCTGCTGCCGCCGTAGATCGACGTCTTGCGGTAGTTGAGGTAGTGCGGCGCGCTGTGTTGTGCCCACGACGGCGATGAGATGTCTTCGCCATCGGCGGGCAGCGCGTCCGCGCCGGCGACCTCGACCAGCAGCTCGGTTGCGATCTGCTGCAACTGGCTGCCGCGCAGCTTGAGCACCGACGACGCCGGGTTGGGCTGGCCGTCCGCGGAGTCCGAAACCACCCGCGACTGCGTGAGTTCCAGTGCCAGGACGTCGTTTTCGGCCTCGGCGAGCCGCGCCGCGAACAGGGGATCGCTGAGCATCCCGGTTTGCGCCGCGTGTTTCTTCACCTCGGCGAGGCGCACTTTGGTGCGCCCCACACCGGCGATGCCGGTGCGTTCGTTGCCGAGCAGGAATTTCGCGTACGACCAGCCCTGATTCTCGTGTCCCACAAGCTGATCGACGGGCACCCGGACGTCGGAGAAGAACAACTCGTTGACCTCCTGGCCGCCGTCGATCGTCTTGATCGGGCGCAGTGTGATGCCCGGGGTCTTCATGTCGAAGAGCAGAAACGAGATGCCGGCCTGGCGCTTGGGCGCCTGCGGGTCGGTGCGCACCAGGCAGAAGATCCAGTCCGCATACTGGCCGAGCGTTGTCCAGGTCTTCTGGCCGTTAACGATGTAGTGGTCACCGTCCCGGACCGCGGTGGTGCGCAGCGACGCCAGATCGGAGCCGGCCTCGGGTTCGGAGAAACCCTGGCACCACCAGATGTCGAGGCTGGCCGTCGGCGGCAGGAAGCGTTGTTTGATCTCCTCGGAACCGAATTCGGCGATCACCGGGCCGACCATCTTGGTATTGAAGTTCAGCGGCTCGGGCACGCAGGCCAGTTGCATCTCGTCGGCCCAGATCTGGTGCTGGGTGGGCGTCCAGTCCTTGCCGCCCCATTCGACGGGCCAACTCGGGACCGCCAGGCCGTGCTCGTGCAGGATCTTGTGGCTCGTGACGATGTCGTCGCGGCGCACCGACGCCGCACCCTGGCGCACCCGGTCCCGCAGCTCCTCGGGGATCTGGGTGGTGTAGAAGGTGCGAAGCTCGTCGCGGAACGCGGCTTCCTCCGGTGTGAGCGCCAGTTGCATGGCAGCCTCCTTGGGTTGAGGTGAACGTCGCGACCGTTCCATCTTTACCCATCATCTTCGGTGCTTGTGCACAGCCTCGAATTGGTCCACAGTCCGGCATCGCGACGCCGTCGCGCGGGCCCGTCATGGCGGTCGGCGCGCCTACGGTCGGCGCATGCGAACGGAACTGCCCGGCGAGCGACTGCAGCGGCGCCTCGGTGCCGACCCGGAGACCGATTCGGCCGACGAGTCGGACTCGGAGGAACAGTCCCCGGACTCGGCCGAATCAGAAGACCCGAACTCACTGTTGCCGCGCTGGCTTCCCGACGCCGCCGACCACCGGGGCTGGGTGGCGAAGATGCGCGCTGACCCCGGCCGCGCCGGCGCCATCGCCTTGGCGGTGGTGGCGGCCCTCGCGGTGCTGGTGACGGTGTTCACCCTGCTGCGCGACCGGCCGGCGCCGGTGATGTCGGCCAAGCTGCCACCGGTGGAGAAGGCCGCCACCGCGAGCCCCAGGTCGTCGGCCAGCCCGGGCGCCGGGCAGCCCGCCGCTCCCGACCGGCCGGTGGTGGTCAGCGTGGTCGGGCTGGTGCACACCCCCGGGCTGGTCACCCTGGCGCCCGGCGCCCGCATCGCCGACGCGCTGCAGGCCGCCGGGGGACCGGTGAACGGCGCCGACACCATCGGACTGAACATGGCCCGCCCGGTCGGCGACGGCGAGCAGATCGTGGTCGGGATCGCCCCCGTCCCGGGGCAGCGGACGGCACTGGGCAGCTCGGTGTCCGCCGGCACGTCGCCGGCACCCGGGGCGGCGGGGCCAGCCTCGGGGACGCTGAAGCCGAAGGCCGGCGAGGTGCTCGACCTCAACACCGCGACCCAGGAGGAGCTCGACGCGCTGCCCGGGGTCGGGCCGGTCACCGCCGCGGCGATCGTGGCCTGGCGGCAGGCGAACGGGAAATTCGCCAGCGTCGACCAGCTCGCCGACGTCGATGGCATCGGCCCGGCGCGGCTGGAAAAACTGCGCCCGCTGGTGCGTGTCTGACGGCGGTGCGCGACGCGGCCCACGCCGACCCGGCCTCGGCGCGCCTCGATGTGCGCCTGGTCCCCGCCGCGCTCACCGCCTGGGTGGTCACCGCCGGCGGGATCTGGTGGCCGATCGGACGCGCGGCCGCGTGCTGCTGCGTCGTGCTGCTCGGCGTGGCGGCGGCGCTGGCGTGCTACGCGGCGCGCGGGCCGGCCCGCGCCCGGCCGCTGCGGACGCTCGGCGCCGGCCTGGTGGCGGTCGGCGTGGTGGGCGCAGGGTACGGGCTGGCGATAGCGCTGCGCACCGACGCGGTCGCTCGCCACCCGATCACCGCGGCGTTCGGTACGGCCGCCCCGGTGACGGTCAGCCCCACCGAGAGCGCGCTGCCCCTGGGCCCGGGCCGGCTGATGTTTCGCGCCACCCTGCAGCGCCTGCGCGACGACAGGATGTCCGGCCGGGTGGTCGTCTTCGCGCGGGCATCGGACTTCGGCGACCTCACGGTGGGCCAGCCCGTGCGGTTCACCGCACGCATCAGCCGTCCGGGCCGCCGTGACCTGACGGTCGCGGTGCTCAACGCGTCGGGCCGTCCGACGATGGGCACCGCCGGTGCCGTGCAGCGCGCCGCCCACGCCGTGCGCGGCAGGCTCGCCGTCGCCGCCCGCGAGACCCTGACCGCCGACGAGGCCGCGATGCTGCCCGCCCTGGTTCTCGGTGACACCTCGGCTGTCACCGGGCAGACCAGCCGCGACTTTCGCGCGGCGGGCATGACGCACCTGACCGCGGTGTCGGGGGCCAACGTCACGATCGTGTGCGGGGCCGTGCTGTTCTCGGCGCGGTTGATCGGCCCGCGCGCCGCAGTCGCTCTCGCCGCGGTGGCGCTGGTGGCGTTCGTCATCGTCGTGCAGCCGACGGCCAGCGTGCTGCGGGCCGCCGTGATGGCCGCCATCGCGCTGACGGGCGTGCTGTCGTCGCGTCGGCGCCAGGCGATTCCGGCCCTGTCGGCCGCGGTGCTGATGTTGCTGGCGCTCGCTCCGCAGCTCGCCGTCGACGTGGGCTTCGGGCTGTCCGTGCTGGCGACGGCCGCGCTGATCGTCATCGCGCCGGCCTGGTCGCGGCGCCTGGTCGACAGGGGCTGGCCCAAGCCGCTGGCCGACGCGCTCGCCGTCGCGTGCGCCGCGCACATGGTGACCGCCCCGCTCGTCGCCGGCATCTCGGGCCGGGTCAGCCTCGTCGCCGTGGCGGCCAACCTCGCGGTCGCGCCCATGATCGCGCCGATCACGGTGCTCGGCAGCGCGGCGGCCCTGCTGTGCGTGGCGTGGCCCGCCGGGGCGCAGTTGTTGATCCGTTTCACCGGCCCCGAACTGTGGTGGGTCCTGCACGTGGCGAGGTGGTCGGCCGGCGCGCCCGCGGCGACGCTGCCCGTGCCGGCCGGTGCGCCCGGTGTGGCGCTGGTCGCCGCGGGCACGGTGTCGGTGCTTCTGGTGGCCCGGCTGCTCTGGCGGTGGCGCTGGTTTCGCCGGGCGGTCGGATGGGCCGGGGGAGCGGTCGCGGTGTGCGCGCTCGGCTGGTCGCTGTCGGGGGTCGTCGCCGGGTCGTGACACCATCGTGGGGTGAGCGATGTTGCACACCTGCACCTGGTGTTGGGGGACGAAGAGCTGCTGGTCGAGCGGGCGGTGGCCGACGTGCTGCGGTCGGCGCGCGAGCGCGCCGGTACCGATGACGTCCCGGTGAGCCGGATGCGGGCCGGCGACGTCGGCACCTACGAACTCGCCGAGCTGCTGAGCCCGTCGCTGTTCGCCGACGAGCGCATCGTCGTGCTGGAAGCGGCCGCCGAAGCGGGCAAAGAAGCGGCCGCGGTCATCGCCGGGGCCGCCGCCGACGTTCCTTCGGGCACGGTGCTGGTGGTGGTGCATTCGGGCGGCGGGCGCGCCAAGGCGCTGGCCACCGAGCTGCAGTCGCTGGGCGCCGAGGTGCATCCGTGCGCCCGGATCGCCAAGCTCAGCGAGCGCGTCGACTTCATCCGCAAGGAGTTCCGCGCGCTGCGGGTCAAGGTCGACGAGGAGACCGTGACGGCTCTGCTGGACGCCGTCGGCTCCGACGTGCGCGAGCTGGCCGCCGCGTGTTCACAACTCGTCGCCGACACCGCCGGTGACGTCAGCGCCGCCGCGGTGCGCCGCTACCACAGCGGGAAGGCGGAGGTGAAGGGCTTCGACATCGCCGACAAGGCGGTCACCGGCGACGTCGCGGGGGCCACCGAGGCGCTGCGCTGGGCGATGATGCGCGGCGAACCGCTGGTGGTGCTGGCCGACGCGCTGGCCGAGGCCGTGCACACCATCGGCCGGGTGGGTCCGCTGTCCGGCGACCCCTACCGCCTGGCGTCGCAGCTGGGCATGCCGCCGTGGCGCGTGCAGAAAGCCCAGAAGCAGGCCCGGCGCTGGACGCGCGAGACGGTTGCGGTCGCGATGAAAGTGGTGGCGGAACTCAACGCCAACGTGAAGGGGGCCGTCGCCGACGCGGACTACGCGCTGGAATCGGCGGTCAGGCAGGTCGCCGAATTGGTGGCCGACCGGGGCCACTGACAGGCTTCTGCGGCCCGGTGCTCAGATCTTGTTGAGGGCCCGCGCCAGCGCCGACTTCCTGTTGGCGGCCTGGTTCTTGTGGATCACGCCCTTGCTGGCCGCCTTGTCCAGCTTGCGGTTGGTCGAGACCAGCAGCTCCGCGGCCTTCTCTTTGTCGCCGCCGTCGGCGGCCTCCCGGAACGCGCGGACGGCGGTACGCAGCGAGGACTTCACCGACTTGTTGCGAAGCCGGGCGCGCTCGTTGGTCTTGATGCGCTTCTGCTGCGACTTGATGTTGGCCACGCGTGAGTTCCTTCTACGAATCGGTGTTTGCGGTACTTTTCGGGGGGCGCCCCACACCCAATAGCGACTGCCCAGGTTATCAGTCGGTTACGTTTTCTCCCAAAACGGGAACCCGTGGCCTGCCAGAATGTCGATGTGAGGCAGCATCTGAAAAGTGAGTTTTCAACTGGAGAAAACCAGGCGTGGATCCCGCGGTGCCAAGCGTTCTGAGGTGCGCTTCGAACGGATTTTCAGCGGCTACAACCTGACGTCGGACGCCTACGCGCTGGCCTTCGACGAGATGTTCGACGCCCAGGGCAATGTCCGCGGCCCGTACAAGGGCATCTACGCCGAGCTGGTGCCGTCGGACGCCTCAGACCTGGAAGCCCGCTCCGAAGCGCTGGCCCGTGCCTTCATCGACCAGGGCATCACCTTCTCCCTGTCCGGCCAGGAGCGACCGTTCCCGCTCGACCTGGTGCCGCGGGTGATCTCGGCGGCCGAATGGACTCGGCTGGAGCGCGGCATCATCCAGCGCGTCAAGGCCCTCGAGATGTACCTGGACGACATCTACGGCGATCAGGAGATCCTGAATGACGGCGTCATCCCGCGCCGGCTGATCACGTCCTGTGAACACTTTCACCGACAGGCATTCGGCATCGTCCCGCCCAACGGCGTGCGCATCCACGTAGCCGGCATCGACCTGATCAAGGACGAGAAGGGCACCTGGCGGGTGCTCGAGGACAACCTGCGCTCGCCGTCAGGGGTGTCCTACGTGATGGAAAACCGGCGCACCATGGCGCGGGTCTTCCCCAACCTGTTCGCGACCCACCGGGTGCGCGCCGTCGACGACTACGCCTCGCACCTGCTGCGCGCGCTGCGCAACTCCGCGGCCACCAACGAGGCCGACCCGACCGTCGTGGTGCTGACCCCTGGCGTCTACAACTCGGCCTATTTCGAGCATTCGCTGCTGGCCCGGCAGATGGGCGTCGAGCTCGTCGAGGGGCGCGACCTCTTTTGCCGGGACAACCAGGTCTACATGCGCACCACCGAGGGCGAAACCCAGGTGGACGTCATCTACCGGCGCATCGACGACATCTTCCTGGACCCGCTGCAGTTCCGTGCTGACTCGGTGCTCGGGGTCGCCGGTCTGGTCAATGCCGCGCGCGCCGGCAACGTCGTCATCTCCAGCGCGATCGGCAATGGCGTCGGGGACGACAAGCTCGTCTACACCTACGTGCCCACCATGATCGAGTACTACCTGGGTGAGAAACCGTTGCTGGCCAACGTGGAGACCTTCCGTTGCTGGCTCGCCGACGAACGCGAGGAGGTGCTCGACCGGGTCAACGAGTTGGTCATCAAGCCGGTCGAGGGGTCCGGCGGGTACGGAATCGTGTTCGGGCCTGACGCCTCCGAAAAGGAGTTGGCCGCCGTTAGCAAGAAGATCCGCGACGATCCGCGCAGCTGGATCGCGCAGCCGATGATGGAGCTGTCGACGGTGCCGACGCAGATCGACAGCTCGCTGGCTCCGCGGTACGTCGACCTGCGTCCGTTTGCGGTCAACGACGGTGACGAGGTCTGGGTGTTGCCGGGCGGTCTAACGCGGGTGGCGCTGGAGGAGGGCTCGCGGGTGGTGAACTCCAGCCAAGGGGGTGGCTCGAAAGACACGTGGGTGCTGGCGTCGTCGCGCGCGTCGGCGGCCGACCGCGAGCTGGGGGCCGCCGAGGTGGTGCGTTCGCTGCCGAAATCAAAGGCGAGCGTTGACAATTCGACTCAGCAGCAGTCGAACGGCGACCACCCCCGCGAGTCCGCACCGCCGAAGAAGAAGCACAAACAGCAACAAGAGCAACACCAGCAGCGAGGGGTGGTCCACTGATGTTGGCCCGCAACGCCGAAGCGCTCTATTGGATCGGTCGCTACGTCGAGCGGGCGGACGACACCGCACGGATTCTGGACGTGGCGCTCCATCAATTGCTGGAAGATTCGAGCGTCGATCCCGACCAGGCATCACGGGTGTTGTTGCGGGTGCTCGGCGTCGAGGCCCCCGACGACGAATTGGACGTCTGGTCGCTGACGGATCTGGTGGCCTACAACACCGACGACCGTGGCGGCACGTCGATCGTCGAGGCGATCACGGCGGCGCGTGAGAACGCGAAGTCGGCGCGGGAAGTGACCTCCATCGAGATCTGGGAGTGCCTCAACACCACCTACAACGCCTTACCCGAACGCCAACGCGCTGCCAAACGCCTCGGGCCGCATGAATTTCTGTCGTTCATCGAGGGCCGGGCGGCGATGTTCGCCGGCCTGGCCGACTCCACCTTGTCTCGTGACGACGGATACCGCTTCATGGTGCTGGGCCGCGCGATCGAGCGCGTCGACATGACGGTGCGGCTCCTGCTGTCGCGGGTGGGCGACAGTGCGTCCTCGCCGGCGTGGGTGACGCTGTTGCGTTCGGCCGGCGCGCACGACACCTATCTGCGTACCTACCGCGGCGCGCTGGACGCCGGTCGAGTGGTCGAGTTCATGTTGCTCGACCGACTGTTCCCTCGATCGGTGTTCTACTCGCTGCGGCTGGCCGAACACAGCATCGAAGAGCTGGTGCACAACCCACAGAGTCGGGTGGGGGCCACCGTCGAAGCGCAGCGACTGCTCGGGCAGGCGCGCAGCGAACTGGAGTTCATGCCGCCCGGGGTATTGCTCGACACGCTCGAGACGCGCCTGGCCGCCCTGCAGAAGACGTGCTACGACGTCGGAGAGGCGTTGGCGCAGCAGTACTTTCACGTCACGCCGTGGGTGGCTTGGTCGGATGCCGGCCACAGTGCCGAGCTGGTTGCACGCAACGGAGACACCTGATGTGGCGGCTACGGGTGGTGCATACAACCGGATTTGCCTACCAATCGGCGGTCACGGCGTCCTACAACGAGGCCCGGCTGACCCCACAATCGGATACCCGGCAAAACGTCATCCTCAACCGGGTGGAAACCATCCCGGCGACCCGGTCCTACCGTTTCACCGATTACTGGGGCACCGCCGTCACGGCATTCGACCTGCATGCCCCGCACACCGATCTGACGGTCACGTCGTCTTCGGTCGTGGAAACCGAGCAGCCGGAGCCACCGGAAACCGATGTCCGCTGGGACGACCTGGAATCCGAGGCGGTGATCGATCGCTTCGACGAATTTCTGACTCCGACCGACCACACCCCGGATCCCAAACGGCTGCGGCCCATCTACAAGCGGCTTGCCAAAGGGGAGGAGCCCGCCGAAGCGGTTGTCGCCGCGGCCAAGTTCGTGCACGAGGAGCTGGACTATCTGCCGGGCACCACCGGCGTGCACACGTCGGGCCTCGAGGCGCTGCACGCGGGCAAGGGTGTCTGTCAGGACTTCGTTCACCTTTCGCTGATGCTGTTGCGCGGCATGGGAATTCCCGCGCGCTATGTGTCCGGATATCTGCATCCGAAAAAAGACGCCGTCGTCGGCGACACCGTGGACGGCCGCAGCCACGCCTGGTTGCAGGCCTGGATCGGCTCCTGGTGGAATTACGACCCGACCAATGAGAGCGAGATCAACGAGCAGTACGTCAGCGTGGGCGTCGGCCGCGACTACACCGACGTGTCCCCGCTGAAGGGCATCTATTCGGGCGAGGGCGCGACTGACCTCGACGTGGTCGTGGAGATCACCCGGCTGGCCTAGCGTTCAGGTCATGAACGATTCACCGGCAGGCCGAAACCTGCGGCCCCTGCTATGGCTTTCCGCGCTTTGTCTCGGCGTGCTTCTCGGCGGGATCGCCATCGGTATCGCGCTGGGCGGCGTGATGCCGCTGCCGTACGGGCAAGCGTCCGCCGTCACCGCGTACGTCCGCGCCGAGCCGCTCGCCATTCAAGTGATCGCCACCGCGGTGTTCGCGTCGTCGGTGCCGCTGGCAATCTACGCGGCGACGGCCAGCGCCGGGTTGCGGCAACTCGGCGCCCCGGGGGCCACGATCGCGCTCGCGGGCGGCATCCTGGCGGCAGGAGCCCTGGGCCTCACCGGTTTGCTGGCCTGGACGCTGTCGAGGCCGGACGTCAGCGCCGACGCCGCGTTGGTCCGCGCCGTCTACTTCCTGGTGTTTCTCCTCGGCGGCCCGGGCCACATCGTGGCGCTGGGGCTGCTGGTGGCGGGCATGGCGGTGGCCAGCCTCGTCTTGGGGTTGACGCCGCGCCCGGTGGCCTGGGCCGGCCTGGCGATCGCGGCCCTGGCCGAGTCGGCGACGCTGGTGCTGGTGTGGCCCGAACTCGGCGCTATCGTGCCCATCGCGCGGGTCTCGGGCCTGGCCTGGCTGGTGCTGGCGGGCGTGTTACTACCGTTGCGCCGCAACGACATTCGTTGAATGACGGCTACGCCCGCGGGCTGACCTCGACGCGGTGCAGGTCGTCGCCGAGCTCGATGCGGCCGCCAAATTTGGTGGCGGCCAGTGCGCGCCACTGCTCCTCCTGCCCGGGCACCGGCGCCGGCACGTAGTGCGTCATCACCAGGGTGCCCACGCCCGCTCGCTCCGCGGTCGTCGCCGCCTCCTCCACCGAGGAGTGGTAATCACAGATGTCTTGGATCCGCTGCTGCGGTATGTTGACGACGATGTCCTTGCGGATCACGGTGTGCACCAATGCGTCTGCGCCGCTTGCCAGTTCGTCCAGACCGGCGCAGGGGACCGTGTCTCCGGCCAGCACCACCGACGCGCCGCCGGATTCGATGCGGAAGCCGATGGTCGGCGCCACCGGCCGGTGGTCGGTCGGCCCGACCCGGATCGACACCCCGTCGCGGTCCCACACCGCGCCCTCGGTGCATTCGTGCACCTCGACCGCCGGCGGCGCGTTCAGATCGGCGTGATGGGCGATCCGGTAACCGATGTCGTGGCCGAATGCCTTCAGCGTCGCCGCCACGGTCTCGGCGGTGCCGGGCGGCCCGATGATCGGCAGCGGCGCGGGATCGGGCGCGAAGGTGGTGATCCAACGGGTGATCAGGAGGTCGCCCAGCTCGCCGATGTGGTCGCTGTGCAGGTGGGTGAGCAGCAGCGCCGACAACCCGGCGGCGCCCACGCCGACCGCCGCCGCGCGCTGCAGCACCCCACGCCCGCAATCCACCAGGAACACCTGCCCGCCGGCTCGCACCAGGGTCGACGGTCCGGCGCGGTTCGGGTCGGGGATGGGGCTTCCGGTGCCCAGCAGGGTGATCTCGATCATGGGTTCATCCTTGCAAGCCCGACGCATCCACAGGGGTATTTCACCGTCGGGTTTGGGCGTGGAATCCGAGGGTATGGGAGCCCGCGGTTACCGCTTTTCGTGTTGGCTTTCCCGCCGGGCGAGTTAGCCGTAGCCTGATGTGAAGCGGATCACAACCGGCTGGAGGCCTTGATGCGGATTGCGGACGTCTTGCGGAACAAGGGCGCGGCGGTGGTGACGATCAACCCCGACGCGACCGTCAAGGAGCTGCTCGCCGGCCTCGCCGAGCAGAACATCGGCGCCATGGTGGTGGTCGGCGACGAGGGCGTCGTCGGCATCGTCTCGGAGCGCGACGTCGTGCGCCAACTGCACACCCACGGCGCCAGCGTGCTCTCGCGGCCGATCTCGAAGATCATGACCGCCAACGTCGCCAGCTGCACGAAATCCGACACGGTCGATTCGTTGAGCGTGCTGATGACGAAGAACCGGGTGCGCCACGTGCCGGTGCTGGACGGCAAGAAGCTGATCGGCATCGTCAGCATCGGTGACGTGGTGAAGACCCGCATGGAGGAGCTCGAGGCCGAGCAGCAGCAGCTGCAGTCCTACATCACGCAGGGCTGACCGGGCCTAGCTCCAGGCGTAGTCCGCCCGTAGCCGGGCGGCGACGACGTCGAAGATTTCGCGATCCAGGATCGCGCCCTCGCGGCGAATGCCCTCCTCGGGCACGTCGAGCACTCGGTCCAGGCGAACCCAGCTTGCCCGGCCCTCGTAATCCCAGGCGCCGGCCCCGATCCCGACCCAGTCGCGATCACCGGCGTGGCGCTCCTGGCTGGACACCATCAGCCCGAGCAGGACGCGGCGGTCACGGCCCACGACCAGCACTGGTCGATCCTTGCCCCGCGTCGGATCGTCCTCGTAGGCCACCCACGTCCAGACGATCTCGCCGGGATCGGCCCGGCCGTCGAGGTCGGGCGCGTAGACCAGCTTTCGCGCCCGCTGGGCGGTGGGAAAACTGGTGCTGGTCACCGGGCGCCCCGCCGCGATCTCGGCCGGTGACTGTGGTGCGGCGGCGGCGATGACGTTCGCGGTGATCTTCACGGCGCGCTCGAGTTCGCGCGCGACGACCTGGGCAGTCTGCGCGTAGATCACCACATTTCGGGCGAACCGCTGCAGCGTCTTCCATTGGGATTTCCGGGGAGACGCCATATTCGCAGCATAACCGCGGGCGGCCGGGTGCGAATGTGTCCAAGTAGGTCCCGACGACCCCGCACAGATACCCTGGACATACCGCTCAGGCGGCCGCGAGCAGGCCCAGACCAGGAGATTCCCATCAGCAGTTTCGCCGACAAGACCTTCACCCCGCCGGCGCAGATTCGGAATTTCTGCATCATCGCTCACATCGACCACGGCAAGTCGACGCTGGCGGACCGGATGCTTCAGCTCACCGGCGTCGTCGACGAGCGGTCGATGCGCGCCCAGTACCTCGACAGGATGGACATCGAGCGGGAGCGCGGGATCACCATCAAGGCGCAGAACGTGCGGCTGCCCTGGAAGGTCGGGGACCAAGATTACGTCCTGCACCTGATCGACACCCCGGGTCACGTCGACTTCACCTATGAGGTGTCGCGCGCGCTGGAGGCCTGCGAGGGCGCGGTCCTGCTGGTGGACGCCGCCCAGGGCATCGAGGCGCAGACCCTGGCCAACCTGTACCTGGCGCTGGACCGTGACCTGCACATCATCCCGGTGCTCAACAAGATCGACCTGCCGGCCGCCGACCCCGACCGCTACGCGGGCGAGATCGCCCACATCATCGGCTGCGAGGCCGGGGATGTGCTGCGGGTGTCCGGCAAGACCGGGGAGGGCGTCGCCGACCTGCTCGATCACGTCGTACGTGAGGTCCCGCCGCCCGAGGGCGACGCCGACGCGCCCACCCGCGCGATGATCTTCGACTCCGTCTACGACATCTACCGCGGCGTGGTCACTTACGTGCGCGTGGTGGACGGCAAGATCACCCCGCGGGAGCGCATCGCGATGATGTCCACCGGCGCCACCCATGAACTGCTCGAGGTCGGCATCGTCTCGCCGGAACCCAAGCCCAGCGAGGGCCTCGGTGTGGGGGAGGTGGGCTACCTGATCACGGGCGTGAAGGACGTCCGGCAGTCCAAGGTCGGTGACACGGTGACGACCGCCCGCCACGGCGCCACCGAGGCGCTGACGGGCTACCGCGAACCCAAGCCGATGGTCTACTCGGGGCTGTATCCCGTCGACGGCTCGGACTACCCGGATCTGCGCGACGCCCTGGACAGGCTGCAGCTCAACGACGCCGCCCTGACCTACGAGCCGGAGACGTCGGTGGCGCTGGGCTTCGGTTTCCGCTGCGGCTTCCTGGGTCTGCTGCACATGGAGATCACCCGCGAGCGCCTGGAGCGCGAATTCGACCTGGACCTGATTTCGACATCGCCCAACGTCGTCTACCGGGTCGTCAAAGAGGACGACACGGAGATCGTGGTGACCAACCCGTCCGACTGGCCGGAGGGCAAGGTCCGCATCGTCTACGAACCCGTGGTCAAGACCACCATCATCGCGCCCAGCGAGTTCATCGGCACCATCATGGAGCTCTGCCAATCTCGGCGCGGCGAGCTCGGCGGCATGGATTACCTGTCGCCCGAGCGGGTGGAATTGCGCTACACCATGCCGCTCGGCGAGATCATCTTCGACTTCTTCGATTCCCTGAAGTCGCGCACCCGCGGCTATGCCAGCCTCGACTATGAGGAGGCGGGCGAGCAGGAGGCCGAACTGGTCAAGGTCGACATCCTGCTGCAGGGCGAGGCCGTCGACGCGTTCAGCGCGATCGTGCACAAGGATTCGGCGTACGCGTACGGCAACAAAATGACCACCAAGCTCAAGGAGCTGATCCCGCGCCAGCAGTTCGAGGTGCCGGTGCAGGCGGCGATCGGATCGAAAATCATTGCGCGCGAGAATATCCGGGCGATCCGCAAGGACGTGCTGTCCAAGTGCTACGGCGGTGACATCACCCGCAAACGCAAACTTCTGGAAAAGCAGAAGGAAGGCAAGAAGCGGATGAAGACGATCGGCCGGGTCGAGGTGCCGCAGGAGGCGTTCGTTGCCGCACTGTCCACCGACGCCGCCGGGGACAAGGGTAAGAAGTAGCCGTGCGAATAGTTGGGCCCGCGACGGCCTTGATGTTGGTCGCCGCGTTGGCCGCGGGCTGCGGCGGGGTTGTGGATGGCACGGCGAAGCCGGCGCCGAATCTGAAGCCGCGACCGCTTTCCGGCGACACCGTCAGGCGCGTCCTGCTCGACGGTGACGCCCTGTCGCGGATGCTCAACCAGCCCTTCGCCACCCGCAAGCCGGTCGAGTTCGGCGGTCCCGACGCGCTGAGCCAGAAGGACGAAACGGTATCGCCGGCCAATTGTCTCGGCGTGACGGCGATGCTGCAGAAAAGCGTCTACCAATCCGCGGACGTCAAAGACGTTGCGTCGCAGGCGTGGTGGAACAACGGCGATCCGGCGCAAGTGATCAGCGTCATCGAGGGTGTGGTGGCCCTGCCCTCCGCGGCGCAGGCCCAGGCCCTGTTCGCGCAATTCTCGCAGCAGTGGCAGCAGTGCAACGGCGCCACGACGACGGAGCAAAACGGCCCGATCAGCACGACCAACGTCATCAGCGACGTCCGCGTGCCGGATGCCTCCAAAACCATTGTCGCGGCGACCAATACCGCGACGTCGGTGCTGCCCAACATGCCACCGCTACGGCCCACGCCACAGGCGCGAGCCATTGGGGTGCAGTTGAACTGCCTCGTCGAGGTGGAGGTGGTCTTCTTCGGCGACCGGCGCCCGTCGGACCCGGGATCGGGCAACCTGGACGCCAGCGGCATCGACGTCGCGCGCGCGATGATGGACAAGGTCAGCGCCCTGAGCTGACGCCGCCCCTTATCGCGGCCTGAGACATTGCTGCCTTCCCGCTGAGGCTTCGGTGTGTCTTACTGCGCCCCGGGGTTCCCCAAAAGTAAACTTTCGGTGAACTAAAAGGAGCCGAAAGATGAATGAAGCGCATATGAGAGGTAAATCACAGCGACGATGTCCCACGCGCCTGGCACGGCGCTGGTGCAGCGTGGCGGCGCTGCTGCTCGTGATGTCGACCGCCGGCTGCGCCGCCGTTGTCGACGGCACGGCCCGCCGGGCTCCGGGCATGGCGCCGCGATCGCTGCACGGGCAAACCATCAAGCAGGTACTACTCGGTCACCGGGCGTTGTCGCGAATCCTCAACCAGTCCTTCAAGATTGACCCGCACTTCCGGCCGCGGTTCGGCGGCCCGGACGCGTTGCTGGACGACGGGTGGCTCTCGCCCGGCGACTGCCTGGGCGTCGCGTCCATGTTGCAGCGAGCCATCTATCAATCCAGCGAGGTGCGCCACGTCGCGGTGCAAACCTGGCGGCACGCGCCCAAGTCCGTTGAGGTGACCAACGTGCAGGAGGGCGTGGTCAGCCTGCCCAGCCCCGCGGACGCCCAGGCGCTGTTCGACAAATTCGCCCGGCAGTGGCAGCAATGTGATGCCACAACGATGCCCTTGTCCGGCACGGTTTTCCGGCTCAAGGCCACGATCGCAAACGTTCAGACCGCGGATTCGGTTGTGGCGGCCGACATTTCGATGGGGTTTGCCTCACGCAGCACGGATTCGGCGTCGCTCCCGTCGGGGCGTGCACTCGGTGTCCGCGGCAATTGCCTGGTCGAGGTCGAGGTCGCCTTCTTCGGTAACACGCAGCCGTCCGAGCGCGGCGCCGATCCACGGGCCCGTGCCGTCGACATCGCGCACGCCATCCTGGACAACGTCGGCGCGCTGAGCTGAGGCGTCGACCTCGCGAGAGCCTGAGACATTACTGGATTTCGGCTGTGCCTTCGGTACTGCTTGCGGCGCCAGCGTCGACCCCGAACTTAAACTGCGGGCAAGCAGAAGTTCAGGCGAGACGGATAAGGACTACGTGGGCCGTGTTTCCGGGGTGGCTTGGGAAAAGCATTCGGTTGCTCGCCGTGTCGCTGACCGCCGTGACTCTGGCCGCCGGGTGCGCCCCACGCGTGGACGGCGCGGCCAAGCCGATGCCCGGCCCGACGCCCCGATCGCTCACCGGGCAGAGCGTCGACCACGCGTTGCTCGGCACCAGGACGCTATCGCGAATCCTCAAGCAGTCCTTGGACATCGACCCTCGGGTTCCGCCACGATTCGGTGGCTCCGAGCAGTTGCAGGACGCTGGATCGGCCCTGCCGGACGAGTGTCTGGGCGTCGGGGCAATGCTGCAGCAAAACGTCTACCCAGCCAGCGAGGTCGAGGAGGTCGCGGTCGAGACGTGGCGGCACGCCGCATTGCCCGCCGAGGTGACCGGTGTGCAAGAGGGCGTGGTCAGCCTGCCGACGGCCGCTGATGCCAACGCGCTTTTCGCGGCGTTTTCTCGGCAATGGCGGCAATGCGATGGCGCGACGACATCCCTGCCCGGCAGCGTATTCCGGCTCAGGGGCAAAATCAGCGACGTCCAGGTTTCCAGTTCCGTTCTGGCGGCGACCGTTTCGACGGGATGGACATCGAGGGACGCGGAGAACGATTCGGAAACGATCCCGGCGGGGCGTGCCATCGGCCTCCGGGGCAATTGCCTCATCGAGGTGGAGGTCGACTTCTTCAATTCCGCGAGCGGCTCGCGCCGTGGACCAAGCGATTTCGACAACGCGGCCACCGACCTCGCGCGGGCGATGATGGAGAAGATCGGCGCGCTGATCTGACGCGGTGTGCTATACCGGCGCGTTGGCCGGCTGGAACGTCCCCGAACCGTCGGCCTCCTCCTCGGCCCGGATGACGTGGACCACGGCGTTGATCAGGGCCAGGTGGGTGAACGCCTGCGGGAAGTTGCCCAGGTGCCGCCCGGTGCGCGGCTCGATCTCCTCGGCGTAGAGGTGCAGCGGGCTGGCATAGGACAGCAGCCGCTCGCACAGCCGCTTGGCGCGATTCACCTCGCCGATCTCGACCAGCGCGGACACCAACCAGAAGGAGCAGATCGTGAACGTGCCCTCCTCGCCGGACAGCCCGTCGTCGGTCTGCTCGACCCGGTAGCGCAGCACCAGGCCTTCCTCGGTGAGTTCGTTGGCGATCGCCAGCACGGTGTTGCGGACACGCGGGTCGTCGGGCGGCAGGAACCGGGTCAGCACCACCAGCAGCAGCGAGGCGTCCAGCGCGTCGCTGCCGTAGCGCTGGGTGAACACGCCGCGGGAGTCCACGCCGTGCTCGAGGATGTCGTTCTTGATCTCCTCGGCGATGGCCCGCCACTGCTGGGCGTAGCTCTTCTCGCCCTGCCGCTCGGCGAGCTTGGACCCGCGGTCGAGCGCCACCCAGCACATCACCTTCGACGACGTGAAATGCTGCGGCTCCCCGCGCACCTCCCAGATTCCGCGGTCGGGCTCGCGCCAGTGCTTGATCGCCTCTTCCACCTGCTTCTTCAGCACCGGCCAGAGGGTCTCCGGGATCTGCTCGCGCGACTTGGCGTGCAGGTAGAACGAGTCCAGGATCGAGCCCCAGATATCGTGCTGAACCTGGTCGTAGGCGCCGTTGCCGATCCGCACCGGCCGAGCGTGGTCGTAACCGGAGAGATGGTGCAGCTCCTCTTCGACCAGGCTGCGCTCGCCGCCGACGCCATACATCACCTGCAGCGGGTGGCGCTCGTTGCTGTTGGCGCCGGAAACGTCGGCGATGAAGGCGAAGAAGTCGTCGGCCTCGCGGTCGAGCCCCAGCGTGTAGAGGCCCCACAGCGCGAACGTCGAGTCGCGGACCCAGGCATAGCGATAGTCCCAGTTGCGTTCGCCGTGCGGCGTCTCGGGCAACGACGTGGTGCTGGCGGCCAGCAGCGCGCCGGTCGGCGAATACGTCAGACCCTTCAGCGTGAGCGCGCTGCGCTGCAGGTAGGCGCGCCACGGGTGGTCGGGGAAGTTGCCGATGTTGATCCACTGCCGCCAGCACTCGGTGGTCTGCCACATCTTGTCGGCGGCCTCTTCGTAGGTCTGCGGCGCCGGGTGCTTCGTCCAGCTCAGGGCGACGAACACGTCGTCGCCCTCTTTCATCCGGGTGCGCGCCCGCGCTTCCCGGCCCTCCAGCCCAATACGCAGGTTGGTGGTCAGCCGCAGCGTCGGGTGCGCGTCGGGCTGTTTGCTGGCGCGCGCGATGGCCTCGCCGTAGGCGTTGGCCGAGTACTCCCAGCTGACGCCGACGCGATGGTAGTCGAAGGCCGGCTCGCAGCTCATCATCAGCTCGACCGTGCCGCTGACGCAGCGAACCGTGCGCAGCAGGATGTGCTCGGCGTCCCAGTCCATCGGGGTGCGGCGATGGGTTCGCGAGCGGCGCTCGATGTCGTGCCACGGGCCCATCACCAGCGCGTCACGCACGATCAGCCACCCGGTATGGGTTTGCCAGGTGGTCTCCATGATCAGGCTGCCCGGCAGGTAGCGGCGCGCCGACGGCACCGAGACGCCGTAGGGGCCCAGCCGGAAGTGGCCGGCGCTACGGTCCAGGATCGCGCCGAACACACTGGGGGAGTCGGGTCGGGGCACGCACAGCCATTCGACCGACCCGGCGGGGGAGATCAGGCACGTCGTCTCCCAGTCGGAGAGGAACGAGTAGTCGGCGATCGGCGGAAACGGGTTCCGCAGCGACGTGCTGGGCGCGAGCGGCGCGGGCGCGCTGAAATCGATCGGCGAAGCCAGCGCCGTTTCGGGAGGCGCCTCGAACGCTTCCAGGGGTGCCTCCGCGGGAGCGCCGTCGGCCGGCTGGTCGGCGGGTTGGGCGTGCAGGACCATGCCGACATCATCGACTGTCAACCTGCCCGGCGTCCAATGTTTCCATTAGGTGTCGGGGTGCCGTGGCGAATAGTGTGAGCCGGGTGGGCGGGTTCCTGAATTGGTGGGACGGCAACGAGCTGTGGCTCTCGGGCCTCGCGTTTGTGCTGCAAGCCATGATCGTGATGCCCGTCGTTTTGGCGGTGGCCTACGTCACGGCCGGCCTGCTGGACCGCCTGCTCGGAAGGGGCATCAAGTTGATGCGCCGCCTTCGGCACGCCGATGGGGCGCCCGGGTAACGCGCATGCCTCGGTCGCACGTGACATTGATTCTGGTCACGCTGGTGGTGCTGGTGATCGTCACATGGCTAGCGACGCACTGACGCTGAAGCCGGCGCGCGGTGGCGGCCCGGCGAATTCCTGTTAGGCTTCGCGACATGCACATGGCAACCGGCGTCGTGGAATGCGCCGTCGTTGTGCACTGTTGTCGCTGACTCCCACCCGTGCGCGGTTTGGTAGGAGTCGTCGACTCTCCTGAAGTCGTATCGCCTTTCCGCTACAACGGGATCCCGAAAGTCGTCCCGCTTGAACAGCAATGAAAGGCCACCAATGCTCACCGACATCGGCAGCCCTGCGCGCTGGCGGCCTGTCGTCTTACTCGCGCTGATCGTCGGTGTCGTCGCCGCCTGCCAGGGCGGCCCCAGCGACGTCGTTGGCGGCAGCGGCCCCAGCAACGCGCATGCGAGTCTCACCCTGGTCGCCTATTCGGCCCCAGAACCCGGTTGGAGCAAGGTGATTCCCGCCTTCAACGCCTCCGAGGAGGGCAAGGGCATCCAGGTGATCACCTCGTACGGTGCCTCCGGGGACCAGTCCCGCGGCGTGGCCGAGGGCAAGCCGGCCGACCTCGTCAACTTCTCGGTCGAGCCCGACGTCACCCGGTTGGTCAAGGCGGGCAAGGTTTCCAAGGACTGGAACACCGACGCCACCAAAGGAATCCCGTTCGGGTCGGTGGTCTCGCTGGTGGTGCGCAAGGGCAATCCGAAGAACATCAAGGACTGGGATGACCTGCTGCGGCCCGGCATCGAGGTCATCACGCCGAGCCCGCTGAGTTCGGGGTCGGCCAAATGGAATTTGCTCGCCCCGTACGCCGTCAAGAGTGAGGGCGGCGCCAACGGTCAGGCCGGCATCGACTTCATCCATAAGTTGGTGAGCGAACACGTGAAACTGCGTCCCGGCTCGGGCCGGGAAGCCACCGACGTCTTCGTCCAGGGCAGCGGTGACGTGTTGATCAGCTACGAGAACGAGGCCATCGCGACCGAGCGGACGGGCAAGCCGGTCGAGCACGTCAACCCGCCGCAGACGTTCAAGATCGAGAATCCGCTGGCGGTGGTGACCACCAGCCCGCACCTGGACGCCGCCGTCGCGTTCAAGAACTTCCAATACACCGTGGCGGCGCAGAAGGTGTGGGCCCAGGCGGGCTTCCGGCCGGTCGACCCCGCCGTCGCCGCCGATTTCCGGGACCAGTTCCCCGCACCGGCGAAGCTGTGGACGATCGCCCAACTCGGCGGCTGGGGCACGGTGGACCCGCAGCTTTTCGACAAGAACACCGGCAGCATCACCAAGATCTACACGAAGGCCACCGGATGACGGCCACCGTTACGCCGGATCCCGCCCGGGTCACCTGGCGCCCCCGCGGAGCGGGCACCACATCGTTGCGGGTCGGCGTGGCGACGCTGTGGCTGTCGGTGATCGTGCTGCTGCCACTGGCGGCCATCGCGTGGCAGGCCGCCGGCGGCGGCTGGCACGCATTCTGGCTCGCCGTCACGTCGAACGCCGCGTTGGAATCGTTCCGGGTGACGCTCACCATCTCCGCCGGGGTGACGGCGGTCAACCTGATCTTCGGGCTGGTGATCGCGTGGATGCTGGTGCGCGACGACTTCTTCGGCAAGCGGCTCGTCGACGCCATCATCGACCTGCCGTTCGCGCTGCCGACCATCGTCGCCAGCCTGGTGATGCTGGCCCTGTACGGAAACAACAGCCCGGTGGGGCTGCACCTGCAGCACACCGCGTGGGGCGTGGCGGTGGCGCTGGCCTTCGTCACGCTGCCGTTCGTGGTGCGCGCCGTCCAGCCGGTGCTGCTGGAGATCGATCGCGAAACCGAGGAGGCGGCCGCGTCGCTGGGAGCCAGTGGCCCGAAGATCTTCACCTCGGTGGTGCTGCCGTCGCTGACCCCGGCCCTGTTATCCGGTGCGGGCCTGGCGTTCTCGCGAGCGATCGGCGAATTCGGTTCGGTGGTGCTGATCGGCGGCGCGGTGCCGGGCAAGACCGAAGTGTCCTCCCAGTGGATACGCACGCTGATCGAGAACGACGACCGCACCGGTGCCGCCGCGATATCCATTGTGCTGCTCGCTATTTCCTTCGTCGTGCTGTTCGTCCTACGGCTCGTGGGCGGGCGCGCGGCCAAACGCGAGGAGTTGGATTGATGACGGCGTCGTCGACGAGGTCTCGCTACCTCATCCGATTCCTCGGGCTCGCGTACGTCTTGGTGTTGCTCGTCGTTCCCGTTTCGCTGATCCTGTGGCGGACGTTTCGGCCCGGGATCGGTCAATTCTTCGACTGGGTGAGCACGCCGGCGGCGGTGTCTGCGCTGAATCTGACGCTGCTGGTGGTGGCCATCGTGGTGCCGCTCAACGTGGTTTTCGGGATTCCGACCGCGCTGGTGCTGGCGCGCAACCGTTTTCGCGGTAAGGGCGTGCTGCAGGCGGTCATCGACCTGCCGTTCGCGGTCTCGCCCGTCATCGTCGGTGTGGCGTTGATCCTGCTGTGGGGGGCGGGCGGCGCCTTCGGGTTCGTCGAAAACAACCTCGGCCTCAAGATCATCTTCGGGCTACCGGGCATCGTGCTGGCCAGCATCTTCGTCACGCTGCCGTTCGTGGTGCGCGAGGTGGAGCCGGTGCTGCACGAGTTGGGAACCGACCAGGAGGAGGCGGCGGCCACCCTGGGTTCGAGTTGGTGGCAGACGTTTTGGCGGATCACGCTGCCGTCCATCCGGTGGGGACTGACCTACGGCATCGTGCTGACCGTCGCGCGCACGCTCGGCGAATTCGGCGCGGTGATCATCGTGTCGTCCAACCTGCCGGGAAAGTCGCAAACGCTGACGCTGCTGGTCGCGGACCGGTACAACCGCGGGGCCGAATACGGCGCCTACGCGCTCTCGACGCTGCTGATGGGGGTGGCCGTGCTGGTCCTCATCTTCCAGCTGGTTCTCGACGTCCGCCGGGCACGAGCGACCAAGCAAGCCTGACAAGGAGACTCGCAGATGACAGACAACCCGACCGAGCGCCGCGAGCACGCGATCACGGTGCGGGACGCCTATAAGCGTTATGGCGATTTTGTGGCGCTGGATCATGTGGATTTTGTGGTGCCCAAGGGGTCGTTGACGGCGTTGTTGGGTCCCAGTGGGTCGGGCAAGTCGACGTTGTTGCGCGCGATTGCGGGGCTGGATCACCCGGATAGCGGCACGGTGACGATCAATGGGCGTGATGTGACGGGGGTGCCGCCGCAGCGGCGCGGTATCGGGTTTGTGTTTCAGCATTATGCGGCGTTCAAGCACCTGACGGTGCGTGACAACGTGGCTTATGGGTTGAAGATCCGCAAGCGGCCCAAGGCCGAGGTCAAGGAGAAGGTGGACAACCTGTTGGAGGTGGTGGGGCTCAGTGGGTTTCAGACCCGCTATCCCAATCAGCTCTCCGGGGGTCAGCGTCAGCGCATGGCGTTGGCGCGGGCGCTGGCGGTCGATCCGCAGGTGTTGTTGCTCGATGAGCCGTTCGGGGCGCTGGATGCCAAGGTGCGTGAGGATTTGCGGGCGTGGTTGCGCCGGTTGCATGACGAGGTGCATGTGACCACGGTGTTGGTGACCCACGATCAGCAGGAGGCGCTGGATGTGGCCGATCGGATCGCGGTGCTCAACAAGGGCCGCATCGAGCAGGTCGGCTCGCCCACCGACGTCTATGACTCCCCGGCGAGTTCTTTCGTGATGTCCTTCCTTGGTGCGGTGTCCGAGCTCAACGGCGCGCTGGTGCGCCCGCATGACATACGGGTGGGCCGCAAGCCCGACATGGCGGTGGCCACCGCCGATGCCACGGCCGAGTCCATCGGGGTGGTGCGCGCGACCGTGGATCGGGTGGTCACACTGGGCTTCGAGGTCCGCGTGGAACTGACCAGCGCGGCCACCGGCGGCCCGTTTACCGCCCAGATCACCCGCGGCGACGCCGAAGCCCTGGCGCTACGCGACGGTGACACCGTCTACGTGCGCGCCACCCGCGTGCCACCCCTCCCGAGCGACGTGGTTCCCGGTGGCGGAGTCGGCGACACGGACGAGGATCAGAGCACGCTGACGTCGGCCTGAGTCACGCGGAGCCAGCGTTATCCGTTGTCGCCCATGACCGCACCCTCGCGGCGCGGGTCGGCGCCCCCGGTCCAGGTCGATGAGCTGCGGGTGATCGCCGACAGACCGCTGGACTGGTCGGCCAGGTTGACCTGGTGTCCCAGGGCGCGCAGGCCAGCCACCAGCGGGTCATGATCGCCGTTGTCGGACGTGTTGATCTCGGGGTCTTCGCCGCCGACGTTGGTCGGTGGTGAGTTCTGCGCACCGAAATCGACCAGCGACACCGCCTGCTGCGGGTCCAGGCCCCAATCCAGCATCCCCACAAGCGTTTTCACGACGAACTGGATGATCGTCGAACCGCCGGGCGATCCCGTCACCGCGTACAGCGCGCCGCGTCCCGTCGGCGAGGAGTCGAACACCAGCGTCGGCGCCATCGAGCTTCGCGGCCGTTTGCCGGGCTGCACGCGGTTGGCGGCGGGCGATCCCTCGGCCGCGCGGGGGTCGGCCGCGAAATCGGTGAGCTGGTTGTTCAGCACGAACCCGTCGACCAGGTGGAACGAACCGAACGTCGCCTCGACGGTCGTCGTGAGCGCGGCCGCGTTGCCGTAGGAGTCGATGACGCTGACGTGGCTGGTGCCGTGCTCGGTCCCGGGCGGTGCGACGTCGGTGGGTGTGCCGAAGTCTCCCGGTTTGGCGGTTCCCATGCTGCGCTGCGGTGAAATCAGCGCGGCGCGTCCGGCCAGATAGCCCGGGTCGATCAGCGCAGCGAGGGAACCGCCGGGCATTCCGACGAAATCGGGGTCCGCGACGTACTTGTCGCGGTCGGCGTAGGCCATCCGCTCGGCTTCGGAGACCAGGTGAACACCCATCACGCTCGGGCGACCGCCGTTGAGGTCGACGTTGGTGGGCGGATACTGGCCCATCGGGAAGTGCTCGAGGATTCCCAGCGTGGCGGCCACCGTGACGCCGCCCGACGACGGCGCGGGCATGCCGCAGATCTGCCGGCCGCGATACGTCATGCACAACGGGTCGCGCCGCTTGGCGACGTAGCCCGCCAGGTCCTCCTCGGTTATCAGGCTCGGCGTGCGGCCGTCCGAGGTGTCCCGTGCCGCCGCGACGATGTCGTGGGCGATGTCGCCGGTGTAGAAGGCGTTGGCGCCCGCGGAGGCGATGGCGGACAGGGTCTTCGAGTACGCAGGGTTGGTCAGCCGCGTCCCCGAGGCCTTGGGGACGCCGTCCGGGTTGAGCAGGTATCCGCGCGCCTGCGGGTCAACGCGCAGTGCTGCCGCCGAGTCGGCGATGGCGGCGGCCATGCGGGGGCTGATGTCGAATCCGTTGTCCGCCAACGCCGTCGCGGGGGCGAAGAGATCGCGCCACGGCAGGTGCCCGTGGTCGTTGTGCACGAGTTCGAGCAGCCGCGGAATGCCCGGGACCCCGATCGATCGTCCGGAGGCTCGCGCGTCGGGCATGGGCGCGCCGTGGTCGGCGTCGCTGACCCAGCGCAGGTAGTTCTCGCTTGCCGCCGCGGGGGCCACCTCGCGGCCGTCGTAGGCCTGAACGGAACCGGCGCGGGCGTCGTAATACAGCGCGAATCCGCCGCCGCCCAGGCCCGACGACTGCGGTTCGACCAACCCCAGCACCGCCTGGGCGGCCACCAGGGCGTCGGCTGCCGTGCCGCCGTCGCGCAACACCCGGCACGCCGCCTGGGTCGACAGCGGGTTGGCGGTGGCCACGGCGTAGCGCGCCGTTCGCACGACGGTCATGTCGCGGCGGTAGCCGGTCGCGTTCTCGGGGTTCGTCGCGATGCCTGCCGAAACCGAAGGCGCCGAAGGCTTTTGGGGAACGGGTGTGCCGTTGGGCACGATCTCACAGGGACCCGTCGAGGCCGGCGTCGCCGCGTTCCTGCCGCCGCCACACCCGGCCAGGCCCACCACCAGCGCGGCCAGCAAAGCTCCAATCGAGCGGGTGTTCAAGCCACGAAGTTTACGGGAAAGTTCGGGCCTCCACGATGCGCGCCGAGGCGACGAAACTGATAACAACGGGAAGGCTTATTATCATTTAGCGATCTAAGTGATGATAAAATTACTCCATGTCATCCGTTAGTTCGGGCACAGCAGTGGGATACGAAACCCTTATCTGGCGTACGCCCACCGAGGCGCGCTACCAGCGTTCCGGCCTGCGCGCCGCCCAGCGCCAGTCCGGTGAGTACCAGGCCGCCATCCCTGCCGAGATTGCCAACCTCAACGTTAGCCTGCCGCCTGAGGTTCTCGCCGACGCCGAGGAGGCCGGTCAGGAGATCGCGCGGTTCGACACAGAACTAGGGGGCGAGATCGCCCCATTCGCCTCCGTGCTGCTCCGGACAGAATCAGCCGCCAGCTCTAAAATCGAGAACTTGACGGCATCCGCGCGCGCGATCGCCGAAGCCGAAACGCTGGGAAATTCCAAGCGCCGCAACGCTTCGATGATCGTCGCCAACACCAAGGCGATGCAAGCGGCCATCGACCTAGCCGACCAGATCAGCGACGAGGCCATTCTCGCCATGCATTACGCGCTGATGCATGAGAGTGAACCGAGCATCGCCGGCAAATGGCGCACCGAGCAGGTATGGGTCGGCGGAGGCAACTTCGGCCCGCGCGGCGCCGATTTCATTGCGCCGCACCAGGACCGTGTCCCTGGTGCCATTGATGATCTGATCCGATTTGCCAAGCGCAGTGGTATAGCGATCCTTCCGCAAATCGCAATTGCGCACGCACAATTCGAAACCATCCACCCGTTCCCCGACGGCAACGGGCGGACCGGCAGAGCCTTGGTCCAGTCGATGTTGCGCAACAAGCGGTTAGTTCGTCAGGTCACGGTGCCGGTGTCGGCGGGCCTGCTGGTGGACACCAATGCGTACTTCCAGGCGTTAACCGCTTATCGCGGAGGCGATCCTGCCCCGATAGTCGAGAAAATGTCGGAGGCATCGATCCTGGCTGTCGTCAATGGTCGACACCTGGTGGATGATCTGCAAACGATCAGAGGGCGGTGGGAATCGAAGATCACCGCCCGCCGGAACTCGGCCGTGCACCGGGTGGCGGACCTGCTCATCAAACGCCCAGTGATTAACGCCCAACTGGTCAGCGATCAACTGAACATCGCGATCAGCAACGTCTACCGATACTTGGACCCGCTTGCTGAGGCCAAGATAATCGTCGAGTTCACCGACCAGGCCCGTAATCGGGCCTGGCGCGCACCCGAAGTTCTCGGCGCGCTAGATGCCTTCGCGGAGCGTGCCGGCCGTCGAGCGCTGCTCTCGTGACGTTGGCGAGGCAGCGTGCCTGGTCGACTCAAATCTTAGGCGGCGATCCGGTCGGCTCGAGTCCTGCGGGCCCGGTCGAAGCGATCCAGCACCGTCTCGGCCACCAGCCGGTGCGCGCCCAACGGTGCCGCCAACTCGATGCCGGCGTAGTCGGCGAACCTCCGCACCCGGTCCGGCAGCACCCCCGGCGCCAGGAACCACGGGGCGATGACCACCCGTCGGGCGCCCTGCCGCCGCAACCGGCCGGCGGCCTCGGCCAGCGACGGTTGCGGACGGGTCACGAACGCCGTCGTCGCCCCCGCCCAGCCGGTGCCCGCCAGCAGGCGGGGCGCCACCTGCCGAGTCCGCGCGTTGGCCATCGGGTCGGACGACCCGATCGCCGCCACGAGCACGCCGACCCGCTCGTCGTGCGGGGAGACGCCCAAGTCCGTAACCCGCTGCCGCAGCAGCGAGATCAGGCGTGGATCCTCGCCCAGCACATCCGTTTGGGCGACGTCGACACGCGAGTCGGCGATCTGGGCCGGGATGTCGATGCGGGCGTGGTAGGCGTCGGCCAGCAGCAACGGGGTGACCACCGCCTCGCCCCGCAGGCCGCCGAGCACGTCGGCCAGGCTGGGGGCGTTCAGCTCGCAAAAGGCCAGCCGCACGTCCAGGCCGGGCCGTAGGCGCGCCACCCGGTGTGCGACGGCCCGCGCGTTGGCGGCCGAGCGTGGATCCTCGCTGCCGTGCGCGGTGAGGACCAAGGTCATGGCGCCGCTTCTCCTCATCGCTTCGTCCCCCTCGCCGCTTCGCGGCTGGGGGCGCCCCCGCTGCATCGTCGCCGGCGCAGGCCGGTCACGACGCGTGCAACCCGCATTCCGTTTTGGCGTGCCCCTGCCAGCGCCCGCTGCGCGGGTCGGCGCCTTCGGCCGGCTTGGCGGTGCAGGGGGCGCAACCGATCGACGGATAGCCGTCGTAGACAAGGGGATTGACCAGCACGTCATGCTCGTCGATGTAGTTCTGCATGTCGTCGTCGGTCCACGTCGCGAGCGGGTTGATCTTCACCAGCTTGTAGCCCTCGTCGAAGCTGATCATCGGCGCGTTGGCCCGGGTCGGTGAGTCGCTGCGGCGTAGCCCGGTCACCCACGCCGAGTAGCCGCGCAGGGCCTTACCGAGCGGCGCCACTTTCCGCAGCCGGCAGCACTCGCCCGGGTCGCGCGCGAACAGGTCCTTGCCCATCAGCCTGTCCTGCTCGGCCACGGTGTGCTCGGGCGTGACGTTGACCACCCGGATGTCGTAGACCGACTCGATGGCGTCCCGGGTGCCGATGGTCTCCACGAAGTGGTAGCCGGTGTCCAGGAACATCACCGGCACGCCCGGGCGCACCGTGGCGGCCAGATCGATCAGCACGGCCTCCTGCATGCTGGACGCCACGACGTAGTTGCACGTCGCCCAGCCGCGCGGCCCGTTGACGCCGCCGAAGTTCTCGTCGGTCCAGCGCAGCAGCTCGGTGGCGCTGGCGCCCTCGAGTTCGGCGGCGCCCCGCGCCGCCAACTGGCGCAGTTGGGCTTCCGTCGGAATCGTCAGCTCTCCGTTCAACGCAAATCGCCTTCCTCGGCGCGAACGACCCACTGCGCGAATCGCTCACCGTCGCTTCGGTGCTTGATGAAGTTGCGTACCACTCGCTCGATGTAGTCACCCAGCTCGTCGCTGGTGACCTTGTGCTGACGCAGTTTTCGGCCGAAACCGCTGTCCAGGCCGAGGCTGCCGCCCAGATGCACCTGGAAGCCCTCGACCGAGTTGCCGTCACCGTCGTCGACCATCTGACCCTTGAACCCGATGTCGGCGACTTGAATCCGCGCGCACGAGTTGGGGCAGCCGTTGATGTTGACCGTGATCGGCACGTCCAGGCGGGAGTTGATGTCTTCGAGGCGACGCTCCAACTCCGGCACCAACGACTGTGCCCGCACCCGGGTTTCAGCGAAGGACAGCTTGCAGAATTCAATCCCGGTGCACGCCATCAGGTTTCGGCGCCAATGTGAAGGCCGCGACTGCAACCCCAGCGCCTCGAGGCCGGCGACGAAATCGTCGAGCTTCTCGTCGGCGATGTCGAGGATGACCAGCTTCTGATACGGGGTGAACCTAATGCGGTCGGATCCGGCCCGCTCGGCCAGGTCGGCCACCGCGGCCAGGATGGTGCCGGACACCCGCCCCGCGATCGGGGCGACCCCGACGGCGTTGAGGCCATTCTTGAGCCGCTGCACCCCGACATGGTCGATCGGATGCGCGACCGGCTCGGGCGCCGGGCCGTCGATCAGGGGGCGCTTGAGGTACTCGGTCTCGAGAACCTCCCTGAACTTTTCTATGCCCCAGTCCTTGATCAGGAATTTGAGCCGCGCCTTGGCACGCAGCCGCCGGTAGCCGTAATCGCGGAACACTGAAGTGACCGCCGCCCAGACCTCGGGCACGTCTTCCAACGGAACCCAGGCGCCGACCCGCTGACCCAGCATCGGGTTCGTCGACAGGCCGCCGCCGACCCACAGGTCCAGGCCGGGGCCGTGTTCGGGGTGGTTGACGCCGATGAACGCGATGTCGTTGACCTCGTGGACGACGTCCTGCAGGCCCGAGATGGCGGTTTTGTACTTGCGCGGCAGGTCGGCGAAGTCGGGCTTGCCGATGTAGCGGCGCACGATCTCGTCGATCGCCCAGGTGGGGTCGAGCACCTCGTCCAGCGATTCGCCGGCCAGCGGCGAGCCCAAAATCACGCGCGGGCAGTCGCCACACGCCTCGGCGGTCTGCAGGCCGACCGCGTCGAGCCGCCGCCAGATCTCGGGGACGTTCTCCACCTCGATCCAGTGGTATTGCACGTTCTCCCGATCGGAGATGTCGGCGGTGTCGCGGGCGAACTCGATCGAGATCTGTCCGAGCGTGCGCAGGGCAGCGGCCGACAGCGCGCCACCGTCGCAGCGCACGCGCATCATGAAGTACCTGGCCTCGAGCGTGTCCAGGTTCTCGTCGCCGGTCCAGCTGCCGTCGTAACCCTGCTCACGCTGGGTGTACAGGCCCCACCAGCGCATTCGGCCGCGCAGGTCGTTCTTCTCGATGCTGTCGAAGCCTTCTTTGGCGTAGATGTTCTCGATGCGTTCCCGGACCTCAAGTGGCGGACCGGCCTGCTTGAACTCTTCGTTGGCGTTGAGCGGCTCGCGATTCCCGAGCGCCCACTGGCCCTCGTCGCGAGCCTTCGCGGGACGGGCTGTGGTCATCGGATCTCCTTCGCGAACATCGCAGGCTTGGACGCGCAGCACACCGCTTTTATTTCGGCTGCGCAGATCCGGCAGCCAGCTGAGTTACTGGTGGGGCGGGTCTACGGCATCAAGGCAGACAGCGACAACAACAGCTGCAAACGCGCTTGAGATCAATGTGCCGCCGAGCCACGAGGGCGATACGCAGGCTGCGGTTGGCGACGGTCACGCCCGCCATTGTGCCATGGCCTGCGATGGGCTTTGTCGTCAGGTCATATTTTGCCTCACGCTGACCCAAAGTACGGAGCGTCCCTGGACGCCCGGGCATACGCAGCCGCTAATCGTCTGGGAATGGTCGCGCCGTGATCGGTCGCCCCTTTACCGCGGGTGACCTGCCTCGATCCATCTCCCTGGCCGCCGCGGGCCGGCGCCATGGGAAAATTCGGCATGACCCTTCGCGAGGCCACAGTGGAGCTGCCCGCAGTGCGGCCCAACCCCGGGCAGCCGTTCGGGTTGTACCTGCACGTCCCGTTCTGCATAACCCGCTGCGGATATTGCGACTTCAACACCTACACCCCGGCCGAGCTGGGCGGCGTCAACCCCGACGCCTGGCTGGAGGCGCTGGGAACGGAGCTGCGGCTGGCGGCCGCGCGGCTGGGCGGACCGACCGTGAGCACCGTGTTCGTCGGCGGCGGCACGCCTTCGCTGCTGGGTGGCGCGCGCGTCGCCAAGCTGCTGGACATGGTGCGGGATAACTTTGCTCTCGCGCCGAATGCCGAGGTCACCGCCGAGGCCAACCCGGAGTCGGCCTGGCCGGACTTTTTCGCGGCGATCCGCGCGGCGGGGTTCACCCGGGTGTCGCTCGGCATGCAGTCGGTGTCGCCGCGGGTGCTCGGCGTCCTCGATCGGATCCACACGCCGAACCGATCGGCGGCCGCGGCCCGCGAGGCGCTGGCCGAGGGTTTCGAGCACGTCAGCCTCGACCTGATCTACGGGACGCCGGGGGAGTCCGACGACGACCTGCTGCGCTCCGTCGACACCGCGATCGACACCGGCGTCGACCATGTGTCCGCGTACGCCCTGGTGGTCGAGGAGGGGACCGCGCTGGCGCGGCGGGTGCGGCGCGGGGAGCTGGCGGCTCCCGACGACGACGTGCTGGCGCACCGCTACGAATTGGTCGACGCCCGGCTCTCCGGGGCCGGGCTGTCGTGGTACGAGGTCTCCAACTGGTGCCGACCCGGCGGTGAGTGCCGGCACAATCTCGGTTACTGGGACGGCGGCCAGTGGTGGGGTGCGGGGCCGGGCGCCCATGGTTATGTCGGCGCGACGCGCTGGTGGAATGTCAAGCACCCCAACGCCTATGCCGAGAAGTTGGCCGCCGGCGAACTGCCGGTCTCCGGTTTCGAGCAGTTGGACACCGACGCGCTGCACACCGAGGAGGTGCTGCTGAAAACCCGGCTGCGTCAAGGCCTTCCGCTGAATCGGTTGACCGCCGCCGAACGCGAGCGCGCCGAAACCTCGGTCGCGGACGGGCTGTTGGTATCCGAGGGCGACAGGCTGGTGCTCACCCCGCGCGGCCGGCTGCTGGCCGACGCGGTGGTGCGCACCCTGCTGGGGTAGTACTCAGTCGGCCGTCAATCCGTGGCCTGAGCGACCCTCAACTCTTGTTCGGCTCGATCCACGGCGGCCATCTTCTCGATATCGATGATGGCCACCTTTTCGATATCCGTGAAGTCGACGTTCGTGACGGCCACCTTGTCGACGGTCGCTATGGCGATCCGCGTGCTCGTCTCATGGCTGGACAGGGACCGCATGTGGTCCCATCCCTCGATCACCAGCCTCGGACTCTGGTCTTCGCCGCTGAACTCCTCGAGGTAATAACGGAGGGACTCACTTGTCGTGTGATCGACCAGAGGGACCCGGGAGCTCAAGTGGAGATACACCGCCCGGGTACCGTCCGGAAGTTGCCCCAGCTCCCGAATCACGTGGAACAGGTTGAAGCACACCAGGGGACCATCCAAGTAGAGGTGGTACGTGCCTTCGTCGACTTGCCGTTCGGACACCGGATTGCGGAAGAGGCTGAGGAAACGCACGGCGAAATTCGGCTTGGCGTCTGCCGACCCGTTGCTCAGGGTGTGCCAGAGGCCGACGTACCAGAGGTTCAAGACCAACTCCAGGGCGACGCCGACGCCGATGCCGATGAGCAGGTCCGTCGTCACAGTCACCAGCAATGTGGTGGCGAAGACGACGAGCTGCTCCGTCCCGATCCGCGCGATCTTGAGCCAGAGCGCGGGCTTACACAGCTTGTAGCCGATGAACACCAGGATGGCGCCCAGGACGGCCATCGGGACCATGTCGATCACGTAGCGGCCGAACAGCAGGAAGGTCAGCAGGAAGCAGGCGTTGTAGAAGTTGGCCCACTGGGTCCGGCCGCCGGCCAGGACGTTCGCCGTGGTCTTGACCATGCCGGGGATGATGGTCAGGCCGCCGAGCATGCTCGAGGCGCCGTTGGACACGCCCATGGCCAGCAACGTCTTGTCCGGGTCGGACCGGCGGCGATAGGGGTCGATGTTGTCCGCGGCCGCTATCGTCGCCAGGGACTCGGTCGCGTCGATCAGGAGCAGGGTGATCACCAGGTAGGCCAGGGGCAGCCACAGTGCGGCATCGCTGAATGCCTCACCGAACTGGGGGAAGACGATCCCGTGTTCGAGCGAGTCGGGAATGTTGATCAGATAGTGCTTGTCCAACTTCAAGATCAGCGTGCTGACCAGCGTGCCGCCCAAGAACACCCAGACCGGGGGCGGCATCACCTTCAGGAGCCGCCAGGGCGCGACCGAGAGCGCGAACAGCGCCGCCAGGCAGCCGATCCCCAGGGCGCAGATCTTGGGGTTCATCGAGTGAACATGGCCGGGCACTTCGCCCAGGACCGCCCAGAATTCGTGGGCTTCGAACTTGACTCCCATGAAGAGGGGGATCTGCTTGACGATGATCATCAGACCGATCGCCGCCAGCATGCCGTGGATGGCCGCGGCCGGGAAAATCGCGCTCAGGCGCGCCACCTTCAACTTGGCCAGGATCACCTGCAGCACGCCCGCGATGGCGATGGCCACCAGGACCAGGGGGTATCCCACGGCGAGCAATTGCGATGTGGAGCCGCCGTGTCCCAGGCGGGCGTGACCCAGTGAGATCATGCCGGCGAATAGTGCCGGCGCCAGTCCCGCGGCCGGACCGCTGATGGTCACATACGAGCCGCCGATGAACGGCAGGATGAAGCCGGCGATGATCGCCGACATGATCCCGCAGATCGGCGGCGCACCCGAAGTCATCGCGATTCCCATAGAGAACGGCAGCGAGATCATGGCTACGGTGAAACCCGACCGAAGGTCGTAACGCCAGTGTTTGAGGCCCGCCAGGCCATTGCGGGGCTTTTCGGCCGCGACGGTTATCGCTTGTACCACGGTCAGCGCCCTCTCGACAACGGTTCGAACATGCGTGGGTCCAATTCATATGGAACTCATGCAGTTTCCTACCCGCGGCATCTGTGGCGGCCTCAGTTAACGCGTCTTTACGAACAATTGACATCACTTTTACGAGCGGTCGACGCGCGGTGTGGTGTCTCGGAAACATCGTGGAAACATCACGTCAACCGCGGGGTGTCTAACCATCCGGCCGGCCCGGCGTGGTTAGGGTTTTTCGTCGGTTCGCACGATCCTGGGCGACGCAGGATCGCATCACAGCCTGGGCACCACAGGCGCGGTGATGCGGGCCCGGTCCCGCGCTCAGCCGTCGGCCCTACCGAAATCTAGAACCAGTGCGCGATCAGGCGGTTGAGCTCGATGTAGAGCGGGATTCCGATGGTCACGTTGTAGGAAAAGGTCAGACCCAGCGATGCCGCTAGCGGCAGGGTCGGACTGGCCTCGGGGATGGCCAGCCGCTGCACGGCCGGAACGGCGATGTACGACGCCGCGCCGCAGAGCACGGCGAACAACACGTAGGTTCCCGGCTTGAAATCGGCGTGGGTGAGCGACGCGTAGGTGTGGGCGACGATAATCCCCAGCGGCGCAAAGATATTCGGTGCCAAGAGGGCGAATGCGATGAAACCGGGGCCCGCCGTTCGAAGGTCTTTCAACTTGCGGGAGGCCGTCATGCCCATCTCGAGCAGGAACAGACACAGCACGCCTTGGAATGCCAATACGAAGAATCTGTCGTCGTCCGCGACGACCTTCTGTCCCTGCAACCCACTGATAAGCCCGATCGCGATGCCACCGAAGAGGAGGACGAGTCCGGGGTTCAGGAACACCTCCTGCAGGAGTTCACGGGAGAACATGGGCATCCTCTTGGCCTTGCCGATCGCTGGACTCTGGTCGGGCTCCCAGGTCGGATGCTCGAGCTTTTCCATTGCGAGCTCCAGCTCCTGTTCGACGGCGCGCTCATGCTCCGCCTCGAGGCTCTGGCCGTGCGGCGGCTTTGCCGCCGTTCCGGGCCCGATGCCGACCTTGACCGGTGGGGTGTACCCGGGCTCGTCGGGCATGTTTCCCGCCGCGTCCATGCCGCGGTGGCGCAGCAGCGCCACGAAGTACAGCGCTACCAGGCAGCCGGGAATCTCCATGACGGCCAGCATGACTGGCATGTAGGGGTTGAACGCGATGCCGACTGCGGCGAGGACGGCCACACAGGTGGCAAACGTTCCGGCCGAATCCGATCCGTAGTAACCGGCGACCGTTGCACGGTCAACCTTTCTCAGGGAGGTCAGCCAGCCCATCAACGCGTAGGCGATCGCGCCGATCAGGAAGTTCAGCACGAAGCCCAGCACCATGAATCCCACGATGACCCCGATGCTCGAGGCGTTGATCTTGGCGAGCTCTTCACCGCCATGCCAACCGATGGCCAGCAGCAGATACATCGTCAGGCCCTGATAGATGACGTACGGGAACTCGAACCGCACCTTGAGGATCGGGATCAGGAACCCGAAGTAGAAGAACAACAGCAGCGGCTTGAACAGGTTGTGGGTGAAGTTTTGCCAAAACTCCTGCAGCATTTGGTGCCTCTCTTCAGTGATCAGGTGATCAGGGAAAGCACCGTCCGCAAGGGGGTCACCACGGACATCCCGATGATCGTGCAAAAATTTAGCCCCGCACTTAAGGGCCCCGCCACTCAGAAATCGCCGGAAATCCCGCGTTTAACGTCAGCGAAACGCAATCGCGGATTCTGCCAAAAGCCAGTGGTCACAGCGGTGCTGGTAGGGGCAGGTGTGGGCCGCTCGGCGTGAATCCTCTGTGACTTTTCTGGGGATTCACTGTGGGGATGGGCGTGGCGGCGCCGAGCGGCGCCTTTCGGCCTCCGTAGGGGTGGGGTTGCGCCGCATTAGATAGGTTAGGCTACATTTACTAACCGTGACCGATGTCAGCGTCGAGACGAGTTCCGCCGGCACCACGTCACCGATTCCGTTGCCTCCCGACACCCACCCGGCTGACCTGGCGGCTCGGCTGGCCGCCACGCTGCCCGAGCGCTCGGGCGAGGAGTACCTCCTCTATGAGCGCGACGGGCAATGGGTCCTGGCCAGCGGTGTGCGCGCGATGATCGAGCTGGACAGCGACGAGCTACGGGTGATCCGCGACGGCACCACGCAGCGGCAACAATGGTCCGCGCGGCCGGGACCCGTGCTGGGTGAAGCCATCGACCGGCTGCTGCTGGAAACCGACCAGCTTTTCGGCTGGGTCGCCTTCGAGTTCGGCGTGTACCGCTACGGGCTGCAGCAGCGCCTGGCCCAGCACACTCCGTTGGCCCGGGTTTTTTGGCCCCGCACCCGCATCGTGGTGAACCGGGAGGCGGTTCATCTTTACGGGGCCGACGTCGCCCACGTCGACGCGGTGCGCGAACTGTTGAGCGACGGCGCCGGGAGCCTGCCGAACGCCCGCTCCATCGACCTGAGCGACGACCCGTCGGGCTACCGCACTCGAGTCGCGGCCGCCGTCCGTGAGATCGCCGAGGGCGAGTACCACAAGGTGATCTTGTCGCGCTGCGTCGAAGTGCCTTTCCCGCTTGACTTCCCGGCCACCTACCGGCTGGGCCGTCGGCACAACACGCCGGTGAGGTCCTTCTTGTTGCGGCTCGGCGGCATGCGCGCCGTGGGTTACAGCCCCGAGCTGGTTGCGGCCGTGCACCACGACGGGACGGTGGTGACCGAACCGCTGGCCGGGACGCGCGCGCTCGGTCGTGGCGCGGCGCATGACCGTCAGGCCCGGGACGAACTGGAGTCGAACTCCAAAGAGATTGTCGAACATGCCATCTCGGTACGCAGCTCGCTGCAGGAGGTGACCGAGATCGCCGAACCGGGGACCTCGGTGGTCAGTGATTTCATGACGGTGCGGGAGCGGGGGAGCGTGCAGCACCTCGGCTCGACGGTCAGCGCCCGCCTGCACGCGTCGAGGGACCGGATGGATGCGCTGGAGGCGCTTTTTCCGGCCGTCACGGCGTCGGGCATCCCGAAGGCGGCCGGCGTCGAGGCCATCCTGCGCCTCGACGAAGGGCCGCGCGGCCTCTATTCCGGTGCGGTCATGATGGTTTCGGCGGACGGCGGCCTGGACGCGGCGCTGACGCTGCGCGCGGCCTACGAATGCGACGGCAGGACGTGGTTGCGCGCCGGCGCGGGCATCATCGAGGAGTCCGAGCCCGAGCGCGAGTTCGAGGAGACCTGCGAAAAGCTGTCGACGCTCGCGCCCTACCTGATCGCCCGGCAATAGCGCCCGACCTGCGGCGGTAAGGCGGTTCGCCCTTGCCGCGCCGCAGTTGTGCGGCAGCTCTCCCTCCCATGGGACTTTCGGCCCTATTTCGGCTCCTCCCGGCGTGTCATCTTGGTGTAACTGGCTGACACACGTAAATTCAGTGTTACTGATCGAAACACATAACTGGGAGGGCTCCGTGTCCGATGCCTTGACCAACTTGCAGTTACTTCGCGAGCTCGAACCCGTGGTCGAGAAGCTGCTCGACCGCCACCTGTCGCTGTTCAAGGAATGGAACCCGCACGACTACATTCCGTGGTCGGACGGCAAGAACTTCTACGCGCTGGACGGCCAGGACTGGGAGCCGGGACAGAGCCAGCTGTCCGATGTGGCGCAGGTCGCGATGGTGCAAAACCTGTTGACCGAGGACAATTTGCCGTCGTATCACCGCGAGATCGCGATGAACTTCACCATGGACGGCCCCTGGGGCCAATGGGTGAACCGCTGGACCGCCGAGGAGAACAGGCACAGCACGGCGCTGCGCGACTACCTGGTCGTCACGCGCGCGGTCGACCCGGTCGAGCTGGAGAAGCTTCGCCTGGAGCAAATGACCCGAGGCTTCAGTCCCGGCCAGAACCACCAGGGCGACATGTTCGCTGAGAGCCTCTTCGACTCGGTCATGTACGTGTCGTTTCAGGAGTTGGCCACCCGCGTCTCGCACCGCAACACCGGCAAAGCCGCCAACGACACGATCGCGGAACAGTTGATGGCCCAGGTGTCGCACGACGAGAACCTGCACATGATCTTCTACCGGGATGTCAGCGCCGCCGGTCTGGACATCGCGCCCAACCAGGCGATGCGTTCGGTGCACCGGATCCTGCGCAACTTCAAGATGCCCGGGTTCACCGTGCCGGAGTTTCGGCGCAAGGCCGTGATCATCGCGGTCGGTGGCGTCTACGACCCGCGCATCCATCTCGACGAGGTGGTCATGCCGGTGTTGAAGAAATGGCGGATCTTCGAGCGCGAGGATTTCACCGGCGAGGCGGCGCGCATGCGCGACGATCTCGGGGTGCTGATCAAGGAACTCGAGGTGGCCAGCGACAAATTCGACGAATCCAAGCAGCGCTACCTCGAGCGCGAGGCCCGCAAGACCGAGCGGATCACCGCCAACAAGGTCCTCAAAACCGAAGGGACGCTGACGCTCAGCGGCCGCTGACCGCGGCCGGAGAGGCGCTTACGGTCCGCCGAGCTGTCGCGCGATCGCCTTCTTGTCGATCTTGCCGATCGGGGTGGTGGGCAGCGCCGCCATCCCGACCAGCATGTCGGGACGCGCGTGGGCGGCCACGCCGCGCGCGTCGAGGTGGGCGTTGAGCTCGGCGAGGGTCAACGGTTGGTGGGCGAAAACGACCGCGGCGCAGATCTTTTCACCCAGATAAGGGTCGGGCAGCGGAACCGCCGCGGCCGAACGGATCGCGGGATGGCCCAGCATGTGCTCTTCGAGGTCGGCCGCCGCGATCGTCTCACCGGCGCGGCAGATGACGTCCTTGATCCGGCCGGTGACCACCAGGTAGCCGTCGTCCCTGCGGCGGACCAGATCGCCGCTGCGGTAGAAGCCGTCGGGATCGAAGCAGCGCTCGTTGTCGCGTTCGGCCCGGAAGTAGCCGTTGAGGGTGTACGGCCCGCGCACCAGCAGCTCGCCCTCTTCGCCCGGTGTCACCGGTTCGCCGGCCCCGTCGACGATGCGCAGTTCGTCGGCCGCGCACAGCGGCCGGCCCTGGGTGTTCTCGACGATTTCCGGCGGATCGTCCAGGCGGGTGTAGCAGAGCAGCCCCTCCGCCATGCCGAACACCTGCTGCACGCCCGGGGTCAACGTGGCGCGCACCAGGCGAGCCTCGGCCGGCTCCAGTCGCGCCCCACCAATCTGCAGGAGCCGCAACGACTTCGGGGTCACCGGCTCCCACTCACAGGCCTGGGCCCACAGCTTGGCCAGCGCCGGCACCAGGGCCGTCACGGTCACGCGGTGGCGCGCGATGGCGGCAAAGGCGGCCTCCGGGCTGGGATCGGTGCCGAACACCGTCGTGGCGCCGACGGACATGGCGCCCAGCAGGCCGGGGCAGGCCAGCGGGAAGTTGTGGCCCGCGGGCAGCACCGCGAGATAGACGTCGTCCGCGGTGAGCCGGCAGACCTCGGCGCTGGCGGTCGCGTTGAACACGTAGTCGTCGTGGGTGCGGGGGATCAGCTTGGGGGTGCCGGTGGTGCCGCCCGAAACCAGCAGCAGGGCAGGCATTCCCGGGTCGGACGCCGGGGCCGGCGGATCGACGGCGTCCTGTTCGCATAGCCGCGCCCACGCCGTGAACTCCCCGGGGTCGCCGTCGACGATCACATGCTTTATCGCCGGGTGCTGCTGGACGAGCTCGTGCCCCATCGCCGGGTAGTCGAAACCGTTTGCGGCGCCGGGTATCACGAGAGCCGTCGCCGCGCTGACCGCGGCGAAGTGGCCCAATTCGGCGGCCCGGTGGCCGGGAAGGCACATCACCGGAACCGCCCCGGCCCGCACGAGCCCGAACAGCGCCGCGGCGAACTCGCGGCCGTTCGGCAGCTGCAGCAGGACCCGGTCGCCTGGCGCGACGCCGAGCCGGCGCAGACCGATCGCCGCGCGGTTGGCCCGCTCGTCGAGTTCGGCGTAGCTGAATCCGGCGTCCGTCCCGGCGTCGATGACGGCGGTCCGGTTCGGCCAGCGCTGCGCCGCGTCGGTGAGGATCGTGTCCAGGGTCCGTCCGGTCCAGTAGCCGGCCGCGCGATAGGCCGCGGCCCGGCCGGCCGGGAACGGCACGAATCCCGCCAAGCCCGCCGCAGGCCGCGTCGTGTTCGGGACCATCTGTCTCCTCGGCTCGGGGGGTGGTAGCGGGCCGCGCAGGGATGAGGATAGGGTAACCAAACAACTTAGGGCAGCCTTTGCTAATTCCAGGGAGGATTTCGTGGTGCGTGCCCCGGCGTGCTCGGAGGACATCCGCGCGGAGGTCGCCGAGCTGCTCGGCGTCCGCGCCGACGCGATCCACCCAGCTGGCAACCTGATCGGGCAGGGCCTGGACTCCATCCGGATGATGACGCTCGCCGGTCGCTGGCGCCGCCAGGGCATCGCCGTCGATTTCGCCGCCCTGGCCGCGGCGCCGACGATCGAGGCATGGTCCGAGCTGGTAACGGCCGGACCGACCGTTGCCGAGGAATCGGCCCCGCCCGTCGACGCCGAGCCGTCCGGGGAGGGCGAGCCCTTTCCGCTGGCCCCGATGCAGCACGCGATGTGGGTCGGGCGCCAGGACAACCAGCAGTTCGGCGGCGTGGCCGGGCACCTGTACGTCGAGTTCGACGGCGGCCCGATCGACCCCGACCGCCTGCGGGCGGCGGCCAACCGGCTGGCGCTTCGTCATCCGATGCTGCGGGTGCGCTTCCTGCCCGACGGCACGCAACGCATCGCCGCGGCCGACGAATACGGGGATTTCCCCGTCAGGGTCCAGGACCTGCGCGACCAACGGGACCCGGTCGAGCCGCGGCTGGCGGCCCTCCGCGAGGCCAAATCGCACCAGCAACTCGACGGCGCGGTGTTCGAGCTCGCGTTGACGCTGCTGCCGGACGGGCGTTCCCGCCTGCACGTCGACCTGGATATGCAGGCCGCCGACGCGATGAGCTACCGCACCCTGATGGCCGATCTGGCCGCGCTCTATCTCGGCCGGGACCTGCCCGAATTGGGTTACACCTACCGCGAATACCGCCGGGCCGTCGCGCGCGACGAGGCGCAACCCCAGCCGCGGCGCGACGCCGACCGGGATTGGTGGGCCCAGCGGATCCCGCGGCTGCCGGACCCGCCGGCGCCGCCGTCGACCGGTGGGCGGGACTCGCGCACCAGCACCCGCCGCTGGCACTGGCTGGACCCGGCAACCCGCGACACGCTGTTCGCCCGCGCCCGGGCCCGGGGCATTACCCCGGCGATGGCGCTGGCCGCGGCCTTCGCCGACGCGCTGGCCCGCTGGTCCTCGCCGCGGTTCCTGCTGAACGTGCCGCTGTTCGGGCGCCAGGCCCTGCATCCCGATGTCGAGAAGTTGGTCGGCGACTTCACGTCGTCGCTGCTGCTCGACGTCGACCTGGCGGGCGCCGACACCCCGGCGGCGCGGGGCCGCGCGGTGCAGGAGGCGATGCGGACCGCCGCCGCCCATTCCTCCTATCCCGGGCTGTCGGTGTTGCGCGACCTCAGCCGCCACCGCGGCACCCAGGTCCTGGCGCCGGTGGTCTTCACCAGCGCGCTGGGCCTCGGCGAGCTGTTCAGCGCCGACGTCACAACGCAATTCGGCGCACCCGCATGGATCATTTCCCAGGGCCCGCAGGTGCTGCTGGACGCTCAGGTCACCGAGTTCGACGGCGGGGTGCTGGTGAACTGGGACGTGCGCGACGGCGTGTTCGCGCCGGGCGTCATCGACGCGATGTTCGCCCACCACATCGACGAACTGCTGCGGCTCGCGTCCAGCGACGACGCCTGGGAGGCGGCCGCGCCGGCCGCGCTGCCGGACGCGCAACGCGCGGTACGCGAGGCGGTCAACGGCCGCAGCGCCGCGCCGAGCGGGCAAGCCCTGCACGACGGGTTTTTCCGGCGGGCCGAGGAACAACCCGACGCGCCCGCGGTGTTCGCGAGCTCCGGTGACCTCACATATGCGCAGCTGCGCGAGCAGGCGCTCGCGCTGGCGGCGGCGTTGCGGGCGGCCGGAGTGGGCGCCGGCGACACCGTCGCGGTGATGGGTCCGAAGACCGCGGAACAGCTGCCGGCGCTGCTGGGTATCCTGGCCGCCGGCGCTGTGTACCTGCCGATCGGCGTCGACCAACCACGCGACCGCGCGGAGCGCATCCTGCAAACCGGTGGCGTGCGGCTGGCGCTGGTGTGCGGCGGGCGGCCGCTGTCGGTGCCGGTGCCCGCGCTGGTGATCGCGGGCGTGCTGGGCGCGGCGCCGTCGGCCGCCGAATTCACTCCCGCCAGAACCGATTCCGCCGAGCTCGCCTACGTGTTGTTCACGTCGGGCTCGACCGGGGAGCCCAAAGGCGTCGAGCTGACCCACGACGCCGCCATGAATACGGTCGAATTCCTGACCCGCCACTTCGATATCGGTGCGGCGGATCGCTGCCTGGCCCTCTCGACGCTGGAATGCGATCTGTCGGTGCTCGACATCTTCGCGACGCTGCGGGCCGGCGGCGCGATCGTCGTGGTCGACGAGGCGCGGCGACGCGATCCCGATGCGTGGGCCCGGCTCATCGACACGCACCGGGTGACGGTGCTGAACTTCCTGCCCGGCTGGCTGGAGATGCTGGTCGAGGTCGAGACAGGCAGCCTGTCGTCGCTGCGGGTGGTGGCCACCGGCGGCGACTGGGTGCGCCCCGGCCTGGCCCGACGGCTGCAGGCACGGGCGCCGCGCGTGCGCTTCGCCGGGCTGGGTGGCGCCACCGAGACCGCGGTCCACGCAACCATTTTCGAGGTCGACGCCGGCATGCCCGAGGACTGGACCGCGGTGCCCTACGGCAAGCCGTTCCCGAACATCGCCTGCCGGGTCGTCGGCGACGACGGCGCCGACTGCCCCGACTGGGTGGCCGGTGAGCTGTGGGTGTCCGGACGCGGCATCGCCCGGGGCTATCGCGGACGCCCCGAGCTCACCGCCGAGCGCTTCGTCGTGCACGACGGCCGAACCTGGTACCGCACCGGCGATCTGGCGCGCTACTGGCCGGACGGCACCCTCGAGTTCGTCGGCCGCGCCGATCACCGGATCAAGGTCAGCGGGTATCGCGTCGAGCTCGGCGAGATCGAGGCGGCGCTGCGCCGGGTGCCCGGCGTGCGCGCGGCCGTGGCCGCCCTGGTGCCCGGTTCCGGTGGCACCGACGTGCTGGCCGCGGCCGTCCGGCTCGACGAGGCCGCCTTGACCGCAGCGCGGATCCGCGAGCTGCTCGCCGATCTCGTTCCCGCACACATGGTTCCGCAACACATATCGCTGACCGACGGCATCCCCTTCACCGACGGCGGCAAGATCGACCGGCGCGCGGTCGGCCGCCAGCTGGCGGCCGCGGTCGACGCCGGCGCCGCGTCCGCCCCCTACCAGGGCCCGCGGACGCAACTCGAACGGGCGCTGCGCCACATCGTCGCGGATCTCCTGGACCGTGACCCCGACGCGGTGGGCGTGCACGACGACTTCTTCTCCCTCGGTGGCGATTCCGTGCTCGCCACGCAGGCCGTAGTCGGCATTCGCCAGTGGCTCGACTCGCCGAGCCTGATGGTCGCCGACGTCTTCGCCGCCCGCACCGTCGCCACGCTGGCCCAGCTGCTGACCGGCCGGGAAGCCGACGCCGAACGACTCGAGCAGGTGGCCGACGTGTACCTGGAGATCGCGGACATGTCGAGCGTCGACGTGTTGTCCGCGCTCGACACGCAGCCCGCGCGACGGGAGTTCGAGCCGTGGGTGAAACGGTTCACCGTCGGCACCGCGCGGGGCTCGGTGGTCGTCTTCCCACACGCCGGCGGCGCCGCCGCGGCCTACCGGTCGCTGGCTAAAGCGTTGTCGGCCAACGGTCTCGACGCCTTCGTGGTGCAGTACCCGCAGCGGGCCGACCGGCGGAATCACCCGGCGGCCGAGAGTATCGATGCGCTGGCGCTCGAGTTGTTCGAGGCCGGCGACTGGAGCTCGGCGGCTCCGCTGACCCTGTTCGGCCATTGCATGGGGGCCGTGGTCGCGTTCGAATTCGCCCGGATCGCCGAACGCAACGGGGTCCCGGTGCGCGTCCTGTGGGCCTCCGCCGGGCAGGCCCCGTCGACGGTCGAAGCGTACGGACCGCTGCCGACCACGGCCGGCGGCGTGCTGGCGGACATGATCGATCTCGGCGGCACCGATCCGGAACTGCTGGACGACGAGGAATTCGTCGAGCTCCTGGTGCAGGCGGTGCAGGCCGACTACCGAGCCCTGAACACCTACTCGTGCGGGCCGGACGTGCGCATCGCCGCCGACATACACGCGGTCGGTGGCGATCGTGACCACCGGATCAGCCGGGAAACCCTGGCCCACTGGGAAACCCACACGGCCGGCCGATTCACCGTGACGGAATTCGAGGGCGGCCACTTCTACCTCGACGATCACCTCGACGCGGTGGCCCGGATGGTGAGCGCCGATGACCGATAACGACCCGGTTGACCCGGTTGTTGTAGTCGGAATGGCGCTCGAGGCGCCCGGCGGGGTCGAAACCGCGGACGATTTCTGGGCCCTGCTGTCCGAACAGCGGGAGGCGCTCGGCCCGTTCCCCACCGATCGGGGCTGGGCGCTTCGCGAGCTGTTCGACGGGTCCCGGCGGGACGGCTTCAAACCGATCCACGACCTGGGCGGGTTCCTCTCCAGCGCAACGACATTCGACCCGGAGTTCTTCGGCATCTCACGACGCGAAGCGACGGCCATGGACCCCCAGCAGCGGGTCGGGCTGCGCGTCGCGTGGCGCAGCGTTGAGAACAGCGGCATCAACCCCGACGACCTGGCCGGACACGAGGTGGGCTGTTACGTCGGCGCCTCCGCGCTGGAATACGGCCCCGCCCTTTCCGAGTTCTCCCACCACAGCGGGCATCTGATCACCGGGACGTCGCTGGGCGTGATCTCGGGGCGCATCGCCTACACGCTCGACCTGGCCGGGCCGGCGCTCACGATAGACACCGCCTGCTCGTCGGCGCTCGCCGCGTTTCACACCGCGGTGCAGGCGATCCGGGCCGGCGACTGCGACCTCGCGCTCGCCGGCGCCGTGTGCGTGATGGGCACCCCGGGCTATTTCGTCGAGTTCTCCTCGAAACACGCGCTGTCGGACGACGGGCACTGCCGTCCCTACAGCGCGCTCGCCAGCGGAACCGTCTGGGCGGAGGGCGCGGCCATGTTCGTGCTTCAGCGCCGGTCCCGCGCGGTGGCCGACGGGCGTCGCATCCTCGCAGAGGTGCGCGCCAGCTGCCTGAACTCCGACGGACGCAGCAACGGGCTGATGGCGCCCAGCGGCGACGCGCAACTGCGACTGTTTCGGCACGCCATCGCGCAGGCCGGCGTCGAGCCCGTCGACGTCGGGATGGTCGAAGGGCACGCCACGGGGACCCGGCTCGGCGACCGGACGGAACTGCGTTCGTTGGCGGCCAGTTACGGCACCGCGCCGCCCGGCCGGGGACCGCTCCTGGGCTCGGTCAAGTCGAACATCGGTCACGCCCAAGCTGCCGCGGGCGCGCTGGGCCTCGCCAAGGTGATCCTGTCCGCCGAACACGCCGCCGTGCCCCCGACCCTGCACATCGACGAGCCCAGCCACGAAATCGACTGGGAGGGCCAGGGTTTGCGATTGGCCGACAAGCTGACCCCGTGGCGGGCCGTCGACGGGTGGCGAACCGCGGCGGTGTCCGCGTTCGGGATGAGCGGCACCAACACGCATCTGATCGTCTCGATGCCGGATAACGGGCCCGCCTGATGCCCCTCAAACGACTGCCCGACGGGCGCGTCCCGGTGCTCCTCAGCGCGCACGCCGACGAACTCCTTTCCGCGGACGCCCGCGCGATCGCCGGCTACCTGGAGCGCCGTCCGGAAACGACCGTCGCCCAGGTGGGCCGCCAGCTGCGCGGGACCCGAAGGGTGCGCCGACACCGTGCGGTGCTGCGCGCCGCGGATCGGCCGGAGCTCATCGGCGGGCTGCGTGCGCTGGCCGCGGGGTGCGAGCACCCGCTGGTCGCCCGGTCGGAGCTGGAATCGGCCCCGCGGCAGGCGTTCGTAGTTCCCGGTCAGGGTGTCCATTGGCCGGGCCTGGGTGCCGTCGCGTACCGGGAGCTCCCGGCCTACCGGGCGGCGGCCGATGATTGCGTCGCGGCGTTCGAGGCCGCGGGGCACGCATCGCCTCTGCGCTACCTGACGGCGGTGGACGACGCGCGGTCCTTCCCCGAAATCGAGGTGCAGGGCGCGCAATTCGTTCATGCGGTGGCGCTGGCGGAGGTCTGGCGGTCGTGCGGCGTGCTTCCCGACCTCACCATCGGCCAGAGCCTCGGCGAGGTGGCGGCTGCCCTCATCGCCGGCACCATCACCCTGCCCGACGCCGTCGCCGTCGTCGCGGCCCGGGCCGGCGTGGTGGACCGCCTTCCGGACCGCTACGCGATGGCCACGCTGGGCGTTGGCGCCGACGCGGCCGGCACCCTGATCGCGGCGACGGACGGCTGGGTCGAGCTGTCGGTGGTGCACTCCGGTTCCACCGTGGCGGTGTCGGGCGAACGAGACGCGGTGCGGGCGATCGCCGACGCGGTTCGCTCCAGCGGGCGGTTCGCCCGCGAGATCACCGCGGGCTTCCCCGGGCATACCAGTGTGCTCGAGGCGCTCCGCGATGAATTCGCGGCGCGGCTGCCCGCCTCCGAATTCGCCGACGCCCCGGTGCAATTCATCGGCGGCACCACCGGCGACGTGGTGGCGCCGGACGAGCCGTTCGGGGATTACTGGTATGCGAACCTGCGCAACACGGTGCGACTGGACCGCGCGTTCGCGTCGGCAATCCGGTGCGGCGCGGGTTCTTTCGTCGAGTTGTCGGCCCATCCGGCGCTGTTGTTCACGATTGGTCAGATCTTCGAGGCCGACCTGCGGGACGGCCCTGCGGTGCTGGTCGGCTCGGCTCACCGCGACGAGCCGGTGCTCGAGGCGCTGTCGGCGAACATCGTCACCGCGGCGGTGGCCGACCCGGGCTACACCTGGGCCGACTACCTGGACGGTCCGACCGTCGGCGACGTTGGCCTGCAGGGGTTCCCGAACGCGCCGATGCGCGCGATCCCGATGTGGGCGCACCCGGCGCCGCTGCCGGCCGGGGCCGGACCGGTCCCGGCGCCCGACATCATGCTGGAGCACTGGGAGCGGGCGGCGCCGCCCGCACGGGTCGCGGGACCGCCGGCGCGGCTCGCGGTGATCGAGATCGGGGCAGAAGGCCCGCTGGCCCGGCCGCTGCGCGCGGCGATCGAGTCCCACCCCGCGACCGACCTCAGCGAACCGCGGGACGCGGACATCGTCGCGGTGATCGCGCCGGTCTTCGACGCCGCGGGCGCGTACCGGGCCGCCGAGGCTCTCACCGGCCTGGCCGGCGCCGGCCTGCTGAACTACGCGAACGCGCTGGGCCCCCACTGCCACACGGTCTGCCTGCTCACCGTCGCCGCCGAGCGCCTCGGCCCCCACGACGCGCCGCCCTCGGCCGCGCATGCTGCGCTGGCCGCGATGCACCGCAGCGACGGATTCGACCACCCCGAACTGACTTTCACCCACCTGGACCTGCCGTCGTGGGACTTGACGCCCGCCGCCTGCTCCGCCGCCGTCGACGCGGTGCTGTCCGGCGCCGGCGAAGTCGCGCTGCGCGGGGACGCCGCGTTCGAGCGCTCGTTCCGCGTGGCGCCCGCCGCCGCGCACTGGCCACTTGATTCCGGGGTGCTCGACGACGTCGTCATCACCGGTGGTGCCGGCGCCATCGGCCTGCACTACGCCCACTATCTCGCCGAGTGCGGGGCGCGGCGCATCGTCCTGCTGAGTCGCCGCTCGGCGGATCCCGAGCGGCTGAGGGCGTTGGCGGCCGAATTCGGCACCGAGCTGGTGTCCGCCCGGTGCGACATCACCGATCCGGCCCAATTGACGCTCACCGCAGCGCAGTACGGCGCCGCAGGCGCGACGTTGATCGTGCACGCGGCGGGCAGCGCCGGATTCGGCGGCCCTGACGGGCTGACGGGGGCCGCGTTCGCAGACGCCGTCGCCGCCAAGGTCGGCGGCCTGGCCCACCTCGCCGAGCTGTGGCCTGTCCGCGCGAAAGCGCGAATGCTGTTGTGCTCGTCGCTATCCGGGCTGTGGGGCGGGCGCGGACACGCCGCCTACTCGGCGGCCAACCGGCTGCTGGACGTGATGGCCGCCGAGCTGCGCGCCGCGGGCCGGCACTGCGTGGCGGTCAGATGGGGCCTGTGGCAACCGTCGAACGGCGGCGAATCGGGCCGGGGCATCGTCGATGCGGCCGAGATGGAAAACATCGAACGTTCCGGGCTGCGCCCGATGACGCCGCGCGACGCGATCCAGGCGAGCCTGCGCGACTGGCAAGACGATCCGCTGGTGTTCTCGGCGGACACGGCCCGGCTGCGGATCTTCCTGGGCGGCGGGCGGTCCGAAGCGCGCCACCGCCCCACGGAGGTCGCCGCGCCCCCCGCCGCCGGCGCGGTTCCGGTCGTCGATGCGGTGCGCAACCAATTGGCGGCCGTGCTCGGGATCGAGCGGCCGAGCGAATTGAACCTCGCGGCATCCCTTTTCGATCTCGGCATCGATTCGATGCTGGCGCTGGACCTGCGGAGGCGCCTCAACCGGACGATCGGCCGGACGGTGTCCCTGGCGACGCTGATGGGCGAGATCACCGGCGCCGAACTTGTCGAACAACTCGAGGGCGCCGACGAGCGCTCCGCACAAACACAGAAGGTGGACGTTTCGCGTGACTGACATCGCCGACCGCGGCGCCCGGCACGATGCGGCCCGCCTGGAACTGCTGCGTCGCCGGCTCGCCGACCGCGGCCTCTCGTCCGGCACCGACGGTTCCGACGAGCCGGCCCCCGCCGACGACCGACTCTCCGACGGCCAGGCCCGGATGTGGTTCGTCCAGCTGGCCGACCCCAGCGGCGCGCTGCTCAACGTCTGCGTCTCCTATCGGATCACCGGCGACGTCGATCTCGCCCGGCTGCGCGACGCCGTCGACTCGGTCAGCCGCCGGCACCCGATCCTGCGCACCACCTACACCGTCGGCGACGATGGCAGCCCCCGGCCGACGGTGCACGACGATCTGCGCCCGGGCTGGGCCCAGCACGACCTGACTGACCTGTCGGACCACGCGCGCCGCCTCCGGCTCGAGGTGCTGGCCCAGCGCGAATTCTCCACGCCCTTCGACCTTTCCGCCGATGCGCCGCTACGGATCACCGCCGTGCGCACCGCGCCCGGCGAACACGTCCTGCTGTTGGTGGCCCACCACATCGCTTGGGACGACGGCTCGTGGCGGCCGTTCTTCGCCGACCTCACCAACGCGTACCAGGGCGCCGAGTTGGCGCCCGACCGCCACACCACCGCACCGCCGGCGTCCGACACCACCGACGCCGACCTCGACTACTGGCGTGCCGTCATGGCCGACCCGCCGGAGCCCCTGGAGCTCCCCGGCCCGGCCGGGACGACCATGCCGACCAACTGGCGGGCCGCCCGCGGCGAACTCCGGCTGTCCGGCGACACCGCGCAACGGGTGACCGCGATGGCGCGCGACACCGGCTGTACCCCGTACATGGTGCTGCTCGCCGCATTCGGCGCCCTCATACATCGCTACACCCACAGCGACGACTTCCTCGTGGCCGCCCCAGTGCTCAATCGCGGGGCCGGAACCGACGACACCATCGGATATTTCGGCAACACGGTGGCGATGCGCCTGCGACCGCGGCCGGCGATGACCTTTCGCGAGCTGCTGAAGTCGACGCGCGACATCGCCACCGGGGCATTCGCGCACCAACGCGTCGGCCTCGACCGCGCCGTGCGCGAACTGAACCCCGATCGCCGACACGGCGCCGAACGGATGACCCGGGTCAGCTTCGGCTTGCGCGAGCCCGACGGCGGCGGATTCCGCCCGGCCGGCGTCGAGTGCGAGCGCTACGGCCTGCGCAGCAACCTCACCCAGCTGCCACTGGGTTTCATGGTCGAATTCGAGAGCGGCCGTGTGCTGGTCGAGGCCGAACACCTGCTGGAGATCCTCGAACCCGCGCTGGCTCGCCAGATGCTGCGTCACTTCGCCGTGCTCCTCGACGACGCACTGGCCCGACCGGACAGGCCGTTGGCCGGGCTGGCGCTGCTGGACGAGGCCGACTCCGCCTGGCTGCGCGAGGTGTCGCACGGCGAGGTGTTCGAGACCACCCCCAAAACCCTCGCCGACCTGGTGTCCGAGCAGGCCGCGCGGACCCCGGACGCCGTCGCCGTCGTCTACGAAGGCCGCCGGTACACCTACCACGACATCAACGAGGCCGCAAACCGGTTGGCGCACTGGCTGATCGGCCGGGGGATAGGCAGCGAGGACCGCGTCGCGGTGCTGCTCGACAAGTCGCCGGACCTGGTCGTCGCCGCGGTCGGCATCGCCAAGGCCGGCGCGGTTTATGTGCCCGTGGACCCCACCTACCCGCCGGACCGGCTGCGGTTCATCCTCGACGACTGCGACGCGAAGCTGGTCCTGCGCGAGCCGGTGGCCGACCTGGCCGCGTACGGCGCCGACGACCCCACCGACGCGGACCGGGTGCGGCCGCTGCGCCCGGAAAACACCGCATATCTGATCTACACGTCGGGCACCACCGGACTGCCCAAAGGCGTTGCGGTGCCACATCGCCCGGTCGCCGAATACTTCGTCTGGTTCAAGGGCGAGTACGGCGTCGACCACACCGACCGGCTGCTGCAGGTCGCCTCCCCGAGCTTCGACGTGTCGATCGCCGAAATCTTCGGCATGCTGGCGTGCGGGGCGCGCATGGTGATCCCACGCCCCGGGGGGCTCAACGACATCGGCTACCTCACCGCCCTGTTGCGCGACGAGGGAATCACCGCAATGCATTTCGTGCCCTCCCTGCTCGGCCTGTTCCTGTCGCTGCCCGGCGTCAACCAGTGGCGCACGCTGCAACGGGTGCCCATCGGCGGCGAACCGCTGCCCGGCGAGGTGGCGGACAAGTTCCACGCCACGTTCGACGCGCTGCTGCACAACTTCTACGGCCCGACCGAAACCGTGATCAACGCCAGCCGGTTCAAGGTCGAGGGCCCACAAGGCACCCGCATCGTGCCGATCGGCCGGCCCAAGATCAACACCTCGATGCACCTGCTCGACGATTCGCTGCGACCCGTGCCGGTCGGCGTGATCGGCGAGATCTACCTCGGCGGAACGCATCTGGCGCATGGGTACCATCGTCGGGCCCGGCTGACCGCGGAGCGATTCGTCGCCGACCCGTTCAATCCCGGCGCCCGGATGTACCGCACCGGGGACCTCGCGCGCCGCAACGCGGACGGCGACGTCGAGTTCGTGGGCCGCGCCGACGAACAGGTCAAGATCCGCGGCTTCCGGATCGAACTGGGTGACGTCGGCGCGGCCATCTCGGTCGACCCGACGGTCGGGCAGGCGGTCGTGGTGGTCAGCGACCTGCCGGGACTGGGCAAGAGCCTGGTTGGCTACGTGACGCCCGCCGCGGGAACGTCCGAGGTCGACCTCGACCGCATCCGGGCCCGCGTCGCCGCGGCGCTGCCCGAGTACATGGTGCCGGCGGCATACGTTGTGCTCGACGAGATTCCGATCACCGCGCACGGCAAGATCGACCGGGCCGCGCTGCCAACCCCGGACGTGAGATCCGGCGCGGAGTTCCGCGAGCCGGGATCGGAGACCGAGCGGCGCGTCGCCGGACTGTTCGCCGAGATGCTCGACCGCGACCGGGTCGGCGCCGACGATTCGTTCTTCGACCTGGGCGGGCACTCGCTGCTCGCGACGAAGTTGGTGGCGGCGGTCCGCAACTCGTTCGGCGTCGATATCGGCGTGCGCGAGGTTTTCGAACTGGCAACGGTGGCGCGGCTCGCCGCGCATATCGACGCCGCGGATCAGGCGTCGGCGCGGCCACGGCTGGTCGCGTTGAACCATGACGGGCCGGCGCGGCTGTCGTCGTCGCAGCTGCGGAGCTGGTTCACCTATCGATTCGACGGGCCCAACGCCGTCAACAACATTCCGTTTGCCGCGGCGTTGCGCGGTCCCTGCGACACCGCCGCACTGGTGGCGGCCGTCACCGACGTCGTGGCGCGACACGAGATCCTGCGCACCACCTACCGCGAGATCGACGGCGTGCCCCACCAGAACGTCCACCCGCCCGCCGAGGTACCGGTGCGGCGGGCCGACGGGCCCGACGAGGACTGGCTTGGGGCGCAACTGGATACCGAGCGGCGTCACGTGTTCGACCTGGAGACCGACCCGCCGATCCGGACGGCGTTGCTGAGCACGCCGGAGCGCAACGTCCTGTCGGTTGTCATGCACCACATCGCCGGCGATCACTGGTCCGGCGGGGTGCTGTTCACCGACCTGCTCACCGCCTACCGGGCCCGCCGCGGCGGCCATGCGCCCGACTGGGAACCGCTGCCCTTGCAATACGCCGACTACGCCGTGTGGCAGGCGGCGCTGCTGGAGGACAGCGCCGGCATCGCCGGACCCCAGCGCGACTACTGGACCCGGCAGCTCGAGGGACTCTCGGGCGAAAACGGTCTGCGCCCGGACTTCCCGCGGCCGCTCTCGCCCACCGGCGCCGGTGCTGCCGTCGAATTCGGTTTCGGGGCGGCGACCCGCGCCAAGCTGAGCGCCCTGACTCGTGAGCTCGGCATCACCGAGTTCATGCTCTTGCAGGCCGCCATCGCGGTGGTGCTGCACAAGGCCGGCGGCGGCCCGGACGTCCCGCTCGGCACCCCGGTCGCCGGTCGCAACGAATCCGATTTGGATCGCCTGATCGGCTTTTTCATCAACATCGTGGTGCTGCGGAATGACCTGCACCGCAATCCCACACTGCGCGAGCTGCTGACGCGTACCAGGGACATGGCACTGGCCGCGTACGCACACCAGGACCTGCCGTTCGATCAGGTGGTGGATGCCGTCAGGCCCGCCCGGTCGCTGTCGCGCAACCCGCTTTTCGACGTGGTGGTGCACGTTCGCGAACAGTTACCACAAGATCAAGTGATCGACAGCGGACCGGACGGCGACACCACCTTCACCGCGCTGGAGCCGGAATTCGACGTGGCGCACGCCGACATGTCGGTCAACTTCTTCGCGTCCGACGACGGCTACCGAGGCCACATCATCTATCGCCCCGAGCTGTACCGGCGCGGCACCGCGGAACGGTTCGCCGGGTGGTTGGTCCGGGTCATCGAGGCGTTCGCCGATCGTCCCGATCAACGATTGCGCGACGTCGAGATCGCCGGTGCGCAAGAACGACAGCGCATTCTGGCCCGGTCCGACGCGGGCGACGGCGCGGCGCGGGTATACCTGCTGGATGCCTGGCTGAGCCCCGTCCCGGTCGGGGTGGTGGGCGACGTCTACTACGGTGGCGGTCCGGCGGTCATCGGCCGGCTGGCGCTGGCATCGGTGACCGCGACCCGCTTCGTCGCCGATCCGTTTGCCGCCCAACCCGGTTCGAGGCTGTACCGCAGCGGCGAGCGCGGCGTGTGGACCGACGACGGTCAACTGAAGTTTGTCGCCGACATCGAGGGACCCGCGCCGACGGCGGCTGTCGCCGATTCGGCCGAACCGCCCGGCACCGCCACCGAGCGCGCGCTCGCGGCGATCTTCGCCGACCTGCTCGAAGCCGGCGAAATCGGGCGCCACGACGAATTTTTCAGTCTCGGTGGGGACAGCATCCTCGCCGTGCGGGCCGCCGCGCGGGCCCGCGACGGCGGAATGCCGCTGACCCCGCGGATGATCTTCGAACATCCGGTGCTTCATGAGCTCGCCGCCGCCCTGGACGCCAAGTCGGCAGCCGAAATCGAACCCGAGAACGGCGGCTCCCACGCACCGATGAGCGCCTCGGGACTTTCCGCCGAGGAGCTGGCCGCACTGACCTCGTCATGGGGTGATCGGCCGTGACCCGAGCCGACCCGCGGCCGGCCGTCGAGGATGTGATGGCGCTCAGCCCCCTGCAGCAGGGGCTGTTCTCGATGGCGACGCTAACCGCCGAGGAGGGGTCGGGCGCGGACCCGTATGTCATCGCGATGGCTGCCGACGTGGTGGGCCCGCTCGACGTCGCGTTGTTGCGCGAGTGCGCCGCGACACTGCTGACCCGGCACCCCAACCTGCGGGCAAGCTTCATCCACGGCGACCTGAGCCGGCCGGTCCAGGTGGTGCCCAGCAGCGCCGAAGTGCCCTGGCGGTGCGTGCGCGCCGAGCCCGGCGACGTCGAGGCGCTGGAAGCCGGAGAGCGCCAACGCCGTTTCGACGTGGGCCGGGGTCCGCTGATCCGGTTCCTGCTCATCGAATTGCCGGAGCAACGCTGGCACCTGGTCATCGTCGCGCACCACATCGTCATCGACGGGTGGTCGCTGCCGCTTCTGGTGTCCGAACTGCTCGCCCTGTATCGCGCGGGGGGAGACGCCGCCGCATTGCCGCCACCGCCGCGGCCGTATCGTGACTACATCGGCTGGCTGGCCACCCGGGACCAGGCGGCCAGCCGCGCCCTGTGGGCCGAGCATCTCCGGGGCACGGACGGGCCCACCCTGCTCTCGCCGGCGCTGACCGCCACCCCGCCACCGGCGGGCATACCGCGCCGCACCACGCTGCGCCTCGACCCCGACTCCGCCGCCGCGCTGACCGAGGCCGCCCGGACCCGCGGCGTCACGCTCAACACGCTGGTCCAAATGGCCTGGGCGACAATACTGTCGGTCTTAACCGACCGCGACGATGTGACGTTCGGGGTGACGGTGTCCGGCAGGCCGGGCGAACTGCCGGGCGTCGAGACGATGGTCGGCATGTTCATCAACACCGTGCCGTTGCGGGTGCGGCTGGATCCCCGCCAAGCGGCCGGGACGCAATGCCTTGCGCTGCAACGTGAATCCGCCGCGCTGCGCGACCACGGCTACCTGGGGCACGCCGAACTGCGTGCGATCGCCGGTGTCGGCGAGATGTTCGACACCCTGGTGGTGTACGAAAACTTCCCACCAGGCGAGGTTGTGGGGGCGACCGAATTCGTCGCAAACGGGGCGACGTTCCGCCCGGTGGCGCTGGAGAGCGTGTCGCACTTCCCCGTGACCATCGCCGCCCACCCGAGCTCCGGCGGGCTCACGGTACTGGTGGAGGCGCTCGACGGTGCGCTGGGCGCGATGGCGCCCGAAGACCTCGGCCGGCGGCTGATCGCGGTGGTGCAACGGTTGGTGGACAAGTGGGACCGGCCACTTCGCGAGGTCGACATCCTGCTCGATGACGAGCGCGATTCGGCCGCCGCGGACCTGCCGGAGGTGCCGGCGGGCGCGGTGCACGACCGGTTCGCCGAAATCGCCGCGGCGCAACCCGATTCGCCCGCGGTCAGCTGGGCCGACGGGCGGCTGACCTACCGCGAGCTCGACGCGTTTGCCGACCGGCTGGCCACCGCGCTGCAGCGGGCGGGCGTGGGCAGCGAGACCGCGGTGGCGATCCTGCTGCCCCGGGGCCCGAGCTATGTCGCCTCGATGCTGGCGATCCTGAAGGCTGGCGGCATGATCGTGCCGCTGGACCCGGGCATGCCGGACGAGCGGGTCGCCGAGATCCTGCGTCAGACGTCGGCGCCGATCGTCGTCGACGAGGAATTCGTCGCGAATTCCGTTGCCGGGGACACCGGTTACCGGGCCGCGGCGGTGCCGCCCGACCACGCGGCCTACGCGGTCTTCACCTCGGGCACCACCGGCGCACCGAAGGGCGTCATCGGTACGCACCGAGCGCTCGCGGCGTACGCCGACGACCACATCGAGCGCGTTCTTGCGCCGGCGGCCGCGCGTTTGGGGCGACCGCTGCGCATCGCGCACGCCTGGTCGTTCACCTTCGACGCGGCGTGGCAGCCGTTGGCGGCCTTGCTCGATGGCCACTCGGTGCACGTCGTCGACGACGACCATCAGCGTGACGCCGAGACGCTGGTCGACGTGATCGACCGCTTCGGCCTGGACATGATCGACACCACGCCGTCGATGTTCGGCCAGCTGCACGACGCGGGACTGCTGCGGCGGGTGCCGCTGGCGGTTCTCGCGCTCGGCGGCGAGGCCGTCGGTGTCGCCGCGTGGCGCGCGATCCAAACCGAATGCGCCCGAACGGCGATGGCCGCCTTCAACTGCTACGGACCCACCGAGACCACGGTCGAGGCCGTCGTCGCGGCCATCGCCGAGCACGCCCGGCCGTCCATCGGCCGTCCTACCCGGACCACTCGCGCCTACATACTGGACTCCTGGCTGCGGCCGGTTCCCGACGGCGCCGCCGGCGAGTTGTACCTGGCGGGCGATCAGCTGACCCGCGGCTACCTGGGGCGGGCGGGCGAAACCGCAACGCGTTTCGTCGCCGAACCGAACGGCGGCGGCACCCGGATGTACCGCACCGGAGACGTGGTGCGCCGCATGCCCGACGGCGGCCTGGAGTTCCTCGGTCGCAGCGACGCCCAGCTGAAGATCCGCGGATTCCGCGTCGAGCCCGGCGAGATCGCGGCGGTGCTCTGCGGCCACGACGCGGTGCGGGGCGCCCACGTGATGGCTCATCACCACGCCAGTGGGCCCCGGCTCACCGCGTATGTGGCGGGCGGGCCCGACCGGCCTGCAGCGGCCGAACTGCGGAAGATGCTGCTCGACCGGCTGCCGCGCCACCTCGTTCCCCATCACATCGTCGTCCTGGACGAGCTGCCGCTGACCTCGCACGGCAAAATCGACGAAAAGGCACTGGCGGCAACCGATATCGCCGACCGTCCGGCCGTCGCGCCCGACACGCCGACCGAGGCGGCGCTGACCCAGGCGTTCGCCGACGTCTTGGGCGGTACCGACGTCGACGTCACCGCGGGCTTTCTGGAACTGGGCCTGGACAGCATCTCGGCCCTGTCGGTGGTGCAGGCCGCCCGCCGCCGCGGCCTCGCGCTGCGGGCCCGGTCGATGGTGGAGTGCGACACCATCCGCGAACTCGCCGCGGCGATCGACTCCGACGCGGCCCGCCACCCGATCTCCGACGGCGCGGCCGAGTCCGGCGAACCAATCCCGGTGTTGGCAGGCGCCCATTGGCTCTACGAGCACGGCGACGCCCGACGGCTCGCACAGACCGAAGTCATCAGGCTGCCCGACACGATCACCCGCGGCGACCTGGAGGCGCTACTGCGCGCGGTCGTCGGCGGGCACGAGGTGTTGCGCTGCCGGCTCGACCGCGACGCGATGACGCTTGTCGCGCAACCGGAGGTCGACATCCTCAGCGAGGCGTGGGCCAGCGGCGAGCCGACCAACGACGTCGCCAAACATGTCCTCGAGGCGGTGCAGAACCTCGACCCGCAGGCCGGTCGGCTGCTGTCCGCGGTGTGGCTGCGCCGGCCGCATCAGCCGGGGGTGCTGGTGCTGACGGCGCACGTGCTGGCGATGGACCCGGCCTCGTGGCGCATCGTGCTGGGCGAACTCGACGCCGGCCTGCACGCCCTGGCCGCGGGGCGTCAGCCCACGCCGGCGCGCGAGCACACCACCTACCGGCAGTGGTCACGGATGCTGGCGGAGCGGGCCAAAACGCTGGACACCGAAGCCTTTTGGGCTGCCGAGTTGCGGGGCGCCGATCCGCCGCTGGGCTCCCGCAGGCTGCGGCCGCGGACCGACCGCGCCGGCGACCTGTCGATCAGCGTCTCGGCCTGCGGGACCGAGCTCACCGGGCGGCTGCTCGCGGCGGGACAGCCGATGGGCGAACTGCTGATCACCGCGGCCGCGCGCACCGTGACCGCGTGGCGGCGGCGACGCGGCCAGGACACCCCGGCACCCCTGTTGGCGCTGGAGACCCACGGCCGCACGGAGTTCGGGGCCGACACCGATACCGGCGACACCGTCGGGCTGCTCAGCGCGATCTACCCGTTGCGCATCCACTCCGACGGGGCCACCGACTTGGCCCGAATCCCCGGCAGCGCTGTCGATTACGGCCTGCTGCGTTACCTGCGGCCCGACACGCGACTGCGCGAGCTCCCCGAACCTCAACTGCTGCTCAATTATTTGGGCAACCTCCACGTCGGCGTCGGGGACCTCGAGCTCGACCGCGAGCTGATGACGGAGGTCGGCCGGGTGCCCGAGCCCGAACAAGCGGTGCGCCACGAACTGACCGTGGTGGCGGGCATCCTCGGCACCGGCGCCGCTCGCGTGCTGGCCACCCAGTGGCGGGCGCTGCCGGGCATTCTGGACGAGGCGGAAATCACAGAGCTCCAAGAACTTTGGACCCAGACACTGCGGGAGATGGCGGAATGAGCACACTCGCGGTCCTTGGCGCCGGAGCCAAGGCGGTGGCCGTCGCGGCCAAGGCATCGGTGCTGCGCGACATGGGAGTCGATGTTCCCGACGTCGTCGCGGTCGAACGCATCGGGGTGGCGGCCAACTGGCAGGCCAGCGGCGGATGGACCGACGGCGCGCACCGGCTGGGCACCAGCCCGGAAAAAGACGTCGGGTTCCCGTACCGCTCGTCGATGGCGCCGCGGCGCAACGCCGAACTCGACGAGCGGATGATCCGCTACAGCTGGCAGTCGTATCTGATCGCCACCGCGTCGTTCGCCGAATGGATCGACCGGGGCAGACCGGCGCCGACCCATCGCCGGTGGAGCCAGTACCTGGGCTGGGTGGCGGCCCAGATCGGCCTCGACGTGGTGCACGGCGAGGTCGAGCGGCTCGCCCTCAGCGGCGATCGCTGGGCCCTGCAGACCCACGAAACCACAGTGCACGCCGACGCCCTGATGATCACCGGCCCCGGCCAGGCCGAGAAGTCGCTGCTGCCCGGGAATCCGCGCGTGCTGTCGATCGCCCAGTTCTGGGACCGCGCCGCGGCCGACGACCGCATCAGCGCCGAGCGCGTAGCGGTGATCGGTGGCGGCGAGACGGCCGCGTCGATGCTCAACGAGCTGTTCCGGCACCGGGTTTCGAGCATCACCGTCATCTCCCCGCAGGCCACGCTGTTCACCCGCGGCGAGGGGTTCTTCGAGAACTCGCTGTTTTCCGATCCCACCGACTGGACCGACCTGACGCTCGACGAGCGCCGCGACGCGCTGGCGCGCACCGACCGTGGGGTGTTCTCGGCCAACGTGCAGGAGGCGCTGCTGGCCGACGACCGCATCCACCACCTGCGCGGCCGGGTCGCGCACGCCGTGGGCCGCGACGGGCAGATCCGGTTGACCCTGTCCACCAACCGGGGCAGCGAGAACCTCGAGACGGTACACGGATTCGATCTGGTCATCGACGGCTCCGGCGCCGACCCGCTGTGGTTCACTTCGCTGTTCGCCCAGGACGCGCTGGACCTGCTCGAACTCGGGCTGGGTGGGCCGCTGACCGCCGACAGCCTGCAGGAAGCGATCGGCTACGACCTGGCCGTCACCGATGTCACGCCAAAGCTGTTCCTGCCCAACCTGTCCGGGCTCACCCAAGGTCCCGGCTTTCCCAACCTGAGCTGCCTCGGATTGCTGTCCGACCGGGTGCTGGGCGCCACCGTGGTTTCAGCGAGCGCCGGCACACAACGAACGACAAGGAGAAGCGATGAGCACCAACCCCTTCGATGACGACGACGGCGCGTTCTATGTGCTGATCAACGGCGAGGAGCAGCACAGCCTGTGGCCCGCGTTCGCCGAAATCCCGGCCGGCTGGCGCGCGGTGTTCGGCGAAGCGAGTCGCTCGGCGTGCCTGGATTACGTCGACGACAACTGGGCCGACCTGCGCCCCAAGACCCTTCGCGAGGCCATGGCCGGCGACTGAGCGCTGGTAACGTGCCCGTACCGTGACCCGCCCGAGACCAAGAACAGAAGGCGCCGAGGGCAGAATCACAACTCTTACTCACCAGGGGGAGGACCTGACCATGAGAACGAAACCCTTGAAGTCCTTGGCCATCGGCGCGATAGCCATGGGCGCGGCGGCCGCCGGCGCGACTCCCGCCGCAGCCGCGCCGCCGCAGGATCCGCCGCCGGCGCCGGGACTGCCGAGCCCGGACCAGGTGTCAAACCTGTGCACCCAGGCCACCGATCCCGGCGTGTCCTACACGACCAAGACCAACCTGGTGCAAAACGGCATCGCTCCGGACGAGGGCCACGTGGCCGACCACGACCTGCGCAAGGCATACCGCAACGGAAACTTCCCGGAGACGTTCGCCGTGACGAACATCGCGCCTGCCGGTCCGAATATGGCCCAGGCCGACGTCGCCATCGCGGGTCCGAAGTTCGCCGGGCCGGTGGAAAAGCACCTCGCGTTCGTCAACGAGGGCGGCAACTGGATCCTGCAGCACGACGCCGCGATCGCCCTGATACAGGCCGCGACCGCGACGAACTAGCAACGCCGGGCAGCCTGTGCACCACACAGTGGGCGCACAGGCTACTCACATGACGTGGCCGTAACGTCTCGGTGCGCAGACACGAAACAACAGTCGAAAGAAGCACACTGGCACGGTCCGTCGACGCGTGCCCACCTGAGGGGGGACCATGAGAAACGTCAAATTCTTCGCCGGCGGCGCCGCGGCGCTGGCCGTCATCGGGGGAGCGGCCGCCGGCATCACGTCCGTCGTGGCACCGGGTGAGGCGGCCTCGGTTCGGCTGATCGCGGTCGGCGCGCCGCTGCCGCAGGATCCGCCGCAGGCGGTGAATGTGCCCACGGCCGATCAGTTGACCGGCGTGCTGAACAGCCTTGCGGACCCGAGCGTTTCGTTCTCGAGCAAGAGCAACCTGGTCGAAGGCGGAATCAGCGGGCTGGAAGCGCACGTCGCCGACAAGAAGCTGCAGAAGGCGGCCAAGAACGGCGACCTGCCGCTGGCGTTCGGCGTCACCAACATTCAACCGGCCGCGGCCGGTTCTGCGACGGCCGACGTGGCGGTCTCGGGTCCCAAGCTCACGTCGCCCGTGACCCAGAACGTCACGTTCGTCAACCAGGGCGGCTGGGTGCTGTCGCGCGCGTCGGCGATGGAGTTGCTGCAGGCCGCCGGTCAGTGACCGGCGCGCACGCCGCGCAGGTCTAGTTTGGCGATCCGGTCCGGGTCGGCCAGCACATCGATGGCCGCCACCAGCCCGTCGCGCACCACGAAACCCATGATGGCGGTGGGCCGCCCGTCGACGAACACGACCGCGCCGGCCGCGCCGTTGACGATGGCGCGGCGCACCTCGCGCTCCGGCGCCGCGTAGCCGCGGGCCAGCTTGGCCACGGATTGCGCACCCTCGGCGCGGAATACGTTGGCGCCCTTGCCGAAATCGCCGCGCAGCACGACGCCGGGGTCCAGCACCGACACCAGCCGGTCGAAGTCGCCGGCGCGGCCCGCGGCGAAGAAGGCGTCCACGGCCTCGCGTTGCGCGGCGACGCCGCCGTCGGGGGCCGGATCGGCCTCCTCGATGCGCCGGCGGGCCCGGCTGGCCAGCTTTCGGGTCGCCTCCGGCGTCCGCTCGACGATGGGCGCGATCTCGTCGAACGGGACGGCGAACACGTCGTGCAGGACGAAGGCCAGCCGCTGGGCCGGCGGCAGCGTGTCCAGCACCACGAACAGCGCCAGCCCCACCGCGTCGGCCAGCATCGCCCGGTGCTCGGGATCGAATTCGCCCTCGGCATCGACGATCGGGTCGGGCAGGTGCCCGAGGGGCTCCTCGCGGCCGCGCCCGCGCAACGCGTTCAGGCAGATGCGGGCCACCACGGTGGTCAGCCAGGCGTCGAGGTTGGCGATATCGTCAGCGGCCCGCCCGGCGCTGAGCCGCAGCCACGCCTCCTGCACGGCGTCCTGGGCGTCGTCGACCGAACCCAACATGCGGTAGGCGAGGGCGCCCAGCCTCGGCCGCGCCGCCTCGAAGCGGGCGGACAACGAAGCGTTCGCCGCCGTCACGCGCGACCGGCCTCTGGCAGGGCGCACACCCGGTTGCCGGAGAAGCCGGACGAGCCGATGCCGAGCGCGATGTTGAACCGGGCGCGCATGTTGCCCAGGTTGATGACATGGGTGAGGCCGACCAGCTGCGGCGTGTCGAAGTGGGCGCGCAGCGCCTCGAACAGCTCGTCGGTCACCTCGACCGGGGTGCGGCTCATCGCGGTGGCGTACTCCATGATCAGCTTGTCGAGCTCGGAGAAGCAGGACGCGTTGCGGTAATCGGCCATCGCGAGCAACTCCTCGTCGGTGATTCCCCACCGCCGCGCGATCTGTGAACCCAGGTCGATGCAGTACTCGCAGCGCACGGTAGTCGCCGCCTTCAGTTCGGCCAGCGCGCGGTGGCGGGGGCTGAGGATGTCCAGCTTCGACTCGGCCTGCTCCAGCTTGCCGTAGGCGCTGAGCAACCGCGGGATGTGCGCGTACATGCGCAGCGGTTCCAGCATTCCCGCCGTTTCCAGGCCGGCCATCTGCGCAAGCTTGCGCTTGGTGAAGAAGAAGGCGATCTTGGCGCCCAATCCGGCCTCGCGGTCCGAGACTCCTTGCAGCCGAGCCATGGCGTCCTCCCTTGAATGTCTCCCTTTCTAGGTCGACACCCGGCGACGCCCAAACGTGACCGCCGAAGACTACGTCTGCTGGCTCAGCGGCATGTCCATGTCGAACACCCGGGCGTGCAGCACGGTGCGGTTCCGCAGCGCGGCGCGCACCGCGCGGTGCAGGCCATCCTCGAGGTAGATGATCCCCCTCCAGCGCACCGCGTGCGGGAAAAGGTCGCCGTAGAAGGTGGAGTCCTCCGACAGCAGGCGGTCCAGGGCCAGCACGGTCGTCGTCGTGACCAACTCGTCGAGCCGGATCTGCTGGGGCGGTATTTGGGACCAATCCTTGTAGGACAGCCCGTGATCCGGATACGGCTTGCCGTCGCGCACGCCCTTGAAAATCATTGGCGGGCCTTCCGCGACGTCCGCGAAGCGTCGCTTCGGCCCGACCGGTACATGCTGGACAGGCTAGCCGGGAAGTTGCCGGAGTTCGCCGCCAGACGTCTGGTAATGGCGGTTGGCACCTTTTGCGACCCGTAAAATGGACGCAATCAAGGAGGTGGGAGCCGATGGGAAGCGCGGACGACCGTCGCTTTGAGGTGCTGCGCGCCATCGTCGCCGACTTCGTCGCGACCAAGGAACCGATCGGTTCGAAGTCGTTGGTGGAGCGCCACAACCTGGGGGTGTCGTCCGCCACGGTCCGCAACGACATGGCGGTGCTAGAGGCCGAGGGGTACATCACCCAGCCGCACACCAGCTCCGGGCGGGTGCCCACCGAGAAGGGCTACCGCGAGTTCGTCGACCGGCTCGACGACGTCAAGCCGCTGTCGTCGGCCGAGCGCAGCGCGATCCAAAGCTTCCTGGAGTCCGGCGTCGACCTCGACGACGTGCTGCGCCGCGCGGTGCGCCTGTTGGCGCAGCTGACCCGCCAGGTTGCGGTGGTCCAGTACCCGACGTTGTCGACGTCGACCGTCCGCCATCTGGAGGTGGTCGGGCTGACCCCGGCGCGGCTGCTGATGGTGGTCATCACCGACTCCGGACGGGTGGACCAGCGCATCGTCGAGCTCGGCGACGTCATCGACGACCATCAGCTGTCCCAGTTGCGCGAGATGCTGGGCCAGGCCCTGGTCGGCAAGCGGCTTTCCGCCGCGTCGACCGCGGTCGCCGACCTGGCCGGGGAGCTGCACGGGCGCAGCGGGCTGGCCACCAACCTGAGCGACGCCGTCGGCCGCTCGGCGACCGTGTTGCTGGAGTCTCTGGTCGAGCACACCGAGGAACGCCTGCTGATGGGCGGCACCGCCAACCTGACCCGCAACGCCGCGGATTTCGGCGGTTCGTTGCGGTCCATCCTGGAGGCCCTCGAGGAGCAGGTGGTGGTGCTGCGGTTGCTGGCGGCACAGCAGGAAGCCGGCAAGGTGACGGTGCGCATCGGCCACGAGACGGCCGTCGAGCAGATGGTCGGGACCTCGATGGTGTCCACCGCCTACGGCCACTCGGATACCGTGTACGGCGGCATGGGTGTGCTGGGCCCCACCCGGATGGACTATCCGGGAACTATCGCCAGCGTGGCTGCGGTTGCTCTGTACATCGGCGAAGTGCTGGGTGCCCGATGACCGCGCACCCGCACCAGAGTTTGTGGACGGCCGCGTAGCGCGGCTTAGGACCTTTCAGGAGAGTCAGGCGTGGCACGCGACTATTACGGGCTGCTCGGCGTGAGCAGAAACGCCAGCGATGCGGACATCAAACGCGCCTACCGCAAGTTGGCGCGCGAGCTGCATCCGGACGTCAACCCCGATGAGGCCGCGCAGGCCAAGTTCAAGGAGATCAGCGTCGCCTACGAGGTGCTGAGCGACCCGGAGAAACGCCGGATCGTGGACCTGGGCGGCGACCCGCTGGAGAACGCGGCCGCGGCCGGCGGCGGGTTCGGCGGCTTCGGCAACTTGGGCGACGTGTTCGAGGCCTTCTTCGGCGGCGGTTTCAGCGCGGGGTCGGCGTCGCGCGGGCCGATCGGGCGGGTTCGGCCCGGCTCGGACTCGCTGCTGCGGATGCGGCTGGACCTCGAAGAGTGCGCGACCGGGGTGACCAAGCAGGTCACCGTCGACACCGCGGTCCTGTGCGACCGCTGCCAGGGCAAGGGCACCAACGGCGATTCCGCGCCCGTCCCCTGCGACACCTGCGGCGGCCAGGGCGAGGTGCAAACCGTGCAGCGTTCGCTGCTGGGCCAGATGGTGACGTCGCGGCCGTGTCCGACCTGCCGCGGCGTGGGGGTGGTCATCCCCGACCCCTGCCACCAGTGCATGGGCGACGGCCGGGTGCGGGCCCGCCGCGAGATCAGCGTCAAGATCCCCGCCGGTGTCGGCGACGGCATGCGCGTGCGGCTCGCCGCCCAGGGTGAGGTCGGGCCCGGCGGGGGACCGGCCGGTGACCTGTACGTCGAGGTCCACGAGCAGGCCCACGACATCTTCGTCCGCGAGGGCGACGACCTGCACTGCACGGTCTCGGTGCCGATGGTCGACGCGGCGCTGGGCGTCACCGTCACCGTCGACGCCATCCTGGACGGCAAGAGCGAGATCAACATCCCGGCGGGCACGCAGCCCGGCGCCATCATCACGTTGCGCGGCCACGGGATGCCGCACCTGCGCTCGGGCGTCCGGGGCAACCTGCACGTCCACGTCGAGGTGGTGGTGCCGAGCCGGCTTGACCACCGCGACACCGAACTGCTGCGTGAGCTGAAGGACCGCCGCAGCCGCGATGTGGCCGAGGTTCGCTCGACGCACGCCGGCGGTGGCCTGTTCAGCCGGCTCCGCGAGACCTTCACCGGGCGCTAGCCGCGCCCTCGCCGCCGAACGTGGGGTCTATGGACGAATTCGGGCCGGTATTCGTACCTAGGGCCCCCGCGCGGTTAGCGGCTTGACGTAGGAGAAACCCATGGTGGCGACGCTGTTCTACGTCGACGCACTGCCCGACACCGGCGAGCTGGCCGTCGTCGAGGGCGACGAGGGCTTCCACGCCGCCACCGTGCGCCGGATCCGGCCGGGCGAGCGGCTGGTGCTCGGCGACGGCGCCGGTGCGCTCGCCCACTGCGAGGTCGAGCAAGCGGGTCGCGACGGCCTGCGGGCCCGGGTGCTCGAGCGCTGGAACGTGCAGCCCCCGCGTCCGGCGGTGACGGTGGTGCAGGCCCTGCCCAAGTCCGACCGCTCGGAGTTGGCGATCGAATTGGCCACCGAAGCCGGCGCCGACGCGTTCCTGGCCTGGCGGGCGGCCCGCTGCGTGGCCAGCTGGGAGGGCGCCCGGGTCGACAAGGGCCTGCGCCGCTGGCGTGCCGTCGCCCGGTCGGCGGCCCGGCAGTCCCGCCGGGCGCACATCCCGCCCGTCGACGGCGTGGTGTCCACCGCGGCGCTGACGCAGCGGGTTCGCGACGAGGTGGCGGCCGGGTCCGTCGTGCTGGCGCTGCACGAATCGGCGACCGACCGGCTCGCGGATTCCCATGTGGCTCAGGCGGATTCGGTGTTACTGGTGGTTGGGCCCGAAGGGGGCATCGCGCCGGACGAGATCGCCGCGCTGATCGAGGGGGGCGCCACGGCGGTCCGGCTCGGCCCGCAGGTGCTGCGGACGTCGACCGCGGCCGCGGTGGCGCTCGGTGCGCTGGGCGTGCTCACCGCGCGATGGGCGTCGGACGAAGCATTGGGAGACGCTCCTGACCGGCGGTAGACTGGCAATCCAGGATTTCACCACGTCAGACGATAGGCAGGCATCGGAAACCACGTGACGCCCCGCGAGACCAGCGCTGCTGACGCAGCATCGACCTCCCAGGTTCGCAGCAGCATCAACGTTCCGCCCGATCTCGTCGTGGGCCTGCTCGGTTCGTCAGACGAAAACCTGCGCGCCCTGGAACGCACCCTCAACGCCGATCTGCACGTGCGGGGCAACGCCGTCACCATCTCCGGTGAGCCGGCCGACGTGGCGCTCGCCGAGCGGGCGGTCTCCGAGCTCATCGCCATCGTGGCCAGCGGCCAGCCGATGACGCCGGAGGTGGTGCGCCACAGCGTGGCGATGCTTGTCGGCACCGGCAACGAATCGCCCGCCGAGGTGCTCACCCTCGACATCTTGTCCCGCCGGGGCAACACGATCCGGCCCAAGACGCTCAACCAGAAGCGCTACGTCGACGCCATCGACGCCAACACGATCGTCTTCGGGGTCGGGCCAGCAGGCACCGGGAAGACGTACCTGGCCATGGCCAAGGCCGTGCACGCGCTGCAGACCAAACAGGTGAGCCGGATCATTCTCACCCGTCCGGCGGTGGAAGCCGGTGAGCGCCTTGGCTTTTTGCCCGGAACGCTGAGCGAGAAGATCGACCCCTATCTGCGGCCGCTGTACGACGCGCTCTACGACATGATGGACGCCGAGCTGATCCCAAAGTTGATGTCCGCCGGGGTGATTGAGGTCGCGCCGCTGGCGTACATGCGGGGTAGAACGCTTAATTCGGCGTTCATCGTGCTCGACGAGGCGCAGAACACCACCGCCGAGCAGATGAAGATGTTCCTCACCCGGCTGGGCTTCGGCTCGAAGATCGTCGTCACCGGGGACATGACCCAGATCGACCTGCCCGGCGGCGCCCGGTCCGGTCTGCGGTCGGCGGTCGACATCCTCGACAGCGTCGACGACATTTATGTCGCGGAGCTGACCAGCGTCGACGTGGTGCGCCACCGGCTGGTCTCGGAGATCGTCGACGCCTACGCCCGCTTCGAAGAGCCCGGCTCCGGGATGAACCGGGCGGCCCGGCGCGCGTCGGGTGGCCGAAGCCGCCGATGAGCATCGAAGTCTCCAACGAGTCGGGCATCGACGTCTCCGAGGCGGAATTGGTCAGCGTCGCGAAGTTCGTCATCGCCAGGATGGACGTCAACCCCAGCGCCGAGCTGTCCATGGTGCTGCTGGACACCGCGGCGATGGCCGACCTGCACATGCGCTGGATGGACCTGCCCGGCCCGACCGACGTGATGAGCTTCCCGATGGACGAGCTCGAGCCGGGTGGGCGACCCGACGCGCCCGAGCCGGGGCCGTCGATGCTGGGCGACATCGTGTTGTGCCCGGAATTCGCCGCCGAGCAGGCGGCCGCGGCGGGCCACACCCTGGGACATGAGTTGGCGCTGTTGACGATTCACGGAGTGCTGCACCTGCTCGGCTACGACCACGGCGAGCCGGACGAGGAAAAAGAGATGTTCGCCCTGCAGGACCGGTTGCTCGAAGGATGGGTCGCCGAACAGGTCGAGGCCTACCAGCAGGACCGACAAGAGGAACGCGACCGCCGACTGCTGGACAAGTCAAGGTATTTCGACAATTGACCGGTGTCTCGCAACTGCTCGGCGCGATCGCCCTGATCGCTATGGGCGGGCTTTTTGCGGCGATCGACGCCGCCGTCAGCACGGTCTCGCTGGCCCGGGTGCAGGAATTGGTTCGCGAAGAGCGGCCCGGCGCGGTGTCGCTGCTCAGGGTGATGAGCGAGCGCCCCCGCTACATCAACCTGATGGTGCTGCTCCGCATCATCTGCGAGATCACCGCGACCGTCTTGCTGGTGGTGTTTCTCTACGACAACTGGGGCATCAGGTGGGGGTTGGTCGGCGCGGCCGCCATCATGGTGGTGACCAGCTTCGTGGTCATCGGAGTCGGCCCGCGCACGCTGGGCCGCCAACACGCGTATTCCATCTCCCTGCTGACGGCCCTTCCGCTGCGAACGATTTCGTGGCTGCTGATGCCGCTCAGCCGGTTGCTGGTGGTCCTGGGCAACGCGCTCACCCCGGGCCGCGGATTGCGAAACGGGCCGTTCGCCTCGGAGATCGAACTGCGCGAAGTCGTCGACCTGGCCCAGCAGCGCGGCGTGGTCGCGGCCGACGAACGCCGGATGATCGAGTCGGTTTTCGAACTCGGGGACACCCCGGCCCGCGAGGTGATGGTGCCGCGCACCGAGATGATCTGGATCGAAAGCGACAAGTCCGCCAGCCAGGCGACCACCCTGGCCGTGCGCAGCGGGCACTCCCGCATCCCGGTGATCGGCGAGAACGTCGACGACGTCGTCGGCGTGGTGTACCTGAAAGACCTTGTCCAACAGACGTTCCTGTCGCCCGACGGCGGCCGCGACACCAAGGTGTCGCAGGTGATGCGCCCGGCGATCTTCGTGCCGGACTCCAAGCCGCTGGACACGCTGCTGCGTGAGATGCAACGCGACCGCAACCACATGGCCCTGCTCGTCGACGAATACGGCGCGATCGCCGGCCTGGTCAGCATCGAGGACGTGTTGGAAGAAATCGTCGGCGAGATCGCCGACGAATACGACCAGGCGGAGACGGCCCCGATAGAAGACCTGGGAGACAAGCGGTTCCGGGTTTCCGCGCGCCTTCCGATCGAAGACGTCGGGGAACTCTACGACGTGGAGTTCGACGACGACCTCGACGTCGACACCGTGGGCGGCCTGGTCGCCCTCGAACTGGGGCGGGTGCCGCTGCCGGGGGCCGAGGTGGTCTCGCATGGCCTGCGGTTGCGCGCCGAGGGCGGCCCGGATCACCGCGGGCGGGTGCGCATCAACACCGTCCTGCTGAGCCCGGCGGAAGCCGACGAATCGACGGACGGGGAGGCCGATCACCATGGCTGAGGAATTGGACGCCGAGGACGCCGAGCTGGTGGTGCTGGCGCGCGCCGCGATGGCCCGCGCCGACGCAGACAGCGGCGCCGCGGTGCGCGATGCCGACGGCCGCACGTATGCGGCCGCGCCGGTGGACTTGCCGACGCTGAAGCTGACCGGGCTGCAGGCCGCGGTCGCCGCCGCCGCATCCAGCGGGGCGACCGGGCTGGAGGCGGCCGTATTGGTGGCGGGATCCGCCGACGACCCGGGCATCGTCGCAGTTCGCGAACTGTCGCCCACCGTCGTGATCATCGTCACCGACCGCGCCGGTAACCTGCTATGACCCCGAGGCGACGGCATGGCTGAATTCCGTTCGGGTTTCGTGTGTTTGGTCGGCCGTCCGAATACCGGCAAGTCGACGCTGACCAACGCGCTCGTCGGCGCCAAGGTGGCGATCACGTCGACGCGTCCGCAGACCACCCGGCACACCATTCGCGGGATCGTCCACCGCGACGACTTCCAGATCGTCCTCGTCGATACCCCGGGCCTGCACCGGCCGCGCACCCTGCTGGGCAAGCGGCTCAACGACCTGGTCCGCGATACGTACGCCGAGGTCGACGTTATCGGGCTGTGCATCCCGGCCGACGAGGCTATCGGCCCGGGCGACCGCTGGATCGTCGAACAGATTCGTGCGGTCGCGCCCAAGACCACGCTCGTCGCGGTCGTCACCAAGATCGACAAGGTGCCCAAGGACCGGGTGGCCGCGCAGCTCGTCGCCGTCAGCGAATTGGTCGGTGGCTCGGCCGAAATCGTCCCGGTGTCAGCGGTAACCGGCGCGCAGGTCGATGTGCTGATCGACGTGCTGGCCGCCTCGCTGCCCGTCGGTCCCGCGTACTACCCCGACGGCGAGCTGACCGACGAGCCCGAGGAGGTCCTGATGGCCGAGCTCATCCGCGAGGCCGCCCTCGAAGGGGTTCGCGACGAGCTGCCGCATTCGCTGGCGGTGGTGATCGACGAAATCAATCCGCGCGAAGACCGCGACGACCTGATCGACGTGCACGCCATCCTCTACGTCGAACGGGACAGCCAGAAGGGCATCGTCATCGGCAAGGGCGGCGCGCGGCTGCGAGAAGTGGGTACCGCCGCGCGCGCCCAGATCGAGAAGCTGCTGGGCACCAAGATTTACCTTGACCTGCGCGTCAAGGTGGCCAAGAACTGGCAGAGCGACCCTAAACAGCTTGGCCGGCTAGGTTTTTAGCACCCGGACGGTCTGCAGCGACGGATCGGCCGCGTCGGGAACGTTCATCCCGGCGCACACCCCGGAGCACAAGTAATCCAGCACGGCACCATTGAGGCACTCGCCGGGCACGACGGCGGGAATTCCCGGCGGATACGGCGTGAGCTGTTCGGCCGCAACACGTCCCGCCGCCGCATCCGAGGCCACCACCTCGACCCGTCCGAAGAACGCGTCGCGCGGCAGGCACACCGTCTCCAGCTGCAGCTCCTCGGGTGAGGGCAGGTCGATTTGCGGCGGCGGGTCGAAGTCGTCCGCCGCCCTGCGCCATTCGGTCAGCGCCGTGGTGAGTCGGCCGGCGGTGGTCTTGTCGTCGGCGAAGGACAGCGTGGCCAGGATGCGGCGGTGATCGCTCATCCCGACGTCGACGTGGGCGTTCGCGCGCAGCCAGTCGGCGGCCTGATAACCCGAAGTGCCCGTCGCCGAAACATCCATCAGCACCTGCATTCGGTCCAGGTCGTGGGATGCCTCCACGCCCAGCAACTCATCGTCGAGCACTTCCACGTCGGGGACGCATTCGATGTCGTCGCGCAGCTGCATCGCCAAATCGAGTGCGGTGCTAAGCAATTCGTGGCCTTGTTCCACCATTTGCCGCCGCCACCCGTCCATCGCCGAGTACACCAGCACGTTGGGGCTGGTGGTCATCAGCAGATCCGCGCAGGCGGAAAGGCGGTCCTGGTCAATCAGATCGCCCTGTAGGTGGAACACCGAGCCCTGCTCGAAGCCGGCACCCATCTTGTGGACGCTGACGACGCAGACGTCCGCATCCGCGTTCATCGCCCAGGTCGGCAGGTCCTCGTGGAAGGGCAGGTGCGCACCCCACGCCTCGTCGACGATCAACGGCTTGCCGCGCGCGTGGCAGACCTCGGCGATGCCGGCGATGTCCGCGCAGGTGCCGTACGGGCTGGGGCTGACGATCAGCGCCCCGGCGGCGTCGGGGTGCTTTTTCCAGGTCTCCGCCACCTGCTCCGGGGAGGGCGGATGCGAGAAGTGCCGCTCGGCGTCCCAGCGGGGGGTGATCCAGCGAGGCTGCACGCCGGAGAAGATCAGGCCCGCCACGATGGACTTGTGGCTGTCCCGGCTCACCAGCAGGCTGCCGTCGCCACCGGCCACGGCCATCATCGCGGCCTTCACCGACAGCGAACTGCCACAGGTGGAGAACCACGCGGACTCGGCGCCGACGGCGTCGGCCATCAGGTCCTCCGCGCGCTTCAAGTACCCGTTGCTGGTCTTGCGGTCGTCGAGGCCGCCGCTGGCCAGCACGTCGTCGAGGAACGGTTCGCGGCCCAGCACCGCCAGGACCCGGTCGTCGGTGCCGCGGCCCTGCCGGTGGCCCGGTGGCGTGAACCCGTAGCGGTTCTTGTCGCGATAGTCGGCCAGCGCGTTCAGCAGTGGGGCGTCAGATTGATCCATCCTGACCGGGTACCCGAGTTGGCACGAGCTATGTGCGGCGGCCCTATCAGCGCGGCGGCGCGCCGGCCGGCGGGGTGCCGCCGCCGGCATGCCACCACACCGTCGGCTGCTTGGTCGCCCAGCCGCAGACGGCCTCCAGCTCGGCGGCCAGCGAGATGAGCAGCCCCTCGCTGTTTGCCGGGCCCATCAGTTGCACGCCGATAGGCAAACCATCGGAGGTGAACCCGGCCGGCACGTTGATGGACGGCCAGCCCAGCAGGTTCCACGGCCAGGTCAACGGGCACGCCGCGATCATCGTGCGGTCGGTGCCGAAGCCGCCCAACCGGTCGAAGGCGCGCGCCAGCGGCGGTGGCTGCGCCGTGGTCGGGGCGAGCACCACGTCGACGATGTCGAAGATGGAGCCGACCCGGCGCTGGTCGGCGGCCTCGTGGCGGCGCGCGCTGCGCAGGATCGCCTCGCCCATCACGTGGCCCACCCGCAGGTTGGCCAAGGTGCGGGGATCCCAGATAACGCCGTCGCCCAGCCGTTCCTCCCAGGCCCGCAGCCCCGCGGTGGACCGGGCCAGGAAATTCCACGACAGCCGCAGGCCGTAGTCGGGGTTGCCGGGCACCACGGTGTGGCCCAGTAACTGCAGTTGCTTGCCGACGGCCCGGGTCGCGGCCAGGATCTCGGGGTGCAGCTTGGCCCGGAAACCGGTGTACGGGAACCGCGTTGACAGCGCGATGTTGAGCGGACCGGGCGCCTTCCCGACATAGTCGGACGCCGTGATCGGGGGCGGCTGGTGCCGGTCGCCCTCGACGTTGCCCGACGCGGCGTCCAGCACCAACGCGGCGTCGGCCACCGTGCGCGCCAACACGCCGTTGACCGTGATCCCGTTGAACGCCTCCGGCAACGGCCAGGTGGAGATGCGGCCGCGCTGCGGCTTGATGCCAACCAGGTGCGTCCACGCCGCCGGGATGCGCACGCTGCCGGCCCCGTCGGAGCCGATAGCGGCGGTGACCAGGCCCGCGGCCACCGCGGCCGCGCTGCCCCCCGACGATCCGCCCGGCGTGTGCCGGCGCGACCAGGGATTGCGGGTGTGTCCGAACCCGGGGCCGCTGGTGAACGGCCATTGGCCCAGTTCGCAGGTGTTCGTCTTGCCCACGATCACCGCGCCGGCGGCCTTGAGGCGGCGCACCACCTCGGCGTCCTGGGTGGCGGGCGCGACGTACCCCTCGGTGCCGAACGCGGTCGGCACACCCGCGATGTCGACGTCGTCTTTGACCGCGATCGGGATGCCCAGGAGTGGGGCGGTGTCGCCGGCCGCGCGTCGCCGATCGGCCTCCGCCGCGTCGGCCAGCGCCGACTCGGTCAGCACCACCCGGAAGGCGTTCAGCGTCGGCTGGCTGTTGTGGATGGCGTGCAGGGACCGGCTCACCAGCGTGGTGGACGTCACAGCGCGGCTGGCCAGCTGATAGAGGAGGTCAGTCAGCGTGGGCAGGCGCTGATAGCCGGATCCCGCGAGGGGCCCGGCGCCCGACCCGGAAGCGCCAATCACGGGGTACGAGACTAGACGGCGCGGATACCCGCATTGTCGCGGCGGGGTGCAAAACTATTGTGATGCGGCTATATCGAGACCGGGCTGTTGTGCTGCGCCAGCACAAGCTCGGCGAGGCCGATCGGATCGTCACCCTGCTGACCCGCGATCACGGGCTGGTTCGCGCGGTGGCCAAGGGCGTTCGCCGCACCCGCAGCAAATTCGGCGCGCGACTTGAGCCGTTTGCTCACATCGACGCGCAACTGCACCCCGGGCGCAACCTGGACATCGTCACCCAGGTCGTCGCCATCGACGCGTTCGCCACCGACATCGTCAGCGACTACGGCCGGTACACCTGCGGGTGCGCGATGCTGGAAACGGCCGAACGCCTCGCCGGTGAGGAGCGGGCCCCGGCCCCGGCCCTGCACCGGCTCACGGTGAGCGCGCTGCGCGCGGTCGCCGACGGACGCCGGCCCCGCGACCTGCTGCTGGACGCCTATCTGCTGCGCGCCATGGGCATCGCCGGATGGGCGCCGGCGCTCACCGAGTGCGCCCGCTGCGCCACACCCGGTCCGCACCGCGCGTTTCACATCGCCGCCGGGGGCAGCGTCTGCCCGCATTGCCGCCCGGCCGGCTCGACCACCCCGCCGCCGGGTGTGCTGGATCTGATGGCCGCGTTGCACGACGGCGATTGGGAGGCCGCCGAAGCGTCGCCGCAGTCCCACCGTAGCCACGTCAGCGGGTTGGTGGCCGCGCACCTGCAGTGGCATCTGGAACGTCAGCTCAAAACGTTGCCGCTGGTGGAGCGGACGTATCAGGCCGACCGCACAATCGCCGAACGGCGCGCAGCGCCGATCGGGCAGGATAAGGCCTGTGGCTGAGCGCAAGCCGAAGTCGACCGACTTCCCGCAACTGCCCCCCGCACCCGACGATTACCCGGTCTTTCCCGACACCTCGACCTGGCCGGTCGTCTTCCCGGAGCTGCCGCCGTCCGCCGACGGTGGCCCGCGCCGGCCGCCGCAGCACATTTCGAAGGCGGTCGCGCCGCGGATCCCCGCGGACCGACTGCCCAATCATGTCGCGATCGTGATGGACGGCAACGGTCGCTGGGCCACCCAACGCGGGATGAGCCGCACCGACGGCCATCGGGCGGGCGAGGCCGTCGTGATCGACATCGTCTGCGGCGCAATCGAAATCGGCATCAAGTGGCTCAGCCTCTACGCCTTTTCCACGGAGAATTGGAAGCGGTCCCCCGAGGAGGTTCGCTTCCTGATGGGGTTCAACCGCGACGTGGTGCGCATGCGCCGCGTCAACCTCAACACGATCGGGGTCAACATCCGCTGGGTCGGTTCGCGGCCCCGGCTATGGCGCAGCGTGATCAACGAGCTGGCGATTGCGGAGGAGATGACCAAGAACAACGACGTCATCACCGTCAACTACTGCGTCAACTACGGGGGGCGTGCCGAAATAGCCGACGCCACAAGGGAGATCGCGCGCCTGGCCGCTGCGGGCCGGCTCAACCCGGAACGCATCACCGAGGCCACGGTGGCCCATCACCTGCAGCGGCCTGACATTCCCGACGTGGACCTCTTCCTGCGGAGCTCGGGGGAGCAGCGCACCAGCAACTTCATGCTGTGGCAGGCGGCCTACGCCGAGTACATCTTTCAGGACAAGCTGTGGCCCGACTACGACCGCCGCGACCTATGGGCCGCGTGCGAGGAATACGCCGAGCGCAACAGAAGATTCGGGAGCGCATAGTGCCATCACTGCAGGAGCGTCTGGCGTCGATACTGCGCGATGTCCTTCCCGTCGACGAGGAGCCCGACGGCGCACTCACGTTGCGCCACAACGGAACACTGGCGTCGTTACGGGTGGTGAACATCGCCGAGGACCTGGACCTGGTCTCGCTTACCCAGATCCTGGCCTGGGATCTGCCGCTGACCAAGAAGATCGGTGACCAGATCGCCAAGCAGGCGCGCGACAGCAACTTCGGCAGCGTGACCCTGGTCGAAAAGCCCAGCGAGCAAGCGGTGCAGCGCAACTCGGGAAAGGGCGCGTCCAAGACCGGCGACGTGATGCTGCGCTACAACTTTCCCGGCGGCGGGCTGACCGACGACGCCCTACGCACCCTGATCCTGCTGGTGCTGGACACGGGCGCCGAGATACGGCGTTCGGTGACGGGCTAGGACACCGCCGACTCGGCCGGCGAACCGGGGGCGATGTCCTCGGCGGCGCCGGTCCGCAGCAGCAAGTGCACGAGGCTCGGGTCGTGCTCGGCCGGCCGGGTCGAGTCCATGAATCGTTCGACGACCTCGACGAAGCGATCCGGGTGGTCGTGATGCGGGACGTGCCCGGACTTTTCGAAGATCTCCAGCCGCGATCCGGCCATCGTCGCGTGGGCCGTCCGGGCGTGGCTCACCGGGATCACCAGGTCGTCTTCGCCCCAAATGATCTGCACGGGAATGGATTGCACCAGGTAGCTGCGATCCAGCATGGTCACGTATTGGCCGCGCCCGTCCACCACCGATCGCAAGGTGCGCGCGAATGCCGACAAGGCGGCGGGATCGCGAAAACCCTCGAGCAGACGCACCGTGTCGACGGCGTCGCGACCGAACTTGGTGGAACCGAGCAGCGCCTGGATGGCGCGGCCGAAGACTCGCATGGCGGGCAGCGCGCCCGGCACGCGCACCATCGCCAACGCCTCGCTGCCCAGCGGCATCGCCGCAAACCGCAGCGCGAAGCTCACATCCGACTCGACGCCGCCGGCGCTGACCAGCACGAGGCGTTCGACCAGATGCGGGTACTGGTAGGCGAACTGCATCGCCACGCCGCCGCCGAAAGAATGCCCGACGATGGTGACCCGCTCGATGCCCAGCACGGCTAGCAGGTCACGCATCCCGTTGGCGAAGGCCGGCAGCGAGTAGTCGGCGCGCGGCTTGTCGGACTCGCCGTGGCCCAGCAGGTCCGGCGCGATGACGGTGAACCGCTGCGCGAGCTTGGCGTGCACCGGCCCCCACGATTCGGATTTGTCGCCGACGCCGTGGATCAGCAGCAGAGCCGGCCCGGATCCGGCGATCCGGAAGGCACGCCGGTAGCCGTGGATGGTGCGAAACTGCAGTGACGGGGCCTCGACGTCGCGTACCGCCCGCAGGTGGGGGGCTGGTTGCTTCCGCATCGTGTTCTCGCTTCCCTTGAGTTCTGGTTGCCTCGGCCCGTGGGCCACTCATGGGTAGGAGCACGCGACGGTCGCGTATCGGACACTTTTTTCAGAACTTTTCCGGTCAGAAAAGACACGGCGTCCGCGCCGGCGCGGTTCAGCCTAAGAACCGCACTGCGAGCACGTTCCGAAGATTTCGATGGTGTGGCTGACGTCGGAAAAGCCGTGCTTGGCGGCCACTTGCGCCGCCCACTCCTCGACCTCGTGGTCGCCCACCTCGATGGTGGAACCGCAGCCGCGGCATACGAGGTGGTGGTGATGATGGTCCGAGCACCTGCGGTAGACCGACTCGCCGGTGTCGGTGCGCAGCGTGTCGACCATGCCCGCCGTGGCCATCGACTGCAGCGTGCGATACACGGTGGTCAAACCGATGTTCTCGCCGCGCCGGCGCAGCTCGTCGTGCAGCTCCTGGGCGGAACGGAATTCGTCGAGCGTTTCCAGCAACGTGGAGATCGCCGCCCGCTGCCGGGTGGCACGCACACTCGTGCCGGTCACACCGTGTCCTCACTCGCGTGAGCGACCGCGTCGACGACGATGTGCGCCAGGTGGTGGTCGGCCAGCCGGTAGAGCACCTCGCGGCCGGATCGCTCCCCGGCGACCACGCCGGCCGCCTTGAGGATCTTCAGATGCTGACTGACCAGCGGCTGCGGCACGCCGAGGGCGTCGACCAGTTCGTGCACGCAGCGCTGCGATTCGCGCAACTGCAGCACGATGGCGATCCGCACGGGCGCGGCCAGCGCGCGCAGCAGCTCGCCCGCCGCGTCGAGGATTTCCCGCGACGGCGGCACCGGGTATTCGGAGAATCTCGCGTGCTCACCGGGCCCGTCGTCGCCGTGCTGGTGGGGCACCCCGCCCAGGTCGGACTGTGCATCGCCGGCCGCGGCGGTCGTCGCCGAGGAGGACTTGGAAACGGGCACAGAGGAGGACATCGCCATCCGAGAGTCATCACCTCGAGAAGTGCCGGGTCGTTTGGAGGGGCCGCGACGGAGTCATGGTCGGCCGCTTTCCACTGTCACATGCATGATGACGCATGTCAAAGACCGGTGCGACGGTCGATACCATGGCTGATGTTTTGCGGGCGGCCTTCGCCGGCCACCTGTCTGCCCGGATCTTCGAAAGGGAGTGCACTGCCCCGTGGCGTCCGTCATCGACACCGTAGTCAACCTGGCCAAACGGCGGGGCTTCGTCTTTCCGTCGGGCGAGATCTACGGCGGGACCAAATCGGCGTGGGATTACGGCCCGCTGGGCGTGGAGCTCAAGGAGAACATCAAGCGCCAGTGGTGGCGCGCGGTCGTCACCGGCCGCGACGACGTGGTGGGGATCGATTCGTCGATCATCCTGCCGCGCCAGGTGTGGGTGGCCTCCGGCCACGTCGAGGTCTTCCACGACCCGCTGGTGGAGTGCCTGAACTGCCACCACCGGCACCGCCAGGACCACCTGCAGGAGGCCTACGCGGCGAAGAAGGGCATCGCTGATCCGGATTCGGTGCCGATGACCGAGATCGTCTGCCCGGACTGCGGCACCAAGGGCCAATGGACCGAGCCTCGCGAGTTCAACATGATGCTCAAGACCTATCTCGGGCCCATCGAAACCGAGGAGGGTCTGCACTATCTGCGGCCCGAAACCGCGCAGGGCATCTTCGTCAACTTCGCCAACGTGGTGACGACGGCCCGTCGCAAGCCGCCGTTCGGCATCGGGCAGATCGGCAAGAGCTTCCGCAACGAGATCACGCCCGGCAACTTCATCTTCCGCACCCGCGAGTTCGAACAGATGGAGATGGAATTCTTCGTCGAGCCGTCGACCGCCAAGGAATGGCATCAGTATTGGATCGACACGCGCCGGGAGTGGTATGTGGACCTCGGCATCGACCCGGAGAATTTGCGACTTTACGAGCACCCCAAGGAGAAGTTGTCGCACTACTCGGATCGCACCGTCGACATCGAGTACAAGTTCGGTTTCGCCGGCAACCCGTGGGGTGAGCTGGAAGGTGTCGCCAACCGAACCGATTTCGATTTGTCAACGCACGCAAAGCATTCCGGCGTCGACCTGTCGTTCTACGACCAGGTCAACGACACCCGATACACGCCGTACGTCATCGAACCGGCAGCCGGCCTGACGCGGTCGTTCATGGCGTTTTTGATCGACTCCTACACCGAGGACGAAGCCCCCAACGCCAAGGGCGGCATGGACAAGCGCACGGTGCTTCGGCTCGACCCGCGCCTGGCGCCGGTCAAGGCCGCGGTGCTGCCGCTGTCGCGGCACGCCGACCTGAGCCCCAAGGCCCGCGACCTGGCCGCCGAATTGCGCAAAAGCTGGAACATCGATTTCGACGACGCCGGCGCAATCGGGCGCCGCTACCGGCGCCAAGACGAGGTCGGCACGCCGTTCTGCGTGACGGTGGATTTCGACTCGCTCTCCGACGACGCCGTCACCGTGCGCGAGCGCGACAAGATGACGCAGGACCGGGTGGCAATGGGCGCCGTCTCCGACTACCTGGCGGTGCGCCTCAAGGGTTGCTAGGGCCGGCGCCGACGGTTGGGAGCGGCGTTCGTCACTCATTGCCGCAATTCTTGACGGGATATTCGGATGACTGGAATTGCATCCGATTTGGACGTTTTATAAATATAATTTGCGCGGCAGGTGAGACCATTCCGACCGGCACCGGGAAATTCACGCCGCTGGCGTACCCGACGGCTGTTTCGCCAGTTGCGCCCCCGTCGGTGCTGCGGGCGACAAGCCGTTTTCGGATTGGATCAAGTTTGTGTAGTTGACTCGGTCAAGTTTATGTTCTCGACCGGTTCAAGTTTAGAAAAAAGATGGGGTAGTTCGGCGATTTTAGGCTTACGATCCGCAGTGGTGTGTGTTGATTTTCGAGCAGCGCCAAGACGCGTGTCGCGCCTGGGCTGAACGGGGGTCGTGATGGTTCTCGACTTTTCCTGGCTGCCGCCTGAGATCAATTCGGCGCGGATATCCGTCGGCGCCGGTTCGGGGCCGCTGTTCCTGGCGGCGTCGGCCTGGGACGCGCTGGCGTCCGACCTGTCGGCCGCGGCGTCGTCGTTCAACTCGGTGGTCACCGGGTTGACCGGTGGGCCGTGGACGGGTCCGTCGTCGGCCGCCATGGCGGCGGCCGCGGCGCCGTACGTGGGGTGGCTGAGTTCGGCGGCGGGGCAGGCCGCGGACGCGGCGGGCCAGGCCCGCGTGGCGGCCACGGCGTTCGAGTCGGCGTTGGCGGCGACGGTGCCTCCCGCGGCGGTGACGGCGAACCGTGCGCAATTCAGGGCCCTGATCGCGACGAACATTCTGGGCCAGAACACCCCGGCGATCGCGATGACCGAGTTCGAGTACCTGGAGATGTGGGCGCAGGACGTCGCCGCGATGCTGGGCTACCACGGCGGGGCGTTGGGCGTGGCCGCGGCGTTGCCGTCGTTCAGCCTGCCGCCGATGGACCTGTCGGGCCTGACGGGGCTGCTGAGCGCGCCGCTGACCGGCCTGGCGGTGCGAGTCGCCAGCGTGGGGGGTGCGGTGGGGACCGCGATTGGGGCTTCGTCGGCGGTGT